>NZ_NIVS01000003.1 GCF_002205165.1 Stenotrophomonas maltophilia | reverse complement strand
CGCCTACCCCCCCCCCCCCCGCCCCCCCCCCCCCCCTCCCCACCCCCCCCCCTCCCCCGCCCCGCGTGGCGCGCCCCCCCCCCCCCCCCCCCCCCCCCTCGGCTCTACCCCGTGCATCTGCGGCAGGGTGCTCAGCCGACCAACGGTCGGCTCTACCCCGCGCGTGTGGGGCGGGGTGATTCCGGGGCAGGCGTTACCGGTTGCTCAGCAGTACCAGCACCGCGCCGGTGCCGCCCTGGCCGGCGGGCGCGGAATGAAATGCCAGCACGTCGTTGCGCAGCCTCAGCAGCCGATCGACCAGATTCTTCAACACGGGTGCGCCGCCATCGGATTGCAGTCCCTTGCCGTGGATGATGCGCACGCAGCCGTACTCATGCGCGTGGGCCTCCACCAGGAACTGCCGCACCAGCGTCTCGGCCTGGGCCACCGTCGCACCATGCAGGTCCAGTTCGTCCTGCACCGAATACTGCCCACGCTTGAGCCGCTGGAACATCCGCGGCGGCAGGTTCTCGCGCCGGTAGCTGGCGGTATCGCCGGCCTCCAGCGGGCTGCTGTCGCGCAGCAGCCGGGCGAATTCCCCGCGGGCCTCCTGTTCATCCTGCTCGGCCATCCGCGCGCGCGGTTTCGGCCGCGGCGTGGCTGGCGGCGCAGTCACCACCTTGCGCAGCGGTTTGACCTCGCCGATGGCGGCCCGGAACAGGGCTGCGGGATCTTCGTCTTCAGGATGTGACATGCGTACAGCCTAATGGGCGGACGAGGCGATGCCTACCGTTATCGGGGTAGGACGATCTGTCCGCTTGCGGCACAATAGCTGACGCACTTGCGCGGTCGTCCCGCTCCGGAAGGGGCAGGGCCACCGCCGCCAACAGTGGGAAGTGATGGAATCGAAGTCTTGAAAAATCAAGCGGTTAAATCGCAGATGCGGATTCTGGTCAGCAACGACGATGGTGTCGATGCGCCGGGCATCAAGATGCTCGCCACGGTATTGCGTGACGCCGGTCATGAAGTGACCGTGGTCGCCCCCGATCGTGATCGCTCCGGCGCCAGCAATTCGCTGACCCTGGACCTGCCGATCCGCATGAAGCGCATCGACCATTACACCTGCTCGGTGGCAGGCACGCCGACCGACTGCGTGCATCTGGCCCTGACCGGCATGCTCGAGTACGAGCCGGACATGGTGGTATCGGGCATCAACAATGCCGCCAACCTCGGCGATGACGTGATCTACTCCGGCACCGTCTCGGCGGCGATGGAAGGGCGCTTCCTGGGCCTGCCCGCGGTGGCGATGTCGCTGGTCACGCACAACCACGAACCGCGCAACTTTGAAACGGCGGCCCGCGCCGCGGTCGAGATCGTGACCCGGCTCAAGGCCGACCCGCTGCCGGCCGACACCATCCTCAACGTCAACGTGCCGGACCTGCCGTGGAGCGAGGTCCGGGGCTTTGAAGTCACCCGGCTGGGCAACCGCCACCGTGCCGAAGGCTGCATTGCCCAGCGCGACCCGCGCGGCAATGAAGTGTTCTGGATCGGGCCGGCCGGACGTGAGCAGGATTCCGGCCCCGGCACGGATTTCCACGCGGTCCGCAACGGCTACATCTCGATCACGCCGATCCAGGTCGACCTCACCCGTTACCAGGCATTGGAGAAGGTGGCCAGCTGGGTGGCCGGGCTCACCGACGCGCTGGACCAGCCTTCATGAGCCCGCGCCTGCGCCTGCAGCCCGAAGCGGTCGGTATCGGCATGACCTCGCAGCGGGTCCGCGACCGTCTGGTCGATCGCCTGCGCGACGCCGGCATCACCGACGAAGCCACCCTCAATGCGATCCGTGTGGTGCCGCGCCACCTGTTCATCGATGAAGCACTGGCCTCGCGTGCCTATGAAGACACCGCGCTGCCGATCGGGCATGGCCAGACCATTTCGCAACCCTGGGTGGTAGCGCGCATGACCGAAGCGGTGCTGCAGTCCGCGCCGAAGACGGTGCTGGAAGTGGGCACCGGCTCGGGCTACCAGGCCGCCGTGCTGGGCGCGATCGGGCTGGAGGTGTACACGGTCGAGCGCATCGGTGATCTGCTGCGCCAGGCGCGCAAGCGTTTCCGTGCGCTGGGCATGAACATCCGCAGCAAGCATGACGACGGCCGTGTCGGTTGGGTTGAGCACGGCCCTTACGATGCGATCGTTGTGACGGCGGCGGCACCAGCGCTGGTCGATGCGCTGGTCGAGCAGCTGGCCGTGGGCGGCCGCCTGGTCGCGCCGGTCGGTGGCCCGGGCGCGCAGTCGCTGATCCAGTTGACCCGTCGCGATGACGGCAGTGTCGAACAGCGGGTACTGGCACCGGTCACGTTCGTACCGTTGCTGTCTGGCATGCTGGACTGATTCCAAGGAGCGTTGCGTCATGAAGATTTTTGGTCCGCTGTACGAGCGGGCAATGAAGTGGGCCGCGCACGAGCGCGCCCCGACCTATCTCACGGTGCTGAGTTTCATCGAGGCGATCATCTTCCCGGTGATGCCCGAGGTGATGCTGGCACCGATGTGCGTGGCCCAGCCCAAGCGCGGCTGGTGGTTCGCCACGCTCAGCCTGGCCGGCTCGATGGCCGGTGCGCTGGTCGGCTATGCGCTGGGCCATTTCGCCTTTGAAGCGCTCAAGCCGGCGTTCGCCGCGATGGGCATGCTGGGCAGCATCGAAGGCGGCATCGCCATCGTGCAGGCCAAGATGGCCGAGTCGCCCTGGGCGGTGTTCACCTTCCTGGTGCTGGGCGGTTTCATGCCGATCCCGATGAAGGTCTTCACATGGGCATCGGGTATCGTCGGCGTGCCGTTGCCGCAGTATTTCCTGAGCATGTTGATCGGCCGTGGCAAGCGCGTGTACGTGCTGGCGGCGGTCATTCGTATTGGCGGGCCGCGTGCGGAAGCTGCGCTGCGCCGTTGGATTGAACCGCTGGGCTGGATCGCGACCGCGCTGGTGGTCGTGCTGGTCGCCTGGCTTGTATGGAGGTCGAAGTTCGCATGAGTGCTGATCGTTTGAGCAAGGGAGTGCGCACCGGCGCGCTGCTGTTGGTGGTGTCGGCGCTGAGCGCCTGCGGCACTGCCACCGTGGTGCGGCCCTCGGGCTCGGGCGGCGTGGCCCACAGCACGCCACAGACCTCGGTGGCCAAGCCGGGCCAGACTGCTGTCGTGCGCCGCGGCGACACGCTGTATGCGCTGGCCCGCATCCACAACATCACCCCGCGCGATCTGGCTGCCTGGAACGGGCTGGCCGAGCCGTACACCATTTATCCGGGCCAGTCCCTGCGCCTGTTCCCGGGTGGCAGCGGCAGCCCCGGCCGAGCCCCGACCACCGTGGTCACTGCGCCGCGTCCGGGCGGCACGGCTCCGGCCGCCACACCGGCACCGACCGTTGCGATCAAGAGCAACATCAGTTGGCGCTGGCCCGCCGATGGGGCCATCGTCGGCCGCTTCGTCGCCGGTGAAGCGACCAAGCAGGGCGTGGACATCGCCGGTACCAGCGGCCAGCCGGTCCGGGCGACCGCGGCGGGCGTGGTGGTGTACTCCGGTGCCGGCCTGGTCGGTTTCGGTGAGCTGATCATCATCAAGCACAGCGACCAGTGGCTGTCGGCGTATGGCCACAACCGCAAGCGCCTGGTCAACGAAGGGCAGAGCGTGAAGGCCGGCGAGCAGATCGCCGAGATGGGCCGCACCGGCGCCGCGCGCGACATGCTGCACTTCGAGATCCGCTACAACGGCAAGCCGGTCGACCCGCTGCTGTACCTGCCGCCGAAGTAACCACGAAAAAGGCCGCCCCAGGGGCGGCCTTTTCTGAACGGAATCGCCGGTCTCACCCCTTCAGGATGAATGCCGCCGCCACCTTGCGACCCTCGCTGGCGAGGATGTTGAAGGTCCGTGCGGCCGCCGGGTTGTTCATCACTTCCAGTCCAATCCCCCGGGTCAGGCACGCGGCCATGACCGCCGCGGGCGGGAACACCTGGGTATCGCCCGTGCCCAGCACCACCAGCGCCGGGTTCAGCGCCAGCACCGGCTGCAGGTCTTCCGGGGTCAGGCGGGTGATGTCCGCCACCGGCCAGGCTTCGATCAGCGTGTCCGGGGCCAGGATGAAACTGGCCGCCAAGGTCCGCTCATTCACCTTCGCGCTGCGGCCATCGGCGGCACGCAGGGCATAGGCGTAGTCGGGGATTTCGTGGCTCAGCTGCATGGGCGTTCCGGGATCAGCCGCGCGGCAGGACGATCTGGCGCTGTTCCTTGCTCGGGCGGTACAGCACGGCCACGTGGCCGATGCGCTGCACCAGCGCGCTTTCGCTGGCACTGACCAGCTCGGCGATCAGGGCATCACGGGCCTCGCGGTCTTCGGCAGCGACCTTGACCTTGATCAGCTCGTGGCGCTCCAGCACCTCTTCCAGTTCAGCCAGGAAGGCCGGTGTCACCCCCTTGCCGCCGATCTGGAGCAGGGCTTTCAGATCATGCGCGTGGCCGCGGAGGAAACGGGTTTGGGAAGACGTCAGGGCGATAGCCATTCAGGAACAAGCGGTTAACTGGGGCGATCAGGGTATCATGACCTCCCCATCGGACCCGCATCTCAATGGCAACCCGCAGCAAAAGCAGTCAACGTTGGTTGAAAGAGCACTTCGCCGACCCCTTCGTGAAGAAGGCCCAGGCCGAGGGCATGCGCTCGCGCGCGGCCTACAAACTGGAGGAGTTGCTGGAGCGGGATCGGCTGCTGAAGCCGCACATGGTCGTGGTCGACTTGGGCGCCGCCCCGGGCGGCTGGTCCCAGCAGGTCCGCCGCCAGATCGGCGATACCGGCCGGGTCCTGGCTCTGGACATCCTGGAGATGCCGCCGCTGGCCGGCGTGGAGTTCCTTCACGGTGACTTCAGGGAGCAAACCGTCCTATCGGAGTTCGAAGCCATGCTGGGGGATCAGCCGGTAGACCTTGTGCTCTCGGATATGGCCCCCAATAAGAGTGGAATGGACGCGGTGGACCAACCGCGGATGATGCACCTGGCGGAGTTGGCGTTGGAGTTTGCCGACAACCATCTCAAGCCCGGTGGCGCGTTCCTGATCAAGCTGTTCCAGGGCGTGGGCTTTGACGACTATGTGCGCGAAATGCGCCGCCGGTACGACAAAGTGGTGATCCGCAAGCCTGAAGCGTCCCGTAAGCGCTCGCCCGAGGTGTACGCCTTGGGGCAGGGAAAACGCGCGCAGATCAAGTAAGCTCAACCATACGAATCGCGTCAGGAATTAGAGGAACACCGGAGCCAATGAGGATGAACGACTTGACCAAGAACCTCCTGCTATGGGTGGTCGTCGCCGTCGTGCTGATGGTGGTCTTCCAGAGCTTCTCGCCGAAGAGCAGCGGAGCCGGCGCGCAGGGGGCGACGTACTCGCAGTTCCTGGACCAGGTGGACAGCGGCAACATCCAGAAAGTAGTGCTGGGCGAAATGCGCGGCGGTGCCAACGATGTGACCTATACCACCCGCAGCGGCCAGACCAGCACCATCACCGCGCCCTACGATCGTGATCTGATCAACGTGCTGCGCGGCAAGAAGGTGGAATTCGAACAGGCACCTCCGTCCAGCGGCATCTCGCTGGGCGCGATCCTGATGAACTTCCTCCCGGTGATCCTGATCATCGGTTTCTGGATCTTCATCATGCGCCAGATGCAGGGCGGTGGCGGCGGGGCCAAGGGCGCGATGTCCTTCGGCAAGTCGCGCGCCAAGCTGCAGGGCGAAGACCAGATCAAGGTCACCTTTGCTGACGTCGCCGGTTGCGACGAGGCCAAGGAAGAAGTCGGCGAACTGGTCGACTTCCTGCGCGACCCGACCAAGTTCACCAAGCTGGGCGGCAAGATTCCGCGCGGCGTGCTGATGGTCGGCCCGCCGGGTACCGGCAAGACCCTGCTGGCCCGTGCGATCGCCGGTGAAGCCAAGGTTCCGTTCTTCTCGATCTCCGGTTCGGACTTCGTGGAAATGTTCGTCGGCGTCGGCGCCAGCCGCGTGCGCGACATGTTCGAGCAGGCCAAGAAGCAGGCACCGTGCATCATCTTCATCGATGAAATCGACGCTGTCGGTCGCCATCGCGGCGCCGGCCTGGGCGGCGGTCATGACGAGCGCGAGCAGACCCTGAACCAGTTGCTGGTCGAAATGGACGGTTTCGAGGGAGGCGAGGGCGTGATCGTCATCGCCGCCACCAACCGTCCGGACGTGCTCGATCCGGCGCTGCTGCGCCCGGGCCGTTTCGATCGCCAGGTCGTGGTCGGCCTGCCGGACGTCAAGGGCCGCGAGCAGATTCTCAAGGTGCACATGCGCAAGCTGCCGCTGGCCGACGATGTCGAGCCGATGGTGATCGCGCGCGGTACCCCGGGCTTCTCCGGTGCGGACTTGGCCAATCTGGCCAACGAAGCCGCGCTGTTTGCCGCACGTGGCGGTGAGAAGGAAGTCCGCATGGACCACTTCGACCGTGCCCGCGACAAGATCCTGATGGGTGCCGAGCGCCGTTCGATGGCGATGAGCGAAGAAGAAAAGACGCTCACCGCGTATCACGAAGCCGGCCACGCCATCGTCGGCCGTCTGGTGCCCGAGCACGATCCGGTCTACAAGGTCACCATCATTCCGCGCGGTCGCGCGCTGGGTGTGACGATGTACCTGCCGGAAGGCGACAAGTACTCGATGAACCGCGTGGCGATCGAATCGCAGCTGTGCTCGCTGTATGGCGGGCGCGTGGCTGAAGAGCTGATCTTCGGCACCGACAAGGTCACCACCGGTGCGTCCAACGACATCGAGCGCGCCACCAAGATGGCCCGCAACATGGTCACCAAGTGGGGCCTGTCCGACGAGCTCGGTCCGATCGCCTACGGTGAAGAAGACGATGAAGTGTTCCTCGGCCGTTCGGTGACGCAGCACAAGAGCGTGTCGGATGACACCGCGCGCCGGATCGACGAAGTGGTCCGCAGCATCCTGGACAAGGCCTACGCCCGTACCACCGAGCTGCTGACCGCCAACCTGGACAAGCTGCACACGATGTCCCAGCTGCTGCTGCAATACGAGACCATCGATGCGCCGCAGATCAACGCCGTCATGGAAGGGCGCGATCCGCCGCCGCCGGCGGGTTGGGGCAAGTCCCCCAGCAACAAGGATGGCGGCAACAACGACAAGGGCGGCGATGCCCGTCCGGTCGCCCCGATCGCCGGCCCTGCCGAGCAGATCTGAGGGGTGCCCACGTAAGTGACGAAGGCCGGGGAAACCCGGCCTTCGTCGTTTCGGTCAGGTCATAATGACCGTCCGTTTTCGTTCCCGTTCTGGAGTCGCCATGTCCGCACCCCCGCCGCAACCGGTCTCGCACACCACTGAAATGGTGATCGCCACGATCATTGGCGTGGCCATCGGCCTGACCCGCGACAACTTCCTGCTCGGCGCCGGCATCGGTATCGCGGTCGGTGTGCTGATGAGCATCGCCAAGACGGTGTACGTGGAGCGCAAGCGCCGCCAGCGCTGAGGGTACGCTTCGTCAGCGCGACCGGCAGGCGCTCGCGTGGTCCGGCGTAAACTACGCGCTGGCGTACTTTGTGGATCTGCCCATGTTCGATATCTCCCCCCAGCTCGATTGCGGCGGCCGCCTGCTGCGGCTGGATCGCCCGCGGGTCATGGGCATCGTCAACGTCACCCCGGATTCGTTCTCCGACGGCGGTAAGCACGACAGCGTCGAGTCCGCGGTCGCGCATGGACTGCAGTTAGTGGCCGAAGGGGCCGACCTGCTCGACATTGGCGGCGAGTCGACCCGGCCCGGCAGTGCGCCGGTGCCGCTGGATGAGGAGCTGCGCCGGGTCATCCCGGTGATCGAACGCCTGGCGCGCGAAACGTCCGTGCCGATCAGCATCGACACCTTCAAGCCCGAGGTAATGCGCGCCGCGGTTGCGGCCGGTGCGGGTCTGATCAATGACATCCATGCACTGCGCCAGCCCGGTGCGCTTGCGGCTGCCGCCGAACTCGATGTGCCGGTGGTGCTGATGCACATGCAGGGCGAACCGGGCAGCATGCAGGACACGCCGCACTACGACGACGTGGTCGCCGAAGTGCATCGCTTCCTGACCGAGCGGATGTTCCAGGCCGAGATGGCCGGTGTCGCCAAGAAGCACCTGATCATCGATCTGGGCTTCGGCTTCGGCAAGACCACCGAGCACAACATGATCCTGCTGGCCCGCTCGGACCGCTTTCTCGAGCTGGGCGTGCCGATGCTGGCCGGCCTGTCGCGCAAGCGCAGCATCGGTGAGCTGACCGGCCGTGAGCACCCGCGTGACCGCGTGGCCGGTTCGGTCGCCGCGCACCTGATCGCCGCCCAGCGGGGTGCGATGCTGCTGCGCGTGCACGATGTCGCGGCCACCGTGGATGCATTGAAGGTCTGGGCGGCGGTCGATGCCGTGCCGATGCCGCGGGTGTCGGCCGCACCGGCGATGCCGCGCTGGCCGGACGAGGACTGATGGCCGTCGACCAACGTCCGCTGGCGATCGCGGTGATGGGCCCGACCGCGTCGGGCAAGACCGCCACCGCGATCGCGCTCGCCCAACAGCTGGGCGGCGAGATCGTCAGCGTGGATTCGGCGCTGGTCTATCGCGGGCTGGACATCGGCTCGGCCAAGCCCGATGCCGCCGAGCGCGCGCAGGCGCCGCATCATCTGCTGGATGTCCGGGACCCGTGGCAGACCTATTCGGCGGCAGAGTTCGCCGGCGACGCGGCGAGGGCCGTGCGCGACATCATTTCGCGCGGTCGGATGCCGATTCTGGCCGGTGGCACGGGGTTGTACTTCCGCGCCCTGCTGCAGGGCCTGTCGCCGATGCCCGAGGCCGATCCGGCGACGCGGGCGCAGATTGCCGCCGAGGCGGCCGAGCAGGGGTGGGCGGCGATGCACGCCCAGCTGGCCGGCATCGATCCGGCGGCGGCAAAGCGCATTCATGCCACCGACCCGCAGCGCATCCAGCGTGCGCTGGAGGTCCATCGCCTGACCGGCACCCCGATCAGTGACTGGCAGAAGCTGCCCGGCGTGGACCGTCTGCCGGTTCGGGCGCTCAAGCTGGTGTTGGCCCCGCGCGAGCGCAAGGTGCTGCACCAGCGCATCGAAACCCGTTTCGACGCCATGCTTGCGCAGGGATTTCTCGAGGAAGTGCGTGGCCTGCGCGCCCTGCCCGCCATGGCCGCGGTGGCCGCGCCGCTGGATCTGCCGGCGGTGCGTGCAGTGGGTTACCGACAGGCCTGGGAGTACCTGGACGGGCAGGGGGCGGCCGCAGAGTTCCGTGAGCGCGGCATCCAGGCCACCCGCCAGCTGGCCAAGCGCCAGCTGACCTGGTTGCGCGGGGAGCTTGATGCGCGCTGGTTCGATCCCCATCTAGACAGGGCTTCCCTGGCAGATGCGGTGTCGACCTTCGTCGCACGCTGAGTCCACGCCTTCACGCACCCGCCCCGTGTACCATCAAGGGTTCCGGCGGGCGGCGGGGGCCGTGGCAACTGCCGGAAGACCATAAAAACAATAATCAGGAGTGTGCAATGTCCAAGGGGCAATCGCTGCAGGATCCGTTTCTGAATGCACTTCGGCGCGAACGTGTGCCGGTGTCGGTGTATCTGGTCAATGGCATCAAGCTGCAGGGAACGATTGAATCGTTCGACCAGTTCGTGGTGCTGCTGCGTAACACGGTGAGCCAGATGGTGTACAAGCACGCCATTTCGACCGTGGTGCCGGCACGCAATGTGAAGGTCGGGCCCGGTGGTGGCTATGTGCAGTCCAATGATGGCGCCGAGGGCGTCCAAGGTGATGACGACGTTGAGTGACCGCGTGAAAAATTCTGGAGAACTGCGTGTTTGACCGTTCCAAGCGAGGCGAACACGCACTCCTGATCCAGCCGCATGTCGGCCGGCTTGAAGATGACGTGCTTGAAGAGTTCACCGATCTGGCCCGCTCCGCCGGGGCCAGCATCGCGGCCACGTTGACCGCGCGCATCGATCGGCCCAATCCGTCGATCCTGATCGGCAGCGGCAAGCTGGATGAGGTCAAGGCCGCGGCCGATGCGACCGGCGCCGACCTGATCCTGGTCAACCATGCGCTGTCGCCGGGGCAGGAGCGCAACCTGGAGCGGTTCCTGGAACGGCGCGTGATCGACCGCACCGGGCTGATCCTGGATATCTTCGCCCAGCGTGCGCGCAGCCACGAAGGCAAGCTGCAGGTCGAGCTGGCGCAGCTGCGCCACATGTCCACGCGGCTGATCCGCGGCTGGACCCATCTGGAGCGCCAGCGCGGCGGTTCCATCGGTCTGCGCGGCCCGGGTGAAACCCAGCTGGAAACCGATCGCCGCCTGCTGCAGAAGCGGGTGGAACAGCTGCAGAAGAAGCTGGAAAAGGTGGAAGTGCAGCGCACCCAGATGCGCCGTGCCCGCCTGCGCAGCGAGCTGCCGCGTGTGGCCTTGGTGGGCTACACCAACGCCGGCAAGTCGACCCTGTTCAACGCATTGACCGGTGCCGAGGCGTATGCCGCGGACCAGTTGTTCGCGACGCTGGACCCGACCGTGCGCCGCATCGCGCTGCCGGGCGGCAGCGTTGTGCTCGCCGATACCGTCGGCTTCGTCCGCGACCTGCCGCATGACCTGGTGGCGGCGTTCCGCTCGACTTTGTCTGAAGCCCGCGAAGCAGACTTCCTGCTGCACCTGGTCGATGCCGCCGATCCGCACCGTGAGGAACGCATCGCGCAGGTGGATGAAGTGCTGACCGCCATTGGTGCGGGCGATCTGCCGCAACTGCTGGTGTTCAACAAGATCGACCGCATCGATGGGGCCGAGGTCCGTCACGACGGGCAGGACGGCATCCCCGACAACGCACGCCGCGAACGGGTCTGGATTTCCGCCCGCGACAACGTCGGCCTGCCGCTGCTGCAGGCCGTGCTGGGCAAGCGCCTGGGCCTGCAGCACGTCAGTGGCGAGCTGCGGCTGCCGCCCAGTGCCGGTCGCTTGCGTTCGCGCCTGCATCAGCTCGAGGTGGTCCGCGACGAAGCAACCGACGAAGACGGGTGGCTGCTGCAGGTCGAAATCCCGATCGCCGAGGCCGAGAAGCTGGCGGCCGGCGAGGGCGGCGAACCGATCCGCGCGATGCTCCCGGAGAAGCTTCCGGAGTGGTGATGGGTGTGCCGGCCAGCGGCCGGCGCTCCATCAGCCTCGCGGCGCGGCGGCGCGACTCGGCGTGCCGGCCGCTGGCCGGCTCGCAGGATCCTGGGCGCGCGCGACCTTCCGTCGCGCCCGGCGACACACGACACCACGCGCGATTTCGGCTAAAACAGGGGGCGTTCGTCCCCCGTTGATCCAGGATTCCCCATGACCGTTCCTTCCGACGCCGAGCTGGGCGCCCTCGCCAGTGACGTGGGCCAGCGCCTCCAGAAGGCCTCCCTGCAGCTGGTGACCGCCGAGAGCTGCAGTGGCGGCTGGATCGCCAAGGCGATGACCGATATCGCGGGCTCCTCGGCGTTCTTCGATTGCGGCATGGTGGTCTACAGCTACGAAGCCAAACAACGCCTGCTCGGCGTGCGCGCGCAGACGCTGGAACAGTTCGGTGCGGTCAGCCGCGAGACCGTGCTGGAAATGGTCTCCGGCGCGCTGATCAATTCCGGCGCCGGCATCGCCGTGGCGGTGACCGGCATTGCCGGCCCGGGCGGCGGCAGCGAGGACAAGCCGGTCGGCAGCGTCTGGATCGGCTGGAAGGGCCGGGGTGGCTACGCGCGTGCGCAGCTGTTCCAGTTCGACGGCGACCGCGAAGCCATACGGCGGCAGACCGTGCAGCAGGCGCTGACGGGAATCTTCCCGCTGTTGTGACATCCTGACCGGGTGTGCTGACAGGAGAGTGGGCCGATGTGGGAAACGCTGGGTACCGTGCGTGACCTGGGGCGATTGCAGGAAATCGCGTCGGTCCTGATCCGCTATGGCTTCGGCGACCTCGTGCGCCGCATCGGCCTGGCCGATGTGCTCGAGCGCGCCGGCCGCCTGCTGCACTGGAACGACACCCAGCAGATGCTGCGGATGACCGCGCCGGTGCGCGTGCGCCGCGCGATGGAAGACCTCGGCCCCACCTTCGTCAAACTCGGCCAGGTGCTGGCCACCCGCGTGGATCTGTTCCCGCCGGACTGGATCGCGGAATTTTCCGAACTGCAGAATGCCGTGCCCGCGCTGCCATATGCGCAGGTGCGCGATCAGCTGGAGCGCGATCTGGGTGCACCGGCCACCGAGGTCTTCGCGTGGCTGGACGAAACCCCGATGGCGGCGGCCTCGCTGGCGCAGGCACACCGCGCGACCCTGCATGACGGCACCGCCGTGGTGTTGAAGATCCGTCGCCCCGGGATCCGCGAGGTCATCGAAGCCGACCTGCGTCTGCTGGCGCGGTTGGCCGAGATCGTCGAAGCGCGGCTGCCGGATCTGCAGCGGTATCGCCCGGCCGAGGTGGTCCAGCAGTTCCAGGTCTCCTTGCGCCGCGAGCTGGATTTCGCCGCCGAATGCCGCAACGCCGAGCGTATCGCGCGCAACTTCCAGGGCCGCGACGACATCCTGATTCCCAACGTGCACTGGCAGTGGACGTGCGAGAGTCTCAACGTGCAGGACTTCGTGGATGGCATTCCCGGCCGCGATCTGGCCGGTGTCGATGCGGCGGGCCTGGACCGCGTGCAGCTGGCCCGTACCGGCGCGCGCATCGTGCTGAAGATGGTGCTGGAGGATGGGTGTTTCCACGCCGATCCGCACCCGGGCAACATCATCTACCTGCGTGACGGCCGCATCGGCGTGATCGATTTCGGCATGGTGGGCGCGATCTCCGAGCAACGCCGCTTCCAGGTCGCCCAGCTCCTGCATGGCCTGGTGACGCAGGAACCGGAGCAGGTGGCCGACATCCTGCTGGACTGGGCCGGCGGCGTGGAGGTCGATGAATCGCGGTTGCAGCAGGACATCAGCACCTTCGTCGACCAGTATCGCGGCGTGCCGCTCAAAGACCTGCACATGGGCCTGATGCTGGGCAACATCACCCAGCTGCTGCGCCAGTACGCGCTGACCCTGCCGGCCGATCTGGCCCTGATGATCAAGACCTTCCTGACGCTGGAAGGGATGGGCCGCCAGCTGGATCCGCAGTTCGACATGGCCAGTGCCGCGCGCCCGTATCTGGAGCGGGTGATGTGGCAGCGTTATTCGCCCGGTGCCATGCTCAAGCGTGGCAAGCGCAGCCTGGTCGGGGTGATGGACCTGGTCGGCGACCTGCCGCGCGACGTGCGCCGCCTGCTGCAGATGGCGCGCCGCGGGCGGCTCCAGCTCAAGGTCGAAACCACCGCGCTGCAGGGCTTCGGCGACCAGGTCAACCGTGCCGCCAACCGGCTGGTGATGGGCATCGTGACCGCCGCGCTGATCATCGGCTCCTCCATCGTCATGCACAGCGTCGGCGGCGTCTCCAGCCGTTGGCTGCTCGCGCTGGGCGTGGCTGGCTTCATCGGCGCCGGGTTCTGTGGCGTGTGGATCCTGTTTTCGATCTGGCGCAGCGGCAAGAACCCATAGGGTTCCTGCCGCTGGGATCCGAAGGATCCCCGCAACGTGCCGCCTACGCGGCGCGTTGCGCGTAGAGCCGACCGTTGGTCGGCTGCTTCTGGCTGGCAGGCCCGGTCATCGCTTGCCCCGGTTCGCGCCGCGCCATGCATGGCTGCTTCCCCGTCCGGCGCCGGGAACGCCTGATCCAGGGGATTGCAGAGGCTCAACGCTTGAGGGATGGTCGCAAGCGACACGCGCCCGCGCCGTCAGGCATTGCCGCGCTGCGCGCGGTCACCGACCAACGGTTGGTGGCTACAGGCGTTGCTGGCGGCTTCGGCTCGGGCCGGACCATCCTTCCTGTAATGGCTCTTCCTCTGCGGGCACTTGCGTGCCCGCATCGTTAGTAGTAATACTACTAACCATGGACCTGACCGATACCCAGCAGGCGATCCTGCAGTTGATCGCCGAGCGTATAGAGACCGATGGCGCACCGCCGTCGCAGACCGAAATCGCCCGTGCGTTCGGCTTCAAGGGCGTCCGCGCCGCCCAGTACCATCTGGAAGCGCTGGAGGAGGCCGGGGCGATCCGTCGCATCCCGGGCCAGGCCCGCGGCATCCGGCTGGTCCAGGCGCCGGCGCTACAGAACGGCCTGCCCGAATCGCTGCCCGCCTCGGCGCTGCCGGATCATGTCCTGCGCCTGCCGGTGCTGGGCCGGGTCGCGGCCGGTCTGCCGATCGGCGCGGATATCGGCTCGGATGACTTCGTGGTCCTGGACCGGGTGTTCTTCTCGCCCGCGCCGGACTACCTGTTGAAAGTGCAGGGTGACTCGATGATCGACGAAGGCATCTTCGACGGCGACCTGATCGGTGTGCACCGCACCCGCGATGCGCGCTCCGGCCAGATCGTGGTCGCCCGCATCGATGACGAGATCACGGTCAAGCTGCTGAAGATGGGCAAGGACCGGATCCGCCTGCTGCCGCGCAACCCCGATTACAAGCCGATCGAAGTGCTGCCGGACCAGGACTTTGCGATCGAAGGCCTCTATTGCGGGTTGCTGCGGCCCAACCGCTGACCCTGTTTCCCCTGAATCACGCGCGGTCTTTTGTGGCACATCTCTGGTTTTGCTGAGGTTGGTACGGATGTCCGATAATTTTTTTCCGAACGCCGGGCAGAATCTCAGCCCGTGCGATACGCCAGCCTTAAAGTGAACCCATGGCCAAGAAGACTTCCAAAGACAGCACCTCCACCGATACGACCTCTGCAAGGACCACTCCGATGGACGAAAACAAAAAGCGCGCCCTCACCGCCGCGCTGAGCCAGATCGAAAAGCAGTTCGGCAAGGGCGCCGTGATGCGCATGGGCGACCGTGTCGTCGAGGCGGTCGAGGTCATCCCCACCGGTTCGTTGATGCTGGATATCGCGCTCGGTATCGGTGGTCTGCCCAAGGGCCGCGTCGTGGAGATCTACGGCCCGGAATCCTCGGGCAAGACCACCCTGACCCTGCAGGCGATCGCCGAATGCCAGAAGAAGGGCGGTACCGCCGCCTTCATCGATGCCGAGCACGCGCTGGACCCGATCTACGCCGCCAAGCTGGGCGTCAACGTGGACGACCTGCTGCTGTCCCAGCCCGATACCGGTGAGCAGGCGCTGGAAATCGCCGACATGCTGGTGCGCTCCAGCTCGGTGGACATCGTGGTGGTCGACTCGGTTGCCGCGCTGACCCCGAAGGCTGAAATCGAAGGCGAAATGGGCGACCAGCTGCCGGGCCTGCAGGCCCGTCTGATGAGCCAGGCGCTGCGCAAGCTGACCGGCAACATCAAGCGCTCCAACACCCTGGTGGTCTTCATCAACCAGCTGCGCCACAAGATCGGCGTGATGATGCCGGGCCAGAGCCCGGAAGTGACCACCGGCGGCAACGCGCTGAAGTTCTACGCCTCGGTCCGCCTGGACATCCGCCGTATCGGCGCGATCAAGAAGGGCGACGAGATCATCGGCAACCAGACCAAGATCAAGGTGGTCAAGAACAAGCTGGCCCCGCCGTTCAAGCAGGTGGTCACCGAGATCCTGTACGGCGAAGGCATCAGCCGCGAAGGCGAACTGATCGACATGGGCGTGGAAGCCAAGCTGGTCGAGAAGGCCGGCGCCTGGTACAGCTACGGCGAAGAGCGCATCGGCCAGGGCAAGGACAACGCCCGCGGTTACCTGCGCGACAACCCGCAGATTGCCCAGCGCCTGGAAGCCGAGCTGCGCGAGAAGTTCCAGCCGGAAGAAGCGGTGCGTGAAGGCGGCGACGAGGCCGACGACGACGCCGAGTGAGTTTCCTGCGGGGCAGGGCAGCGCCGTCAGTGACGCTCGCCCTGTCCTGCAGTTTCAAGAATCCCCGACGGGATGGCGCCAAGGATGGCGCACTGTAATGAAGGACCGCCATGCAAGACTCCGATCCCCCCGCACCCCGGCGCAAGCGCCGTGTCCAGGAACAGACGCCGGTCCAGCGGGCGTTGGGGCTGCTGGTGCGCCGCGAGCATTCACGTAAAGAGCTGACCCGCAAACTGCAGGCCCGCGGCATCGAGAACGAGGCCGCCGAAGCCGCGGTCAGCAAGCTGGCCGAGGCCGGCTGGCAGGACGACACCCGCTTTGCCGAGAATCTGGTCCGGATCCGGGCCAACACCGGCTATGGCCCGATCCACATCCGCGCCGAACTGGGCACGCATGGCCTGGACAGCGATCAGATCGCGGCGGCCATGGACACCTTCGAAGGCGATTGGACCGAGAACGCCCGCGACCTGGTCTGCCGCCGTTTTGGCGACGCCGGCCCGCAGGAACTGCCGCAGCGGCGCAAAGCCGCCGATCTTCTGGCCCGCCGCGGGTTCCCCGGCAACAGTATCCGCCTGGCCACCCGTTACGACCCTGAGGACTGAGCGGCCCGGGCCTGATACCCTTTGTGGTTTCGGCGGTCCTGCAGTTGACACCCGGCCATTGGGGCTGCGTGCCAGGGACTGACCGGCCCGCACAAAGCCAGCCCCCCATGAACGCATCCGTCAAATTCACTACCTCCCAGATCCGCAGCGATTTCCTTGAGTTCTTCAAGGGCAAAGGCCACACGATCGTGCCGTCGGCGCCACTGGTGCCGGGCAATGATCCGACCCTGCTGTTCACCAACTCCGGCATGGTGCAGTTCAAGGACGTGTTCCTTGGCGCCGAGAAGCGCAGCTACGTGCGCGCGGCCGACGTCCAGCGCTGCCTGCGCGCCGGTGGCAAGCACAACGATCTGGACCAGGTCGGCTACACCGCGCGCCACCACACCTTCTTCGAGATGCTGGGCAACTGGTCGTTCGGCGACTACTTCAAGAAGGACGCCATCGCCTGGGCCTGGGAGCTGCTGACCCAGGTCTGGAAGCTGCCGGCCGAGCGCCTGCTGGTCACCGTCTACCAGACCGATGACGAGGCCTACGCGCTGTGGCGCGACATGGTCGGCATCCCGGAAGACCGGATCGTGCGCATCGGCGACAACAAGGGGGCGCCGTTTGCCTCGGACAACTTCTGGCAGATGGCCGAGACCGGCCCGTGCGGCCCGTGTACCGAAATCTTCTATGACCATGGCGACCATATCGCCGGTGGCCCCCCGGGTTCGCCGGATGAAGACGGTGACCGCTTCATCGAGATCTGGAACCTGGTCTTCATGCAGTTCGACCGCCAGCCCGACGGCACCCTGGTGCCGCTGCCGGCCCCGTGCGTGGATACCGGCATGGGCCTGGAGCGCCTGGCGGCGATCCTGCAGCACGTCCACACCAATTATGAAATCGACCTGTTCCAGGCGCTGATCCGCAAGGCCAGCGAACTGACCGGCATGGCAGATCTGGAGAACAAGTCGCTGCGCGTGATCGCCGATCACATCCGCGCCTGCTCCTTCCTGATCGTCGATGGCGTGCTGCCGTCCAACGAAGGCCGCGGCTACGTGCTGCGCCGGATCATCCGCCGCGCCCTGCGCCATGGCTGGATGCTCGGCGTGCGCCAGCCGTTCTTCAGCAAGCTGGTGCCGACCCTGGTCGAGCAGATGGGCGTGGCCTATCCCGAACTGCCGGCCCAGGTCGACACCGTCGTGCGCGCCCTGCAGGCCGAGGAAGAGCGTTTTGCTGAAACGCTGGATTCGGGCATGAAGATTTTCGACGACGTCGCGGCCAAGGTCAGCAACGGCGTGATCCCCGGCGTGGATGCGTTCCGCCTGTACGACACCTACGGCTTCCCGCTCGATCTCACCCAGGACATCGCGCGCGAGCGTGACCTGACCGTGGACATCGAGGGCTTCAACGCCGCAATGGACACCCAGCGCGAGACCGCGCGCGCGGCCGGCAAGTTCGGTGGTGGCGTGACCCTGTCGGCCGATCTGATCGCCACGCTCAAGCCGACCGTCTTCCTCGGGTATGACCGCCTGCAGGCCGAGGACCTCACCGTGGTCGCCATCCTCAAGGACGGCCGGCCGGTGGAGAGCGCCCAGGCCGGTGATGACGTCATCGTGCTGACCAACCAGACCCCGTTCTACGCCGAGTCCGGCGGCCAGGTCGGTGACAACGGCACCCTGTCCGGCGCCGGCGTGCAGGTGGACATCAGCGACACCCAGAAGTTCGCGGGCCAGTTCCATGGGCACCTGGGCAAGCTCACCCAGGGCAGCCTGAAGGTCGGCGATGTGCTGTCCGGCCAGGTCGATGGCCAGCGCCGCGGCGCCACCATCCTCAACCACTCGGCCACCCACCTGCTGCATGCCGCCCTGCGCGAAGTGCTGGGCACCCACGTGCAGCAGAAGGGCTCGCTGGTCGCCCCCGATCGCCTGCGTTTCGACTTCTCGCACTTCGCGCCGATCAGCGCCGAAGACCTGGCGATCATCGAGCGCAAGGTCAACGAGCAGGTGCGCGCCAACAACGCGGCCGAAGTCCACACCATGGGCATGCAGGAAGCGCTCGAGTTCGGTGCGATGGCGCTGTTCGGCGAGAAGTACGGCGAGCACGTGCGCGTGCTGAAGATGGGCGATTACTCCACCGAACTGTGTGGCGGTACGCATGTCTCGCGCACCGGCGACATCGGTCTGTTCAAGATTACCTCCGAAGGCGGTGTGTCCTCGGGCGTGCGCCGTATCGAAGCGGTGACCGGGCAGGGCGCCCTGGATTACGTGGCCCATGAAGAAGCCCAGCTGAGTGAAGCGGCCGCACTGCTCGGCGGCAACGCCGGCGATGTGGTCGACAAGATCCGCCAGCTCGGCGAGCGCCAGAAGAAGCTGGAGCGCGAGCTCGAGGCGCTCAAGGCCAAGCAGGCCGCCGGTGCGACGGCCGATCTCGGCGCCGGCGCAGTGGAGGTCAACGGCATCAAGATCCTGGCCGCGCGTCTGGAAGGCTTCGATGCCAAGGCCCTGCGCGATGCCATCGACCGCCTCAAGCAGCAGCTCGGCGATGCGGTGATCGTGCTGGCCGGCACCCAGGACGGCAAGGCGGCCCTGGTCGCGGGCGTGAACGGCAGCGCAATGGGCAAGGTCAAGGCCGGGGAACTGTTGGCCCATATCGCCAGTCAGATCGGGGGCAAGGGCGGCGGCCGCCCGGATCTCGCCCAGGGTGGTGGTGAGGACGGGCCCGCCCTTGCTTCTGCACTGGCCGCCGTCGTCGACTGGGTCACCCCCCGTATCTGAACAGCCTGAAGCCTCCTGCTCCTTGATGGGTCGGGAGGCCTGACGGTACTATGGCGAATCTTTTCCCGTTGTCGTGGGGCGCTCTTGCCGGGGCGCCAAGCCGGTGGGGAAATGCCACCACCGGTTCCCCTGGAGACTTGAACAAATGTTGATCCTGACTCGCCGTGTAGGCGAAACCCTGATGATCGGTGACTCGGTCAGCGTGACCGTGCTCGGCGTCAAGGGCAACCAGGTGCGTATCGGTATCACCGCTCCGAAGGACGTGGCCGTGCACCGCGAAGAGATTTATCAGCGGATCCAGCGCGGCGATGAGCCGAATGCATCCGGAAGTGAAAATTCTTCGGATTAAGGCTTTACCTGAGGGCGCGGAAAACGTTATTATTCGCGCCCCCGCTGAGATGATTCATCGCAGCGGCGGACCAAGAACACTGGAGCGGTGCCCGAGTGGCTGAAGGGGCTCCCCTGCTAAGGGAGTATAGGGCTTAAAACTCTATCGAGGGTTCGAATCCCTCCCGCTCCGCCAGTTGTAGAAAAGGCCTTCGTACGCGAGTACGGAGGCCTTTTTCTTTATGCGATCCGGCTCAGGCGACCGATTTGCAGACCGCCTCGATCCGATGCCCATCCGGATCGATCAGGAAGGCGGCGTAATAGTGATCGCCATAATCCTCGCGCAGCCCCGGCGCCCCGTTGCAGGTGCCGCCGACCGACAGCGCATCGCGATGAAACGCATCCACGGCGTGACGCGAGGGTGCACCGAACGCCAGATGGAAGCCAGCGCCAGGCGGGGAGGCGTCGGCCCGCAGTTTCAGGCACAACAGATCCTCATCGTCGGCATACCCATAGCCGATGGCCTCGTCGTCCTCGAAGACGCGGCGCATGCCCAGCGCGCCGAGCGCGGCGTCATGGAAGGCGGCGGCATGGGCGAGATCGCGCACCCCCAGGGAAATGTGATGCAGCATGGCGATGTGCCTCCGTGTCCAATGTCGCGCGCAGCGTCGCATGAAACCGGCGGAACGCGCGTCGGCCGACGCATTCGGATGGCGAATGCAGTCGATCCCCAATCTTCATTGGTGCCGGCGCGGCGGCTCGGCTACGGTCGTTCTCCAGCGGCGCCCACCGGGCGCCCCCGTGGAAGGAGCAGAAAAATGTCGATGGGACGGAGGTCGCTACGCGGCTGGGTGGTCATGAGCCTGCTGATGGGCATGGTCATGCCGGCCAGTGCCGCTTCGCTGGAAGAGCGGCTGCATCGGGCAGCGGAGAAGGGCGATGCCACTGCGGTGCGTACGCTGCTGGGGCAGGGCGCCGAAGTGGATGCACGCGATGCCGCCCAAGCGACGCCGCTGCTGGTGGCCACCCGCCACAACCACGTGGACGCTGCGCATGCGCTGATCCAGGCCGGTGCCGACGTCAATGCCAAGGATGCGATCCAGGACAGTCCCTATCTCTACGCCGGTGCCCGCGGGCATCTCGAGATCCTGCGCGCGACCCTGGCGGCCGGTGCGGACCTGAAGAGCACCAACCGGTACGGGGGCACTGCACTCATTCCGGCGGCCGAACGCGGGCACGTGGAGACCGTGGCGACGCTGATCGCCGCCGGCGTCGATGTGGATCATGTCAACACCCTGCAGTGGACCGCGCTGCTGGAGGCGATCATCCTCGCCGATGGCGGCCCACGGCATGTCGAGATCGTCCGTCAGCTGATCGACGCGAAGGCGGATGTGAACCTGGCCGACGGTGACGGCATCACGCCGCTGCAGCATGCACGCCAGCGCGGCTACCGCGAGATCGAGACCCTGCTTCTTGCGGCAGGCGCGCGTCAGGGCTGAGGTCCCGCGTGCGCACCGGCATCGCAATGTTGCCGCTGCCTTGACGCGGCACAGGCATGCTCTGCACTGCCGCTCTGCGAAGGTGTCGGCTTCCCTTGCAGAAACAGGAGTCGCCGTGAACGCACGTCGCCACTTCCTTTCCGTTGCCGCCGCCGGCACCGCTGCTTTCGCCACTGCCCCGTTGATTGCCCAGTCGGCCGGCCCGGGCAGCGTCCTGCCCACGCGTGGGCAGGCATCGGCAAAGCCCTTGCCGGGCAATCCGGCGCAACAGGGCGGGCGTTACCGTCCGCAGACCCGCCTGGGCCTGGGCGGTGTCGCGATCGGCAACGGGTTTGCGGCCGCGACCGATGCGCAGAGCGAGGCCACCCTCGCTGCGGCGTATGCGGCCGGTGTGCGCTGTTTCGATACATCACCCTGGTACGGGCTCGGCCTGAGCGAGCGCCGCTACGGCCATCATCTGCACAACCATCCGGCGCACGAGTACACGCTGTCGACCAAGGTCGGCCGCCTGCTGACCGCGACCGCCGGTGAGCTGCAGGAGGTGATGTGGAAGGACCCGTCGCCGTTCCACTACCGTTACGATTACTCCGCCGACGGCACACGGCGCTCGGTGGAGGACAGCCTCAACCGCCTGGGTGTGTCGCAGTTGGATGTGGTCTTCATCCATGACCTCTCGCCGGACAACGAGAAAGACCTCGGCATGCCGTGGGAGCAGCGCTTCGCCGAAGCCGCCAAGGGGGCGATGCCCGCGTTGACGCGCATGCGCGAGGAGGGGCTGATCAAGGCCTGGGGCTTCGGCGTCAACCGCCCTGAGCCGGCGCTGCGCGCGGTGGCCGAGGCAGACCCGGACATCTTCCTGCTCGCCTGCCAGTACTCGCTGCTGGATCACGAGCAGGCCCTGCATGACACCTTCCCGAAGATCGCTGCGCACGGTGCCTCCGTGGTGGTGGGTTCGCCGCTGCTGGCCGGCTATCTGGCCGGGCGCGACCGGTATCTGTACGACGGCAAGGTGCCGTCGTGGGCGCCGGAAAAGCGCGCCAGGGTGCAGGCCATCTGCGATCGCCACGGGGTGGATATGCGCACGGCCGCCCTGCAGTTCGCCGATGCACCGGAGGTGGTCTCGGCGGTCATTCCGGGCGCGCGTACGCCGGAACAGGTGCTGGCCAATGTCGCCTCCCTGTCCGTGGCGGTGCCCGCGGCGTTCTGGGCCGAGCTGAAGCAGGAAAAGCTGATCGCTTCGGATGCGCCGGTGCCGCGCGGCTGAGCCGGCTCCGGGACCAGGCAATCGCTTGGCCTGATCGGCACCCCCTGAGGCTCTGATGGGCGCCCCGCCTGTAGAGGGGGCGTCACCTGTCTTCAGGACGGCCCCGCCCGGTGTCATTTCCGCCACAGTCTTTCGCGATAGACCCGGATACGGCATCATGCCGCCCATTCCTTCCCTCCAGCCGCCGCCAGAGGAGTTCCTTCCTGCCTGGAGGCATTGCCGTGTCCGTCGTTCCGTTCCGTGTTGCCCCGATCCATTCGGGTCGCCGCCCTGCCGTTCCCTCGATCTCCCCGCTGATGCAGGCCATGGCCTGCGTGCTGGGCCTTGCCCTGTCCGCCTCTGCGGTGCACGCCGAAGAGGCGCCGGCAGGGGAGGCACCTGCCAAGGAAGGTGCGCAGACCCTGCAGACCGTGCAGGTCACCGCCAACCAGCTTGGCACCGTGACCGAGGGCAGCGACTCGTACACGCCCGGCACCATTGCCACGGCCACCCGCCTGGTGCTCAGCCCGCGCCAGACGCCGCAGTCGATCAGTGTGATCACGCGGCAGGAAATGAACGACTTCGGCCTCAATGGCATCGATGACGTCATGAAGGTCACGCCCGGCGTGAGCATCGTCACCTACGACAGCGAGCGCACCGAGTACTACGCGCGCGGCTTTGCGGTGCAGAACTTCCAGTACGACGGCATCCCGATGGCACGTGATTCGGCCTACTCGGCGGGCAACACGCTCAGCGACATGGCCATCTATGACCGCATCGAAGTGCTCAAGGGCGCCACCGGCCTGCTGACCGGCATGGGCGACCCGGGCGCGACCATCAACCTGGTGCGCAAGAAGCCCACCCGCGAGCTGGCCGGCAGTGCCACGCTGGGTGTCGGTTCGTGGGACAGCTATCGCGCCGAAGTCGATGTCGGCGGGCCGCTCACCGAGAGCGGGCGCGTGCGCGGCCGCGTCGTGGGCGCCTACCAGGACAAGCATTCCAACGTCGATCATTACCAGCGCAGCAATGAAGTCTTCTACGGCATCCTTGAAGCCGACCTCGGCGAGAGCACGCTGCTGACCGTCGGTGCCGATTACCAGGACAGCGACCCGGAAGGCTCCAGCTGGGGCGGTATCCCGCTGCTGGACAGTGCAGGCAACTTCAACGACATGCCGCGCTCGTTCAACAACGGCGCGCGCTGGAGCCGCTGGGGCCAGTACGCCCGCACCGGCTTCGCCACGCTGGAGCACACCTTCGGCAATGACTGGGTCGCCAAGCTGCAGCTCAACCACCAGGTCAACGGGTATGACGCCTCGCTGGGCGCAGCGGCCGGCGGCAATCCCGATCCGGTCACCGGTGAGGGGGTGAGCATGTGGCTGGGCCAGTACATCGGCAAGACCACCAGCAACGCGGCCGATCTGTATGTCAGCGGAAAGTTCGAGTGGTTCGGCCGGCAGCATGAGCTGGTCGTCGGTGGCAGCGTGTCGCGCAAGCGCTGGGTCAACAACGGCTACTCGCCGCAGCCGGGCTACGTGAGCGACGTCGCCAACTACTACGCCTGGACCGGCGATGTGCCCGAGCCGGACTGGCAGTGGGGCTATGGTGACAACCAGGTCACCCGCGAAAGCGGTGCTTATGTGGTGGGCCGTTTCGACCTGGCCGATCCGCTCAAGCTGATCCTTGGCAGCCGCATCGCCAACTATAAATCTCCGGATACCGACGAGAGTGGCGTGGTCGTCCCGTATGCCGGCCTGGTGTACGACCTGAACCGCAACTTCTCCGTGTTCGCCAGCTACAGCACCATCTTCAAACCGCAGGGCAACCAGGACGAGCAGGGACGGGTGCTGGACCCGCTGGAAGGGCGCAGCTACGAAGCCGGTCTGAAGGCGGAATTCTACGATGGCCGCCTCAACGCCAGCGCGGCGGTGTTCCAGCTGGAGCAGGACAACTATGCGCAACCGACCGGCGGCAGGACGCCGAGTGGCGGGATTGCCTATGAAGGCCTGATGGGCGTGCGCACCAAGGGGTATGAGCTGGAAGTGTCCGGTCAGCTGGCACCGGGCTGGCAGGTGCAGGGCGGTTACGCGCACAAGATCGCGCGCCAGCAGTCCACCAAGGTCTCCACGTTGGAGCCGGAAGACCAGTTCAGCGTGCACACCAGCTACCGGCTCACCGGCGCGGCCGATGGCTGGAGCCTCGGCGGTGGCGCGCGCTGGCAGGGCAGCACCTTCGGCATCATCACCAACCCGGCCACCGGCGGAAGCCAGGTCCATCGCACCGAGCCCTACTGGCTGCTCGATGCCATGGCCCGTTACCAGTTCAACGACCAGCTCTCGGCGACGCTCAACGTCAACAACCTGCTGGACAAGCACTACTACACGATCTTCAGCTGGTACAGCACCTACACCTGGGGTGAGCCGCGCAACGTGCGGCTGACGCTGAACTACAAGTTCTGATCCACGCAACGACTCATCAACGCAACGACTGATCCACGCAACGAACGACACCCCGGGCAACCGGGGTGTCTACGTTTCCGCGCCGGGTGATTACAGCGCGACGTCGAACACGATGACTTCCGCATCATTGGCGTTCTCCAGCGTCAGCTGCGCCTCGTCGCTGACCTGCAGCGCATCGCCGCTCTCCAGTGTGATGCCGTTGACCTGCAGCTGCCCCCGGGCGACCTGGACGTAGGCGCCGCGGCGTGGGGCCAGTGGCAGGTGGACGCGGTCGTCGCCATCCAGGATCGTGGCGTAGAGGTTGGCGTCCTGGTGGATCAGCAGGGAGCCGTCACGCCCATCGCGCGAGGCGATCAGGCGCAACTGGCCGCGCTTGGTCTCCGGGGCGAAGTGGGTCTCCTGGTAGCTGGGGGTGATGTTCTCCTGATCGGGGAACAGCCAGATCTGCAGGAAGTGCACCGGCTCACTGGCCGAGTGGTTGAACTCGCTGTGGCTGACGCCGCTGCCGGCGCTCATGCGCTGCACATCGCCGTAGCGCAGCACCGAGCCGGTGCCCATCGAGTCCTTGTGCTCCAGCGCGCCGCCGAGCACGTAGGAGACGATCTCCATGTTGCTGTGGCTGTGCGTGCCAAAGCCCTGGCCGCCCTGGACGCGGTCTTCGTTGATCACCCGCAGCGGGCCGAAGCTGACATAGCGCGGATCGTAGTAGTTGGCGAAGGAGAAGGTGTGCATGGAGTTCAGCCAGCCATGGTCGGCCTTGCCACGGGTGTTGCTCTTGCGGATCTGCAGCATGGGAATCTCCTCGGTGTTCGATGGTTTCGATGGTGGTCCGGGACGGTCGCTGACGGTCCCTTTCCTGTTGGCGCCAGTATCCGCTTGCTCCGGCGCCTTGAAAAACGGATAGTTTTGCAAGCCATCATCGAAAAAATCGAATGCTCAAGCTCAGCCTCGACGCTCTGCAGATCCTGGACGCCATCGACCGCCGCGGCTCGTTCGCCGCGGCCGGCAAGGCCCTGCACAAGGTGCCCTCGACCATCTCCTACACGGTCGCCAAGCTGGAAGAGGACCTGGGCGTGCAGTTGTTCGACCGGGTCGGCCCGCGCGCGCACCTGACCCCGGCCGGGGAGGCGTTGCTGGAAGAGGGCCGTCATCTGCTGCGGGCGGCCCGTGAACTGGAGATGCGGGTGCGGCGGGTGGCCTCCGGCTGGGAAGCCGAGCTGACCGTGGCGGTCGATTCGATGTTCGTGCCGGCGTTGCTGGCCGAGGACGTGCGGGCCTTCAATGCGGTGGCCGAACAGACCCGGATGCGGCTGATCACTGAATCGCTCTCGGGTACCTGGGAAGCGCTGCTGGACCGGCGTGCGGATCTGCTGGTGGGTGCGGCGGGCGAGGGACCCAGTGGCGGCGGCTATGTGGTCGAGCCGATGGGCGTGGTGCGTTTCGTGTTCGCCGTGTCGCCCTCACATCCATTGGCGGCCGCGCCCGAACCGTTGGGCCGTGAGCAGCTGGCCACCCACTGCGCGATCGCCGTGGCCGATTCGGCACGGCGGCTGCTGCCGCGTACGGTGGGCCTGCTGATGGGGCAGGAGACGGTCACCGTGCCGGACATGGTCAGCAAGTTCCGCCTGCAGTGCGCCGGGCTCGGCTTCGGTTTCCTGCCCGAGCCGTATGTGCAGCAGGCAGTGCGGGACGGCCGGCTGGTGATCAAACAGGTCGAGGAACCCAAGCCGGAGGAGACGTTCTGGCTGGCCTGGCGCACCGGCGAGGAGGGGGCCGCGCTGACCTGGTGGCGGGAGCGCATGCAGCGCCCGGAGGTGCTGGCGGGCTGGTGGCCCACCATGGAAGGCTGGCTGGGCTGATCGCAGGCCAGGGTAGAAGGGGCCGCGCTGCGGTCCCGGTGATCACGGCGCTCAAGCTGAATCGTGGCTTGGCTGTCATCGGATGGTCATACGGATGCGATAGAGCGGCGCTGGCGTGATCGGTACCCTGCCGGACTCGTTTGGTTTCTCCGATTCTGCCCATGAAGCGCTTGCTGCTGTTGCTGCTGGCCGGGGCTGGCCTGTGGCTGGCTGCCTGCTCTTCCTTGACCTCCACCGCTGCCTCGACCTCGTTGAGTGATCGCCTGATCGCGCCCGGCGGCGTATCCACGCTGCTGGACATGCCGCGCATCGCCGACGCGGTGGACCGTGTGCCCAACCGGCATGGGCGGGTGACCGGGCGCGCGGGCGTGCCGATCTTCTGGCGTGCGTTCGACCCCGGTCAGTACGGCCTGCACTATCAGTACCTGGCCCAGGAGCACGACAACGGCGAGCCGCTGCGCACCGGCATGGCGCTCGACCTGCCGCACCCGTTCCAGCCACAGGCGCCGCGCGGCACGGTGGTGCTGCTGCACGGCTGGATGATGAACGGTGATGCGATGCTGCCGTGGTCGCTGCAGTTGGCGCAGTCCGGCTACCGCGTGGTCACCATCGACCTGCGCAACCATGGCCATTCCGGCGCGGGCCCATCCGGCTATGGCACCTTCGAATCCGATGACGTGGTCGATGTCATCGCGGCCCTGAAGGCGCGCGGGGAGGTGGTCGGGCCGCTCTACCTGTTCGGTGTTTCCTACGGTGCGGCCACCGCGTTGTTCACCGCCGACAAGCTCGGCGACCAGGTTACCGGCGTGGTGGCGATGGAGTCCTTCGCCAATGCCGGCGATGCGATCCGCAGCATGATCCCGCACCTGATGTCGCTGCAGCCCACCGCATGGAAGGCCCAGGCCATGGCGGCCTACGGGCGTTGGCGCTATGGCGGGCAGGACATCGACCAGGTGATCGCCGCCGCCAGCCGGCGGCTGGATCTGGATCTGGACCGTGTCGATGTCACCCGCGCGCTGGCCGACAGCCGCGCCTGCGTGCTGCTGCTGCATGGCCAGGACGATCAGCACGTGCCGGTCGGGCAGGGGCGCCGCCTGGCGGCCGCCAGCCCGCGCGTGCATTACATCGAGCTGCGTGGCGAAGACCACATCACCCTGCCACTGCGCGTGGATCTGCTGGGTAGTGTGGTGGATGACTGGCTGGCCCATGACGACCACGCCGGTGGCGAATGCCCGGCCCCGCAAGTGCCGGGCGAAGCCGATCTGATGGCGATGCAGGCGGCGCAGGCGCACGCCGAGCCGCGGGGCTGATCTTCGCTGATGCCGGCCGCTGGCCGTTGCCAACGCAAAAAAAAACAGCAACCGAGGGCTGCTGTTTTCGTCGATGCAATGGTGCGCCCGGAGAGATTCGAACTCCCGACCGCCTGGTTCGTAGCCAGGTACTCTATCCAACTGAGCTACGGGCGCGTCAACAGGAGCGGAATTATGCGGATCGGCGTCGCATTCGTCAACGGTTTTTGTGAAGGTCTTCATTCAAATGAATGAAGAAGCTGCTCCACCACGGCTTCCGGCGTTTTCATCCAGGCGAAGTGATCGGCACGCGCACCCAGCATCTGCGCACTGACCACGCGGAGCTGCGCACGCATACCGGGCATCTTGGCCAGCAGGCCCTGCATCGAGCCCGTCGGTGCCAGCCAGTCATGGTCCATCACCACGGCGGTCGCCTGGCCGCGTAGTTCGCGCATCCCGGCCTCCAGATCGGTCGCCATGCCAGCGGCCGCATAGTGGTTGTTGAGGCCCACGCGCGACCAGTCGCGGATCAGCCCGCGCGCCTCGGTGCCGCCGAAGCCGAGCTTCTTGCCATGCAGGACCCCTTGGCGCTGGGCCAGCCAGGGCAGGAAGCGGTACACCAGCGGCAGCGTCCAGCCGCGCGGGGCCGGGAAGGTGCGCCAGTACGGCGTACCGCTGGCGACCAGCCACACCCGCGCAAAGCGCTGCGGGTGCAACCCGGCGAAGCAGCAGGCCAGCTGACCACCGAGGCTGTGGCCGCCGACGATCAGGGGCGCCGCAGCGTCTGCGGGCACCTGTGCCAGGCTGGCCGGCAGGTCCTGTTCGAGGATCTCGCGATACCCCCACTCCTGCGTGCGCGACGGGCGCAGGCTGCTGCTGCCGTTGCCGCGCCACTCATGCAGGTACACCGCGATGCCCTGTGCAGCGAGGGCCTCGGCGAAGGGCAGATAGTGGCGCGCGGCCACACCCAGCGCCGGCAGCCACAGCAGGCGTGCGCGTGGCTGGGTGGGCACGCGCGCCAGCAGTTCGAAACGATGGCCATCGCCGGTCTGCACGGGCAGGGGAGAAGCGTCGATCATGCCGGGCGTGCCGCGCCGAAGTGGTCGATCACCAGCACCTCGCTGCGGCCCGGGTAGTAACCGCTCTGCAGGCCACGCGCGACGTAGTCGATGGCTGCTTCGCAGGCGTTGGGCAACGAGAGCCCCTGGCACAGCTGCGCGGCGATGGCCGAAGCCAGTGTGCAGCCGGTGCCGTGCGCATCCACCGGCAGCCGGGTATGGATGAATTCTTCGCGGGTCACGCCGTCGAAGTAGCGATCGATCACGCGGCTGCCTTCGTCCAGATGGCCGCCCTTGAGCAGCACCGCCCCGGCGCCCAGCTCGAGCAGCGCGTCCGCGGCATCTTCGGCGTCTTCTGCGGTGATGATGCGGCGGCCGAGCAACAGTTCGGCTTCCGGGGTGTTGGGCGTGAGCAGCGTGGCCAGCGGAATCAGGCGCATGCGCATCGCATCCAGCGCGCTCGCCTCGAGCAGTTTGGCACCGCTGGTGGCGACCATCACCGGATCCAGCACCACCTGTGGCGGGCGGTGCTTTTCCAGCGCGTCGGCGACCAGGGCGATCACTTCGGCGTTGGCCAGCATGCCCAGCTTCACGGCATGGATATCGAAATCGGCGAAGCAGGCATCGATCTGCGCCTGCAGGAAGTCCAGCGGCGGCACGTGCACGGCAGTGACGCCGCGGGTGTTCTGTGCGGTCAGCGCGGCGATCGCGGACAGGCCATGCACGCGATGGGCGGCGAAGGCCTTCAGGTCGGCCTGGATGCCTGCGCCACCGCCGGAATCGGAGCCGGCGATGGTCAGGGCGGAAACGGGGCTGGAAGGCGTCATGCCCCGATTGTGCAATGTTTGCCGCCGTCTTGCTGCCGCACGATCAGCGCGCCCGCAGCAGTGCCCACTGCCGGTACAGCACGTAGCCCAGTCCGGTGCCGCCAGTGAGCAGGGCGGGCGCCAGCAGTGCGTCGTAGCCGAAACGCAGGTACAACCCGGCACCGATCACGCCGCCGGCCAGGAAGCCGCTGACGATCAGGCCGCTCAGGGTCAGCCGCCGGATCGGCAGTGGCAGCCCGCGCAGCAGGTGACCCAGGCCGATCCCCAGGTCGGTGAACATGCCGCTGAGATGGGTGGTGCGCACCACCGCCCCACTGAAGGTGGTCGCCATCGCGTTCTGCAGGCCGCAGGCCATCGCCGCCGCCAGTGCGCCCCAGATCTGCTGCTGTTTGAACAGCGGAATCGCGATCAGCAGCAACAGCGATTCCAGTGCCAGCACCACGCCATAGCGGCGGCCCAGCTGCAGGCCGCTGTCCTGGATGATCACGCCGCTGAGCGTGGCGCCCACGCAGAACGCGATCAGCAGGCCCCACAGATGTCCGACCACGCGCCAGTCGCGCTGGGCCAGGGCCATGCCGAGCTGGCTGGTGGTGCCGGTCATGTGGCTGACCGCCTGGTGCTCGAAACCGAGGAAGCCGACCACGTTGACCATGCCGGCCACGCACGACAGCGCGATCGCGCCGATCCAGACCCAGGTGGGCAGCCGGATGCTCATCCGGCGCGTGTGGTCGGGGTCACGGCACGATCAACGGCCCGCGGGCGGGCCGTTGAACTGCACATCCGAGAAACGGCCGCTGGCCGGATCGAACACCGCGCCCCAGAACTGTGCGCCGCCATCGCAGACCCGGATCGCATCGCGCGCCGGGTCGATATCGGCATCGTCGGGCAGATGGAAGGCGTTGAGATAGATCAGCTGGCGGCCGTCCGTTTCGATGCCGACGTACTGGCGGTCGAAATCGGCGGCCTTGGGTACCTGCGCCTCCAGCGAGGGCAGCTGGGCTTCCAGCTGTTCGACCTGTTGGCGGCTGGGCGCCCAGTAGCCGGTGACCCGCCCCGGCTCGCGGCCGGGGCTGGAACGCGAGCAGGTATCCAATACCTGGGCGGCGACGACCGGCCGCGTCACCACCCAGGACTGGCCGGTCTTGATCGCGGTCGGGACGCTGGCGCCCGGCCGCGTATTGGCGGGCGTGCAGGCGGCCGCCAGCGCAGCAAGCGCCAGCGGCAGGACGGCACGGGACAGGGAACGGCTCACAATACCTCCGAAGCGTAATCGGCCAGGCGCGAACGCTCGCCACGGCGCAGCGTGATGTGCGCGCTGTGCGGCCAGTTCTTGAAGCGGTCCACCGCGTAGGTCAGGCCCGAGGTGGTCTCGGTCAGGTACGGGGTATCGATCTGTTCCACGTTGCCCAGGCAGACGATCTTGGTGCCGGGGCCGGCACGGGTGATCAGGGTCTTCATCTGCTTGGGGGTGAGGTTCTGTGCTTCATCCAGGATCAGATAGCGCGACAGGAACGTGCGCCCGCGCATGAAGTTGAGCGAGCGGATCTTGATCCGGCTGGCGATCAGGTCGTTGGTTGCCGCGCGTCCCCATGCGCCGCCTTCCTGGGTATGCGTGAGCACTTCCAGGTTGTCGGTCAGTGCGCCCATCCACGGCGTCATCTTTTCTTCCTCGGTGCCGGGCAGGAAGCCGATATCCTCGCCGACGCTGACCGTCGCGCGGGTCATGATGATCTCGCGGTAGCGCTGCTGGTCCATGGTCTGGGCCAGGCCGGCGGCCAGCGCGAGCAGCGTCTTGCCGGTGCCGGCGGTGCCGAGCAGGGTGACGAAATCGATCTCCGGGTCCATCAAGGCGTTGAGCGCGAAGTTCTGCTCGCGGTTGCGCGCGCTGATGCCCCACACCGCATGGCTGCCGTGGCGGAAATCGTTGACCAGCGACAACGTGATCCTGTCGCCGTCCACCTTGGCCACGCGCAGTTCGACTTCATCATCGCCGGGCAGGTAGGCGTACTGGTTGGGATGCCAGTTCTCGTCTTCGCTGGCGATGATTTCGTAACTGGTGCGGCCCTTGTCGCTCCAGCTGCGCAGGTTGTCGGTGTGCTTCTTCCAGAAGTCTTCCGGCAGCTCGGTGGCACCGGTGTAGAGCAGGCTGAAATCGTCGAGCGCGCGGTCGTTTTCGTAATCCTCGGACACGATGCCGGCGATCGCCGCCTTGATCCGCAGGTTGATGTCCTTGGAGACGAACACCACCGGGATCTCGGGCACCTGTTCCTTGAGGGCCAGGATCGCCCCGAGGATGGCATTGTCCGGAATCACCGCACCGAAGCTCTTGCCGGCCTCGAAGTGGCTGGTCTGGAAACGCAGCAGGCCCACGCTCTGCTTGCCGCGCAGCTGCAGCCCGTTCGGCCGCTGCAGCGGAATGCCATCGGCCAGGTTGTCCAGGCCCGAGGCCTGCACCAGCTCATTGAGGAAACGGCTGACCTGGCGCGCGTTGCGGCTCGCCTCGGTGGTGCCCTTCTTGCCGTTGTCCAGCTCTTCGATCACCTGCATCGGCAGGTAGACATCATGCTCCTCGAACTTGAATAGCGCGGTCGGATCGTGCATGAGCACGTTGGTATCCAGTACGTAGATGCGCTTGCCTCGGGTCATCGTCAATTCCTGGTGGCAGAACAGGGACAAGCCATCACGACCTGCGGGGCAGGGTGATGGCCATTGGGGGTGCCGGGGTGATCACTGGGTTTTCGCGGCCTTCAGGGCTTCAAGGACGGTGTCTGCGTGGCCGGCCACTTTGACCTTGCGCCACGCCTGCACGATACGACTGTCCGGCGAAATGAGGAAGGTGCTGCGCTCGATGCCACGCACCTGCTTGCCGTACATGTTCTTCAGCTTGATCACGTCGAACGCGGTGCACAGCGCTTCATCGCCATCGCTGATCAGCGGGAAGGCGAAGCCCTGCTTGGCGCAGAAGTTGTCGTGGGATTTGACCGAATCGCGGGAAACGCCGAAGACTCGGGCGCCGGCGTTGGTGAACTGCGGGAGCAGTGCGTTGAAATCGATGCCCTCGGTGGTGCAGCCCGGGGTGCTGTCTTTGGGGTAGAAGTACAGCACCAGCCACTGGCCGGCCAGATCGCCGAGGGTGGTGGTCTCGCCGCCGGACAACGCCAGCGGCAGTGCGAGGGTGGTGCTGTCCAGGGTGTCGCCGTCGTTCATGGGTTCCTTTCCGGATCCTGGGGTAGATCTACTACAACTGCATGAAACCCCGCGCGCCCGTGACGAGCGCGCGAAACATCAGAATTTCATCGGGTCCATGATCGCATCGAGGTTGAGGTGATCGCAGAACTCGAGGAAATCATCGCGCAGCGCGGCGATGTGCATGTTGGCCGGCACACCGATCGTGACCTGCGCGGAGAACATTTCCGCACCGGTCTGCATCGCGCGGTAACGCGTGCTCTGCAGGTTTTCGATGGTGATGCCCTGGCGGTCGAAGAAATCGGCCAGCTGGAACAGGATCCCCGGCTTGTCGGCGGCAATCACTTCCACGATGTAGGGCAGCAGGTTGGACTGCGCCTGCTTGGCGCCGGTGCGGTACCAGACCAGCTTCAGGCCTTCCTCGCGCTCGAGCCGGGTCAGCATCGCCTCCAGCTTGGCCACCGAGTCCCACGAGCCGGTGGCCAGGGCGGTGACGGACACGTCGCGCCCGACCGTGGCCAGGCGGGCATCGACCAGATTGCAGCCACTATCGGCGATACGCCGGGTCACAGGCAGCAGGGGGGACTCCGGATGCGTCGTATAGGCGTTGATCAGGAGGTGGTTTTCGGTCGGCGCAGGCCGCGGCGTGGTGTCGGTCAAGATGGTTCCGGGTGATGCAAGGTGAGTCTGAACGGCCGGACGACGGCACGTTCGCCGGAGTCCAGCATACTTGCCCGCGCTTTCGACCCGCAAGTAACATGCAACGTACATCTGGCCGGCGTTTACGCAGGCACGGTGCCCCCTTTCTTCCGAGCACGATGTCCTTGTCCCTTTCCGGTCTCATCACCGCGCTGGCGACGCCCTTCCAGGCGAACGGCGCATTGGATCCCGACGGTTGGCAGCGCCTGCTGCATCTGCAACTGGAGGGTGGTGTTCACGGGGTGGTGGTGGCCGGTTCGACCGGTGAAGCCGCGGCCCTGTCCGACGACGAATACGACCAGTTGCTGCGCAGTGCGGTCAAAACCGTCGCCGGGCGCATCCCGGTGCTGGCCGGCACCGGCCTGTCCGGGACGGCCAAAACCATCGAGCAGACCCGCCGGGCGGCCGCCAATGGCGCCACCCACGCGCTGGTGGTGACCCCGCCGTACGTGCGCCCCACCCAGGCTGGCCTGATCGCGCATTACCGCGCGGTGGCCGACCAGGGCGGCCTGCCGGTCATCCTGTACAACGTGCCCGGCCGCACCGGCTGCGACATGCTGCCCGAGACCGTGGCCGAGCTGGCCAGCCACCCGAACATCGTCGGCATCAAGGAAGCGGTGGGCGATATCGGCCGCGTGCATGCGCTGCTGGCCCTGCGTTCGCCGGACTTCGCCATCCTCAGCGGTGACGACGGTACGGCGGCACGCTCGATCCTGTCCGGCGTGGATGGCCTGATCTCGGTGGGCTCAAACGCGCTGCCGGGGGCTTATCGCCGGATGTGCGACCTGGCTGCAGCCGGTGAGCGCGAGGCGACCGAATCGTGGGATGCCCGTCTGGAGCCCTTCCATGAATTCTGCGGCGTGGAGTCCAACCCGATCCCGGTGAAGGACCTGCTGCGCCGGATCGGCATTGGTGACGGCCTGCGCCTGCCGCTGCTGCCCCTGTCCGCGGCCCACCACGCCGCTGCCGAACACCTGGCCACCGATATCGGTGCGCTGGAAGCACTATCCAACCACTGATCGCAGTGGTCACTCAGGAGATTCCCATGCGTCAATCCGTTTCCGCCTTCCGCGTCCTGTCTTTTGCGGTCCTGGCAACCGCGACCCTCATCGGCACCACCGGCTGCTTCAAGCGTGGTGCCAAGGGCGACTATGCCCTGGCCCCGGAAGTGCGCCCGCTGGAAGTGCCGCCGGATCTGAACGTCCCGGCCGGTCAGGCCGCCGCTACCGCCGCCACCAGCTCCTCGCTGGCCTCGCAGGCCTCGCGTCCGGCCCCGGCCTCGAACCAGGCGGCCGCCAACAACGCCGGCTTCACCGTGCCGGGCACCAAGGAAGAAGTGTTCGCCAAGGTCGGCACCGCGCTGGAAACTGTTGAAGGCGTGAAGATCGCCAGCAAGGCGCAGCTGCTGGGTTCCTATGACGTGGCCTTCGAAGGCAGTGACTTCCTGGTCCGCGTGGTGGCCGTCGATGCCGGCGCCTATGTGTCGGCCGTGGATCCGCGTGGCCTGCCGGCCACCGCCGCAGCGCCGACCAAGCTGCTGGGTGAGCTGAAGGCGAAGCTGGCGCCGTAAAAGCGCCAGCGGCAGGCCCGGCCGCTGGCCGGGCAGGCGCGCCGCGTGCCGTCCGGGTCCGACCTGGGTGGCATCGCAGCGCAGCCGGCCGGCACGACCGGACACGGCGTGTCCGGGAAACGAAAAGGGCGCCTTTGGCGCCCTTTTTCGTTGCCGCCCGAACCCGCAGGCTCAGCGTTCCAGCAGTTTCAGCTTGTCCGGTTTGCCGTCCCATTCGCCGGCGTCGGCGGGCGGGTCCTTGCGCACGGTCAGCACCGGCCAGGCCTGGGCCAGCTCGGCATTGAGGGCGACGAACACTTCCTGGCCGGCGGGCACGTCATCTTCGGGGAAGATCGCGTTGACCGGGCACTCCGGCTCGCACAAGGTGCAATCGATGCACTCGTCCGGGTCGATCACCAGGAAGTTGGGGCCTTCATGGAAGCAATCCACGGGGCACACTTCCACGCAATCGGTGTGTTTGCACTTGATGCAGTTTTCGGTGACGACAAAAGGCATGGCTGGATCTGAATCCGACAGTAAGCCGGACAATTCTAGAACAGGTTGGTCCGCGGCGCGGAGTCGGATCGTGTCTGGAACCCCGAAATGCCGCTGGCACAAGGCTCAGGCCCAGCGGAAAGGATGCTCGGGCAGGCCAGCGATGCCGGTCTCCAGCGCAAATACGCCGCCGGCGTGCGGGCTGGCCGCCAGTTGCCCGTCGGTGTGATCCAGCCGGGAACTGGTGATCATCAGCTGCCGCATTCCAGCCCCGCCCAGCGCAACGCAGGTCGGATTGCGCACCGGCAGCAGGACCACCCGATCGACCTGCCCGTCGGGTCGATAACGCACCACGCGCGAAGCGCGCCACTGCGCATTCCACACGCCGCCTTCGGCATCGACGATGGCCCCATCCGGCTCCCAGTGCGGATCGGGCAGGGCAGCGAACAGCCGTGGCGGCCCGCAGTGCGCGCGCTCGGCATCGTAGTCGCAGCACCACAGCGCAGGGCGCACCGAATCGCAGAAATACATCGTGGCGCCGTCCGGGCTGAAACAGATCGCATTGGGGATGACGACCGGCGGCAGATTCAGTTCGCGCAGGCCGTGCCGCATCGAAAACTGGTAGTAACGGCCGAGCGGCGCACGCGCAGGATCCTCGCTCATGGTGCCGAACACCAGGTTGCCGGCGCGATCGGTGCGGCCGTCATTGCTGCGCGTCTCCGCCACATCGGGCTGCACGTCGGCCAGCCATTCCAGCGGCGGCGCCGCGGCATCACCGTCGCGGTCGATGTCCAGGCGCTGCAATGAGTTGGCCAGTGCGATCAGCAGGCGGCCATCGTCGCCTTCGGCCAGGCAGCCGGGGCGGTCCGGCAGCAGCCAGCTTCGATGCATGGCATCGGCAGGCCGGTACTGCCACAACCGGCGCTCACTGATATCCACCCAGAACAGGCAGTGCCGCTGTGCCGACCAGAGGGCGCCTTCGCCGTGGGTGCAGCGGCTGTCGACCAGCAGGGGAACGTCAGTAACCGCAGAGGACGGGGCGGCAACGGCATCGGGCATGGGGCAGGTACTCGCAACAGCAGGGGCGTTGCAGTGTGCCAGCCAGCCGATCAATGCGGCGTGCGCTGGCCGCAGGAGGGTGGTAATGCCGCACTGCACGATTGCACCGCCTTGGATGCCCGGGCCAAGATGATGACCACCGGTAGACAATCAGGAGCGGCGATGGGTCAGGCGGAAGTGGTCGAGGCGGCGCTACCCCGGTGCGGCAGGGAGCGCGGGCAATGAGTCTGTATGTGGGCCTGGATGTCGGCACCCAGAGCGTGAAGCTGCTCGCCTATGACCCGGCGCTGGGCGAGGTAGTGGCCACGGCGGCGCGACCGATGCAGTTGGTCAGCCGGGACGATGGCACCCGCGAGCAGGACGCGCGCTGGTGGATCGACGGCATTGTGGCGTGCTTTGCCGAACTCAGCCCGTCGCTGCGCAGCCGCATTCGTGCCATCGGCGTGTCCGGCCAGCAGCATGGTTTCGTGCCGATCAACGCACGCGGCGAGGTGATCGCGCCGGTGAAGCTGTGGTGCGATACCAGTACCGCGGCCGATTGCGAGCCGATCATGGCGGCGGTGGGGGGTGCTGCCGCGTGCATCGCACTGGCCGGCAATCCCATCCTCGCCGGTTACACCGCTTCCAAGCTGCCGTGGACGCGCCGCCATCGTGCGCAGGCCTATGCGGAACTGGACGGCATCCTGCTGCCGCACGACTACATCAACTTCTGGCTGACCGGGCAGCGTTACGCCGAGTACGGTGATGCGTCCGGCACCGGCTGGCTGGACGTGCGCCACCGGCGCTGGTCGCCCGAACTGCTGCAGGCGATCGACCCGCAGCGCGATCTGCTCGCATTGCTGCCACCGCTGGTGCCACTGGAAACCACGTTCACGCTGGCGCCGACGATCGCCGCACTGCTGGACCTGCCGCCCGACGTGCAGGTCTCCACGGGCGGTGGCGACAACATGATGGCCGCGCTGGGCACCGGGAACGTGGCCGCCGGGCGGCTGACCATGAGCCTGGGCACGTCCGGCACGCTGTTCGCATATGCCGATCACCCGGTGGTCGACGACGACGGGCGCTGGGCTGCGTTCTGCTCCTCCAGCGGCGGTTGGCTGCCGCTGATCTGCACCATGAACTGCACCGTCGCCACCGAGCGGATGGCGGCGCTGTTCAACATTCCCCGTGGCGGTGGTGAGGTGCTGATGGCGCAGACCGATCCCGGTGCAGGCGGGCTGGTGATGCTGCCGTACTTCAACGGCGAGCGCACCCCGGACCTGCCCAACGCGCGTGCCTGCCTGCATGGCATGGACCTGCACAACACCACGCCGGCGCATTTCTATCGCGCCGCGATGGAAGGCGCTACCTACAGCCTGCGCAACGGCTACGACGCCTTCACCGGCGCGGGCCTGTCCTTCGACACTGTGCTGCTCACTGGCGGCGGCAGCAACAGCGCGGCGTGGCGGCAACTGATCGCCGATGTGTTCGATCTGCCGGTCAAGGTGCCCACCCAGGCCGAAGGCGCGGCGTTCGGCGCGGCGCTGCAGGCGCTGTGGGCCGCGCAGCGCGGGCAGGGCGGAAGCGACAGTCTCGCGGCAACGGTCGATGCACACGTGCGCTTTGATGACGCGCTGTCGGCCACCCCGGATCCGCGCACTGTGCCGCGCTACGCAGAACAGTACCGCCGTTTCCTCCACCATCTTTCCGAGGTGGGTCCGCTGCTGCGTACCGACCCGTCACCACCGCAAGGATCCGAGCAATGAGCACCTCCGTTTACATCGGCGCGCAGGAGTACTTCCCCGGCATCGGCCGCATCCCGTTCGAGGGACGTGGCTCGGACAATCCGCTGGCCTACAAGGTCTACGACGCGGACAAGCGCGTGGGCGGCAAGACCATGGCCGAGCACCTGCGCTTCGCGGTGGCGTACTGGCACAGCTTCTGCGCGACCGGCCACGATCCGTTCGGCCCGGGTACCCGCGTCCATCCGTGGGATGCCGGCGCTACGCCGCTGGCACGTGCCGAGGCCAAGGCCGATGCCGCGTTCGAGTTCATCACCAAACTCGGCGTGCCGTACTACTGCTTCCATGACATCGATCTGGCACCGGACGCCGACGACATCGCCGAGTACGAGGCCAATCTGCAGCACATGGTCGGCATCGCCGGCGAGCGCCAGAAGGCGACCGGGGTCAAGCTGCTGTGGGGCACCGCCAACCTGTTCTCGCACCCGCGCTACATGAACGGTGCCTCGACCAATCCGGACTTCGCCGTGGTCGCCCGCGCCGCGGTGCAGGTCAAGGCCGCGCTGGAGGCCACGGTGGCCCTGGGCGGTGAGAACTACGTGTTCTGGGGCGGCCGCGAGGGCTATGCCTGCCTGTACAACACCGACATGAAGCGCGAGAAGGACAACATGGCGCGCTTCCTCACGCTGGCCCGCGACCATGGGCGCAGCATCGGCTTCACCGGCACCTTCCTGATCGAGCCCAAGCCGATGGAGCCGATGAACCACCAGTACGATTTCGACAGCGCCACGGTGGTCGGTTTCCTGCGCGATCACGGCCTGGACAAAGACTTCAAGCTCAACATCGAGGCCAACCACGCCACGCTGTCCGGGCACACCTTCGCGCATGACCTGCAGGTCGCTTCGGATGCCGGCCTGCTGGGCAGCATCGATGCCAACCGCGGCAACCCCCAGAACGGCTGGGACACCGATCAGTTCCCGACCGATCTGTACGACACCGTCGGGGCGATGCTGGTGGTGCTGCGCCAGGGTGGCCTGGCCCCGGGCGGGCTCAACTTCGACGCCAAGGTGCGCCGCGAGTCGTCTGCGCCGGAAGATCTGTTCGAGGCGCACATCGGCGGCATGGATGCGTTCGCGCGCGGGCTGGAAGTGGCGCATGCCCTGATCGCGAACTCCCCGCTGGAGGGCTGGCGACGGGACCGCTACGCCAGTTTCGAGCGCGGCGCCGGGGCCGATTTCGCCGCCGGCCGCAGCAGCCTGGACGCATTGCGCAGTCTGGCCCTGGCCCAGGGCGAGCCGCAGCAGCGCAGCGGCCACCAGGAAAGGTATGAGAACCTGATCAATCAGTACCTGTTGCGCTGACCCGCCGTCCCCTTCCGACCCAGGTATCTCCATGTCCAGTGCTTCGCTCAGCAGTACCCGCGCCGGCAGCGGCGAGAACACCGGCTTCATCGTCCTGATCAGCTGCGTGGCCACCATCGGCGGCTTCCTGTTCGGGTTCGACAGTGGCGTGATCAACGGCACTGTCGATGGCCTGAAGGACACGTTCCAGTCCAGCTCGGCCGGGATCGGCTTCGAGGTCGCCTCGATGCTGCTCGGCTGCGCGATCGGTGCCTTCTTCGCCGGTCGCCTCGGCGACCGGCTCGGCCGCCGCGGCGTATTGATCATCGCCGCGGTGATGTTCCTGTTCTCGGCACTGGGGGCAGGGGCGGCGCACAGCTCCACGGTGTTCATCATCGCCCGGGTGATCGGCGGTTTCGCCGTCGGCGCGGCCAGCGTGATGTCGCCAGCGTATATCGCCGAGGTCGCCTCGGCCCGCTACCGCGGGCGGCTGGCCACGGTGCAGCAGATCGCGATCATCAGCGGCCTGTTCTGCGCCTTCCTCAGCAACTACCTGCTGGCCAAGGCGGCCGGGGCCTCCACCCAGGAACTCTGGCTGGGCCAGGCGGCATGGCGCTGGATGTTCTGGATGCAGGCCATTCCCTCGCTGCTGTTCCTGTGCCTGCTGCTGGTGATTCCGGAGAGCCCGCGCTTCCTGGTGGTCAAAGGGCGTCGGGACCAGGCGCTGTCGGTGCTGACCCGCCTGTACGGTCCGGCCGAGGCGCAGGCCAAGATCACCGAGATCGAAGGTTCGCTGGCGCAGGACCAGCACCGCCCGACCTTCTCGGACCTGATCAGCAAGGCCACCGGCAAGCTGCGCCCGATCGTCTGGATCGGCATCGGCCTGGCGGTGTTCCAGCAGTTGGTCGGCATCAACGTCGTCTTCTATTACGGCGCCGTGCTGTGGCAGGCCGTGGGCTTCTCGGAGAACGATGCGCTGTTGATCAACGTGCTATCCGGTGCACTGAGTATCGGCGCCTGCCTGATCACCGTGGTCCTGATCGACCGCATCGGCCGCAAGCCGCTGTTGTGGGTCGGCTCGCTCGGCATGGCGGTCTCGCTGGCACTGGTCACCGTCGCGTTCGCCAGCGGTTCGCTGGATATCGCCGGGAAGCTTCAGCTCACTGACACCATGGGCGTGCTGGCGCTGGTGGCGGCCAACGTCTACGTGATCTTCTTCAACATGTCCTGGGGCCCGGTGATGTGGGTGATGCTGGGCGAGATGTTCCCCAACCAGATCCGTGGTTCGGGGCTGGCGGTGGCTGGCGCGGCGCAGTGGACCTCCAACTTCGCCATCACCGTGTCCTTCCCGATCCTGCTGGGCAGCATCGGCCTGGCCGGCGCCTACGGCATCTACACGGTCGCGGCGGTGATCTCGGTGTTCTTCGTGCTGCGCTTCGTCAAGGAGACCAAGGGCAAGGAACTGGAGCAGATGGAGGGCTGAGCCGCTTTCTGCAGCCCGGCGCGCTGGGCAGGGGCCGGGTCGGGGGCGTGTGCTCCCGGTCCGGGCGGGCAGGGCAGGCGCCGCAGGCCTGGGGCCTGAACGCAAAAAACCCCGCCGTGGCGGGGTTTTTGGCTCTCTGCACCGCGACTGGTGCTCCCTAGGGGACTCGAACCCCTGTTTTAGCCTTGAGAGGGCCACGTCCTAACCTCTAGACGAAGGGAGCAGACTTTGTCGCGAACTGCGCAGCGCGCTAGTATATGGACCTAGATGCCATTGGGCAATCCCGAAAACTCAACCGGAAGCGCCAACATCAATTCCTCTGCTACATCACCGTTCAGCCTGCGCGTGATCCCGCGCGATCAGCACAACATCTCCCGCAAGGACATCAGCCCCAACGCCCTGCGCGTCCTGTACCGGCTGCGTGATTCCGGGTTTGCCGGTTACCTGGTCGGCGGCGCCGTCCGCGATCTGCTGGTGAACGGGCACCCCAAGGATTTCGACGTCGCCACCGACGCGACGCCCGAGCAGGTCAAGCAGTTGTTCCGCAACTGCCGGCTGATCGGCCGCCGCTTCCGCCTGGCGCACGTGGTGTTCGGCCGCGAGATCATCGAGGTCGCCACTTTCCGCGCCAACATCGACGATGGCAGCGGCGACCGCGAGATGGAAAACGGCATGCTCGTGCGCGACAACGTGTACGGCAGCATCGAAGACGACGCGATCCGCCGCGACTTCACCTGCAACGCCCTGTATTACGCGATCGAGGATTTCTCGGTGCGCGATTACACCGGTGGCTTTGAAGACGTGCAGGCGCGCCTGATGAAGCTGATCGGCGATCCCGAGCAGCGCTACCAGGAAGACCCGGTGCGCATGCTGCGCGCGGTGCGCCTGGCCGCCAAGCTGGGCTTCCAGATCGAAGAGGCGACTGCCGAACCGCTGCCGCGCCTGGCCAACCTGTTGACCGAGGCCGCCCCGGCACGCCTGTTCGAGGAAGTGCTCAAGCTGTTCCTGTCCGGGCACGGCGTGGCCAGCTTCGAAGGCCTGGAGCGCTACGGTCTGCTTGACGTCATGTTCCCGGAAAGCGCCGCCGCGCTGCGCAGCAACCGCAGTGGCGCGCTGCGCCGCATGGTCATCGAAGGCCTGCACAACACCGATCTGCGCGTGGCCAATGACGAGCCGGTGTCGCCGTCGTTCCTGTTCGCGCTGCTGCTGTGGCCGGCCTTCTGCCGCGCCCTGGCCAGCCTGCAGAAGCAGGGCGTCGCGCTGGAAGAAGCGCAGCGCCGCGCGGCGGACCGCGTGACCCTCCACCAGCTGACCACGATCGCCCTGCCGCGCCGCTTCTCGCTGCCGATGCAGGAAATCTGGCTGCTGCAGGGCCGTTTCGCCTCGCGCCAGCGCAAGCGCGTGATCCGCACGTTGACCCATCCGCGCTTCCGCGCCGCTTACGATTTCCTGGTCCTGCGCCAGGTCGCTTCCAGCGAGCACGAAGCCGATGTGGCGTTCTGGCGCGAAGCGCAGCTGCAGTCCGGCACCGAGCTGGATTCGGCGCTGGACGCCGCCCAGGCCGAAGGCGAGGGCGAAGACGGCGCACCGCGCAAGCGTCGCCGCCGCCGTCGTCGTCCCGGTGGAGTGGCAGGCGAGTAAGCCGTGACCCTGGCCTGTATCGGATTGGGCGCCAATCTCGGGGACGCCGCGCAGACGCTGCGCGATGCGTTCCAGGCGCTGGCGGCGCTGCCGCAGACCTCCCTGCGGGCCCGCTCGCAGTTGTACAGCACGCCGGCCTGGGGCAATGAAGACCAGCCGGCGTTCGTCAATGCTGCCGCCGCGCTGGAAACCGCGTTGCCGGCACCGGACCTGCTGGACGCGTTGCTGGAGATCGAACGCCGCTTCGGCCGCGTGCGGGACCCGGCCGTGCACTGGGGGCCGCGCGCGCTGGATCTGGACGTGCTGCTGTACGGCGAGGACGTCATCGCGCTGCCGCAGCTGCAGGTGCCGCACCCGTACCTGCATGAGCGTGCGTTCGCGCTGCTGCCGCTGGCCGAGATCGCGCCGGACGCCCTCATTCCCGGTCACGGCCGCGTGCGGGATGCTGTGGTGCGGGTCCAAGCCTGCGGGATCGCTCCAATAGGAGGATAATGCGGGGCTTATCGCCACCGGTTATCAGCTCATGAGTACCCACGCAGACAGCAAGCCCTGGACCGTCCCCGCATTGGCCGAGGCCAAGCGCAATGGGCAGAAGCTGGTGATGTTGACCGCCTACGATGCCGGGTTCGCGCGCAGCTTCGACGCTAACGGCGTGGACCTGATCCTGATCGGCGATTCGCTTGGCATGGTGGTGCAGGGGCACGATTCGACCCTGCCGGTCACCACCGACGACATGGTCTACCACACCCGCGCTGTCGCCCGCGTCCTGCAACGCGCGCTGCTGGTGGCCGATCTGCCGTTCGGCGCCGATGCCACCCCCGAGCGCGCGCTGGATGCTTCGCTGCGCCTGCTGCAGGCCGGTGCGGAGATGGTCAAGATCGAGGGTGCCGGCTTCAAGCTGGACATCATCCGGCATCTGGTCGAGCGCGAGATTCCGGTCTGCTCGCACCTGGGCCTGACCCCGCAGTCGGTGCTGCGCCTGGGGGGGTATCGCGTGCAGGGCCGTGGCGACGCCGCCCAGCAGCTGCGCGATGACGCCAAGGCCGCAGTCGCCGCCGGCGCCAGCCTGGTGGTGCTTGAATGCGTGCCGACGCCCGTCGCTGCGCAGGTCACCGCAGACATCAGCGTGCCCACGATCGGCATCGGTGCCGGCCCGCAGTGCGATGGCCAGGTGCTGGTGCTGCATGATTTCCTCGGTCTGGACAGCGGCCATCGCCGTCCCAAGTTCGTCAAGGATTTCCTTGCCGAAGGCGGGTCGGTTGCCGGTGCGGTCCGTGCCTATGCCGACGCCGTGCGCGACGGCTCCTTCCCCGACGCAGAGCACGCCTACGCCTCATGATCGAAACCGTCACCGAACTGTCCCGTCTGCGCGCCGTCGTCAACGGCTGGAAGCGCGAGGGCCTGCGCGTCGCGCTGGTCCCGACCATGGGCAACCTGCATGCAGGTCACTACTCGCTGGTCACGCTGGCCCGGCAGTACGCCGACCGGGTGGTCTCCAGCGTCTTCGTCAATCCGACCCAGTTCGGCCCGAACGAAGACTTCACCCGCTACCCGCGCACGCCCGAAGCCGATACCACCGGCCTGGAGCAGGCCGGCTGCGATGTACTGTGGCTGCCCACCGTTGAATCGATGTACCCGTTCGGCGTCGAGCTGGCGGCCAGCGTCAACGTGCCGGGCATCAGCGGCCTGCTCGAGGGCGCGCACCGCCCGGGCCATTTCGACGGCGTCTGCACCGTGGTCTCGCGCCTGTTCAACCAGGTGCAGCCGGATGTCGCCGCCTTCGGCAAGAAGGACTACCAGCAGCTGGCAGTGATCCGCCAGATGGTCGAAGACCTGGCCTTCCCGATCCAGATCGTCGGGGGTGACATCGTGCGCGAAGACGATGGGCTGGCGATGAGCTCGCGCAACCAGTACCTCAACGCCGAGCAGCGCCCGGTCTCCACCACCATCCACCAGGTGCTGCTGGGCATGCGCGAAGGCTTCATCGCCGGCAAGAGCCGCACCCTCATCGAGGCCGAAGCGGCCGCGGCGCTGCAGGCGGCCGGCTTCCAGGTCGACTATGCCGTGGTCCGCCTGCCGGACCTGTCCGAGCCGGCCGATGCCAACGACGGCACCCGCGTGGCCCTGATCGCCGCGCGGATCGGCAACACCCGGTTGATCGACAACCTGGAGTTCTGAGCCCGCCAGCGGGTACCGGTACAGGGCCACCTTCGGGTGGCCCTGTGCGTTTCCGGGCCCCAGCCCCCCCCCCCCTCAGGCTGAACGGCCGGCAGCGCGGGAGGGGGAGGGCAGGGCTACCCCCTGCCGCCCGGCCCCCGGGTGCTAGAATTTCCCTTTCCTTTACCGTTTCCCCGTTGCCATGCATCTGTCCCTGCTGAAGACCAAGATCCACCGCGCCACCGTCACTCACTCCGAGCTGAACTACGAAGGTTCCATCGCCATCGATGACAACCTGCTGGCTGCGACCGGCATCCGTGAGTTCGAGCAGGTGCACATCTGGGATGTGACCAACGGTGCGCGTTTCTCCACCTATGCCATCCGCGCCGAAGCCGGCAGCGGCGTGGTGTCGCTCAACGGCGGCGCTGCGCGCCACGTGCAGGTGGGCGACATCATCATCATCGCCGCCTTCGCCAGCATGAGCGAAGAAGAAGCTGACAGCTTCAAGCCGAAGTTGGTATATGTGGACGGCAAGAACCAGATCTCCCACACCAACGACACGATCCCGACACAGGCCGCATGACACAGCACAACGGATTCGACCCGCTTCATTCCCATGCCCAGCGCCTGCGAGGCGCGAGCATCCCTTCGTTGATCGCCGCCGAACCGGGCCGCGCACAATCGCTGGGGCTGCGGGTCGGTCCGTTGTACGTCAATTTCGCGCGGCAGAAGTACGACCGCGCGGCGTTGGACGCACTGCTGCAGCTGGCTGCCGAGCGCGATGTCGCCGGCGGCTTCCAGCGCCTGTTCCGCGGTGAAACGGTCAACATCACCGAGGGCCGCGCCGCCCTGCACACCGCGCTGCGCGGCGATGCCAGCGGCGCGCCGGTGGCCGGCGAGGCCTTCGCTACGGCGGCCCAGGTGCGTCAGCAGATGGGCGAACTGATCGCCGCACTGGAAGCGACCCACATCACCGATATCGTCAGCGTCGGCATCGGCGGTTCGGACCTCGGCCCGCGGCTGGTGGCCGATGCGCTGCGTCCGGTGACCGGTGCGCGCTTCCGCGTGCATTTCGTGTCGAACGTGGATGGCGCCGCGATGCAGCGCACGCTCGCCACGCTGGACCCGGCCACCACCGCCGGCATCCTGATCTCCAAGACCTTCGGCACCCAGGAAACCCTGCTCAACGGGCAGATCCTGCACGACTGGCTGGGCGGCAGCGAGCGCCTGTATGCGGTCAGTGCCAACCCGGAGCGTGCGGCCAAGGCCTTCTCGATCGCCGCCGGCCGTGTGCTGCCGATGTGGGACTGGGTCGGCGGGCGTTATTCGCTGTGGTCGGCGGTCGGTTTCCCGATCGCACTGGCGATCGGCTTCACGCGCTTCGAGCAGCTGCTCGAGGGCGCGGCGCAGATGGACGAACACGCGCTGACCGCACCGCTGGCGCAGAACCTGCCGGTGCTGCATGCGCTGACCGATATCTGGAACCGCAACCTGCTCGGCCATGCCACGCATGCGGTAATGACTTACGACCAGCGCCTGGCGTTGCTGCCGGCCTACCTGCAGCAGCTGGTGATGGAAAGCCTTGGCAAGCGCGTGCAGCTCGATGGCAGTCCGGTGGCCAGCGACACCGTACCGGTGTGGTGGGGCGGGGCGGGCACCGATGTGCAGCACAGCTTCTTCCAGGCGCTGCACCAGGGCACCAGCGTGATCCCGGCCGACTTCATTGGCTGCGTGCACAACGATGATCCCTACGTGGTCAACCACCAGGCGTTGATGGCCAACCTGCTGGCGCAGACCGAGGCGCTGGCCAACGGCCAGGGCAGTGAGGATCCCCATCGCGAGTATCCCGGTGGCCGCCCGAGCACGCTGATCCTGCTCGATGCGCTCACTCCCCAGTCGCTGGGTGCGCTGATCGCCATGTACGAACACGCCGTGTACGTGCAGTCGCTGATCTGGAACATCAACGCCTTCGACCAGTTCGGCGTAGAGCTGGGCAAGCAGCTGGCCAGCCAGCTGCTGCCTGCGCTGCAGGGTGAAGCGCATGCGATCACCGACCCGGTGACGCTGGAGCTGCTGGGGCGTCTGACCGCCTGACCGTCGCTTAAGCCGACCGTTGGTCGGCTATAAGCCAGGTAGAGCCGACCGTTGGTCGGCTGTCGTGCGCATCGCGCGCGGTTGATCGTCGTGGTGAAGCGCAGCCGACCCACGGTCGGCATCACCGGCTCGGGTCGCGCTCCGGGCTCGGCCGCTTGGCCAGCTTGCGCTGCAGCGAGCGCCGGTGCATGCCGAGCAGGCGCGCGGCGGCGGACACATTGCCGCCGGTCTCATGCATCGCCTGCTGGATGTGCTCCCACTGCAGGCGGCTGATCGGGGTCATCGCATCCGGCGGCTCCATGTCGCCGTCATCGGCCGGGCCATCGTCCTCTTCGCCGAGCGCGCGCAGGATCATCGGCACCGTGGCCGGCTTGGGCAGGTAGTCGTCGGCCCCGAGTTTGATCGCTTCCACCGCCGTGGCGATGCTGGCATAGCCGGTCACCAGCAGGATCCGCATGTCTTCGCGCAGGGCGCGCAGCGGCTGGATCAGCGCAAGCCCGGATTCGGTGCCGAGCTTGAGGTCGATCAGCGCATACGCCGGCGGCTGTTGCCGGGCCAGCAGCAGCGCCGAGGCGGTGTCGCTGGCGGTGACGGTTTCCAGCCCTTTTCGGGCCAGGCTGCGCTGCAGCGTGCGCAGATAGAGTTCGTCGTCGTCGACCAGCAGGCCATGGCTGGCCTGACCGGGCGCGGGGCTGAAGGCGGTCATGCGGAAGTCTCCCGTGGGGACAAGGGCAGGCGGAAGCCGACGCGGGTGCCGGCACCATTGGCCGGGCGCATCCACAGCTCGCCGTCCAGGCGTTCGATGGTGGCGTGGGACAGGGCCAGGCCCACGCCCATGCCGTCGGTCTTGCCGCTGTTGAACAAAGTGCCGGGCAGCACGGCCTGGCGGGCGTCGAAGCCGTGGCCGTAGTCGCGTACTTCGCCGATCAGGTCATCGCCTTCGATGCGCAGCGACAGATCCACCTGCGGGCGGTCGGCCTTCTCGCCCGCGTCGGCGGCATTGTTGAGCAGCACCATCAGCAGGTGCCCGATACCCGGGTCCAGCGGCAGGGTCAGCGGAGCGTCTTCATTGCGCTTGAGCGCGATGGTCGGCCGCACCAGCCGCCATTGTTCCAGTACCTGCGGCAAGGTCACCGCGTCGCGGCCGGGGGCGTCGCCAGCGGCGGGGCGGGCCAGCGCCAGCACGCGTTCGCGACACTGCACCAGCAGCTCGCGCAGGGTTTCCACGTCGTCGCGGACCTCGCTGCTTTCGGTCTGGTCGGCGATGTCGTCGGCGAGCAGGGTCATGGTCGCCAGCGGGGTATTGAGCTCATGCGCCACCGAGGCGGCGTGGGTGGCCAGCGCGACGATGCCTTCGTTGCGCACGAAGCGTTCGCGCAGCATGGCCAGCTCGTGTTCGCGCTGACGCAGGGCGATCGCCAGCCGCGTGGCGAACACCAGCACCACCGTGGCCGACAGCAGGAAGTTGCAGACCACGCCCCACTGCTGCATCTGCGCGCCGGTGAAATAGCCGCTGGGCAGTGGCAGGCCGAACACGCCGCTGACCGCGTAACCGATCAGGCAGGCCGCCGCCACGGCCAGCGTCCAGCGCAGGGGCAGGGCGAGCGCGGCCAGTGCGATCAGGATCAGGAACAAGGAACCGAAAGGATTGGCGATGCCGCCGCTCCAGCCGACCATCCAGGTCAGCACGGTGACATCCACCAGGATGTGGCCGAAGGCTGTCACCGGTGCGGTGTCCGGGTCCTGCACGCGCAGCTGCGCGTACAGGTTGAACAGGGTCAGCGCGGCGACGCCGGCCCACAGGGGCAGCTGCGGCAGTTCCAGCCCCAGCACCCAGGTGGCGACCAGGATCGTGGCGGCCTGGCCGGCCACGGCCAGCCAGCGCAGGCTGCACAGGGTGCGGAGAAAGGGGGCGTCGGTACCGGTCATCACCGCACATCCTATGCGCTCCCGCCAACGCCTGCCTGCGACAATCGGCCGCATCGGGAACGGGCGCCCTCCACGGCGCACTGAACATGAGTGGCAACCAACGCTGGGCACCTACCTGCACGCTGGGCGCGCTAAAATAGGCGGATGCATGACGCCGTGACCCGACCGACCCAACCCGCCGACTCCGCCGTGTGGGCCCGCCGCCAGACCCAGCCCGTCCGTATCGGCGGCGTGGTCGTGGGTGGGGGCCATCCCGTGGTGGTGCAGTCGATGACCAACACCGACACCGCCGATGTCGCCTCCAGCGTCAAGCAGGTGGCTGAACTGTGGCGGGCGGGCTCGGAGATGGTGCGGCTGACTGTCAACAATCCCGAATCGGCCGCAGCCATCCCGCGGATCGTCGAAAAGCTGCAGATGATGGGGATCGACGTCCCCCTGATCGGCGACTTCCATTACAACGGTCATCAGCTGCTGACCCAGGAGCCGGCCTGCGCGCAGGCCCTGGCCAAGTACCGGATCAACCCGGGCAACGTCGGCTTCGGCAAGAAGAAGGACACCCAGTTCGCGCAGCTGATCGAGTTTGCGATCCGCTACAACAAGCCGGTCCGGATCGGCGCCAACTGGGGTTCGCTGGACCAGTCCCTGGCCGCGCGCCTGATGGACGAGAACAGCCAGCGCGCACAGCCCTGGGATGCCGGGCGCGTGCTGCGAGAAGCGCTGATCCGCTCGGCGCTGGATTCGGCCGAGACCGCCGTCGAACTGGGCCTGCCGCGCGACCGTATCGTGCTGTCGGCCAAGGTCAGTGGCGTGCAGGAGCTGATCGCGGTGTACCGCGACCTGGCCCAGCGCTCGGATTTCGCCCTGCACCTGGGCCTGACCGAAGCCGGCATCGGCAGCAAGGGCATCGTCGCCTCCTCGGCGGCGCTGGCGGTGCTGCTGCAGGAAGGTATCGGCGACACCATCCGCATTTCGCTGACCCCCGAACCGGGCCAGTCGCGCACCGCCGAGGTGATCGTCGCCCAGGAACTGCTGCAGACCACCGGGCAGCGGGCGTTCACCCCGCTGGTCACGGCCTGCCCGGGCTGCGGCCGGACCACCTCGGAATTCTTCCAGGAACTGGCCAAGGTCGTGCAGAACCATGTGCGCGAGAAAATGCCGATCTGGAAAGTGAGCCACCCGGGCGCGGAGAGCATGACCCTGGCGGTCATGGGCTGCATCGTCAACGGGCCGGGCGAGTCGCGTCACGCCAACATCGGCATCTCCCTGCCGGGGACGGGCGAAACGCCCGCGGCGCCGGTGTTCGTGGACGGCGAAAAGACGGTCACCCTGCGCGGCGAGAACATCGCCCAGGACTTCGTGGCGCTGATCGACGATTACGTCGAACGCACCTATGTCCGAACCATCGGATAAGCCGGCGGTGCTGGCTGCCCCGGAGCCGGCGGCCGGCTTCCGCCACTGGATGGGTCGCAACGCCTGGCGCTTCGTGCTGCTGTTCGTGGGCGTGCTGCTGCCCTTGGCCGGGTTTGTCGCGTTGGCCGATGAAGTCCATGAACTGGAATCGATCTACTTCGACGCGCCCCTGCTGTGGAAGATGCACGGCCTGCATTCGCCGGGCCTGGACCAGTTCTTCGTGCTGCTCTCCAAACTGGGCTATGAGTGGTTCCTGATCCCGGCCGATGTGCTGATCGTGGCCGTGCTGGTCTGGCGCAAACGCTGGCGCGAAGCCAGTTTCGTGGCCATCTGCTTCGTCGGCTCGGCGCTGCTCAACATGGGCAGCAAGCGCTTCTTCCAGCGCGACCGCCCCAGCCTGTGGGAATCGATCGCGCCGGAAAGCACGTTCAGCTTCCCCAGCGGCCATGCCATGGGCTCGATGACCCTGGCCGTCACCCTGGTGCTGCTGGCCTGGAACACCCGCTGGCGCTGGCCGGTCGCGCTGTCAGCGGTGACCTTCGCGGTACTGGTCAGCCTGTCGCGGGTCTACCTCGGTGTCCATTACCCCTCCGACATCCTGGCCGGCTGGTGTGCCGCCCTGGTCTGGGTGGTAGGGTGCTTCCTGGTCATGTTCCGCCGCCGCCATCCCTGGCGGCATCGCCACTGAGACGAATACGGCGGTAAACTGGCCGAAAGCGGCATGAAGGCGGGCTGCATCCATAGGCTGTTCCACTGGAACAGATGAGGATGAGAGGCACAGGGGGAGGGGCAGGACAGCATGTCTGTGATGCGCGGACCAGAACGCGATGATGGGGAACCCGGTTCCTTGTGATCGACACATCCCGCGGCTAGGCTTGCCCCCGTTCACAGTGTTTGACGAGGTTGGCGGATGACGATTCGAGTGTATCTGGTGGACGATCATGCTCTGGTACGCACGGGCATGAAGATGATCCTCTCCAATGAAACCGACATCGAGGTGATCGGCGAGGCGGAGAGTGGTGAAGATGCATTGCCGGACATCCGCCGCCTGCGGCCCGACGTCGTGCTGTGCGACCTGCACCTGCCCGGCGTCAGCGGCATGGAAGTGACCGAGCGCGTGGTCCGTGGCGATCACGGCACCCGCGTGGTGATCGTCTCCGTGCTCGAAGACGGCCCGATGCCCAAGCGCCTGCTCGAAGCCGGTGCCTCCGGCTACATCGGCAAGGCCTGCGACGCCCAGGAACTGCTGCGTGCCGTGCGCGACGCGGCGCTCGGCCGTCGTTATCTCGGCAACAGCATCGCGCAGAACCTCGCGCTGTCCAACGTGGAAGGCAACCACTCGCCGTTCGATACGCTGTCCCCGCGCGAACTGGAAGTGGCGCTGCTGCTCACCCAGGGCCTGCGCCAGGAAGACATCGCCAAGCGCCTGAGCCTGAGCGCGAAAACCGTCAACACGCACAAGGCGCGCCTGTTCGAGAAGATGGGCATCAACGACAACATCGCACTGGCGCGCATGGCCAGCCAGTACGGCCTGGTGGATCCGGCACGCCCGATGTAATCCTCGCGCGGGTGCCATACAAAAAACGCCCGGGCATGCCCGGGCGTTTTCGTTCAGTGCGCGCGGACCCGCGCCACGATCTTCGCGGCCTGGGCCGCGCTCGCGCGCACCTTGTCCCACTCGCCACGTTCGATCCAACCGCCCGGCACCATCCACGAGCCACCGATGCAGACCACGTTCTTCTGCTCCAGGTACTCGGCGGCGGTATCTTCGGTGATGCCACCGGTCGGGCACAGCTTCAGATCCGGGATCGGACCGGCCAGGCCCTTGATCATCGCCAGCCCGCCCACGGCCGAGGCCGGGAACAGCTTGCACACCCGGAAACCGCGCGCATACAGCGCCAGCATTTCCGTTGGCGACGCCGCACCCGGCACCACCGGCAGCGGCGCCTGCGCCAACGCATCGGCCATGTGGGCCGGCGTACCCGGCGTGACCAGGAAATCGGCACCGGCATCGATGGACTGCTGCATCTGCTCCACGGTCAACACCGTGCCCGCACCCACCACCACATCCGGCAGCTCGCGCTTGAGCATGGCGAGCGCTTCCATCGCCACCGGCGTACGCAGCGTCAGCTCGATCGCCGGCAGCCCGCCCTCCAACAACGCCGCACTGACCGCCCGGGCCTGATCCAGCGTATGCACGGTCACCACCGGCAGAATGCCGGCAGCCTTCAACAGGGTTTCAGCGCGTTTCTGGTGTTCGGCGATGCTCATGCGTTTCCAATCCTTCTTTTCATCAATGTCTGCAGCGCGAACGACGCGCCGGGAATGTGTCTGGAGGCAGCGGGATGGCCCCGACCAGGACCGTTACAGCGCCATGGATGGCGCTGACGAGCCCCCATGGGTGGGTTCACGGCGCGTCCTGGTCGGGGCCATCCCGCCGCTGCCTCAACCAGGAAACCCCACCGCTGCGTCAGCTCAGGCGTCCTTCGCCTCATGCGGCGCATCCGCCGCCGCCGCATCATGCCCAAGCTCGTATTCCGCATCGTAATTCCAGATGCTGCCGTCATCGGCCGCCGGCCCACACGAAATCGACATCGCACCCTGATCGGCCGGACCCACGAGACGGCGGCTCATCGCGAACAGATTGCGGCCCAGATCATGCCCGGCCGGTGCCGTATTCGGTGCCGGCTCGCGTGCCGCGAACTCGGCCGCGTCCACCAGCAGTTCCAGCGTGCCCGCCTCACCATCCAGACGGATGATGTCGCCTTCGCGCACGCGTGCCAGCGGACCGCCACGCGAGGCTTCCGGCGTCATGTGGATCGCCGCCGGGAACTTGCCCGACGCACCCGACAGACGGCCATCGGTGACCAGCGCCACACGGCGGCCCTGGTTCTGCAGCAGGCCGAGCAGCGGCGCCAGCGAATGCAGCTCCGGCATGCCGTTGGAGCGCGGGCCCTGATAACGCACCACCGCCACGAAATCGTGCGGCAGCACGCCGGCGGCATGCAGCTTGTTGAGCACCTGCGGCGCATCGACCACCACCGCCGGCGCTTCGATCGTGCGGAACTCCGGCTTCACCGCCGACAGCTTGATCAGCGAACGGCCGAGGTTGCCGCGCAGCAGGCGCAGGCCGCCCTGCGATTCGAACGGATTGGCCACGCCACGCACCACATCCGGGTCGGCGCTTTCGCGCACGCCATCGATGTAGGTCAGCTTGCCATCGCGCAGCGCCGGCTCCTGGCCGTACTGGCGCATGCCGCCCTCGGCAACGGTCTGCAGGTCGGCGTGCATCAGCCCGGCCTCCATCAGCTCGCGGAACACGAACGCGGTGCCACCGGCGGCTGCAAAGCGGTTCACGTCAGCCTCGCCGTTCGGATAGACGCGGGCCAGCAGCGGAATCAGCTGCGAGAGCTGGTCCATGTCGTCCCAGGTCAACACGATGCCGGCGGCGCGCGCCACGGCGATCCAGTGGATGGTGTGGTTGGTCGAGCCGCCGGTGGCCATCAGGGTGACCACGGCGTTGACGATCGCGCGTTCGTCGATCAGGCGGCCGAGCGGACGGAAGTCGTCGCCCAGTGCGCTGATTTCCAGCGCACGTACCGCTGCCTGGCGGGTCAGCGCATCGCGCAGCGGTGTATCTGGATTGACGAACGAGGCGCCCGGCATCTGCACGCCCATTGCCTCGAGCAGCGTCTGGTTGGAGTTGGCAGTGCCGTAGAAGGTGCAGGTGCCGGCACCGTGGTACGAGGCGGCTTCGGCTTCCAGCAGTTCCTCGCGGGTTGCCTGGCCGGCGGCATAGCGCTCGCGCACTTCGGCCTTCTGCTTGTTCGGGATGCCCGGCGTCATCGGGCCGGCCGGCAGGAAGATCGCCGGCAGGTGGCCGAAGGCCAGCGCGCCGATCAACAGGCCCGGCACGATCTTGTCGCACACGCCGAGGTAGACGCTGGCGTCGAACATGTCATGGCTCAGGCCGATCGCGGTCGACTGGGCGATCACATCGCGCGAGAACAGCGACAGCTCCATGCCACCGCGGCCCTGGGTGACCCCGTCGCACATCGCCGGCACGCCACCGGCCACCTGTGCGGTCGCACCGAGTTCGCGTGCGGTTTCGCGCAGGATCTCCGGGTAGTGCTCGAACGGCTGATGCGCCGAAAGCATGTCGTTGTACGCGGTGATGATGCCCAGGTTGGGCGTCACGCCGCCGCGCAGGCGCGACTTGTCGGTCGGGCCGCACGCAGCGAAGCCGTGGGCGAGGTTGCCGCAGCTCAGGCGCGAACGGAACGGACCGTCGCGCAGCGCCGCGTCGACACCGGCCAGGTAGGCGGCGCGGGAGGCGGCGCTGCGCTGGACGATGCGTTCGGTGATGGCATGGAGTTTGGGATGCAGGCTCATTGGCTACCGGCTATGAGAAGGCGAACGGAACAACACCGGGGCAACTCAGTCACACCAGTGGACGCGCAGTTTCGCGCCGTCGAGATCGATCGCATTGAGGATGGGATACAGCTGCGGATTGTTGCTTTCCAGCGCGTGCTTGAGCACTTCCAGCTTCTGCTTGCCACGCAGCAGCAACAGGCGCTGGCGGCTCTGCTTCAGGCCGTGCGGAGTCAGGGTGATGCGCAGCGGCCACTGGTTGGCACCGGGGCAGCCGGTGGCATCCAGCGCCGCGTAGGGCAGGGTGCTTTCCAGTGCGCGGGCCAGGTCCTTCGAGCCCGGGAACAGCGAGGCGGTATGGCCGTCGTTGCCCATGCCGATCACGCTCAGGCACGGCCGCTGGCTGTGCTGGGCCTGCAGGTTGGCGCTGTAGACACACTCGGGCAGCGGCTTGCCGACCCGCACCAGCGGATCGAAATGCGCGCCTTCGGCGCGGGCGAGGAAACTTTCCTTCACCAGCCAGGCATTGCTGTCGCGATCCTGCGGTGACAGCCAGCGCTCATCGACCAAGCTCACTTCCACCCGGTCCCACTGCACGTCCAGTTCGGCCAGCGCCTGGTAGACCGGTGCCGGCGTGGTGCCGCCGGAGAGCAGCATGCGCGCGCGGCCGAATTCGGCGATGTCGCGGTTGAGCTCGGCCGCCATTTCGGCGGCGACGGCCTCGATCCAGGCATCGGCATCGCCGTGCCGGACCAGGGTGAAACGGTCGGACGTATCCAGGGTATTCATGCAGTGCCTCCGGGCAGATCGCGTTCCACATCCGCCGCATACGCGGCCGCGCCGAGCAGGCCCGGGCTGGGGTGCATCACCGCCAGTGACGGCACCTTGGACATGATCGAAGAGAAGCGGCCCTTGTGTTCAAAACGCTGGCGGAAACCGGAGTGCTGCAGCGAATCGAGCATCTTCGGCACCAGCCCGCCGGTCAGGAACACGCCATCCCAGGCGCCCTGCATCAGCACCAGGTCGCCGGCGATCGCGCCGAACACCGCGCAGAACACATCCACGGTGCGCATCGCCTGCGGGTCGCCATGCAGCGCCCGCGCGGTGACGTCCACCGGCTGCAGCTGGCCCGGGTCGATGTCGGCCATCTCGCACACGGCGCGATGGATGTTGACCAGGCCGGGGCCGCAGATCAGGCGCTCGTTGGACACCCGGCCGAACTGCTCGGACAGGATTTCCAGGATGCGGATCTCCTCCGGCGTGCCCGGCGGGAAGCTGACATGGCCGCCCTCGGTTTCCAGCGGGTAGCAGCGGCCGTGGCGCAGGATCAACCCGCCCACGCCGAGCCCGGTGCCCGGGCCGATCACCGCATAGTTGCGCGGCTGGCCCGGCTTGCCCGGAACCCACGACGCGCCGCCGACCTGGATCACGTCCTGCGGCTGCAGCAGCGAGATGGCCATCGCCTGGGCGGCAAAATCGTTGATCAGGTGCAGTTCGTCGAAGCCGAGCATGTGCGCGGTGCGCATGCGCGAGATTACCCACGGGTGATTGGTGATGCGCGCCTCGTCACCGTCCACGCGGCCGGCCACGGCGAACACGCCGCGCCTGGCTTCCGCGCCGATCTGCTCGAGGTAATGCCGTGCGGCCTCACCGAGCGAGGGGAAATCAGCGACAGCGAACTCGCGGATGCTGTCCTGCTGCAGCGGCGCGGCCAGCGAAGTGTCGGCCAGTGCGAAGCGTGCATTGGTACCGCCGATATCCGCCACCAGGACCGGCTGGGACAACACCGTCATGCCTGGCCACCACGGGCAGCGTCGGCATCGGCATCGGCAGGCAGGAAGCCGGCGGCTTCCGCCGGACCCCATTCGCCGGCCGGGTAGGGCTGCAACGGCAGCTTGGCTTCCTTCCACGCGTCGCTGACGCTGTCGATCCAGGCCCAGGCCGCGCGCACTTCGTCATCGCGCACGAACAGCGCATGGTTGCCGTTGAAGGCATCCAGGAACAGCCGCTCGTAGGCGATACGGCGGTGCAGGCCGGTCGGCACGGACAGTTCCAGTTCCAGCGGATGCAGTTCCAGCGCGCCCCATTCCGGGCCGGCCAGCGAGCTCATCAGGCCCAGTTCGATGTTTTCCTGCGGCTGCAGCTGGAAGGTGATGCGGTTCGGGGTGGCATTTCCACGGTGCGGGCGCTCGAACAGCCAATGCGTGACCGGCTTGAGCGTGACCACGACGCGGGTGGTGCGCTCGGCCAGGCGCTTGCCGGTGACCAGGTGGAACGGCACGCCGGACCAACGCCAGTTGTCGATATGCGCGGTGACACCGGCGAAGGTTTCCACGTCGCTGCCTTCCGGCGGCTGGTAGGCCTGCGCGGGCTGGCCGTTGATGGTGCCGGCGGTGTAGCGGCCACGCACGCTGTCACGCGCGGCGTGCTTGGCATCGAGCGGGCGCAGGGAGCGCAGCACTTTGACCTTTTCATCGCGGATGCGATCGGCTTCCAGCGAGGCGGGCGGTTCCATGGCGACCAGGCACAGCAACTGCAGGATGTGGCTCTGGACCATGTCGCGCAGCGCGCCGGAGCGGGCGTAGTACGCATCGCGGCCGTCCACGCCCTCGCTCTCGGCAACCAGGATGTGCACCGATTCGATGTAGTTGCGGTTCCAGACCGCCTCGAGCAGCGTATTGCCGAAGCGCAGCGCGATCAGATTCTGCACCGCGGCCTTGCCCAGGTAGTGGTCCAGGCGGAACACGCGGTCTTCGTCGATCCACTGGCCGATGGTGGAGATGATCTCCTCGGCGCTGGCACTGTCGCTGCCGATCGGCTTTTCCAGCATCAGGCGGTGCGGTGCGGCCAACGCGCCGCCCTTGGCCAGCCCTTCGCAGGTGGAGATGTACAGGCCCGGCGGGATCGCCAGGTAGCTCACACACTTGCGGTCGACCAGGTCATGGACCGACTCGGCCACGGACTCGGGATTGCGCAGATCCACCGAGCGGTAGTCGATGCGCTGCAGCAGCGAGTGGATGTCGTCCTGGCTGGCCATCGGCATGGCCTGCTGCAGGCGCGGGCGCAGGATCTCGCGGAAGGCCTCGGTATCGTGCGGCGACAGCGCCAGCGCACGGACCTTGAAGTCTTCGGGGAGCAGGCCGTCGCCCAGCAATCGCAGCAGCGAGGGGAACAGATAGCGCTGGGCCAGGTCACCTGTGGCACCAAACAGGAAAAGGGTGTCGTGCATCGCTCGAGTTTCAGATCCGGGTGACATCGTTGTCAATCGCTTCTCGTCTATGTTCTCGGGGGTCGGGCGGGGTCCGTTGTCTGCTTGTTGCAGGTGCAGCACGCCCCATGGATTCCGCCCGGCATGATGGCCTGCCGACCGGGTGTCGTGGGAGATATCGCATCCTCCCCGGCATCCTGGTCACGGCCGACTATCGGATAGTGCCACGTGAAAACGTTTACATGGCAGAATGCGCAGACTGTATTCGATTGCAGTGGTCGCCGTCATGCGGCACCACGCCATCGACCTGCCATCGGGAGGGCCGAAGGCAGTTCCGCATAACAGCCCGGAGACCGGGCGGACTGGAATGGTGATATGGCAAAAGTGCAGTTGCAGGGCGTTCGCAAGGTCTACGACAACGGTCAGGTGGCCGTGCAGGGCGCGACCTTCGAAGTGGCCGATGGTGAATTGATGGTGCTGGTGGGGCCGTCCGGGTGTGGCAAGTCCACACTGCTGCGCATGGTCGCCGGCCTGGAAGAGATCAGCGGCGGCACGCTGACGATCGGCGACCGCGTGGTCAACGACGTGGCGCCCAAGGATCGTGACATCGCCATGGTGTTCCAGAGTTATGCGCTGTACCCGCACATGACCGTGGCCGAGAACCTGGCCTTCGGTCTGAAGCTGCGCGGCCACGACAAGGCCACGATCAGCAAGCGGGTCAGCGAGGCGGCTGACACCCTGGGCCTGACCGACATGCTGGATAAGCTGCCCAAGGCGATGTCCGGCGGGCAGCGCCAGCGCGTTGCCCTGGGCCGCGCGCTGGTGCGCGAGCCGGCGGTGTTCCTGCTGGATGAGCCGCTGTCCAACCTGGACGCCAAGCTGCGCCACAGCGTGCGCACCGAAATCGCGCAACTGCACCGCAAGCTCGGCACCACCATGATCTACGTCACCCATGACCAGGTCGAGGCGATGACCTTGGGCCAGCGCATCGTGGTGCTCAAGGATGGCGTGATCCAGCAGATCGATACCCCGATGGCGCTGTACGACCGCCCGGCCAATCTGTTCGTGGCCGGTTTCCTCGGCAGCCCGGCGATGAACGTGCTGCGCGGCACCCTGCAGCGCACTGACAGTGGCTATGCCGTGCAGGACACCGGGCTGACCGCGCCGCTGGGTCAGGCCCGGATCGATCAGGCGTGGGTCGGCAAGGCGATCGCCGTGGGCGTGCGCCCGGAGCATCTGCAGCCGGCCGCCGCAGGGGATGTGACCGCGTTCGAAGCGATGATCGATGGCATCGAGCCGGTCGGCAATGAGATCTTCGTCAACATGACCAGTGGCGGCCAGCCCCTGGTGATGCGCGTGGCGCCGCAGGCGTTGCCGCCGGTCGGCGAGCCGATCCGCGTGGCGATCCATCCGCAGGGCCTGCATTTCTTCGATGCAGAGACCGGCGAGCGCTTGAACGACGCGTAAGTCGCGGAGGGGTGACGGGGCGCGCCGAGCAACGGTCGGCGCCTACCGGACCGCGATGCTGGCGCGGCGCGTACGGATCGACCAACGGTCGATGCCCGTTAACGCGCCAGACCGTCCAGCAACGGCAGGTGGGCGGCCTCAACCCCGCCGACCGTCAACGGTTCGGGCGCGATTTCCAGCGGCAGCACGGCCAGGGCCAGGTCACCGGCCACCGAGGCGACCGTGCCGATCGCGGCCTCGTTCTGCTGCACCTGCGTGCCGCTGGTCGTGCCCTCCACGACCCGCAGCAGCTGCAGGGCGCGTTTGGCCTTGCCCAGGAAATGGGTGCGGGCCACGATTTCCTGGCCGGGGTAGCAGCCCTTCTTGACGCTGTACCCGTTCAGGCGGTCCAGCCCCAGCTGCTGGGGCGTCCACTGTTCACGCTGATCGGCGTCCAGTCGCGGCAGCCCATAGCGAAGGTCGGACTGGCGCCAGGCCAGTGCGATATCCGCGCTGTCCGCGGCGGCGGCCACGGCATCGGCGGCACCGATCCGCAGGCTGCGCGGAAGCGCATCGCTGCCCAGGTCCAATTCCATGTTTTCGGCGCCAAGTTGCGCAATCGCGGCCTCGGAGGCGCTTTCCGGCGTGGTGAAGCTCGCCGCCACGGCCAGGTCGTTGCGCACCTCGATCCGGACCTTGCGGCGGAATACAAAACGCTGCAATTGCGACGCAATCGCATCGGCATCGCCGTCGGCGAGCACCAGCACGATGCGCTCCTCCTCCAGCCGCAGCAGCTGGAACACAGCAATGGTGCGGCCCTTGGCCGTCAGCCAGGCGCTCCACTGCCAATGCCGCAAGGGCAGGGCGGTCACATCGCTGGAGAATTGGGCATGGGCGAACGCAGCCGCGTCGGCACCGCTGAGACTGAGCAGCTGGTGACCGGTGAGACGCGAAAAGCCGGCGAAATCGGAGGGCAGGTTGTCAGGCACGTGAACGGGGTCTAAAATTTGTGCGTTGCGAGAACACCCATGATAGGCCAAACAACCCCCACTCCAGATTCTGAAGCTGAAGGCACGCTGGTACCGGAGGAGCATCCGCTTCCCGAGACCCCGGCATCGCCTTTGGAAATCGGCGGCCGCGGCGGACTTGATCCGGTGCGGTACGGAGATTGGGAAAAAAACGGACGCTGCATCGATTTTTGATCAGCATTGAGCCAACGCGGCATTGCGCCGCCCAGCCGAGATAACGAGCCCAGCGAATGGCCGCCAGAGAACGTCCCCTTTCCCCGCACCTTCAGGTGTATCGCTGGCAGATTCAGATGGCCACCTCGATCCTGCATCGAGCGACCGGCATCTTTCTGTCTGTTGGAGCCCTGATCATTGCCGGCGGCCTGCTCGCCCTGATGATGGGTCCTGAATCCTGGAACTGCTTCACCGGCCACGCCGGTAGCTGGTACGGCAAGCTCTTCCTGTTCGCCTGGACCTGGTCCTTCGCCTACCACCTGTGCAATGGCATCCGCCATATCGTGCAGGACTTCGCGATCGGCTTCTCCATTCCCGCCTTCGTGCGCAGCAGCTGGGTCTCGGTCTTCGCCAGCCTGGTGATCACCGCCCTGATCTGGGCCTACGTCTTCATGGGAGCGGCCGCATGAACAAGTACCGTACCCCGCTGAAGAACGTGCGTGGCCTGGGCGCGGCCAAGACCGGCACCGAGCATTTCGTGATGCAGCGCCTGACCGCCACCGCGCTGGTCGGCCTGACCATCTGGTTCCTGGTGTTCGTGCTGAGCCTGATCGGCGCCGATTACGTGACCGCCACCGATGCGGTGTCCAAGCCGTGGAACGCGGTGCTGCTGGTCGGCTTCCTGGTCGCGATGTTCTGGCACGCCCAGCTCGGCCTGCAGGTCGTGCTGGAAGACTACATCCATAACTCGCTGCTGGCCCTGGCGCTGCAGACCACGGTGAAGTTCATCGCCGTGCTCGGCGCGATCGTCAGTGTGTTTGCGGTCGCCCGCATTGCGCTCGGCGTTGCCTGAGTCCAGGCACCAAGACAGGAATCCAGATTAGATGTCCGCTTACAAGATTACGGAACACAAGTACGACATGGTCGTGGTCGGCGCCGGCGGTGCTGGCCTGCGCGCCACGTTCGGTCTTGCCGCCAAGGGCCTGCAGACGGTCTGCCTGACCAAGGTCTTCCCGACCCGTTCGCACACCGTGGCCGCGCAGGGCGGTATTTCCGCCGCGCTGGGCAACATGGGTGAGGACGACTGGCGCTACCACTTCTTCGACACCATCAAGGGCTCGGATTGGCTGGGTGACCAGGACGCCATCGAGTACATGTGCCGCGAAGCGATCCCGGCCATCATCGAACTGGAGCACTACGGTGTGCCGTTCAGCCGTACCGAAGACGGCAAGATCTACCAGCGCCCGTTCGGCGGCATGACCACCAAGTACGGCGAAGGCCCGTCCGCGCAGCGCACCTGCGCCGCGGCCGACCGTACCGGCCACGCCATGCTGCACACGCTGTACCAGCAGTCGCTGGCGCACAACGCGCGCTTCATGATCGAGTACTTCGCCCTCGACCTGATCTTCGATGAGGAAGGCGTCTGCCGCGGCGTGCTCGCGCTGGACATGGCCGACGGCTCGCTGCACCTGTTCCGCGCCCACGGCGTGGTGCTGGCCACCGGCGGTTACGGCCGTGCCTACTTCAGCGCCACCTCGGCCCACACCTGCACCGGCGACGGCGGCGGTCTGGTCATGCGTGCCGGCCTGCCGATGCAGGACATGGAGTTCGTGCAGTTCCACCCGACCGGTATCTACGGCGCGGGCTGCCTGATCACCGAAGGCGTGCGCGGCGAAGGCGGCATCCTGCGCAACAGCAACGGCGAGCGCTTCATGGAGCGCTATGCACCGCACTACAAGGATCTGGCCTCGCGCGACGTGGTGTCGCGTTCGATGACCATCGAGATCCGCGAAGGCCGCGGCGTCGGCGAGCACAAGGATCACATCCTGCTCGACCTGACCCACCTCGGCCCGGGCGTCATCGACGACAAGCTGCCGGGCATCGCTGAAAGCGCCCGCATCTTCGCCGGCGTGGACGTGCACAAGCAGCCGATCCCGGTCATCCCGACCGTGCACTACAACATGGGTGGCATCCCGACCAACTACCACGGCGAAGTCGTGCGCAAGGTCGGCGACAACCCCGATGCGGTCGTGCCGGGCCTGTACGCCATCGGCGAAGCGGCCTGCGTGTCCGTGCACGGCGCCAACCGCCTGGGCTCGAACTCGCTGCTGGATCTGGTCGTGTTCGGCCGTGCGGTGGCCAACCGCTGCGCCGACACCATCAAGCCGGGCCAGCCGCACAAGACCCTGCCGTCCGATGCCTGCGACAAGGCCCTGGGCCTGCTCGACAAGCTGCGTTACGCCAATGGCGACACCCCGACCTCGGTCATCCGCGATCGCATGCAGCGCACCATGCAGAACGACGCGGCGGTGTTCCGTACCAGCAAGACGCTGGAAGAAGGCTGCGCCAAGATGGCCGAGATCTTCGACTCCTTCCAGGACGTCAAGGTCTCCGACCGTTCGCTGGTGTGGAACTCGGACCTGATCGAAACCTACGAGCTGAACAACCTGCTGCTCAACGCGGTGGCGACGATCAACTCGGCCGAACAGCGCAAGGAAAGCCGCGGCGCGCATGCGCATGAGGACTTCCCGGACCGCGACGACGTCAACTGGCAGAAGCACACGCTGGTCAACGTCGACGAGAACGGCAAGTGCGAGTTCGACTACCGTCCGGTCCACATGTACACGCTGAGCAAGGACGTGGACGTCGTCCCGCCCAAGCCGCGCGTTTACTAAGAGACCTGCGGCATGACCTCCGTCCACGCAGCGCTCGCCATCGCCTCCCCCCGCACGGGTGGGGTGGTGCGTGCGCCGCTGGCCGGCGGTGTCGACTTCCTCATCTTCCGTGCTACCCGCGCCTGCCCCGCAGCGCGAGCCGCCTGAGCCAACGAGAACAGCCATGGCCGAGTTTTCCCTCCCCAAGAATTCCAAGATCGGAAAGGGCAAGCACTTCCCCGCCCAGACCGGTGCGAAGAACACCCGCACCTTCAAGATCTACCGCTGGAGTCCCGACGACGACAGCAATCCGCGCACCGATACGTACGAGATCGATCTGGACGCCTGCGGCCCGATGGTTCTGGACGCGCTGATCAAGATCAAGAACGAGATCGATCCGACCCTGACCTTCCGCCGGTCGTGCCGCGAGGGCATCTGCGGTTCGTGCGCGATGAACATCGACGGCACCAACACGCTGGCCTGCACCCGCGCCATCGCCGACTGCGGCAAGGCCGAAGTGCCGATCTACCCGCTGCCGCACATGAGCGTGGTCAAGGATCTGGTGCCGGATCTGACCCACTTCTACGCGCAGTACGCCTCGATCAAGCCGTGGATCCGTACCCAGACCCCGCCGCCGCCGGATCGCGAGCGTCTGCAGTCGCCGGAAGACCGCAAGAAGCTGGACGGCCTGTACGAGTGCATCCTGTGCGCGTGCTGCTCGACCAGCTGCCCGAGCTACTGGTGGAATGGCGAGCGTTACCTGGGCCCGGCCATCCTGCTGCAGGCCTACCGCTGGATCATCGACTCGCGCGATGAAGACACCGGTGCGCGCCTGGACGAGCTGGAAGACCCGTTCAAGCTGTACCGCTGCCACACCATCATGAACTGCTCGCGGACCTGCCCGAAGGGCCTGAACCCGGCGCTGGCGATTGCCGAGATCAAGAAGCTGATGATGGCGCGTCGCGCCTGATCCAGCGGTGTCCTGTAGCGCCACGCCATGCGTGGCCCTGCAACAAAGGGTGGAAACTGTGGGGCCGTGCCATGCGGGGTCCTGCAGAAAATGATCGAAACGGTAGAGCCACGCCATGCGTGGCTTTGCCTTATCTGGAAACGCAGAAAATGGACGAAGCAACCGAACTCAAGAAACTGCGCTGGCGTTGCCGTCGCGGCATGCGCGAGCTGGACCAGCTGTTCGGCCGTTACCTGGACCGTTGCTGGGGGCAGGCACCGACAGACGAGCGCGAGGTTTTCCTGTTCCTGCTCGAAAGCGAGGACGATAAGTTATGGCGCTGGTTCATGGGTTACGAGGAGTGCCCGCATGCCGCGCCCGCCGCCCTCATCGCCCGGATCCGCGCCCTGCCAGCTTGAGTGGCAGCCCTCGCGCTGGCAATGCCGCGCGCTGATCGCCATGGGCGCGCTGATGCCCTGGGCGTTGTGGGCCACCGATCTGCCGACGCCCTGGGGCCTGGCATCGGGCTTCGTGGCGATGGCCGTGACGTGGCTGGAGGCGTGGCGGTATGCGCGCCGCCCGGGCCGCATGTTCGTGATCCCTGCCGATGAGGGACCCGCGCAGGTGGATGACGCGCCGGTCGAGGACCTGCAGATGCGCCGCCGCGGCCCGCTGGTGCAGCTGGCCTGGCGGCAGCAGGGCCGCCGCCACTGGCGCCTGTTCTGGCCCGATACCCTTCCGCAGGCACAGGCACGTGAACTGCGACTAGCCGTCCGGGCACACTGCATTTCCCGTTCACCCCCTGCAGTGGCACCATAGCCTGAATTGTCCGGCGTACCTGCATGTTCAAACCCATACCTGTCTCGATTGGCCTGCGCTACCTGCGCGCCAAACGCCGCAACGGCTTCATCTCCTTCATCTCCATGGCCTCGATCCTCGGCATTGCCCTGGGCGTGACCGTGCTGATCACCACGCTGGCGGTCATGAGCGGTTTCCAGAAGGAAATCCGCGATCGCCTGCTGCAGATGACCGCGCATACCACCATCACCACCGACGGCGCGCCCATGGCCGATTGGGCGCATGCGGTCGAGGTGGCCAAGAAGGACCCGCGTGTCGCCGGGGCGGCGCCGTACATCGAAATCCAGGCCATGCTCAGTGGCCCCCGCGTGCAGGGCGCCATCGTGCAGGGCATCGACCCGGCGCTGGAGCCGAACGTCTCGGTGATCAACCAGAAGGTCAAGAAAGGCAGTTTCGACAGCCTGACCGCGGGCAGCTACAACCTGCTGGTCGGCCAGGAACTGGCGATCTACCTCGGTGTCGGCGTCGGCGATACGGTGCTGGTGACGTTGGCCGAAGTGCAGGGCACGCCGATCGGCGCGATCCCGCGGATGAAACGCTTCACCGTGAGCGGCATCTTCGAAGCCGGCTACAACGAGGTCGACCGCGGCGTGGCCTACGCCAACATGGCCGATCTGGAAAAAGTGCTGCGCATCGATGGCGTCACCGGCGTGCGCCTGAAACTGCATGACATGGACAAGGCGCTGGACGTCGGCGTCGATCTGGCCCACAACCTGACCGGTGCCTACCGCGTCAGTGACTGGACCCAGCAGAACGCCAACCTGTACCACTCGCTGCGCATGGAGAAGGTGGTGATGGGCATCCTGCTCTCGCTGATCATCGCCATGGGCGCGTTCAACCTGGTCTCCTCGCAGGTGATGCTGGTGACCGACAAGCAGGCCGACATCGCGATCCTGCGCACCCTGGGCCTGACCCCGGGTGGCGTGATGCAGGTATTCATGGTGCAGGGTTCGCTGATCGGCATCTTCGGCACCGTGCTGGGCGTCATTGGCGGCATCACCCTGACCTTGAACCTGGAGCGCATCCTCGGCGCGATCGAGACGCTGTTCAACGTCAAGCTGCTGCCGGAGGACGTGTACTACATCACCGGCCTGCCGACCGACATGCAGACCCCGGACATCATCGTGATCACCGCCGTGGCGCTGGTCATGAGCTTCCTTGCCACCCTGTATCCCGCCTGGCGCGCGGCACGTACCCAGCCGGCGGAGGCCCTGCGTTATGAATGAAGCACTCACCCTGGGCCAGGAAGTCATCCGCGCCGAAGCCCTGGCCAAGACCTACGCCGAAGGCCGCATGCAGACGCCGGTGTTCAACGGGCTGGACCTGCGCGTGGCCGCCGGCGAGACCGTGGCCATCATCGGTGCCTCCGGCGCCGGCAAGAGCACCCTGCTGCACCTGCTCGGTGGCCTGGATACGCCGACGGCGGGCGAGGTATATGTCGCCGGCCAGCGCATGTCCGGCCTGTCCGACAGCCAGCGCGGCCGGCTGCGCAACCGCGCGCTTGGCTTCGTGTACCAGTTCCATCACCTGTTGCCCGAATTCACCGCGCTGGAAAACGTGATGATGCCGGTGCTGCTTGGCGGCGATGAAGTGGCGGATGCGCGCACCCGCGCGCAGGCGCTGCTGGAGTCGGTCGGCCTGGGGCATCGCCTGGACCACAAGCCCGGTGAGCTGTCCGGCGGTGAGCGCCAGCGCGCTGCCGTGGCCCGCGCGCTGGTCAACCGCCCGGCCTGCGTGCTCGGCGACGAGCCGACCGGCAACCTGGACGACAAGACCGCCGCGACCGTGTTCGAGCTGATGCTCGAGCTCAACCGCGCGCACCATACCAGCCTGGTGCTGGTGACCCATGACCGCTCCCTGGCGCGCAAGCTGGACCGCGTGCTGGAGCTGCGCGAAGGGCGGCTGCACAGCCTGGCGCACAGCGAGGTCTGAGCAGGCAGCCGTGCCTGCCTGAGCGCTGAACACCCGGCGGGTTCCTCTCGCCGGGAGCACGCCAGGCGGCGCATGATCGGCGCACATTCCCCAGCAGGAGGCGTCATGAAGCAGACCCTTGCCATCGCGGCCCTGTGCCTTGGCCTGGCCGCGTGCGCCAGTACCGGCCGCCTGTCCACCGCGCAGAAGCTCGATCTCTACCGTGCCCATGCCGGGCCACCGCAGCAGGACATGCCGCTGTACGGCTCGTTGTCCGGCTGGACCGCCCTGGGCGACAGCGCGCTGGCGGTGTGGACGCGCCCGAGCGAAGGCTATCTGCTGGACCTGGCCGGCCCGTGCCAGGGGCTGGACTACGCCTCCGCGATCGGCCTGACCAGCCGGATCGGCCGCGTCTCCTCGCGCTTCGACAAGGTGCTGGTGCGCGACCCGACGGCCGGCCCGGTGAACCTGCCGTGCTTCATCAGCAGCATCCGCAAGCTGGATACCAAAGCGCTGCGCGCGTCCGAGCAGGAACTGCGCCAGGCACAGGTGCAGGAGCGCGAAGAGGGCCAGCAGGCGCCGACCCCGTAGTGCCGGCCGCTGGCCAGCCAAGGCACATCGACGAGGGCACCGCGATCTCGCGATCGCCACACCCTGGCAGTAGATACCGACCGGAGGTCGGTATCCGCGGCGATCAGGCCTCCGGTACGAACCCGGCCGGCTTCTCGGCGCCACCGCTGAAGAGGTACTTCACCAGTTCCTCTTCCAGGAACGCACGGTGCTTGGGATCCCGCGGCGACAGCCGGTTTTCGTTGATCAGCATGGTCTGGTGCGCCAGCCACGCGGACCACGCCGGCTTGCCGATGTGGTTGAAGATCCGCTGGCCCAGCTCGCCGGGGTAGGGCACGAAGTCCAGGCCTTCGGCGTCGCGTTGTTCGTACTGGCAGAAAACGGTGCGGGGCATAGCGTTACTCGATGTCTTGGGATGTTGCTGCGCGCCGCATTGTACGGCGCTTGGGCTGAGCGGGCGGTGCACCGGTCTGGAGCAGCTTGCGGATCGGGGCGGGCAGGCCCAGCGTGGCCAGCTCCTCGGCAGCGACCCAGCGCCCGCCGGCATCCTCACCGCGCGAGCCCTGTACCGTTGCCACCAGTACCTGCAGATGCAGCCGGTAGTGGCTGAAGGTGTGCTCCAGCACCGGCAGCGGCTCGGCATCGTCCAGCGAGCCGTCGATATGCGCGTCGAACCAGTCCTGCAGCGCGATCCCGCTCTCGGCCTGGGGCAGGGTCCACAGCTGCGCCCAGATGCCGGTGTCCGGCCTCTTCTGCAGCAGCACACGGCCGCGTGCATCGCGCAGCAGCAGCGCCACCGCCTCGCGCTCGGGCAGGGTCTTGCCGGGCTTGGGCGTCGGCAGCTGGTCGGTGCGCCCTTCGCGGCGGGCGACGCAGGTGGCCTGCAGCGGGCAGATCACGCAGGCCGGTTTGCTGCGGCTGCAGACGCTGGCGCCGAGGTCCATCTGCGCCTGGGTGTAATCGACCATGCGCGTTCCCGGTACCTGCGCTGCGTGCGCCTCGGCGACCGCCCAGAGCTGCTTTTCGATCGCCGGCAGGCCGGGAAAGCCCTCGATGCCGTGATAGCGGGTCAACACGCGTTTGACGTTGCCATCCAGGATCGCGAAGCGATCATTCCAGGCCTGGCTGAGAATCGCGCCCGCGGTGCTGCGGCCGATGCCCGGCAGCGCATGCAAGGCATCGAAATCACGCGGCGGCTCGCCGCCGTGCAGCTCGACGCAGCGCTGCGCGGCGGCATGCAGGTTGCGGGCACGGGCGTAATAGCCCAGGCCTGCCCACTGCGCCATCACCGCATCATTGCTGGCCGCCGCGAGGTCGGGCAGGGTCGGGAACGCCTCGAGGAATTTCAGGAAGTACGGAATGACCGTGCTGACCTGGGTCTGCTGCAGCATGATCTCCGACAGCCACACCCGGTACGGCGAGCGCGGGTGCTGCCAGGGCAGATCGTGCCGGCCATGGTCGTCGAACCAGTGCAGCAGCCGGGAAACGAACACATCGTCGGCAGGCAATACGGCGCTGGCGGGAGGCTGGCGGGTCATGCAGATTCCGGAGAAGGGCTGAAGCCACGCGATGCGTGGCTGCATCGGCAGCCGGGGGTGCCGGTCACGGAGGTGAAGCAGCCACCCATGGGGTGGCGCTACAAGTGGAGCTGCTGCCTGGCCCGGCGGTGATCAGGCGCCGAGCGCTTCGGGCAGCAGGGCGTCGACAAAGGCTTCCGGATCGAACACGCGCAGGTCTTCCGGGCGCTCGCCGATGCCGCAGAAGCGGATCGGAATGCCGAACTCGCGGGCCAGCGCGAACACCACGCCGCCCTTGGCGGTGCCATCCAGCTTGGTCACCACCAGACCGGTCACGTTGACCGCGGCATGGAACTGACGCAGCTGCGAGAGCGCGTTCTGGCCGGTGGTGCCATCGATGACCATCAGCACTTCATGCGGCGCATGGGCGTCGATCTTGCCGAGCACGCGGCGGATCTTGCCGAGCTCGTTCATCAGCCCGGCCTGGGTATGCAGGCGGCCGGCGGTATCGGCGATCAGCACTTCCGTGCCGCGTGCCTTGCCGGCCTGCAGCGCATCGAAGGCGACCGAGGCCGCATCGGCGTTCTGGCCCTGCGCGACCACGGCCACGCCATTGCGCTCGCCCCAGGCCTGCAGCTGCGCAACGGCGGCGGCACGGAAGGTATCGCCAGCGGCCAGCATCAGGCTGTGGCCGTCGTCCTTGAAGCGCTTGGCCAACTTGCCGATGGTGGTGGTCTTGCCGACACCGTTGACGCCGACGGTGAGTACCACGAACGGCTTGGCGGTGCGGTCGATCACCAGCGGCTTGGCGACCGGCTGCAGGATCGCGATCAGCTCGGCGCGCAGCGCGGTGAGCAGCGCATTGGCATCGGCGAACTCGCGCGCCTTCATGCGCTTGCGCAGGCCTTCGACCAGCGCGGTGGTCGCGCCGACACCGACATCGGCGGTGATCAACGCGGTTTCCAGCTCATCGAGCAGGTCGTCATCGAGCTTGGGATTGCGCGAGAACAGGCCGCCGAAGCTGCGGGCGATCACGCTGTTGCGCAGGCGCTCGCGCCACCCGCTCTTGCCGGCCGCGGCGGGGGCGATGTCCTGGGAGGACGGGCGCTCGGTCACGATGGTCGGCGCAGCCGGAGCAGCTGGCGTAACGGGCGTTGTCAGTGTGACCGGAACAGCCGGCGTAACGGGTGTTGCCGGACTCACCGGGGCGGGCGCTGCCGGCGCGATGACAGCCGGCGCAGGCGCACTCACCGGCACGGCGGGTACCGGGCCCGGGACGGCGGGTGCACGGCTTTCTGCCGGCGCTGGTGGAACCGGTGCCGCGACGACAGGTGCAGGCGCAGCCGGAGCCGGGGCGACCGGCGCCGGGGCAACAGGCGGTGCGACCACAGGCGCCGGTACGGCGGGCGCAGGCACAACCGGCGCAGGCACAACCGGGGTGGCAACGACAGGTGCAGTCTCAACCGGCGTCGGTGCGATCTCGCGCTGGACCGGCGTGGCAGCAGGCACCGGGGCTTCCACCACGGGCGGCAACGGCGCGGGCGCCGGCGCTGCTGCAGGCTCGGGCGTGGCCTGCGGGAACGCGGCGGCCAGCTCCTCGGTGGAGTAATGCTGGGTCTTGGCCGCCTCTTGCGGGGCGTCCTGGGGTTTTTTGCGACGGAAGAAGCTGAGCATTGGCAAAAGACGCTGAAATCAGAGGGGTATGCTACCACTGCACCCTGAAGGCCCATGGGCGTGCAGGTGCGGTGGGTCGGGGCTCAAGTAATGGCCGATGCGGCCGTTACCGGTTGTGAAGGGCTGCGTCATGCGGGCGCGGCCGGAACAGCAGAAAGACGGTGACCGATGAGCGTGATGTCCATTGCCAGTGCCGGCATGCGTGCAGCCTCGCTGGGTCTGCAGGCTGCCGCCTCCAGCGTGGCGCGGTTGCCGGTCAGGGATGCCACCCGGCTGGGTGTCGCGCAGGCGGCAGCGGCAGGAGGCGGTGTGACCGCCAGCGTGGTCGCCGCGCCCGACGATGCCACTGTGCCGATCGCGGACCTGCTCACGGCGAAAGAAGCCGCGCTGGCGTTTGCCGCCAACGCGACCGTGGTGCGCCGCCAGGACGACATGCTGGGCACCCTGCTGGACCGCTGGGCCTGATCCCGGCAGGGCGCGCCAGTCGCTGCCCAGTGCCACGCATCACCGTCCGCAACAGGGCGCCGACACGAAGCCGGCGCCCCCTGCAGAGCGCCTTACGCTGACAGCTCCAGCAACAGCTTGTTGAGCCGGCGCACATACGCCGCCGGGTCCTTCAGCGTGTCACCGGCCGCCAGCGCGGCCTGGTCGAACAGCACGCGGCTGAGGTCATCGAAGCGCGCGGCATCGCCTTCCTGGTCCAGCTTGCCGATCAGCGGATGGCCGGGGTTGAACTCGAACACCGGCTTGCTGTCGGGCACCTTCTGGCCGCTGGCTTCCAGAATCTGGCGCATCTGCAGCCCCAGGTCCTGTTCGCCGATCGCCAGGATCGCCGGGGAGTCGGTCAGGCGGTGCGAGACGCGCACGTCGGCAACGTCATCGCCCAGTGCGGCCTTGATACGGTCCACCAGTGCCTGCTTGTCCTTGGCCACGGCTTCCTGGGCCTGCTTGTCTTCGGCGGTTTCCAACGCGCCCAGGTCCAGATCGCCACGCGCGACATCGACGAACGACTTGCCGTCGAACTCGGTCAGGTACCCCATCAGCCATTCGTCGATGCGGTCGGTGAGCAGCAGCACTTCCACGCCCTTCTTGCGGAACACTTCCAGGTGCGGGCTGTCCTTGACCTGGGTGTGGCTGTCGCCGGTCAGGAAGTAGATCTTGTCCTGGCCTTCGATCATGCGGCCCACGTAGTCGGCCAGCGAGACGCTGGGTTCGCCGCTGTCGTCATGGGTGGAGGCGAAACGCAGCAGGCCGGCGATCTTCTCGCGGTTGCCGTAATCCTCGGCCGGACCTTCCTTGAGCACCTGGCCGAACTGCTTCCAGAAGCCGGCATAGACCTCCGGCTTGTCCTTGGCCAGCTTGTCCAGCATGTCCAGCGAGCGCTTGGTCAGCGCCGACTTCATCGAATCGATGACCGGGCCGGACTGCAGGATTTCGCGCGAGACGTTCAACGACAGATCGTTGGAATCCACCACGCCCTTGATGAAGCGCAGGTACAGCGGCAGGAACTGCTCGGCCTGGTCCATCACGAACACGCGCTGCACATAGAGCTTCAGGCCCTTGGGTGCGTCACGGTGGTACAGATCGAACGGGGCGTGGCCGGGCACGTACAGCAGCGAGGTGTACTCCAGCTTGCCTTCGACCTTGTTGTGGCTCCAGGCCAGCGGATCCTGATGGTCGTGCGCGGCGTGCTTGTAGAACTCCTGGTACTCGGCGTCGGTGATCTCGGTACGCGGGCGGGTCCACAGCGCGCTGGCACGGTTGACGGTTTCCCATTCGGTCTCGGCCGGGGCGTCTTCGCCGTGGTGTTCCTTGACCATCTGGATCGGCAGGCCGATGTGGTCGGAGTACTTCTTGATGATGCCGCGCAGGCGCCAGCCATCGGCGAAGTCGCGCTGGTCATCTTTCAGGTGCAGCACGATGCGGGTGCCGCGTTCGGGCTTGTCGATGCTCTCCACATCGAACTCGCCTTCGCCGCGCGAGGACCAGTGCACGCCCTCGCTGGCGGGCAGGCCGGCGCGACGGGAGTAGACGTCCACCTGGTCGGCGACGATGAAGGCGCTGTAGAAGCCGACGCCGAACTGGCCGATCAGCTGGGAGTCCTTCTTCTGGTCGCCGGAGAGCTGGCGCAGGAAGTCGCCGGTGCCGGACTTGGCAATGGTGCCCAAGTGGGCGATCGCTTCGTCACGGCTCATGCCGATGCCGTTGTCGTCGATGGTCAGGGTGTTGGCCGTGGCATCGAAGCTGACGCGGATGCGCAGGTCGCCGTCGTTCTCGAGCAGGGCCGGCTGGGTCAGCGCTTCGAAGCGCAGCTTGTCCGAGGCGTCGGCCGCGTTGGAGATGAGCTCGCGAAGGAAGATTTCCTTGTTGGAGTACAGCGAGTGGATCATCAGCTGCAGCAGCTGTTTGACTTCGGTCTGGAAGCCCAGGGTTTCTTTTTGGGTCTGCACGGTCATGGGTCGTGTTGCTCCTTGGGACATTGCCGCGCCCGGCGCGGCGGCTGGCTCAAGGGGTAGGGGTGGCGGGCTGGGTTTTCAAGTGCACGGAAACACCGCGGGTAGACCACGGCCCTTCTGTGCTGATGGGGAGAGGCGGGGCGCTTCCGGTTGAAACGGTTGCGCCCCATCGCCATTGTGAATGAGCATCACACAATTTCATCGATGGCCCAGCTCGCATTTCTGGTCATGTGGCTAAATAACTGCTATTCATCCTCTTGCGCCGGAGTGTGTGGGGCGTGCTTCAGTTGATAGTCACCGACCCATTGTCGAAGCCACATAGGCGGGGGACGCAACCTTCCATATTCGTTGATATCCTTCTTGGTTGGTGAACGATACAGATCGCGGTTGCAACATGACTTCCGCTGAAGGGTTGGGCGTAAAACTGAGAGAAATTGGTTTTGCACCGGCCGCTGTCGACTGAGACACTACCCCGCATGGATCCGGAGCTTGAACTGCTGTAGCGAATGGTGCCGGTTGAGTGGAAGTTGACGCCTACACGTGCTGATCCATTGGGTGCATTTGCAAAAACATAATCGGTCGATTTATCCATAAGCGGACCCGGGTATTGAGGGGCAGCCACTTCTGCGTCGAGCGCCTTGTCCTCATCACTCAATTCGCATATCCAAGCCGCAATACTTCCTTTTAGCTCTGCTTCTCCTCCAGCCGGCCGTGCATTCTTTTCGAGGCAGAAGGCCTCATGGTATAGCTGTGTTGCCTTGCTTTGGCGAGAATACTGATAAGTGGGATTCCCGTCTTCATTCATCAATAAGCGCTGTTCGACGGCGACGAAGCCACCTTCGAAGTCCGGCCATTGAGTGGTCCTGACCATGGTGCTCTCCCCACTTGTGTTTACTTCTATCCGATCTTGTTGAGAGGTGGGAGGGGCTGCGGAAACTGGAAACGAAATCATCAAGGCTATCGCGAGTTTATTCATTGTAAATGTCCGCAAGGCCGCGGATGCGGCAATTGGATTCTCGTTAACCAAGTAAGGCCGTGCAGCGCTATCCGTCTCGAAATTGCGCATTAGGAAATGATATTTTTATATTGATATTGTTGCGGCGATCTGCTGTCCTGATGGCGGGTGAGGTGTGGGTCCACGATCTATCACGAGATCGCCCGGTGTCGAGTTTGGTCCATGAAGCGCATTCGCCCGGTACCACCGATTAGACTATTGGCCCCCTTCTGCCTGACCTTCGTGCGATGACCCCTGTGCCTCCGTTTCACGCGCCGACCCACTCAGCCAAAAGCCCCGCATGAAACCGCGTCAACCGGCGGCCGCGGTGGGCCAGGTGCGGATCATCGGGGGCAAGTGGCGCAATACGAAGCTGCCGGTGCCGCTGTCGCCGGGGCTGCGGCCCAGCAGTGACCGGGTGCGCGAGACGCTGTTCAATTGGCTGATGCCGCGGCTGGGCGGGGCGCGGGTGCTGGATCTGTTCGCCGGCAGCGGGGCGCTGGGGCTGGAGGCGGTCTCGCGGGGGGCGGCGCAGGCGACGCTGGTGGAGCGCGATGCCGCATTGTCCCGCCAGTTGCGCGAGTCGGTCGCCAAGCTGGGGGCGCAGGAGCAGATCGCGGTGGTGCAGGCCGATGCGCTGCAGTGGCTGCGGCAGCCGGCCGGGGTGCTGGCGGATATCGTGTTCATCGATCCGCCGTTCGCCGATGGGCTGTGGGAGGCGGTGATCGCCGGGCTGCCGTCGCATCTGGCCGCCGATGCCTGGCTGTACATGGAGTCCCCGGCCGATCAGGCGCCGAAGATGCCCGCGCCGTGGCTGCTGCACCGCGAGGGGGGCACCCGTGAGGTGCGTTTTGCCCTGTATCGCCGCGCCACTGCTACACTTTCACCAGACCAACACGCGTAGCTGACGTATGACCGTGGCCAACCGCCGCATTGCCGTGTACCCGGGCACCTTCGATCCGATCACCAACGGTCACATCGACCTGGTGAACCGCGCTGCGCCGCTGTTCGAGAAGGTGGTGGTGGGCGTGGCACAGAGCCCCTCCAAGGGGCCGACGCTGCCGTTGGAGCTGCGCGTTCAGCTGGCCCGCGATGCGCTGGGCCACAACCGCAACGTGGAAGTGCGTGGTTTCGATACCCTGCTGGCGCATTTCGTGCGCTCGGTGCAGGGCGGGGTGCTGCTGCGCGGCCTGCGCGCGGTGTCCGATTTCGAGTACGAATTCCAGATGGCGAGCATGAACCGCCACCTGATCCCGGAGGTCGAGACGCTGTTCCTGACCCCGGCCGAGCAACACAGCTTCATTTCGTCTTCGCTGGTCCGCGAGATCGCCCGCCTGGGCGGCGACGTGTCCGGCTTCGTGCCGTCCGCCGTGCTTGAGGCACTGCGCAAGGTCCGTGAAGCGAAGTCGGGCCAAGCGTAGTACCTGTCAGACCCATACATACCAAGAATCACCAAGGGAGGAATTCCATGAACAACACCATGCGTGCCATGTTGATCGCGTCGTTCGCGCTGGCCTTCACCGCCTGCAAGAAGGAAGAGGCCGCGCCGGTCGTCGAAGCCCAGCAGGCGCTGGTCGCCCCGGCTGCCGATGACGATGCCGGCTGGAAGAAGTACCTGCAGGCCGTGGCCGTGCAGAACATGGGCAACATCAGCAACAGCCCGTACCTGTACTACCTCGCCCCCGAATCGGACCCGGAATTCGCGGCCAAGTATGAGCGCCAGGTCGAGAGCGCCACCCAGGCCGTGGGCCGTGGCGTGCAGCCGGGCAACATGCTGGCCTTCGGTTCCTCGGCCTCGGCCAAGATGGCCGACATGATCCAGGCCGTGTTCAAGGACGTCTCGCCGGACTCGATGAAGGGTGTGCGCGTGGTGTTCATCGGCAAGGCCGCCGACAACGCCCGTGTCCAGTCGATCATCCAGCCGACCGGCGCCGAGTACATCTTCGTCGAAGCCAAGTAACCCGTGCAGTGGCGGCTGCGCCTTGTGCGCGGCCCGGGTGGCGCCCGCAGGGGCGTCACCGATGACCGGCCCGCGCGCCCGCGTGGGCCGGTTCTCATCCGCCGGCGCGGGCGTGGAGTAACGCCATGTCGCTGAAAATCAATGAGCTCTGCGTCAATTGCGACGTCTGTGAGCCGGCCTGCCCCAATCAGGCCATTTCGATGGGTGAAACCATCTACGTGATCGATCCGGCCCGCTGCACCGAGTGCGTGGGACATTTCGACGAACCCCAGTGCGTGGTCGTCTGCCCGGTCGAATGCATCGATCCCGATCCGGACATTCCGGAAACCCAGGACGCCCTGCTGGCCAAGCTGCACGGGCTGCAGCGCGATCATCCCGAATTGTATGTCACGGAGTTTCTGCCCAAATGAGAACGCTGTCGCGTCGTTGGTTGCTGCTCGTCCTGCTGGTGGCCCCGGGTGCCTGGGCCGCGGAATCCGCACCGGCGGTTCTGGCCAAACACCCTGACGGCGCCGCCGTCGCCAGTGGCCATCACCTGGCCACGGAAGCGGGCATGGAAATCCTGGCCAAGGGCGGCAACGCATTCGATGCGGCCGTGGCCGTGTCTGCCACGCTGGCGGTGGTCGAGCCGATCAGCTCCGGCCTCGGCGGCGGTGGCTTCTTCCTGCTGCACGATGCGGCGACCGGCAAGGACGTGATGCTGGACGCGCGCGAAACCGCGCCACAGTCCGCCACGCCCGAAGCGTTCCTGGACAAGAAGGGCGAGCTTGACCGCGACCGTTCGGTCAACGGTGCCTGGTCGGCCGGTATCCCGGGCCTGCCGGCCGCGCTGGTGGAACTGGCCTCCAAGCACGGCAAGCTGCCGCTGAAGACCTCGCTGGAACCGGCGATGCGCATCGCGCGCGATGGCTTCCCGGTGTACGCGCGCATGGCCAAGGGCTACGAATCGCGGCGCGCGGTGATGCAGCGCTACCCCGGCACGCGCGAAGTGTATGAGCGCAACGGCAAACCGATCGCCGAAGGCGATCTGTTCCGCCAGCCGGAACTGGCCAAGACCATGGCGCGCCTGGCCGACCAGGGCTTCGATGGCTTCTATCGGGGCGAGACCGGCAAGCTGCTGCTCAAGGGCGTGCAACAGGCCGGTGGCCACTGGACCGCCGAGGAACTGGCCGGTTATCGGGTCAAACTGCGCGAGCCGATCGCCTTCAAGTACCGCGACTGGACCATCACCACCGCCTCGCCGCCGTCTTCCGGTGGCATCGCCCTGGCGGCCATGCTGCAGATCCTGGAAGGCTGGGACCTGAAGACGCTGGACCCGGCGCATCGCACCCATCTGGTGGTGGAAGCCATGCGCCGTGCGTATCGCGACCGCACCTTCTTCCTCGGCGATCCCGACTTCGTGGATATCCCGCAGAAGGTGCTGACCAGCAAGGATTACGCGCAGGGCCTGCGTGCCACCATCCACCCGGACAAGGCCACCCCGAGCGATCTGCTGTCGGGCAACCCGACCCCGCTGGAAGATGACGAGACCACGCATTTCTCGATCATCGACCGCGAAGGCAACCGCGTCGGCGCGACCCAGACCGTGAACCTGCTGTACGGCTCGGGCCTGATTCCCTCGGGCACCGGCGTGCTGCTCAACAACGAGATGGATGATTTCGCGCTGAAGCCGGGCACGCCCAATGCCTTCGGCGTGATGGGCTATGCAGCCAATGCGCCCAAGCCCGGCAAGCGCATGCTCAGCTCGATGACCCCGACCTTCATGGAATCGGCCGACAAGGTCGTGGTGCTCGGCACCCCCGGTGGCAGCCGCATCATCACCATGGTGCTGCTGGGCATCCTGGGCTACGACGACGGCCTGACCGCGCAGCAGGTCGCCGCGCTGCCACGTTACCACCACCAGTGGCTGCCGGACCTGATCGAGGCCGAGGACGGCACCTTCGATGCCGACACCATCAAGCAGCTGCAGGCGATGGGCCACAAGATCGATCTGCCCGGTGATACCGCTGCGGGCGGCCGCGGTTCCAGCCACGTCTGGGGCAACCTGCAGACGGTGGAATGGGATCGCCGCAGCAACGTGCTCAGCGGTGGCAGCGACCCGCGCAATCCGGTCGGCAGCGCCGCGGTCAGCCAGGCGCACTGATTGACCGCAGAAACGAGAAACCCCGTCCCAGTGGCGGGGTTTTTTCATTTCAGGATGCCTCCAGCACCGGACTTCGCTGGACTACGCCACAGCCAGATACAGCAGGTTTATCAAGGACTTAGGCGAGTTCAACATATGCCGGTGCTTTCCGAAACTTGACCCGACTTCCCCTCTGTTGGCCCCTAGAAGGCTCCTGGGAACCGGGTCTCTCCGAGGAGTCATCATGGCAAAGATCAAGCTCACCAAGTCCGCTGTCGATGCGGCACAACCCCAGGCGCAGGCCGTCGAACTCCGGGACACGTTGGTGCCCGGCTTCTTGTGCAAGATTACCCCATCGGGTCGCAAGGTGTTCATGCTCCAGTACCGGACGAACGCCGGCGAGCGCCGCAAGCCCGCGCTCGGTCAGTACGGAGAGCTGACTGTCGAACAGGCCCGATCCTTGGCACAGGAGTGGCTGGCTCAGGTACGTCGGGGCGGTGATCCCGGCGCAGCCAAGGCCGAAGCGCGCAAAGCACCTACCGTCGAGGAGCTGTGCAAGAAGTTCATGGAGGATCACTCCAAGAAGCGCAACAAGCCCAGCACCCAGGTCGGCTATCAGCGCGTCATCGACCGCTGCATCATCCCGCTGCTGGGCCGCAAGAAGGTCCAGGACGTGAAGCGCCCCGACATTGCCGGGCTGATGGAAAAGTTTTCGTACAAGCCCACCGAGGCGAACAAGGCGTTCAGCATCTTGCGCAAGATGTTCAATCTGGCCGAGGTGTGGGGCTACCGGCCCGATGGCAGCAACCCCTGCCGGCATATCCAGTTGTTTCCGGCTGGCAAGTCCACCCATCTCATCAGCGACGAGGACATGGGCAAGCTGTTCCGACAGCTTGACAAGATCGAGGCCGAAGGGCTGGAGAACTACGTGGTCCCGTTGGCGATCCGCCTGCAGTTCGAGTTCGCTGGCCGCCGTGGCGAAATCGTCTCGCTCGAATGGGAATGGGTCGATCTGGAGAACCGGCGGGTCGTCTGGCCTGACAGCAAGACCGGCGGCATGTCCAAGCCCATGAGCGAGGAAGCCTACCGGCTGCTTTCGACAGCGCCGCACAAGGAAGGCGCTCGCTATGTGCTACCGTCGCCGCGCCATCCGGGACAACACCTGACCACAGGCGAGTATTACGGCGGCTGGAGCCGTGCACTCAAAGCTGCGGGGGCAACGCACGTGGGGACGCACGGCATTCGACACCGCTCGGCGACCGACATTGCGAACTCGGGCATTCCGGTCAAGGTCGGCATGGCACTCACGGCGCACAAGACCGTGGTGATGTTCATGCGCTATGTCCACACCGAGGACAAGCCGGTCCGGGAGGCCGCCGAACTGGTGGCGAGTCGGCGCAAGGCGATCACCGGCGCCAAGCAGCAGCCTGCCGAAGCGACGGCATGACCAGGCACCAGGGATTTGCGTCGTCCGCAGCGCCGTCGGCGCTGCTGGGCGATCCGGCTTCAATCCCTGCCTTACCATAGGCATCAGGATTTCCGAGACGCTGTCTCGGAGTTCGAGCGACTTGCGAGCGGCCTGACGGCTGCTACGCTAGGGCTATCGCTGCGCCGGCTTCCTGAAACCCCCGTTCAAGCAAGACGGGTCTCAATTCCTCCAGCGCATTGGCCGGTACACCGAGCCACAGAAGATTGCGGGCGCGAGTCACGGCAACATAGCCGATGCGCCCGACTTCGGTGTCTACGCCGGCCAGCAGCGCATTGGCGTGTTCCCGGTTCGCCAAGTACAGCACAGCATCAAGGCTTTCGCCCTTCGCCTGATGGACTGTGTCCACTCGGATGCGCGGTGCGTCGTCGTTCGCTGCCAAGTCAGCGGCGGTGATCAGCGGCGCATTGGGCAACCCCCTTTTTGCGAGCTTGTTGCCCAGGTTGTTGGTGCTCGCCAAGCCGTGGTCTTGTGCGATTTGCGCCAGCAATGTCCTCGTCCGTTCCAGCAGCAGCGGATGCCACTGCGTGTCCCCGGTCAATGTCGCGGCCGGCAGCCCCGAATCCCGATTGCGTGTGAATGCCCAAACGAGCCGTCGCAGCATTCGATCATCCGGGTAGCGCGCGGGCTGCGTGATCCTTGCCACCAGTCCCTGCGGCGGGTTGGCAAGTAGACCGACGATGCCGGAAGCCACCAGCTTGAACGCGGCGAGATAGTCCTGGTGCCGGTCGCGCAGGATGGCGGCCTGTGCGAGAGCCTTGACGGTTCCCTGGCCTGGCGCCCCTTCGTTGCCGCCGAGCTTGTTGGCCATGTCCCGGGCGCGGCACAGCACGGCCGAGCTTTCCAGCTTCAGGTCGGCCGCCAGCACCGCCGCCTGGAAAGCAGCGATGAGGTTCTCGCGTTCGGCGTTCCGGTAGGGCACGAAGAAAGCGCCATGCGTCGTATCGGGCACTAACCTGTCCGCGGTGTCTGCCCGCGTTGACAGCATATTGGCCAAATCCAGAATCGCTGGCACAGACCGGAAGTTCCTGGTCAGGTGGAGACTGTTGACACCTTCCCGCTGACCGTACCGTGTCAGGAACGCCCCATTGGCACCGGCGAACTCGTAGATGCCTTGGTTTGGATCACCGATCAACGAGACCTGGCAGCCCGCACCGACAAGCTGCTCGATGATGGCCTGATGAGCCGTACCGATGTCCTGCGCTTCGTCGATCAGAATGTGCGGATAGCGGCGGACCAGGGCGCGCAGGATGCCGGGCTGTTCTACCAATGTGCGGTAGCACCAGTAGCGCCCGAGGTTGTGTGTATAGGCACCTACCTGTCCAAGACGATGCACAAGGCGCGTCGCTTGCATGGTATCCAGCCTGAGCGTCCGGTCGTTGTCCGCGTAGCAGAAATAGGCACCGTTGTTGTCGATGCCAACCTGCATCTGCGTGATCTCGCGAGGATACGTGTTCGTCTGGAACCTGAAGCCGCCCAGGAACGCTTCACCGCCCATCACAAGGAATGCGGCCTGCTGCGCACCCATCGTTCGATATGCGTGTGGGCGCAGCACGTTGCCGGTGATGAAGGTGTCTAGTGCAGTGCGCCGCTCTGTTCTGTACTTATCCTGGGGCCACCGTCAAGGCCGCTTTGGCCCGGGTGACCCTGGACAGAATGTCCGTTGCACTGGCGGTCCAGATGAACGGCTTGGGATCGATGTTGTGATGGGCCACGTACAGGTCGATGGCCAGCTCCAGTTCGGCCACGCTGGTGAAGCTGTCGCGCCGGATGCGCTTGTCGGTGATGTCGCGGAAGAAGCGTTCGACCATGTTCAGCCATGACGCGCTCGTCGGCGTGAAGTGCATGACGAAGCGCGGGTGGCTGGCCAGCCACTTCTTCACCTCGGGGTGGCTGTGCGTGGCGTAGTTGTCCACGACCAGATGCAGGCTCAGGTGCTTGGGCGTGCGGCGGTCAATGAGCCGCAGGAACTTCAACCACTCACTGTGGCGATGCCTCGGCTGGCACATCGAGATCACGCGCCCGTCCAGGGTATTGAGTGCGGCAAACAGCGTGGTCGTGCCATGGCGCTTGTAGTCGTGGGTGACGGTGCCGGCACGCCCGCGCTTCATCGGCAGCCCCGGCTGCGTGCGGTTCAAGGCCTGGATCTGGCTCTTCTCGTCGCAGCTAAGCACCAGGGCGTGCTCGGGCGGGTTCATGTACAGCCCCACGATGTCGAGCAACTTGTCCTCGAAGCGCGGATCGCGCGAGAGCTTGAAGGTGCGGCTCAGATGAGGCTTCAGCCCGTTGCTTTGCCAGATGCGGCGGATGGTCGTCGCACCCACACCCAAGTGCTCGGCCAGCGTGCGGGTGCTCCAGTGCGTGGCATTGACCGGCTTGTCGTGCAGCGTGGCGTGCACGATGCGCGACTCCATCTCCGCCGTGATCGTGGCCGGGCGGCCACTGCGCGGGGCGTCCTTGCGCAGCGCGTCGATGCCTCCGGTCAGGAAACGCTCGCGCCACATCGCAACCTGGCGCCGGTCCAGCCCGGCCTCGATGGCGATGTCCTTGTTCTGCCGACCCTCCGCAGCGAGCAGCACCACGAGCGCCCGCTGCTGCAGCCTGGCCTCCACCGTACGCCGCTTGGCAAGCCTGCGAAGCTCCCGCAGGGTGTTCTCGTCCAACTCAATTGTCTTGGCAACTCTCACTGTTCCAGCCTCCTGGAACGTCTGAGTATGCCGACGACAGTAAGTTCTATAACTTCGCGCGCACCGCACTAGCGTGTCGATCTCAACGCGGCCGTGGGCGACTCTGGAGGGCACCTCCTGGACCATATTCTGGTATTCGCGCCGAAAGGTATCCACGGCGACATTGGAGAACGACAGGAGAGCGACGCGACCGCGGTCGTCACCGAGCTGTCGGCGCATCTGCGCCAGCCGGCGTACAGCGGTGAACGTCTTGCCGCTGCCAGCGCAGGCAATTACGGACATCGGTGCGATTGGTGCGCCGATGACCTGCAACTGCTCGTCGGACGGCTGGGTCACTACTCGGGCTCCTTGACTTGACAGGCGTGGGTGATTGCCTCGCGGATGTAGTCCGGCACTACGCACGCGGCGCCATCGGCAATCACCTGCGCGAGTGCCTGGCCGAAGCGGCCTTTCTGCACATTGTTCTGCGGGCGCTCAAACATGCCGCTGAAAAGGGCGCGCGCCTTGGCCGCATCGCCTTCCGCGGCTTCGACCGCTACTGCGACGGTTTCGCCGATCTTCGGATGCAGTTCCTTGAGAGCCGCCAGCATCGCGACACGGTTGTCGGCATGCAGGGCCAAGTCGTATTCGAATGTCTTGAGACCGTGGAATACCTTGACGAAGGTATCCTCGCCTTCCTTCATCTTGGCGGTGTTGTCCGACACCTTCACAGCAGTACCGGGCGCGGGGTAGGCCGCCTGCGGTTCTCCGTCGCCGTCGGGTTCGCCGACCGGGTCCGCGTCTGTTATGACAGCGACCGGGATCTTCAGTGCCTTTTCGCCGAACAGCGGCAGGAACGAGTCGAAGTTCAATCCTTCGACGCTGATCAGGCTGACACCGTGTTCGCGCAGCCTATGCCCGCACTTCTCCGCCAACACGCTCACCAGCATCAACTCGGCCGCACCTTCGACGAAGATGACACGGCGGGCAAAGAACAACTCGGCACGGGTCACGTCGAGGTAACGTTCCAGCTTCTCCCGCTTCCCCTTGCCGAAGGCGATCGTACGCGGAAAGAATGTCTCCACGGAGCTCCCCGTATCGACCAGGCAGGCAAGGCTGTCGAGATCGGCGATGCTGGCGAAGTTGGGGGAGTGGCTTGTAACGAACAACTGGACAGGCTTCTCGCCCTCGACGGCCTTGATAGTCCCCAGATAGTCCAGCAGTACCGCCTGAAGTTGCGGGTGCAGGTGCGCCTCCGGCTCCTCGATGATCAGGCCTCGATAGCTTGCTTCCGGGTTCTTGGCCAGCTCACTGAGCACGACGGCCATGAAGATCAAGTTGTTGAAGCCGAGCCCGTTCTGCTCAATCTCGAACGTGTCCACCACCAGCGACAGGCGCGACGCCAGCCGCTGAAAGTCGCTACCGCTCAGGCCAAGATCCAGAATTTGGGCAAGCTGCGGCCCAAGCATCGTACCGTGCCGGTTCTTGATGGCTGTGTGAGTGTTGACGACAGGCTCGTGCTTCTTCAACTCCTCGTCGAGCTTCTTCAGCGCGTCATTGATGCCATCGCGTCCCGCGTCGTCAGCCAGGAGCTGAAACAACCGGGCCAATTGGCTGGTGCGACTGGGCTTGAGTCCTTGCGAAGCGTCCCGCAGCGGGGGCAGATAGACACCGCGCAAGTTCTCCATCATGTCTGCGGTCAAGCCCATGTCCTCGTGGTCGCCACACCAGCGCTTGGCACGCAGCCTTCCCGTCTTGTCGGCTTCCGAGTAACGGATGGTGATATGCGCTTCGAGCTTGCCGAGTGCGTCGGGCTTCAGCGCCGCCAGGAAATCGGCCTCGTCATCCGGGTCCAAATCACGAAAGACGTACTGGAACTCGATGTCGCCCGCCGGAGCACCGCCCTTGGGCCGGTGCATATCCTCGCTGTCGAGGCGAGGGTACGGCTCATCATGCCCCGCAAGCAGCGCACGCAGTGCATCGACGACAGCGGTCTTGCCGACGTTGTTAGAGCCGACCAGAACGTTCAGTCCTGGCTGGAAGCTCAGATCAACTTTCTGTAGTTTCCTGAAGTTGGATATTCTCAGTTGTGCCAGATACACCGATGATGTCCTCCTGCGGCCTGTTTCGTGAGTCGGTCGGCAGCCAAGATTGTCGTGTCGGTGTCACGACAATTGGCTTCCGAGAGCACACGTGGTTCGGCCGACCACCACTACTCCATTGATCTCCAACTATCCGAGCAAAGCGCGTAGGTTGTCGCGAACGAGGTTGGCCACATTGGTCGCAGGCAGCCCATGCAAACGGCCCAGCGACTCCACTACGCCCGCCACATCGGCCGGCTGCGAGGGTCTGTCGCCGGCGCGAGTGAAGGGACCGTCGGTTTCCGTCAGCATCCGATCCAGCGGGATGGTCTGCATCATTGGCGCGTGTTTCTCATTGCCAAGCATTCCTGCGTTGATCGAGAAGTAGCAGCCCAACTCCAGCGCACGCTTCGCCTCGCTCTTTGTCCCGGTGAACCAATGAAGAACGATCTTGCCGCGCTCGGGTGGCAGATGCGTCTCGACAAGATCAAGCACCGCCTTGGCTGACCTGATGCTGTGGACCGTGATCACTTTCCCACCGGCCTGAGCGCAGCGCTGCAACACATGCTGGAATACGCGCTTCTGCGCATCGAGTGACTTGAAGAACCGGGGGCCGGCGTCCAATCCGACCTCACCGATGTAGCGCGTCTCCGCAAGGTATCGATCCCACAATTCGATTTCGTTTTCACGCTCCGCGACCAACTGCGGATGCAGCCCCAGTGCCGCTCGAACATGCTTCGTTCGCTGCGCGAGTTCGTGATTGCGAGGCCAGGCGCGCGGTGTTGTCGTCACCGCCAGCGTGAACACGCCGGCCGCCTCCGCGTCCCGAACTGCCACGGCATGGTCCGGGTAGAGATCGAGGTGGCAGTGGAAGTCCACGAGGCCGGTTGAAGAGATCATGCACGCATCCTCGTCAACTCGGTTTCGCCTCGGTGCCATCAATGAGCCGCGCAACTTCGCCAAGGCCGCGCCGATAGACATCGGCAAGCTCATCCAGATGCTCGGCTTCTTCAGCAAGCGAGCCCGGTTTGTGAATCAAGAGGTTTGCGAGCTGCGGTTTTTCCCTCAAGCGCTCGATCGCGTACTGAAACGACCTGACCTGTACTCCGGTCGCTTGGCGCGTATCCAACGGCTGGGCGTGAAGGTCGGATACGGTGTACGTCGTCGGATCGCTTCCCGTACCCCATGCTGCCTCCAACGCTGCGCGGCGGATCAGACATGGCAGACAGTAGCCGCAGTGCTCGATGCCATGCCCTAGCCATCGGGCTTTGGCGGGGGACGAGCACGACAACGAATCTGGCGCCAGCTTCTTCAAGAGGGCCGGGTTGCGGCAGGCTGCGGCCATCTCGCCCTTCGTCTTGTCCCAGTACGGATTCTGAACTTCGCCGTTGATGCCGAGTTCGCCGAGTAGGTCGTTCCACCTTGCCATGTAGTAAGGATGCGTAGTTCGAGTGCTGTTCGAGCCCAGCCGCAAAGGGTCCAATGGCACATTCAGAGCGATCAGACCATTCTCGGGTACGCGCAGTACAAAGCGGTGCCCCAGCCCAGTGCCCGCGAACACGCCGAGTGCGAAGAACAGGAACGACCTGCCGCGCGTGCTGTCTTCCGAGCCAACGTCGGCCACCAAACCTTTCTTGAAGGTCATGCCGACACGCAGCCGCTCGAAAGACGACTTGACATACTGCTTTCTCAAACCCGTGAACAATTTGCCTTGCGCGTCGCTGATTGAACCTTCACCAAAGTGACTGATCAGTAACGGCGTGGCACCATCCTCCAACAGGTCGATGGCGCCAATCAGGCTGTCCAGTCCTCCGGAAAACAGGCTGACGGAATCAAAGGGGAGAGCGATCAGGCTCGGAGGAACTGTCTGGGCGATCGTCGCGAAGCGAGCCGGACGTGCTCTGAAGCCAATCGTCCAGCGATCGCCTGTCAAGAAGTCAAGCGACTTCTTCAGCGTCGGTGCTGCTGCGCTCCAGCGAGCTGGATCGCTGACTGGAACAACCAGCCGTATTTCGCGCGTCCACGAATCCTGTGACTGCTCGGCACGAGAGATGCGTGTGTCGGCCGCATGGACATGAGCTGCCAGCACCAGCAGGTCGATGCCGATCTCCGAGGGGAATACGCCGATCTTCTTCAGGCTGGTGAGCGCGCCACCGAGACCGTGGTCCAAGGACTTTTCGCCGATGACCAATTGCAGGTAGGTTCGCTGCTCATCGGCGCCTACCGTTACATCAACGTGGTCGTCAGGGCCGAAACGGCCAGCCAGGAGTTGCCGCTTCATTGATTGGCCTCCGCATCACCCAAGGTCTGCAAGATCGCGAATGCGGACTCGTACACTGCGTCCACGAAGCCCTGAATTCGTTCGGGCGTGAGATTGGGTGTCTCTGCCCTGGCACGAGTGACCGCGTCGCTTACCCCGCCTCGGATGAAGTCGCGCAACTGCTGCTCGACGCGGTGTGCAGCCTGCGCGTCCGCTGGCATGGTCACGGCCTTGGTGCCGATGTCGTTGCAGATGCGCGCCTCGATCGCATGGGTGGCATACAGCTCGAAAACCGTCTGCATCTGATCCGGGGTGAACGTGGCAAGGTCGGTGAGACCTTCACTCGCCAGTTCAACGATGGTTTCGATGTAGGCCTCGCGGGCGATGCCTTCGTCAACCGTTCCCGCGCCCGGACAGATGTAGTCGGCCAGGCCCACGAAAATTTCGGTGATCGGGCGACCCGCCAACGATTCCAGGTCCAGCGCTCGCAACGCCTCGCGCACACCCCGCGTTTGCGCATCGGTCAGGAAGCCGAGGAGCCGCGCGCCGGAACCCCGAGAGGCGCCCATGCGTTGGGCAGCCTGGCGCGCGCCCCCGGCGGACGTCGAGACGTACCTTGAGACGGCGCGGCCCAGGCTGGCCCGGTCGCTACCGCCGGAGCCCGCGAATCGTGTGAGGTTAGAGCGAGCACCGGCGAAGCGTTGCGGGTCCGCAGTCCGGGGAATGGGCGGGCGGTTCGGCGGCACCGGTGGCGCAGTACCATCCGCGGGCGCCTGGCCGTCCGGACCTGCCCCATTGCCCGGAGGGGCAGCAGGAGCGTCACCGCCACCGGCGTCGCCCAGCCATGAAGGAACAAGCGGTGTTCCGCCGCCAGGGCCGCCGTAAGCTGTCGAGGTTCCCATCAACGGCCTCCCTTCAGATCCCTGAGCACTGCTTCGGCGCTTGCCTTGAGGCCGGGGTTGTTGGTGACCTTGCCCCAGTCTCCCAGCAGCTTCGTCAGGCGCGTGGCACATTCGGTGTCTTTGATGACACCCTGCCAGCCGCTGACCGCCCAAGGCCCGCACTTGCCGCTTGGCAGTGCCTCCAGGAAATCCATCAAGCGGGTCTGAAGGCCGGGCTGGGCCTTTACGAGGACAACGAGGCCTTCGACACCCGCCGGCCTGGTGTCGAAGGCTCCCGTGCTCATGATCTTGCTGCGCACGGCCTCAAACACCTTCTCGGCTTCGGGCTGCACGAGCTGCTTCAACTCGGCGTCGTAGCCTTGGACGGTCATCTTGCCCCCGAACAGCTTCTCCACCACGCCAGCCAAGTGACCCAACACAGACACCGGGCCGAAGTAGTCCTTCTTGTCCTTTGTCACGAACAGGTAGGGGCGCAGATCGAGCCCCGACAGCTTCGGCGAAAGGTGCGCCCAGTCGCGCACCGTCTCCAGCGACTTCCACTCGGTCAACACGGCGCTGTCGGGTGCGGGCGGGGGCTCGCTGGTCTTATGTCCCTTGGGCTCACTCTCTTTGTCACCAGCCGTCGCCAAACCCGTTTCCAGCGCTTCCAGGTCTTCGCACAGCCCTTGCGGATGGACCGCCGCAACGAACGCGATCTGCTCGAACAACCTCGGGATGAAGCGCTCCGCGAGCATGAGCTTCGCAAGCACGGGGAGCTTGATGTCGTCGCCGAAACCGCGTGCGATCGCGGTGCGCTCGCGCAACAACAGCGTGTTGAGAAAGCGCTTGATCTGTCTCGGGTTGCCCTTCGTACCACTGGCCAGGATGGGACCGATCTGGTCGCTGAGCGCAAGCGCATTGTTCGCCTTCTCGGCCTGCTTGCCGAGTGTCGCCTTGACAGTCGCTACGTCCAGACCGCCGCTGGTCCAAGGCCGCTTCAGCTTTTCCCTAGCGACGGCGATCAGCTTCCCATAGTCTGCGTCGTTCTCGCCGATCTCGGCGCCGGTTAGCAACAGCGTGACGTAGATCCGCGTCTCGGCCTCTCCCAAAGCCGGGATGCGGAACGGAACCTGGATGAGCTTTTCGAGATAGTTGCGGGCGTAGTCGCGCGGGCCGGTGCTGTCGGGCAGATCGGGGAAGTGTTTGCGCACCGCGTACTCGATCATCGCCTCGTCGGCCGCGACGACGAACGCCGTCCGCGCCGTGAACACGAACAGCCGGATGGCTTCGAGCGTTTCAATGGCGGTGTCGGGCAGGCAACGGTCGAGGTCATCGATCAGGACAACGAGCTGCTTGATGCCTGCGTCTTTCAAGAGCTGGTCGAACGCCTTGCGGAACGCCTCCACTTCCTCCGGCACATTCTTGGACTCGTCCGGCTTCAGCAGGGCCTTGGCCTCATCGATGGCCGTCGAGATGTTCTCTTTTGTCACGAGCTTGGCGGGGTCTGCCACCAGCGCTTCGAGCGAGCCGACGACGGCTCCGATTTGCTCGGGCGTCGGGATTCCCGTGAAGGCGGTCAAGGCCAAACCACCGGCTCTCTTGGCGACCTTCAGCCAGTCGATGCGGCGGAAGACATCCTTGACGGCCACAGCCGCCTTGTTCAACGCTGGTCGTTTCTCGACCAGGCCCGTGACGATCCCTTCGATCAGAGCTATCTTCGCGTCCTCAAAGCCTTGAAAACGCCACCCATTGAATTTGAGGCACAGGACATCGTTCTTGTCTGCAAAGCCCGCCTCGATCATTTCGAGCACGCTGGACTTGCCCGCCCCCCAGTCGCCGTGCACGCCGATCGTCACCGGATGATCGGGCTTGGCACGAAGCAGCCCGACGATCGTGGCAGCGATGGCCTCGTTGTTCAGCAGGTCGACTTTGGTTTCGTTGTCGGTCAGGATCATTTCCCTTGTCCTCTTCCTCGGTCCGCGTTCGGCAACGCCATCAGCACCGAGCGGATCGCCTTGCATATCGCGTCGCGTGGTCCGTGCAGCCTGAGTCCTATTGTCAGTTCGAGCTGCACACCGATGCCGCGTCGTCCCCGATTGCAAATGTTCTTCGGGTCTGTGGCGGGAAACGGGTGATCCTCGCTTTGGGCATCGACTCCGATCCCATGCATCGCTTCTCTGATCGCCAGCTTCAAAGGTCCATCAAGCCCGCCGAGAAGAACTCGTTGATCATCGCCGCCGCATCCGTGAATCGCAACGACGTAATCGCACTTGGACAGGAGTTCCAAACAACGCGGCTCGTCGAACCGATGGCTTGTCAGATGCAACGTTGAATAGTTGCCGGACTGCCTAATTCCTTCAAAGGAGTAGAGATTGAAGTCTCCTCCAGCAACGCCGCAGGCGATGTCCGACGTGTACTGCTCGATCCTTCCTCCATGTGGCGCAATGACAGCGATCGACGACGCCGCGACCGGACGCACAAGCACTCTGTAGTCCTCACCTTCGGCTTGGGCTTTGGCTAGATCGGCATAGCCCCTATAGCTGGAGGCGAGGCTGCTCATTCTTGATTCCAGTGGATCTTTGACAGGTTCTTGGGTGACATAGCGATCGCCTGCATCTCAGAGCTTCTTCTCGGCACCGGATATGGGATGGACGTAGATGAGCCCTTTGGTTTGTGCCGCCTTGACTTTGCGATCGATCATCTCCCGCAAACTCAGGTGCCCTTCCAGTACCAAGATCAGATCCTCGCCGTCGATGAATAGCGTTTGAATTTCCTTGCCCATTACGAGGCTGCGAATAACCTCTGAACTAAAGCCATTCACTGAAATGAACAGGCCGCGTCCGTATAGTTTGCCCGCCACTTTGCCGGCAAACTGGTAGACGGGCTCGTTGCTTGCAGACCGTTCCTGCCACTTCGCTTCAATCAGATAGTGTTCCCCGTCGAACTTCACTGCGCCATCGACCTGCTCTCCGTTTACGCGGAAAGCCTCGGTGGCCTCCAGATGAGAGAGGCGTGACAACTCGGCCAAGATCCGTTCCAGCGCGTACCCGCGCTGCTGCCGTGAGGTCTTGTCGGCGAGGAGATCGAGGTATTCGGCGCGCAGTTGATCGAGCGACGCCGTGGGTTGCTGGCGAGCTGCCTCCTGTGCAGCTCTGCGCTCGCGATCGGCCTTGATCTTGGCGTCTCGAATTTCCTGCAGTTGGCGGAGATGCTCCAGATTCTTGTTGGCTGTGTTGCGGTCCAGCTTGCGTAGCTTGTCGAAGTAGTACGGGTCGAAATGCGACCAGCTCAGTAGCGATTGCAGCATCGCCCGGAACGGGCCAAGGCCGTTGTCAGAACGTGCTGCGAGTGCGGAGAACAGAGCATCGACCACTTCATGCCGCTTGAGCGCATGCTCGCCCTCGAGCTGCAAAGGCGCGATCTCCGCCTTCGTGCATCCGTGCTTCTCGAAGAAGCCCACGATATCCTTGCGTGGCCAGAACAGGGACAGGATGCAGTCCTTCATACAGCCTTTGATGTCAGCGGGAAAGCTCATGTCGCTGACCCTTGATCGATCCTGGCCAGCAGTTGCTCTATCACGTCACTGGCCTGCCGCTGCCGCAGTGCCCGTGCTTCGCGCAGATCTGGCTCGTCGCTTTCACCGAGCTCGAACCTGGCGACCGATACGGGGCCATCCTTGCGATAGCCCTCGGTTTTCTCGTCGCCCGTGAAACGGCTGCGCAGGATCACCAGCGAGGCCTCGATGACGGCACCGTGCTTGCCGCGCCGCTCGTTGCGGAAGGCTTCGGCCACGGCGGCCATGCCCTCGGGCGCGTGCTCGATGCAATAGACCAGGTCGTGCGCGTCCTTGCGCTCGAAGCGCTGATCGAACGCGAAGGACTTCAAGCAGGTGAAGCTGACGAGATTGGCGTGCTTGATCTTCTCGGTGGCGATGCCGTTGCCGCCCAGCAGTTCGGCCTGGATCTCGGTGACTTGGTACAGGTCGAAGACGATGGACGAGTGCGGGATGTTCAGGGCCGAGATCGTCCCTTCGGTCGGCAGCGGTTGTACCTTGCCGCCAACGAGGTCCGGCGCATCCGCCAGCAGTTCCAGCACCATCAGCGCACCATGCTCGGTGCGGGTCTGCCAACGCCACGAGAGCTTCTTCCCGGCTTCGTTCTCGGCACGCTCGAAGCCCATCTTCTTGAGGTTGTCCTCCAGCGTGTGATAGGCCTCGGTGTCGGCCAGGATTTGCAAATCGATCACGATGTCCACATCCAGCGTGCCGGCGTGCGCCGGCACCGCGGGTGGCCGTGCGGCGACGAGATACCGCGGCGTGAGCCCGCCGACCAGGTAGACCGAATCCTTCCACGGTCCGAGACCGCGCAGCAGCGTCACGAGGACACGTTCGCAGTCCACGGTGTACTGGTCGCTGTAGCCGTCGAGCGTTGCGGGCTTGGCCATCAGAAGCCGATCCTTTCTTTGCGGAAGTGCTCGGCCATTTCCTTGGAGCGGCCTTCGCCACGCAGCAGGTCGAGATAGATCTGAATTGGGCTCGCCAGCCATAGGCCGTCGATCTGCTCGCGAAACAGCAGTTCGCCTGACGACTTGGCTTCGATGACCCCCAAATTGGCGCCCTCATTGACGACACGCGCGTCCAGGTCACCGATCGCGGCATCGGCGTTCGCGCCGATCAGCACGCGCACCCGCACTTGGGAGACATGAGAAATGAACGGCGCATAGCGCTGCGCGGCGGCTTCGTGGCTGATCGCGTACTGGACCTCGTGCGCGTCGAAGACCTGGCCGATTCGCGTCGCCAGCGTGTCTGCCTTCGTGCCCGGCACGTAGTACCGCCGCACAGGTGACGGACGGATGGTGGCGAGCTGCTTGGCCCATGCGTCCAGCAAGGCCGCCGGCTCGCGAAGGTGGCGCTCCTTCCCCGGGCCTTGCCCACGCGCTACCAGCCAGTCGAAGCGCTCCAGTTCGGTCAGCACTTGGGAGGCGGTGGCGGGCGACACCGTCGCCTGCTGTGCCAACTCGGTGACGCCGAACCACTTCTGATGCCGCACCAGCAGGGCGTGAAGCACCTGGGCACGTCGCCCGGTGAACAGCGTCCGCACCGACTTCGCCAGGGCTTTGGGGGGCGGCTTGTCGATATAGAGGTACGCACCGGGGGCGGGTAGGTACAGGCTGCCGCCGCTGTCGTAGTAGCCGACGCGCTCGCTTCTGAGCAGTTCCTTCGCGCCGGGGGAGATGGACTCGGCGACGAGGAGTGGCAAGGGGTTCTCCCGCTGCCCGGTGGGCCTCCCGTGGCTCGCCGCCCGGAGTTGCCAGATTACTTGGCGGACATCTCGCGGAAAGACGACCTTCTTGGCTTCAAGCAACAGGACGAAGGGCTTCCCAGCAACGTGCAAATCGACCTGGGCGTCGTACCCGCGATCGCTGTGCTGGGCGGCTGGCTCCTGGGCGAGGTCGGCCTCTACCTCGGGTAGCTCCCGCAGGGCGTCAACCAAGCGCGCGATCAACTCTCGTTCAGTCAGGGTGGACTCAAACATGCGGCGTGGAGCCTTGTTCACTGTTCAGTAAATATGCGAACTCTACCGAAAATTCAGCCGAATGGCAATTTTTACTGTGCAGTGAAAGAGCGACGGCAGCCTACAGCCCATGCCGAGCCCCCTGTCGGGCGTCACGGCGTTCCGTCGGCGGGCTGGCGGGCTGGCGGGCTGCGCTTCGTGCCGAATCGCGGCCATTCGGCTTTGACCCCTGACGCCTCCGGCCCTCCCGGGCCTGCGCGCTCCGCTTACCGGAAACCCCGCATGCGTGGGGTGGTGTGAGGGGGCGGTCTTGCTGTGTCCCTTCACCGTATCACGGCGTTCTCGCCGTCAAGGGCGGCGCGTGCCAGCACGCTTGCGGCCCGTGGCCGTCTCCGACCCCTGACTGCTGCGCTACGCCGTGCTGGCGACGGTTCCGGGCAATTCCGCCCGTGCAACCGGAGATCGTCATGAACGACAAATCACACATTTCCCTCGAACAGCATGTTTGCCTCGTTTGCGGCACGGCGTTCGATACCGGCGCCGTCCTGTTGGACAAGCGCCTGCGCGCGAGCATGGAGCGCCATACGGCAACCGGCTGGGGGCTTTGCCCCGAGCATCAGAAACTGTCCGACGACGGCTTTGTCGCGCTGGTCGAATGCGATCCGCAGCGCAGCGGCTCGCAGGCCGGCGGGCGCATGAAGCCCGAGCAGGCATATCGCACGGGCCGCCTGGCCCATCTGCGACGCACGGTGTTCGCGCAGGTGTTCAACGTGCCGATCGCGGACGAGCAGGCTTGCGTGTTCGTTGAGCCTGGCGTGATCGACCAGTTGCAGTCGATGGCGGCGCCGGCGGCGAACTGATCGCGCCGCGCTGCCTTCGGTGCGTCGTCCCTGCGGGGGCGGCGCACCTTTTTTCTGCTGCGCTCGTTGCCGATACCTTCGCGCCTGGTGCGCTGCGCGCTTCGCTTGCCTCCAGGGGAAAGCCCTGCGGGCTATCCCCGCCGCGCGATGCTTGGCGCCCCTCAAAGACCGCCGAACCGGCTGCGCCGGATCGGCCAGACCACGGCAGTCGCTGTCGAACCTGTTTCCCGATGACGGGCGCATGAGCTTGTGCATCAAGCATTGAAGGCTGTGCGTCCCCGGCCAAGAAACATGGCCGGTCGCGCTGTCGTGCGCGTGGCGCATCGAGCCGCCTGCGGCGTCTCGCCCCTGACGGGCTTCCATCGTTCCCTCGCTCCGCTCGGCTGACGCCTCCGGCCCGGATTCCAGATCCGGGCCTGCGCGCTTCGCTTGCGTGCGGTCGGCACACAGGGATGGCCGTTGCCATGTCCAGCCGTCTTCCCTGACTTCATCACCTTGTCCGCGACTGTAGCCCGCGGCCGTGTGCCGTCAAGGCGCGCAGGGCCGTGTCCTCGGCTTCGCCTGCGGGCCGCACCAACCCTGCGCTTGTCTCCTTGACGGCCCCCGTCCGCGCGCTCCTGACCGTCGCGGGCGATGAACTCAGGAAAGACGGTGGCAACAGGGCCAACCGGGTTCCTCGTGCCGACCGCACCGAACAGCCGAAAGGCTGGGCTTCCGAATCTAGGAATCCGGTGTGCGGTGAACAGCAAACCCTTTTTTCTTTGTCAGGAGAAATGCCATGCAACTCGCATCCCGCTTCGCTTCCCGCTCCCCGGTGCTGCGTTCGGAACGTCCCTTGTCCGATGACCAAATCCGGGCCGTGGCCCCGTCGATCTTCGCCGAGGCACCGCACGAAAGCCGCTCCGAGCGGTACAGCTACATCCCCACCGCGACTGTGCTGCAAGAACTGCGCGGGGAAGGCTTCGAGCCTTTCATGGTGACGCAAACCCGCGTGCGCCACGACGACCGCCGCGACTACACCAAGCACATGATCCGGCTGCGCCACGCGAGCCAGATCAACGGCCGCGAGGCCAACGAAATCATCCTGCTGAACTCCCATGACGGCACCAGCAGCTATCAGATGCTGGCCGGGATGTTCCGCTTCGTTTGCAGCAATGGCCTTGTCTGCGGCGACACCGTGGCCGACGTGCGCGTGCCGCACAAGGGCGACGTAGCCGGGCACGTCATCGAAGGCGCTTACGAAGTCCTGCACGGCTTCGACCGGGCGCAGGAATCGCGCGATGCCATGCGCGCCATCACGCTGGACGCCGGGGAATCGGAAGTGTTCGCCCGCGCTGCGCTGGCGTTGAAGTACGACGAGGACAGGCCCGCGCCCATCACGGAATCGCAAATCCTGATGCCGCGCCGCCACGACGACGACCGCCGCGACCTGTGGAGCGTGTTCAACCGCACGCAGGAGAACTTGACCAAAGGCGGCCTGTCCGCCCGCGCCGCGAATGGCCGCCGCCAGACCACCCGGCCCGTGCAGGGCATCGACCAGAGCGTGCGCCTGAACCGCGCCCTGCGGCTGCTGGCCGATGGCCGATGGCCTGCGCCAGTTGAAAGCCTGAATCCCCCTTGCTTCCCAACCCGGCAGGGGCAGGCAGCAGCCCTTGCCGCTTCTCTCGCTGCTGCATCCCTGAACCGATAGGAGTTATCACCATGAACGCCATACTCAAAACCGAAGCCGTCGCCATCGAAGCCGCCGCGCCGCTGGAAGTGGCCGACCCGACCAAGAACCTGATCTTGGTTCCCCTCTCGCAGTTGCTGCCGCGCCGCTCCAAGCGCAACGTCCGCACGACCCCACGCCAGTCCATCCCCGAACTGGCCGCGAGCATTGCCCGCATCGGCCTGCTGCAAAACCTGATCGTCATCCTCGCCGCCGATGGCGAGCAATACGAAGTCGTCGCAGGCGACCGCCGCCTGACCGCCTTGAAGCTGCTGGCAAAGAAGAAGCGCATCGCCGCCGACTACGAAGTGCCGTGCCTGCTAGTGGCGGATGCTTCGGCCCGTACCGTGAGCCTCGCCGAGAACGTGCAGCGCGAGAACATGCACCCCGCCGACCAGTTCGCGGCCTTCGCCGCGCTGGTCAAGGAAGGACGCCCCATCGAGGACATTGCCGCCGACTTCGGCGTGTCCCCGCTGGTGGTACAGCGCCGCTTGAAGCTGGCGAACGTCTCGCCGCGCCTCATGGCCGATTACCGGGCCGGAGGCGTCACGCTGGAACAGTTGATGGCCTTGACCATCACCGACGACCACGCCGCGCAGGAAGCCGCGTTCTATGGTGCGCCGGAATGGCAGCGCAGCCCGTCCAAGCTGCGCGAGCGCCTGACCGAGCGCGAAATCGACGCTGCGCACGCGCTGGTGCGCTTCGTCGGGCTGGACGCCTACCGGCAGGCAGGCGGCGGCATCCGCCGCGACCTGTTCGCGGAAGGCGATGCCGGAACCTACCTCACCGATACCGCAGTGCTGGAAACGCTGGTACGCGACAAGCTGGCAACGCTGGCCGAGGACGTGCGCGCCGAGGGCTGGGCATGGGTGGAGGCCGTGCCGCATCTGGCCTACGAGGAACGGCAGGCTTTCCAGAATGCCCCGCGCCATCGCCGCGAGCCGACCACCCGCGAGGCCCGCCGCATTGCCTCGCTGCAAACCCGCCTCGACAAGATCGACGCCGAACTGGAAGAAGCCTGCGACGCCGAGGACGAGGCCAAGGCCGAGAAACTGGAACAGCGGCGCGATCAGGTGGTCGGCGAACTGCAAGACGCGGAGGACGCCTTGCAAGGCTATGCCCCCGAGGTGCGCGAGGTGGCCGGTGCCATCGTCACCATCGACCGCAACGGCGAGGCCGTCATTCATCGCGGCTTGCTGCGCGAAGCCGAGGCCAAGGCGCTGCGCACGCTGGAAAAGCTGCGGCGCGGTTTCGGCAGTGCCGAAGGCGAAGCCGCCGACGACGAGCACGAGGACACCGACGACGCGCCCAAGGCCGCGAGCCTGTCCGACCGGCTCGCGCAGCGGTTGAGCGCCCACCGCACGGCGGCGCTGCAAATCGAAGTCGCACGGCATCCGCACGTCGCGCTGGCCGCGCTGGTGCATGGCATGGTGCAGACCGTCTTGCAGGAAAGCCACTACGGCCACGACCTGCCGCTGGGCGTGCGCCTCACGGCGCAAGACCGGCTGGAAGGCATGGCCCCGGACTGGCCGGAATCGCCTGCCGCCGTGGCGCTGCGCGAACTGCAACAGGTAGCCGGTGAAGCCTTGCCGGAGGACGGCGCCGAACTGTTCGCCGCGCTGCTGGCGAAGTCGCAAGACGAACTGGTGCGGCTGCTGGCCGTGTGCGTGGCTTCCACGGTGGACGTGGTGACGCCCCGTGCCACGCCGCACCAGCCCGGCAAGGAACTGGCGCAGGCCGTGGGCCTCGACATGGCCGCATGGTGGAAGCCGACCGCAGAAGGCTACTTCAAGCACGTTTCCAAGGCCGTGATTCTGGATGCCGTGGGCGCGTTTGCACCGGAATCCGTCACCCGGCTGGCGAAGCTCAAGAAGGCCGACATTGCCAGCGAGGCCGAGCGGCTGGCCGATGGCACCGGCTGGATGCCCGCCATCTTCAAGGCCGAAGGCCCGCAGGAGGCCGCGCAGGAAGAAGGCCCGGAGCAGGATGCCCCGGAGGATACCGAGGCAATGGCGGATGACCCCGCCGAGGCACTGGCCGCTTGACCCGCGCCGAAGGCAAGCGCCCCGGCCTCGACCGGGGCGCTTCGCTTTGTGTGGTGGCGCATCGAGACGAAGGAATAACCGCGATCAGCACCGCGCCCAGGCCGTTCCGCCCTGGGCGCGGTGGACGCGAAATCCGGGTGCGACAGTCGCCGCGCCCGGTGTTCAATAGCCGAATTAGAACGCCGCCGCCTTCGCGCTGGCTCAGGCGGCGGCGTTGAAGGCATCGCTGTAGTGCGCGATGCCTTCCGGCACTGTCCCATGCAGGGCCAGCGCCATGAAATAGCCGGGCGGCACGCCCGGCAGTTGCAAGCCCGCATGGGCCTGGAAGCCAAAGCGCGTGTAGTACGTTGGATCGCCCAGCAGCACGCAGCCTGCGGCCTGCATAGCCCGCAGTTCAGACAGCGCCTGTTCCATCAGGCGCGAACCGATGCCTTGCCCCTGCCTTGGCGGCAGGACGGAGATCGGCCCCAACCCATACCAGCCCTCGGTCTTTCGCCCGTGCTCATGGGTGATCGTTACTGGCGACAGCGCGACGTGATCGACGACGCGCCCATATTCTTCGGCCACGATGGAAAGCGTCAGTTCGTTGGCGGCACGCAAGGCGCGCACGATGAATTGCTCGGTGTGGCTGGTGTGTGGTGCATCAGCGAACGCGGCGATGGTCACGGCCTCGATGGCGGCAATGTCGTCCGGGGTTTCGTGTCGGAGCTGGAGGGTCATGGGCTTGTCTTCGATTGCTTCCTGAAAATATAGAACGGCCTGGGCGTGTCGGCGCACTGCGCCGCCGGGCTTTCGGGCTGCGCCCCGTGCCGCCTTTGCCGTCACGGCCATTCGGCTTCAATCCCTCACGCCTTCGCGTCTGCGGCGCTGCGCGCTTCGCTTGCCTCCAGGGGAAAGTCCTGCGGGCTATCCCCGCCGCGCGATGCTTGGCGCCCCTCGATGCGGCCGAATCGGCTGCGCCGGATCGGCCCGGCCAGCGCCCCGCCCCGATGGGCGGGGCGCTGGCGAACACGCTGGCGCTTGCTGCGGCAGGTTGTGCAGGTGCGTGCCGTCCTCAACGCTGGCGGTTCCTGCCCATCACGTCACGAAGGACGGTTCACGGACAACCCGCCCGGCATCGCTATGGAGCTTCAACGCCACGCCTCAAGAGCGGCGCCGCAAGGTGCGGCGGGGGCGTTCTCGCTTGTCGTCGGGTGGTTGACCTGGCCCGCGTCAGTGGGCGAGCCGGAGAAGCCTTCATGCGGGGATGCCGAGTCGGCCCCATCTCCTTTCGGAGCGGTTCGGCCCAAGGCGTCCTTGTCTCGTTGTGAATCCTGGTGGGGGCGCGGCTGCGCCTCGGGCTTATGGCTGCAACCGTCCGGCGAAAACAATTTCCCCTGCGCTGCGCGCATTCCTCGCGGGACAAATTCTTTTCGCCTTCCGGTTCTCCACTGCGTTGCGACCGCAAGCGGTGCAGCCAGCCCGTCCCCCGCCGGCCGGATCACAACAAGGACGCGATGGGCGCGAACCTTGTTCAACCGAAAGGAGAAACATCATGGCCAACATCGGCACCTTCACCGCAGACAAAGACGGCTTCACCGGCACGCTTCGCACCCTGACGCTCAACGTCAAGGTCAAGCTGGTTCCCAACGACAAGGGCGACACCGAGAACGCCCCGGACTTCCGCCTTCAGGCGGCCGGCCACGACATCGGCGCGGCGTGGAAGAAGACCAGCGAAGCCGGGCGGCCCTACGTGTCCGTATCCCTCGACGATCCTTCGTTCCCGGCGACGGTCTATGCCCGCCTGATCGAGAACGAGGACGAGGACGGTACGCACGACCTGATCTGGTCGCGCAGCAAGCCCAAGGCGGCGTGACCGCCGCAGCGCCCCGCCCATCGCGGCGGGGCGCTGTGCTGCTGTTCGCAGCACATCACCACGTCACGCGCGCGGCTTCGCCGCGTCGCGTTCCTTCAACACCGCCTCCAGCTCCTGGCGCACCTGCGCCAGGAGCTCGTCGGCCTTGTGCGAGCTGTCGCCAGCGTAGGCCAGAGTCAGCAGCGTGAGCGGGTGGATCTCCATCACCTCGCACAGCTCGGCCAGCTTATGCAGGGTCGGGCTTTTAAGGTCGCGTTCGAGGGTGCTCATATAGGTGCGACTGGACACGTCAGAGAAGGCTTCCTGGCTCAAGCCACGCGCCTTTCTAACTGTCTTCAATGCCTTCGCCAATGAGTTCCCAGCCGCCACCTATGGTTTCCCTCGAAAAACCAAGATGACAGCCCATTGCGCTCTATAGGGCTACAATCTATAGTGTTCATTTGGTGTTCTACGTTTTTGTGCCTTTACGGAAATCCGCATCGGCGGGTTCCAGCAAAGCCACGCAAGCGCATCCGTGCTTGCGCACGAAGGCGTAAATCCGGTTTGGCGGTTCTGCGCTTCAACGTGAAACCGCATCCGTGCATCATTGGATTTGTGGGATTGCCGACCATGCCCCAGCCACTCGCCACCGTCCCGGAGCGCGCGCAACTGCTCGCCAACGGCGAGGCCCGCGCCGCTGGCCGGGCCATCGACCCGGTGCCCGTGGTGCGGCTGTTCACGCCGGACGCGCATGTGACCTGGCTGCTGGCCGCACTCGATCCCGCCGATGGCGATACCGCCTGGGGTCTCATCGACCTGGGAATCGGGATGCCGGCGCAGGGAACCGTCAAGCTGTCCGAGCTGGCCGGCATCGTCGGGCCGCGCCAGCAGCCCGTGCTGCGCGACCGCTATTTCCGCCCCACACGCACGCTGTCGGAATACACCCGGCTGGCCGAGCGCGACGGCGCGATCCCGGACTGAATACGGCCGACTGTGACTTTTTCAGTCTGGCGTCATACCGGGCAGGTCTTAATCAGCATTCTTGCGGCGTAGCCCCACCAGTCTGATCCAAATAGACATGATGCCCAGCGCGGGCTGCGGCAGGCTGGCCTGTGCAGCACTCCAAGTTCGGGGCGCTGCCGCCGCATCATTGAGACGAATATCGCAACGCATCGGAGCCAATCGGTCTTGACAACCCCATTCGCCTTTTTAACCCATGACGCTCTGACGATGGCGATGTAGCGCGTAGTTCTTCCGTGGCGGCGAGTCCTGTTCGCAGGAGGAGGCGTCATGGTCAATCCTCATCACCTCGCGTATTGGTATCCGACTGCCGCATACCTGTATGTCTTTTGGCTGGATGCGCTCGCGCTCGCTTGGGAGTATTTGCGCAGGCATCCCGACTACCGGCTCGACTGGCTTCGCCGTCATCGCGGGCCAGACACAGCGCATCGCTGGGGTTTGCGCCTACTGGAAGACCCGGCGCTCGATGCGCGCGACGCGCATCCGGCCTGGCTGCCCGGCCATGCCGCCGTGGTGAAGCTCTACCCCGATGCCGATCCGCCACAGGATGCGGCGACCTTCGCGTTCTGGCGCATCCCCGGTCACAAGCAACTGCTCCATGACGGCAAAGGGCTGGCGCTGATCGCGCGCAGCCCAGGTCATTGCCTGCGCTTCGCGCTCGCGCCCGGCCTGGAAGACGGCATGGCCGTGGCCTATGCCCACCGCGGCGAGGCTGCCGCGCCTACGCGCGGTCATGCGCTCCAAGCGGCACTGGCGGCGGCCAAGCCCAGGCCGACACCTACCGCGCTGCTGGAACTGCACAGCTTGCAGGCGCTCGACGCGACCCTGGCGGGCGCGTCCTTGCGTGAAGTCGCGGAAGGACTGTTCGGCGTAGATGCCGCAGCCGATTGGTACAGCGATGGCGGGCTGCGCTCCAAGGTGCGCCGCCTGGTGCATCGCGGCGATGCGTTGATGCGCGGCGGCTACCGCCGGTTAGCACAGCTTCCGCCGCTTGAGAAGGGTCGTTTTGATGTGGATGCAAAACGGCCCTGATCTAAAACCCCTCGCTTCTTGAGACTGCCTCCATCCGGTCGCGCTGTGTGGCCGGGCGCTTTCAACCGATGGAGGTTCACACCATGCGTCCCGCTCCCTTGCGGCCTGCCGCCACTGTCTCGACCGCTGCCGCGCAGCCCCAACGCTATCTCACCAACGACGAAGCCGCCGAGTACCTGCGCTTGTCGCCGCGCACGCTGGAAAAGCAGCGCGTGATCGGCGGCGGCCCGCGCTTTCGCAAGTTCGGCCGGCGCGTCATGTACGCCGTGGCCGACCTCGATGCCTGGGCTGCCGACCGCAGCTTCGAGACGACTTCCGATCCCGAATACGCCGAGCACCACTCGGCCGACAGCCGTGCGCGCTGATCGGCGGCGCGCGGCAGGCCATCGCCATGTCCAGCACCGCGCTGCCGTCCCGGCAGCGGCCGTTGCAGGAGCGCGAACAACTCGACCTGTTCCGCGCCTTGCCCGGCGACATGGCGCCGCGCGACAGCCAGGATTTGATGGCCTATCCGTTCTTCTCGCTCGGCAAGTCCAAGCGGGTCAAGCCCATCGACTTCCGCGCGGGCAACGTCACGATCCGCGTGGAAGGCACGCAGGAGCACGGCATCGCCACGATTTGGGATGCGGACGTGCTGATATGGGCGGCCTCGCAGATCGTGGAAGCGAAGGACGCGGGCCTGCGGCCGTCGCGGCTGATGCAGGCCACGCCCTACGAGATTCTGCGCTTCATCGGGCGCGGCAAGTCGCTGCGCGACTACCAGCGCCTCAAGGCCGCGCTGGATCGCCTGCAATCGACCACGGTGGCCACGTCCATCCGCGAGACGACCGGGCGGCGCCTGCACCGTTTCTCGTGGATCAACGAATGGAAGGAACTGGCCGATGCCAGCGGCACGCCGCTGGGCATCGAGCTGATCCTGCCGGACTGGTTTTACGCGGGGGTGTTGGATGCTGCGCTGGTGCTGACCATCGACCCGGCGTACTTCCGGCTCACCGGCGGCATCGAGCGTTGGCTGTACCGCCTGGTGCGCAAGCACGGCGGCAAGCAGGCATACGGCTGGCAGTTCGACTTTCGCTACCTGCACCAGAAATCCGGCAGCACCGCCAAGCCTTACGACTTCGCCTGCGACCTGCGCGCGCTGGTCGCGCGGCAGTCGCTGCCCGGCTATGTCCTGGGCATCGAGCGGATGCCCGACAACGGCATGGAGTTGCTGACGTTCCGGCCCGTGCCGCAGACGGCACGGGGATAACTCCGGGAAAACTTGTGAATGGTGTCGTGCTATCAGGCGTGCGGGGTATCGTGCTATCAGGCGTGGGACTATCGTGCTATCAGGCGTGCCGATCGGCCGCAAACCCGCGCCAGCATTGGGTTTCGCGCCCCTCTAACTTCCCTAACTTAAATTCTCTAACTTTTAGTAGGGAAACGCCGCTGCGGTGGACAACCACCACGCGGCCACAAACGGCAGGCAATACCAGCCGGCAGCCGACAGGTTTTGCAGGCCAATCAAGGCAAGGCTTTCCAAGAGGGAGGGCCGCGCCATGATCGTCGCTCTGCTCAACCAGAAAGGCGGCGTGGGCAAGACCACGCTCGCCACACACATCGCCGGCGAGCTGGCGATGCGCGGCCAGCACGTCGTCCTGCTGGACGCCGACCCGCAGGGTTCATCGCTGGACTGGACACAGCGCAGAAGCCAGCAGGGTTTGCCAAGGTTGTTCAGCGCCGTGGGCCTGGCACGCGAAACGCTGCATCAGGAAGCACCAGAACTCGCCAGGCGGGCCGATCACGTCGTCATCGACGGCCCGCCACGCATCGCGGCACTGGCGCGCTCCGCGCTGCTGGCGGCCGAGCGCGTGCTGATCCCCGTGCAACCCAGCCCCTACGACCTGCGGGCCAGCGCCGAGATGGTGGCGCTGATCCGCGAGGCCCAGGTGTTCCGGCCTGCGCTGCGCGCGGCCTTCGTCATCAACCGGCGCGTCAGCACCACGATCATCGGGCGCGAGGCGCGGCAGTCGCTGGCCGACCAACCGCTGCCGGCGCTGCGCGCCGAGGTTCGCCAGCGCATCGTCTTCGCCGACAGCGTGGCCGCCGGTCGGCTCGCACGCGAGACGGCGCCGGACAGCGCCGCCGCGCGTGAAATCACCGCGCTGGTGGACGAACTGCTGCGGTGGCCGACATGACCGAGAAGCCGCCACCGAACAGCAGACGCACGGCAAAGCGCGTCGGCATCGGCGCGCGTCCGCCCGCGAATCCGCAAGCCGAGGCGTGGATTCGCCAAGGCGACGCCGATGCGCTGGGCAAGGGCGACCTCTACACCGCCCGCCTGACCCTCGACATCACGCCCGCGCTGCGCGCGCGCATCAAGGTGTCGGCCTTCACGCAAGGCGTGACCGTGGCCGATCTGCTGCGCGGCCTGCTGGAGCGGGAGTTTCCCGAGCATCGCAGGGAGAACACCCCATGACCGCATCCGCTTCGCCTGCCGCTGGCGCGGCTACGGCTGCGCTCGCAGCTCCTTCCGGCCATCCTGCCAGGGCGCCGCTGACGCGCGTGGCACTGGCCTACATCGAACCGCGCTTCAAGCTCTACCTGCGCTTCGGCGAACCTGCGCGCACGCACCAGCTCGACCGCTGGCGGCGCTGCGCGGTGTTCCTGCCGCGTGCAATGTTCTGCCGCGTGCGCTGGGAAGCAAACGACTACGGCACGATCCGCTGGCAACTCATGGTGATGCAAGCCGCCACGCCGCTGGACGACATGCAGCGCATCCCCGGTGTGCGGCCGGGCGCACGCCTGCTGCTGCACGCCGAAGGCGAAAACACGGTGCGGGCCGTGCTGGAACGCATCGACGGCATCGAAGGGCAAGGCATCGTCGCCATCGACGTGTCACCCGCGTACTGGCGCACGCTGGGCAACCGTCTGGCGGCCCGCCTGGCGCTGCCCGAATACACCGCCGAGCGGCACGCCGCCTGGCTGGCCGGAAGGGCGCTGCCATGACGACCCAATCCAACACCACATGCACGCACGAAGTCGCGCCGCATCCTCGCTCGCGCCTGCGCGTTCGCATCGTGCTGGCGGGCTTCGCTGCCGTCGGCCTCGCTGCGCTGGCCTGGGCGGTGTTCGTGTCGCCGCTGCCGCGTCTGACCTACAACCCGTCCGACAGCGTGGCGGTCGGCTGGTATCGCATCGAACCGTTCGACCCGCGCACCGCCTCGCTGCCACGTCCGTTGTCCGTGGACAGCATCGTGCTGGTGCCGCTGCCCGACAGGGCCGCCATGCTGGCTGCGCAGCGCGGCTACCTGCCGACCCGCGTTCCGCTGCTCAAACGTGTGGGCGCAGTCGCGCCGCAACACGTTTGCATCGTCGCCGGGCAGGTACGCATCGACGGCGTGCCTGCGGCCGCCGCGCTGCCTACTGACCGGCTGGGCCGGCCGCTGCCATCCTTGCAGCTTTGCCGCCGCCTCGAACCCGGCGAACTGTTCCTGTTGAGCGTGACCAATCCGGCATCGTTCGACAGCCGTTATTTCGGCCCGGTCAGCGCATCCGCCGTGATCGGCGTCGCGGACCCGGTCTGGCTGGAGACACGCCCATGATGGCCGCCGATTCACTGCACGTTGCCGTGCCTCTCATCGTGCCATCGGGCATGCCGTTCCGGCTGCCGCCGCCGTGTCGTCGCGCGTGCAGCGCGGGCGCATTCGCGCCGCGCTTCGCGCAACATCCGGCGCAGCCGTCCAGCGTGCAGGCGTCTTGCCTCGAACGCGCCTGGCCTGCGGCCATTGGCGCGTTCGCCGGCGTGCTGGCTGCAAGCAGCACAGCGCCGCCGGGCCGCCGACGCCCGGAGCGACAGCGAAGGGCAAAGGCGGAAGGCAAGACAAAAGGACGCGGCACCGGGCCGCGTCGAAAGCCTGTCTGCACATGGGGGTGGCGCGGCACGGAGCGGCTTCGCCGCCGTGCCGCTTGGGGCGCGAAGCCCGCGCCGATGCGGGCATGTCTGCGTGCTTCGCACGACCGGACACGCCGGAGCTTACAGGGAACGCAGCCATGAGCGACCGCCGCGACGACGATTTCCGCATCCGCCCCAGCGCCCCGAAGAACCGGGGCCAGGGCTTCGTCTCCAAGGTGCTCAAGCAGGCGGGCAAAGCCAGCAGCGGCAAGTCCACTGTGCGCCGTCTTGGCACTGCGAGCGGCACCGGGAGGGGCACCGGCCAGCGGCCCGGCTCGCGCCTGGGGCGCGGCCACACGGCGGCGCGCTTCGCCGGAGCGAAGCTCACGCCCATGTCGCGGCGCGTGACCATCAAGACGCTGCTGGTCAACCAGCGCCAAGCCAGCCCGCAGTCGCTCGCCAAGCACCTGCGCTACATCGAGCGCGACGGTGTGGGCCGCGATGGCGAGCCGGGCCAAGCCTATGGGCCGCAGACCGATGCTGCCGACCTCGACGCCTTCAAGGAACACTGCGCCGACGACCGACACCATTTCCGCTTCATCCTCTCGCCCGAGGATGGCGCGGAACTGGAAGACCTGCGCACCTACACGCGGCACCTCATGGGCCGCATGGAGGCCGACCTGGGCACGGGCCTCGATTGGGTGGCCGTCACTCACTGGAACACCGACAACCCGCACACGCACATCGTCGTGCGCGGGCGCGATGACACCGGCAAAGACCTCATCATCGCGGGCGACTACATCGCCGATGGCTTCCGCCATCGCGCCGCCGAACTGGCGACCGAATGGCTGGGGCCGCGCACCGAACTGGAGATCCAGCAGACTTTGCAGCGCGAGGTCGAGCAAGAGCGATGGACGAGCCTCGACCGCACGCTGCAACGTGAGGCCGGCGATGATGGCCGAGTGCATGTCGAACGCCTCAACGAACCGCGGTTGCAACGTCAGCGCCTGCTGCTGATCGGCCGCCTGCAACGCTTGCAGCGCCTTGGCCTGGCCGACGAGCTGCGGCCGGGCACCTTGGCCTTCCATGCCGACGCCGAGAAGACCTTGCGTGCCCTGGGCGAGCGTGGCGACATCATCCGCACCATGCAGCGGGCCATGCGTGGCGAGCCGCGCGAGTTGGCGGTGTTCGAGCCGGGGGACGATGGCCGAACCATCGTCGGTCGCGTGGCCGCGAAGGGGCTGGCCGACGAGCTGCGCGACCGGGGCTATCTGGTCATCGACGGCGTGGACGGCAAAGCCCATTACGTCGCGCTCAATGCCCGCGACGAACTGGCGAACTATCCGACCGGCGCGGTGGTGGAGGTGAAGGGATCGGCTGACGTGCGCGCTGCCGACAAGAACATCACCGCACTGGCGAGCGGCGGCCTATACCGCACCGACCATCACCTGGCCGTTGCGCAGGGTCAAGCCGTGCCCGGCCGCGATCCGCAGGAAGTCGTCGCGGCCCACGTCCGCCGGCTGGAAGCCCTGCGCCGCGCAGGCATCGTGGAGCGCGTGGCCGAGGGGCTATGGAAGGTGCCGGACGACCTGGCCGAACAGGGCCGCCGCTATGACGCACAGCGCCTGGGCGGCGTGGCCGTGGAACTGAAATCGCACCTGCCCATCGAGCGGCAGGCCCGCGTGATCGGAGCCACCTGGCTCGACCAGCAACTGATCGCTGGTGGCTCGGGCTTGGGCGACCTGGGTTTTGGTGGCGAGGCCAGACAGGCGATGCAGCAACGCGCCGACTTTCTGGCCGAACAGGGGCTGGCCGAGCGGCACGGGCAGCGTGTGATCCTCGCGCGCAACCTGCTGGGCACGCTGCGCAACCAGGACCTGGCGCAGGTCGCCAAAGACATTGCGGCCGACACCGGCTTAGAGCATCGCCCGGTGGCCGACGGGCAGCGCGTGGCTGGCATCTACCGGCGCTCCGTCATGCTCGCCAGTGGGCGCTACGCGATGCTCGATGACGGCATGGGGTTCTCACTGGTGCCGTGGAAACCCGTGATCGAGCAACGGCTGGGACAGCAGATTGCCGCAACGGTGCGCGGTGGTGGCGTGTCGTGGGAGATGGGGCGGCAGCGCGGGCTGTCAATCAGCTAGTGCTAACTCATGTATTTCGCTTTGTTTGCAAACCTCCGTCAATTCCGAGAGCGCGCAGTGCCAATGTGATTTCAACTCACGTATCGCGTTGTTTCCACGTTCAGTCAGAACAATTTCGATAACTCTGCGGTCATGCGTGCGATCCAAACGCTCTTGCGCCGTTCTTTGGATCATGCCCTTATTCTCAAGACGGTCTAATAGCCTAGTAACCGAGGCAGAATCGACTGCCAGGCTACGAGCCAAAGTGCTAGGCGTACATGCTGGAGTGACCGACATCTGGTGTAGCGCCATCACCTGCACAGCGGTCAAACCAAACGGAGCAGCCACGCGATTCAGCACTTGATTCCTTGCTGTGAAAAGCCGCGTGATGGCCGTAGAAAGCGCCATCACCCTAAGGGCAACGTCTGATTTCTCCGTGCCGGTTGCCCCATTCGGCATCATGATCGGGAGCGTCTACTGGGCGCTTCCTCACCGCAACCATAGGCACGCATGAATGTCACCACGGCTGCGTTCGCCCACTGGTCAATCTGCGCCGAGGAAGGTGCGGCATCCGGATGAGTCAGGCACTGAAGCTGGGGTTCGCCGCGAACCAAGTTGATGAACAGACTGGCGGCCGTCTCGCGGCCAATCTCGCCAAGATCGACCTCGCCGGATGCTGCCGCATTGGCCAGTTGTTCGGCCACCATCGCCGTCATGACCTGCGGGCCGGCCAGATAGAACGTCCGTGCGAGCTGGGGAAAGCGTGGGCCTTCGGCGATCACGACGCGGAAGACAGCCAGCCCGCCCGGAGACAGCACGATGTTCAAGTAGGCCCGAGCCAACAGGGTCAACGTTTCTCGCAGCTTCCCCGGGCGGAACTCGATGCCCTGCACCGTGTTCGTGAACGCTGCACATTCGGCTTCGATTACCGCGGTGAAGAGTGCTTCCTTGTTCGCGTAGTGCGCGTAAACCGTGGACTTGGACACGCCAGCCTCGCGCTGGATCATGTCGGTTGTTGCCGCGCTGAACCCATGGGTCAGGAAGACGTTTCGCGCAGCGCGCAGAACGGTGAGAGCCTTGGCGTTCAGCTCGCCGCTGCTCGGCGGCGGGGCGGTCATGACTTGGTTGGTTCGTCGCATCTGCTTGGGTCGGAAGTTTTGACACGGTGGCCAGGATTCTATATAGTACCAAACCGCTCGGTACGCATCAACCTAACCATTCGTCTCACAGGCATCTGCACCTAAGCAGGTTTCTTGTGAGCCGTCGGCTTAACTTTTATCGTAAATCACACCGAGCGGTTCGGTACTATTCGCGCATTGGATAAACCTTCATGACGTCACAACCGCTGCTCTCACAACTGCTGCGACAAGCAGGCACGGCGCTCTGCACGATCTCACTGGTCGGCTGTGCGGTGGGTCCTGACTTCGTGAAACCCGACGACAGGCTTGCAGCCGTTCAACTGTCGCCCAGGGCGGATTACGCGCAGGCTCAGGAAACATCCGCTGCGAACTTCCCATCGTCATGGTGGACGCTGTTCAACGATGACGTGTTAGCGGATCTGCAAGCCCGTGCGCAGGCGGGCAACCTGAACCTGCAGATCGCTTCCGAGCGCATTGAGCAAAGCCGGGCGCAGTTGGGGATTGCTTCCTCGCTGCTGCTGCCCAGCGTGGGCGCATCGGCAGGCTATTCCCGCGAGGCCCTCAGCGAGCACGGCAAGTTTGCCGCGTTGGGTGCACCGACGAGCGCGAGCGATTTCTGGCAGTTGGGATTCGACGCCAGTTGGGAACTCGATCTGTGGGGCCGCGCGCGGCGATCGCGCGAAGGCGCCGCAGCCGCCTTCGAGGCCACTGTGTATGAGCGCGAGGCGGCACGGGTGGCCTTGTCCGCCGAAGTGGCCCGCACCTACCTCCAATTGCGAGGAACGCAGGCGCAACTGGACATCACCCGGCAGAACCTGGAGGTCGCCGATCGCACCCTGCGCCTTGCCGAAAGCCGTGAGCGCAACGGTGTCGCCACGCGCTTTGAAACCGCTTCGGCGCGCGCGCAACTGGCAACGGTGGAGGCGCTGGTGCCAGAACTGGTCCAGCGCCGCAACACGCTGATGAACGCCTTGGCACTGCTGCAGGGGGAGGAGCCGCGCGCCCTCGATGCGCAGTTGCTTGAGGCGATGCCCTTGCCTTCGCTTCCTTCCAATGTGCCGGTGGGCCTGCCCTCCGAATTGGCGCACAGGCGGCCGGACATACAGCGCGCCGAAGCCCAGCTCCATGCCGCGACGGCGGCCATCGGCGTCGCCAAGGCCGATTTCTACCCGCGGATCGGCTTGCGGGGAAGAGTCGGCGTCGAGGCCTTCGAGTTCAACGACCTCGACAGTTGGGATTCCCGGTTCTTCTCCGTTGGCCCGACAGTCTATCTCCCGATCTTTCAGGGCGGTCGTTTGAAGCAGCGCCTGGCGCTGAACGAGGCACGGCAAAGAACAGCCGCCATTGCCTATCGGCAGACGGTGCTGCAAGCCTGGCATGAAGTGGACAACGCCCTGGACGCCTGGGCAGCCCAGCAGCACCGACATGCCGAATTGCTGGTTTCGTATGAACAGAACAAGCAGGCGCTGCATGCTGCCGAGCGCGGCTATCAGGAAGGCGCTGCCGACTACCTGAATGTCCTGGCCGCGCAGCGTGGCGTCCTTGCCAGCCAGACCAGCCTCAATGCCAGCGCCACCAACGCCGCGCTCACCCTGGTCAATCTCTACAAGTCGCTGGGCGGTGGCTGGGACCCTGACGCACTCACATCCGACCGGCAGGCCGGCGGCGATGCGCCCCTGACGACCACTGCGTCGTCTGCCACCTCGCCATCAAAGGCCGGCCAATGAGTGCCGCAGCGTTGCAGCCGACAGCGGCGCCACCCGCACCCGCTGCTGCGGTAGCCCCGCCGAAGCGGGCGATCGCCGGGCTGGTCGGCATCCTCATCGCGGCCATGATGGCCGGACTGAACAACCGCGTGGGCGCGTTGGCGCTGGCGGACGTGCGTGGCGCGCTGGGCTTCGGCCTGGACGACGCCTCCTGGCTCACGACCGTCTATAGCGCCGGCGAAGTGATCGCCATGCCGTTTGCGGCATGGTTCGCCATCACGCTCTCAGTGCGCCGCTTCGAGCTGTGGATGATCGGCGCATGCACCTTGCTGGCGGTGTGCATTCCCTTCATCCATGACCTCGATCTGCTGCTGGCCATGCGCTTCCTGCAAGGCATCGCCAGCGGCACGATGATTCCCGTGCTGATGATGGCGGCGTTGAAGTTCCTGCCACCCCACATACGGCTGCACGGACTGGCGCTGTATGCACTGACGGCCACCTTCGCCCCCAACCTCTCGATCTGGCTGGCGGGGCAATGGACGGATGGCCTGTTCGATTGGCGCTGGGTGTACTGGCAAATCCTTCCGCTCGCGGCCATTGCCGCCTTGTTGATCGGATGGGGCCTGCCGAAAGACCCGATCCAGACAGACCGCTTCCCGCAGGCCAACTGGCCGGGCATGGCTTTCGGCATGCCGGCATTTGCCCTGATTACCGTCGCCCTGGATCAGGGCGTGCGGCTGGACTGGTTCAACTCCCCCCTCATCGTCGTCTCATTGGTGGCCGGGCTGACGCTGCTGGCGGCCTATCTGCTGACGGAGTGGTATCACCCGGCGCCGTTCATCAAATTGCAGATGCTCAGCCGCCGCAACCTGGCGTTGGGCTTCACCTTGTTCATCTGCCTTCTGGTCGTGCTGACCTCTGGCGTGATGTTGCCGATGACCTATCTCGGGCCGCTCCAAAGCTACCGACCGCTTCAGATGGCACCAATCGGGCTCATCGTCGCGCTGCCTCAACTGGTCCTGGGTTCCGTGGTGGCGCTGTTCCTGTACCGGAAATGGGTCGATGCCCGATTCGTGTTCGCGGGCGGCCTGCTGCTGATCGCCCTGGCGTGCTTCTTTGGTGCGCAATTGACTTCCGATTGGAACCGCGACCAGTTCGTTATGACGCAGACGCTGCAAGCCTTTGGCCAGCCCATGGCTGTCGTCTCGATGCTGTTCCTGTGTACCAGCGTCGTACATCCCAGCGAAGGCCCGTATGTGTCGGGGAACATCAACACGCTGCGCGCCCTGGGGTCGGTACTCGGGGGCGCGGTGGTTGGGCAACTCGTGACCGTGAGACAGCGGTTCCACGCGGAAATGCTGCTGGACCACGCTGCGTTGGTAGGCAACTCCGTCCCGCTTGCTCCGGAGCCCGCTCAACTGATGGGAATCATCGGCCAGCAGGCGCTGGTGCTGTCGGTCGCGGATGCCTATCGCGTGCTGGGCGTTCTGGCGCTGGTGATGGTTCCCTTCGTACTGCGGCTGACCTACATTCCCGCGCCCGACTTGCAGGCCCCCGCTTCTCATTCCACACCGTCGTCGTCCCAAGGATAGTTTCACCATGGCAATGCCGAAGAAAGCCAAGATCACCAGTGCCGTGCTGCTGCTCGCAGTCGCAGCGGGCTGTGTCATTTATCTGAATCGTCCCGAGTCCAGCGCATCGACCCAATCCACGGACGACGCCTATGTACAGGCTGATTTCACCCTCGTCGCGCCCCAGGTGTCGGGAGTGATCGGCAAGGTACTGGTCGAAGAAAACCAGCCAGTGAAGGCAGGGGATTTGCTCGCAGCCATCGACGACCGGGATTTCATCGTTGCGGTGGATGCGGCAAAGGCACAAGTCGCCGCCGCCGAGGCCAGCGTCGCGGGGCTTGCCGCGCGTGTGGCGCAGCAAGAAACCGCGATCCGCCAAGCGCAGGCAGCCGTTGCGGTGGACGATGCCGAACTCAAACTGGCAGAGGCCAACCAAAAACGCTATCGCAACTTGGCAGCCGATGGATCTGGTTCGATCCAGGCACAACAACAGGCCGAAGCGCAGTTGGCCATTCGGCTGGCCAGCCGGGACAAGAACCGCGCGGGCCTGCAAGCGGCGCGGCAGCAAACGGACATCCTGAAAGCCGATCTTGAAAAGGCCAAGGCTGCGCTTTCTCAAGCGCAGGCCGCACAGGCGGCTGCGGAGTTGAAGCTTTCCTATACCCAAATCACCGCGCCCATCAACGGCATGATCGGCCAGAAGTCGGTACGTGTCGGCGCATTCGTGAATGCTGGCAAGCCGTTGCTGGCGGTGATTCCACTCGATGCCCTCTATATCACGGCCAACTTCCGCGAGACGCAGTTGGCGCGTGTACGGGCCGGACAATCGGTGGACATCAAGGTGGACGCCTTGCCGGGTGCCGTACTGAAGGGAACCGTGGAAAGCCTGGGGCCGGCCAGTGGCGTCAGCTATTCGGCTGTCGCGCCACACAACGCCACGGGCAACTTCACCAAGATCGTCCAGCGCCTGCCTGTGCGCATTCGCATCGACCCCGACCAGCTTGACGCTGCAAACCTGCGCGTCGGCATGTCCGTGACGCCGAAGATCCGCATCGGTGAATAGCGTCATTAGCCCAACGTGAGGACCCATGCAAATGAGGCAATACCGTTATCGCGTAACTCTGGAGCAATTGACTGATTCACATGGCGTTCCCACCGATCGCAAGCCTCTACAGTTTGAGGTTGGAAATCATGACGACATCATCTCTGTCGTGACGTGGATTCGCAGCAGAGGTGATTTCAGTAGCCAGGCGGAAGCCGCTGCTTTTGGAGTTGGGTTGAAGTTATTTGGTGGAGCCATCTTGGCAAACAAGGATGACCCGCTTCTGTCTTCGTTCCTGCCGCAGCTATATCAATTCGTGAAGGATTTCAAGGCAGGATCAAGCGACATCCAAGGAAAAGATTGATTCGGCTTCTCTGCGCGACACGGGATATGAATCACTATGGAGCTTCGTCACCTTCGATACTTTCTGGCCGTGGCCGAAGAACTCCGCTTCGCTCGCGCAGCGGAGAAGCTGCATATTGAACAATCGCCGCTGTCGCGGGCCATCAAGGAACTGGAAGAAGAACTCGGCGTGGCGCTGTTTGCCCGTACCACGCGCAGCACGCGGCTAACCCATGCCGGAACATTGTTCTTGGAGCATGTGCGTCGTGTGTTCGCTGCCCTGGAACAAGCGCGTGACAGCGTGAAAGCGGCGGCTAATGGCTTTCATGGGCAATTACGTGTGGCCATGTCGGATGGCATCACGCCGTCGCGCTTGCCGGCCTTACTGGCGTTGTGTCGTCAGGAAGAACCCGAGGTCGAAATTCGCTTCTTCGAGGTGCCGTTATCACAGCAGATCAAAGGGCTTCATGATGATCTGTACGACGTGGGGTTTGCCCAATCCGACGAAGTAGGCGATGGCATCGTCGCCGTGCCCGCTTGGAGCGATGCGCTCATGGTGGCGGTTCCCGCCCGCCATCCGCTGCTGGCCCACAAGCGCATTCCCTTGGACGAGTTGCTGCGCTATCCGCTGGTCCTGTGCGATCCGCAAGTGTGTGAAGGCCATGCCAAGCACGTTGAACGAGTGCTGCGTCGTGCTGACATGGAGCCGCTCATCGCAGAACGAGTTGCCACGTGCGATCTGATGATGGCACTGGTATCGGCCGGCTTCGCGCTCGGGTTGGCGGGCGCTGCACACATTGCCACCAGCCGTGAGCTAGGTGTCGTGGCCCGGCCGCTGGCGTCGCGCGTTCCGCCGCTTACGACCTACTTGCTTCGTCTTGACGGTGATCCGTCCGACGAACTGACACGGTTCATTGAGCGCGTACAGGCCATCGAACTGCCGGAAACTCCCAGGCCCATACGAGGCCGCAACCCTGATCCCCCGGAGGAATTGATGCCATGAAGAAGATCATTCCGTTCTTGCTGGTGACTACCTTGGCCGCTTGCGGCCAATCAGAGGCACCTCAGAAAGCTGCCGATTCGGAGGCAAGCATTCCGACGGTGGAAGAACTGGCGGCCAACCCCGACCGGCTCAAGGAACTGCGCCAGCAATGCAAGACCGACCGCTCCAAGCTGGGCGACGTGCTGTGCAACCGGGTAGCAGAAGCCACGCGCAAACGGTTCTATGGCGACGGAGAAACGCCCTACACACCGCCGAAAGAGTCGCCAAAGTTCTGATTGTTGGCCGTTCGCCGATTCGCCTTCACTTTTTTCTCGACACGCCGCAATGCGCCCGCGCTTGCGGCGTTTTTCTTTGGCTCGCCACCGCACTCATTCTTTCTTTTTCCTCGACCTTTCTGCTCTAAACGGTCTTTGACCGGCACTGACCCGGCACCGATCCTGACGCCTGCGGCACGCCCTTGTGCCGCTTCTTCCATGAGGAATCAGCGCAGGAGAAATCGGAGGCCAGGTCATGCAAGGGACGAACGTGCTGTTCGGTCAGATTGCCGTGGTATTCGGCATCTTGATCGCCGGCGTGTGGGGCGCCACACAATGGACAGCAGCCGCCCTTGGCTATCAAGTACGCCTTGGCTCGCCCTGGTTCGATTTTCTTGGCACGCCGATCTACCACCCGTGGAAGTTGTTTGAGTGGTGGTTCGTTTTCGATGCTTACGCGCCGCGCGTGTTCGATACCGGCGGCGCCATCGCGGGCGGCAGTGGGTTATTGGCGGTGGTCGTCGCCATCGGCATGTCGATCTGGCGATCGCGGCAGTCGCGCCTGGTCACGACTTACGGCTCGGCCCGCTGGGCGAACGCGGATGACATTCACAAGGCGGGCCTGACGCAACCGGCCGGCGTTTTCCTCGGCCAGCACGGCCGCCAGTACCTGCGCCACGAAGGCCCGGAACACGTCCTGACCTTCGCGCCCACGCGCTCGGGCAAAGGTGTCGGTCTGGTGGTGCCGACGCTGCTGTCCTGGCCCGCGTCGGCCGTCATCCACGACATCAAGGGCGAAAACTGGCAGATCACCGCCGGCTGGCGCTCGCGCTTCTCGCATTGCCTGCTGTTCAACCCGACCGATGCGAAGTCAGCGGCCTACAACCCGCTGCTGGAGGTTCGGCGCGGCGCGCATGAAGTGCGCGACGTGCAGAACATCGCGGACATTCTGGTCGATCCCGAAGGCGCGCTGGAGAAGCGCAACCATTGGGAAAAGACCTCGCACGCGCTGCTGGTCGGGGCCATCCTGCATGTCCTCTACGCGGGCGAAGACAAGACGCTGCGCGGCGTCGCCAACTTTCTGTCCGACCCGGCCAGCCCGTTCGAGCTGACCTTGCACCGGATGATGACCACGCCGCACCTCGGCGATGGGCCGCATCCGGTCGTCGCATCGGCGGCGCGTGAAGTCCTCAACAAGAGCGACAACGAACGCTCGGGCGTGCTGTCCACGGCCATGTCGTTCCTCGGCCTGTACCGCGATCCGACCGTGGCCGAAGTCACATCGCGCTGCGACTGGCGCATCGCAGACCTGATCGCGGCCGGGCATCCGGTGTCGCTGTATCTGGTGGTGCCGCCTTCGGACATTTCGCGGACGAAGCCGCTTATCCGCCTGATCCTCAACCAGATCGGGCGACGCCTTACCGAATCGCTCGATGGCTCCGATGGCATCGCGCGCCGCCACAAGCTGCTGCTGATGCTCGATGAGTTCCCGGCGCTGGGGCGCCTGGATTTCTTCGAGACGGCGCTGGCCTTCATGGCCGGCTACGGCATCCGCAGCTTCCTCATCGCGCAGTCGCTCAACCAGATCGACAAGGCGTATGGGCAGAACCATTCCATCCTCGATAACTGCCACGTCCGCGTGACGTTTGCGACGAACGACGAACGCACCGCCAAGCGCATTTCCGAGACGCTGGGTACGGCCACCGAGTTGCGCGCGCAGCGCAACTACGCTGGCCACCGGCTCGCGCCGTGGCTCGGGCATCTGATGGTGTCGCGCCAAGAAACAGCGCGCCCGCTGCTGACGCCCGGCGAGGTGATGCAGCTTCCGCCCGACGAGGCAGTAGTGATGGTGTCCAGCGTGGCGCCGATCAAGGCCAGGAAGCTGCGCTACTACGCGGACAGCAATTTCAAGCAGCGCGTGCTGCCGCCGCCCACGCTGGCGGATGGGCAGTACGCCGACGCGCCGCCGCTGCGCCCCGACGACTGGAGCGGGTTGGCGATTCCGGTCGTGCCAGCCGCGCCTGTGACCGATACCGCCGAAGGCTTCGGCGCATCGACCGACGACGGCGGCCCACGCCGTCAGCCCGAACTCTCGGAAACCGTCGCCTATGACCCCGACCTGGCCGCGCCTGCGGCCGACCTCGCGCTGCTCGATGACGACGACGACCTGCCGCTTCCCCTTCCTCGCCAGCTTGATCCGGCCATGCAGCGCACGGCCCGGCTGGCTTCCCTCGACCCCAACGACGGAATCGAGCTATGAGCCACTACCGCCTCAACCTGTTCATCCAGCCGGAGCACGCCAAGCGCCTGGACGAGCTGGCCGCCAAGAAAGGCGTATCCAAGTCCAGCATCGTAGCCGCTGCTTTGGCGTCCTGGTTGTCGCCGGACGCAGCAGACCAGCGCGAGGCGGCAGTCGCCAAGCGCCTTGATCGCCTGTCGCGCCAAGCCGAGCGCCTGGAGCGCGACCAGAACATCCAGATCGAGACGCTGGCGCTGTTCATCCGCTACTACCTCACGGTCAGCACACCAGTCCCCGAGGCTCACCAAGAGGCCGCCCGCGCCCAGGGCAAGGCGCGCTTCGAGCAGTTCGTTGAACAGTTGGGCCGCCACCTGCTGCGCGGGCGCAGCCTGGTGCGCGACGTGGTGGAAGAACTGCATCCCGACCCGATGCGGATGGAGGACGCGGCGGCAGCCGCGCAAGCGCAGGAGCGTGCGTCATGAGCGCCGCTCCGCAGTCCATGAGCGCCACGTCGCTCGACCGTCGCATCCAGATGCTGCGCACAGCGATGGGGCCGCTGATCGCCACCGCGCTCGAAGACCCGGACGTGGTGGAAATCATGCTCAACCCCGATCGCACCCTTTGGGTAGATCGGCTGTCGTCGGGCCGCGCGCCGATGGGCGTGGAGCTGTCCGAAGCGGACGGCGAGCGAATCATCCGCCTCGTGGCCGCCCACGTCGGCGCGGAGGTGCATCGCGGCCAACCACTGCTGTCGGCCGAGTTGCCCGAAACGGGCGAACGCTTCGAGGGCATCTTGCCGCCCGCCTCACCGGGGCCGGCCTTCGCGTTGCGCAAGCGCGCCATCGGCGTGATCCCGCTGGAGCGATACGTCATCGACGGCATGATGACCAGCGCCCAGGCGGGCTTTCTCGTTCGCGCGGTGCGCGAGCGGCAGAACGTCTTGATCGCCGGCGCCACCAGCAGCGGCAAGACCACGCTCGCCAATGCCTTGCTCGCGGAGATCGCCGCCACGGGCGACCGCGTGCTGGTGCTCGAAGACACGGTGGAGCTGCAATGCGCGGCTCGCGACCACGTACCGCTGCGCACGCGCGCAGGCGTGGTGTCCATGACGGAGCTGGTGCGTTCGTCCATGCGCCTGCGCCCGGATCGTGTCGTCGTCGGCGAGGTGCGCGGCGCCGAGGCACTGGATCTCATCAAGGTGTGGGGCACGGGCCACCCCGGCGGCATCGCCACGATCCATGCCGGCTCCGCGCTCGGCGCGCTGCTGCGCCTGGAGCAACTGATTCTCGAAGTGGCGGTGAACCCGCCGCGTGCGCTGATCGCCGAGGCGGTCAACGTGGTGATCCACATCGCCGGGCGCGGGCGCAAGCGCCGCATCGAGAGCATTGCCCGCGTCGTCGGCTTCGACGGCGTGGGCTACCAACTGGCGGATGCCCTGGAAACGCCGTTCCCCGAGCTGCTGCCGATCCCCAATGCCGCACCTGCTGCGGCGACATCCCTGTCCCCTGACTCTCTTGGAGAACTGCCATGACACACGCCCATGCTTTCCGTGTTTCCGTAAATCCGCCTTCCCACCTGGCCGAGCTGTCCGGCTTCGCGCGGTTGCGCAGTCTGGCCCGCCCTGCGGCGCAAGGGCTGCTGCTGGCCGCGCTGCTGCTGTTCCTGGCCGGAACCGCGCAGGCCGCCGGTTCCTCGATGCCGTGGGAAGGCCCGCTGCAATCCATCCTTGAATCCATCCAGGGGCCGGTGGCGCGCATCGTCGCGGTCATCATCATCATCGCCACCGGCCTCGCGCTCGCCTTCGGCGACACGTCGGGCGGCTTCCGCAAGCTGATCCAGATCGTGTTCGGTCTGACCATCGCATTCGCGGCTTCGAGCTTCTTCCTGTCGTTCTTCAGCTTCTCCGGCGGGGCTGTCGTATGAGCGCCCCGGATACCTTCGCGGCCGGGTTCGAGGTGCCTTTGCACCGCTCGCTCACCGAGCCGATCTTGCTGGGCGGTGCGCCGCGCACCGTGGCGATTGCCAACGGCACGCTGGCTGCCGCTGTGGGGCTGGGCCTGCAACTCTGGATTCCCGGTGCCGTGCTCTGGATCGTCGGCCATTCGCTGGCGGTGTGGGGAGCACGCGTCGATCCGCAGTTCATGCAGGTCTTTGCGCGACACATCAAGCATCGCCCGCTGCTGGACGTGTGAGGGGAGGACGCCGCGATGCTGAACCTCGCCGAATACCGCCAGCGCCCGGCGCTGCTCGCCGACTGGCTGCCCTGGGCCGGGTTGGTCGCGCCGGGCATCGTCTTGAACAAGGACGGCAGTTTCCAGCGCACGGCCCGGTTTCGTGGGCCTGACCTCGACAGCGCGACGCAAGGCGAGCTGATCGCCACGTCGGCGCGGTTGAACAACGCGCTGCGTCGCATGGGGTCGGGCTGGGCGCTGTTCATCGAGGCCGAGCGCCGGCCCGCTGCCGACTATCCGCACTCGGAGTTTCCCGAGCCGCTGTCGTGGCTGGTGGACGAGGAACGCCGCGCCACCTTCGAGGAATCAGGCAACCACTTCGAGAGCGGCTATCACCTGACGCTGGTGTACCTGCCGCCCGAGGAATCGCGCGCCCGTGCGGCGGGGATGCTGTACGAGAACCGGCCCACCGACGGCGTGGACTGGCGCGAGCGGCTGCAAGCCTTCGTCGCGGAAACGGATCGCGTCTTTGACCTGCTCGATGGCGTGATGCCGGAAATCGCCTGGCTCGATGACGGCCAGACACTGACCTACCTGCACGCCACCATCTCGACGCGGCGCTATCGCGTCGGCGTGCCCGAAGTGCCGTTCCACATCGACGCGCTGCTGACCGACTCCGCACTGGTCGGCGGCCTGGCGCCCATGCTTGGCGACCAGCACCTGCGCGTGGTGTCGGTGCGGGGCTTCCCGACCTCGACCTGGCCGGGGATTCTGGACGACCTCAACCGCCTCGGTTTTGCGTACCGCTGGAGTACGCGCTTTCTCTGCCTGGACAAAGCCGAGGCGGAAAAAGAACTTTCCCGCCTTCGTCGCCAGTGGTTCGCCAAGCGCAAGAACGTCGTCGCGCTGCTGCGCGAAACGATCTTCCAGCAGGAAAGCCCGCTGGTCGATACCGACGCCAGCAACAAGGCGGCTGACGCCGATGCCGCCTTGCAGGAACTGGGCAGCGATCAAGTCGCCTTCGGCTACCTCACCGCCACGGTGACGGTGCTCGATGCCGACCCGGCCGTAGCCGACGAGAAGCTGCGCATGGTGGAGCGCGTCATCCAGGGCCGGGGCTTCGTCACCATTCCCGAAACCCTCAACGCCGTGGATGCCTGGCTGTCGTCCCTTCCCGGCAATGCATACGCGAACGTGCGCCAGCCCATCGTCTCGACGCTGAACCTGGCGCACATGATGCCGCTGTCGGCGGTATGGGCTGGCCCAGAGAAGAACGAACACCTCGACGGCCCGCCGGCCATCGTCACCCGCACCGATGGCGCCACGCCATTCCGATTTGTTACGCACATCGGCGACGTGGGGCACATGGCCGTGGTCGGCCCGACCGGCATGGGCAAATCCGCATTTCTAGCCGTGTTGGCGATGCAGTTTCGCCGCTATCCGCGTTCGCGCATCTTCGCATTCGACATGGGGCGCTCGATGCGCGCCACGATCCTCGGGCTGGGCGGCGAGCACTACGACCTGGGTGTCGATGGCGGCATCGCGTTCCAGCCGCTCGCGCGCATCGAGCGCGATGGCTATCGCACCTGGGCGGCCGAGTGGGTGGAAGGCCGGCTGCTGCATGAAGGCGTGGCGGTCGGACCCGACGAGAAGGCGGCCATCTGGTCGGCGCTGGGCAGCCTTGTCGGTGCGCCGCTGGAGCAGCGCACGATGACCGGCCTGTCGGTGCTGCTGCAATCGAACGCGCTGCGCCAGGCACTCGCGCCCTACGTGCTCGGTGGCGCGCACGGCAAGCTGCTGGACGCCGACCACGACCGGCTGGGTACGGCCGACGTGCAGTGTTTCGAGATGGAGGAATTGATGGCCAGCCCGGCCGCCGTGCGGTCGGTTCTGGGCTATCTGTTCGCGCGCTTCGATGAGCGTTTCGACGGCGCACCGACCCTGCTGATTCTCGATGAGTCCTGGCTGTTCCTGGACGACCCGATGTTCGCCGCGCGCATCCGCCAGTGGCTCAAGACGCTGCGCAAACGAAACGTGAGCGTCATCTTCGCCACGCAGTCGCTGGCGGACATCCAGAACTCCAGCATCGCGTCCGCGATCATCGAGAGCTGCGCCATCCGCATCTTCTTGCCGAACCCGCAGGCGACCGAGCCGCAGATTCGCACGATCTACCAGGGCTTCGGCCTCAACAGGCGGCAGATCGAAATCGTCGCCACCGCGCAGCCCAAGCGCGACTACTACTACCAATCCCGTCTCGGCAACCGCCTGTTCGACCTCGACCTGGGGCCGGCGGCGCTGGCCTTCGCGGGCGCGTCCACGCCGCAAGACCAGCGCGACATAGACCGCCTGCTGCTGGACGCCGGCGCACCCGGCTTCGCGGGCGCCTGGCTGCGCCATCGCGGCCTCGATTGGGCGGCCGACCTGCTGCCCTCGTTCCCCGGCCTCGCGCCGGGTTCCCTCGCTGACCAACCTCTGGAGAACCTGCCATGAAAAAGCGTCTTGTCGCCGCCGCCATCGCGGCCATGCTTTGCACCGCCACCGCCCATGCGCAATGGGTCGTGGTCGATCCCACGAACCTCGTGCAGAACACGCTGACCGCGATCCGCACGCTGGAGCAGATCAACAACCAGATCCAGCAGCTCCAGAACGAAGCGCAGATGCTGATGAACCAGGCGCGCAACCTCGCCAGCCTGCCGTCCAGCGTGGTGAACCAGTTGCGCGCCAATCTGGCGACGACCGAGCGGCTGATCGCCCAGGCGCGCGGCTTGGCCTACGACGTGACGAACCTCGATCGGGAGTTCGCGCGCCTTTATCCCGAGCAGTACGCCGCCACCGTCAGCGGCGACCAGATGTACCGCGACGCGCAGGAGCGTTGGCGGAACACGCTCAACGGCTTGCAGACCACTATGCAGATGCAGGCCCAGGTGTCGCAGAACCTGGGCGAAGACGAAAGCGTGCTGGCCGATCTCGTTGGCAAGAGCCAGTCGGCCGAAGGTGCGTTGCAGGCGATGCAGGCCATGAATCAGTTGCTGGCCTTGCAGGCCAAGCAGTCGATCCAATCGCAGCGGCTCCAGATCACGCAAGACCGGGCGGCGTCGCTGGAGCTGGCGCGGCAGGCGGCAGCCACGGAGCGCGCCCGCGAAGTGCGGCGGCGTTTCCTGGGCGAAGGCACGCCGTACACGCCCCAGTCAGTGAACTTCTACGGCAACTGACGGGAGGCCGCCATGCGATGCGTCCTCGCCCCGTCTGTTGTGGTGCTTGTCGTGCTGCTGGCCGCTTGCGGCAAGCAGCCGGCCGACAACCTTGCCGATGCTCTGGCCGCCGATCCCGTGCGGCTGAAGGCATTGCGCGCGCAATGCGCGGCAGACCGGCAGGCCGCGGGCGAGGACGCTTGCCGCGCCGCCGCCGAAGCCTTCCGGCGGCGCTTCTTCTCCGGCCAGGCTGGGCCGGATGAATACCAGACCTTGGCCGACCTGCCGCCGATCCCGCCGAGCTTCGATGAACCGGCCGATGGCATGGCGCCGGCCGTTCCCGCCGAACCGGAGGACACGCCATGAATGACGTGACCATCATCGACCAATTTCTCAACACCTTTGCCGCTTATATCGACTCGGGTTTCGGGCTGCTGCGGGGCGAAGTGGCGTTCCTCACGGCCACGCTGATCGTCATCGACATGACGATCGCCGGCCTGTATTGGGCCATGAGCCATGCCACCGGCCAGGGCGAGGACGTGATCGCCAAGCTGCTGCGCAAGGTGCTCTACGTCGGTGCCTTCGCCTACATCATCAACAACTTCAACTGGCTGGCCAGCATCGTGTTCCGCTCGTTTGCGGGATTGGGCATCACCGCCACCGGCTCGGCCATCACGATGGAAAACTTCCTGCAGCCGGGCCGGTTGGCGAAAACCGGCATCGACGCCGGGGCGCCGATTCTGGAGCAGATCGGCGAGATGGCGGGCTTTCCCGAAGTGTTCGTGAACCTCGACCCCATCGTGGTGATGTTCCTCGCGTGGCTGGTCGTGGTCTTGTGCTTCTTCGTGCTGGCGATCCAACTGTTCATCACGCTGATCGAGTTCAAGCTGACCACGCTCGCCGGATTCGTGCTGGTGCCATTCGCGCTCTGGAACAAGACCGCGTTCCTCGCCGAAAAGGTCTTGGGCAACGTGGTGGCCTCCGGCGTCAAGGTTCTGGTGCTGGCCGTGATCGTCGGTATCGGCTCGGGCTTGTTCGCTCAGTTCCAAGTCCATCCCGCCGAGCCGTCTATCGACCACGCGCTGGTCATCATGCTGGCCTCGCTCACCTTGCTGGCGCTCGGGATCTTCGGCCCCGGCATCGCCACGGGCCTCGTGTCCGGTGCGCCGCAGCTCGGCGCTGGCGCAATGGCCGGTGCTGCTGTCGGCGCTGCCGGCACGGCCGTCGCCATCGGCGCCGCCGCGACGGGCGTGGGTGGCGCCGTGGCTGCTGGCGCGCGCATGGCCCCGGCTGCCGCCAAGCTGGCCGGTAGCGGTGCGCGCGCCGCCACGTCGGCGGCCAGCAGTGCGAAGTCGGCGTTCCAGGCCGGTTCCGCCGCCGCTGGCGGCGGCGCAAAGGGCGCGATGGCGGGCCTAGGCAACGTCGCCAAGACCGGCGCGCAGTCCACCGGACGCGCGGCTGCATCCCGCGCCTCCGCTGCCGGGCAACGCATGGCCGCTCCCTTCCGCGCTGGCTGGAATGGCGCTGCCGCCGATGGCGGCGCGGGCGCGGCATCCGGTCAGGGCGCCGCAGGCGAGGCCGCATCCGGCGCCGCTACTGCGCAGACGCAGGAACAGCCCGCTTGGGCCAAGCGCCTGCATCGTCGCCAGCAACTCACCCATGCCGCGACCACCACCGCCCACGCGCTGCGCGGTGGCGATGGCGGCGGCTCCGGCCAGGGGCCGAGCCTGCGCGATTCCGATTCATAAGGAGAACCGACCATGCGATTCAAGAAACCGCAGGTGCGCTACGCCGACACGCCGCAGCCTGCCACGCCGTACCAAGCTGCCGGCCAGGTGTGGGACGACCGTATCGGAACGCCGCGCGTGCAGGCGAAGAACTGGCGGCTGATGGCCTTCGGCTGCCTCACGCTCGCGCTGTTGATGGCCGGCGGCCTGGTGTGGCGCTCGGCGCAGTCCTTCGTGACGCCCTACGTCGTAGAGGTGGACAACGCGGGCCAAGTGCGCGCCGTGGGCGAAGCCGCCACGCCGTACCGGCCCAACGATGCGCAGACCGCGTACCACATCGCGCGCTTCGTGACGCTGGTGCGCTCGCTGTCCATCGACCCCATCGTGGTGCGGCAGAACTGGCTCGACGCCTACGACTACACGACCGACAAGGGCGCGGCCGTGCTCAACGACTACGCACGGGTCAACGACCCGTTCGCGCGCATCGGCAAGGAGTCGGTGACGGTGCAGATCACCAGCGTCGTGCGCGCCAGCGACACGTCTTTCAACGTTCGCTGGACGGAACGCCGCTACGTCAACGGCGCCGCGGCGGGCTTGGAGCGGTGGACGGCAGTGGTGTCCATCGTGCTTCAGCCGCCGCGCACCGAAGAACGCCTGCGCAAGAACCCCCTGGGCATCTACGTCAACGGCCTGTCGTGGAGCCGCGAACTGGATTCTTCCGAAGGAGCCAAGCCATGAATGATCTTTTCCGTAAAACCGCTTTGCCGGTGATCCTGCTGGCCTCGACGGTCTTGTTCGCGGGCTGCGCCACGCAAGGCAAGCCGCCGCCTGTGATCTCGCTCGATGAGCCGGTGCAGGCCCAGCCGCTGCCAGAGCCGCCCGCGCCGGTGGAGGTGGTGGCCGTGCCCGAGGTGCTGCCGATGCCAGCCCAGTTGAAGCCCGTGCCCGAGGCGGAAGATGCCAAACCCGCGCCGGAACCGGCAGACGAGAAGGTGCGCGTCTCGCGCGCCAATGCCGAGGCCCGCGTCGCGCCCACGCGCGAGGGCTATGTCAACGCGATTCAGGTGTGGCCCTTCACCGATGGCGCGCTCTACCAAGTCTATGCGGCCGTGGGCCGCGTGACCGTGATTGCCTTGCAACCGGGCGAGGAACTGGTGACGGTGGCCGCCGGCGATACCGTGCGCTGGATCGTGGGCGACACGTCCAGCGGTAACGGCGCCGACTTGCGCGTGAACGTGCTGGTTAAACCCATCCGCTCTGGCCTCAAGACCAATCTCGTCATCACCACCAGCCGCAGGACGTACCTGCTGGAGCTGTCCTCGACGGAAAAGACGTGGATGGCATCGGTGTCCTGGGAGTACCCGCGCGACCGAATGCTGGCCTTGCAGCGTCAGGCGCAGGCGGCCAGCGCCGCCGCGCCGGTCGATACCGGGCTGGCGCTGGAGAACCTGCGCTTCCGCTACGCGATCAGCGGCAGTAGTCCGTCGTGGAAGCCGTTGCGCGCCTTCGACGACGGGCAGAAGGTCTATATCCAGTTCCCCGCCGGCATCGCGCAAGGCGAACTGCCGCCGCTGTTCGTAATAGGGCCGGAAGGCGACGGGCAACTGGTGAACTACCGCTTCCGCTCGCCGTACTACATCGTGGATCGCCTCTTTGGCGCGGCAGAGCTGCGCCTGGGTGGCGACAAGGGCGACGTGGTGCGGATCGAGCGCACGGATGGCGTGGCACGGAGGAATTGACCATGAGCCAGGACGACACCCCCGACCTCGCCACGCCGCAGGCGGGCAAGGTCGCGCCCGAGGCGGTGGTGCTGCGCGCCCAGCCGCGCCCGGTCACGCGCCTGAACCGACGCACGCTGGCTATCCTCGTCGGCAGTCTGTCGGTTGCCGTGCTCGGCGCCACGATCTGGTCGTTGCAACCGCAGCGGCGCAGCGCCGACGAGCAAACCGAGCTTTACAACGTCGATCGCGTCTCGAAATCCGAGGGGCTGGACGGCCTGCCGGCCGACTACTCGAAGCTGCCGCCGCAAGTGCCCGAGTTGGGGCCTCCGCTGCCGGGCGACCTCGGCCCTGCCATCGTGAACTCGCAGCAGCCGGCCGTGGCCGCCTACGCGGCCCCCGGCCACGATCCCAACGATGCCTTGCGTAAGGAGGCGGAAGCCGCTGCGGCTTCGTCGGTGTTCTTCCGCTCGGGCGGCCAAGGCCAAGCCGCCACCACGGTGGCGCAGGCAGCGCCGGGTGTGCCTGGCGGTGCAAGCGCGCTCGCGGCCTTCGACCCGCTCGCTGCCGGGCCGGCGTCGGTGGCGGCGCAGCCTGCCGACCCGAACGCCGTGCAGAACCGGCAAGACCAGAAGGAGGCGTTCCTGAAAGCCGGCTCTACGGAAACCCGCAATTCCGGCAATCTGGCGCTGCCCGCGTCCCCTTATCAAGTGATGGCCGGAACGGTGATCGCCGGCGCGCTGGTGACAGGCATCAAGTCGGACTTGCCGGGCGACGTGATCGGCACTGTGACGGAGCCGGTCTATGACACGGCCACCGGCAAGTTCCTGCTGATCCCACAGGGGTCGCGCATCCTCGGGCGCTACAACAGTCAGGTCAGCTACGGGCAGAGCCGCGTGCAAGTGGTGTGGAACCGGATCATCTTGCCCGACACGTCCTCGCTGACGCTCGACAACCTAGTGGGCACCGACCCGGCCGGCTACGCGGGCTTGGAGGACGACGTGGACTGGCACTGGAACCGCATCTTTGCCGGTGCGGTGCTGACGACGCTGCTGGGCGTCGGCGCAGAACTGGCCGCGCCGGAGAACCGCCAGGACGGCAACCGCATCGTCATCGCTGGCCGTGACAGCGCCCAGGACAGCATCAACCAGGTCGGCCAGGAAATCACCCGGCGCAACATGAACATCCAGCCGACGCTGACCGAGCGACCGGGCCTGCCGGTGCGGATTATCGTCAACCGGGATCTGGTGCTGCGGCCGTACCAGCCTCTGTTCTTCAATCGGGGAGCTTCGCAATGAACGCGACCAAGAAGCTGCGGCTTGGGCCGCTGCCCAAGACTGAGAACCTCAAGCTGACCTTCGCCTGCCCGGTCAACCTGAAGGCAGACCTCGACCGCTACGCCGCCCTGCACGCGCAGGCGTATGGCGAGGCCGTCGATGCAGAGAAGTTGATCCCGCACATGCTGGAGGCGTTCATCGCCGGCGACCGAGGATTCAGGAAAGGAGCGGCGCCCAGGGCCGCGCCACCGAAACAGTCCTGACGATGCGGACGCATCCGCTGTCACCCACGATGAAAGCGCAGCCTACCGGCTGCGCTTTCGCTTTGAGAGGCTGCTTGCGACAAGCCGCGGCTATGATGACAGTGCGACCTTGCCCGCTGCGCCGCCCCTGGGCTTGCTACCGCGAAGCGCCTATGCGGCACCTAGCGAGAAAAGCAGCAAGAGCACTCGATGGCCGAAATCTGGCCTAACTTGTTGCTCCGTAAGACCTTTCGCGCCACTGCCTGTCTGCATCAAAGACTTGACAGCGGACATTTTTCATGGGCGATGGCTAGCGAATATTTAACGGGTGCGCGACGATAATTTGCCAATGAAACTATGGTCCATCCGCGGTAACTCCCAGAAACTCGACGGCGGCGCGATGTTCGGCAACGCGCCGCGTGCGGTCTGGGAAAAGTGGGCAGTCCCGGACGATCTCAACCGGATCGAACTGGCCTGCCGCGCCCTGCTTGCCAGCCCGTTGGCCGGCAAGACGGTGCTGTTCGAAACCGGGATCGGTGCCTTCTTCGAGCCGAAACTGCGCGACCGCTACGGCGTGCAGGAACCCAGCCATGTGCTGATCGAATCCCTGCGCGAGGCCGGGTTCGAGCATGAGGATATCGATGTGGTGGTGCTGAGCCACCTGCATTTCGATCACGCCGGCGGATTGCTGGCGCCGTGGAGCGAAGGTCGTTCGCCGGAACTGCTGTTCCCGAATGCGACCTTCCTGGTCGGGGCCGAGCACTGGGCGCGCGCGCTGCATCCGCATCCGCGCGACCGCGCCAGTTTCATCCCTGAGCTGCCCGGCCTGCTGCAGGCGAGTGGTCGGCTGGAGATCGTCGACGGTCCGTATTCGACGGCCTTGGGGGACAGCGTGCGGTTCAGCTTCAGCGACGGGCACACGCCGGGCCTGATGCTGGCCGAGATCATCGGGCCGGAAACCGTGGACGGGCAGGCGCGGGGTGGGGTGGTGTTCTGTGCGGACCTGATTCCCGGCCGCTCGTGGGTGCACGTGCCGATCACCATGGGCTACGACCGCAACGCCGAACTGCTGATCGACGAGAAGCGCAGCTTCCTGGAAGACAAGCTGGCCCGTAACGTCCATCTGTTTTTCACCCACGACCCGCAATGCGCGCTGGCGCAGGTGTCGCGCGATGAGAAGGGCCGCTTCGGCACCGTGCACGAACAGGGTGAATTGAAGGCTCGCGCGCTGGCCTGATGCCTGCGGCAGGTCCGGCCGCGCACTGGCCGGTGGTACCGCGCAGCGCCCGGCATTACCGGCTGCGCAACCACGCCGGTAGCTGCGGACCGGTGGCCGGCACGGCACCCACGGCCGCGGGCATCAACCCGGTTCGACGCGTCAATGCGCCTTCAAACACCCGCTCATGAACGTCTTGCGCGCATCGCCGGCCAGCTTCTTCGCGGCCGCATCGGCGTTGCAGGTCTTCATGCGCTCCTGCGGCGTGCTCGCCGGTGCCGGCGCGCTCAGGCAGGCCTTCTGCGCGGTCTTGTAGTCCTCGCCGGTCTTGCCTTTGTTCCTGGCCGAGCAATCGGCCATCCGCTGTTGCTGCGGCGTGGCCGCACTGACAACCACAGGGCTGCTGAGAAACAGCAGACAGGCCAGCAGGGACAGGGTCTTCATGACGCAGCTCCACGCACGGGTTGATGGTGCGCGCAGCTTCTGCCCGGCCATGGCTAGGCCGTGTGAAGCGCCGGCGGCCGGTGCTGGCCGCCGGTCGGAGCGAGTGGATCAACCGACCACGCGGGTCCCGAAAATCCGGTCGCCGGCATCGCCCAGGCCCGGCAGGATGTAGCCCTTCTCGTTGAGCTGGGCATCGATGGCGGCGGTGAAGATCTCCACGTCCGGGTGCACGGCCTGCACGGCGGCGATGCCTTCCGGTGCGGCGACCAGGAAGATCCCCTTGATGCGGCGCGCGCCGGCACGCTTGAGCATGTCGATGGTGGCGATCAGGGTGCCGCCGGTGGCCAGCATCGGGTCCAGGATCAGCGCATCGCGCTCTTCCAGGCGGCCGGTCAGGCGTTCGAAGTAGGGCACCGGCTGCAGGGTTTCCTCATCGCGCTGCAGGCCGACCACGCTCACCCGCGCGGCGGGGATCAGCGAGAGCACGCCACTGAGCATGCCCAGGCCGGCGCGCAGGATCGGCACTACGGTGATCTTGGCCCCGGCGATGCGCTGCACCGTCACCGGGCCGGCCCAGCCGGCCATGGTGTGGGCCTCGGTATCCAGATCGGCGGTGGCCTCGTAGGCCAGCAGCCCACCGAGTTCATTGGCCAGCTCGCGGAAGTCCTTGGTGCTCAGGGACGCATCGCGCATCAGGCCGATCTTGTGCTGCACCAGCGGATGGCGCACTTCGACGATTTTCATGGGGGAATCAGGGGAGAGGAGAGGTCACTAGTGTGCCGCAACGCCCAACCGAAGCCAAAAGCCGAAGCCGCCATGCCCGGTAGTGCCGAGCCATGCTCGGCAGGCCCGCCGGTGACGAAGCCGATCGCCGGCGCACCCATCAACCCAAGGCAGCCGAGCATGGCTCGGCTCTACCAAGACCCGATCTCCGCCCTCGATGTCCCCGGTGTCATCCCCATGCAACCTCCCGGACATACCGTGCTGACCCATTCTTTACACAGATTGGGGAATGCAGTGCACAAGAAGCGTCCGTTGGGCCTGGCGATCAGCCTCTCGTTGCTGGCGGTGATCACACCGTCTGCCCATGCCGCCGATACGCCCGATGGCAGCACGGTGGCCGGCAATGCCGCTGCCGCGGCCGGGGCTATCGATCTGGACCGCGTGGAAGTGCGCCCGCAGCTGGAGTCGCAGACCCGCGCGGTCGACCTCAAGCGCAGCAGCGATGCGATCGAAGATGCGGTGTCCTCCGATGCGATGGGCGTCTACCCGGACAAGAACGTGGCCGAATCGCTGCAGCGCCTGCCCGGCGTCAGCGTCACCCGTGACCAGGGCGAGGGGCGCTTCGTGGTCATCCGTGGCCTGGATGCCAACCTCAACAGCGTCAGCGTCGACGGCATCGCCATCGGCACCCCGGAAGACTCCAGCCGCGCTGCACCGCTGGACGTGATTCCCTCCGACTCGACCGAGCGCCTGCGGGTGGTCAAGTCGCCCACCCCGGACATGCCGGGCGACGCCATCGGTGGCGCGATCCTGGTCGAGTCGGCCTCGGCGTTCGATCGCGAAGGCCGCAATCTGCGTGGCAAGATCGAGGCCAGCCACCAGCAGCTCTCCGGCAATACCAGCCCAAAGGCCGCGATCAACTACAGCGAAGTGTTCGCCGATACCTTCGGCGTGGCACTGGGCGTGAACTACCAGAACCGCAAGTTCGAATCGGACAACACTGAAGTGGAGTACGGCGAGTTCGACGGCGGTGGCGAGGACGAGCTGTTCGCCAACAGCCTGCAGCAGCGCAAGTACGAGATCGAACGCAAGCGCATCGGCGCCAACCTCAACCTGGACTGGCGCCCGGACGACGACAACCGCTATTACCTGCGCACGCTGTACAGCCAGTTCGACGATGCTGAAACCCGCCAGCGCACTCTCTTCAACTTCGGCGATGGCGAGGTCACCGCGCTGGGCAACAACCAGTACCGGGTGGACGACCTGCCGGCCGATGCGATCCAGAAGCGCATGCGCTATCGCACCAAGAAGGAAAACACCTTCACCACCAGTGCCGGCGGCGAGAACCGTCTCACCAATGCGGTGGTCGATTACAAGGTGGGCTACACGCGTACCGAAGAGCGCGTCAACGACGAGATGGAGGCGCGCTTCGAGTACAACGGGGATGACCTCGGCGGCACCGTCGATCAGAACAGCGGCATTCCGCGCTACACCCTGACCAGCGCGCAATGGATGGACAACGGCAACTACGATTTCGACCGTTTCGTGGTGTCGCCCAAGCAGGTCAACGACAGCGAGCGCAGCGCGCAGATCAATGTGCGCTTCGATGGCGATTCGTCGAGCTACAAGATCGGTCTGCTGGGCCGGTGGCGCGACCGCGACGTCAACGTCGATGAGCGCGAACTGCGCGTCGGCCCGGACGTGGCGTTGTCGGACTGGACCGCCGCCGCCCCCGATCACCGGGGTGGCAGCCTCGGCCAGGGGATGAGCTCGGATGCCATGCGGCGCTACTGGGCCCAGCAGGGCGGCCAGTACAGTGCCCGCCCGCAGGATGCCGGCGGCAACGCCCTGGCCTCGCTGGAAGAGGACTACACCGCCAGCGAGGACATCTTCGCCAGCTACGCGATGGGCACCTGGGATATTGGCGCGCTGCGCATCATCGGCGGCGTGCGCGTGGAGAACACCCAGTTCAGCGCCACCGGCAACAGCGTGGAGGTGGCGCCCAACGGCCGCAGCTTCACGGTCACCCCGCTGAGCGTGAGCCGCAGTTACACCACTGTGCTGCCCGGCCTGCACCTGCGCTACGACGCAGGCGATGACTGGGTGCTGCGCGCGGCTGCCAACAAGACCGTCTCGCGCCCGTCGTTCGGCGATGTGGCGCCGCGTGTCGGCCTGAGCCGGGGCGATGAGGAAGTGCGGATCGGCAACCCGCAGCTGGACCCGTACGAATCGAAGAACATCGACCTGTCGCTCGAGAAATACCTCGGCAGCACCGGCATCGTCTCGCTGGGGATATTCCACAAGTCGATCGACGGCTACATCGTCAACACGGTGAGCAACACCGATCCGGCGTATCCCGGCTTCGAAGTCACCCGGGTGATCAACGGCAACAAGGCGACGGTCAAGGGCGCCGAGTTCAACTGGCAGCAGCAGCTCGCCTTCCTGCCGGCCGGCTGGGATGGTCTGCTGGTCGGCGCCAGCGGTACCTGGCTCGATACCGACTTCGACCCCGGCGTGGCGGGCCGCGAGCGCGACGACTTCATGCTGCCGCGGGCGTCCAGGCACGTGTACAGCGCGCACATCGGCTATGAAAAGGCCGGCTTCAGCACCCGCGTGGCGGCGGTCTACCGCAGCGAGTATCTGGACTCGCTGGGCGACAGCCGCGCGTATGACATCTACGTCGCACCCAACACCCAGCTCGACTTCAGCATGGACTACAAGATCACCTCGAACGTGAGCGTCTACGTCGAAGCGCAGAACCTGCTCGACAAGCCGCTGGAGCTCTACCAGGGCGTGCGCTCGCGCACCCTGCAGAACGAAGAATATGGCCGCACCTATGCGCTCGGCCTGAAGGTGGCCCTGTGATGCGCGCGTCCCCTGGCCTGAGCCTGCTCGCGCTGGCGCTGTTGACCGCCTGCAGCCCGGCCGCCGGCCCCGAGGCTGCGACGCCGGACCCTGCGGCACCCGCCGCGGCGACCGCTGCTGCCGACGCATCCGCTGCGCGAAATGTCGCCACGGTCGCCGAGGCGTTCCTGACCCCGATGACCCCGGAGGACAACATCGACTCGCCGGCCAGCTGGACCACGCCCGATGGCCAGGTCTGGCTGATCGCCACCGCCAAGGCCACCGACAAGCTGGTGGTCTATGACGGGCAGACCGGCGCGAAGCTGCGCGATGTCGGCAGCCTCGGCACCGCCCCGGGCCAGTTCGACCGCCCTAACGGCATCGCCGTGGTCGATGACCTGGTGCTGATCGTGGAACGCGACAACCACCGCGTACAGGTGCTGCAGCTGCCGGACTTCACCCCGCTGGGCGTGTTCGGCGCCGATGATCTGCGCAAGCCGTACGGGGTGTGGGTGAACAAGCAGGGCAGCGGCTACGACGTGTACGTCACCGATTCCTACGACGCTGGCGAAGACGCGCAGGGCAACGATGTGCTGCCGCCGTTGGCTGAGCTGGACAAGCGCGTGCGCCGTTATGCGCTCACTGTGCAGGGCGGCAAGGCGCAGGCCTCGCTCACCGCCAGCATCGGTGACACCACCGAAGCGGGCGCGCTGCGCGTGGTCGAATCGATCTGGGGCGACCCTGCCAATGACCGCCTGCTGATCGCCGAAGAGGACGAAACCTACGCCAGCGAGTTCAAGGTCTACACGCTGGAAGGCCGTTTCAGTGGCACCACGTTCGGCCGCGATGCCTTCCAGGCCCAGGCCGAAGGTGTGATGCTGCGGACCTGCGGCAAGGAGGGTTGGTGGATCACCACCGAGCAGGGCAAGCAGCGCAGCGTGTTCCATCTGTTCGACCGGCACAGCCTGAAACATGTCGGTGCGTTCCAGGGCAACACCGTGGCCAACACCGACGGCATCTGGTCGATGCAGGCGCCGTCCGCGCGTTTCCCGCACGGCGCGCTGTACGCCGTGCACGATGACCAGGGCGTAGTGGCCTTCGACTGGGCCAGCATCGCCAGGCAGTTGTCGCTGCCGCTGGAGTGTGGCGCGTGAGCCGCGTTCCTGCCGCGCTGACCGCGCTCGCACTGGCGCTGCTGCTGTGCAGTGGCAGCGCCTTGGCGAAGAAGGACGCCGAGACCGGTGCTGAGCCGAACACCCAGGTCCCGGCCGGCAACCGCCATTACGCGGCGACCGGGTTTCCGGACCGGCTGGTCGCCTCGCCGGCGCAGGACGCCGCGCGCGGTTTCTCGGTCGCGTGGCGGACCGATACCTCGGTCAAGGCACCGGTGCTGGAATGGGTAGTCGCCGGTGATTCGCCGGATGTCGGCGTGCCGACCCGCACCACCGCCACCACCCAGGCGCTGACCACCGAGCTGGGGGCATCCCATCACCACCGTGCGGATGTGACCGGCCTGCAGCCGGACACGCTGTATCTATGGCGCGTGCAGGGGCAGAACACCTGGAGTGCCTGGAACCAGCTGCGTACCGCCGGCCGCGCCGAGCAGCCGCTGACCCTGCTGTACTTCGGTGACACCCAGAACAAGAACCTCAGCCACGTCTCGCGCGTCCTGCGCGCCGGCCTCAAGGCCGCCCCGGACGCACGCCTGAGCCTGTTCGCCGGTGACCTGGTCAGCGGCGGCGACGGACAAGACGACAGTGAGTGGGGCGAGTGGTTCGCCGCCGCGGGCTGGCTGCCGCAGGAAACCGCCGTGGCCCCGGCGATCGGCAACCATGAGTACGTCGAGGAGTTCGAAGACACGCCGCAGGAGCGCCGCGTGCTCGGCCGTCACTGGCCGGTGACGTTCGCGTTGCCGCGCAATGGCGTGGACGCCGCAGATACCAGCACCTACTGGTTCGATTACCAGGGCGTGCGCATCGCCGTCCTCGATGGCACTTCCGCGCTCGATTTGGGCACCGCCAAGGCACAGGCCGCCTGGCTGGACACGGTGCTGGCCGACAATCCGCACCCGTGGAGCATCGTGCTGCTGCACCAGCCGTTCTATTCCCCGCGCGAAGGCCGCGAGAACACCGAACTGCGCGATGTGCTGCTGCCCGTGGTGCGTCGCCACCAGGTCGATCTGGTCCTGCAGGGGCATGACCATACCTATGGCCGCCGTGGCGAAGGGCAGGGTGCGACGCCGCAGTTTGTGGTGACCGTCGCCGGGCCGAAGCAGTACCGACTTTCGGATGAAGCCCGTGCCACCATGGCCCCGGTGGGTGAGGATACGCAGCTGTTCCAGGTGCTGAAGATCGATCCGACCCATCTGCGTTACGAGGCGCGTACCGTCACCGGGCGCCTGTACGACGGTTTCGAGTTGACACGTGGCGCCGATGGCCGCAAACAGAAAGCCGAACTGACGCAGGGACGCATCGCCCCCCGTGACTGCGCGCGCGCCCAGACCCTGAAAGGCCGCGCCGACCGTTGCTGGGAATGACCGACCAGCCGGGCCGCTGCGGCGCGCCCGGCCTTCCGTGGAGATCGAGATGATCCATCGCCGTTCCATCGCGCGGGCCGCCTTGGCCACCTCGCTGCTGCTGCTCGCCGGTGCCGGCGTGGCCGGCAACGCGGTGCTGCACCCGTTCCTTGCCGCGCAGCCGAACAATGCCCCGGAAGAGGTGAATCTGGCCGTGGAGATCCCGGCTGGCAGCGTCACCAAATACGAGATCAAGGAGGACGGCCTGGTCCACGTGGACCGCTTCCAGTCGATGCCGGTGGCGTACCCGGCCAACTACGGCTCGATGCCGCGCACCTTGGCGGGCGACAACGACCCGCTCGACGCGCTCGTACTGACACGGGAGCCGCTGCATCCCGGCGTGATCGTGCGGTTCCGCCCGATCGGCTTCCTGAAGATGGTCGATGACGGCGAGCAGGATGAAAAGGTGATCGGCGTGCCGACCGACAAGATCGACCCCACCTACGCCACCATCCGCGATCTGGACGACCTGCCGCTGATCGAACGGCAGCGCATCGAAGCCTTCTTCCGCGTCTACAAGGACCTGCCGGCCGGCCGCAATCCGGTCCAGCTCAACGGCTGGGGCAATGCCGCCGAGGCCAAGGCGCTGATCCGTGCTTCGATGCAGCGTTTCGATACGCAGCAGCGGCGCGCGAAGGGTGATTGAGGACCCAGGTGGCCGGGCAGGTGTTGATCCACGGCTTGATCGCGCTCTACAACAACGGCCTGCTCTAGTAACGCTGTCGCCCGATCACGCCCGGCTCGTACTCGCCTTGTGCAGCCGCCGCAGGAACACGCCCATCTCCTTGACCGCCTGCTTGTCGCCGTTGCGCTCGGCGACGTGGCTGCCTTCCTGCCACGCCTGTGCTGCCCCGGGCGTATCGCCGGCCGCCAGGGACGCTTTGCCCAGCCATTTCCAGCCCGCCGAATAGCGCGGATCCTGTGCGACACAGTGCTGCAGATGGATGACCGCCTCCGCGGCGTTGCCCGCATCCAGCAGGGCCTTGCCCAGGCCGAAGCGCAGCAGGGCGCTGTCGCGACCACGCTCAAGCAGACGTTGCAGTGCAGGAATGTCCATTCGGTCTCGGCTCAGGCAGGTTGAAGCGGGCAAGTGGCGGGTCCAGCACTGCAGCCCCGGACGACGTGGCGCAGTGCTGCGTGTCGACGCCCAGTGCAGGACCCGCGTCGATCAACGGCCGCCAGCGGCCTGGTAACGGCGCGCGACCTCGGTCCAGTCGATCAATTCGAAGAAGGCGGCGATGTAGTCCGGGCGGCGGTTCTGGTAGTTCAGGTAGTACGCGTGTTCCCACACATCCAGTCCGAGGATCGGGGTGCCGCCCGAGAGGCCCGCGAACTCGCCCATCAACGGGCTGTCCTGGTTCGGACTGCTTTCCACCTGCAGCTTGCCGTCCCGGTTCAACGTCAACCACGCCCAGCCACTGCCGAAGCGGGTCTGCGCGGCCTTGGTGAAGGCCTCCTTGAACGCGCCATGGCCGCCGAGGTCACGCTCGATGGCAGCGGCAACCACATTGTCCGGTTGGCCGCTGTCCGGCGTCAGGACGGTCCAGAACAGGCTGTGGTTGGCATGTCCGCCGCCGTTGTTGCGGACGGCGTTGCGCACCCCCTCGGGCAGAGACCCGATATCGGCAATCAGCGCATCGATGTCGGTGCTCTCGATGTCGGCATCGGCGAGCGCCGCATTGAGGTTGGTGATGTAGGCCTGGTGGTGCTTGGCATGATGGATTTCCATCGTGCGTGCATCGAAGTGCGGTTCGAGTGCGTCGTAGGCGTAGGGCAGGGCGGGGAGGGTGTAGGCCATGGGTATCTCCGGAAGTGCAGGTGGGGGCGGTGCAGGCACGCAGCACGGTCGTGCTTCGGCGTGGCCGCAGTAGTTCGGTGGCGCTACGATAGAACCTCAAGCGTGATTGAGGTCAAGCGCCGCGAAGTGGAACAGTGCGGGCTATTCACGCGCGATCGCTGCCTCTCCTTCACCCGCACTGGCTATCATTGCCCTTCGAATCTTCCGGGGTAGTCTCGTGTCGGTAGCGTTGGTGTGGTTTCGCCGTGACCTGCGGTTGCAGGACAACCCGGCCCTGCAGGCCGCTCTGGATGCCGGCCATGTGCCGGTGCCGGTCTACATCCATGCGCCACACGAAGAAGGCGACTGGGCGCCCGGTGGCGCGTCGAACACCTGGTTGCATCGTTCGCTGGCCGCGCTCGACGCCGACCTCCGTGCGCGCGGCTCGTCGCTGGTGCTGCGCCGGGGCGATAGTCAGGCACAGCTGCGGCAGCTGATCGATCAGACCGGTGCGGTGGCGGTGTACTGGAACCGCAAGTACGAGCCGGCCACGCAGCCGCGCGATGCGAAGGTCAAACGGGAGCTGCGCGAGCAGGGCATCGAGGCCGAAAGCCACAACGGCAGCCTGATGTTCGAACCGTGGGACGTAGCGACCCAGCAGGGCGGGCCGTACAAGGTGTTCACCCCGTTCTGGCGCAATGCGCTGACCCGTCTGCAGTTGCCGGCCCCGACCCGCTTGCCCGAGCGGCTTGCCGCGCACAGCGCCAGTGGCGAGAGTCTCGACACGCTTGGCCTGGCACCGTCGATTCCGTGGGACCGACAGTTCTGGGACCATTGGCAACCGGGCGAGGCGGGCGCGCACGAGGCGCTGACCGTCTTCATCGATGGGGCGCTCAACGGCTATCGCGAGCAGCGTGATCTGCCGGATCGTGTCGGTACCTCGCTTCTCTCGCCGCACCTGCATTTCGGTGAGATCGCACCATGGCAGATCGCCCGTCGGCTGCAGAGCGAACGCAGCGCCAGCCGCGACGCCGATATCGATGGCTACCTACGCGAGCTCGGCTGGCGCGAATTTTCCTACCACCTGCTGCATCACTTCCCGCAGACCCCGGACCACAATCTCAACCCGCGCTTCGATCAGTTCCAGTGGGCCAAACCGGATCCGGCGGCATTGAAAGCGTGGCAACAGGGGCGTACCGGCATCCCGATCGTCGATGCCGGCCTGCGCGAGCTGTGGGCGACCGGTTACATGCACAACCGCGTCCGGATGATCGTCGCCAGCTACCTGTGCAAGCACATGCGCCAGCACTGGCGCGAAGGTGCGCGCTGGTTCTGGGACACGCTGGTCGATGCGGATCTGGCCAACAACACCATGGGCTGGCAGTGGGTCGCCGGCACCGGTGCGGATGCGGCGCCATACTTCCGGATCTTCAACCCGGTGACCCAGTCGCAGAAGTTCGACCCGCAGGCGCGCTACATCACGCGATGGGTGCCTGAACTGGAGGCGCTGCCGTTGAAAGCGCGCTTCGCACCGTGGCAATCGCCGCAACTGCTGGCCGCGCACGCGCCGGGCTATCCCACGTTGCCGCTTGTGGATCTGAGCGAGGGGCGCGATGCCGCGTTGGCGGCGTATCGGCACACTGGCGGGGCGTGACGCGCATCCCGAACCGGTCGGTTTCACCGTAACCGTTTACCTGAACAGGGAGCTGCCGAGCGGTCCATTCATCATGCCGGCATCGCGTTGGGCTGTTTATGCTCTTCACGGCCCGCACGCCGGCGCCGTCCGGTAACCAAGGAGAAACCTCATGATTCGACCCGCAACCCGCAACGTGGCCCTGGCCCTGATGACTGCTGCCGCCCTGACGGCCTGCGCCACCGGTGGCTCCTACGTGCAGAGTGACCAGTACGGCAACCCCGTCGAACAGCAGAACCGCACCGGCCGCAACGCCCTGATCGGCACTGCCGTCGGCGTCGCCGCCGGCCTGCTCAGCGGCAACAGCGCCACCGAGCGCCGCCAGCACGCCATGATCGGTGCCGGTATCGGCGCACTCAGCGGCGCGGCCGTCGGCCAGTACCAGGACCGTCAGGAACGCGCGCTGCGCGAACGTACCGCCAACACCGGTATCGACGTCTCCCGCAATGGCGACAACCTGGTCCTGAACCTGCCGGACGGCATTACCTTCGATTTCGGCAAGTCCACGCTGAAGCCGCAGTTCTACAGCTCGCTCAACGGCGTGGCCAGCACGCTGGCCGAGTACAACCAGACCATGATCGAAGTGGTCGGCCACACCGACAGCATCGGCAGCGATGCAGTCAACAACCGCCTCTCCAAGGAACGTGCCGATTCGGTCGCCGCCTACCTGGCGGGGCAGGGTGTGCAGCGCGCCCGCATCGAAACCCTCGGTGCCGGCAAGGCCTACCCGATTGCCGACAACAACACCGATGCCGGCCGCGCGCAGAACCGCCGCGTCGAAATCCGTGTGATTCCGTTGCAGCAATAACAGCGCGTCAGCGCGCTGTTATTGGGTGTTGCGTGCCACAGGTTCGCAACACAAAAATGCCGCCCTTACAGGCGGCATTTTTTGTAGGTACCGGCCGTTGGCCGGTACGCCCTGAACAATTCCGTCCACGCGCGCACCCGCAACGCCAACATGACAACGCCGCCCGAGAGCGACGTTGTCGTTCATACGGCACTGCGCGGATGAAGCATCCTCAGGATCAACCCGCAGTCACCGTCTCCAGAATCCGCTTCCCGGTCGCCTGCAACTCGGTTTCCACCTGGGTCTGCTGCTGCTTGGCCAGCTTCGCGGCCGGGCACTGGGCCAGCATGTAGTTGGCGTCGAAATTCATCTTCTCGACCAGGAAATCGACGAACGCGCGCACCTTCGGCGAGACCAGCCGGCCGCCGGCGAACACCGCGTTGAAGTCCACTTCCGGCCCGGTCCAACCGGCCAGCACGCGGCGCACCATGCCCGATTCGACAAAGGGCTTGGCCATCACGTCACCGGTCAGCAGCAGGCCCTCGCCACACACCAACGCACCGTTCAACGCAGAGGGATCATTGGCCACCAGCAGCGGATTCACCGGGAAATCCAGTAGTTCGCCGCCGTTTTCGCCCAACTGCCAGAAGAACCGGTTGTTGTTGAGGTTGCGGGCCTTGCGCATCGCCAGGATGCGGTGGAACTGCAGTTCATCCGGGTGCAGCGGCTCGCCATATCGTTCGATATAAGCCGGGCTGGCAAACACCTGGGTGCGCAGGCTGCCGAGCTTGCGCGCCACCAGGTTGGAGTCGGGCAGGGTGCCCACGCGCAGCGCCAGATCGGCCTCGCCGGCGATCAGATCCAGCTTCTCGTTGCCCAGGTGCATGTCCAGCTGGATTTCCGGGTACTGCGCATGGAACTGACCCAGCAGCGGCGCGATCCAGGTGATGCCGATCGAATAGGGCACGGTGAAGCGCAGCCAGCCGCGCGGGCCGGACTGCAGCTGGTTGACCGCGCCTTCGGCTTCCTCCAACTCGCGTGCGATGCGCTGGCAATGCTCGTGATAGACCGAGCCGGCTTCGGTGAGGCCGAGGCGGCGGGTGGTCCGGTGCAGCAGGCGCGCGCCGAGGCGCGTTTCCAGTTCCTGCACTTTGCGGCTGACCGTCGTCTTGGGTAGCCCCAGTGCAGTGGCGGCGGCGATGAAACTGCCTTGCTCGACCACTTTGACGAAGATCAGCGTGTCGTTGAGATCGTGGGCCATGACGGGATCCAAAGTCGGGGGAGGGAAAGAGTGCCGCAAATGATTGTGCCGGGCACGGGATGATTATTCCCCTAAATCCGGACTAATCAAGGGGGAGTTTGAGGACTAATCTGGCGCCATTCCAGATATGAAGGACGACAACCATGTGGTTGCGGAACATTCTTGGCCGCCTGCGTAGCGGCCCCAACGCCCCGCTGGACCTCGCGATGACCGTGGAGGCCCGTCCGGGTTCCTTGTCCCGTAAGGCTTTCCGGGAATTCACCCCGCCTGCCAACATGCAGCGCGGTGGCACTCTGCGGCTGGGCGCCCGCAATGGCGACCGACTGGGTCGAATTGGGATTATCCCGGCGACGGGAGTGAAAGTCCCATGAATGGGACATTGGCCCCCGAGGTGCTGGTGCTCGGTGGCACCGGCAGCGTGGGCCAGGGCATCGTGGCGGCCTTGCTGGAGGCCGGCAGCCCCGTGCTGGTGGTTGGCCGCGACCCCGGCCGGCTGGCTGCGCTGCAGGAGCAGTTCGCCGACGAGCCCGGCCTGGAAGTCCTGCTGGGTTCGCTGGGCGATGACGGCTCGGCACGCACCGTGGCCGAGCGCATCGGCGGGCGGCCCCGCGCGCTGGCCGCGGTGGTGGATGCGATGGGCGGCCCGTACAACCGTGGGCGGGTGACCGACCGCAGCGGCGACGCATTGCTGCAGGCATTGCAGGCCGACGTGATGCCGCACGTGCACGCCGGTCGCCATCTGCTGCCGCTGGTCCGCGGTGGCGCGCAGGCGCGGCGCTACGTACTGGTCGGCGGCCCGGCCGGCTTCAAACCGTGGGCCGGGCATGGCGAGTCGTCCATCACCATGTCGGCCACGCGCATGTACGCGCAGGTGCTGCACCAGGAAGCCCAGGCGCTGGGCGTGCGCGCGCAGATGCTGGAAGTGTGCGACCCGGTGTGTACCCCGGCCAATGCGGCCAAGGCCTGCATCGAATGGCCGAGCGCGCTGCTGGTCGGCCGCCGTGTTGTCTCGCTGCTCGACAACTGCACCGACAACCGCGCCATCGTGCGCTGCGATGCGCGCGATGCCGAACTGCCGCGCGGACTGCTGCACCTCGACCGCCCTCCACCGATGTCGCGCAACACGGCCGGCACGGCTTGACCTCTACCAAGGTTCAGGTCCCAGGCTACGCCCCCTCGTCGCCCCACGTTTTCGATTCTGTATCACCACCCCTACGTACGGATGCATGTCATGACTTCCAACTCCTCCCCGCAACGTTTCACCCGACGGCTGGCCATGGCCGGCGTTTCGATCCTTGCCGCCGCAGTGCTGACCGCCTGCAGTGGCAGCCACGCTGAAGAAGCCGGCATGCCGCCGCCGCCGTCGGTCAGTGCCGCGCCGGTGCTGGTCAAGCAGGTCAGCCAGTGGGACGACTTCAGTGGCCGCGTCGAAGCGGTCGAAAGCGTTGAGCTGCGTCCGCGCGTCTCCGGCTATATCGACAAGGTCAACTATGTCGAAGGCCAGGAGGTCAAGAAGGGCGATGTGCTGTTCACCATCGACGCACGCAGTTACCGCGCCGAGCTGGACCGCGCCACCGCCGAGCTCAACCGCGCGCGCACCCAGGCCCAGGTGAGCCGCAGCGAAGCCGACCGTGCCCGCCGCCTGTCCGATCAGCAGGCGATCTCCACCGAAACCTGGGAACAGCGTCGTGCCGTTTCCGAGCAGGCGTTGGCGCAGGTGCAGGCCGCACAGGCCGCTGTCGACGCGGCGCGCTTGAACATGGAGTTCACCCAGGTGCGTGCCCCGATCAACGGCCGTGCAGGCCGCGCGATGGTCACCGCCGGCAACCTCGTCACCGCCGGCGACAGCGCCAGCGTGCTGACCACGCTGGTCTCGCTGGACAAGGTGCACGTCTACTTCGATGCCGATGAAGGCACCTTCCTGCGTTACGCCCAGATGGCCCGCAAGGGTGAACGCCCGAGCGAGCGCGACAGCGAACTGCCGGTAAAGGTCGGCCTGTCCGGTGAGGATGGCTACCCGCACGAAGGCAAGGTCGACTTCCTGGACAACCAGGTGACCCGCAGCACCGGCACCATCCGGGTCCGCGCGCTGCTGGACAACGCCGACCGCGCGTTCACTCCGGGCCTGTTCGCCCGCGTGCAGCTGCTCGGCAGCGGCCAGTTCCAAGCCATGCTGATCGACGACAAGGCCGTGCTGACCGACCAGGACCGCAAGTTCGTCTACGTGGTCGACAAGGACAACAAGGCACAGCGTCGCGATATCCAGCTCGGCCGCAATGCCGACGGCCTGCGCATCGTCGAGCAGGGCCTGAAGGCCGGTGACCGCGTGATCATCGACGGCGTGCAGAAAGTCTTCATGCCCGGCATGCCGGTCCAGGCCAAGGCTGTTGCGATGCAGCCGGTTGCCGCACCGGTAGCCGCGCCGGCGGTTGCAAAGAATTGAAGGGCAGCCGACTGACCGTCGGTTCTACATAGCAGCCGACCAACGGTCGGCTCTACCGTGACTGCCATCGCCCCGTGCAGGGGAACCCGCCACCGCTGTCGCCTGCGACAGCGGCCGGGGTCGTGCACGCCGGCGCTGGTGAAACCCCAGGAATCCACCCATGGACTTTTCCCGTTTTTTCATTGACAGGCCGATCTTCGCGGCGGTGCTGTCGATCGTGATCTTCGCCGCCGGCCTGATCGCGATCCCGATGCTGCCGATCAGCGAGTACCCCGAAGTGGTGCCGCCCTCGGTGGTGGTGCGCACGGTGTACCCGGGCGCCAACCCCAAGGTGATCGCTGAAACCGTGGCCACGCCGCTGGAAGAAGCGATCAACGGCGTGGAGGACATGATGTACATCAAGTCCGTCGCCGGCTCTGACGGCGTGCTGCAGATGACCGTGACCTTCCGCCCGGGTACCGATCCGGACGAAGCCGCGGTCAAGGTGCAGAACCGTGTCGCCCAGGCGCAGGCGCGCCTGCCCGAAGACGTGCGCCGCCAGGGTGTTTCCACCCAGAAGCAGTCGCCGACCTTCCTGATGGTGGTCCACCTGACCTCGCCGGATGGCAAGTACGACTCGCTGTACCTGCGCAACTACGCCCGCCTGCACGTCAAGGACGCGCTGGCACGCCTGCAGGGCGTCGGCGATGCGCAGATGTTCGGTGGTGGCGACTACGCCATGCGTGCGTGGCTTGACCCGGACAAAATCGCCGCGCGCGGCCTGACCGCCAGCGACGTGGTGCGTGCGATGCGCGAGCAGAACGTGCAGGTCTCTGCCGGCCAGCTCGGTGCCGAGCCGATGCCGAGCAGCGACTTCCTGACCCTGATCAATGCGCAGGGCCGCCTGCGTAGCGAACAGGAATTCCGCGACATCGTGCTCAAGGCCGGTGACGACGGTGAAGTGGTGCGCCTGTCCGATGTCGCCCGCCTGGAACTGGGCGCCGGTGACTACACGCTGCGCTCGCAGCTGGATGGCAAGAACGCGGTCGGCATCGGTATCTTCCAGGCTCCCGGTGCGAACGCGCTGGAGATCCGCGACTCGGTCATCCACACCATGGATGAGCTGACCAAGCAGTTCCCGCCGGGCGTGAAGTACGAAGCGGTGTATGACACCACCATCTTCGTGCGTGACTCGGTCAAGGCCGTGGTGTCCACGCTGCTGGAAGCGATCGCGCTGGTGGTGCTGGTGGTGATCCTGTTCCTGCAGACCTGGCGCGCCTCGATCATTCCGCTGATCGCCGTGCCGGTGTCCATCGTGGGTACGTTCGCGGCGCTGTACGTGCTCGGCTTCTCGATCAACACCTTGACCCTGTTCGGGCTGGTGCTGGCGATCGGCATCGTGGTCGATGACGCGATCGTGGTGGTGGAGAACGTCGAACGAAACATTGAAGAAGGCCTGACCCCGCTTGCCGCGGCCCACCAGGCGATGCGCGAAGTGTCCGGCCCGATCGTGGCGATCGCGCTGGTGCTGTGCGCCGTGTTCGTGCCGATGGCGTTCCTGTCCGGCGTGACCGGTGCGTTCTACAAGCAGTTCGCCGTCACCATCGCCATTTCGACCGTGATCTCGGCGATCAACTCGCTGACCCTCTCGCCGGCGCTGGCCGCGCGCCTGCTCAAGCCGCATGGCGCACCGAAGGATGGCCTGACCCGCCTGATCGATCGTCTGTTCGGCTGGATCTTCCGTCCGTTCAACCGCTTCTTCAAGACCAGCTCGGAGAAGTACCACGGTTCGGTCGGCCGCCTGCTGGGCCGTCGTGGCCTGGTGTTCGTGGTGTACGCCGGCCTGCTGCTGGCCACCGGCCTGATGTTCAAGGCGGTGCCGGCCGGCTTCATCCCGACCCAGGACAAGCTGTACCTGATCGCCGGTGTGAAGCTGCCGGAAGGCTCCTCGATCGCCCGTACCGACGCCATGCTGTCCAAGGTCGCCGAGATCGCGCGCAACACCGATGGCGTGGCGCACACGATCCAGTTCCCGGGTCTGAACGCGCTGCAGTTCACCAACACGCCCAACACCGGTGTGGCGTTCGTTCCGCTCAAGCCGTTCAGTGAGCGCAAGGGCCGTACCGCCGCGCAGATCAATGCCGAGATCAACGCCAAGATCGCCGGGCTGCAGGAGGGCTTCGCGTTCTCCATGATGCCGCCGCCGATCCTCGGCCTGGGCAACGGCAACGGCTACCAGATGTTCATCCAGGACCGCGGCAACCTCGGCTACGGCGCACTGCAGACCGCAGTGAGCACGATGCAGGGTGCAGTCGCGCAGACCCCGGGCATGGCGTTCCCGATCACCAGCTACCAGGCCAACGTGCCGCAGCTGGATGCCGAAGTGGACCGCGTCAAGGCCAAGGCCCAGGGCGTGGAGCTGACCGAATTGTTCGACACGCTGCAGACCTACCTGGGCTCGGCGTACGTGAACGACTTCAACCAGTTCGGTCGTACCTGGCAGGTGATCGCCCAGGCCGACGGCCAGTTCCGTGACAGCGTGGAAGACATCGGTCGCCTGCGCACCCGCAACAACCGTGGCGAGATGGTGCCGATCGGCTCGATGGTCACCGTGAAGCAGACCTACGGCCCGGACCCGGTGCTGCGCTTCAACGGGTACCCGGCGGCCGATCTGGCCGGCGAAGCCGACCCGCGCATGCTGTCCTCGGCCGAAGCCATGACCAAGCTGACCGAAATCGCCGGCAAGGTGCTGCCGGTGGGCATGCAGACCGAGTGGACCGACCTGAGCTACCAGCAGGCCACCCAGGGCAAGGCCGCCTTCATCGTGTTCCCGGTGGCGATCCTGCTGGCGTTCCTGGTGCTGGCCGCGCTGTATGAAAGCTGGTCGCTGCCGCTGGCGGTGATCCTGATTGTCCCCATGACCCTGCTGTCGGCGTTGTTCGGCGTATGGCTGACCGGTGGCGACAACAACGTGTTCGTGCAGGTCGGCCTGGTGGTGCTGATGGGCCTGGCATGCAAGAACGCCATCCTGATCGTCGAGTTCGCCCGCGAACTGGAAATGGGCGGCAAGGGCATCGTGGAGGCTGCACTGGAAGCGTGCCGCCTGCGTCTGCGCCCGATCGTGATGACCTCCATCGCGTTCATCGCCGGCACCATCCCGCTGGTGATCTCGCATGGCGCCGGTGCGGAAGTCCGCTCAGTAACCGGTATTACGGTGTTCGCCGGCATGCTGGGCGTCACCCTGTTCGGCCTGTTCCTGACCCCGGTGTTCTACGTGGCCCTGCGCAAGTTCGTCAGCCGTAACGGCGGCGGGCAGCTGGTGACCCACGGCGAACCGACCATCCACCATTGATTCCTTCCCCCGCGAGGTTTTTCACATGAATACCGCTACCCAAAAGATCGCCCTGGTCACCGGTGCCACCCGCGGCATCGGCCTGGAAACCGTCCGTCAGCTGGCCCAGGCCGGTGTGCATACGCTGCTGGCCGGGCGCAAGCGTGACATTGCCGTGGCCGAGGCGCTGAAGCTGCAGGCCGAGGGCCTACCGGTCGAAGCGATCCAGCTCGACGTGGGCGATGCCGACAGCATCGCCGCGGCGGTGCAGACCGTGACCGAGCGTCACGGCCGCCTGGACATCCTGGTCAACAACGCCGGCATCCTGCTCGACGACCCCAAGCTGGCGCCGTCGGCGCAGACCCTGCAGACCTGGCGCGATACCTTCGACACCAACGTGTTCGCGGTGATCGCTGTCACCCAGGCCTTCCTGCCGCTGCTCAACGCCTCGCCGGCCGGCCGCATCGTCAACGTCTCCAGCATCCTGGGCTCGCTGACCCTGCACAGCCAGCCGGGCTCGCCGATCTACGGTTTCGCCGTGCCGGCCTACAACGCCTCCAAGAGCGCGGTGAATGCGTGGACCGTGCAGCTCGCCTACGAGCTGCGCGACAGCACCACCAAGGTCAACACCGTGCATCCGGGCTATGTCAAAACCGACATGAACGGTGGCGAAGGCGAGATCGAAATCAGCGAAGGCGCACGCTCCAGCGTCGGCATGGCGCTGATCGATGCCGATGGCCCCAATGGCAGCTTCACCTACCTCGGTGAGGTGCTGCCATGGTGATGCGCCTGTTGACCGTGGCCGTGACCAGCGCACTGCTGGCCGGCTGCGTCAGCGTCGGCCCCAACTACCAGGCGCCACCGGCCGAGCCGGTGACCCTGCAGGGCGCCGCCGCGCCGGTGTTCACCACCACCTCGCCGGTGGCGAGCTGGTGGGCCCAGTTCGACGATCCGGTCCTGGAGCAGCTGGTGCATGAGGCACTGGGTACCAACCTGGACCTGCGCATCGCGATGTCGCGCGTGCGCGAGGCCCGCGCGGTGTTCGTCGAGCAGCGCCTGGACCAGTTGCCGCACGTCACCAGTGGCGGCAGCTATGACCGCCGCAAGCAGCCCGATGCCACGGCGGGGGGCGAGCGCGTGTTCAGCGAGACCTACCAGCTCGGCTTCGATGCGGGCTGGGAGCTGGATCTGTTCGGTCGCCAGCGCCGTGCCGCCGAAGCGGCGCGCGCGGACCTGGGCGCCGAGCAGGACAACCTCGCCGATGCCCAGGTCACCGTCGCTGCGGAAGTGGCCCGCAACTACTTCGAACTGCGCGGTACCCAGAAGCGCATCGCGGTGGCCAAGCGCACCCTGGTCAATCTGCGCGACACCCAGAAGCTCACCGAAACCCGGTGGGAACTGGGCGCGGGCAGCGAACTGGACGTGCAGAGCAGCCGTGCGCGCCTGAAGGCGATCGAGGCCGACATCCCGCTGCTGGAAGTGGCCGAGGTGCAGTCGCGGCATCGTCTGGCCGTGCTGCTGGGCCAGCGCCCGGACGCATTGGACAGCCTGCTGCAGCCGCGCGAGATGCGGCCGTACGCCAAGGCGCTGCCGTTGGGTGACACCACCGATCTGCTGCGCCAGCGCGCCGACGTGCGCGTGGCCGAGCGTCGGCTGGCGGCAGCCACCGCACGCGTTGGCGTGGCCACCGCGGACCTGTTCCCGCGGATCAGCCTGAGTGGCTTCGTCGGCTTCCTGTCCGGTGATGCCAGCGGTCTGGTCAACGGCAGCAACAAGGCGTGGTCGGTGACCCCGTCGATCAGCTGGGCCGCGTTCGATTTCGGCACGGTCAAAGCCCGTCTGCGCGCCAGCAAGGCGCAGGCCGACGGTGCCGCGGCCGAGTACGAAAAGGCCGTGCTGCTGGCGCTGGAAGACACCGAGAACGCACTGACGCGGTATGCCAAGCAGCAGGCCCGCCTGGCGATCGTCGCCGAGCAGGCCCAGGCGGCGGGGCGCGCAGAGGAACTGGCGCAGATCCGCTTCCGCGAAGGGTCGGAAGACTTCCTGACCCTGCTGGATGCGCAACGCACCCAGCTTGCCGCGGATGACGCGCTCGCCGAGGCCGAATCCACGGTCAACGTCAGCGTGGTCGGTGTGTACAAGGCCTTGGGTGGCTGGGGCCAGCAGCAGGATGCGGCGAACACCCCGGTGGCGGTCACGCAGCGCTGACCGGGCGAGGGTCAGGGGGGGGGGGGGGGGGGGGGCCGCCCCCCCTCGAAGAATGGGCAACGCCCGGACAACCCGCGGGGCTGGGGGGGGGGGGGGGCGGGTTGGCGGAGGGCGGGGTCAGCCC
>NZ_NIVS01000022.1 GCF_002205165.1 Stenotrophomonas maltophilia | reverse complement strand
GCCACGGAGAAGCTGGCGAGCGGTATCGATGCGTTCGCCAAGGATCTGGAGGCGTTGCGTCAGACGATCCGCGAGCGATTGTAAGCGCTGGCGGTTGGTTCGCTATGCAAAAGGCCCCGTTCTGCGGGGCCTTTTGTGTTGGCGCTCACGGCAACGGCAACCGCTCACTTTCGTCGGGGTCGGCGCGGTGTGGGCGCGTTTGCTGGACGCGCCGTCGACACGTGGCTGGTGCGTCGGGGAGAGCAGTAGAGCATCGAACCCTTTGCTGTCCGTTGGGCTTGGTAGAGCCGACCGTTGGTCGGCTCTGGGGTATCAGGCGTCCACGCCGATGGGGCAGCTGACGCCGGTGCCGCCGATGCCGCAGTAGCCGTTGGGGTTCTTGGCGAGGTACTGCTGGTGATAGTCCTCGGCGTAGTAGTACTCGGGCGCGGGGAAGACGATATCGGTGGTGATGGGGCCGTAGCCACTGTCGTTGAGCCGCTGCTGGTAGGCGTCGCGGCTGGCCAGGGCGGCGTCGAGCTGGGCCTGGGTGGTGGCGTGGATCGCGGAGCGGTACTGGGTACCGGTGTCGTTGCCCTGGCGCATGCCCTGGGTCGGGTCGTGGCTTTCCCAGAAGACCTGCAGGAGGCGTTCCAGGGGGACGATGGCGGGGTCGTAGACGACCTCGACGATTTCGGTGTGCCCGGTCAGGCCGGAACAGACTTCTTCGTAGGTGGGGTTCGGGGTGACGCCGCCGGCGTAGCCGACCGAGGTCGAGTAGACCCCGGGGATCGTCCAGAATTTGCGCTCGGCGCCCCAGAAGCAGCCCATGGCAAAGCGGATGCGCGCCAGGCCGGTGAAGCTGTCTTTCAGGGGGTGGCTGTTGACGTAATGCTGGTTGTGCAGCAGCGGCAGGGGTTGTTCGCGGCCGGGCAACGCCTCTTCCGGGCGCGGCAGGCGCTGCTTGAAGGCGCCGATGCCCAACAGACCGTTTGCAATACCCAACATGGCGTTCTCCTAGGCCGGCAACAGGCCGGCGCTTTCGTCTCCGTCGAATATGGGGGCGTCCGGGGCCGCGCCCAAGTCCAGTTGGGCGACGATGTCTTCCGCCTCGGGACGGGCCAGGTCGGGCACACACACGCGCAGGACGCCGAACAGCGGGAGTTCGCCCATGCCGCCCAGCAGGGATTCGCCGAACACGAAGGCGGGGATGCCGGCGTCCTCCAGGGCGTGTTTGACCAGATGGGCGTCGAACAGGTTGTCGGCCTGGTAGATCACGTGCATGGGGCGGCTCCGGAGGGCATGGGCCCAGCATACGCCGGGGGCTGAAGGCGTGCCGACCAACGGTCGGCACCTACCCGTTTAGCCTGTCGCGCTGCGACAGGCTAAACTGTTGGTCTTTCTGCCTTTTAACTGCGACCGCGCATCATGTCCGAGTCTACCGCCGCCCCCACCGACGCCCTTCCGGAAACCCAGGAAAAACGGGATTTCATCCGTCAGATCGTCCGCGAGGACCTGGCCGCCGGCAAGCATGCCGCGATCAAGACGCGCTTCCCGCCCGAGCCCAATGGCTACCTGCACATCGGCCACGCCAAGTCGATCTGCCTGAACTTCGGCATCGCCGGTGAGTTCAACGGCGTGTGCAACCTGCGCTTCGACGACACCAACCCGGCCAAGGAAGATCCGGAGTACGTGACCGCGATCCAGGACGACGTGCGCTGGCTGGGTTTTGAGTGGAACGAGCTGCGCCATGCCTCGGATTACTTCGATGCCTATTACCTGGCCGCGCAGAAGCTGATCACCGATGGCAAGGCGTATGTGTGCGACCTGTCGGCCGAGGAAGTGCGCGCCTACCGCGGCACCCTGACCGAGCCGGGCCGTCCGTCGCCGTTCCGCGACCGCAGCGTCGAAGAAAACCTGGACCTGTTCCGCCGCATGCGCGCGGGCGAGTTCCCGGATGGTGCGCGCACCGTGCGCGCCAAGATCGACATGGCCAGCGGCAACATCAACCTGCGCGATCCGGCCCTGTACCGGATCAAGCACGTCGAACACCAGAACACCGGGAACGCATGGCCGATCTACCCGATGTACGACTTCGCGCATGCACTGGGCGATTCCATCGAGGGCATCACCCACTCGCTGTGCACGCTGGAGTTCGAAGACCACCGCCCGCTGTACGACTGGTGCGTGGACAACGTCGATTTCGCCCACCACGATGCGCTGACCCAGCCGCTGGTTGATCGCGGCCTGCCGCGTGAAGCCGCCAAGCCGCGCCAGATCGAATTCTCGCGCTTGAACATCAACTACACGGTGATGAGCAAGCGCAAGCTGATGGCGCTGGTCACCGAGCAGCTGGTGGATGGCTGGGAAGACCCGCGCATGCCGACCCTGCAGGGCCTGCGTCGCCGTGGCTATACCCCGGCGGCGATGCGTCTGTTCGCCGAACGCGTGGGCATCAGCAAGCAGAACTCGCTGATCGATTTCAGCGTGCTGGAAGGCGCGCTGCGCGAAGACCTCGACAGCGCCGCCGCGCGCCGCATGGCGGTGGTCGATCCGGTCAAGCTGGTGCTGACCAATCTGCCCGAGGGTCACGAGGAAACCCTGAGCTTCTCCAACCATCCCAAGGACGAAGCGTTCGGGACCCGCGAGGTGCCGTTCGCACGTGAGCTGTGGATCGAGCGCGAGGATTTCGCCGAAGTTCCGCCGAAGGGCTGGAAGCGTCTGGTGCCGGGCGGCGAAGTGCGCCTGCGCGGCGCCGGCATCATCCGCTGCGATGAAGTGATCAAGGACGCCGACGGCACCATCACCGAACTGCGTGGCTGGCTGGATCCGGAATCGCGCCCGGGCATGGAAGGCGCCAACCGCAAGGTCAAGGGCACCATCCATTGGGTCAGCGCCGTGCATGCGGTGCCGGCCGAGATCCGCCTGTACGACCGTCTGTTCTCGGTGCCCAACCCGGACGACGAATCCGACGGCAAGACCTACCGCGATTACCTCAATCCGGACTCGCGTCGCACCGTTACCGGGTATGTCGAGCCGGCCGCGGCCACTGCGGCCCCGGAACAGTCGTTCCAGTTCGAGCGGACCGGCTACTTCGTGGCCGACCGCCGCGATCACACCGCCGCCAAGCCGGTGTTCAACCGCAGCGTGACCCTGCGCGATACCTGGTCGGCGTAAGCTGCACCCGGCCGGTGCCAGGCACCGGCCGACGCGTGACCCCTGCGCGGCCGTGCATCGGCAGGGCCTGCGCTCCAGATTCCCTGCGACCGGCGCCGCCCTGCGCCGGCGTGCGCGTGGCCGCGTTCAGCGCGGGCACGGCATCCCCGGGCGCGGCCCGATACACTGCCGTTGCTCCATCTTTGAAGAGGTTCATGTCCCGATGCTGTACGCGCAAGTCCATCTCACCCTGCCCGCCTGGATCCACGACCAGATCGATCTGGGCCGTGTCTATCCCGAGGACGCCGACAAGGTCGCGCTGGCGATCGAACTGTCGCGCCTGAATGTCGAGGCGCAGAGCGGCGGCCCGTTCGGCGCCGTGGTGTTTGGGCCGGATCATCGCGTGATCGCCGCCGGCGTGAACCGCGTGGTCCCGCATACGACCTCGCTGGCGCATGCCGAAAACATGGCCTACATGCTGGCCCAGCAGCGCCTGCAGACCCCGCGCCTGAACGATGTGCTGTCGCCGATCACCCTGGCCACCTCCTCGCAGCCGTGCTGCCAGTGCTACGGCGCCACCATCTGGGCCGGCATCGACCGCCTGTTGATCGGTGCCAGTGCACAGGACGTGGAAGAACTGACCCCGTTCGACGAGGGTCCGCTGCCGGCGGACTGGATCGGCGAACTCAACAAGCGTGGCATCGAGGTCGTGCGCGACATCGAGCGCGACGCCGCGCGTGCGGTGCTGCGCCAGTACGGAGAGATCAACGGTGCCCATTACTGATATCCGCGCTTCGGGCGCGATGCGATGAGCGGCCTGCTGTGTCTGTGCCGCCAGGGGTTTGAACCGGAGCTGGCCGCCGAACTGTCCGAACGCGCCGCGTATGCCAACGTGGCCGGCTATGCGCGCACCCAGCGCAATGACGGCTACGTGGTGTTCGTCACCGAGGAAGGCGCGGCGCTGTCCAAGGCCCTGTCCTGGCGCTCGCTGATCTTCGCCCGGCAGAAGCTGCAGGTGCTGGCCGAGCTGCCGCAGCTGGATGCCGCTGATCGCATCACCCCGATCATCGCCGCGCTGCAGGGGCAGCAGCGCTTCGGCGACATGTGGGTGGAACATCCGGACTCGGACGAAGGCAAGCCGCTGGCCGGCCTGGCCCGCGCGTTCGGCAACGCACTGCGCCCTGCGCTGCGCAAGGCCGGCCTGCTGACCGACAAGCCGAACACCGGCCTGCCGCGCCTGCACATCGTGTTCGTCGATGGTCGTCATGCGTTTGTGTGCGTAGCCGATACCCGCGACAGCGCACCGTGGCCGCTAGGCATTCCGCGCCTGAAGCTGCTGCCCGACGCGCCTTCGCGCTCGGCGCTGAAGCTGGATGAAGCCCTGCTCACCCTGATGACGCCGGAAGAGCGCGAACTGCTGGTCAAGCCGGGCATGCGCGCGGCCGACCTGGGCGCTGCACCGGGCGGCTGGACCTGGGTGTTGACCCGCCAGCACCTGAAGGTGATCAGCGTGGACAACGGCCCGCTGCGCGAGCACGTGCTGGAGACCGGACTGGTGGAACATCTGCGCGCCGACGGCTTCCACTGGCAGCCGGAGACCCCGCTGGACTGGATGGTCTGCGACATGGTGGAACAGCCGCGCCGCGTGGCCGAGCGCATGGCCACCTGGTTCCGCGAGGGCTGGTGCAAGCACGCGATCTTCAACCTCAAGCTGCCGATGAAAAAGCGCTGGGATGAAACCCGCCTGTGCCTGGACCTGTTCCAGGAACAGGCCGGCAAGCCGCTGCACCTGCGCGCCAAGCAGCTGTACCACGACCGCGAAGAAATCACGGTGCTGGCTTCGCCCTTGAAGTGATCGGCCGGGCATCGCCCGGCGCTACCCCACGTCATTCACGGAGTTTCCATGCTACGCAGATCCGGTCTTTTCCTGCTGCTGTCCCTGCTGCCCGCGCTCGCGCTGGCCCAGGTCCGCCCCCCGTCACCGGCGGTCAGCGAACCGCTGCGCGAGGTGCCGGCCAGCGTGCGTGCGCAGCCGCTCTCCCAGGGTGAAGTCACCCACCAGGTGACGCTGGCCGCACCGGCCGGCGAAGCCGCGGTGACGGTGCGTTCGGTGCAGCCGGTGAGCGTGGTCGGTCAGTACCGCATCGCGTTCGCGGCGCTGGATGTCGACGGCGACGGCTTCATCAGCCGGGCCGAGGCGCAGGCCAACCCGACGCTGGCCGATGAATTCAATGCGCTGGACGTGAAGCGGCGCGGCAAGCTGGACCGCGCCGACCTGGCCGGCTGGCTGATCGACTGAGCGGGCCGGTCACAGCCCCGCCGCGCGCTTCCAGAACATCGACACCAGTGGCGGCAGCTTGCCGGCGCACCCCAGCGCGCGCCCGCGCGCCAGGGTCAGGTGCATTTCATCGTTGGAGAACACCGTGTTGATCGCATCGAAGCTGTACGCAGCGACGGTGTTCTCGCTGCGGCGTTCGCGCGCCCAGCGCTGCAGGCGGTGCGGTGACATCCAGTCCTGGCGACGCTGCTGCGCAGCCAGCACCATCGCCCGCAGCGCGGCGACATCACGCAGGCCCAGATTGACGCCCTGCCCGGCCAACGGATGCACCACGTGGGCGGCGTCGCCGAGCGCAAGCACGCGGCCAGCGACGTAGGCGGTGGCCAGCTGCCGGCGCAGCGGGAAGGCCGCGCGCCGGGAGGCCAGCGTCATCGCGCCGAGGCGGCCGGCAAAGGCGTGAGTGAGCTCGCGGCCGAACGCGGCATCCTCCAGCGCCAGCACGCGTTCGGCCTCCGCGTCGGGCAGCGTCCACACGATTGAACTGCGGTGCGCGCTGATCGGCAGTACCGCCAGCGGGCCGGTGACCAGGAAGCGCTGCCATGCGGTGGCTTCGTTGGCTTTTTCGGTATCCACGTAGGCCACCACGCCGCGCTGGGCGTAGTCATGGCGGCTGACCTCAAGACCTGCCAGACGGCGCAGGGTGGATTCGGCACCGTCGGCGGCGATCGCCAGCGACGCTTCCAGCCGACGGCCGTCATCCAGGCGCAGTCGCACCCCGTGGGTGTCCTGCTCGAGTGCTTCCACCCGTGCCGGGCAGCACAGCTGCACGCCGGCGGCCGGCAGCGCCGCCCACAGGCGGTCCACCAGCAGATCGTTCTCCACGATCCAGCCCAGTTGTTCACGGCCGAGCGTATCGGCATCGAAACGCAGTTCATCGCCACCGGCCGCATCCCAGACCCGCATCCGGCGGTAGGCACAGGCACGCGCGGCAGTCACCGCCGGCCACACACCGAGCGCAGCCAGCAGTTGGGCGTTGTCCGGCGCGAAGGCATACACACGCAGATCCGGCTGCTGCGGCTGCCAGGCGGCCGGCTCGCGGCCTTCGACCAGCGTCACCGACAGCCCGGCATCGGCCAGCGTCAAGGCACAGGCCGCACCGACCACACCGCCACCCACCACCACCACGTCCTGCGGGCGCCGGCTCACAGGCCTGCTCCGCGGCACAGCGCCGGCACCTGGCCGCGGAAGCCCATCGCGCCGCCCACCAGCATCGACTGCATCGGCGTCGCCTGTGCGGCCAGCAGGCCAAGCGACCGCAGCGGCCGCATCAGCGGTGCCGGGTTGCTGGTCAAGCGCGCCAGCCCACCGGAGAACGCGATGGTCTGCTCGCGGTCGTCAAGACGCCGTGCCACGTGTTCGCGCAGCAGCGCATCGCTGCCGGCATCCTCGGCGTCGGCCACGAGTTCGGCCAGGGTCAGCGCATCGCGCAGGCCCAGGTTGAAGCCCTGTGCGCCCAGCGGGTGAATGGTCTGCGCGGCATTGCCGAGCAGCACGGCACGTTCGCCGATCAACGCGCGCGACAGCACCTGGATCAAGGGGTATGCGCTGCGTGGCCCACTCTCCAGCAACCGGCCGGCACGCCAGCCGATGGCCCCCTGCAGCCTGCTCACCCAGGCGGCATCGTCCAGCGCCATCACCGCATCGGCCTGGTCGCGGGCAACACCGTGCACCGCACCGAAATGGCGATCGCCGCGCGGCAACAGCGCGGTCGGGCCGGTGTCGGTGAAGCGCTCATACGCAGTGCCGTCCGGTGCACGTGCGGCGCGCACCCGCGAAACGAACAGGGTCTGCTCGAAATCATGCTCGTCCACCTCGATCCCCAGCGCCTCGCGCACGCCGCTGCGGGTCCCGTCGGCACCGACCACCAGGCGCGCCAGCAGGCAGCGCTCACCGCGGTCATCGGCGATGAAGACCTGGCGATAACCGTCCACCGTCGCGCCCAGGCGCACGAACCGCGCCGGGCGATAGCGGGTCAGCCGGGTCAGCATGTCCAGCCGCGCTTCCAGCGCCTGGCCGAAATCGCGGGCCACCACCACCTGGCCGAACCACGGGCGCTGATACTGCGCGGCCTCCATCTGCACGCGGCCGAAGTCACCGGCGCGGCTTACATGGATGCGGGTGATCGCCCCCGGCGCGCCGGCCAGCTTCTGCATCACGCCCAGCGCGGTCAACGCGTTGACCGTGGCGGCCGCGAAACTGAGGTTGCGCTGGTCGAACACCGCCGGCAGCGTGCCCAGCGGCGAGGCCTCGACCAGGCCGACATCGCGGCCGGCACGGTCCAGGGCGATGGCCAGGCTGGCACCGACCAGCCCGCCGCCTACGATCACTACATCATGTCGTTCACTCATGCCCGCCATGATAAGGGTTCGCCCGTTCCGGCGGCGTGCGGCGGGCTGCCGCAGCAGGCGCTAGAATGAATGCCTGCCCCCACCCGTCACCGCCATGACCTCCACTGCCCAACGCGCCTTCGTCCTGTCCGTGCTCGTGCTGCTGATGGCGGCGACCCGCGTCAACCATTTCGCGGCGATTCCGGATGCGTCCTGGGCGGTGTTCTTCATCGGTGGCTTCTACCTGCGCCAGTGGACCCGCTGGGCGTTCCCGCTGCTGATGGCGCTGGCGGTGCTGGTCGACTGGATCGTGATCCGCCGCAGCGGCCTGGATTTCTGGCAGCACTACTGTGTCTCGCCGGGCTACTGGATGCTGCTGCCGGCCTACTTTGCGATGTGGGGCGGCGGCCTGCTGCTGCGCCGCGGCTACCAGGGCGCCAACTGGGCCGCGCTGGGCAAGGGCGCGCTGCTGCTGGTGGCGGCGGTGGCGGTCTGCCACCTGTTCGCCCAGGGCGGCTTCTACTGGACCAGCGACAACGTGGCCGCGCCCACCCTCGGCGGCTGGGCGAAGAATTACAGCGACTGGTTCCTGCCCTACCTGCGCACCGCCGCGGTCTACGTCGGCCTGGCCGCCGCGCTGCAGCTGGCGACCGAACAGGTCGGCAAGCTGCTGCAGGCGCGCCGCGACGTCCTGCACTGAGCGCGGCCAGGCTCCCCGATGGGCAACCGCCTTTCCCGCATCTATACACGCACCGGTGACGATGGCAGCACCGGCCTCGGCGATGGCAGCCGCGTGACCAAGGACGACGCCCGCGTCGCCGCCTATGGCACCGTCGATGAGGCCAACTCGGCGCTCGGCGTCCTGCTGGCGGTGCCGTTGCCCGAGCAGGTCCGTGCCCTGCTGACGGTGCTGCAGCACCAGCTGTTCGACCTCGGCGGCGAGCTGTGCATCCCCGGCCACGCCGCGATCCACGCGGCCGACATCGAGGCGCTGGAGCAACAGCTGGACCACTACAACGCTGATCTGCCGGTCCTGAAGGAGTTCATCCTGCCAGCCGGTGGCGAAGCGGCGGCGCGCTGCCACCTGGCCCGTACCATCGTGCGCCGCGCCGAGCGCGAGACGGTCACGCTGGCCCGCCAGGAGACGGTCCGCCCGGAAGCCCTGCACTACCTCAACCGCCTGTCGGACCTGCTGTTCGTGCTCGCGCGCGTGCTGGCTCGTGCTGACGGCCACGGCGAGGTGCTCTGGCGCCACGAGCGCCGCCACGCCTGAGCGGCCCTGCCGCCCCACCGGATATCCTGCCCGCATGCTGGTTTTCACCCACCCCGCCTGTCTGCAACACGATCCCGGCCGCGGCCACCCCGAATGCCCGGCCCGTCTGCAGGGGGTGATCGATGCGCTCAAGGCCGCCTACCCCGACCAGCTGGACTGGCGCGAAGCGCCGCCGGCCAAGCTCGGCGAGCTGGCCCGGGTCCATGACAGCGAACTGATCGACCTGGTGCTCAAGCCGCAGACCGAAGCGCTGCGCCTGATCGATATGGACACCATGACCTCGCCCGGCTCGGCCAGCGCGGCCCTGCATGCGGCCGGTGCCGGCGTGGCGGCGGTCGATGCGGTAATGCTCGGCCAGGACCCGGTCGCCTTCTGCGCGGTGCGCCCGCCGGGCCACCATGCCAGCGCCAACACGGCGATGGGCTTCTGCCTGTTCAACAACATCGCCATCGCCGCGGCCTACGCCCGTGACCGTTATGGGCTGGAGCGGATCGCCATCGTCGATTTCGACGTGCACCACGGCAACGGCACCCAGGACATCTTCATCGCCGATCCCGGCGTGGCCTACTACAGCACCCACCAGGCCGGGCTGTTCCCCAACTCGGGGCTGCGCCGCGACCGCGGGGCGGGCAACCTGATGAACATCCTGCTGCCGCCGGGCAGCGGCGGCTTCCGCTTCCGCAACACCTGGGCCGACGAGATGCTGCCGGCCATCGATGATTTCCGCCCGCAGCTGCTGCTGATCTCGGCCGGCTTCGATGCACACATGCGCGACCCGCAAGCCGATCTGATGCTGGAAACCGAGGATTTCGCCTGGATCACCGCCGAGCTGCGCGGGCTGGCCCGCCGCCACGGGGCCGGCCGCATCGTCTCGATGCTTGAGGGCGGGTACGACCTGCAGGCCCTGGCCGAGTGCAGCGTGGCCCACGTCGGCCAGCTGCGCTGAGGCAGCCCGGTCCGGGTTGCGAATGAACCCGGCCCCCTGCGTGGGCCGGACCTTCATTGCCCCTATGCAAGGGATGGGGCAAGCTACGATCCGTTTTCGTCCGAATCCGATACCGCGTGCGCCGAGCCCTCCGCCTGCTGCCCCTCCCCCTCAGTATCGCCATCTGCCTGCCGGCCCTGGCCGACGACAAGCCGGTGAACTGGGGCCTGTGCCCGGTGACCGACGTGCTGCCCGTGTTCGACGACGCGCCCAAGGCCGACAAAGCCGCGGCCGCGACGCGTGACCAGCAGCCGACGGACATCGAAGGCGACCAACTGACCGGTACCTCCGTGGTGCCCAACTACCAGGGCAATGTCGCGCTCAAGCGCGGCGACCAGTTCCTGGGCACCGACAACCTGAGCTTCGACACCGAAACCGGCAACTACATCGCCGAGGGCAACGTCCGGTACCAGGACTCCTCGATCCGGATGAAGGCCCGCCGCGCCGAAGGCAACCAGGAAAGCGACACCCACAAGATCTCCGACATCCAGTACCAGCTGGTGTCCCGCCGCGGCAACGGTGGCGCCGAGTCGATCGACCTGCAGGGTGCGGTGGGCCAGATGCACCGCTCCACCTACACCACCTGCGACCCCTCCCAGCCGGTGTGGAAGCTCTCGGCACCGCAGATCGAGGTCGATAACGACGCCGGCTTCGGTACCGCACGCAACGCCGTGCTGCGTATCGGCAAGGTGCCGGTGCTGTGGGCACCGTATTTCAAGTTCCCGATCGACGACCGCCGCCAGACCGGTCTTCTGTATCCGCAGGTGGGCCTGTCCGGCCGCAACGGCTTCGACTACACCCAGCCGATCTACCTGAACCTGGCGCCGAACTTCGACGACACCCTGATGCCGCGCTACATGAGCAAGCGCGGCTTCATGCTCGACAACGAATTCCGCTATCTCTACGACGGTGGCCGCGGCGAGCTGCTGACCGCCTACCTGCCCAACGACAAGCTGCGCGACAAGGATCGCGGCCGCGTGGAGTTCAGCGGGTACCACAACATCAACGCCAACTGGCAGGCCCGTGCCAACCTGGCCTGGGTCAGCGATGAGCGTTACCTGGAGGATTTCTCCAACAAGCTGCTCGGCGTGACCACCTCCAACCTGCAGAGCCAGATCGGCATCTACGGCACGGGTGAGAACTGGACCGGCGGCCTGATGGCCGACTATTGGCAGCTCACCGATTACACCCTGACCGAAGCGTCCCTGCCGTACGCGCGCCAGCCGCGCCTGTTCGTCAACTGGGACAAGCCGCTGCTGCCGTGGCTGGAAACCGGTGTGTACGCCGAAGCGGTGAACTTCACCCATCTGGATGTGCATGAGAAGTTCGGCGCCGACCAGGAATACGAGCGCACCGGCGTGTCACGCAGCATGGACGGCGGCTCGCGACTGGACGTGAAACCGTATGTCTCGATGCCGTTCAGCGGCGCGGCCTGGTACGTCACCCCGACCTTGGCCTACCGCTATACCGGGTATGACCTCGAGCGCGGGCTGGCCGACGACATCCGCAGGCAGAATCTGATCGCCGCCGGGATCGACCCGGCCACCGCGACCCCGGAACAGCTGCGCGGCAACACCTCGCCGAGCCGCAGCCTGCCCATCGGCACCATCGACGCCGGGCTGTTCTTCGACCGCGAGACCACCATCGGCGACACGCGCTTCCTGCACACGCTGGAACCGCGCCTGTTCTATCTGCGTACGCCGTACCGCGACCAGAGCGATCTGCCGGTGTTCGATACGCGTGACTTCACCTTCAGCTGGGGCCAGCTGTTCCGCGATTCGCGCTATTCCGGTGCTGACCGCCAGAACGATGCCAACCAGCTGACCATGGCGGTGAGTACCCGCTTCATCGACCAGGACACCGGCAAGGAGCGCTTCTCGGGCAGCATCGGCCAGATCCTGTACTTCGACGATTCACGGGTCACGCTCAACAGCAGCGAAACCCCGGTCGAGCAGGGCAAGTCGGCTTGGATCGCCGATACGAACTACATGATCAACGATCGCTGGACGCTTGGCGCCACCTATCAGTGGGATCCCAAGTACAAGCGCGAGGACCTGGCCAGCGTGCGCGCGCGCTACCTGATGTCCAACGACGGCATCGTCAACCTGACCTACCGCAGCCGTTTGAATCCGCAGGCTTCGACCACGGCGACCCGCCGCGACCGGACCCTGCTGGAGCAGGCCGACCTGTCCTTCCTCTACCCGCTCAACGAGCGCTGGAGCCTGGTCGGCCGGTACTACTACTCCATCCAGGACCGTGCCCCGCTGGAAATCATCGGCGGTGTGCAGTGGGACAGCTGCTGCCTGGCCGTTCGCGCCATCGCCCGCCGCTACGTGCGCAACCGCGAGGGTGAACTCAACAACTCCTTCCAGATCGAGTTCGTGCTCAAGGGCCTGAGCTCCATCGGCCAGAACACGGACCGCACCTTGCGCCGTGCTATTCTCGGGTACTACCGAGACGACCTCTATCTGGTGCCGCCCAGCAACACCGGTGCAGCCCGCGACGACTACGATCCGAATCAGATCCCATGACCAAGACCCTTCCCGTACTCCTCGCCTCCCTGCTGGCGGTCTCCTCCGCGACGGCCCCGTTGCAGGTGCTGGCCCAGCAGAGTCAGCAGCTGGACCGCATCGCGGCGATCGTCGATGAGGACGTCGTGCTGCAGAGCGAACTGGACCGCGCCGTCCAGAACATCAAGGCGCAGTACGCCGGTCGTGAGAACCAGCTGCCGCCCGATGACGTGCTCAGCCGCCAGGTGCTCGAGCGCCTGGTGCTGGTGAAGCTGCAGGTGGCGCGTGCCGAGAGCAGCGGCATCAAGGTCAGCGATCAGGAACTGAACCAGGCCATCAACGCCATCGCCCAGCAGAACGGCTCCACCCTGGATGCCCTGCGCCAGCGTCTGGCCAGCGACGGTCTGGATTTCAACGATTTCCGCAATTCGGTGCGTGACGAGATCACCGTCCAGCGCCTGCGCCAGAGCTTCGCGCAGAGCCGCATCACCGTCAGCGAAGGCGAAGTGGATGGCGCGCTCAAGCAGCAGGCCACCGCCGGCACCCAGTACCACCTGGCCCACATCCTGATCGGCCTGCCCGAAGGCGCCACCGCCGAGCAGATCACCACCGGCCAGAAGAAGGCCGATGGCGTCAAGGCACTGCTGGACAAGGGCGAGCTCGACTTCAACGCCGCGGCGGTCCGTTATTCGGACAGCCCGAACGCGCTGGAAGGCGGCGACCTGGGCTGGCGTTCGCTGGACGAGATCCCGAATGCGTTCGCGCAGATGATGAAGGAAATGAAGGCCGGCGATGTGGTCGGTCCGCTGCGTGGCCCCAGTGGCTTCCAGCTGCTGAAGCTGGTGGAGGTGCGTGATGCCAGCGCGGCCGCTGCCGGCGGCCACACCATCACCGAGTACCACGCCCGTCATATCCTGGTCCGCATCACCGACCAGCAGGACAATGCCGCGGCCAAGGCCAAGATCGACACCCTGCGCGCCCGCATCGCCGGTGGCGCCGAGTTCGATGCCGTCGCCAAGGAATCCTCGGAAGACAACAACAGCAAGGGCCAGGGCGGCGATCTGGGCTGGTTCCCGGCCGATGCCTTCGGTCCGGATTTCGGCAAGCAGGTGGAAGGCGTCGCCGACGGCGGCGTGAGCCAGCCGTTCCGCACCGATGCCGGCTGGCACATCGTCCAGCGCGTTGCCACGCGCCAGACCGATGCCACCACCGACAACCAGCGCGCCCAGATCCGTGAAACGATCGGCCGCCGCAAGCTGGAGGAAGAGTACAACCGCTTCCTGCAGGAACTGCGTGGCGAAGCCTACGTGGACATGCGCGCCTATGCGCCGGGTGCCGCGGCGACCACGCCGCCGCAGTCCTGATCCATGCTCCCGCAGCTCGCGCTGGTACCGGGCGAGCCGGCGGGGATCGGCCCGGAGCTCTGCCTCCGCCTGATCCAGCAGCCGCGCACCGACTGCCGGCTGCTCGCGTTTGCCGACCCCGACACGCTGCAGGCCGCCGCCGCAGCGCTGTCGCTGCCGCTGCAGCTCCTGCCTGAAGACGCCATCGCCCGCCAGCCGGGCGATCTGCCGTTGCGCGTGGTTCCCAATGCGGTTCCGTCCCGCTTCGGCACCCCGGACCCGGCCAATGCCGGCGCGGTGATCGGCGCGCTGCGCCAGGCCGGCCAGGCCTGCCTGTCCGGTGAACTGGCCGGCGTGGTTACCGGCCCGGTGCACAAGGCGGTCATCAACGAGGGCGGCATCGCCTACAGCGGCACCACCGAACTGCTGGCCGACCAGGCCCGCACCCCGGTGGTGATGATGCTCGCCAACGAGATCGTGCGGGTCGCGCTGGCGACCACCCACCTGCCACTGCGGTCGGTGGCCGATGCGATCACCGCCGATGGCCTGGCCCTGACCCTGCAGATCGTCCACGACGCCCTGCAGCGCGATTTCGGCCTGGCCTCGCCGCGTATCGCCGTGCTCGGGCTCAACCCGCACGCCGGCGAAGACGGCCACCTGGGGCGCGAGGAGCTGGACCTGATCATTCCGCTGCTGGAGCGCCTGCGCGCCCGCGGCATGGACCTGGTCGGGCCGCTGCCGGCCGATACCGCCTTCCTGCCGGCCAAGCTGGCCGGGTTCGACACCGTGCTGGCCATGTACCACGACCAGGGCCTGCCGGTGCTCAAATACAGCGGCTTCGAACAGGCCGTCAACATCACCCTGGGGCTGCCCTACCCGCGCGTCGCGGTCGACCACGGCACCGCCCTGGATCTGGCCGGCCGCGGCATCGCCGACCCCTCCAGCCTCCTCGCTGCCACCGCGCTGTGTGCCCGGCTGGCGCGCCAACGTACACTGGTGCCATGACTTCTTCGTATTCCTCCTCCGGCGCGCCCGGTTTCTCCGGCCCCGCCAAGAAGCAGCTCGGCCAGCACTTCCTCGCCGACCGCAGCTATATCGACAAGATCGTCCTGGCGGTCAACCCGAAAGACGGCGACCGCCTGGTCGAAATCGGCCCGGGTCAGGGCGCCATCACCCTGCCGCTGCTGCGCCGCTACCCGAAACTGACCGTGATCGAGTTCGATCGCGACCTGGTCGGGCCGCTGGCCGCCGCCGCCGAACCGCTGGGCGAGATGACCATCATCCACCGCGACGTGCTGCAGGTGGATTTCACCGAACTGGCCGCCGGCAGCCCGATCCGTCTGGTCGGCAACCTGCCCTACAACATCTCCTCGCCGATCCTGTTCCATGCGCTGGACCACGCGGCGGTGATCACCGACATGCACTTCATGCTGCAGAAGGAAGTGGTCGACCGCATGGCCGCCGATCCGGGCAGCAAGGTCTACGGCCGGCTCAGCGTGATGCTGCAGGCGTTCTGCAAGGTCACCTCGCTGTTCGTGGTGCCGCCGGGTGCGTTCCGGCCGCCGCCGAAGGTCGATTCGGCCGTGGTGCGGCTGGTGCCGCGCGACCCGGCCACGGTCGGCATCCTGGACCGCAAGCGCTTTGCCCATGTGGTCAAGGCCGCCTTCGGCCAGCGCCGCAAGACCCTGCGCAACGCGCTGCAGAACGTGTGCACGCCCGAACAGTTCGAAGCAGCCGGGGTGCGCAGCGATGCCCGTGCCGAGCAGCTGGACGTGGCGCAGTTCATCGCGCTGGCGAACGTGCCGTACACCGACGGTGACGACGCCGCGCAGGGATGAGCGCCTCGCCTGCGGCCCCGAACGGCCGCACGCACGTGGAAACCGCCTGACCTTCATGACGGGAGCGCTGCCAGCTTGGGCAGCACTCATCTCATCGTGCACAACATTCACTAAACTGCCTGCATGAACGACGCTGCAAATTACGCGATCTCCGTCGAGGTTGCCCCCCGCTTCCTCGATGACCAGTCCACGCCGGAGGACGGCCGCTACGCGTTCGCGTACACGATCCGCATCCTCAACCAGGGCCGTGTGGCCGCGCGCCTGGTGGCCCGCCACTGGCGGATCACCGATGCCAACGGCCGCACCGAGCGCGTCGACGGCGACGGGGTGATCGGCGAGCAGCCGCGGCTGCGCCCCGGTGAAGACTTCCGTTACACCTCCGGTGTCATGCTGGAGACCGAGCACGGCACGATGCAGGGGCACTACGACATGGTGGCCGATGACGGCACCGAGTTCGCCGCCCCCATCGCACCGTTCGTCCTGACCGTTCCGCGCACACTGCACTGATGGAGGCGCACGCATGAGTGTCTGGGCCATCGGCGACCTGCAGGGCTGCTACGACGTCACCCAGCGGTTGCTGGAAAAGATCAACTTCGACCCCGCGGTCGACAAACTGTGGTTCTGCGGTGACCTGGTCAACCGCGGTGGGCAGTCGCTGGAGACCCTGCGCCTGGTCCATTCGCTGCGCGAGAGCAGCGTGATCGTGCTGGGCAACCATGATCTGTCGCTGCTCGCGGTCGGTGCACGCACCGAAGAAGAGCAGCGCAAGGTCAACCCGGACCTGCTGCGCATCGTGCAGGCCGAGGACCGCGACGAACTGCTGGAATGGCTGCGCATGCAGAAGCTGGCCCATGTGGACCGTGAGCTGGGCTGGATGATGATCCACGCCGGGCTGGCCCCGAAGTGGACCACCCAGCTGGCCGAGAAGCACGCCCGCGAGGTCGAGCAGCAGCTGCACGGCAGCGGCTACCGCAAGCTGTTCCGCAACATGTACGGCGACAAGCCGAGCTGGTCGCCCGGGCTGGCCGGCTATGACCGCTCGCGCGCGATCATCAATCTGTTCACCCGCATGCGCTACTGCACGCCGCGTGGCCGGATCGGGATCGAAGACAAAGGCACGCCGGGTACGCAGGAACAGGGCTTGTACCCCTGGTTCGAGGTCCCGGGCCGCGCCGAGCGCGACCTGAAGATCGTCTGTGGGCACTGGTCCGCCCTCGGCCTGACCATCACCCAGGGCGTGCACGCGATCGATACCGGCGCGGTCTGGGGGGGCAAGCTCACCGCACTGCAGCTGGATACCGACGAGCTGCGCGTGGTGCAGGTGCCGGGCCGCGATGTGCCCAAGCCGGTCTCCGCGCCGCGTCCGCCGGCCCGCCGGCCGGCCGCCGAAGGGGCGCAGGCGAACGGGCGTCCGCCGCGCCAGGGTCAGGGCCAGGGGCGCGACCGTGGCCGGGGCGGCCAGGGCCGACAGGGCGGTGGTGCGAAGCCCGCGCAGAACGCCGAGCAGCAGCCGCAGCAACAGCAACAGCCGCAGAACAACGACGTCACCAGCGACGCCGAATGAGCCGCAGGCCGGTCAGTACGACCGGCCTGCCTGCAGCGCGCGCTCAGGCGCGGCGGTAATCCACGAAATCGAACGCGAACGCGTGCCGCTCGTCGGCCGCGTGGTGCTCGCGTGCCACTTCCACCCACCGCGCCGGATCGACGGCAGGGAAATGGGTATCGGCCGGCACGGTGGTGTCTACCCAGGTCAGGTGCAGATCGGTGGCCTGGTCCATGGCCAGGCGATAGATCTCGCCGCCACCGATGACGCACAGCTCTTCTGCCCCCGCATCGCCTGCAGCCGCCAGCGCCTGCTCGATCGAGGCCACCGCCTGCATGCCCTCGAACGGCACCTGCCCACTGCGGGTCAGCACCAGATTCAACCGGCCCGGCAAGGCACGGCCGAGCGACTGCGCGGTCCTGCGCCCCATCAGGATCGGCTTGCCGACGGTCAGCGCTTTGAAGCGCTTGAGATCGTCCGGCAGCTTCCATGGCAGGTCGTTGTCACGGCCAATGCCGTGGTCGGTGTCGAGCGCGGCGATCAGCGAGAGCTTCATGCGCGTGCCACTCACACCGCCACCGGGGCCTTGATCGCCGGGTGCGGGTCGTACCCATCAATGCGGATGTCGTCGAACTGGAACCCGAACAGATCGGTCACCTCGGGATTCAGCCAGAGCGTCGGCAGCGCGCGCGGCGCACGGGTGAGCTGTTCGCGGGCCTGCTCGACGTGGTTCGAGTACAGATGCGCATCGCCCAGGGTGTGCACGAAATCGCCGACGCCCAGCCCGGTCGCCTGCGCCACCATGTGGGTCAGCAGCGCGTAGCTGGCGATGTTGAACGGCACGCCGAGGAAGATGTCGCCGCTGCGCTGGTACAGCTGGCAGCTGAGCTTGCCGTCCACCACGTAGAACTGGAACAGGTTGTGGCACGGCATCAACGCCATCTGCGACAGCTCGCCCACGTTCCAGGCGCTGACCACCAGCCGGCGCGAATCCGGGTTGCGCTTGATCTCGTCGACCAGCCACTGCATCTGGTCGATCGCCCCGCCATCGGCGGTGGCCCAGCTGCGCCACTGCTTGCCGTAAATCGGGCCGAGGTCGCCGTTGGCATCGGCCCATTCGTCCCAGATCCGCACCTGGTGCTCCTTGAGATACCCGATGTTGGTATCGCCCTTCAGGAACCACAGCAGCTCATGGATGATCGAGCGCAGGTGCAGCTTCTTGGTGGTGACCAGCGGGAAGCCGTCATTGAGATTGAAGCGCATCTGCCAGCCGAACACGCTGCGCGTGCCGGTGCCGGTGCGGTCGGACTTTTCCGTGCCGTGCTCGAGCACATGCTCGAGCAGTTCCAGATAGGCCTTCATGCCTTGGCGCCCGCGGTAGCGACCGGCAGCACCGGCTGCAGCACCGGCGCACGGCGCGACAGCGCCAGCAACACCAGGCCGAAGGCCACCAGCGGCAGGCTGAGCAGCTGGCCACGGGTGAACCAGTCGAAGGCGAGGTAGACGCCGTTGTCGGGCATGCGCACGAACTCCACCGCGAAGCGGAAGATGCCGTACATCAGCGCGAACAGGCCGGCGATCACGTAGCGATGGCGCGGCTTGGCCGACACCGCCCACAGCACCACGAACATCACCAGACCTTCCAGCAGCGCTTCATACAACTGCGAGGGATGACGGGCGTACTGGTTGAGCGCGCCGGTGGCGAACTCGGCCTTGAGCGTGGCCAGGTCCAGCCCGTTCAACGGCGCCGGCAGGCCGCTCGGGAACACCACGCCCCAGGTGCCATCGGTGTACTTGCCCCACAACTCGGCGCCGATGAAGTTGCCGATGCGGCCGAAGCCCAGGCCCAGCGGCACCAGCGGGGACATGAAATCGAGGGTATCGAACAGGTGCAGGCGATGCTTGCGCGACCACCACCACGAGGCGAACAGCACACCGAGCAGGCCGCCGTGGAAGCTCATGCCGCCGTCCCAGACCTTGAACAGCAACAGCGGGTTGTGCAGGAATTCGGCGGTCGCGTAGAACAGCATGTAGCCCACCCGGCCACCGACGACCACGCCGAGCATTGCGTAGAACAACAGGTCGGAGAAGCCGTTGGCATCGACCCCGGGCAGGCGCCCGGCCGCGATCCGCTTGCGCCCCAGCCACCAGGCGGCGGTGAAGCCAAGCAGGTACATGATGCCGTACCAATGCACCTTGATCGGCCCAAGCGAGATGGCGATGGGGTCGATGTCGTGGAAATAGATCATGGGCGATGCCTTGCAGGGATGCAGATATTCTAGCGCCGCCCGGGAGCGGCCTCGCGGCGGCCCCGATCACGCGATTGCCAGGCTTCAGCCCAGAATCTGCGGCGTGTCCGGCAGGCCGTCATCCTGTGACCCCGGAACCGGCGGATAGTGCCCGGCCAACAGCGCCGAGACCTCGTCAATGGCCAGCAGCACGGCGTCCTGCAGGGCGCCCTCACGCAGCCGCTGCTGCATGTGCGCGCAGATCGCCTGCCATTGCGCCTCGCCGATCCGCCCGCGCAGGCCGCGGTCGGCGATCAGCTCGATGGCATGGTCGGCCAGCAGCAGGTAGATCAACACGCCGTTGTTGTGTTCGGTATCCCAGGTGCGCAGTTGGGCGAAGGCATGTTCGGCGCGCTGTTGGGGCGTGACGCCCTGCCACAACGCGGCCAGCGGCAGATCCGCTTCCACCGCGAACATCACCTGGCCACCGTGGCGCCGCTCGCCGGCGCTGATCGCATCGGTGATCGCCTGCAGATGTGCCGGTGGGAAGGCGCGCCGCACCGAAGGAGAAAACACGTGCCGCAGCCAGCGCATCACCAGCCTCCCGAGGCGCCACCGCCTCCCGAACGCCCACCACCACCGCCCCAGCCACCACCGCCGCAGAAGCCACCGCCACCACCGAACCCTCCGCCACCGCCCCAGCCACCGCCACCCCAGCCGCCACTGCGCGCGAACACGCCGCCGCGGCCGGCCGACGTCAGGCCGACCAGCAGGCCCACCAAGGCGGCCGCGCCACTGGCGACAACCAGCGAGGTGAACAGGAACGCGGCCATCCCGGCCCCGGCACCGCTGGCCAGCGCGCGCAGCGGTCGCGGCAGCCAGCCTAGGATGCCGCGCAGGAACAGGCCGGCAAACAGGCCGATGCCCAGCGCCATCGTCCAGTTGCCTCCCGCCGGGGCGTCCTGGGCGCGATGCGTGCTGACCGGCGCGGGCAAGGCCTCACCGTCGATCAGCTTGACCAGCGCGGCGCTGGCGTCGGTCAGGCCACCGGCGTAATCGTTGCTGCGGAAACGCGGGGCCAGGTACTCCTGGATCACCCGGTTGGCGATCGCATCCGGGATCGCGCCTTCCAGCCCGTAGCCCGGTTCGATGCGGACCCGCCGATCATCCTTGGCCACCACCAGCAGTACGCCGTCATCCACGCCCTTGCGGCCGATGGACCACTGCTCGAACACGCGCTGGGTGTACTGCTCGATCGTTTCCGGCGCGGTGGTCGGCACCATCAGGATCTGCAGCTGGCTGCCCTTGCGCTGCTGCAACGCCAACGCCTGCGCCTCCAGCGCCTGGATCTGCGCCGCGTCCAGGGTGCCGGTGGTGTCCACCACCGGCGAGGACATCGGCGGGATCGCCGCCTGGCTCTGCGCCCAGGCAGGCAGCCCCAGCGCCAGGCAGAACAGCAGCAGGCAACGCAGCAGGCGCGTGGTCACGGGCTCAGTTCGCCGGCTGCGGCTGCGGCTGCGGCGCCTGCGGTGCGGGTGCCGGAGCCGGTGGCTGCGAACCGAACTTGACCGCCGGCGGCTGCGAGATCTGCGCTTCGTTCTCCACCGTGAAGTTCGGCTTGGTCGCATAGCCGAACAGCTTGGCGGTGATCACCTGCGGGAACTGGCGGATGTAGGTGTTGTAGTCCTGCACCATCTGGATGTAGCGGCCGCGCGCCACGGTGATGCGGTTCTCGGTGCCTTCCAGCTGCGCCTGCAGATCGCGGAAGCCCTGGTCGGACTTGAGGTTCGGGTAGTTCTCGGTGACCACCAGCAGGCGTGACAGCGCACCGCTCAGCTCGCCCTGGGCCTGCTGGAACTGCTTGAGGGAATCGGCATCGTCGGCGTTGACGTTGACCTGCCCCACGCGCGCACGGGCGTTGGTGACATCGGTCAGGACCTGGCGTTCCTGGTTGGCATAGCCTTCCACGGTCTGCACCAGGTTGGGGATCAGATCGGCGCGGCGCTTGTACTGGTTGAGCACCTCGGCCCACCCGGCCTTGACCTGCTCATCCTTCTGCTGGATGGCGTTGTAGCCGCAACCGGACAACAGGGAGGCCAGCACGGCCAGGCACAACAAACGGGAGAACGATCGCATGGCCGGCTCCGGATCTCGATGAACGGGATCCGGAGCATGCCACGTCTGCAGTAAAGTCCGCGTAACCAGCCACGCCCCCTGGGTCAGGGGGTTGCCGCGTGCCTTACCAGTTGCCGGCACCCGGCACGTTGTGCGCCACGGCGCGGCGGCGCATCAGCAGGTTCAGCCACTCCACCAGCACCGAGAAGCCCATCGCGGCATAGATGTAGGGCTTGGGCACGTGCACGCTCAGGCCGTCCAGGATCAGCACCACGCCGATCAGCAGGATGAAGGCCAGGGCCAGCATCTTCACGGTCGGGTTGGCGTCGATGAAGCGGCCCAGCGGGTTGGCGGCCAGCAGCATGACCGCCACCGACAGCAGGATCGCGGCGACCATCACCGGGATGTGGTCGGCGATGCCGACGGCGGTGATCACCGAGTCCAGCGAGAACACGATGTCGATCACGGCGATCTGCGCGATCACCATGCCGAACACGGCCGAGGCCTTGGTGGTGGTCGGGTCTTCGTCTTCGCCGCCGGTGATCAGCTCGCGGATCTCCATGGTGCCCTTGATGATCAGGAACAGGCCACCGAGGATCAGCACCAGGTCGCGGATGGAAATGCCCATGCCGGCGATGGTGAACAGGTTGGCTTCCATGTGCGCCAGGTAGGCCAGCGAGACCAGCAGCAGGATGCGCGTGATGCAGGCCACCGCGATGCCGAGCTTGCGCGCGAACGGACGGCGCGCCTCGGGCAGCTTGCTCACCGCGATCGAGATGAAGACCAGGTTGTCGATGCCCAGCACGATTTCCAGCGCGCTTAGCGTGAACAGGGTCAACCAGACATTGGGGTCGGACAACAACTCAAGGAACATGGACTTCCATCCTTACAGGGGGGATGACGCGCGTGATGCGTCAGAAGTTTTACGTCAGAAGATCTGCGGCAGCAGGATCAGGACCCAGCACACCAGTACGTTCATCATCAGCACGAATACAGCAGCCGAGCCCATGTCCTTGGCGCGGCCGGCGAGCTCGTGGAACTCTGCGCCGTAGCGTTCGATCACCGCCTCGATCGCCGAGTTGGCCAGCTCCATCGCCAGCACCAGCAGCAGCGAGCCGATCATCAGCGCGCGCTCCACCGGGGTCTGGCCGAGCCAGAGCGCCAGCGGCGCGAGCACGATCAGCAGGTAGACCTCCAGCCGGAACGAGGACTCGTGCAGCCAGGCCGCACGCAGTCCCTGCCAGGACCACACCGCGGCCTTGAAAATGCGCTTGGGGCCGCGCGGCAGGTGCCCGATTTCATCGGCCATGGGCAGGTACCCCGGTCGGCAACGCGGGCCGGAACGGCAGGAACAGCACACGGCAGACAGTCATGGGCATCGCTGAATGGGGCAGGCAATCCCTCATTTTGCCATAAGCCGGCCAGGGCATTGTCGAAGGCGGCCAACGCCCGTCCGTGGTAAAGCGCGGCCGGGCCGCAACTTCTATGATGAACGCCTACCCGTCCGGGCGCCCCAGGGTGCCCCATTACAGGAGTCGTCCATGCTGCACCGTCGTGCCCGCCCCCTTCTGCTCGCCCTTGCCCTGAGCGCTGCCCTGCCCGCACTGGCGCGCACGCCAGCCCCTGCCGCACCGCAGGTGCCGAGCCAGGTCTCCAACGTGGCCTGGGCCGGCGACATGGCGCAGTTCGCGGCCCAGGACGCGGCCACTCCGCCTCCGCGCGGCGGCATCGAGTTCATCGGCAGCTCCTCGATCCGGATGTGGGAGAGCCTGGCCAGCGATTTCCCGGGCCAGCCGGTGTTCAACCGCGGCTTCGGTGGTTCGGAAGTGCGTGACAGCACCTGGTATGCCGACCGCATCGTGATCCCGTACGCGCCGTGCAAGGTGTTCTTCTACGCCGGCGACAACGACCTCAACAGCGGCCGCAGCCCGGCCCAGGTCCACGACGACGTGGTGGCCTTCGTCAACCGCGTGCACCGCGACCTGCCCAGGACCACGGTGGAGTACATCTCGATCAAGCCCAGCCCGTCGCGCGCCAACCTGCTGCCGGCGATCAACGACGCCAACGCGAGGATCAAGGCCACGCTGGCTACGTTGCCCAACACCGGCTACACCGATGTCTACACGCCAATGCTCGGCGCCGACGGCCAGCCGCGTGCAGCGCTGTTCCGCGAGGACATGCTGCACATGACGCCGGAAGGCTATGCGATCTGGCGCAAGGCACTGGCGCCCAAGGTGCAGTGCGACTGAGCCATGCGGGGAGGCACAGCGCCTCCCCGACTCAACGGTAGTGGATCGTGGCTTGGGTGCCCTGCCCGGGCTCACTGGTCAGGCCGATCGTCCAGCCGAAGCGGTCGCACAGCCGGCGCACGATCGACAGCCCCAGCCCGGTGCCCTGCGGGCGGCTGGGTTCGGCGCGGTAGAACGGCTCGAAGGCGCGGCCCAGCGCTTCGGCGGACATGCCAATGCCGGTATCGCGCACGACCACCCGGTCTTCCTCGACATCCACGTCGATCCGGCCTTCGTCGGTATAGCTGCAGGCGTTGCGCAGCAGGTTGCTGACCACCACCTGCAACACGCGCGGCGGGGCGTGCAGCATCACCGGGCCGTGGCTGTGCAGATGGATCTCGACCGGTCGCCCGGCGATCAGCTCGCGCGCGTTGTCGACTTCATAACGGACGATCTCATTGACGTCGAACAGCTCGATCTGCGGCTCGACATCGGCCTCGCGGGCCAGGATCAGGAAGGCATCGATCACCGCTTCCATGTCGCGCCCCGCGCGTTGGATGCGCTGCAGACCGCGGCGCAGGCGCGGGGTCATGTCCTGGTCGCCCAGCGCCATGTCGCTGGCCACGCGGATCACGGTGAGCGGGGTGCGCAGCTCGTGGCTGGCATCGCGGGTGAAGTTGCGTTCGCGCGCGACGTGCGCGGTGACCTTGGTCGCCAGCGAATGCAGCGCGGCGGCCAGCTGGCGGGTCTCGCCCTGCATGTCGGCCGGTAGTTTGGCCGGCGCCAGGTCGGCCGCTTCCGGGTGCCCGGGGTCCCAGCGCGAGACGCGCCGGGCCAGCCAGTTGACCGGTGAGACCAGGCGTTTGGAGGCGCGGTAGGTGATCCAGGAAGCCCCGTAGACGGCGAGCAGGGTCAGCAGCACCGGCACGATGCCGAACCAGAAGGCCAGCATCTCCGCGCGTGAGCGCAGGAACACCAGATACAGGCGGCCTTCCGGACGCGCATCGACCAGCACCAGCTGGTCGTCGTCCTTGAGCTCATGGAAGCCGGGGGTCAGCGTGCGCAGGTTGGCCGGCAGGCTCAGTGGCGACTGACCGGTCTCGAGCAGATACCCGCGGATGTTCTGGGTATTGGGGGGCGGCTGCACCGGCGAGGCCTCGTGCAGTTGCCAGTAATAGCTGGCCTCTTCCTGCAGCGCGCTGCTGACCAGGCTGTGCTTGATCACCAACGACACCAGCCACGCACCCAGCAGGATGCCCAGGCTGGCGAGCACGGCTTGGAGGATGAAGACGATACGGATCTTGCGCGGCAGACCGTGCGGCATTACGGGGTCCAGGGCGGTTCGCGGCGATTATAGGAAAGCTTGCCGTGATTCCATCGTGCAAACCATGACAACGGCCCGGCAAGCGCCGGGCCGTCATGCTCCAGAGGGTGCCGGAGGATCGCCGCTGCTGCCGCCCGTTGAAGGCGGCCGCGCGGCGATCAACCGCCCATCAGCTCATCGGCTGGGCGATATCGGCAATGCGATAACCGGCGCTCTGCACGGTATGCAGCAGCGGACGGTCGAACGGCTTGTCGATGATCTTGCGCAGGTTGTACAGATGGCTGCGCAGGGTGTCCGAGTCGGGCAGGCCATTGCCCCAGATCTCGCGTTCGATTTCCTGGCGGGTCACCACACGCGGCGATTCGCGCATGAGGATCGTCAGCAGGCGCAGGCCGATCGGCGAGAGCTGCAGTTCGGTCCCGGCACGGGTGGCGCGCATGCTGACCGGATCGAGCACGAGGTCGGCGACCTTGAGCACTTCCGAGCCGACCTGGCGACGCTCGCGGCGGATCAGCGCGCGCAGGCGGGCTTCCAGTTCCTGGATGGCGAACGGCTTGGTCAGGTAGTCATCGGCGCCGAACCCCAGGCCGGTGAGCTTGTCGTCCAGCGTGTCGCGCGCGGTCAGCATCAGCACCGGCGTGGACTTGCGGGCGTCGTTGCGCAGGCGGCGACAGACTTCGATGCCGTCCAGACGCGGCAGCATCAGGTCCAGCACGACCACGTCGTAACTGTTCTCGGCCGCCAGGCGATAACCGTCCAGCCCATCCTGGGCGTAGTCGACTTCGAAGCCGCGCCCTTCCAGGTACTCGCCGATCATCTCGGAAATATTACGGTTGTCTTCGACCACCAGCACCAGGCCGGAGGTCTCCTTTGTCTGACGCATGGGATTCCCTCTTTCTTCAGCTTTGTGAAACATGCCGCATCGCCAGTGGACGCGGTGTGAAGTTCCTCACACACCGATCAAAGCAGGGGTTTGAGCAGCGGCCAGACGTTGTCCAGCACCTGCGGCTGCGCAGCTGCGGTGGGGTGCAGCCCGTCCGCCTGCATCAGGTCGGGCTTCAGCGCCACGCCCTCGAGCAGGAACGGCAGCAGTGGCACCTTGTACTGGCTGGCCAGCTCGGCGTAGGTCTGCTTCAGCCGCTGGCGGTAGGCCGGGCCGTAGTTGGGCGGCACGTCGATGCCCAGCAGCAGCACCTTGGCGCCGGCCTTCTGGCTGGCCACGATCATCTTTTCCAGGTTGCCGCGCAGTTGGGCCGGGGTGAGCCCGCGCAGCGCATCGTTGCCGCCCAGTTCGATCACCACCACGGAGGGGCGGTGCTTTTCCAGCAGCCCCGGCAGGCGGGTCAGCGCGCCGGCCGTGGTTTCACCGCTGATGCTGGCATTGATGATCGCTGGCGGCGGCTTGATCTGTTGTTTGACCCGTTGCTGAAGCAGGTTTACCCAGCCCGACGCGGCCGGGATACTGTGGGCGGCACTGAGGCTGTCGCCGACCACCAGCACCGCCGCACGGGTGTCCGGACCTTTGGCACAGGCCAGCATCGGCATCAGCAGCAACCATGCCAGCAGCCAGCCCATCGGGGCCGCGCGGCCCTTTCCACTTGCTTGGTTCATTGGAGAATCCTCATCGACAGCCTGTCCCCCCGCAGCGCGCCGGTCGCCATCGCCGCCCACAACGTGGGCAAGTCCGCACGTGGCCCGGAGGGTGAAGTCCACATACTGGACAACATTGACATGACCGTCCATGAAGGCGAGAGCGTGGCGATCGTCGGCGCTTCAGGTTCGGGCAAGACCACCCTGCTCGGGCTGCTGGCCGGGCTGGACCTGCCCAGCCACGGCACCATCGCGCTGGCCGGTGCCGATCTCAACGCGCTGGATGAGGAAGCCCGCGCGCAGCTGCGTGCACGCGAAGTCGGCTTCGTGTTCCAGAGTTTCCATCTGCTGCCGGCACTGACCGCCGAAGAGAACATCGCGCTGCCGCTGGAACTGGCCGGCCGCGAGGATCCCGCGCGGGTGCGCGAGGTGCTGGAGCAGGTCGGCCTGGGCCACCGTGCGCGGCATTACCCGCGCCAGCTTTCCGGTGGCGAGCAGCAGCGTGTGGCGCTCGCCCGCGCGTTCGTGGCGCGGCCGCGCATCCTGTTCGCCGATGAGCCGACCGGCAGCCTGGACCAGGCCACCGGGCAGCAGATCAGCGACCTGCTGTTCGCGCTCAACGCCACCAGCGATACCACCCTGGTGCTGGTCACCCATGACCTGCGCCTGGCCCAGCGCTGCGAGCGCATCTACCAGCTCGACGGTGGGCGCCTGGCCGATACCGTTGCCGGCGTGGGCGCATGAACGTCGTGCGCCACGCGGCGCGCGCGCTGCGCCGCGAGTTCCTGGCCGGCGATCTGCTGACCGTGTTCGCCGCCCTGGTGCTGGGCGTGGCGGTGATGACCGCGGTCGGCACGCTGGTCAACCGGGTCACGCTGGCACTGACCAGCAGCGCAGCGGAGATGCTCGGCGGCGACCTCGGCCTGAGCGGCCGCGAGGATATCCCCCGGACCTTCGCCGATGCAGCGCGCGAGCGCGGTCTGGCCAACACACGCATGGTCAGCTTCCCCAGCGTGCTGTTCCATGGCGATGACAGCCAGATGGCCAACATCAAGGCGGTGGGCGATGGCTACCCGCTGCGCGGCGAACTGCGGGTCAGCCGCACCCTGCATGACAGCACCAGCGAGACCGCAGGAACACCGCCGCCCGGTGAAGCCTATGCCGATCCGCGGCTGATGCAGGCGCTCGGGCTGCAGGTGGGCGATGCGCTGGAATTCGGCGCGGGCGCGTTGACCGTGACGCGGGTACTGCAGGCCGAACCGGATACCTCCGGCGAGCTGATGCAGTTGTCGCCGCCGCTGCTGGTCAACCGCCTCGATGTGGATCGCGCCGGCCTGCTCGGGCCAGGCAGCCGCGCGTCGTACCGGATGATGTTCGCCGGTGAGCCGGCGCAGATCGAGGCCTTCCGCGAATGGCTCACCCCGCAGGCCAAGGGCTATCGCATTGTCGGCATCGCCGACGCCCAGCGCGGCGTGCGCGGCGCGTTCGATCTGGCCGGGCGCTTCCTGTCGCTGGCCGCATTGCTGGCAGTGCTGCTGGCCGGTGTCGCCACGGCACTGGCTGCCAACCGCTTCGCGATGCGTCGCATCGACCAGGTCGCCATCCTGCGCTGCGTGGGCGCGCGCCAGCGTGACATCCTCAGCGCGATGGCGCTGCAGCTGGTGATGCTGGCGGTGCCTGCCTGTCTGGTCGGCATCGGCCTGGGCATGGCCGCGCAGGCCGGGCTGGTGCAGGCACTGGGCGGATTGATTCCGAACCGCCTGCCCCTGCCGCAGGCGACGCCGGCGCTCAGTGGTGCCGGCATCGGGCTGGTGCTGCTGCTGGGCTTCGGCCTGCCCCCACTGCTGCGCCTGCGCAGCGTGCCGCCGATGCGTGTGCTCAACCGCAGCTTCGCGGCGCTGCCGCCGAGTTCGATGCTGGTCTATGCCGCGGCGCTGGCGGCCACCGTGGCGCTGACCGTGCAGGCCACCGGCGATGTAAAGCTGGCCGCGTGGGTGCTGGGCGGGCTGGCCGCGCTGGCGGCCCTGGCCGGTGCGCTCGGTGCACTGCTGCTGTGGCTGCTGCGTGGGTTGCAGCCACGCCTGCGTGGGCGTTGGAAGCTGGGGCTGGCCTCGTTGACGCGGCGGCGCGGGCTGGCGGTGATGCAGCTGGTCGGCCTGTCGCTGTCGCTGTGCTCGTTGTTGCTGCTGTCGGTGATCGGCCCGGGGTTGCTGGCGCAGTGGCGCGACCGCCTGCCGAGCGACACGCCGAACTACTTCCTGATGAACATCCAGCCGGAGCAGCGCGATGCGGTGCTGGCCACGCTGGGCGGGCTGGGCGTGGTGTCACCCGGGATCGAGCCGTTCAGTACCGGTCGCCTGCTGGCGGTCAACGACCGTCCGCCGCAGCGGCAGGCGCGCGAGGACAACAGCAACGAAGACGACGATGCCAACCGGCCGGTCAACTTTTCGTGGCGGCATGATTTCCCGCCGGCCAACACACTGCTCAGCGGCACCTTCTGGAAGGCCGGCAGTACCGCGGCGGAAGCCTCGATCGAACAGGGCTGGGCCGAACGCTACGGGATGACGCTGGGCGACACGGTGACCCTGCAGATGGGCGACCAGGAGCGCAGCTTCACGATCACCAGCATCCGCAAGGCGGACTGGGATTCGTTCCGGGTCAATTTCTTCCTGCTGCTCAACGAGGGCGCGGTGGCCGATGCCCCGTACAACCTGATCACGGCCTTCCATCTGCCGCGCGCGCAGGCGCCGGCGCTGGCCGGGCTGACCCGGGAGTACCCGAACATTTCGCTGTTGGATATCGATGGGATCCTGGAGCGGGTGCGCGAAGTGGTGGATCGGGTGAGCCAAGCGGTGCAGCTGGTGATGGGCTTCAGTCTGCTGGCCGGGCTGCTGGTGCTGCTGGCAGCGCTGCAGGCCACGGCCGGTGAGCGCCGCTATGACAGTGCGGTGCTGCGCACGCTGGGGGCCACGCGCAGCCAGCTGCGGGGCGCGGTGCTGGTCGAGTTCGGGGCGCTGGGCCTGTTGTCGGGGCTGCTGGCGGTGGGTACCGCCGCGCTGCTGGGCAGCGTGGTGGCGCGGCATGTGTTCGAATTGACGCTGAGTCCGCCGTGGGGGCCGCTGCTGGTCGGCGGTGGCCTGGGCGTGCTGTTGAGCATGCTGGCCGGCTGGTGGGGCACGCGCCGGATTCTGCATACGCCGCCGGCGCTGGCGCTGCGGGAGGCATGAGCACGCGGCGATGACACGGGAACGGGGTGTGCCTCGGTATGCTGCACGCCCCTGCCCCCTGAGATCGCCCGGATGCCCGGCACCCCGTTCACTGCCTATCTGTATCCCGTGTTGCTGCTGCTGGGCAGCAACATCTTCATGACCTTCGCCTGGTATGGGCATCTGAAGTACAAGAGCGCGCCGTTGATCACGGTGATCCTGGTCAGCTGGGGTATCGCGTTTTTCGAATACTGCCTGCAGGTGCCGGGCAACCGGTTGGGCAGTGCGGTGTATTCGGCGCCGCAGCTCAAAGGCATGCAGGAGGTGATCACGCTGGTGGTGTTCGCGGCATTCTCGGCGTTCTATCTGGATCAGCCGCTGAAGTGGAATCACTGGGCCGCGTTCGGGTTGATCCTGGTGGCGGCGTTCCTGATGTTCAAGGAATGAGCTGACGTCTTCATTCCGGTCGCCACTGGCCGTGTCCTATCTGCACCGTTCGCACGGTCGCGGCTGGATCAGCGCCGGGTGTCGGCCGGGGCCTGTTCCACCCACTGCTTGAACACCACGTCGATCTCGGCATCCTGGACCTGCTTGCCGTCCTGGATCGCCTGCGCCTGGGTGAACAGCGGGATGATCATGGCCATCCCGTCGGGCTTGGTGTTGAGATGCACCCCCGGTGCTTGGTCGAGGACGCTGCTCCAGCGTTGGCGCACCCTGGCCCAGTAGCCTGCGGTGGCGGTCCAGTAGGCGTAGGCCGGGGTGAAATCCACCTCGGTGGTGCGGCTGTAATCGTTGAAGCCGAACTCGCGCGCGATCGGTGTCTGGCTGCCGTCGCGGTTGCGCTGGATCTTGGTGTTGAACTGCTCGTGGGTCCAGCCGTTGGGCGTGAGCGTGTGGCGGTTGATCACGGCCAGGGCGTTGTAGTCGCTGCGGCGGGTGTATTCGCGGCGTGGCAGCGGGCGCCAGCTGAGATCGCTGGTCCATTCGGCGATGCCGTTGTCGTAGGTCCAGGCGCCGGTACCGCAGTAGCGCGGTGCGTCGCTGACTTCATACACGCATTGGGTCCACGCGCCGGTGGTGAGCGCTGCGGGAACCGCGCGGACCTGCCAGGTCTGCTCGGCGCTGAATTCGAACCGGGTCGGCGCCTGAAACACCCAGTCCTGGCGCCAGTGCTTGGTCACGTGGCCGCTCTTCGGGTCGACCAGCAGGTGCTGGAGCACGATCCGCGCCGGGCTGTCTTCGACCACGATCACCACCTCGTTGCCGCCGGTACGCACGGCCGGAGCGCGTTCGTAGCCGGGCTTGAGCAGTACGGTTTCGTCGAAGGCGAAATCGACCGTGTATTGGCCCTGCATGGCCAGGATGCTGGCGCGGTCACGCGCGGGATCGGCCGGCGCGGCGTGCGCGCTGGCGGTGAGCGCGAGCAGCAGCCCGGCGAGAGCGAGGGAGTGCGTCATCAGGCGTCCTTGTGCGTGCTGCGGTCAGCTGGCCCGCCTCGGCGCCGGGCCGTCCCGTCGTTTCAGATTACAGCTGGATCACCGGCATGCCATCGGCCGTCCACGGTCCGCCGTGGCGGGCGGCGGTGGCGCAGCAGCAGTCGTCTACCCAGAGCTCGCCTTCGGCGCCTTCGACGTGGCCGATCCGGCGCGCGGTGGTGGCGCCCAAGGCCGACAACGAGGCCAGGCTGGCCGCAAGTTCGCGGCCTTCGCCGACCTGCAGGCGCAGGGCGCACATGCGCCAGGCGTCGTTGCCCAGGCGCACGGCGAGGCGCCGCCACAAGCGCTCGGCAACGCCGGCGTCGTTGACCGGTTCGGGCCGCGCCGGGAACGCGGAGACCAGCCGATCCCAGGCAAGGAAATCGCTGTCCGGCAGCAGGTACAGGCGCCAGCAGCAGCGGCCGCGGGCGTCGACGAAGCACAGACTTTCGCGGATGCCTTCGCTGTCCATGCCCTGGCAGGCGTGGGCCGAGACGGCATGTTTCCAGCCACCGAGCTCGCTGCTGTCCGGACGGTACAGGCACAGCACGGTGCCCAGCGAAGCCAACTGTGCAGCCGATGGCAGACCAGCGATGGGAGGGCGGCCCGGTGGGCGGCCGACGGAGAGGGCGCGGCTCATGGCGATCTACCTGCAATCGGCGGTTGCGAAGGGAGACCCTCGACCAACGCCGCGGACCGGAGTCGACGGCGGAGTGTCGAGGGGGAGAGAGCTGGGGGAGGCAGCGCGGTTACTTGGTCAGGATCAGCTTGTCGTTGCTGGTATGACGCAGGCGATAGAAGCGGTCGCCGTGCTGGATCAGGATTTCGCGGCGGCCCTTGAGCAGGGCTTCGCTGTCGATCACTTCTTCGGGCGGGACCACACGGACCGGGCGGTCGCGCAGGGTCAGTGTTTCGGGGCGCAGCAGTACAGCAGCTTGAGTGTTCATCGTCTGGACTCGTTGCGAGGGGCGAGTCAAATGATAATGATTCTCAGTTGACAATCAACAACCATTCTCACTTTGATAGATGGCATTAATGATCGAATGCGGATCTTCGATAGTTATTGTGAATCGCAATGGGCGAATGGACGGGGCCGCCGAGCCGTAGCGCAGCCTGCAGCCTGCAGCGGGCAGCGGGCAGCGGGCAGCCAGCCGCTATCTTCCGGCGCCCGGCATCCCTGTTCCACTGTCATGCCGTGATGGGCAGGGCCGGCCACTGGCCGGCTCCCGCAGATCCCCGCCGACGGGCTCAGGCAAAGACCGCGTCCACCTGGTGCCAGACGCTCTCATCAAGCTGCTCGAACAGCGCCAGCGCGCCCAGGTTTTCTTCCAGCTGGCTGACCCGGCTGGCGCCGAGGATCACGCTGGAGACGTTGGGATTGCGCAGGCACCAGGCGATCGCCAGCTGCGCCGGCGAGACGCCCAGCTGCGCGGCCAGCGCGGTGTAGCGGCGGACCCGCTCCAGGCGGTCGCTGCCATCGTCCAGCACCTGCGCCTTCAGCCAGCCCAGCTGCTCCTGGCCCAGCCGCGACTGCGGGTCGATGCCGGCGTTGTACTTGCCGGTCAGCAGGCCCGAGGCCAGTGGCGACCAGATCGTGGTGCCGAGCCCGGCCTCCGCATACAACGGCGCGTACTCGCGCTCAACCCGCTCGCGGTGCAGCAGGTTGTACTGCGGCTGCTCCATCGAAGGCGCATGCAGGTTGCGCACGCGGGCGATGTCCACCGCCTCCTGGATCTGCGCGGCCGACCATTCCGAGGTGCCCCAGTACAGCACCTTGCCCTGGCGGATCAGGGTATCCATGGCCTGCACGGTTTCGGCGATCGGGGTATCCGGGTCCGGGCGATGGCAATAGTAAAGGTCCAGATACTCCACCCGCAGGCGCTTGAGCGCGGCGTGGCAGGCGTCGGTGACATGCTTGCGCGACAGCCCGTGCTGGGTCGGGCGCGGGTCGTCGACGGCGCCGAAGAACACCTTGCTGGAGACGCAGAAGCCATCGCGCGGCAGGCGCAGGTCGGCGATCACATCGCCCATCACCTGCTCGGCGCGGCCGCGGGCATAGCCCTCGGCGTTGTCGAAGAAATTGACCCCGGCATCCCAGGCGGTGGCGATCAGCTTGCGGGCCTCATCGCGGCCGATCTGGTCGCCGAAGGTCACCCAGGCCCCGAAGGACAGGGCCGAGAGCTTCAGGCCGGTGGAGCCGAGACGGCGATAGAGCATGTGGTTCTCCTGCTGCGGGCCCGCAACCGGGCCGGATCGATGCCGGTTAGTGTAGAGCGCGGCGGCGCAGTTCCGCGCGGCCTGCCGTGGCGGCGGTCTCACAGCCCGTGACACGCCGCGCGGAACCGCGGCCGTGCCTTGCCGATACAGGCCCGATCACGACCGATCGCCTCGCAGACGCTGCTTTTCCTTGCCCCGCCCCTGCCGCTGCTCTAGGCTTCCCGTTTTTCGCGGCGCCCCAAGGGAAGTCTCATGGTCGAAGGTTTGGGCAGGATTGGCTTCGGCCTGTTCGGGTTGGCAGTGCTGATCGGCATTGCCTGGTTGTTCTCGAACAACAAGCGGGCTGTCGACTGGCGCCTGGTGGTCACCGGTATCGCACTGCAGATCGCCTTCGCGGCGGTGGTGCTGCTGGTCCCGGGTGGCCGTGATGTGTTCGACGCGCTGGGCAAGGGCTTCGTCAAGATCCTGGAGTTCGTCAATGCCGGCTCTGGTTTCATCTTCGGCAGCCTGATGGACACCAGCCAGTTCGGTTTCATCTTCGCCTTCCAGGTGCTGCCGACCATCATCTTCTTCTCGGCGCTGATGGGGGTCATGTACCACCTCAACGTGATGCAGATGATCGTGCGCGGCATGGCCTGGGCGATCACCAAGATCATGCGCGTGTCCGGTGCTGAAACCACCAGCGTCTGCGCCAGCGTCTTCATCGGCCAGACCGAAGCCCCGCTGACGGTGCGTCCGTACATCGCCAAGATGACCCAGTCCGAACTGATCACCATGATGATCGGCGGCATGGCGCACATCGCCGGCGGCGTGCTGGCCGCGTACGTGGGCATGCTCGGTGCCGGCGATCCGGTCGAACAGGCCTTCTATGCCAAGCATCTGCTGGCCGCGAGCATCATGGCGGCGCCGGCGACCCTGGTGGTGGCCAAGCTGCTGGTGCCTGAAACCGGCACCCCGCTGACCCGCGGTACGGTCAAGATGGAAGTGGAGAAGACCTCCAGCAACATCATCGATGCCGCTGCTGCCGGTGCCGGCGACGGCCTCAAGCTGGCGCTGAACATCGGTGCGATGCTGCTGGCCTTTATCGCCCTGATCGCCCTGATCAACGCTCCGCTGACCTGGCTGGGCGACGTCACCGGCCTGGCCTCGCTCATCGGCCGCCCGACCGACCTGTCCACCCTGTTCGGCTTCCTGCTGGCCCCGATCGCCTGGGTGATCGGCACCCCGTGGGCCGATGCCACCACCGTGGGCTCGCTGATCGGCCAGAAGGTGGTGATCAACGAGTTCGTGGCGTATTCGGAGCTGGCCAAGATCATCCGAGGCGAGGTGCCCGGCACGGTGCTGTCCGCCGAGGGCCGCCTGGTCGCCACCTACGCGCTGTGCGGTTTTGCCAACTTCAGCTCCATCGCGATCCAGATCGGTGGTATTGGTGGCCTGGCGCCGGAGCGTCGCCACGATCTGGCCAAGTTCGGCCTGCGCGCGGTGCTCGGCGGTACCATTGCCACCTTCATGACGGCGACCATCGCCGGCGTGCTGACGCATTTCAGCTGATATCCGTTCCCTGAGAAACAGTCTTTATGAGTAGCAGTGTCGTCGTAATCGGTTCCTTCAATGTGGATCATGTCTGGCGTTGTGAGTCGCTCCCGGCCCCGGGCGCGACCATTGCCGGCCGCTACAGCACCGGTCCCGGCGGCAAGGGCTTCAACCAGGCCGTGGCCGCCCGCCGCGCCGGCGCGCCGACCACGTTCCTGTGCGCGCTGGGCGATGACGCCGGCGGTGCCATGGCCCGTGGGCTGGCCGAGCAGGACGGCTTCGCGCTGACCGCCGAGGCCAGCAGCGAGCCGACCGGTACCGGTGGCATCTATGTCGACAGCCGCGGCCGCAACACCATCGTGATCGGCCCGGGCGCCAACGCCGCGCTGAGCCTGGACTTCGTCGAACAGCAGCGCGCGCTGCTGGCCGGCGCCAAGGTGGTGCTGGCGCAGCTGGAATCGCCGGTGGAAACCATCGAAGCGGCGCTGGCGATCGCACGTGAGGCCGGTGCCACCACCGTGCTCAACGTGGCGCCTGCCGATGCGCCGTCCAGCATCGGCCTGCTCAAGCTGGCCGATGTGCTGACCCCGAACGAGACCGAGTTCGCTGCCCTGCTCGGCCGTCACGTCGGCGAGCGCGTGGATGCCAACGATGTGGCCGCGCTGGATGGCGCCAGCCTGCATGCGCTGTGCCGCAAGCTGGTCGGCAACGGCACCGTGGTGGTGACGCTGGGCTCGGTGGGTGTGTTCGTGTCGCACGCCGAAGAGAACCTGCGTGGCGATACCCAGCCGTACTACCGCGTGGGTGCCGAGCAGGTGCAGGTGCTGGACACCACCGGCGCCGGCGATGCGTTCAACGGTGCGCTGGTGGCCTCGATCGCGCAGGATCCGGACGCGGCGTTCGCCCGCCACGTGCGTTTCGCCAACCAGTTCGCCGGTCGTTCGACCGAGAAGGAAGGCGCCGCTGCGGCGATGCCGCACTTCACCCCGGGTGATGCCGAGAACAAGTAAGCGTCACCGGTGTGGATACCAAGGCCAGCGTTCGCGCTGGCCTTTTTTTTGTCCTGCTCCCCTCTGCATGAAATCAAGAGGCGCCCTCTGAGCCTTTCCGGGCGAGGCGTCGAGTAGGTCGAGCGCCGGGGCGTGTCCAGACCACTGGCGCTGCGAAGCGGCGGCCGGGGGACATTTGCCGAGGGGCCTACCGGTCGCTACGGGGCCCTTGAGCTCGCGGTGCGCCCCAGCGACATTGGTATGCAGCGCGTGATCCACAGCGCCAGCGCGCCGACCAGCAGCCCGGCAAGCACATCCAACAGATCGTGCTGCCAGGTGGTGAGCGTCGACACCAGGATCAGGCCGCAGGCGCCATGCCACAGCCAGCGCAACGCCGCCGTATCGGCCAGCAGCCAGCGGCGCCATGCCTGCCAGACCACCACCAACACCGCGACATGCAGCGACGGCGCCATGTTGAATGGCGCCTCGAACGCGCGTAGCTGGGCGAACAGCAGTCCGCTCGCGCCTTCCGTCTGCGGCAAGACACGCACGTTGCCGGTTGGCCAGCAGACGAACGCGAACATGCAGGCGGCCTGCACCAGCGCGATGGCCAGGGCATGGCGGCGCAGCGCAGACCGGGTCGGGCAGAGGAAGAACGTCAGCGGGTACAGCAGATTCAGCGCCAGATACGGCCAGATCGTCCATGCCCAGAACGGGATCGCCTCGTCCCAGCGACCGTGCAGGCTGTAGCTATGGGGCTGGCTGGCGGCCCATTGGTTGGTCCAGCTGTAGCCATGGATGAACATCGCGCCGAGCAGCAGCATCCACAGCATGGCCTCGCGCCAGGGCGGATGCGGGACCGGAGCGTTGGCATGAGGCGGGGTGGGCACGCGCGCACCGTAGCAGAACGTGGCAGGCCTGTTTGCCGCTATCCTTGCGCTTTCGCGGATACAGGGACTGTACGCAGTGGCAGCAGGCAGTCAGCAACACGCAGGCACGCACGCGGATGCACCGCGCTGGACGCGCAATCCGGCCTGGGCCCTGTTTTCGCAGACCCATGCGCAGCGCCAACTGCTGCTGGTGTCCGGTGGCGCCGACGAGCTCTACGTGGTCGATGAAGCGGATACCCCGGCCATCATCGAACGCATCCTCGGCCACTGGCAGGACGACACGCTGGCGATACTCCAGGACGATCCGGACGGTGGCCCGGCGGTCCGCCAGTTGATGCGCCTGGGCGTGTTGGTGCCGTCGCAGGCGGTGCGCCCTGTGCGCCGCTATGCACTGGATTGGCTCGGCGAACCGCTGCCCGGGTTGGCCGACGCGTTCGACCAGCATGCCAGCGCGGATCTGCAGCGCGTCGATGCCGTGGCTGATGCCGACCTCCTCGTGCTGGTCCGCCATGGGCTCGGCTGGGAGCAGGCCTTGGCGCGCTACCGCACGCAGATGCCGGTACAGCCGCACGTGCTGCTGGACCTCAGCTATCACCACACGCTCGCGCTTGGGCCCTATGTGGTGCCCGGCCAGAGCGCCTGCGTGTATTGCCTGGGCAACCGGGTGCTGCGTCGCTGGGGCGAAGCAGTGGTGCCGGCGCTGCCGGAAGTCGCAACGCAACCGGCACAGATCGCTGCGCTGGTCGCGCCGTTGCTGGATCAGCTGCACCTGTTGCTGGGCTATCTCGAACGCAGCGTCTGGCTCGACCTGCATCGCCTGCATGGGGAGCGCGACCGGGTGCTGCGGCTGCCGTGGTGCCCCGCCTGCCACGGCAGTGAAGCGTCACTGCCTGCACCGCTGCCACTGCCCTGGGACCCCGGGCGCCCGTGATAATGTGCGCCACGCGCCGGGCGTTTCCGCCCTGGTCAAGGGAGTGACCCCATGTATCGCCTGCCGACCCAGTTCGATGCCAGTGCCTCGCGCCAGGACCTTGCCGCGGCAGGCGGCGGCTCGACGTCGACCACCTGCAGTTCCTGCGTCGTCACCCTGCTCGGCACCTCGGTGCTGTCGGCGGTGGTGCTCGGCAGGCTGGAACCGGTTGCGCCTGCCGCCCATCCCGGCGCCGCGGCCATCACGCCCGTCACCGTCGATACCCCCACCGAGCGCCACGGCCAGCCGCCTGCGTTGCCGCAGGAACCACCCAGCGCCGTCACTCCGGATCACCCGGCGACACCCGCACCGGTGATGCCGGTAGCTGGCATCAGCCGCCCCAGCCGGATCCTGCTGGGCCTGTTCGCCTTGCCGCTGGCCGCGATCGGCGGCGGCATTTTCATGAGCACCTCCAACCCGATATTCGGGCTGTTCGTCGCCGTCGGGCTGTATCTCGGCATCTACGCCCTCGTCTACGAGCGCGCGGGGCGTTCGCTCGGGCGCGGCATCGGCATCGCCATCGGGCTGCTGCTGGGCCTGTTCGCCGTGGGCGCGCTCGAGATGATGCTCTGGCTGAGCGTGTTGAAATGAGCCACGCCGCCGTGCAGGCGGCGGTGCCGGAAACGCCCACGCTGTCGTCGCACCTGCTGCATGGCGCAGCGCGTCCGCGCTGCGGTCTGGTGCGCCCGGCGCGACCGATCGAGGCCAACCCGTGCGATGCAACCGGCCCCTTGTTCGAGGGACGGCGCGTGCACAATGCCGCCACGCCAGCCGACCCGGCCAATCCCTGGCAGGGCGTCTCGGGCGCAGTCGCGCTGGAGGCCGCTGCGGCCGCCGACGGCGCGGTCGCCGAGGCCCTGGAGCGGCTGGCGGCGGCGCAGGCGGGTCTGGAGGTGCGTCGCCGCGATGCGCTGACGCCCACACAACGTCTGGACGAATCGGCGTTCGCGCTGTTCTCGGCGAGCCAACGCGCCATGCCGGACTTCCCGTGGCCGATGCCCGAACGCGACGAGGACCTGTTCGCAGCGGTACATGCGCTGGACGACAACCGGGTCGTCTGGGTGCCGCAGGAGCTGGTTGGGCTGGGGCCGCGCAGCGGCCAGGCGCGGTTGCCGTCGACGTCCAGTGGTCTGGCGGCCTGGCGGGATGGGCGCGATGGCGCGTGGCTGGCGCTGCTGCGCGCGGCGCAGGAGCTGCTGGAGCGTGATGCGCTGGCGGTCACCTGGCTCAATGGCGTGGCCGGCCGGCGAATCGCGCTGCCGGCCCAATGGCAGGCCTTCGCGCACGAGCGCGGTGGCGAACTGCACGCCTTCGACCTCACCCAGCACTGGAACCCGCACCCGGTGATCGCGGTCGCCGGCGGCATCCCGTTCGAAGGCCGCCCGCGGCACGTCCTCGGCATCGCCTGCCGCGCCGATCCGGGTGAGGCGCTGCACAAGGCGCTGCTGGAATGGCAGCAGGCGCTGACCTTCGCCGCCCATCTGTGTGGCCGCGAACGTGCACGGCTTCCGCGTGAACCGTCAGCGCTGCGCAGCTTCGACGAACATGCCGCCTTCTACACCCTGCGCCCGGAGCTGTGGCCGCAGCTGCCGCTGCTACGGGTGGCGGGCGACAGTACCTTGCAGCTGCCACCACCGGGCGCGGCGATCCCGCCCGCCGCGCCGCGCGCGGTCATCGAGCTTGATCAGCTGCGACGCCGGCTGGGCCGTGCTGGCATCGCGCTGTACTACCGCGAGTTGACCACCGCCGATGTGGCCGCGGCCGGCCTGCGGGTGATGCGGGTCCTGTCGCCAGCGCTCAGCGGCCTGCATGCCGACGAACGTGCGCCCTTCCTGGGTGGCCGCTGCCGGGACGTGGCATGGCGCTATCCCGGCGTGCCGTACGACGGCGCGTTTCCCAACCCCTTCCCGCATCCATTGGGCTGATCCCCGAGAACCGCATGCCGTCACCGCCTTCCCCCTGGGACGATGCCCCGCTGTTCCATCTGTTCTGGCACAACGGCGAGCTCAACCCCGCGCGCGCAGACGTGATGCGCGCGCGGATCGCCGAAGATGCCGCACGCGCCTGGTCGCCGCCACGGCCGTTGCATGCAGCAGCCGGCGTCGCCTTGCCGGACCCGGTACACCCCGGCGATGCCCTCGCACAGCGCCGTAGTGGCCGCCGTTTCGGTGATGCACAGTGGGGCGCGCAGGAACTGGGGCGCGTGCTGGCCCCGCTGCGGGCCCGCCCCGGCGACAGTGACACGCGGCGTCTGCCCTCCGGTGGGGCCAAGTACCCGATCCAGGCCTATGCCGCGCTGTACGGCAACGACGATGCGCCCGCGGCAGCGCCGGGCATCCAGTGGTACGACCCGCTCGAGCACGCGCTGGTGCCGGTAGCGCCCTGCCCCGCATGGCCGGCGCTGTCCAGGCTGCTGGGCGTGGACTGGCCGGAGCGGCCGGCGGCCGTGCTGTTCCTGATCGCCGAGCCGGGTGGGACGCTGGCCAAGTACGGCGAGCGCGGCGGCCGCTTCGTGTTGATCGAGGCCGGGGTCTGGCTGGGGGCGCTGGGGCAGCAGGTGGCCGCGATGAACGCCGCCGGCTGCGCGATCGGCTCGTTCGAGGACGCCGCCGTGCTGGCCCTGCTCGGGCTCGACCCGCAGCGGCATCTGGCGGTGTTGGCCTATGCATGTGGTCCGGCGCCCTGACCATCGCCGGAATCGCGGCAGGCTCCACTTGAACATGCGATTCCCAGCCAGCGTCCGGCGCGACCGGTAACCAGGCAGCATCCGCCGCCGCTGGGGGCGGCGGAACCAATCGTCAAGCATATGCTCATGACCGGAGCGCATCAGGCCCTTCCGGATCGGCCTGAACGGGCTGGCCGCCAGCGCGGCCGGCGCCGGCCGGGCGCTCTACAATGCGCCTATGCAGATTGGCCCCTACAACATCCAGCCCAACGTGGTGCTGGCACCGATGGCCGGTGTCACCGACAAGCCCTTCCGCCTGCTGTGCAAACAGCTGGGCGCGGGCCTGGCCGCCTCGGAGATGACCATCTCCGACCCGCGCTTCTGGAATACCCGCAAATCGCTGCACCGCATGGACCATGCCGGTGAGCCGGACCCGATCAGCGTGCAGATCGCCGGCACCGAGCCTCAGCAGCTGGCCGAGGCGGCCCGCTACAACGTGGACAACGGTGCGCAGATCATCGACATCAACATGGGCTGCCCGGCCAAGAAAGTCTGCAACGCCTGGGCCGGCTCGGCGCTGATGCGCGATGAGGACCTGGTCGCCCGCATCCTCGGCGCGGTGGTCAGTGCGGTGGACGTGCCGGTCACGCTCAAGATCCGCACCGGGTGGGACTGCGACCACCGCAATGGCCCGCTGATCGCCCGCATCGCCGAAGACAGCGGCATCGCCGCGCTGGCCGTGCATGGCCGTACCCGCGACCAGCATTACACCGGCACCGCCGAGTACGAGACCATCGCCGCGATCAAGGCAGCGCTGCGTATTCCGGTGATCGCCAACGGCGACATCGACTCACCGCAGAAAGCCGCGCAGGTGTTGAAGCAGACCGGCGTGGACGCGGTGATGATCGGGCGCGCCGCCCAGGGCCGGCCCTGGATCTTCCGCGAGGTGGCGCACTACCTGGCCACCGGCGAGCTGCTGGCGCCGCCCTCGGTCACCGAGGTCCGCGATCTGCTGCTGGGCCACCTGCACGCGCTGCACGATTTCTATGGCGAGCAGCAGGGGGTGCGCATCGCGCGCAAACACCTGGGCTGGTACGCCAAGGACCGGCCGGAGAACGCCGCCTTCCGTGCGGTAGTCAACCGCGCCGAGGATGCCGCCAGCCAGGTCGCCCTGACCACTGACTATTTCGACGCTCTCGCCGCCGGCGAGCCGTTGTCGTCCGCTGCCTGAGCGTTCCGCCATGACTCCGCCGATCACCGCACCGACCTACCTCCACGGCTTCTCCGATACCGAGCAGCATCGCCTGGTCACCCAGTCGCGCCTGTTCGAATCGAGCATCTTCAGCGGCATTGACTACGGCGGCGCCACGCGCCTGCTGGAAGTCGGCAGCGGCGTCGGCGCGCAGACGGACATCCTGCTGCGGCGGTTCCCGGAGCTGCACGTCACCGGCGTGGACCTGAGCGAGGCGCAGCTGGCCACCGCCGCCACCAACCTGGCCAGGACACCGTGGTGCCGCGAGCGCTACACCCTGCTGCAGGCCGACGCCGGCAACCTGCCGTTCGGTGCGCGCGAATTCGATTCGGCCTTCCTGTGCTGGGTACTGGAGCACGTGCCCTCGCCGGCGCGGGTGCTCAACGAAGTGCGCCGCGTGCTGGTGCCGGGCTCGCCGGTGTATGTCACCGAAGTGATGAACGCCTCGTTCCTGCTCGATCCGTATTCACCGCACATCTGGCGCTACTGGATGGCGTTCAACGATTTCCAGTACGACCACGGTGGCGATCCGTTCGTCGGTGCCAAGCTCGGCAACCTGCTGCTGGCCGGCGGCTTCCGCGACGTGCACACCGAGATCAAGACCATCCACCTGGACAACCGCGAGCCGGCACGTCGCAAGACGATGATCGCGTTCTGGGAGCAGCTGCTGCTGTCGGCGGCCGATCCGCTGCTGGACGCCGGCCTGGTTGACCAGGAGACGGTGGATGGCATGCGCCGCGAGTTCAGCCTGGTCCAGAACGATCCGAACGCGGTGTTCTTCTTCTCCTTCGTGCAGGCGCGCGCAACGGTGTATTGAGTGGCAGCACGCCCTACCCGATGAGCCACGCCACCAGGCTGGCCACCACCACGCCTGCCAGCACCACCCACAGACCCAGCCCGCCCCGATCACCCGGGGCGACCGTTGCACCACCGGCGGTGAGACGGGCGCCTTCGCGCGGCCGCGCGGTGGGCGTGTTGCCCACCTCCAGGGTGCCGGTGGCCGGCCGCTGGTTACGCTCGGTGAGCTTGTTCTGCATGCGCCGCGCCCGCTCGGGGTCGACCTTGTGCAGTTCCTCCAGCAGCACCTGCTGCTGACGCGCGCGGTCCGGCTGCGCCTTGGCCTTGTGCAGGATCTCGCGCAACGGCACCGCTGGCTGCTCGGCGGAGCGGCCCGGGGTCACATCCAGCAACAGCGCGCGGTACTCCGGCGGCACATCGGCCAGCCGGGTGTAGCGCGTGCCATTGATCTCCATGTCGAACCGTTCGGTCACGGTGCCTCCGTTCAACCTGCCTTCGGTGCGATCACCTCGGGATGCGCCGGCGCGTGCCAGATGCGTTGCCACATCGCCGAGAACCGGCGCTTCACCATCGCCCTGCCCTGCTCCCCTTCATACGCCGGGCGCAGCTGTCGTGGCGTGATCGCCGCCCAGCCCTGGCCCTCGGCCCGGGCCACCGCGAAGGTGAAGGTGTAGTCCGGCTCCAGGCCCATGCGCAGGTCGCTGAGCTGCAGTTCGCCATCGACCACCTGCGCCCGCATGAAGCCGCGGTTGAACCAGTTCAGCCGCTGCACGGCCGGCAGCGTGGCCGCCTGGCGCAAGGCCTGCACGTTGGAAGGATGCCCTTCGAAGGTCATCGCGCCGCGGTCGGCGATCAGCGAGCGCTCGCCGATCACATACCCGCTGGGCGTCATCGCCACCACCTGCCAGAGCAGCGTGTTGAACGGCATCGCCACCGAGAAGCGCGGGGCGTCACCCAACCCCATGGCTGCCAGCGCGCGGTCGGCCTCGCGGTCGACGCTGTGCTTGGCCAGCAGCGACCAGCCCAGGTAACCACTGCTGAGCACCAGCCCCGCCACCAGCGCTTTCTGCGCCAGCGGCCGCGCACGGGCGAACCATGCCACCGCACAGGCGAGCAGCAGCCACACCGTATACAGCGGGTCGATGATGAAGACACTGGCCCACATCGTCGGATGCGGCGTGAACGGCCACCACAGCTGGGTGCCGTAAACGGTAAAGGCATCCAGCAGCGGATGGGTGATCAGCGCCAGCGCGATCGCCCAGAACCAGCGGCCCGGTGCCTGTGCCACCCGGCCATGACCAAAGCGTTTGAACAGCCACCAGATCAACGCCGCCACCCACGGCAGCACCAGCAGGGAATGACTGAAGCTGCGGTGCTCGACCATCAGCGCCACCGGATCGGCGGCGGTGAACGCCAGCAGCAGCGCGTCCAGGTCCGGCAGGGTGCCGAGCGCGGCACCGGCCAACAGGGCGGCGCGGCGATGGCCGGCCGGGGCAATGGCGGCGGCCACCGCGCCGCCGAGTACGATCTGGGTAAGGGAGTCCATCGGCCGATGCTAGCAGCCGGGCCTGGCCCTGCGCCCCCGCCGTTCTGCTCAGGCCGCTCTGGCCAGTGCAGCGTTGCCGGGCAGCGCCGCCAGGGTCTGCCCGGTGTGATCGAGCAGCCGCAGGCTGCCATCCGGGTCTTCGGCCAGCGCGGTCAGGCTTTCCACCCAGTCGCCGTCGTTGGCATAGATCAACCCGTCGCGCTCGACCAGCGCGGCGCGATGGATATGCCCGCAGACGATCCCGTCCAGACCGCGCCGCCGCACATCCTCGAGCCCGGCCTGGACGAAGCGTTCGATGTAGCGCTCGGCCGCGCCGCTGCGCTTCTTGAGGAATTCGGAGAGCGACCAGTAGCGCTGGCCGAGCCGCCGCCGCGCGGCATTGAGCAGGCGGTTGCCGGTGAGGATGCGGTAGTACAGCCAGTCCCCGAACTGCTCCTGCAGCCCGCCAAAATGGGTGATGCCGTCGTAGTCATCGCCATGGACGACCAGCAGCCGGCGTCCGTCGGCGGTCACGTGGATCGCCCGCCGGCGGACCTGCATGGCCGGCAGCATCAGTCCGCAGACCTTGCGCAGCGAAGCATCGTGGTTGCCAGGAATGTAGATGATCCCGGTGCCGGCCCGCTGCAGCGCGTGCAGGGCCTGGATCACCTCGCTGTGCGCCGGCCGCCAGCTGGCCCGGCGGTGCGCCATCCACCACAGGTCGATGATGTCGCCCACCAGATACAGGCGCTCGCAGCGCAGCTCGGCCAGGAACCGGGCCAGTTCAGCGGCGTGGCAGTGGCGCGAGCCCAGGTGGACATCGGAGAGGAAGACCGCCCGCCGATGGGGCGCCAGGGTCGTCACGGGCCGCGTGGCGGCCTCCCGCGCGTCGCGCTGCTCGAGTTCGTGCATGGCGTGCTCCTCAGGTCCGGCGGCCGGATGCGCCGAAGCCTGCACGGCCCCGGCGACAGCCCGATGGCGGTTTGACGACGGGCCGATGACGCGCGCGGGGTCCGGATGCCCGTCGCACCCATCGTGAGGGCGCGTGCGGCTGGCGTGCCTGTCGGGGGGTTGCCGCTGCGGGCGTCCGGTTGTCACGCTGGTGGAACACTGGGCGGTGACGCTGGGCCTCAATCCCGTCACATGGGGCCCTGCGACGGGCACGCGGGCTTAACCACGGGCAACCCGTGCTGGCGCACAATGCAAGCGCGCGACTTGCCGTGTATCATTCGCGCCCATCTTTCCATCCGAATCAAAGGATATTACGCCTGATGTCCAGCTACCTGTTCACCTCCGAATCGGTCTCCGAAGGCCATCCGGACAAGATTGCCGACCAGATCTCCGATGCGGTGCTGGACGCGATCCTGACCCAGGACAAGCGTGCGCGCGTGGCCTGCGAAACCATGGTCAAGACTGGCGTGGCAATCGTCGCCGGTGAAATCACCACCAGCGCCTGGATCGACCTGGAAGCCTTGACCCGCAAGGTGATCCTGGACATCGGCTACGACAGCTCCGACGTCGGCTTCGACGGCGCGACCTGCGGCGTGCTGAACCTGATCGGCAAGCAGTCGCCGCACATTGCCCAGGGCGTGGACCGCAAGAAGCCCGAAGAAATGGGCGCTGGCGACCAGGGCTTGATGTTCGGCTATGCCACCAACGAGACCGACAGCTACATGCCGGCCGCGATCCACCTGTCGCACCGCCTGGTCGAGCAGCAGGCCAAGATCCGCAAGAAGAAGAACTCGCCGCTGTCCTGGCTGCGCCCGGATGCCAAGAGCCAGGTCACCCTGCGCTATGAGAACGGTGCCGTCTCGGCCATCGACGCGGTGGTGCTGTCGACCCAGCACGCCCCGGGCGTGAAGCAGAAGGACCTGATCGAGGCCGTCCGCGAAGAGATCATCAAGCCGGTGCTGCCGGCCAAGTGGCTGCACAAGGGCACCAAGTTCCACATCAACCCGACCGGCAAGTTCGAGATCGGCGGCCCGGTGGGCGACTGCGGCCTGACCGGCCGCAAGATCATCGTCGACACCTACGGCGGCTGGGCCCGTCATGGTGGTGGTGCGTTCTCGGGCAAGGATCCGTCCAAGGTCGACCGTTCGGCGGCTTACGCGGCCCGTTACGTCGCCAAGAACGTCGTTGCCGCCGGTCTGGCCGACCGTTGCGAAGTGCAGGTCTCCTACGCCATCGGCGTGGCCGAGCCGACCTCGATCTCGGTCACCACCTTCGGCACCGGCAAGATCAGCGATGACAAGATCGAAAAGCTGATCCGCAAGCATTTCGACCTGCGCCCGTACGGCATCATCCAGATGCTGGACCTGATCCACCCGATGTACCAGCAGACCGCGGCCTACGGCCACTTCGGCCGCAAGGCCAAGGAGTTCAGCTACACCAACGGTGCTGGCGAACAGGTCAATGCGACCGCCTTCTCCTGGGAGAAGACCGATCGCGCCGCCGCCCTGCGCGCGGATGCGAAGTTGAAGTAAGGAATGGGCCGCGAAAGCGGCCCTTTTCTTACCGGTAGAGCCGACCGTTGGTCGGCTGGCCGCGCGCAGCGCGGCAATGATCGGCCAAACAAATGACGGGTCGCGAAAGCGGCCCGTCGTCGTTTTGCCGTACCTGGCCCGTCTCGCCGCGCGCGACAAGCCGACCAACGGTCGGCTCTACCAATGGGTCAAGCGGCGCTACACTCCCGCCATGCCCGAATTCAAATCCAACCAGCTCTCCATGACGGTGCTGATGTCGCCGGACATGGCCAACTTCTCCGGCAAGGTGCACGGCGGTGCGGTGCTGCGCCTGCTCGACCAGGTGGCCTACGCGTGTGCCAGCCGCTATGCCGGCAGCTACGTGGTCACCCTCTCGGTGGACCAGGTGATGTTCCGCCAGCCGATCGCGGTCGGCGAGCTGGTCACCTTCCTGGCCTCGGTCAACTACACCGGCACCTCCTCGATGGAAATCGGGGTCAAGGTGGTGGCCGAGGACATCCTCAAGCGTAGCGTGCGCCACGCCAACAGCTGCTTCTTCACCATGGTCGCGGTGGATGATGAGGGCAAGCCGACCCCGGTGCCGCCGCTGGTACTGGAAACCGCCGACGAACGCCGCCGGCATGCGGCCGCGTTGATCCGCCGCCAGCTGCGCGAGGAGATGGAGCAGCGCCACCTGGAGCTGCTGGCATCCAACCCGCCTGCACCGGGTGATCTGGTCGAGCGGGTCTGAGAAGCGCTGCCGGCCAGCGGCCGGCACTACCCCGTCATGGCCTACCCGGTGTTCTGTACACCCTGCGAAACACCGTTCACGCACGCCACCAGCGCGCGCAGCACATCGTCGTCGTCGCCCCCGCTCTCCCGCCAGCGGCGCAGCAGGTCCACCTGCAGCACGCTGATCGGATCGATGTAGGGGTTGCGCAGGCGGATCGACAGCGCCAGGCGCTGGTCGTGCTGCAGCAGTGCGTCCTGGCCGGTGAGTGCCAGGATCCACTGTGAGGTGAGCTCAAGCTCGCCCTGGATCTGCGGGAAGAAGCGGCCATGCAACGCACCGGACAGCTGCGAGAACTGCTCGGCGATGGTCAGGTCGCCCTTGGACAGCACCATCGCGATGTCGTCCAGGAAGGTGCTGAAGAACGGCCAGTCGCGCGCCATCTCTTTCAGGAGGCCCTCGTGGCCGGCGTCGATCGCCGCCTGCAGGCCGCTACCGACGCCATACCAGCCCGGAATCACGGCCCGCGCCTGGCTCCAGGCGAACACCCACGGAATCGCGCGCAGATTGGTCAGCGCCGCATCTTCGCCCAACCGGCGCGAGGGGCGTGAGCCCAGCGTCATCCGCTCGATCACGTCGATCGGCGTGGCCAGGCGGAAGTACTGCATGAAGTCTTTCTGGCCGACGAAGGCGCGGTAGGCATCGGCACTCTTCTGCGCGATCAGGTCCATGACCGGACGCCACTGTTCCTCGCGCGGTTCCGCGGCGCGCGGGCGCAGGCTGGAGCGCAGCACCGCACCGGTGGACTGCTCCAGCGAGCGCAGCGCCAGCGCACGGATGCCGTACTTGCGATGGATCACTTCGCCCTGCTCGGTCACGCGCAGCCGGCCGTCGATGCTGCCACGCGGAGAGGCATCCACGGCGTGCGTGGTCTTGCCGCCACCGCGGCTGATCGAGCCGCCACGGCCGTGGAAGAACGTCAGGCGGATGTCGTTCTCGGCAGCGACCTCCAACAGCTCCACCTGGGCGCGCTGAAGGCCCCAGCGCGACGCTGCGATACCCCCGTCCTTGCCGCTGTCCGAATAACCGAGCATCACCATCTGCACATCGCCGCGCGAGGCCAGGTGGGTGCGGTACACGGGGTCGGCCAGCAGATCGCGCAGGGTGTCGGTCCCGCGCTTGAGATCGTCCACCGTTTCGAACAACGGGGCGATGTCGAGCGGCACCGCGCCGGCGTCATCCACCAGGCCGCCGCGACGCGCCAGCGCGAGTACGGCGAGCACATCGCTGCGGTCGTGCGCCATCGAGATGATGTAGCTGCCCAGTGCATCGGCCCCATGCCGGTGATGGGCATCGGCCAGCGCCGCGAACACCGCGTCCAGACGCTCGCCACCGGCTTCGTTGCTCGCGGGCAGTGCCTGCTCGCCACTGGCGAACGGGGCAAGGCGCGCGGCGCGGGTGACCGCATCGGCGGCGTCCCAGGCCTCCTGCCCATCCAGCACGCTGGCCAGCGCGCGGCCATGCACGCTCGATTCCTGACGTACATCCAGGCGCGCCAGATGGAAGCCGAAGGTGCGCACCCGCCACAGCAGGCGACGCACCGCGAAGCCGCCGGCATGGTCGCCCTTGTTCTCGTGCAGGCTGCGCAGGATCAGTTCGATGTCGTCGGTCAGTTCCTGCGGCGACGCATAGGCGCCTTCCGCATCCTCCATCGTCGCCTGCACGCGCGCGCGCATGCGGTCGTTGAGCAGGCGGTACGGCATGTCGGCATGACGCGGCCGCGAGGTGACCTTGGGCAACAGGACCTTGTAATGCTCCACGCGTGCCTGCAGTTCATCGCTGACCGCCACCCGTTCGGTGGACTGGCTGAGCAGGCTGGCCAGCTGCAGCAGGTCTTTCTGGTAGCGGCCGAGCACGGCCTGGCGCTGCGCATCCAGGGTGTTGCGGATGGTGCCGGCATCCACGTTCGGATTGCCGTCCATGTCGCCGCCTACCCAGGTACCGAAGCGCAGCAGGCGCGGCAGCGGCAGTTCCTGGCCATAGGTATCCAGCAGTGCCTGCTGCAGCGATTCGTACAGCACTGGAATCACCCGGTACAGCACCTGCACCAGATAGAAGCCGACATGCTCGCGCTCGTCTTCCACGGTCGGGCGCACGGGCGAGGAATCGGTGGTCTGCCACGAGGCGGTCAGGGCCATGCGAAACCGCGCGGCATCGGCGGCCGCTTCGCCCGGGGTGCGCTGGCCGTCGAGGTTGTCGACCAGGCTGGCCACCATCAACTGCTCTTTTTCCAGCAGCGCGCGGCGCACCGCTTCGGTCGGGTGCGCAGTGAACACCGGCTCGATGTCGATCCGCGGCAGCCACTCGGCAAGCTCGTCCAGGGTGACGCCCTGCGCTTTGAGATTGACCAGTGCGTCCTGCAGGCCATCGGGCTGCGGCGTGGCGGTACCGGCACGCTGGTAGTCGCGGCGGCGGCGGATGCGGTGCACGCGCTCGGCGATGTTCACCACCTGGAAATAGGTACTGAACGCACGCACCATCGCTTCGGCGCGCGCCGGCGGCAGGCCGGTCAGCGCATCGTTGAGATCGGACAGGGGAGCGTCGCTTTCGCGGCGGGCGATGGCGCGCGTACGCACCTGTTCCACATCATCGAAAAACTGCGTGGAGACCTGCTCGGCGAGCAGGTCGCCGACCAGTGCGCCGAGTCGGCGTACATCGTCACGCAGGGGAATATCGGGAGTGGCAAAAACGATGCTGCTTCGGTACTCGTTCATCTGCGACGCACTGGCCTCGGGAACGGAATCCGCTCAAGCCTACCCCACATTGGGGTCATTGCTGCGTCGCGCAAATAGTTACATCTGGTAGCGCCGGCCAGCGGCCGGCACGACTGCATGCCGAGCAGACGGTGGCCGGCCCCATCGCGATGGGTGGCGGCCACGGCCGGTCAGCGCGTCTTCTTGACCGGCTTCCCCTCGCCCACGGTCTGCTCCAGCCAACGCTCGCTCTCGGCCAGCATGGTCATGATCGATTCGCGCGCGCGGTAGGCATGCGATTCGTTGGGCAGCATCACCAGCCGCGAAGTACCGCCCAGCCCCTTCACCGCGGCGAACATGCGCTCGCTCTGGATCGGGAACGTGCCGGAGTTGTTGTCGTCCACGCCGTGGATGAAGAGGATCGGGTCCTTGATCTTGTCGGCGTAGTTGAACGGCGACATCTTCTGGTAGACGTCCTGCGCCTGCCAGTAGTTGCGCTCTTCGGCCTGGAAGCCGAACGGGGTCAGCGTACGGTTGTACGCACCACTGCGCGCGATGCCGGCCTTGAACAGGCGGGTATGTGCGAGCAGGTTGGCGGTCATGAACGCACCGTAGGAGTGACCACCGATCGCGATGTGCTCACGGTCGGTCACCCCACGCCGCACCACTTCATTCACCGCCGCCTCGGCATTGGCGATCAGCTGCGGCAAGTAGGTGTCGTTCGGTTCCTTGTCGCCCTCGCCGATGATCGGCATCGACGGGCTGACCAGCACCGCGTAGCCCTTGGCCAGGAATGCCTGCGGGCCCCAGTAGCTGATTGCGTTGAAGCGGTACGGCGAATCGGTGACCTGGCTGGCGGCTTCGGCGGTCTTGAACTCGCCCGGGTAGGCCCACATCAGCAGCGGCAACGGGCCGTCCTTCTTCGCGTTGTAGCCCGGCGGCAGCATGAGCGTGGCGGTCAGGTCGACACCGTCGTTGCGCTTGTAGCGGATCTGCTCCTTGCTCACCCCACGCAGCTGCGGCAGCGGGTGCTGGAAGTGGGTCAGCGCCTTCGGTGCAGCCGTGGCATCGGTCAGCGACTGCACGTAGAAGTTGGCCGGCTCGTCGGGCGATTCACGGGTCAACAGCAGCGAGCTGCCTTCCTGGTCGAGCAGTGCCACCGGCGCGGCGTACGACGGGGCTTGCGAGTGGAACAGGCGCGTGGTCTGCTTGCTGTCCAGATCAAGACGATCCACGAACGGACGGTCGCCCTCCGGCGAGGCACCGAGGCCGTACAGGAAGATGCTGCGGCCATCGGCACTCACCTGCAGACGTGAGCGCCCGTTGACGTCGCGCACCAGCCCCGGGCGGCCGGGGTCGTTGTAACGGTCCTGCGAGGAACGTGCGGACAGCAGCTCGGCCGCCTTCTCCGGCTGGTCGGGCGCGATCCGCCACTGCTTGACCTCACGATTCTTCCACCACGATTCGTTGAGCAGTGCCAGGTCGCCACGGCCCCACTGGATACCGGCATAGCGGCTGCCCAGTTGCGCCAGGGTCACCGGCGGCTTGTCGAAGGGGGCGGCCTGCATCAGCACGGCATCGCGCACCTTGGCCTCGCGGTTCGGGTCGCCGCCGTCCTGCGCTTCGGCCCAGACCAGGGTCGCCGGAGCATCGGCGCGCCAGTCGATCCGGCGCACGCCGGTGGCCACCGCGTCGTTGCCGGTCGGCAGGCCTTCCTTCAACGGCAGGTTGGCCACGGTGTGCTCGAGCGTGCCATCCACGGCGGAGAGCACTTCGATGCGACGCGCGAATGCGCTGGCTGGCACCAGATAGGAGTACGGACGCACCACCCGCTCGCTGAGCAGGTAACGGCCATCGGGTGAAAGTGTGACATCCCAGTAAACGCCGCCGGTGGACAGTGGCGTGGTGACGCCGTTGAGCGCGACCTTGGCCGGCTGCGCGCTGGCGTAGTAGTCGAACAGGCGTGCATCGGCCTCGTTCTTGAGCATGTCCTGGTAGGTGCGGATGGTGCGGACGCCGGCATCGGCCTCGGTCTGCTGGATGGCCGGACCGGTCGGGATGCCGCCGGCGGACGGTGCCGGCCCTCGTCCCTTGAGCTGCTGCATCACCAGCAGGCCCCGGCTGTCCGGCTGCCAGCTGTAGCCATCGCCCATCACCGTGTTCAGATCACCGACGAGGCGCCGCGCCGAACCGGCGTCGACATCGACGATCCACAGTTCATTGGTGCCGGTGGCGGCGTGCACCTGGTTGAAGGCGATGTACTTCTGGTCCGGCGACCACGCAAAGGTGGCGATCGACAACGGCTGCGGCAGCCCGCTGATCTGGCGCTCCTTGCCGTCGGCCACGTTCATCAGCCACAGCTTGTCGGCGAAGCTGAAGCGGCTGGCCGAGTGCGTGGCCGGGTTGATGCGCAGGCCGGCCAGCTTCAGTTCGGGCTGGGCGACCTCGTTGATCGACGGCAGCGGCGGGGTCTGCAGCAGCGCGGCGAGGTCACGGCGCGGGGACAGGCTCAGGGTCGGCGCACGCGGCGCGTCGACCACGGCCTGCAGGGCCGGCGACGGCAGCTCGTAGCCGCCCTGATCGCCCTTGGCAGCCACTGCGGTCGGCGCAGTGGTCTTCGCGGCCGGGGCCGCGGCCAGCGCCAACGGTGGCACCGCCAGCAGGGCCAGCCCAAGGATCAAGGTATGGCGCCAATGTGGCGCGCGTGCACCGTGGTTGCGTGTCATGTTCGGTCCCTATGCGGATACAAACCCCCGACCTTAACAGCCGGGCGCCGATCGCCCCCCTGCCGATGGTTGGGGGCGGGTACTGATTCATGCCAATGCAGCGGGCCGCGATATAATGGGCGACCCTCCACCGAGGGGCGCTGCGACCGTTCCGGACCTTGTCCGGGGGCGGCCAGGCTCGGTGGCCAGGATTGGTTCCAACGGCGCCCGGCGAACACGAGTATCGACTCGTCATTACACCGGAGCTTTGAATGAACGCTGTTGCAAAGACCTTCTCCACCGAAGGCGATTACAAGATTGCCGATATCTCCCTGGCCGATTGGGGCCGCAAGGAGCTGGACATCGCCGAGCATGAAATGCCGGGCCTGATGTCGATCCGTCGCAAGCACGCCGCCACCCTGCCGCTGAAGGGCGTGCGCGTGACCGGCTCGCTGCACATGACCATCCAGACCGCAGTACTGATCGAGACCCTGAAGGACATCGGCGCCGACGTGCGCTGGGCCTCGTGCAATATCTTCTCGACCCAGGACCACGCTGCCGCCGCGATCGCCAAGTCCGGCACCCCGGTGTTCGCCTGGAAGGGCGAGTCGCTGGAGGAATACTGGGACTGCACCTTGGATGCGCTGACCTTCACCCTGCCCGACGGCACCCTGACCGGCCCGGAGCTGGTGGTGGACGACGGTGGCGACGTGACCCTGCTGATCCACAAGGGCTATGAGCTCGAGAACGGCAGCAACTGGGTCAATGAAAAGGCCGCCTCGCACGAAGAGCAGGTCATCAAGAACCTGCTCAAGCGCGTGGCCACCGAGCGCCCGGGCTACTGGGGCCGCGTGGTCAAGGACTGGAAGGGCGTCTCCGAAGAGACCACCACCGGCGTGCACCGCCTGTACCAGCTGGCCCAGGCCGGCACCCTGCTGATCCCGGCGATCAACGTCAACGACTCGGTCACCAAGAGCAAGTTCGACAACCTGTACGGCTGCCGCGAGTCGCTGGCCGATGGCCTCAAGCGCGCGATGGACGTGATGCTGGCCGGCAAGGTTGCCGTGGTCTGCGGCTACGGTGACGTGGGCAAGGGCTGCGCCGCTTCGCTGCGTGCTTACGGCGCGCGCGTCGTGGTGACCGAGATCGATCCGATCTGCGCCCTGCAGGCCGCGATGGAAGGCTTCGAGGTCAACACCATCGAATCCACCCTGGGCCGTGCCGACCTGTACGTCACCACCACCGGCAACAAGGACATCATCCGCATCGAGCACCTGAGCGCGATGAAGGACCAGGCCATCGTCTGCAACATCGGCCACTTCGACAACGAGATCCAGGTCGATGCGCTGGTCGGCTTCCCGGGCGTGCAGCACATCAACATCAAGCCGCAGGTGGACAAGTACGTCTTCCCGAACGGCAACGCGATCTTCCTGCTGGCCGAAGGCCGCCTGGTCAACCTGGGCTGCGCCACCGGCCACCCGAGCTTCGTGATGTCCAACTCGTTCGCCAACCAGACGCTCGCCCAGATCGACCTGTGGGCGAACAAGGACAGCTACGAGAAGAAGGTGTACCTGCTGCCGAAGAAGCTGGACGAGGAAGTGGCGCGTCTGCACCTGGAAAAGATCGGCGTGAAGCTGACCACCCTGAGCCAGGAACAGGCCGATTACATCGGCGTGCCGGTGGACGGTCCGTTCAAGCCGGAGCATTACCGCTACTGATCGGCGTGCCGGTCCCGTTGCGTTGAGATGAAACGGGCGCCGAAAGGCGCCCGTTTTTTTGTGGCGCGATGCCCTTCAGTCTTGTCTGAAACCCCTGCGGTCGTCGTTGAGGACAGCTTGGCACTGCCCGGCGAAGTCCGCTTGCCAGCGCGACAGCATGAACCCTTCGCGTTCCTGAAAAGAGACCGTTTCGCCAGCAAGCACGTAGCAGCGGTTCTGCGACAGTCGCAGCGCCGTCAGGGTGTCACCGGCAGCCCAGCATTCATCGATGCAGGCCCGCATCAGCGCGTAATCCGGATTGGTCTTGGCGCCGCCAAACGCGAAGCCCATCCGCTGCACCATCGCGATCACCGGGTCAGTGCTGGCCGGGGCAGCGCGCAAGATGCGCAGCACGCCCGCCTCGGGAATGCCAAACGCCCAGTTGGCCAGCACCGCCGAACGTGCCGCATCGATCGCCGCATCGCGCTGCCCCTGCCGCATATACTGGCTTGCCAGCAGCGCCCAGCCCTGCTGAAGCTCCGGGAACGCGGTGCAGGCTGCGCGCAGCAGCTCAATGGCCTGCTCGACCTCCGCTGCCAGCACCTGCGCACGCGCCTGCTCCAACCGCTCGGAGGGCGAACCGGGATCTTCGACCTCATGCTCGCCATACTCGCCTTCGTTCAGCTCCAGCCAGCGCGAGAACACCTGCACCGAGGAATGGCGCAGTTCCATACGCCATTCGTCATGGAACATCTCGCAGACGAAGGGCGCGTCTCCCTCGCGCCCCAACGGCCAATACAGCCCGAAACAATCGCCATTGCCGAGCGCGCCTTCCGCGATCGACACGAACCCCTGAGGGGGATACGGTCCGGGCGCCACATCACCATCGAAGCTGAGCGCGTTGAATTGGCCAGAGAGGCGCATGGGAACTTTCCAGACGGGAACGCCGCCATTATCGCAGCGACCGCAGTAGCCTCGGTCAAGGCAGCGGGTCCGCACCGCGCTAGGATGCCGCCATGACCCCCGCCATCAACCTGCTGAAGAAATATGGCATCGCGCACAGCGTGCTGTCCTATCACCATGACGCCGCCGCCGAATCCTACGGTGGCGAGGCAGTGCAGCAGCTCGGGCTGGATCCGGCGCAGGTGTTCAAGACGCTGCTGGCAAGCACCGAGACGCACGAGCTGCTGGTGGCGATCGTACCGGTGAGCGGCACCCTGGACCTCAAGGCACTCGCCGCAGCGGCCGGCTGCCGGAAATGCGAAATGGCCAACGCCGAGGTGGCGCAGCGCGCGACCGGTTACCTGGTCGGCGGCATCAGCCCATTGGGGCAGAAAAAGAAACACCGCACCTTCCTCGATACCAGCGCACGGGCGCTGCCCGTGCTGCACGTCAGCGCCGGGCGGCGTGGACTGGAGGTGGCGCTGGCACCGGCCGATCTGCTGCAGCTCACCGGCGGATGCCATGCCGCCATCGGAAAGGCCCGGTGATGCGGTGGCCTTTCAACCGGGACCCATCCACCCCCACCGAGGGACCTGGCGCGCAGCACCTGCAGGCGCTGCTGTCGTCAGAGCCTGACCGCATCTACAGCGCGGCCTGTGCCATCGCCCAGCTCCGTGATCCGGCCGAACTGGACGCGCTTTCGCCGTGGGTCGAACGGATCGAGCGCGCCACCGCGCACATCTCGCTGGGTGGCGCCCTGTTCGCCAATAACCATCACCTGCAGTTCGCCCTGCGCCGGCTGCGCTTCTGGCGGGACCGGGCCGGCTGCCTGTGTGCGCTTTACCCGCACTACCCTTTCTTCGATCCGCGTCGGGAAGCCACGCGCGGGCATGTGGTCATCGAGGCCGTGGGGGAAGCCGAGGACGGCTGGGGCGAGGCGCATGCCGTCACCTGCGTGGACTGTGCAACGCACTGGTTGGCCACCGACCGCGAGTATCACTACCCTTGGTGGGAGTGGACCGTGGCCGGGCCGACCGTCGCGGCGGATCCCGCGCAGGGGCATCGGCTGGGCGCCTGATCGGGATGTTCCCCGCCCGCTCGCTCAGGGCCGCCAGTTGGCGTTGCGGTCCCAGAACGTCACGGCGCGCTGATACGCCTCGCGATCCAGCGGCACGCCCGAGCCCCCCTCTTCCACGCCCAGCGCATTGCGCATCATGGTGATTGGGGCCATCGGCACTTCCTCCGGCTCGGCGGTGTAGATGCAGCCGACGATGCCCCAGTCCGCATCGATGGGTGAGCCCTCTTTGGCCAGCTGCTCGGCGCTGTACAGGATCACCACCAGGTAGTTCGCGCGCGGCGATTCGACGCCTTCGAACCAGCGCACCAGCACCGGCAGCTCCTCGCGGTTGCGCGCTTCATAACCACTGCGCAGCTGGTGACGGTTGGCCTCGGTGATCGGCACGGTCAGGCAGCGCGTGGAGGTCCAGTTCTCGTACACATGCAGCTTGCAGAACGGCGCGTAGCCATCCAGCACCTTGAACGGTGCGTGCGTGTTGAGGTGCTGTTCGAACTGTTCGGCGCTGCAATCCTGGATGGTGTTGCCGCGCGGCACGCGGGGGAACAGGCGGGGACGGGCGAACGCGGTAAGGACGATGGACATGGGCAGCATCAGGCGGTGGATATCCCACACAGAGTAACGCGTGCGGCACGCGCCCTACAGCGCCAGCCGCTCACGTAGCTCGCGCGCTTGGCGTCGCGAGACCTCGACCTGGCTACCGTCATCCAGGGTCAGGTCGTAGCCATCGCCGAGCGACGGTTCGATCGCACGTACGCGGCGCAGATTGACCAACGTGTTGCGGTTGGCGCGGAAGAACAGCGCCGGCGACAGCCGTCCCTCCAGCGTGCTGAGGCTGCGCGCCAGCACCGCGTTCTGGTCGCGGAACCACAACCGTGCGTAGTTGCCGTCGACGACGACCTTGCGGATCTCGCCGAGCGCCACGAACCAGCAACGCTCGCCATCGCGCAGGAACACCTGATCCTCGGCGCCCAGCGAGTCGCGGCCGCTGTTCATCGCAACAGGGGCCGCCGGTGCCGGGAGGCGCTCGCGGCCGCGTTCAAGCGCCGCCTGCAGGCGGCCCGCTTCCACCGGCTTGACCAGATAGTCCAGTGCGTTGGTTTCGAAGGCGCGCACCGCGTACTGGTCGTAGGCGGTGACGAACACCACCATCGGTACGGTCTCCAGCCCATCGAGCACGTCGAAGCCCTCGCCTGAGGGCATCTGCACATCGAGCAGCACCAGATCGGGCTGCTCGCGCAGGATCGCCTCGCGGGCCGCCGGTACATCGTCCGCCTCACCGACACATTCCACCCACGGGATCGCCGCCAACAGAGTGCGCAGCTCGCGACGCGCCAGCCGCGCGTCATCCACGATCAACACGCGCAATGAAGCGCTCATTGCTGCACCTCCAACCGGGCCCGCATGCGCTCGCCGTGACGTTCCAGCATGAAGGTGCCCCGGCCAATGGATGATGATGCCGCGTCAATGCCAAGCTGCGCGCGCAGATAGGCCAACCCGATGCCATGGCCTGGGCGGCTGGCGTCGTGCGGGGCGGGATTGTCCACCTCCACCCGCAGCCAGCCGCCATCGAGCTGCACACGGATCGTCAGCTCGCCGCCGCCCGGGTGCACCGCGATACCGTGCTTGATGGCGTTTTCCACCAGCAGCTGCAGCGCCATCGGTGGCAGCCGTGCGGACATCGCGGCCGGATCGATGTCGGCCTGCACCCGCAGGCGGTCTTCGTAGTGGATCGCCTCCACCGCCAGGTAGTCCTGCACCACGCGCCACTCCTCGGCCACGGTGACCCAATCGCCATCTGTGTGCACCAGTGCGTGGCGCAGCGTGCTGGACAGATGGGTGACCATGTCGCGTGCACGCACCGGGTCTTCATTGATCAGCGCACGCAGGTTGTTGAGGGCATTGAACACGAAGTGGGGATTGAGCCGCGCGCGCAGTGCCTGGTGCTCCAGCGTCGCCCGCTGCGCTTCGGCGCGCAGCTGCGCCATCTCGCTGTGCCGCGCACGCTGCAGTGCGCGGCGGCCGGTCCACAGCGCGCACCACACGCTCAGCACGATGGCGGTGCTGAGCCAATAGTTGAACGTGTCGATCGGCCTGTAAGAGGCGCGCTGGCCCGGCAATGCCACCCAATCCCACGCAAGCGCGGGGAGCAGCACTGCGGCGGTGAAAAGCTGGATGGCGGCAGCGACGATTACCACCGCCAGCGCCATCCGCCACGTCAACCCGAGCAGATCACGCTGCAGCCATGCATGCCGAAGTGCCCAGCTGCGTATCGATGCACTGCCGACGAATAGGCCAACCGCGACCGTCACATAGATCAGCGTCCCGCCCGACCAGTTGCCCCGGTAGGCGATGCCCATGCCCAGGTTTAAGCCCAGGTAGCCGGACCATAGACCAGCATTTGCCCACCAGAAACCGGTATCGCGTGCTCTCCGCTTCTCGCTCATCGTCTCCACGCCGCTATCGATCATTTCGCCACAGGCAGATCGAGGAACTCCCGGATCTGCGTCTGCAGCCAGCGCGGATCATCCCACATCAGGAAGTGGTAGCCGGCGCGGCTCATCTCGATCCGTACGCCGGGCAGCGCGGCGTACTGCGTCGCGAACAGCTGCCGCGTGCTGGCTTCGGTCTCACCGAAGGGCTGGTAGGCGGCCCACGCGCCCAGCACCAGCACCGGCGTGGTGATGCCGGCGATCGGCTGGCGCAGGTCGGTCATCGTCATCGAGTACATCGCGCTGGCGGTGGTGGCACGGTCACTGTCGCGTCCCCACTGCTTCAAGGTCGCCACATGCTCAGCGGCCTGCACCATGTTGGCGACGGCCGCATCCGTCTGCGCCGCGTACTGGCTGGCGTTGGCGGCGAGCATGCCCGCCCGCATCTGCTCGGCCATCGGCTTGAGCGTGGCCGGCGTCGCGTCCGGATTCCGGACGGCACCGAAGTACGGCAGGGCATCGACGATCACCAGTGGGCCGATTTTCTGCGGCGCCGCGATCGCCATCTGCAGCGCCAGCACCCCACCGAGGCTGTGGCCGATCACGGCCGGATGATCCAGCTTGCGGTCCACGCTGTAGGCCAGCAGCCGGTCACGCATGGCGCTGAGGAAATCATCGTTGGCCACAGCGGGCGCACCGGCGAAGCCCGGCAGCTGGATCAGGTGGCATTGCACCTGCGGCTGCAGCGCGGCGCAGGTCTCGCGCCAGACGTCGGCACCGCTGTTGAGGCCCGGGATCATCAGCACCGGCCGGCCGCTGCCGATCACCTCGACCTGCAGATCCTGGAACTGCCCGGTGGCCGCGTGGGAGGGGCTGACCAAGGTGGCCCATGCGGTCAGCGCGAGCGCAGCCAACGGGGCGATGGAGTAGATGCGGCGGGGACGGGCGATCGACATGGCTGACTCCTGCTGGGTGAGCATGGAGCGTGGCGCGGGGCGAGGCGGCAGGGGCAATTACATGAGCAGCGGCCGCAGACCGGCGATGAGCGGTCGGCAGCGGCGGATGAACATCGGCGCCTCAGCGATCCGGCGCGCCCACGATGGCCTGCAAGGCCGCTTCCAGCGACGGATACTGGAAGACAAACCCCTCGGCCAATGCGTGCGCCGGCTGCACGTTCTGCCCGGTCAGCAGCAGCCCGCTCATTTCCCCGAAGCCCAGCTTCAGCGCGAAGGCCGGGGTCGTCAGCCGCGCTGGGCGGTGCAGCACCTCGCCCAGCGTGGTGGCGAAGGTGCGGTTGGTGACCGTGCCGGGCGCCGTGCCGTTGTAGGCGCCGCGTGCCTGATCGCGAGTGAGCAGCCACAGAATCATGCCGACCAGGTCCTCGCGATGGATCCAGCTCATCCACTGCCGGCCATCGCCCATCGGGCCACCGAGCCCCATCCGGAACGGCGGCAGCATCTTCTGCAGTGCCCCACCCCCGCGTTCGAGCACGATCCCGGTCCGCAGCACACAGGTGCGCACGCCAAGCGCCTCGGCCTTGAACGCTTCGGCTTCCCAGTGACGGCACAGCATCGCCGCGAAGTCATGGCCGGGCGAGGCGGTCTCGTCCAATGGCGCGCTGTCGCGCGGGCCATACCAGCCGATCGCCGAGCCGGACACCAGCACCCGCGGCCGTTCGGGCAGCGCGGCCATCCAGGCGAGCAGTGCCTGTGTAGTGCCGATCCGGGAGTCGCGCAGGGCCTGCTTGCGCTCATCCGTCCAGCGGCCCTCCATGAGCGGCTCGCCCGCCAGGTTGACCACCGCCTGGACGGGGCCGACCTCGTCCAGCGCGGCAACGCTGCGTACGCCGGGCTGTGGGTTCCGGCCCGGCCGGCGGGTCAGGACGATGGGATCGTGGCCCTCGGCCAGCAGGCGCGTGCGCAGGCGGCTGCCGATGAAGCCGGTGCCACCGGTGACGAGAATCTGCATGGCGGGTGCTCCGTTGAAATCACGGACAGTGTAGGCGGCGCGATGTGCAGACCGCATGCCACATACTTAACATTCATCGCGATGAAGAGATATGATTGATCCACATCCGCCGACGCGCCCCGCCCATGACCGCCATCAGCTTCGAGTTCTATCCGCCCAAGACCGACGAGCAGCGTGCCCAGCTGGACCGGACCGCGGCCAAGCTGAAGGTGTTCGCGCCGGAGTATGTGTCCTGTACGTTCGGCGCCGGTGGCTCCACGCTCAGCTACACCTCCGAGACCGTGCGCCACCTCAAACAGCACCATGGCTTCGACGCGGCCCCGCACCTGTCCTGCGTCGGTGGCAGCCGCGAGGAGATCCGCGAGCTGCTCAAGCTGTACCGCGCGATCGGCTGCCGGCGGATCGTCGCCCTGCGCGGTGACCTGCCCTCCGGCATGGGCCACCCCGGTGACCTGCGCTATGCCTCCGAACTGATCAGCTTCATCCGCGCCGAGCATGGCGATGCGTTCCGCATCGAAGTGGGAGCGTATCCGGAGACCCACCCGCAGGCCAACGACGCGCTGCTGGACCTGAAGCACTTCAAGACCAAGATCGACGCCGGCGCCGATGCGGCGATCACGCAGTACTTCTTCAACGCCGACGCCTACTTCCACTTCGTCGATGCTGTGCGCAAGCTGGGCGTCACCGTACCGATCGTGCCGGGCATCATGCCCATCTCCAATTTCAGCCAGCTGCGCCGCTTCTCCGAACAGTGCGGCGCCGAGATTCCGCGCTGGATCGGCAAACGCATGCAGGCCTACGGCGACGATGCCGAATCGGTGCGCGCATTCGGTGCCGAGGTCGTGGCCAGCCTGTGCGAACGCCTGGTCGCTGGCGGTGCGCCGGGCCTGCACTTCTACACGCTCAACCTGGCCAAGCCGACCACCCAGGTGCTGAAACTGCTGCGCAGCTGAGGCCGCCACGCATCGCTTGCAGATAACGCCAGCGCCGCTACGCTGCTGCGATGAAACCGCTCGTGTGGCTCCTGCTGTGTGCGCTGTGCCTGCCCTCGCCGCCTGCCCTGGCGCAGGCGCCGCAGCGCGTGAACCGCTGCACCAACGCTCACGGCGAAACCGTCTTCACCGACCGCCGCTGCGAGGCCCTGGGCGCCACCTCCCGCGTGCCCCCGCGCACGGCGAGCGTCGGCAACACCGGTATCTATCGCGCCGGCTGTGCGCGCCGGCTCAGTGAACTGACCGGGCAGATCCGCGACGCGGTCAGCGCGCAGGACGTCAACCGGCTGTCCTCGATCTACCTCTGGAGCAATGTCTCCAACGCCACCGCGAACCACATCATCGGGCGGCTGGAATCGGTGGTGCAGCGCCCCCTGATCGACATCGCGCCGATCTATCCGGAAAGCGCTCCGGCACCGCTGGACCCTGCGCTTGCCGCCGGGGACGCACCCCAGGCACCGGCACGTCCGCGTCCGGTCGGCCTGCGCATCGAGCAGACCCTGGGCAGCACCGCCACCCCCGCACGCACGGTGTTCGGCCTGCGCCGTCAGTACGGCTGCTTCTGGATCACGTTGTAGCCGGCCACAGCGACCGGATCGCGGCGATGCCCTGCGCCCCGTGGCGACGTGCCTGCTCGATATCACCAGGGCCCAACCCGCCCAGCGCATACAGCGGCAGCGACACCTGCTCGCGCAGCGCTTCGAACGCGTCCCAACCCAGCGGCACCGCCCCTGGATGGCTGTCGGTGGCCTGCACCGGCCCCAGCACCGCGAAGTCACAGCCCAGCCGCTGCGCCGCCTGCAGCTGCGTCAGATCGTGGCAGGACGCCGCCACCAGCTGGCCAGCCGGCAACGGCCGCTCGCCCAGCGCCAGCAGCTGCTCACTGCCCAGATGCACCCCCACGCCCAACCGTCCGGCCAGGTCGATATCGCGGTTCACCAACCACTGCGTCCGCGGCCCGTGCTGCTGGATCACCCGCTCGGCCAGCGCCACCCGCGCCGGGCTGGACGGCGTGCGCAGCTGCACCCGGCGCACACCACTCTCCAGCGCCTGCGCCAGGCGCCCCAGCCAGGCCTGGTGGACGCTGTCCTCCTCGCCCTCCGGCTCCGGCGTGATCAGATACCGGTCCGGCTGCCGCAGCGCTGCCACCACCGGCAGATCGGCCGGCGGCATCGAATAGCGGTGCAGCTTGTCCGGCGCCACCCAGGTGATCGCCTGCCCCTCGCGACCGCGCGGCGAGCCCTTCCAGCTCTGGATCCGGCGGACCTCGAGGCGCAGCCGCTTGTCCGGATAGATCTGCGGCACGTCCATGATCCACTCACCGACCTCCGCCTCGATCCCCAGCTCCTCGCGCAGCTCGCGCACCAGCGCCTGCTCGGAGGTCTCGCCGGGCTCGCGCTTGCCGCCCGGGAATTCCCACAGGCCGGCCATATCGCGGTTCTCGGTGCGACGGTTGAGCAGAATGCGGCCACGGGCATCGGTGATGACGCCGGCCACGACATGGATCGAACGAAGGGGAGATGACATACCCGGAGGATGCCCAAACCGGGCCGGGTGACGCAATGCCCCTGCCGGTAGTTGTGGAGGCGCAGTGCGGACCGTGGTGTGTCTCCGATCGCGTCTGCCGCGAGCGTGAGGGCCCCGCAGCCTGCTGTCACGAGGCGACCGGGCTGCTCCGGGAAGGACCGTCACCCGCATGGATGCGGGTGTCGAGCCTACAAGGATGTATTTACGGCGCGTCCTGGACGGGGCTGCCCGGTCGCCTCACGCCATGAACATTCGAAGCGCCGCGCCGTTGGCGAAGAACCACAAAAAAAGCCCCGCACAAGGCGGGGCTTCTTCAGCACTTCCAATCAGCCGATCCGTCGATCAGCCAATCAACCGATCAGCTCAGCTGACCATGGCAGTGCTTGTACTTCTTGCCGCTGCCGCACGGGCACGGATCATTGCGGCCGACCTTCGGCTCATCGCGGGTGACCTGCGGCACGCCGTTCTGCGCCGCCTCCACCTGCGCGGCTTCTTCGTCCGCGCCGTAACCGCCGGCGTCCTGGTGCTGGAACTGCGACTGCAGCAGGCGCGCTTCGGCCTGCTGGCGCTCGGCCTGTTCCAGTGCCGCCACTTCCTCTTCGCTGCGGATACGCACGCGCGCCAGCAACGTCACCACTTCGCGCTTCACGTTCTCCAGCATTTCCGAGAACAGCTCGAAGGCTTCCTTCTTGTACTCCTGCTTCGGCTGCTTCTGCGCATAACCACGCAGGTAGATGCCCTGGCGCAGGTAATCCATGCGCGCCAGGTGCTCCTTCCAGCTCTGGTCCAGCACGGTCAGCATCACGTGCTTCTCCAGCGCGCGCATGGTCTCGTCGCCCACGCCGGCTTCCTTCGCGGCGAAGTGCTCGTCGACCTTGGCCTGCACCTTTTCGGCGATGCCTTCGGCATCCAGCTCTTCGTGCGCTTTGACCAGCTCGGTCAGCGACATGTCGATGCCGAAGTCCGAGGCCAGCGTCGCTTCCAGACCCTGCAGGTCCCACTGCTCATCGATCGAGTTCGGCGGCACGAAGCGGGCCACCACATCGAAGATCACGTCGCCGCGGATGCCATCGACGTTCTCCTTCACCGACTCCGCATCCAGCAGCTCGTCGCGCTGGCTGTAGATCACCTTGCGCTGATCGTTGTTGACGTCGTCGAAGTCCAGCAGGTTCTTGCGGATATCGAAGTTGTGCGCTTCGACCTTGCGCTGCGCCTTCTCGATCTGGCGGCTGACCAGACGATCCTCGATGACGTCGTCTTCCTTCATGCCCATCATGCGCATCGCCTTCTGGACCCAGTCCGAGGCGAAGATGCGCATCAGGTTGTCTTCCAGCGACAGGTAGAAACGGGACGAGCCCGGATCACCCTGGCGGCCCGAACGGCCACGCAGCTGGTTGTCGATACGGCGCGATTCATGGCGCTCGGTGCCGACGATGTGCAGGCCACCGGCGGCTTTGACCGCGTCGTGGCGCTTCTGCCACTCGGCCTTGACCTGGGCACGCTGTTCCGGCGTCGCGTCTTCGCCCAGCTCATGCAGCTGCGCTTCCAGCGAACCGCCCAGCACGATGTCGGTACCACGGCCGGCCATGTTGGTGGCGATGGTCACCGCACCCGGCATGCCGGCGTTGGCGATGATGGTCGCTTCGCGGTCATGCTGCTTGGCGTTGAGCACTTCGTGGTGCACACCGGCCTTGGTCAGGTGCTCGGACAGCATCTCCGAGGTTTCGATCGAGGTGGTACCCACCAGCACTGGCTGGCCGCGCTCGTTGCAGGCCTGGATATCGGCCAGCACGGCGTTGAACTTGCCGTTGCGGTTGAGGAACACCTGGTCTGAACCGTCCTTGCGGATGGTCGGGCGGTTGGTCGGGATCACCACCACTTCCAGGTTGTAGATGCTCTGGAACTCGTAGGCTTCCGTATCGGCCGTACCGGTCATGCCGGACAGCTTCTTGTACATGCGGAACAGGTTCTGGAAGGTGATGCTGGCCAGCGTCTGGTTCTCGCGCTGGACCGGCACGCCTTCCTTCGCTTCCACTGCCTGGTGCAGGCCATCGGACCAGCGGCGGCCGGCCAGGGTACGGCCGGTGAATTCATCGACGATCACCACTTCGCCATCGCGCACGATGTAATCCACGTCGCGCTGGTAGATCGCATGCGCACGCAGGGCGGCATTGAGGTGATGCACCACGGTCAGGTTCTGCGCGGCGTACAGGCCTTCGGTCTCGGCATTGAGGATGCCGGCTTCGACCAGCAGCTTCTCGGCATGCTCCATGCCGGCCTCGGACAGATGGACCTGCTTGCCCTTCTCGTCGACCCAGAAATCGCCCTCGCCTTCCTCGGCGTCCTGCTTGATCAGGTGCGGGACGACGCGGTTGACGCGGATGTACAGCTCTGGGGAATCATCGGCCGGGCCGGAAATGATCAGCGGGGTACGGGCTTCATCGATCAGGATGGAGTCGACTTCGTCGACGATCGCGTAGTGCAGGCCGCGCTGGTAGCGGTCCGCACGCGACAGCGCCATGTTGTCGCGCAGGTAATCGAAGCCGAATTCGTTGTTGGTGCCGTAGGTGATGTCGCTGGAATACGCCTCGCGCTTGTCGCCGTGCGGCATGCCCGGGTAGACCACGCCCACGCTCAGGCCCAACCAGTTGTAGAGCTTGCCCATCTGCGCCGAGTCACGGCGGGCCAGGTAGTCGTTCACGGTGACCACGTGGACGCCCTTGCCTTCCAGCGCGTTGAGGTACACCGGCAGCGTGGCGACCAGGGTCTTGCCTTCACCGGTGCGCATTTCGGCGATCTTGCCCAGGTGCAGGACCATGCCGCCGATCAGCTGGACATCGTAATGGCGCATGCCGAGCACGCGGCGGCTGGCTTCACGGCAGACCGCGAACGCTTCGGGCAGCACCTTGTCCAGGGCTTCACCGTCAGCGATGCGCTGCTTGAACTCCGGGGTCTTGGCCTTGAGCTGCTCGTCGGAGAGCTTTTCGATTTCCGGCTCCAACGCATTGACCTTGGCGACGATGCGGTTGAGCTGGCGCAGCTGTCGTTCATTACGACTGCCGAAGACGCGGGTAAGCAGGCTGTTGATCATTGAAGGAACCGGTTGGAATGAGACGCCCCAACGGCGGCGCTCTCCCCGGGGGATGCGCGCGCCGCAAACGAAACAGGGCGCACCGCGCCCTGTCTATGGCAACACCCATTGTAGCTTGGGACGGGGGTCCGGCGTTTCAAGCACCCCCGTTCAAGTTCGTTACCGTGATCAGCCCCGCGAAACGCGGCCGACCGGGGTGTTGCCGCCATCACCGAGGAACTTGCGCGGATTGACCACCTGGCCGCGTTCCCAGACCTCGAAGTGCACGTGGGCACCGGTGGAACGGCCCGTGGAACCGGCCTTGGCCACTTCCTGGCCGGCCCGGACCAGATCGCCCGGCTTCACCACCAGGCGCGAATTGTGCGCATAGCGGGTCACATAGCCATTGCCATGGTCCACATCCACCACGTTGCCGTACCCACCCTTCACACCGGCGAAGCTGACCACGCCATCGGCCACCGACATCACCGGGTCACCGACCTTGGCGTGGAAATCCATGCCCTTGTGGGTGGCGGCACCGCGACCGAACGGATCGCTGCGGGTACCGAAGTTGGAGGTGATGTAGGTGTTGCGGATCGGCATGCGCGAGGGCACGGCGTTCTGCTCGAGCTGGTGGTCGAACATCAGCGATTCCATCACCGACAGCTGGCGGCCTGAAGCAGCAAAGCGCTGCTCCAGCACCTGTAAGTCGGCGTTGACCGCGCTGACCGGGATGTCCTGGGTCGGGCCGGGCTCGCCTTCACCGAGGCCGGGGGTCTCGTTGAAGTCGAATTCGCCGTCTTCCAGTTTGCCCATCTGGGTGAGTCGTTCGCCCAGGGCATTGAGACGGGTGGCCTGCGCCTGCAGCTCGCCCATCCGCGCAGCCAGCGCGTTGACCTGGGTCTGAGCGTCCTTCTGGGCCTGCGCCAGTTCGCGTTCCTGCTGTGCGACCTTGGCGTGGAGCCGGGAATCGTTGAACATGCTGCCACCGATACCGGCACCGAAGCCGATCAGGCAGCCCACCCCCAGCACACTGCCCAGCAGGGCACGGGGGGAATCTTCGAAGTAGAAACGCAAACGCGCCAGCGGCGTCTTGGCCTGTCCTTCACGCGTTTTGATTACGATCTTTTTGAATGCCATCAGTGAGTTTTCATGTCTGAGCCGAAATCCAGTGCCCGTTCCCCATCCACGCCGAAGCCGGCGCTGGATGCGGTCATGGCGGACAAAGCCGGTAACCCGCTGCGTCGTGCCTTGTGGCTCGACGCGCTGGACCGTCAATTGCGCCCCCATTTGCCGCCTGCACTGGCCACCCGTTGCCGGCTGGCGAATGTAAACGGCGAGCACCTCGTTTTTCTCGTCGAATCTCCCGTGTGGCATGCCAAGGTCCGGCTTGCCGAAGCACAGTTGATCGACGCGGCCCGGTCCATCGGGCTGAAGGTCACCAAGGTGACCGTCAAAACAGCGTCTGCCCCTCCCCCACGCTCCCCAGCGATCGACAACAGGAATGGCCCCCACGCTGTTTCAGCCGCCACGCACAAAGGGCTACGCGACGCGTTGGCTTGTCTGCGCGACGTGGATTCCTCCAAGTCGTGAAGCCATCGGGGCATCCCGCCCCTTCCCGGCCGCGTCACGATCACGTGAACTTTGGCTGGGAGCCGGTCTGCACTGTAGCGGCGTCAGTGCCGCCAGTCGTTAGTGTTTTATTAAATTAACGTTAAATTCCGCACAAACCTTGATGAGGTTCACAAATCTGTGCGCTGTGCACCCCTACGGTTCATTGACGTCAAGATCACGCCGCTTTCAGCCCGATCAGACGTCCAGACACAGAAACGGCGCCGTGGGCGCCGTTTTGTTTTCTTTCAAATCAATGGCTTGCGCGATGGCGGGGCTCAGGCGTAGGCCGGCAGGCCATAGACCACCGGCGCCGCCGCGGCAGGCGAGTCATAGCTGACCCACTCCCACGCGCTGGCATCGGCCAGCAGCGCCCGCACCAGCTTGTTGTTGAGCGCATGGCCCGACTTGAAGCCTTCGTACGCGCCCAGCACCTGGCCGCCGGCCAGATACAGATCGCCGATCGCATCGAGGATCTTGTGGCGCACGAATTCGTCGGCGTAGCGCAGGCCGTCGTCGTTGAGCACGCGGAACTCGTCCAGCACGATGGCATTGTCCATCGAGCCGCCCAGGCCCAGGTTGCGCTCGCGCATGTACTCCAGATCCCGCATGAAACCGAAGGTCCGGGCGCGCGAGATTTCCTTGGTATAGGCCAGCGTAGAGAACTCGATTTCCGCCCGCGACTGCTTGGCCGGGATCATCGGGTGGTTGAACTGGATGGTGAAGCCGAGCTTGTAGCCTTCGTACGGCTCGAAGCGGGCGACCTTGTCGCCGTCGGTGACTTCCACCGTCTTGAGAATGCGGATGAAGCGTTTCGGCGCGTCCTGTTCGGCGATGCCCGCCGACTGCAGCAGGAACACGAACGGGCCGGAGGAACCGTCCATGATCGGCAGCTCGGCCGAGGACAGCTCCACGATGATGTTGTCCACACCCAGGCCGGCCAGGGCCGACATCAGGTGTTCGACGGTCTGGATCTTGGCCTCGTGGTAGGTCAGCCCGGTGCACAGGGTGACCTCGGTGACCAGGTCCGCACGCGCGGGTACTTCCACCACCGGGTCCATATCGACGCGGCGGAACACGATGCCATGGTTGACCGGGGCCGGGCGCAGGGTCATGTAGACCTTGTCACCACTGTGAAGGCCGACGCCGGTAGCGCGGATCGTGTTCTTGAGGGTGCGTTGCGGAATCATCGGGGGGCAGGACCAGAAAGCGCGCGGTCAGCGCGGCTGTGACAAACAAGAATAACACGCACTACCGCTGTCCCTTCCGTGAACCGTGGTGCGTCGACAGCACTGCCCGGACGTGCGTGGTGCACGACGGCGGTCAGACTGCCGGGCCGATCCTGGCCCGGCAGCATGGGACATGGAGGTACTTACCGGGGAGGACAAGGCCCCGGCACGCAATACTCAGTCCGCCTGGCGGCGCAGGAAGGCCGGGATATCCAGGTAATCGTTCGGCAGTTCAGCGGCCGCCGGGCCCGATGCGCTCGGGGCCGAGGGTGCCACGGTGTCGGCGCTGGGACGACGCAGGCCCATGCCCATGCCCATCCCGCCCACGGCCTTGGACACCGCATCACCGCCGTTGTCGAACTCGCCGAACTCCGGCTGGCCGGTGGTGGCATTGCGGACCAGCTTGATCGGTGCACGCTCGCCCGGACGCTGGGTCTTGGCGGTGACGGCGCGGTTCAGGCCGGTGGCGACCACGGTCACGCGGACTTCGTCCTGCATGTCCGGATCCAGCACGGTACCCACGACCACGGTGGCATCTTCGGAAGCGAAGCCATCGATGGTGCGGCCGATCTCGTCGAACTCGGCCATCGTGAAGTCGGCGCCGGCGGTGATGTTGACCAGGATGCCGTTGGCACCGGCCAGGTTCACATCGTCCAGCAGCGGGTTCTGGATGGCGGCTTCGGCGGCGGCCTGGGCGCGGTCATCGCCACGGGCGGTGCCGGTGCCCATCATCGCCAGGCCCATTTCGGACATGACGGTGCGCACGTCGGCGAAGTCGACGTTGATCAGGCCCGGGCGCACGATCAGGTCGGCGATGCCCTGCACGGCGCCCTGGAGGACGTCGTTGGCGGCACGGAAGGCCTGGATCATGGTGGCGTTGCGGCCCAGCACGGTGATCAGCTTTTCGTTCGGGATGGTGATCAGCGAGTCGCAATGCTGGCTCAGCTCTTCGATGCCCTTCAGCGCGACCTGCATGCGGCGACGGCCTTCGAACGGGAACGGCTTGGTGACCACGGCGACGGTCAGGATGCCCATCTCCTTGGCCAGCTGTGCCACGACCGGGGCGGCACCGGTGCCGGTGCCACCGCCCATGCCGGCGGTGATGAACACCATGTCCGCACCCTGCAGCGCGTCCATGATGCGCTCACGGTCTTCCAGCGCGGCCTGGCGGCCGACTTCCGGGTTCGCGCCTGCGCCCAGGCCCTTGGTGACGTTGGTACCCAACTGCAGCTGCAGCTTGGCACCGCAATTCTTGATGGCCTGCGAATCGGTGTTGGCGGTGATGAATTCCACACCGTCCACACTGGTGCTGACCATGTGCGCCACGGCGTTTCCGCCGCCGCCGCCCACGCCGATCACCTTGATCACCGCATTGGGTGCCATCTTTTCAATCAGTTCGAAATGCGCCATGTCCGTGTCCTCGTGTTGCCGTTTACGCGGGACGGGGGCTTCGGAGATTCCTTCTCCTGTCCTCCCCACCGTCGTGCCGGCGAGTTGTAGTTGGTATGCCAGGCTGGATAGAGCCAACCGCGGCGGTGTTGCCTGCTTCAATGAACGACCCGGGGGCCGGTGTTGCTACATCGCACTGCGGGGTGTTGCGGGTACTGCATGGACTACGTGGATTTTTCGGGAACTGCTTATCGCGTATTGCATGTGTACTGCGTGTTGCGAACCGCGGTCAGAACTCACCGCGGAACCAGGTTTTGAGCTTCTTGAACATGCTGCCGGCGCGGCCGGTGGGCAGCGACGGGCGACGCGGGTGTTCGATCTGGCTGCCCATCAGCAGCAGGCCCACGCCGGTGGCATGCACCGGGTTGCCGACCACTTCGCCCAGGCCGGTGACGTGCTGCGGAATGCCCACGCGTACTGGCATCTGCAGCATTTCCTCGGCCAGCTCGACCACGCCTTCCATCTTCGAAGCGCCGCCGGTGAGCACCATGCCGGCGCGCACCAGTTCCTCGAAGCCGGAGCGGCGCAGTTCGGCCTGCACCATCTCGAAGATCTCTTCGTAGCGCCCCTGCACCGCCTGCGCGAGTGCATGGCGCGGCATCCGGCGCGGCGGACGATCGCCGACGCTGGGCACCTGGATGCTTTCCTCGGCGGTGGCCAGCTGGGCCAGGGCGCAGGCGTAGCGCACCTTGATCTGCTCGGCTTCCGGGGTCGGCGTGCGCAGCATGTGCGCGATGTCATTGGTGACGTGGTCGCCGGCGATCGGCAGCGAGGCGGTGTGGCAGATCGCACCCTGCACGAACACGGCCAGGTCGGTGGTGCCGGCGCCCATGTCGACCAGCACCACGCCGAGCTCGCGCTCATCGGCGGTCAGCACGGCCACGCTGGAGGCCAGCGAGGACAGCACCAGGTCGTCGACCTGCAGGCCGCAGCGCTGCACGCACTTGGAGATGTTGGCCGCGGCCGACTGCGCACACACCACCAGGTGGGCATGCACTTCCAGGCGCACGCCGGTCATGCCGACCGGATTGCGGATGCCTTCCTGCGAATCGTCCAGCACGTACTCGCGCGGGATCGCATGCAGGATCTTCTGGTCGGCCGGGATCGCCACCGCCTTGGCCGCGTCCAGCACGCGATCCAGGTCGCCCCAGGTCACTTCGCCGTCGCGGATCGGCACGATGCCGGGCGAGTTCTTGCACTGCACATGGTTGCCGGAGATCGAGGCATACACCGAGCGGATCTCGCAGCCGGCCATCAGCTCGGCTTCTTCGACCGCGCGCTGGATCGACTGCACGGTCGATTCGATATCGACCACCACGCCGCGCTTGAGACCGCGCGATTCGTGCGAGCCGATGCCGATGACCTCGATCGGATTGCCCGGCGAATACTCGCCGACCAGCGCCACCACCTTGGAGGTGCCGATATCCAGACCGACGATCAGTGATTTGTCACCCTTGCGATTCATGTCCTGTCCTGCGTCCTGTGCGCCACATTGGCCGGCGTGGCCGGTGCGGCCGGAGCCGGGGTACCCCAGCTCAGCGTGAATCCATTGGTGTATCGGAGGTCGGCGCGCTCGATCGGCGCCGCCTGGTTGGCCAGCTGCGGCAGCACGCGCACGAAGCGCTGCAGGCGCGAGCGGGCATCGTCGCGGCCGACGACCACCTCGGTGCCGTTGCTCAGCACCAGCGACCAGCTGCCGCGTGCGTCCATGGTGACCCGCTTGACGTCCACCCCGGCCGGCGCGAACAGCGCGCGCGCATCGTTGTAGAGCGCCACGACTTCTTCGGTCTGGCTGTCCGGCCCATCCAGGTCGGGCAGTTCCAGGTCCTGGAGCTTCTTGGGCGTGGCGAACAGTTTGCCCTGCTCGGAAAGCAGGCGGTCGTTGCCCCAGCGCGCGAACGGCTTGTGCTCGACCAGGGTGATTTCCAGCACGTCGGGCCACTGCTTGCGCACTTGGGCGCTTTCCACCCACGGCAGCGTTTCGATCGCGTCCTGGGCATCCTGCAGCTTGACCGCGAAGAAGCCGGATTTCGCGTACGGCAGCACGACCTGCTGCAGCTGCTCGGCCGGAACCCGCTTGAACTCACCGTGCACGCGCAGCTTGGCCAACGGCCACCGCTCGGCACCGACCCAGCCGTTGAGCACCGCCACCACAGGCAGTGCCACGACCGACAGGGCCAGCAACCAGACGAAGATGCGCAGCACCGCGTTCATGCGTGACTGTTCTCCTGCGCTGCGTGACCCGGCAGGGTCTGCTCGAGCACGCGCCAGACCAGCTCTTCAAAGCCGATCCCGGCCTGGCTGGCCGACTTGGGCACCAGCGAATGGCTGGTCATGCCCGGCGCGGTGTTCACTTCCAGCAGGTAGAAGCGGCCCGTGCTGCGGTCGCGCATCACGTCCACCCGGCCCCAGCCGCGGCAACCGGCAGCGCGGAACGCGGCCAGTGCGAGGCGGCGGATCTCGATTTCGTCCTCGCCCTCCAGCCCCGGGCACAGGTACTGGGTGTCCTCGGCGATGTACTTGGCGTTGTAGTCGTACCACTGGCCCTTGGGCACGATGCGGATCGACGGCAGCGCCTGGTCGCCCAGGATCGCCACGGTCAACTCGTCGCCGACCACCATCTGCTCCATCAGCAGCTGGCCGTCATAGCGCACCGCCAGTGCGACCGCGTCATCCAGGCCGGCGTCCTCGGTGACCCGGCTGATGCCGACGCTGGAGCCTTCGTTGGCCGGCTTGACCACCACCGGCAGGCCCAGTTCGGCCGCAGCGGCATGGACATTGGAGGCCTGGTCCAGCGCGATGAAGCGCGGGGTCGGCAGCCCGTGCGACAGCCACACCTGCTTGGTGCGGATCTTGTCCATGCTCAGCGCCGAGCCGAGCACGTCCGAACCGGTGTACGGCACCCCGAAGGCCTCCATCAGGCCCTGCACGATGCCGTCCTCGCCACCGCCGTTGTGGCCGTGGAGGATATTGAACACGCGATCGAAGCGCTTCTCGACCAGCGCCAGTGCCAGCGCCGGGATGCCATCGACCGCGATCGCGTCGACGCCGCGCGCGCGCAGCGCTTCGATCACGTTGCGGCCGGAATCCAGCGATACGTTGCGCTCGCTGGAAGTGCCGCCCAGCAGCACGGCGACACGGCCGAACAGGGCCGGGTCGGTGATGCGCAGCGGCGGGAAGGTCAGCGTGCTCATGCCGCCGGGGCCTCCTGGAAGCCTTCGCCGGCGATCTGCTGGGCGATGTAACCGATGTCGCCCGCGCCCATCATCAGCAGCAGGTCGCCGTCCTGCAGGACGTCGGGCAGCACATGCGCCAGCTCGGCGGCATTGCCGACCACGACCGGCTCGCTGCGGCCACGCGCGCGGATGGCACGCGCCAGCGAACGCGAATCGGCGCCCGGGATCGGGGCTTCGCCGGCCGGGTAGACCTCGCTCAGCACCAGCGCGTCCACTTCGGACAGCACCGCGGCGAAGGCATCGAACTGGTCACGGGTGCGGCTGTAGCGGTGTGGCTGGAACGCCACCACCAGGCGCTGGCTCGGCCAGCCACCGCGGGCGGCGGCAAACACGGCCGCCAGTTCACGCGGGTGGTGACCGTAGTCGTCGATCACGCGGACCTTGGCACCGGTATGCGTGGTGACGATGCCCAGATCGTTGAAACGGCGGCCGATGCCGGCAAAGCTTTCCAGCGCACGCGCGATCGCGTCCGGCGCCACGCCCAGCTGCCAGCCCACGGCCGCGGCGGCCAGGGCGTTGAGCACGTTGTGCGCACCGGGCAGGGCCAGCGTCACCGGGTGGCTGCTGCCTTCCGGCAGGCGCAGGGTGAAACGCATGCGCGGGCCATCCTGGACCACATCTTCGGCACGCACGTCGGCGTTGCTGCTCATGCCATAGCTCATGACATGGCGCGGCGTCTGCGCGGCCAGTGCGGCCACCTCCGGATCATCGATGCACAGCACCGCCAGCCCGTAGAACGGCAGGCGCTGCAGGAACTCGGCGAACGCGGCCTGGACCCGGGCGAAATCGTTACCGTAGTTTTCCAGATGGTCCGAGTCGATGTTGGTGATCACCGAGACCAGCGGGTTCAGGCGCAGGAAGCTGCCATCGCTTTCGTCGGCCTCGGCCACCAGCCACTGGCCACTACCGAGCTTGGCGTTGGCACCGGCGGCGAGCAGCTGGCCGCCGATCACGAAGGTCGGGTCCAGCCCGCCTTCGCTCAGTACGGCGGCAGTGAGGCTGGTGGTGGTGGTCTTGCCGTGCGTGCCGGCCACCGCGATGCCGCGGCGGAAGCGCATCAGCTCGGCCAGCATCGCCGCGCGCGGCATGATCGGAATGCGCTGGCTGCGCGCTTCCATCAGTTCCGGGTTGTCATCGCGGATCGCGCTGGAGACGACCACGCAGTCGGTGCCGAGCACGTTGGCGGCCGAGTGGCCACGCATCACGCGCGCACCCAGGCCGGCCAGGCGACGGGTCGCGGCGTTGTCGGCGTTGTCCGACCCGGACACTTCATAGCCCAGCGTCAGCATCACTTCGGCAATGCCGCTCATGCCGGTGCCGCCGATGCCGACGAAGTGCACGCGCGGGAACGCGCGTACCAGGTCGTTGGTGTCGTGGAGGCGGCGGATCATGCGCGGCCCCGCGCCAGGCTGGCGCGCGTAGCGGTGTTCATTTGGATTCCTCGAGAATGATGTCGGCGATGCGCTCTGCGGCATCGACCTTGGCCAGGGCACGCGCGGCGTTGGCCATCTGCATGCGTCGGGCGGAATTTTCGGACAAATCGCGCAATACGCCTTCCAGCTGCGTCGCCAGCGTTTCATCCTGCTTCAGCAACACCGCGGCGCCGCGCTCGACCAGATACTCCGCATTGCGGGTCTGGTGATCGTCGACGGCCGCAGCGAACGGCACCAGCACGCTGCCCACACCCACCGCGCAGAGCTCGGCCAGGGTGGAAGCGCCCGAGCGGCACACGACCAGATCGGCCCAGGCGAACGCCTCGGCCATGTCCGCGATGAAGGGTTCCACGCTCGCCTGCACGCCAGCATCGGCATACGCCTGCAGCGCTTCGGCGTGCAGCTTCTCGCCGCTCTGGTGACGCACCTGCACCGGCATGCCGGCGCCCAGTGCCGCCAGCGCCTTGGGCACCGCGTTGTTGAGCACGCGTGCGCCTTGGCTGCCGCCCAGCACCAGCAGGCGCAGCGGCCCCTGGCGGTTGGCCAGGCGAAGCTCGGGCGGGGTAATGGCGGCGATCTCGGCACGCACCGGATTGCCGACCGCTTCCTCGCGCTGGGCGAAGCTGCCCGGGAACCCGGCCAGCACGCGGCGCGCAAGGCGCGACAGCACGCGATTGGTCATGCCCGGTGCGCGGTTCTGCTCGTGCACCAGCAGCGGCAGGCCGTGCAGGCGCGCGGCGATACCGCCCGGGCCGGAGGCAAAGCCACCGAAGGCGATCACCGCACGGGGCTGACGATCTCGGATCAGGAAGCCGGCCGCACGGATCGCACGCAGCAGCCGCAGCGGCGCACCGATCAGGGCCAGCTTGCCCTTGCCGCGCAGGCCGCCGATGGCCAGGGTGTCGATCGGGATGTCGTGCTGCGGCACCAGGCGCGTTTCCATCGCGCCATCGGCACCGAGCCAGGTGACCGGCACGCCGCGCTCGCGAAGCACCTTGGCCACGGCCAGGCCGGGGAAGATGTGCCCACCGGTGCCGCCGGCCATGATCATGACCGGGCGCTGGGACGGATCGAGGCGAGGCGTGCTCATCCCATCCTCCCCAGCGTCGGTTCGATACGCTGCTGCATGCGGCTGGTGCCACGGGTGGTGCTGTCACGGGGTGCGGTATCGCGCGCGGCGCTGTCCTGCATCGCCGCCGCAACCGCGCTGGCGCTGTCGGCCTTGGGAACATCGCCGGGCAGCGGGCCATCCTGGTCGGCGCCCATGCGCACGGCCTGGCGGCGCTCGGCGCGATCCAGTTCATAGGAGACGCGCAGCAGCAGGCCCATGGCCACGCAGGTCATCAGCACGCTCGAGCCGCCCGAGGAAATCAGCGGCAGGGTCAGGCCCTTGGTCGGCAGGATGCCGAGGTTGACCCCGATCGAGACGAAGCTCTGCATGCTGATCCACAGGCCGATGCCGAAGGCGATGTAGCCGGAGAAGTGGCGCTTCATTTCCACGCAGCGCATGCCCAGCCAGAAGGTGCGGCCAACCAGCAGCGCGTACAGCGAAATGATCAGGCAGGTGCCGAGGAAGCCCAGCTCCTCGGCGGTGACCGAGAAGATGAAGTCGGTGTGCGCTTCAGGCAGGTAATAGAGCTTCTGCACCGAGTTGCCCAGGCCCACGCCGGTCCACTCGCCACGGCCCACGGCCATCAGCGCGTTGGACAGCTGGTAGCCGTCGCCCTGCTGATCGGCCCACGGGTCCAGGAAGGAGGTGATGCGGCGCATGCGGTACGGCTCGATGATCGCCAGCGCGCTCATGCCGACCATGCCGATGATCACCGGCATGGACATGCGCGGCATGTTGACCCCGCCCAGCACCAGCATGCCGGCGGTGATCGCCAGCAGCAGGGTGGACGAGCCGAAGTCCGGCTGCAGCAGCAGCAGCACCACCAGCGCGCCGGCCACGCCGAGCGGCTTGAGCATCGCCGGCCAGGTGGCATTGACCTCATCGCGGAAGCGGACCAGATAGCTGGACAGCCACACGATGTAGAGCACCTTGACCGCTTCGACGGTCTGGAACTTGGAGATGCCCAGGTTGATCCAGCGGCGGGCACCGTTGACGCTGCTGCCCAGGCCCGGGATGAACACCACTACCAGCAGCGCGAAGCAGCCCAGCAGCAGGATCTGGTTGTACTGCTCGATGCTCTTGAGCTCGGTGCGCATGGCGATGATCGCCAGGCCGATGCCCACCGCCAGGAAGATCAGGTGGCGGTTGAGGTAGTAGAACGGGCTGCTCATCAGCGCGATCGAGCTCGACGCGACCATCACCACGCCCAGCCCGGTGAGCGCGATGATCGCGCCCAGCAGCCACTTGTCGAAGTGGCCTCCGATGGCTTCCAGGCGGGTGGCTTGGCGCGACAGGTCGTTCATCAGCGGACCTTCAACGTGGCCAGGCCGATCAGGACCAGCACCACCGAGATGATCCAGAAGCGCACGATCACGCGCGGCTCCGGCCAGCCCTTCAGTTCGAAGTGGTGGTGGATCGGGGCCATGCGGAACACGCGCTTGCCGGTCAGCTTGAACGAGGCGACCTGGATCATCACCGACAGCGTCTCGATCACGAACACGCCGCCCATCACCACCAGCACCAGTTCCTGGCGGGTGATCACCGCGATCGTGCCCAGCACCGCACCCAGCGCCAGCGCGCCGATGTCGCCCATGAAGACCATGGCCGGATAGGTGTTGAACCAAAGGAAGCCCAGGCCCGCGCCGGCGATCGCCGCGCAGATGATGACCAGCTCACCGGCGCCAGGGATCTGCGGGATCTGCAGGTAACTGGAGAACACCACGTTGCCCGAGGCATAGGCGAACACGCCCAGCGCGCAGGCGACCAGCACCGTCGGCATGATCGCCAGCCCGTCCAGGCCGTCGGTCAGGTTGACCGCGTTGGAGAAGCCGACGATCCAGAAGTACGCGATGGCCACGAAGCTGATGCCGGCCAGCGGCAGCGCGATCGACTTGAACATCGGGATGTAGAAGGTCATCGCCGCCGGAACATCGGCGGTGTAGAACAGGAACAGACCCGCGGCCAGGCCGAAGATCGACTGCAGCAGGTACTTCCAGCGCGACTTCAGGCCGTTCGGATCGCGGCGGACGATCTTGATCCAGTCGTCGTACCAGCCGATCGCACCGAAGCACAGCATCACCGCCAGCACCAGCCAGACATAACGGTTGCGCAGGTCGGCCCACAGCAGCACCGACAGCGTGATCGTCAGCAGGATCAGCGAACCGCCCATGGTCGGCGTGCCGGCCTTGGCGAAATGGGTCTGCGGGCCATCGGTACGGATCGGCTGGCCGCCCTTGAACTGGGCGAGCTTGCGGATCATCGCCGGGCCGAGCCACAGCGACAGGAACAGGGCGGTCAGCGCCGCGAGGATGCCGCGCAGGGTCAGGTAGCCGAACAGCCCGAACAGGCTCTCCAACTGCTGCAGCCATCGGGCCAGTTCAAGCAACATTGGGGGTTTCCTCTCCTTGCGCGAGCAGCGCTTTGACGATCGTGTCCATGGCGCTGCCACGCGAGCCCTTGACCAGGCAGCGCACGCCGGCATGCAGTTCGGTGGCGAGTGCGGCGGCCAGGGCCTGGTGGCTCTGGAAATGCTGGCCGCCTTCACCGAAGGCGGTCGAAGCGGCGGCGCTCAGCGGGCCGAGCGTATACAGCCGCTTCAGGCCCGCCTCGCGGGCGCGGCGGCCGGCCTGGGCATGCAGCGCCTCGCCGTCCGGGCCGAGTTCGCGCATGTCACCCAGCACCAGCCAGCCCTCGTCCTGCGAGGCAGCCAAGGCATCGATGGCCGCGGCCAGCGAACCGGGGTTGGCGTTGTAGCTGTCATCGATCAGCACCGCGCCGTTAGGCAGCTGATGGGCAATCTGGCGGCCCGGCACCGGCTCGGCACGGGCCAGGCCGGCGGCGATCTGCGCCACCGTGATGCCCGCCGCCAGTGCCAGCGAAGCAGCGGCCAGCGCATTGCTGATGTTGTGCCGGCCCGGCAGGCCCAGCGTGATCTCTGCGTCGCCGGCCGGCGTGGACAGCACGAACTGACTGCCCTGCGCGGCCGGACGGATCGCACGTGCGGTGACATCGGCGCTGTGGTCCAGGCCGTAGCGCAGCACGCGACAACGCGGCGGCTGGCCGACGATGTGCTGCTCGAACCAGATCCCGAAGGCGTCATCGGCATTGATCACGGCGACCCCATCGGAGGGCAGCGCCGCATAGATCGCGCCCTTGGTGGTGGCCACGCCCTGCAGGCTGCCCATGCGCTCCAGATGCGCTGGCGCGATGTTGTTCACCAGCGCGTAGTGCGGGCGCACGATCTCGGTCAGGTAGGCGATGTCACCCGGTTTGCCGGCGCCCATCTCGTAGACGGCGTAGTCGGCATCTTCCGGCGCATCGAGCACCGCCAGCGGCAGGCCGATCTCGTTGTTGCGGTTGCCCGGGTTGGCGTAGACCACCTTGCGGTCGTCCCGCGCGACCTGCTCCAGGATCGCCAGCAGCAGGCTCTTGACGCTGGTCTTGCCGTTGCTGCCGGTGATCGCGAACACCGCGGTGTCGCGGTCGCGCTGCATGCCGGCGGCGATACGGCCCAGCGCGTGCTCGCTGTCGGCCACCACGATCTGCGGCAGGGCCACATCCAGCAGGCGCTCGACCAGCATCGCCGAGGCGCCGCGCGCCAGGGCGTCGGCCGCGAAGTCGTGGCCATCGAAACGCTCGCCACGCAGCGCCACATACAGGCTGCCGGGGGCCAGCGTACGGGTGTCATTGCTGATGGCGTCGATCGCGGTGTCTTCACCGTGGATCTCGCCACCGGCCCAGTGGGCGATCAGCGACAGGGGGGTGCGCTTCATGGTGCCTCCATGCGCGGCGTACCCGCTTTATCTACGCGTGCGGCCAGTACACGGCCAGCTACGTCAGTGTCGTCGAACGCGTGCTTGACCCCGTGGATCTCCTGATAGGGCTCATGGCCCTTGCCGGCGATCAGCACGATATCGCCCGCACCGGCCTGGCCGATCGCGGTGGCGATCGCGGCGGCGCGGTCGCGCTGCACGGTGACCGCGGCAGGTGCGTCAAAGCCCTTGAGGATGTCGGCCACGATCACGTCGCCGTCTTCGCCGCGCGGATTGTCGTCGGTGACGATCACCACGTCGGCATGCTGTTCGGCGATGGCGGCCATCTGCGGGCGCTTGCCGGTATCGCGCTCGCCGCCGCAGCCGAACACGCAGACCAGGCGCCCGGCCAGATGGCCCTGCACGCTGGTCAGCGCCTGTTCCAGTGCATCCGGCGTGTGGGCGTAATCGACCACGACGGTGGGCAGGCCACCCTCGCCGCCCAGGCGGTTCATGCGGCCGGCGATCGGCTGCAGCTGCGAGAGCAGCGCGGCGATCGCGGCCGGGGCGTGCCCCAGCGCATACAACGCACCGGCCACGGCCAGCAGGTTGTCCACGTTGAAGCGGCCGAGCAGCGGCGACTGCACCGGATGGCGCTGGCCGTCGACCACCAGGTCGAAGGCGATGCCGCGGCCGTCCAGAGTGAGCGAATCGGCGCGCAGGGTGGCCTGCGCGGCACCGCGCGAACTCACCCCGATCGGGCGCACGGTCTCGCCGACGGTGCGCAGCAGTTCGCTGCCGAAGCTGTCATCGAGATTGACCACGGCGGCCTTGAGCCCGTCGCGATGGAACAGCTTGGCCTTGGCCGCACCGTACTGCGCCATGTCGCCGTGATAGTCGAGATGGTCGCGGGTGAGATTGGTGAACACCGCCACGTCGTAATGCACGGCATCCACGCGGCCCTGATCAAGCGCGTGCGAGCTGACTTCCATCGCCACGGCCTGGGCACCGCCGTCGCGCAGCTGGGCCAGCACTTCATGCATCTGCAGCACCAGCGGCGTGGTGAAGCCGGTCGGCACGACATCGCCATAAAGGCCGACGCCCAACGTGCCGATACTGCCACTGCGGGTGCCGAGCAGGTGCCAGGCCTGGGCCAGCAACTGCACGGTGGAGGTCTTGCCGTTGGTGCCGGTCACACCGACCATCGTCATCGCGCGCGACGGATGGCCGTGGAACTGGTCGGCCATCGCGCCCATCCGGTTGCGCAGGCCGGGCACGGCGATCGCATCGGTTGGCGCCGGCAGCTCGACCGGCGCAGGCGGATCGAACAGGATCGCCGCAGCACCATTGGCGCGCGCCTGATCGACAAAGCCCAGCCCGTGCGCGCCGAAGCCGGCGATCGCCACGAAGGCATTGCCCGGGCGCACCGCGCGGCTGTCCAGCACCAGGCCGGTGATGGACGGGTCGTGGCTCAGCGCCACATCGGGAAGCAACTGCGAAAGCAACATCGTCTGGCTCATTGCGTGCCTCCCTGCGCGGGCGGCACTGTGGCGTGCGCGCTGGGCAGCGCGGCATCGAATTCTGCGGCGGCGTCGGGCGCGATCACCGTTTCCGGCGGCGGCATCGGCAGCACCGAGGCCGAGTGGCCCATCTTTCCGGACTGCTGTGCGGCCAGCCACGACTCGATGTCATCCGGCGGCACGTCCATCAGGCGCAGCGCGCCCTCCATGACGTTATGGAACACCGGCGCGGACACCAGGCCGCCGTAGTACTTGCCCGCCTGCGGATCGTTGATCACGATCACCGTGGCGAAGCGCGGGTTGGTGGCCGGCACCACGCCGGCGAACAGCGCGTTGTAATGCCCGCGCTCGTAGCCGCCCGGACCGGCCTTGCGTGCGGTACCGGTCTTGCCGGCCACGTGGTAACCCAGTACCGCGGCCTGCTTGGCGCCGCCCTGGGTGACCACGGTTTCCATCATCGCCACCACGTCCTTGGCGATGTTCTCGTCGATGATTTGCTTGCCCTCGTTGCGCTGGCCCTTGACGAAGGTCGGCGCGATCAGCTTGCCGCCGTTGCCCAGCGCCGAGTACGCCGTGGCGATCTGCAGCGGGGTGACGTTGAGGCCGTAGCCGTAGGACATCGTGGTCTTGGACGACCCGCTCCAGCGCGCCGGGCGCGGCAGCACACCGGCCGATTCGCCGGGGAAACCGCTGTGCGGCGACACGCCGTAGCCGAAGCTGTGGACGTGGTCGTAGAAGACCTGGTCCGGCATCTTGGCGGCGATCTTGGCCGCGCCGATGTTCGAGCTGCGGGTGATCACGCCGGTGACGTTGAGCACGCCGTTGTTGCGCGGCACGTCCTTGATGGTGAACCGGCCCACGGCCATGTAGCCCGGGTTGGTATCCACCGTGGTGTCCTTGGTGACCACGCCGGACTGCAGCGCCGAGGCGATGGTCAGCGGCTTCATGGTCGAACCCGGCTCGACCAGGTCGGTCACCGCGCGGTTGCGACGGGTGTCCGGTGCTGCGCCACCCACGGCATTGGGGTTGTAGGTCGGCAGGTTGACCATGGCCAGCACTTCGCCGGTGGCCACATCCATGATCACCATCGAGCCACCGGCCGCCTTGTTGGCGATCAGCGCGTTGCGCAGCTCCTTGAAGGCCAGGAACTGGATGCGGCGGTCGATGCTGAGGGTGAGGTCCTTGCCCGGCTCGGCGGCGCGCAGCAGATCGCTTTCGACCGTGTCGCCCTTGCGGTTGCGGATCACGCGCTTGGCGCCGGCCTTGCCGCGCAGCCATTCATCGAAGGCCAGCTCCAGCCCTTCCTGGCCGCGGTCGTCGATGTTGGTGAAGCCGAGCACGTGCGCCATCGCCTCACCCTGCGGGTAGAAGCGGCGGAACTCGCGCTGCGAGGCCACGCCCGGAATCTTCAGCGCGACCACTTTCTCCGCGTCGTCCGGATTGATCCGGCGGCGCAGGTACATGAATTCTTTATCGGCCTTCTGCGAGAGCTTGGAGGTCAGCTCGTCCAGCGGCATGCCCAGCGCGGTGGCCAGCTCGGGGATGCGGTCCGGCGCGCGCAGCAGTTCCTGCGGGTTGACCCAGATCGAGGCGACCGGGGTCGACACCGCGACCGGTTCACCATTGCGGTCGGTGATCATGCCGCGCGAGGTATTGATCGGCAGCTCGCGCAGGTAACGGGCTTCGCCCTGGCGCTGGTAGAACTCGCTGTTGATGATCTGCACGTAGGCGGCGCGACCGACCAGCGAGACCGAACACAGGCCGAGCGCCAGCCCCACCCACTTCAGGCGCTGGCGGAGGTTGAAGCTGTTGCGCGCACGGTTGCGGCCGGACTTGTTCATGGCCGGATCACCACGACATCGGCCGCTTCGGGGAACTTCATGCCCAGGCGTTCGCGGGCCACCCGGTCGACCCGGGTGGACTCGGCCAGGGTGGCCTGCTCGAGCTGCAGGCGACCGAACTCGATGTTGATCTCATCGCGCGCACGCTCGACCCGGGACAGCTCCACAAAGGTCTGGCGGTGACGATGGCGCATGAACACCACCCCGATCGCCGAAGCGACGGTGCAGGCCAGCAGCACGATCAACAGCAGGCGGCTCATCCGGCCACCCCGCACTTCTCGGCGACGCGCAGCACGGCGCTGCGCGAGCGCGGGTTGACCGCCAGCTCGTCGTCTTCAGCCTTGATGGCGCCGCCATGCAGGACCAGGGTCGGCACGAACGGCTGCGCTTCGGGCAACCGGCGATTGCTCGGCGGCGCTTTGGCATGGCGGTTCATGAACTGCTTGACGATGCGGTCTTCCAGCGAATGGAAGCTGATCACGGCCAGGCGACCGCCGGGCTTGAGGCGCGCCAGTGCCGCGTCCAGCCCGGCTTCAAGGTCGGCCAGTTCGCGGTTGATGTGGATGCGGATCGCCTGGAAGCTGCGCGTGGCCGGGTTGATCTTGTCCTTGCCACGCGGCATCACTGCGGCGATGGCGTCGGCCAGTTCAGCGGTGCGGCTGAACGGCTGCTTCTCGCGGCGGGCCACCAGAGCGCGGGCGATGCGCCGGCTCTGGCGTTCTTCGCCATACGTCCACAGGATGTCGGCGATCTCGCGTTCTTCGGCCCGGTTGAGCCACTGCGCCGCGCTTTCGCCGCTGTCCGGGTCCATGCGCATGTCCAGCGGGCCGTCCTTGCCGAAGCTGAAACCGCGCTCGGCGACATCCAGCTGGGGCGAGGACACGCCCAGGTCGAACAGCACGCCATCCAGGCCTTCGGCGGTGGCGTCCCAGTGCAGCAGATCGGCGAAGCTGCCACGGAAGATCGAGACGCGCGGGTCCGGCGCGAAATCACGCTCGGCTACCGCAATCGCCTCGGGATCCTTGTCCATGACCAGCAGCCGGCCTCCGGGACCGAGTTGCTCGAGCACGCCGCGGGCGTGACCGCCACGACCAAACGTGCCATCGAGATACACTCCGTTTTCGATCACCTTCAGGCCTTCCAGGACCTGCGTGTACAGGACCGGCAGGTGGCCTGCCGGCGACTGCGACACCGGAAGGTGACCGGTCTGCGCTGCTCCGCGCATCCGGGCACCCCGGCTCACAACTTCAGGTCGAGCAACCCATCGCCGAGATCCTCGTCAGACAACGTCTGCTGGATCAACGCGCGATGAGCCTGCTCGCTCCACAATTCGAATTTGTCGCCCATACCGAGCAGCACCGCCTTCTTTTCAATGCCAACGGCACCACGGTGGCTGGCGGGAATACTGATGCGGCCGTTGCCGTCCAGCTCCAGATGCGCGGCCGAACCGACCAGCTTCTGTTGCAGGAGGCGCACGACGCGCTGTGTGTTGGGCTTGGACATGACGTCATCACGGACGCGTTCCCATTCCTGTTCGGCGTACAGCCAGAGGCAGCCGGACTCGAACGGGTTGTAGGTCAGGACCAGACGGTTGTTGCTCACACGCGCGACAAGGTCGCGATGCGCGGTCGGAACCGCCATGCGCCCTTTGTCGTCAACAGTGATGGCCGTCTCGCCTTGAAACACGACGTTTTCACCTTTCCTTCGCCCGGTGAAACATTGAACCACGAAAAACCACAAAAAACCCGGTTTCCCCTCTGATGCCCACCTTAGCAGTGCCGATTGGGTTGTCAACAACTTTGCGAAGGGGAAATCACTTTGAACATCAAGGGCTTGCAGCAATGTTTAGAGACTTGTTCAAGGCTTATCCACAAGTTGCTGTTTCGTCTCATTTTTTGAGATTTCGCCGAAGTTCAGGCCTGTGGAGGCCGCGTGAAACATCCGCCCGTATTCAGTCCTGGCGGGGTCGCCAACGCCTCGACACTGCGCAGAACCGGCACAATGTGAGGCATGTGTCTGCTCGCCCTCGCCTGGAAAACACACCCCCGGTGGCAGCTGGTCATGGCCGGCAACCGCGATGAGTTCCACGCGCGGCCGACGGCTGGACTCAGCCGCTGGCCCGCGCCTGACGACGGCATCGCTGCCGGCCGCGACCTGCGCTCGGGCGGGACCTGGGCCGGGATCGGCCCGGACGGGCGGATGGCGGTGGTGACCAATGTGCGCGACCCGCTGGCCCGGCAGACCGGCCCCTCACGCGGCGCCCTGGTCGCCGACTACCTGCGCGATGCAGCGCCCGCCGCGTTGTTCGCCGAGCAGCTCGCCCGGCGCGCGGTCGAGTTCGCCCCGTTCAATCTCCTGCTGGCCGACCACGTCAGCTGCCAGTTCCTCGGCAACCATCCCCTGCACCGCCACTCCTTGGCGCCCGGCGTCCACGGGATGTCCAACGGGCCACTGGATGCGCCCTGGCCGAAAACCGTGACATTGAACGCAGCGCTGCGCGCATGGGTGGACCGGGGCAACGATGATCTGGCGCCACTGTGGGATGCCCTGCGCGATGAGACCCGCGCTGACGACAGCGCCCTGCCGGAGACCGGCATCGGGCTGGAGCGCGAGCGCTGGCTCTCCTCCGCCTTCATCCGCAGCCCCGACTACGGCACCCGCGCCAGCACGATCATCGCACTGGACGCCAACGGCCACGGCTTCATCGCCGAGCGCCGGTTCGATGCGGAAGGTGTCTGCGTGGGTGAAACGACGCTGGCAACGCACGACTGATCGTGGTCGGGACTGTGCCGTGATCGGCGAGCACCCAAACCCCAGGACACTCAAGCGGAGCAACAGCCCCCTTCAGTAAAGGGGGCGCGCCGTCAGGCGCGGAGAATGGGAGGCTGGTAGCCCGGGCCCCAAGGTTTGCGCTGCAAACCTTGGGGCTTTTTTCGCGAGTCGCGAAAAAAGCGGCGGAGCCGGCCGATAAGCCGGGTTTTGTCGTGGACAGTCATTCTTCTAGGCGCTGCGTCACCGCAGCGCTCAAGCAACCTACCCGGACCCGACGCGGGCCACGCCATTAGGTCCCTATTTGGTCTTGCTCCAGGTGGGGTTTGCCGTGCCGGTCTGTTACCAGACTCGCGGTGCGCTCTTACCGCACCATTTCACCCTTACCGGCTTCCCGAAGGAAACGTAGGCGGTATCTTTCTGTTGCACTTTCCGTCGGCTCGCGCCGCCCAGGCGTTACCTGGCACCTTGCCCTGTGGAGCCCGGACTTTCCTCGGCATCCGCAAGGGATGACGCGACTGTCTGGCCGACTCCGCCGCGCGCATTGTCCCACAAAACAGGCCGGATCGCGGGTTATCCGCCGTACAACGCCTTGCGCGGGGCCCCGGTGATTTCCGCCGCCAGCTTGGCTGCGGTGGAGGGCGGCAGATGCTCGCTCAGCTTGGCGTACAGGCGCCGGCCCTGGACCAGCTGGGCTTGGTCGTCGTCGGCTGCGCCCTGCACCATCACCACGAACTCGCCCTTGCGCTGGTTGTCGTCGGCCTCGACCTGCTGCAGCAGCGAGGCCAGGTCGCCATCCAGCACGGTTTCAAACAGCTTGGTCAGCTCGCGCGCCAGCACTGCCGGGCGTTCGGGCCCGAACGCGGCGACCATGTCCGCCAGCGATTCGCTGATCCGGTGCGAGGATTCGTAGAACACCAGGGTGCGGGTTTCGCCGCCCAGCGCATTGAGGCGCTCACGGCGACCGGAGGCCTTGGCCGGCAGGAAGCCCTCGAAGGTGAAGCGGTCGCTGGGCAGGCCGGCCACACTGAGCGCGGCGATCGCGGCGCAGGCGCCGGGAATCGGGCTGACCTTGATCCCGGCCTCGCGCGCGGCGCGGACCAGGCGGTAGCCAGGATCGCTGACCAGCGGGGTGCCGGCATCACTGACCAGCGCCAGCGACTCGCCCGCCAACAGGCGCGCGACGATGCGCTGCGACAACGCTTCTTCATTGTGGTCATGCAGGGCCACCAGCGGCTGCTGGATGCCGAAGTGGGCCAGCAGCTGCCCGCTGCGGCGGGTGTCCTCGGCGCAGATCGCGGCCACCGAACGCAGCACGTCCTGCGCGCGCGGGGTCAGATCGGCGAGGTTGCCGATCGGGGTGGCAACGACATACAGCGTGGGGACAGCACTCATCAGCGGCTCTTCCGTGGTCAAGGGTAGAATCGTACCGTTCCCCGGCCACGGCCGCTGCCCCCATCGAATGGACCTGATCATGAACAAGCCCGTCGTACGGATCTCCGCCCTTTCGTTGTCGCTGATGCTGCTTGCCGGCTGCGCCACGACCAGCTTCACCAGTGCGCCGGAATCGCCGGCCCAGAGCCAGGCCCTGGCCCTGATCGAGCAGGGCAAGCCGCGCGATGCGGCGGTCCAGCTGGAAGCGCTGGCCAACACCCTGCGCGGCAGTGCCCGCAGCGCCGCGCTGGCCGACGCCGCGTTTGCCTGGCACGAAGCCGGCGATGCCACCCGCGCCCGCACCCTGCTGGCCCAGGTCACCGCGCGCCAGCTCAGTGGCGCCAGCCTGCAGCGCTATCAGTTGACCACCGCCGAGCTGGCCCTGGCCGACAAGCAGCCGGCACAGGCGCTGGCGGTGCTGAAGGAATCGGCCGACTCGGTCACTCCGTCGCTGCGGACCCGCTGGCAGCTGGCCCGCGCCAACGCACTGCAGGCCACCGGCGACAACCTCGGTGCCGCGCTCGAGCGCGCCCGTGCGCACGCCGCGCTGAACGGCAAGGCGCGCACCGACAACCAGCAGGCCATCGCCGGCCTGCTCGGCACGCTGGACGATGCCACGCTGCGCGCGCGTGCCGCCGCACTGCCGGCCAATGAGCCGCTGTACAACTTCGCCGGCCGTGCGCTGATCGCCCGCGGCCTGCCGCTGCCGCGTCCGTTCGATCGCGAAGGCGCCTCGCAGTTCGATACCAGCAAGCGCCCGCCGGCGATGAGCGATGGCTACCGCCCACCGGTGAAGATGGCCGTGCTGCTGCCGCTCAGCGGCCGCCTGGCCACCGCCGCGCAGCCGGTCCGCGATGGCCTGCTCAGCGGCTACTACGGTGAAACCCGCCGCCGCCCGGACATCCAGTTCATCGATACCGCCGGCACTGCGGCCGGTGCCGTGGCCGCCTACGACAAGGCGGTAACCGCCGGGGCCGATTTCATCGTCGGCCCGCTCGGCCGCGATGAAGTGGATGCCGTGTTCGGCCGCCGCGAACTGCCGGTGCCGGTGCTGGCACTGAACCGCGGCAAGGACACCCCGCCGGCCGGCAGCGCCGGTTTCTCGCTGGCCCCGGAAGACGACGGCATCATCGCCGCCGAATACCTGCGCGGCCGCGAGCGCAGCAAGGTACTGGTGATCCACAGCAATGATGACAACGGCCGCCGCGCCGCCGCTGCGTTCCGCGAGCGCTTCGCGCAGCGCGGTGGCCAGGTGGTGGCGACGATCGGTGTGAGCGACACAGTCGGCGACATCGGTGCACAGGTGCGTGCCGCGGGTGCCATCGACGGCGTGCTGCTGGCGGTCAAGGCGCCGCAGGCGCGTGCGCTGACCCCGCAGCTGGCGCTGGCCGGTGCGGGCGGCGCCACCCGCGTCGGCACCTCGCAGCTGACCGTCGGTGCCGGCAAGCCGGAAGAAGACATGGCGCTGGACGGCATCGTCTACCCGAACGAAGCCTGGAACGTGCGCGGCGTGCCGGGCCTGCCGGCCGCTTCCACCGCCGGGCAGATCCTGCCTTCGGCGCGTGGCGCCTCCGGTCGTCTGTTCGCGTTCGGTTTCGATGCCTGGAAGATCAGCGCCTACCTGGACAAGGTCGCCACCGAAGGCGGCCTGGCCGGCGCCACCGGCACGCTGTTCCTGGACAGCAACGGCAACGTGCTGCGGGTGCCGGCATGGTCGACCTTCAGCGGCGGCCGGCCGATGCCGATCGCCAGCAGCAACTGATCCGCGTGCCGACAGGGCGCGCGATACGTGGCGCGGCGGTCGAAGCCGCCGCGCAGCACCATCTCCAAGAGGCCGGGCTGCGCCCGGTCACCACCAACGCGCGTTATCGCCGCGGTGAGATCGACCTGATCATGCGCGACGGCGATGTCGTCGTCTTCGTGGAAGTCCGCTACCGCGCCAGTGCCCGCTTCGGCGGCGGCGCGGCCTCGGTGGACCTGCGCAAGCGACGCAAGCTGGTGATCGCCGCGCAGTTGTTCCTGCAATCCCATCCCTGGCTGGCCGAGCAGCCCTGCCGCTTCGATGTGGTCGAAGCCAGTGGCGAACCCCCGCAGCTGAACTGGTTGCGCGACGCGTTCCGGCTGGAAGACTGCTGATGCCCTCCCTCTTCACCCACACCGCCATTCCGCGGGCGCTGTGGTGCGCCGCTGATCGTGGCGCGCGATCCTGCTGATTCCCGGACCTGATGATGACCCCTGTCCTGCCCACGGCCTTCGTTGCCACCCTGCATGCCCTGCTCGGTGAGGACGGCTGGCGCACCGATGACCGCGCGCTCGAGGCACATGCGCAGGACAACTCGTGGCGGCACACGCGCCCGGCCGGTGTCGCCTTCCCCCGCGATCGCGAGCAGGTCGTCGCCCTGGTCCGCGCCTGCCGCGACCACCGCATCGCCCTGGTCGCGCGGGGCGCGGGCACCGGCACCACCGGCGCGGCGGTGCCGATCGAAGGCAGCATCGTGCTGTCCTTCGCACGCATGAACCGCATCCTCGCCATCCAGCCGGGCGACCGCTGCGCCGTGGTCGAACCGGGCGTGCTCAACGGCGACCTGCAGCAGGCGCTGATGCCGCATGGTCTGTTCTGGCCACCGGACCCCTCCAGCGCGGAGATCTGCAGCATCGGTGGCAACCTGGCCTGCAATGCCGGCGGCCCACGCGCGGTGAAATACGGCACCAGCCGCGACAACGTGCTCGGCCTGGTCGCGGTCACCGGCGCCGGTGAACTGATCACCTGCGGCGGCCCGTATACGAAGGATGCCACCGGCTACGACCTGACCCATTTGCTGGTCGGCAGCGAAGGCACGCTGGCGCTGATCGTGGAAGCCACGTTGAAGCTCACGCCGCTGCCGGTGACCCAGGCCGGGCTGCGCGTGCTGTACCGCGATGCAGATGCCGCCGCGCAGGCGGTCTCGCGGCTGATGGCGCAGCCGGTGGTGCCCACGCGCCTGGAATTCATGGATGCGCGCAGCCTCGAACTGCTGCGTCGCAATGGTGCTGACGTGCCAGAGGCCGGCGCGATGTTGCTGGTGGAAGCCGATGGCGACCACGACACCCTGCCCTACCTGCTGCAGGCCCTCGCGGCGGCCGCCGAAGGCGATGGCCTGATCGCGCTGGATGTGGCGATGGAAGGCAGCGCGCGCGAAACCCTGTGGGCCGCGCGCAAGGCGCTGTCACCAGCGCTGCGCAGCATCGCACCGGGCAAGATCAACGAAGACGTGGTGGTGCCGGTCTCGCGCATTCCCGCGCTGGTGGCGGGAGTGCAGGCATTGTCGGCCGAGTTCGAGCTGCCGATCGTCACCTTCGGCCATGCCGGCAACGGCAACCTGCACGTCAACATCCTCTACCACCCCGACGATGCCGGCGAGAACGCACGCGCGCATGCGGCGCTGCCGCGCGTGTTCGCGCTGACCCTGGCCCTCGGCGGTACGCTCTCGGGCGAGCACGGCATCGGCCTGGCCAAGCGCGATTTCATGGCACAGGCATTCACCCCGGCCACCCTGGCGGCGATGCGCGCGATCAAGGCGGCGCTGGATCCGGACGGGATCCTCAACCCCGGCAAGGTGCTGCCGCCGGTGTGAGCGGACGCTACCGGCGTTCGGCGAAATGCTCGTAGCCACCATCGCTGGCGGCCACATCGGCGCAATGCACGCCCTGGCCTTCGACGATCCGCCCGATCCGGGTCAGTGGCAGGTCCAAGGATGCCGACAACGCATGGATCGCGTCGCGCTGCGACGGCGCGACGGTGAAGCACAGCTCGTAATCGTCGCCGCCCCGCAGCGCACAGTCGCGGGCACCCTCACGCCCGAGCTGCGCGCGCAGCGCCGAGGAGATCGGCAACGCATCCGCCTCCACGTCGGCGCGCACACCGCTGCGTGCGGCAATGTGGCCGAGATCGGAAAGCAGGCCGTCGGAGATATCCACGGCGGCATGCGCGTAGGCCCGCAGGCGCAGGCCCAGCGTGACCCGCGGGACCGGGCGCAGCAGGCGCTGACGCAGCGTTTCGTCATCGTTGAGCAGCGTGGCGACCGCCACCTTCAACCGGTTCTGCTGCCACAGGCGCAGGGCACCGGCGGCATCGCCCAGCGTGCCGCTGACCCAGATGTCATCGCCGACCTGCGCACGATCGCGGCGCAGGGCCTGGCCGGGCGCCACCTGCCCCATCGCGGTCACCGACAGCGACAGCGGGCCACGCGTGGTGTCGCCACCGACCAGCACGATGTCGTGCTCGTCAGCCAGGGCGAAGAAGCCATCGGCGAATCCCTCGATCCAGTCCGCGTCGGCCTGCGGCAAGGACAGCGCCAAGGTACACCACGCCGGGCGGGCGCCCATCGCGGCGAGGTCGGACAGGTTCACCGCCAGGGTTTTCCAGCCAATATCGAAGGCCGGGGTTTCCGCCGGGAAATGCACGCCGCTGTTGAGCGTGTCGGCGGTGATCACCAGCTGTTCGCCAGCGCGCGGCTGCAGCAACGCGGCGTCATCGCCGATGCCGAGCACGACATCGGCGCGCACGGTGGTGCGCGCACGGATGCGGTCGATCAGATCAAATTCGGCAAGGGACATGGGGCCGATCAGCCCCCGTTTTCGACCTTGCGCCACTCGACGGAGGCACGGTCCAGCACGCCATTCACGTAGGTGTGGCCATGTTCGGACCCGAAGCGCTTGGCCGATTCGATCGCTTCGTTGATCACGACGCGATACGGCACATCCAGGCGATAACGCATTTCATAGGCGGCCACGCGCAGCGCGGCCCGCTCGATCGCGTCCACTTCCTCGATGCCGCGATCCAGATACGGGTCCAGCGCCGCGTCCAGGTCCTTGCGGTTGTCGAGCACGCCGTGCACCAGCGCTTCGAAGTAGGCCAGATCGGCGATTTCGCGGGCCTGCTCGTGGGCGAACTGGGCGATCACGCTCTGCGCGTTGCCGCCGGAGATCTGCCACGCATAAATCGCCTGCAGCGCACGACGACGGGCGCGCGAGCGCAGCACCGGGTCGACGCCATCACGGCGGACGGGTTTACCGGAGGGCTTGCCCTGGTTTGACTTGTTCATGGCAGCTGCTCCAGAAGATTGACCATTTCCAACGCCGTCAGTGCGGCTTCCTCACCTTTGTTGCCGTGGTTGCCACCCGCGCGGGCTTCGGCATCTTCGACCCGTTCCACCGCCAGCACGCCATTGAGCACCGGCACGCCGAAATCCAGCTGCACGCGCATCAGGCCCTCGGCGCAGCGGTCGGCCACGTGTTCGTAATGACGGGTGTCGCCGCGGATCACGCAGCCCAGGGTGATGATCGCGGCATGCTGATGGGCCGCGGCCAGGCGCGCGGCGACCAGCGGCAGTTCCCACGCGCCGGGCACGCGGATCACATCGATGGCGGACTCGTCGATCCCGTTGCCGGCCAGGCTCTGGCGCGCACCGGCCACCAGCACGTCGGTGATGCGGGCATTCCAGCGGCTGGCGAGGATGGCGAAACGGGCCTTTTCCGGAGTACGGAGGTCGCCTTCGTAATGGCTCATGTTCGGCGTGGGGTCCATTTAATAGGGGAATATTCTAGCGCATGGCTGCGCGTAGCCGGGTCGCCGTGCGTTACGGGACGGCTCGGGTGCACCAACCCCCTGCGTCAGGGGGCTTCTGCGAAGCGGCGGGGGCCTGGGTGATGATAAGAGGGGCCCCCGGTTTGCGAAGCCGATCGTGAGCCGTCAGCGCGCATGCGATGACGTGTTGCCCACCGTCTCCACCACTTCCAGGCCATACCCGGCCAGGCCGATCTGGCGCCGGGGGGTGCCCAGCACGCGCAGCTTGCCCAGGCCCAGGTCGGAGAGGATCTGCGCCCCGGCCCCGTTGCGGCGCCACTGGCTCACATCCTTGTCCTTGCCCGGCACGATCGGTTGCGGCTGCTGGCGCAGGCGGGCCAGCAGGCTGTTGGTGTCGCGCGGGGCGGACAGCACCACCATCACACCACGTTCGGCGGCCGCGATCGCGCGCAGGGCATCGGTGGAGGCCACGCCGAAATCATCGCGGCGCCAGTGCAGCAGATCGGCCAGCGGGTTTTCCACCTGCACGCGGACCAGGGTCGGCTCGGTATCCGGGGTGCCACGGACCAGTGCGAAGTGCAGGTCGTGGGCGATCCGGTCGCGATAGGTCACCAGCGTGAACGGCCCGAACTCGGTCTCGATCTCGCGCTCATCCACGCGCTCGATCGTCTTCTCGGTGGCCAGGCGGTACGCGATCAGGTCGGCGATGGAGCCCATCTTCAGGCCGTGCTCGCGGGCGAACACCTCCAGCTCCGGGCGGCGCGCCATGCTGCCGTCCGGATTCAGGATTTCCACCAGCACACCGGCAGGCTCCAGCCCGGCCAGCATGGCCAGGTCGACGGCGGCCTCGGTATGCCCCGCGCGGGTCAGCACCCCACCGGGCTGGGCGATCAGCGGGAAGATGTGGCCCGGCTGGTGCAGGTCGGCCGGCTTGGCGTCCGGCTTCACCGCGGTGCGGATGGTGTGCGCACGGTCGTAGGCCGAGATGCCCGTGGTGACGCCTTCGGCGGCTTCGATGCTCACGGTGAAATTGGTCTGGAACTGCGCGGTATTGGCCTGCACCATCGGTGCCAGGCCCAGATCGGCCGCACGCTCGCGGGTCAGCGGCAGGCACACCAGGCCTCGGCCGTGGGTGACCATGAAGTTGATGTCCGACGGCTTGACCAACTCGGCGGCCATGATCAGGTCGCCTTCGTTCTCGCGGTCTTCGTCATCGACGATGACGACCATGCGGCCGAGGCGGATGTCCTCGAGGATGTCGGGAATGGGGGCGAAATTCATGCGCGTGCTCCTGCACCCAGCAACCGTTCGACGTAACGGGCGACCAGATCGATTTCAAGATTGACCGCGCTGCCCACGGCAGTCGCGGCGAAGGCGGTGTTGGCGACGGTGTGCGGGATGAGGGCGACTTCGAAGCCCTGCTCGTCCACCTCGTTGACGGTCAGACTGACCCCGTCCACGCAGATCGAGCCCTTCTTGGCGATGTAGCGCAGCAGTGCGGCCGGTGCGGCGAAGCGCCAGCGCTGGGCGCGGGCGTCGTCATGCACCGACAGCACCTGGCCCAGGCCATCGACATGGCCGCTGACCAGATGGCCGCCCAGGCGATCGGTCGGGCGCATGGCGCGTTCGAGATTGATGACGGCGCCGTCGCTCAGCTGACCCAGCGTGGTCAGGCCCAGCGTCTCGGTCGAGGCGTCGGCCTGGAAGCTGGTGGCGTCATGGGCGATGACGGTGAGGCAGACCCCGTTGATGGCGATGCTCTCGCCCATCTGCACGTTATCGAACGGCAGGGTGCCCACGTTGAAGGTGAAGCGGACATCGCCGCCAAGGGATTCGCGTGCGGCCAGACGGCCGACGCCTTCGATGATTCCAGTAAACACGTAACGTTCTCCGCGGAAAGTGAGCGAAAAACGCCGCAAGGCATATAGGTGCACGCCGAGCACAAGGCCCGGCAGCACCGTCTTCTTTCATCCGGACTATACCGTCGGCTCCGGCATCGGACCGGATCTGCTGACCTTCCCGGGGAACGGGAAGCGCTCGCGGGCTCGTGCTTGCGCACCTACCGCCGGTGGGGAATCGCACCCCGCCCTGAAGACGTTTGTGTACCGGCGAACCGGCGCGCGTAGTGTAACAGGGCACCCTGACTGGGGGCTTTAAGTTAAATAAGTGTTAAGCTATCCCACTGAGTGCTGCGCCCCGTGGATATGAGGGCGCATACGTCGGTTACTGATCGAGCTGCAGCGTCCGCGCCGCGCCATGATCGAACGGGTCCCGCAAGGGGCCCGTTTTTTATGGGCGCTGCCAGCCTGCGGCGCTCGCATGCGGCCGGATGCGTCAGGGCCACCTGCCAGGTTGCGGTGAATGCGCTAGCCTTCCGCGCCCTGCATTGGACGCTGAGAATGATCACCTACCTCCTGCCGCTTGCCATCGCCCTTTCCGCTCCGCTGGCCGTCCATGCCGCTGCGCCGACACCCTTGACCCCCGAGCAGACCGTCGACCTGTATGCACGGGTGTTGCTCGAAGACGATGCCGCGGCTGCCCACACATTGAATGACGCGCTGCGCCCGGCATTCAATGGCCAGGACCCGGTGGAATTCAGCAAAGGTGCCTTCGCCGCGGGGCTCGCCGCCCCGCTGCAGAGCATGCTTGCGCTGGCGGGCAGCGATGCTGCCAGCATCGAGGCGGTGCCCTCCGTCGTGGCCCAGAACCTGGGCGGCACGCACTGCCGCGCCACGCACAGCACCGTGCGCGACAACGCTTACGTGGACGGCGCGAAGGTGGCCAATGTCGCGTTCACCTGCAGCGTCACGGCGCTGGACAGTCTGCGCCCGCTGTTTGATGCCAGCGCTGAGGAGAACACCCCGGCCAGCCTGAAACGCTTCCTGGAGACGTACCTCGTGGCCCTGCGCACGGGGCCGCGGCGCGAACTGACCGGCAGCATCGACCTGTATCCGGCCAAGGACAACGGCTATTGGTACAGCGGCAACCCGGACGCGCTGCTGCGCCCGGTGATGGCGGCACTGTTGCCATTCGAGGCCTGGCAGCAGGAGACCACGGCACAGGGTGCGCCGGCGATCACCGGTGTTGCGGCCTGCGATGCGTTGCTGCAGCAGCACCGCCGTTGCGTGGTCAGGACCGCGCCCGAGCAGGTGCCAGGCGTCGATGCGATGGCCGCGGCGTTGAGCGCGAAGGCCGCAGTCGCAACACCGGAGGCGATGGCACAGGAATGCAGGGCGCTGCGGCCGGTGGCCGAAGCGATGTGGGACACGAGCTGCCGCTGAGGGGCCGCGCTGGGGTCAAGGACGCAGCAACAGCCGCAGGTCTGCCCCGACGTGCCGCTGGTCCACCACACGCAGCCGACGCTGCTGCTCCATCGCGTGGATGCCCAGGCCGGACAGCAGCGGCCGGCCATGTTCGCCGAGCAGCGTGGGCGCCTGGTACAGCAGCAGTTCGTCGACCCAGCCGCCAGCCAGCAGCGCACCGGCCAGGGTGGCGCCGGCCTCGGTATGCACCTCGTTGACCCCACGTTCGGCGAGCAGCGCCAATACCGCGCCCAGATCCAGACGACCGTCATCGCTGGGCACGCAGGCGAACTCGGCATCGGCCGCATCCGGTGGACTGACCGCGGCGTCATGCACATACAGCGTCGGCGCCCCACCCTCGCGCACGCGCGCGCATTCCAGCGAGCGCAGCCGTGCATCGAGCACCACGCGCAACGGCGGCAGCACCTCGGTATCGGCCAGCCGCACGGTCAACATCGGGTCATCGGCCAACACGGTGGCCGCGCCGGTGAGAATCGCGCCAGCCCGTGCGCGCCAGTGCTGCACATCCTCGCGGGCGGCCGCGCCGGTGATCCACTTGGAACGGCCATCGGCCATCGCCGTGCGCCCGTCCAGGCTGGCAGCGAGCTTCACCCGCACCCAGGGGCGGCCGCGCTCGATGCGTGAGAGGAAGCCCTGGTTGAGCTCGCGCGCCTGCGCGGCCATCAGCCCTTCGGCGACCTCGATGCCGGCCTCGCGCAGCAGCACGAAGCCGCCGCCGTCGACCTTCGGGAAAGGATCACGCATCGCCGCCACTACGCGCGCCACGCCCGCCTCGATCAACGCGAGCGCACACGGTGGCGTGCGACCGTGGTGCGCGCAGGGTTCCAGGGTGACGTAGGCGGTGGCGCCGCGCGCCTGCGCGCCAGCCTGGCGCAGCGCGAAGACTTCCGCATGCGGGCCACCCGTGCGCTGGTGCCAGCCCTCGCCGACCACGACCTCATCACGCGCGATCACGCAGCCGACCATGGGATTGGGTCGCGCGGTATACGCGGCGCGCTCGGCCAGGCGCAGCGCATGCGCCATGTGCTGATGGTCGAGAGCGGAAAATTCGGTCATGGCGGAGCTCTTCTGGCGGCAGTCGTGCAGCCGCGATGGTAGCCCAGCCGGGGTGGCCGCGATGCGGCGGGGCTCAGCCCTTTTTCTTCTTGGTCAGCGCGATCACATCGCCCAGCAGCTGCAGCTGTTCGGTGCTGGAGGGCAGCTCGCGTTCAAGCTTCTCGATCTCCTCGCGGAAATCGGCCACGTCCTCGAAGCTGCGATACACCGAGGCAAAGCGCACGTACCCGACATGGTCCAGCTTGCGCAGTTCGTTCATCACGAACTCGCCGACCTTGATCGACGGAATTTCGCGTTCGCCACAGACGCGCGCCTGCTGCATCACCGCGCGCACCGCCAGCTCGATCTTGTCTTCAGGCACCGGGCGCTTCTGCAGCGCGCGGTCGAAGCCGCTGCGGACCTTGCGGGCATCGAAGGCCTCGCGGCTGCCGTCGCTTTTGACGATCGCCGGCAGTTTGAGTTCGATGGTTTCCAGGGTGCTGAAGCGCTCGTTGCAGGCCTCGCACTCGCGGCGACGCCGGATCGTCGCGCCGTCTTCAGAGACGCGCGAATCGATCACACGGGTGTCGGCATGCTGGCAGAACGGACAATACATGGAACGCCTTGCATCAGGAAAACGTCATGCCGTGGTCACGGCAGCGTCGCAACGGTACCTGAGAGGGACCGACTACAGCAAATGGCCGGTGCCAGAGGCCAGCCCCGTCTAGGTGGACTGCCGACGCAGCCACAGCAGGTGCGCCGCGCAGGAGAGCATCGGCATGCCGGGCAGCAGCAGGATCAGGGCGGCGGCCAGCGCCGACGGCGCGGCTGCATCCGGTCAGGTTCCCGGAGTCCGCCGCAGTTGCACCAGCCGGACAGCAGGCCATGCCATCGGCGGCCCGGCCAGCAGCAGGATCAGCCCCATCGGGCTCTCAGCGGCGTGCCAGAACGCCATCCCCACGACCGGAACCGAAGCGAGCATGCCTATCCATAGCGCGGTCCACGCCCAAGGGCCACTCGCAAGCAGCCCGTCGCGGCCATGACGCAGGTAGCGGCCACTCAACCACAGCCAGCCCACGATCCCGATCAGGCCGGCCGCCCCCCAGCCGCCAATCACCAGGCGCGAGGCCCGGTCCAGATAGGCCGGCTCGACGAATGCGACCCAGACCCCGATGGCGGCGAAGGTGCCACCGCCAGCCATCCCCACGATGCCGCAGACCAGGGCCAGCACGGCGTACGTACGCCGTTGCCGGCCCTCGTCCATGTCAACCGTAGACCGGGTACTTGCGGCACTGCGCGCTGACGGCATCGCGCACGCGGGCGATCACGGCCTCGTCAGCCGGGGCGTCGAGCACGTCGGCGATCCAGTTGGCCAGGTCCACGCAGTCCTGTTCCAGGTAACCACGCGTGGTGACCGCCGGGGTGCCCAGGCGCAGGCCCGAGGTCACAAACGGCGAACGCGGATCGTTCGGCACCGAGTTCTTGTTGACGGTGATGTGGGCCAGGCCGAGCGCAGCCTCCGCATCCTTGCCGGAGACATCCTTGCCGATCATGTCGACCAGCATGAGGTGGTTCTGGGTGCCGCCGGAGACGATCTTGTAGCCGCGCGCGATCAGCGTGCCGGCCATCGCCTGGGCGTTCTTCACCACCTGCTGCTGGTAGGCCTTGAAGCCCGGCTCCAGCGCTTCCTTGAAGGCCACGGCCTTGCCGGCGATGACGTGCATCAGCGGGCCGCCCTGGATGCCCGGGAACACGATGGACTGCAGCTTCTTCTGCAGCTCTTCGCTGGCGCCCTTGGCGATGATGATGCCGCCACGCGGGCCACGCAGGGTCTTGTGGGTGGTGGAGGTGACCACGTGGGCGTGCGGCAGCGGGCTCGGGTAGACGCCGGCGGCGACCAGACCGGCCACGTGCGCCATGTCCACGAACAGGTAGGCACCGACCTTGTCGGCGATGGCACGGAAGCGTGCCCAGTCCACCACCTGCGAGTAAGCCGAGAAGCCGGCCACGACCATCTTCGGCTTGTGCTCCAAGGCTAGGCGCTCGACTTCGTCATAGTCGATCAGGCCGGCTTCGTCGACACCGTACTGGATGGCGTTGAACAGCTTGCCCGAGGCATTGACCTTGGCACCGTGGGTCAGGTGACCGCCGTGGGCCAGGCTCATGCCCAGGATGGTGTCGCCCGGCTGCAGCAGCGCGAAGTACACGGCCTGGTTGGCCTGCGAGCCGCTGTGCGGCTGCACGTTGGCGTAGTCGGCGTCGAACAGCTGCTTGAGGCGGTCGATGGCCAGCTGCTCGGCGATATCCACGTATTCGCAGCCACCGTAGTAGCGCTTGCCCGGGTAGCCTTCGGCGTACTTGTTGGTCAGCTGGCTGCCCTGGGCTTCCATCACCGCCGGGCTGGTGTAGTTCTCGCTGGCGATCAGCTCGACATGGTCTTCCTGGCGCTGGGTTTCGGCGGCGATGGCCTTGGCCAGTTCGGGATCGTAGGTTTCGATGCGGACGTCACGCGGGAACATCGGTTACTCCAGGCAGGGAGGGGACAGCAGAGCCCCTGATTGTAAGCGGGCTGGCCGGCCGGGGCGACCGCTTGCCGCCGGGCGCGCCCCGGCCCATGGCACAGCCGCCTGATTCCCGAACCGTGACGCAATTCCTTGTGAAACTTAATTATTTAGCTTTCCACCCTAAAGACCCGCATTTCGACGCCGATACGCCCTGTCCAAATCAGGGGATTTCGCGTGATTCATCCGTACCATGTCTGCTCGCCGGCCACGACGCTGGCCAACCGTCGCACCACCTCCACTACCTCCACCAGCGCACGCCGCGCATCGTTGCTTGCGCTCGCCGTCGGCCTGGCCGTCAGCGCCGGCGCACAGGCCGTCAATACCTCCCGCACGGGCAATGGCGACTGGTATGACGCGACCCGCTGGAACAACGGTGTTCCGACCGCCACCAACAGCTGGGCCTACGTCGATGGGTACACACTGAGCCTGCAGACGGCCGGGGCACGATCCTGGCATCTGTACCTGGGGAACTCGGCCGATGCCCACTTCGACATGAGCAACGGCGCCACCCTGGACACCGCAACGGCCACCCTGGGTGCCGTCGCCGGCCACAGGGGCTCTGCCGTGCTGAGCGGTGCAGGGACCTCCTGGGACATCCAGTACGACATCGGCGTAGGCCACCTGGGCCGCGGCGAACTGTCCGTGCTCGGCGGCGCGCACCTGTATACGAACAACGCCTGGGTCGGCTCGATGCCGGGCAGCACCGGCTTTGTGCAGGTGGATGGCGCCACCAGCCGCTGGGATGCCGGCACGATCTATGCCGGCGCTCAAGGCACCGGGCGGGTGGAGATCACCAACGGCGCAAAGACCGTCAGTGACAAGACCATCCTGGGATGGACCAACACCGGCGTGGGCACGGTGGTCGTCAGCGGCACCGGTTCGCATCTGACGGCCACCGACCTGCAGGTGGGCGCGGCCGGCATGGGCGAGCTGATCGTCCAGGGGGGCGCGGACCTGCTGAGTACCACGGCGGTCCTCGGCGCCGGCGGCACCGGCGTGGCCACCATCAACAATGCCACCTCGCAGTGGATCAACGATGGCCTGCTGACCATCGGCAGCCGCGGTCATGGCGACCTGCAGGTCTACAACGGGGCCAGCGTGGTCACCCACGGCCTGCTGGTGGCTACGCAGGGCGGCACCGGCATGCTGACCATCGGCGCGGATGCGGGCGTCGACAACAGCGGTGCCACGGCCACCTTCGGCGATAGCAACGCGGCCACGATCAACGTGGGCGGTCTGCTGGTCACCGACACGGCCATTCTGGGTCGTGCCGTGGGCAGCTTCGGCGAGGTGCTCGTGAACGGCCCCACCGCCCGCTGGATCAGCAACACGTTGCAGGTGGGCCAGGAAGGCATCGGCACCTTCAGCGTCGACAACGGCGCAACCGCCTCCGTCAGCGGGTCGATCCTGCTGGCCGCGGACGGTACTGCCCGTGGCTCGCTGCTGGTCGGCAACAACGCGACGCTGGCGGTCGGCAACAGCACCGGCATCGAAAGCATCCGTACCGGCGATGGCACCGGCAGCGTTGAACTGGCCGGCGGCCTGCTTCGCAGCAATGGCTGGGTGAACCTCGACAGCGACGTGCTGGTGAGCGTGTCCTCGCAGCTGGATACCGTGGGCAACCTGGGCATCCAGGGCGATATCAGCGGCACCGGCGCGCTGCGCAAGACCGGCGCGGGCGCGCTGATGCTCAGCGGCGCAAACAGCTTCAGCGGCGGCCTGCAGATCGACGCCGGCACGTTGTCGCTGAACGGCGCGGCCTCGGCGGGCCGCGGCGGGGTGACACTGGGTGATGGCACCTCGCTGGGCCTGGTCAACATGACCACCCTGGTCAACAGCGTGCGCCTGCTGGGCAATGCGGGGGTGTGGGTGCCCAACGGCACCAGCGTGACCTTCGGCGGCGGACTGAGCGGCGTCACCGGTGCCGTGCTGGAAAAGAACGATGGCGGTGAGCTGGTCCTGAGCAGCGGCGCCTTCAGCGGCCTGACCCGGGTCAACGGCGGCACCGTGCGCGCGATCGGCAATGCCATGCCGAGCGGCGACATCGAGATCGGCAGCGCCGGGCGCTTCCAGACCGATACCACCCGCGTGGTCACCTACGCGGGCCGCTTCAGTGGCAATGGTCAGCTGCAGCAGGGGCGTCATTTCCTGACCCTGACCGGCGACAGCAGCGCGTTCACCGGCACCACCGTGGTCGATGGCGGCCAACTGGCTGTGGAGGGGGCGCTGGGCGGCACCGTGCAGGTGGGCAACACGGCCTGGCTCACCGGTAACGGGCGCCTGGGCGACGTGGAGATCCGGGGCGGCAGCACCCTGTCACCGGGCAGCAATCTGACCGGGCCGGTGGGCCGTCTGTCGATCACCGGCAATCTGGTGTTCGACAGCAGCGCGATCTTCAACGTGGACGTGGCAGCCAACGGCAGCAGTGACCATGTCGACGTGGCCGGCACCGCCACCCTGGGCCAGGCCAACACCGTGGCCCTGGCCTCGGCCGGTGAGTGGGCGCCGTCCACCCGCTACACCCTGTTGACGGCGAACGATGGCGTGGAGGGCCGCTTTGCCGGCGCCACCAGTACGCTGGCCTTCCTTGCACCCACGCTGGATTACGACGCCAACCACGTCTACCTGACCCTGGCGCGCAACGATATTGCGATGCCGGACATCGAGCTGGCCTTCCCGGACGTGGTGGTCAACACCAACCAGAAGCAGGTCGCCGGCGCGGTGGAAGCGCTGGGCGCGGGCAATGCGGTGTACGACGCCGTCGTACGCCTGGAAGTGCCGCAGGTCGTACCGGCCTTCGACAGCCTGGGCGGTGAGATCCACGCCGCCGCGCGCACCGCGCTGCTGCAGGATCGCTTCCTGCGCGATGGCATCCACCAGCGCCTGGACGGCGCGGCGATGAGTGGCGTCCTCGCCGGCAACACCGGCGTGTGGGTGGCCGGCAGCGGCAACTCGCTGCGCCTGGACGCCGATGGCGTGGGCGCGCGTTCGCGCGTGCAGCAGCAGGGCCTGATGGCCGGTGCCGACTGGCGCATCAGCGAGCGTGTGCTGTTGGGCGTGGCCGTGGGCGAGCAGACCTTGACCAATCGATTGGACGAGCGCCAGGCCAAGGCCGACGCGGACGCCACCGAATACGGCGTCTACGGCCAGTTCCAGGGCGAACACCTCAGCCTGCGCGGTGGCGTCAGCCGCACCGACTACCGCATCGACACCACCCGCGAGGTGACCGTCGGCAGCACGATGTCGCAGTCGTTGGCAGCACGTTCGGATGCGACCGCCGACCGCATGTTCGCCCGGGCGGGCTGGGACTTCACCGCCCGCACCGTGACGTTGACCCCGGAGATCGAGCTGGCACACGTGCGTCTGCGCAGTGAGCAGGTCGCTGAAACCGGCGGCAGCAGTGCACTGCAGGTGCAGGCCAACCGCGATGAACTGAGCACCGGCGTGGCAGCTCTGCGCGCGGTGTGGGACATCAGCGGCGGGCAGCGTGACCGTGCGGCGCTCACTGCACGGGTTGGCTGGCAGTATGCCGATGGTGATCTGGGGGCAGCGACGCGTGCGCGCTTCGAGAACGGCGATACGACCTTTGCGATGCAGTCCGTGCCGCTGGCACGCAGCATGGGTCTTGCCGAGCTGGGCGTGGCGGTCAGCCCGACGACGGCAAGCCGCCTGTCGCTGCAGGCACAGACCAGCGCCGGCGACGGCCAGCGCGATGTGGGGGTGCAGCTGAACTGGTCCGTCCAGTTCTGATGCAGCGCGTTGCTTCAAACAAAGGGCCCGCTTGCGCGGGCCCTTTGTCATGGTGCCTTTCGAACACTAACGGTCAGCGTGTCAGTGCGATGCCAGGCCTGCTTACCGGTTGATCACGTAGTCGGCAATGATCCCGGTGGCGATGGCGACCAGCAGCAGGTTGCCGCGATCATCGCGAATCCACTGGTGATCGCGCGGCGGGCGGCGCACCGAGTAGCGGCTGTAATCGTTGACCACGTAGACCGGGCCGCCGTAGTACTCACGGTAGCGGTGGCCGCGCGCCCAGCCGTACGAGCCATACCCCGGCGCCGGGCGATACACCACACGCGGCGGCGGCGGGGCGTAGTAACGGCGGTCGTTGTAGCGGGCGTCGCGGTACCCCTCCCGGTAGCCGTTGCTGTAATGGCGGCGGTCGTCACGACGGTTGTCGTGGCGGTCATGACGGTCATGGCCGCGGCCACGGTCATCACGCCACTCGCGGCGGTCGTGACCGCGCCCACGATGGTCATCGGCAAAGGCCGGGGCCACCGTGCCCAAGGCCAGCAGCGAGGCGACCGCCCCTACTACAAATCGATTCATGCGCATGACTGGCCTCGCTTGGTGGGTGGATGACTCCATCATGCGCACGGCATCTGAACGGTCTCCGGCTGGAAACGGTTTCCAATTCAAGGGCTTTGACCCCGCATTCAGGCGGCGGCAAGCCCCGGAGCCCTTGGCTCCCGGCGGCACTGATCGCTTCCGGCTATAATCGGGGCATCCTTTTCTTCCATCTGTTCCTGTTCCGTCTGGAACGGGCGCAGGGTTGCGCCTTCGGAGACCTCATGTCCTCGCAATACATCTACACCATGAACCGCGTCAGCAAGGTGGTCCCGCCCAAGCGGCAGATCATCAAGGACATCTCGCTGTCGTTCTTCCCGGGTGCCAAGATCGGCCTGCTGGGCCTGAACGGCGCCGGCAAGTCCACGGTGCTCAAGATCATGGCCGGCGTGGATACCGATTTCGAGGGCGAAGCCCGCCCGCAGGCCGGCATCAAGGTCGGCTACCTGGCCCAGGAACCGGAGCTGGACCCGACCAAGACCGTGCGTGAAGCGGTCGAGGAAGGCGTCGGCGAAGTGCTGCAGGCCCAGGCCCAGCTGGACGCCGTCTACCTGGCCTATGCCGAGGAAGGCGCCGACTTCGACAAGCTGGCCAAGGAACAGGAGCGCCTGGAGGCGATCCTCGCCGCTGGCGATGCGCACACCCTGGAAAACCAGCTGGACGTGGCCGCCGATGCGCTGCGCCTGCCGCCGTGGGATGCCGTGATCGGCAAGCTCTCCGGTGGTGAAAAGCGCCGCGTGGCGCTGTGCCGCCTGCTGCTGCAGAAGCCGGACATGCTGCTGCTCGACGAACCGACCAACCATCTGGATGCCGAGTCCGTGGAATGGCTGGAGCAGTTCCTGGCGCGCTACACCGGCACCGTCGTGGCAGTCACCCATGATCGCTACTTCCTGGACAACGCCGCCGAGTGGATCCTGGAACTGGATCGCGGCCGCGGCATTCCGTGGAAGGGCAACTACACCGACTGGCTGATGCAGAAGGACGAGCGCCTGAAGCAGGAAGACAACCAGGAGAAGTCCCGCCAGAAGGCGATCCAGAAGGAACTGGAGTGGTCGCGCCAGAACGCCAAGGGCGGCCGCACCAAGGGCAAGGCCCGTCTGGCCCGCCTGGAAGAGCTGCAGTCGGTGGATTACCAGAAGCGCAACGAGACCAATGAAATCTTCATCCCGCCGGGCGAGCGCCTGGGCGCCTCGGTGATGGAGTTCAAGAACGTCTCCAAGAAGTTCGGCGACCGTCTGCTGTTCGACGAGCTGAGCTTCCTGGTGCCCGGTGGCGCGATCGTGGGCATCATCGGCCCCAACGGCGCCGGCAAGTCGACCCTGTTCAAGATGATCACCGGCCAGGAAAAGCCGGATTCGGGCGAAATCACCGTCGGCCCGACCGTCAAGCTGTCCTACGTGGACCAGAGCCGCGACGCGCTGGAGGGCAACCACAACGTCTTCCAGGAAATCGCCGGCGGCCTGGACATCCTCAACATCAACGGCATCGAGATCCAGTCGCGCGCCTACATCGGCCGCTTCAACTTCAAGGGCCAGGATCAGCAGAAGCTGGTCGGTTCGCTGTCCGGTGGTGAGCGTGGCCGCCTGCACATGGCCAAGACCCTGCTGCAGGGTGGCAACGTGCTGCTGCTCGATGAACCGTCCAACGATCTGGACATCGAAACCCTGCGTGCATTGGAAGATGCGCTGCTGGAGTTCCCGGGCAACACCTTCGTGATTTCGCATGACCGCTGGTTCCTCGATCGCATCGCGACCCACATCCTGGCGTTCGAAGGCAACTCGCACGTGGAGTTCTTCCAGGGCAACTACCGCGAGTACGAAGAAGACAAGCGCCGCCGCATGGGCGACGACGCCGCGCCGAAGCGCCTGCGCTTCAAGGCGCTGAAGTAAGAAAGCAAAAACGGCCGCGCACTGCGCGGCCGTTTGCATTCCGGTAGGTCACGACCGTTGGTCGTGACGCCTTATCGTCGCGAGATAACCAGCATGTCCCTTCCCGAGCGCCTGTTCCAGCTGCAGCAGCACGGCACCTCCGTGCGCACCGAACTGCTGGCCGGCCTGACCACCTTCCTGACGATGTCCTACATCGTCTTCGTCAACCCGGACATCCTGGGTACCACCGGCATGGACCCGGGCGCGGTATTTGTCGCCACCTGCCTGGCTGCCGCACTGGGCTCGCTGGTGATGGCCTTCGCGGCCAACTTCCCGGTCGGCATGGCCCCGGGCATGGGCTTGAATGCGTTCTTCGCCTTCACCGTGGTCGGCGCCGCCGGCCTGCCCTGGCAGCAGGCACTGGCCGCCGTCTTCATTTCCGGCCTGGTGTTCCTGGTGTTGTCGCTCACCGGCGTGCGCGCGTGGCTGGTGGCCGGCATTCCGCCCTCGCTGCGCGCCTCGATCGTGGCCGGCATCGGCCTGTTCCTGGCGATCATCGCGCTGCAGAAATCCGGCGTGATCATCGCCAACACCGACACCCTGGTTGCACTCGGCCCGCTCAATACCGCGCCGCCGCTGCTGGCCCTGGCCGGCTTCCTGCTGATCGCCATTCTGGAAGCACGCAAGGTGCGCGGGGCGATCCTGATCGGGATTCTGGCCGTCACCGGTGCCGCCTGGCTGCTCGGCGATGTGCAGTTCCATGGACTGATCTCGCTGCCCCCGAGCCTGGCCCCGACCTTCCTGCAGCTGGACCTGCCCGGCCTGCTGCACCACGACGGCGGCGCGCCGATCGCAGTGCTGCTGCAGGTGGTGCTGGTGTTCGTGCTGGTGGAGGTGTTCGATGCCACCGGCACGCTGTACGGCGTGGTCGGCCGCGCGGGGCTGCTGAAGCTGCCGGGCGCGCAGAAGCGCTTCGGCCGTGCGCTGCTGGCCGACAGCACCGCGATCGTGGCCGGCTCGCTGCTCGGCACCAGCAGCACCACCGCCTTCGCCGAAAGCGCCTCGGGCGTGCAGGCCGGCGGCCGTACCGGCCTGACCGCGCTGGTGGTGGCCGCCCTGTTCCTGGCCGCGCTGCTGTTCTCGCCGCTGGCGGCGATGGTGCCCGGCTACGCCACCGCCCCAGCCCTGCTGTTCGTGGCCGGGCTGATGCTGCGCGAGCTGGTCGATGTGGACTGGGGCGACCTGACCGAATCGGTGCCGGCCGCGCTGTGCGCGTTGGCGATGCCGTTCACCTACTCCATCGCCAATGGCCTGGCCTTCGGCTTCATCGCCTACGCCGTGCTCAAGGCCGGCACCGGGCGCTGGCGCGAGGTACATCCGGCGGTGTGGCTGGTGGCCGGGCTGTTCGTGCTGCGTTACGCGCTGGAGTGAGGGCGCACGCGCCTACCGACCGGTAGTCGGTAGGCGGCGCATCACGCCCAGGACGGCCGCAGTTGGCCGTCTGCGGCGAAGCGATAGCGGCCTTCGTACCAACCGATGGCAAACAGGCTGAGCACCTGCTCGTAATAGCGTGGCGGTGCGGCGCGTTGCTGCTCCGGGGTGGGCAGCGAGGCAGCCATCGCCTTTGCCCGGCCTGCCTCACCCTGCACCTGCAGATACGGCACCAGGGCCGCCTGGAAGCCGTAGTTGCCCGTGCCTTCGCGTGTACCGGTGAGCGTGTTGACCTTCTCCGGCATCGGCTGCCCTTCGCGCAGCGTGCTCAACGGGCCGTGCAGCGCATCCAGCAGCGAGCGGAAACTGGGATCGTTCACGGCGGTCATGCCCGCCCATAGGTAGCAGCGGATGGCGTCGTAACTGCCGAGCGGGCCCTTGTCCGGATCGGCGATGAAGGCACCATCGCGCCACGCCGTCCAATCGGGCGCAAAGCCGTGGGGTGCGGTGTCGCGCAACAGGCGCACGCTGTTGCCGATCACGGTGGTCCACGGGCCGGTCGGGTCGAGCGCGGCAAACCGGCGCAGCAACGGCAGCGGCACGTAGCTGGGATTGAAGCGCCAGGTATCTTCGGTCGCAAATCCTTTCGGGCCGGGCATCAGCATCGTGCCCAGGCCGGGCACATCGACCAGCTCCTGCACCTGCACCGCGGCCAGCATCGCCTCGGCGGTCTGGCGCAGCGCCGGGCGTTTCCACAACCGCGCAGCTTCGTGCAGGGTGTAGGCCAGCCAGACGTCCGAATCGCTGGCGGGATTGTCGTCAAGCACCTTCCACGCATTGGCCGTGGTGTCGCGCCCCCACAGCCAGGCCGGCAGGCGCTGGGCCATGCTGCCGCCGGCGAGGTTGTCCTCGGTCCAGCGCAGGATGCGGTCGAACAGTGGCTGGTCGTTGTCCACCAGCGCGAAGAACAGTGCGTAGGACTGGCCTTCGGAGGTCGAGCGCTGATCGGTGTTGTTGTGGTCGACCATGCGCCCGTCCGGGGTCACGCTGGAAGCACGCATCACCTGCCATGCCGTCCACGGACCGGGGCCGCGTGCCGGGCCGTTGGCCGAGCAGGCCAGCAGCGGAGTAACGGCCAGCGCCTGCATCAGGCGGCGGCGCATCCGATGGAACGATGGGGAATCAGTCACGGACGTCAGCCTCTTCGCAGCAGTAACCCGGCAAGCCTGCGGGACGCCCGCGGCCAGGTAAAGCCTGGCAGCGGGCCGGTCATCAGCGCATGACGGCGATCATTCACCCGAGGCGTACGGCGAGCGCAGCGGCTGCGGCTGCTTGCCCAGCCCGGCGCCGAGCCGGTCGAGCAGGAAGCGCAGGTACAGGCTGGTACCGAACTGGCGGTAATCGCGCGCATTGTTGAACTCCATTCGCCCGCCCAGGAACAGCTGCGAAGACAGCTGCCATTCGGCGGCGGCACTGAGGTTGTAGGACACGCCGGTCTTGGTCTGGCCGGTGTAGACCGGTTCCACGTACTCGGTGGTCAGACCCAGCAGCGCGGCCATCGAGGCCGCCTCGTAGGCGGCCTGCTGCATCGCCGGGTCGGTCGGGAAGTACGGCGCGGCGTCTTCCTTGAAGTGCTGCACGCCGACGCTGGTATCGAGCTGCCACGCGACGCGGCCGCTGGAGGTGCGGCCGTTCCAGTGCACCGGGAAGCCGACATCCACGTAGCGTTGCGGGCTGAAGTAACCGCCATGGCCAAAGGTGAAGCCACTGAGGTTGCGGTCGTACTGCATCGCGGTCAGGTTCAGGCCGGCGGTCAGCGACTGGTTGTCGGTTTCCAGGGCATGCACGTAGACGCCCACGCCCACTTCCTGGCGATCATTGTCGGCCACGTTCTCGCCTTCCAGGCGATGCCAGGACAGGCTCGCGTAGCCGCCAAGCTGGCCGTTGTCGACCGTCGCTGCGAGCTTGGCACCGCTGGCGGTCACCCCGCCCCAGCGCAGGCCGCTGCGCGCATCTTCCACACCGGCGAAGGACAGCAGGCTGTCGGTCACCGCGCGGCGCGAGGCTTCGCCGGACCAGGTCAGCGCATCGCCAATCTGACCGCGGTAGCCAATGCCGCCGACGATCTGTGTGTCATCGAAGCCCAGTGGAGTGCTGCCGACATCGGCACGGAAACCACCGCGCTCGTAGCCGACCGAGACGCCGGCACCGCTGGCATCCTGAGAACTCATTCGGCGCGCACCGGCGGCGTTGGCCACCATCGCGTAGAGGGTGTCCTGGAACGCCTGCGGGGTCTGCGAGCCACCGCCGCCCTGGGCCAGCGTTTTGAGCTGGGCCTGCTCGGCGGCGCTCAGCCCGCGTACCAAGCCGGCATTGCCCAGCACCTGGGTGGCGATGTCGCTGATCGGGGTGTTGGCCAGATCACGGCTGAGGATGTAGCTCGGCAGTGGATCAGCGAACAGCAGCGCACGTGCGGCAGCGGCACGTTCTGCCTGGGTGAGTGAACCGTCGGTCTGGTTGAACAGTTCCTGGTAGCGGCCGTTGTCCAGCGCGCGGTCGTAGATCAGATTGCGGGTCGCGTTGCTTTCGCCACGGGTCAACAGCGTCTGGTACAGCGACGAGCCAACCAGATCATCGACCGGCGTGCGGTCCGCGGCCAGCGCCCCGGCCAGGGCGGCCTGCGGGCCACCACCGAAGCGGCTGGCGCTGGTGTACTCGGGATCCGGGCGCCCCGCATCGAGCACGGTCGGGGTGATGGCCACCTTGAGCTTGCCGTCACCCACCGCGAACTGCCCTTCCAGCGGCACCTGCAGGTCGTCGAGCTGCCCCATGCCCGCTTCGCCCGCACGGGTGCGATACGCCGCGCCCACGGCCAGGCTGCTGCTGTTCTCGGCCTTGAGCGCGCGCAGTTCATCAAGCACGCCATTGCCAGTGGTGGCCGGTGGCAGCGGGCCAAGCGCAGTGTTGCGCGACGCGCGCGGCACGCTCGCCTGGCTCGGCACCTGGCGCGAGCCTGGCACCGGCAACGGCAGGGCGACCCCGCCACTGGCGGCAGCCGTGGCCATGACCGGTTCGGGCAGGCCATCAGCATCGATCATCGGGGTGACGCCCGCCAGTCCCGTGCTCATGCCCATCGACGGCGCTGCATCCATCGGCAGCGGTTCGGCAGCCAGACGTGCGGCCGCGGTCGGCAACGGCAGGCCACCATCGCGCAGCGCCGCGGTGCGGGTGCCGCCGCCACGGTTGAGACCGGCGAACGGATTGAAGCTGCCACCGCTTGCCAGCATCGCGGTGCTGGCCTGCGGGTAGCCGTTGTCGAGCTGGCCACTGCCCTTCGCAGCAGCGGCCAGGGAGGCACGGAAGTAGCTTTCGGCGCGGCGGTTCTTGCCCGCGGCGCGATACACACGTCCTGCGGCGGCCAACACATCCGGCGACTCCGGCGCCTGTTTGAGCGCGCGCTCCAGATACTGTTCGGCCAGGTCCATGTCGCGCATCGCCGCGGCACTGCCGGCAGCGGCGACCATCGCATCCAGATCGCCCGGGGCCAGCTGCAGTTGCTGCTGGTACAACGCCAACGCCTGGCCGTTGTCTCCCGCGGCGGCATACAGCCGTGCCAGGGCAGCGATGTTGCGCGGGTCCTGCGGGCGCTCGGCCAACGCCGGGGCCAATACCGCGTATGCACCTTCAAGATTGCCGAGCTCGCGCAGCGCATCGACCTGGCGCAGCACGTAGCCGCTGCGCAGATCGTTCAACCGGGTCTGCTGGCTGGCCGACAATGGCACATCGGCCAGCTGGCGCAGAATCGCGGCGACCTCACCATCACGACCTGCGCGCAGCAGCACCGAGGCATATTCCAGGCGGTTGTCCACGCTGGGCGAGCCGCCTTCGATCAGGCGCTGCGCGAGCACCAGCGCGCGCTGCTGGCTGCCGATGTCGGCGTAGGCACCGGCCAACGCGGCCACGATGGCCGGGTTCTTGACCCGGTCGCCGAGGGCGGCTTCGGCGCGGGCCAGCAGGAGCTGCGCTTCCCCACTGCGCTGGCGCTGCATGAGGGAACGGGCCTGGGCGGCCTGCACCTGCACCCATGCGGTGTCGTGCAGGGCGGTCATTTCCGAATCGCGCGAGGCGGCGGGAATGCGTTCGAGCAGCGCATACGCGCGCGGCCAATCGCTGTTTTCCTGCGCGAACAGGGCCTGGGCATACAGCGAGGTCGCCGAGCTGTCATCCAGCGCGCGCAGGCCTTCGATCACGCCGTTGGCCTGGTCGGGGCGGCCGGCACGCTTGTACAGCCGCGCCAGTTCCAACCGCAGCCATGGATCACGCGGCTGTACCAGCAATGCATCTTCCAGCTCGATCTGCGCCATCTCGATGCTGCCCTCGGCCAGCGCCTGCTGCGCGCGGGCACGGGCCAGGTTGGCGCGCAGCACGGACTGGCCACCGGCGCTTTCCTGCTGGGCCGGGGTCAGGCGGTCGAACAGCGCGGCCGCCTCATCGGCGCGGCCCAGGCGACCCAGCAGACCGACCAGGCCCTGCAGGGCGCCGGCGTTGCCGGCATCCAGTTCCAGCGCCTTGCGGTAGCTGCGTTCAGCCGCAGCCGGATCGCTGCCACTCTGCAGGTCGGCCAGCGCGACATAGCCGGCCGGTTCTTTGGGCTGCAGCGCGATGACCTGCTGCACGCGGGTGATGGCATCGGCGCCGGGCTGGCGACGCACCTCCTGCAGGGTCAGCCAGTAGCGCGCGGCATCTGCCGCGCTGCGCCACTTGCCGTTGATCGCAGCCGCCGGGCGCAGCAGTTCATTGGCCTCGCCAAAGCGCTCCTGGCGCAGGCGCACCGAGCCCAGGCCACCGAGTGCCTCGGCATCGCGCGGACGCGCGCGCAGCACCTGGGCGAAACGGGCTTCAGCCTGGGCCAGGTTGTTGCCGTCCAAAGCACGGAAGCCTTCGCCCAGCAGTCGCTGGTTCGGGTCCTGCGGCACCGGGCGGTTGGCGATGGCCTGTTCGCGCAGCTGCGCCTGCTTGGCCGCCACCTCGCGGTCATTCGGCACCACCTCCAGGAAGGCCTGGTACAGCGGCGCATCGGCGGTGGTGGCGTTGAGCCACAGCAGCGCCTGGCGCCAGGCCGCGCGTGCGGGGCCGGCGGTGTCGTTGGCCTGGCTGAGCGTGCGCAGCTGGGCGATGCCTTCGCGGCGGGTCGGCTCGCGGTAGGTCAGCACCTGCGCCAGCGCGAGCTTGGCCGGGTTGTTGTTGCCGGTGGCGATGCGGCGCAGGCCATCGCGCGCACGCGTCCAGCCTTCCGGCGTGCCGGCCAGCACCTGGTAGTACTCCAGCGCCAGATCATTGGGCGGGCCGCCCGCACCGAACGCTTCGTCGTAGGCGCGCACCGCTTCGACATAGCGACCGGCCGCCGCCGCGCGACGCGCGGTCTGCAGCTGGTTGCCACCACCGCCACCGCCGAGCGCCATGCGCAGGCGCGTGGTCTGCGCCGAGGACGGATGACGTGCCTGCAGTTGCTGCAGTCGCTTCTGCGCCTCGGCACGGCGGCCCTGGTTGAGGTCGATCAGGCCCAGGCCGAGCAGTGCGTCGGCCTGGTTGGGATCGGTCGCCAGCAGTTTGCGCCAGGCATCGGCCGCCAGATCCTCACGGCCCTGGTCCTGCCAGTAATTGCCCTGGCTGACCAGCTGCTGCGTCGACGACGCGTTCTGCGCGAAGGCCGGCACGGTCAACACACACAGGCCGACCAGGCAAAGGGGGGTCAGGGTCTTGCGGAACATGGCGAACTCCACGCGGGCAGCAGTCGCCCATCGGCAGAAAAACGGTAGCGGCGATCCATCCAGCCCTTGCCGAACAGCACCAGGGCACGATCGTAATAGTTGAGGGTGCCGGCCGCGGGAATCCGTGCCAGCTGCGCCTTGGCCAGCGCGGGCTGCCCGAGGGCACTGAGGTAGGGCAGCAGCGCAGCGGCAAAGCCCGGCGACGGTGCGCCGGTGCCGACGCCGCGACGCGTATCGATCTTCTCGGCAAAGCCGGTCTGTGCACGCAGCAGGGATGCCGGGCCGGACAAGCCGTCCAGCAGCGTGCGCCGCAATGGATCGGCCGGATCGGTCATCCCCGCCCACAGATAGCAGCGGATGGCATCGTAGCTGCCGTTCGCGCCTTTGCCCGGGTCGACCACGAAGGCCTTGCCGTTCCAGGCGATCCAGTCCGGCGCGAAACCAACCGGTGCACTGGCCCGCGTCATCGCCACGCTGCGTTCGGCCAGCCGCGCCCACGGGCCGCGCGCATCAACGGCGGCAAAGCGGCGCAGCACGAACAGCGGCAGGTAGCTGGGGTTGAGCGTCCAGCGGTCGGCATGGACGAAGCCGCGGTTTCCTGGCAGCAGCATCGGTCCGAAGCCGGGCAGCTCGACGACTTCGGCCGTACGCATCAGCGCCAGCGTCTGCCGGCCGGCTTCGACCAGGCCGGGGCGCTTCCACAACCGTCCGGCTTCAAGCAGTGCGTAGGCGATCCACAGCTCACCGTCGGAGGCGGTGTTGGTATCGAGCACGCGGAACTGGCCATCGGCGGCCCGGCCCCACAGCCACGCCGGCAGATTGAGATCGGCACGGCCACGGCAGAGATGACGGCGGGTCCAGGCCAGAATCCGATCAAACAGGATCGGATCATTGTCCACCAGGGCGAAGAACAACCCGTAGGACTGCGATTCGGAGGTGCTGCGCAGGTCGGTATTGAGATGATCGACCACGCGGCCGTCCGGCTCGATATGCCGATCGACAAACGCGCGCCACTCGCGCCAAGGCGTGCCGCAGGCCTGTGCCAGGGCAGTGAGCGGCAGCACGGCGGCGGCACCGGCCGCCGCCATCGCCTGCAGAAAGCGCCGGCGCGCGGGCGCCAGCACGGGGACGGACGGGTCGCGCATGCTCAGCCGGACATCCCGATGCGGGCCTTGGCATTGCGCTTGAGCAGCCACCGCGCGATCAGCGCCAGCAACAGGCAGGCCAGGCCGACGAACGCCCCCAGGAGCAGCGGGCTCTGCGAGAAATACCAGCGCAGCCAGGTCAGTGGCGGCAGGTGACCGACGTAGTAACTCTGGTTACCGGCGAGGCTGCGCACTTTGTCCTTCTGCAGCAGCACCACACTGCCCTGGAAATCGCGCAGGCGGTCCGGATCGAACCACGCTTCAAACAGGCGGTTCACCTGGGCCGGGTCGTCGGCCATCACCGCGATCACGCTGCGACCCTTGCGCAGCGGCGACTCGAAGCCCATCAGCACGACGTCACCGGCATCCGGGCGCACGGAGACTTCGGCGGTGGTCGGCAGATCGGTGCGGCGCGCATCCGGCGACAGGAACGAGGGCATGCGTTCGAACACCCAGTCCGAGAGCTGGACACGGCGCGACTGCCCGGCCTCGCCGATCGGCAGGTGCGCGGCCCATTCGCCGAACAGCGGCTGGCTGCGGCGCGAGCCGAGCACCACCAGATCCTGGTCGGCATGCTCGCCAACCTGGCGTGCGGCGATGATGCGGTTGCGCAGTGCCGGATAACCGGTCGAGGCGCCCATGCGGCCGAGCAGGGTCAACACGTTGCCGACATCATCGGCGTTGGGGTTGTCCGGCAGGACCAGCACCGTCTCGGACAGATCGGCCAGGCGCGTGAACGGATACCCGGCATTGCCGAAGGCGGCCAGGTTGGGCATCGCCATGTAGTGGTCGAAACCGCTCAGGTCGATGCTGGTGTCGCCATCGATCGCCGCGGAGACATCCGGGAAGGTGTTCTTGCACTCGGCCGCCTGCGGGCGGTCGAAGAAGAAGTGGAAGCGCAGCTGGCTGTTGGACGAGAACGGCCCGGTGGGCAGCATCACCTTCTGCTGGATCGGCATCGCACCCGGTGCCTTGAGCTTGTTCCACAGCATGTCCGACACCGAACGCGGTGCCGGTCGACCGTTCAATGGCAGCGTGGTAACGAAGGCATCGTTGATGCTGATGTTCAGCGCCGACTTGTCCGCCCCTTCGGGCAGCGTATAGCGGTAGCGCAGGTCCAGCGGAATGCCGTCGCGGCGCCACACGAACAGGTCCGGCGGCAGCTGCAGGCCGATCCGGATCAGGTCCGGGTGGTAGCCAACCACGTTCAACTCGCTGGTCTGCCGCACCAGTTCGGACACGCGCACGGGCCGATCGCTGGGAATCCAGTTCGGCGCGTCGTACGGCTTGCGCGGCGCGATCTCCTTGAAGTCGCCGATGCTCGCGGTCGGGCCGGACAGCGGCGCGCCCAGGGTCAGTGCGGTAGCGGCGATGCGCAGTTCGCCATCGTCGCGGCCGAGCACCAGCAGCAGCTTGCCGTTGGCATCATTCGGGTTGGCAATCACAGCCAGGGTCGGCCCGCTGATGTCGGGCAGCACCAGACCGGCAGGCGGATTGCGCGGGGTGGCCACGACCACTGCGTTGCCTTCCAGCGGCACGGTGTCGATCGACGCGGGGAACAGCGCACCGCGGTAACCGGCCAGCGCGCCGAACCACGACGACACGATGCCGGCCGACTGCAGCAGGCCCTGCCCCGGCTGCCCGGTGAACACGAACGGCAGTTCCAGCCGGTTGGTGTCGCGGGCATCGAAGAACGGTACCGGCAGCAGCGACAGATCATTGGTCAGCTGCAGCGGCGCCCAACCCAGCTCCAGGTAGCTGGCGCTGTCGATGTTCGCCCACAGACTGGTGTGATCGGGATCTTCGCACTCGCGCGTGTAGTGGCCGATCAACTGCAGGTTGATCCGGTTGTAGTCGATGATCATGCGCGGATCGATATCGATATCGCGCTCGATCATCCGCCCGGCCTGGTCGACCGGGGTCGGCAGGGTCGCCACGGTGACGTCGTTGACGGTCACCTTCAGGTGAGACAGGTCCGGCAGCAGCGCGGGCGAATAGCTGTACTTCAGGTGCAGCGAGGCCCGATCCACCACCTGGTCGTTGCGGATCGAGAACGGCACGCCGGCCGTACCCTGGATGCCGCGCAGGGTGATCTCGTAATCGATGCCGAGCTGCTTGAGTGTGGAGCGGCTCTGCCGGGTCCCCGCGGCCGGGGCGGTGGGCAGCACGGCGGCGGGCGCGGCGTCGGCAGGTGCGGCCATCGGTTCAGCGGCCGCTGCCGTCGTGGGCACGGGCGGGCTCTGCGCGTAGACGGCCCCGCACAGCAAAGTCAGGGTGAACGCCACCGCTGCGGCGGACGGGCGCGGCAGGCGCACCGGGCGGAACAGGGAACGGTGACGACGGGTCATGCGGAATCTCCGGTGCGCGGCGGCGTGGGGGCATCCTTGCGGCCGCCCGCGAAAACGAACTGGCCCAGGCGGTGGAAGCCGCGCATGCTGGCCTTGAGGACGTCGGTGGTGGAACGCAGGAAGGTGTCGCGGTCGTGGCGACCCCACAGCTTCACCCAGATATCGGCGCGGGCGAAGGTGGAGGTGACCAGCCAGCGCTCCTGTTCCAGGGTGAGCTCACCGAACTGGATGCTGATGCCCTGGTCGTCGCGGTCATGCCGTACTTCGGCCGGCAAGCGCTGGCTGCGTTGGCGATGGGCCAGCTCGACCTCCACGCGCGTGCCCGGCTGCACCGGCTGGGACTGGTCCAGGCGGATCGCCATGCCACCGGTGGAGAAATTCAGCGTGCGACACGGTAATGCCTGCCCATCGGGCAGGTGCAGCACGGCGCGCATGTTGAGCGGCACGCGGTGCGCGCGGCGGATCTGGCGCTGTTCGCTGGAGGTGGCGATCACCGCGCCCAGCATGATCATGTTGTAAACGGTCCAACCCAGGTTCAACCAGATCGTATTGACCTCGCCGCTGGTCTCGGCCATCACCATCCGTACGATGCCGGCGATCACGCCGGCCAGGTTCAACAGCAGCAGCAACAGGTACGGGCGGGCAATCTGTGCATCGAAGTAGCTGCGCTGCACCAGGCCGCCCTTGGCGGTGACGTTGAACTTGCCGAGCTTGGGGTTGATCACCGCCATCAACGTCGGGCGCAGGATGTACCAGGCCAGCGTGGTTTCGTACACCTCGTTCCACAGCAGATGGCGGTGCTTGCCCTGCACGCGCAGGTTGGTCAGGTTGGCCATCACGATGTGCGGCAGCGCGTAGGCCAGGATCATCAGCGCCGAGGCGTGGATGACGTGCGCACCGAAAAACAGGAAGGCCAGCGGCGCGGTCAGGAAGATGATCCGCGGCAGGCCATAGAAGAAGTGCAACATCGCGTTGGTGTAGCAGAGCCGCTGCACGAAGCTCAGGCCCTTGCCGAACATCGGGTTGTCCACCCGCAGGATCTGCGCCATGCCACGCGCCCAGCGGATGCGCTGGCCGACGTGGGCCGAGAGGCTTTCGGTGGCCAGGCCAGCGGCCTGCGGCACCGGGATGTAGGCGCTGCGGTAGCCGGCACGGTGCAGGCGGATCGCGGTGTGCGCATCTTCGGTCACCGTCTCGATCGCCACACCGCCCACCTCTTCCAGCGGGCCGCGCTTGATCACCGCGCAGGAGCCACAGAAGAAGGTGGCGTTCCACTGGTCGTTGCCGTCCTGCAGCAGCCCGTAGAACAGTTCGCCCTCGTTGGGCACGCGGCCGAAGTTGCCCAGGTTGCGCTCGAACGGATCCGCGGAGAAGAAGTAGTGCGGGGTCTGCACCACCGCCATCTTCTTGTCGTGCAGGAACCAGCCCATCGACATCTGCAGGAACGAGCGGGTCGGCATGTGGTCGCAGTCGAAGATGGCCACGTAGTCGCCCGTGGTCTTCTTCAGCGCCGCGTTGATGTTGCCGGCCTTGGCGTGGTTGTTGTTGGTCCGGGTGATGTACTGCACCCCGACCTCTTCGCAGAATTCACGGAATTCTTCGCGGCGGCCGTCATCGAGCAGGTAGATGTTGAGCTTGTCGGCGGGCCAGTCCAGCACGGTCGCCGCCAGCACCGTGGTGCGCACCACCGAGAGCGGTTCGTTGTAGGTGGGGATGAAGACATCCACGCTGGGCCACAACGACTGGTCCTCGGGCAGCGGCATCGGCTTGCGGTGCAGCGGCCAGGCCACCTGGAAGTAGCCCAGCACCAGCACGATGAACGAGTACACCTCGGCCGCCACCAGGCCAAGGCCCAGGGTCAAATCCACGAAGCTGCTCATGCCCATGGTGTCGGTCAGGCGCCAGTACATGTAGCGCGTGGACATCACCAGCGACAGGCCCATCAGCACCAGCGGGATCAACCGGTTCTCGCGGTTGCGCAGGCACAGGGCGATCAGGAACACCACGGCCGAGAACAGGAACTGCTGGCCGATCTCCATCGGAACGGTGACCACGAAGGCCAGCAGCATGGCACCGCCGACCGCCAGCGCAAGCAGCGCCAGGCGGGCCAGAACGGCATCCCCTCTCGGGGTGGAAGACTTGCTCATGATGTTCCCCAACACGGCCGCTTGCAGCGGCATCCCCTTGCATCAGCCGGCCCCGTCGCCCCGCCCCGGGAGGCGCGAGGGACGATCACCGGCTACGTTTCAACCCTGCCGCAACCGGCTCAGCGGGCTGTGCCCCGGCGTTGCGCTGCGCGCGCCCGCCAGGCGCTGGAACAACTGCTCCAGCGGTGTCTTCTGCGCCGGTGCGGCGCTGACCGGCGTCTCCACCGGGGTCGTCTGCACCGACGCGGTCACCGCTGCGGCACTGACCACCGGCGGCGCTACCACGGCTGGAATCGGCGGCGGTGTCTCGTCGCGCGGCTTGACCACCGTGCTGACGCGGGACTGGCTGTGGGAGAAATCCCGGTAAGCCCGCGTGTCATCGCGGTCACCCAGGCGATTGAAGAGACCGGCCACGTCGTCGTGGCTCTCTGAATCGGCAGGTTGCTGAAGCTTGCTCATGGCACCATCGAAAGGGGGAGAGATTCAGAACACACGCGAGAGCGTGTACGTGGCTACATCGGGATGATCGCTCTGCAGATAGCGCACATCCAGCACCGACATCATCCCGGCGGCGCGGAACCACTGCCGGTACACACCTTCCAGAAACCCGGTATCCCAGCCGGCGCGGGCGCCGAGTACCGCCGACAACGGCGAGGCGGCGTGATGGATGCGCACCTGCTCGGGCGCTTCCTCGAATACGACCTGTCCCCATTCCGTCGCCGACCACACGGCGTTGGCCGCATGCTGCAGTTCCTCCAGCGTGGCGGCCGCCGGCAGCGCATGATCACGGCCGAAGCGCTCACCGATGCGCGCCATCAGCCGAGACAGCTCGGCATCGGGCAGCGCACTGTCGAACTCTTCGCAGAGCGCGAGCAGGAAGCCGCGCCACTGACGAGAGCACGCGTGGGCACGGTAGTAATCAAGCAATGCTGATGAATTCATCTGGAAAGCCTAGACGAACCACGATGCAGAGGCGGTATACGGGCAGTTACCGGCATCGATGTCGGTCAAAAGTGTGAACTACGCCTCACAATATTGTGGCACATCTGGCTTTCCTGCATAGCGAGCGCCCTGCGTCGCTTCCTGACCCGCCGCGTCACCCCCACCCGCCATGCTGAACGAAACACGTGGAGTGCGCGGGGTAACGTGTGACGGCGCGGCGGGTGGAGCCGGCCGTGACGCCACTCAGCCCTCGGCCGGCAACTCGAACACCTGCCGCAGATACGCCAGATACCCGGGGTCATCACACATGCTCTTGCCCGGCGAATCGCTCAGCTTGGCGACCGGCTGGCCGTTGCAGCGGACCATCTTGATGACGATGTTGAGCGGCGTCGGCCCCAGGTCGTTGGTCAGGTGCGTGCCGACCCCGAAGGCGACCTGGCAGCGGCCGCGGAAGTAGTCGAACAGCTGCATGACCTTTTCGACGTTCAGCCCGTCGCTGAAGACCAGCACCTTGCTGCGCGGGTCCACGCGGCGGCTGTGGAAATGCGCCAGCATCCGGTCGCCCCAGGTGAAGGGGTCACCGGAATCGTGCCGGACGCCATCGAACAGCTTGCAGAAGTACATGTCGAAGTCGCGCAGGAAGGCCTCCAGCCCGACCACATCCGACAGCGCGATGCCCAGGTCACCGCGGTACTCGCGTGCCCAGGATTCCAGCGCGGCCACCTGCGAATCGCGCAGCCGCGGGCCCAGCGCCTGGAAGGCCTGCAGGTACTCGTGGGCCATGGTGCCGTGCGGGGTCATGCCGTACAGGCGGGCGAAATGCACGTTGCTGGTGCCCACAAACTGCGCGCCCAGCGCGTCGCGCAGCATCGGCAGCATGCGCCCGTGCCACTCACGCGAGTAACGGCGGCGGCTGCCGTAATCGGCGATCCGGCACAGTTCGAACCCCGGGGTATCGCGCAGCAGCGCGGTCTTGGCCTGCAGGCGGCGCTCGCCCTCGCTGAAGTCCGAATCGGTGGTGTTGCGGAACCAGACCTCGTTGATGATCGCCAGCAGCGGCACCTCGAACAGGATGGTGTGCAGCCATGGACCGGTGATGTCCAGGTCGATCTCGCCCGGGACGGTGGTCGAGGGGCGCAGCGCGATGTACTTGCGGTCCAGGTGGAACAGGCCGAGGAAATCGGCGAAATCCGGTTTGACGAAGCGCAGGCCGCGCACGTAGTCCAGCTCTTCGGCGCTGAAGCGCAGGCTGCACAGGTGATCGATCTCGGCGTTGATCTGGTCGATGAACTGCGCCAGGTCGATGCCCGGGGTCCGGCACTTGAACCGGTACTGCACCTGCGCGCCGGGGTACTGATGCAGCACCGCCTGCATCATGGTGAATTTGTACAGGTCGGTGTCGAGCAGGGACTGGATGATCATGCTGAGGATTATGCGCCTGCCACCGTGTACGACCAACGGCCGACGGGCTCGGCGTGGAATGCGTTCACGGCACGTATCGCCCCCGGTGCGGACCCGGGTGCGCGGGCATCTAGCGGCGGCGGAGCAGGCGCGGGACCTGCACCAGCGCATGCGCCCAGATTGCGCCCCATACCGCGCAGCGCACCGGCCAGGCACGCTGCGCTGCCTCGAATTTCCGGAAGTACCGCCACAACCCGCGGTGCTTGTGCCATTCCACGAAGAACGGCCGCGAGCGGCTGGAGACACCGCGCACATGGGTGACCTGCAGGTCGTTGGCGATCGCGATCACCGCGCCGGCCTCGCGTGCGCGGCGGCACAGGTCCAGATCCTCGGCGTGCAGGCGGTAGCCCGCATCCCAGCCACCGATCCGGTCGAACAGGGCCCGCGGCATCAGCAGCAAGGCGCCGGATAGGGCCGGCACGACCTGCAGTGGCTGGCTGCGGTCCACCGGGATGGCCAGCTTGCCGCCCTGCCCGGGGCTGCGCAGCATCGCGGCGAAATCCGGATCGCGGCGGCGCACTGCATCGTCGGGGCGGCCATCCTCGTCCACCTGCTCGACCCCCAGCAGGCAGTCACCCAGCGGCAGCGCGCGTTCGCGCAACTGGGCCAGGGTATCCCGGCCGACCATCAGGTCCGGATTGATGAAGGCCAGCCACGGCGCCTGGCTGTCGGCCACGCCCTGGTTGTTGGCCGCAGCAAAGCCGGGGTTGTCCGGATTGGCGATGAAGCGCACCCGCGGGTCGGCGCTGGCATGGCGCTGCACGATCTCCAGGGTGCCATCGGTGGAATCGTTGTCGACCACGCGGATCTCGGCGATGTCGCGCGCCTCGCGCAGGCGCAGCAGGCAGGCATCCAGCGTGCTGGCGCTCTGGTAGCTGACGATGATGGCGGCGATGGCAGGGCTCAAGCGGGCGACTCCGGGGCAGCAGTGACAGGGGGCGCGAACAGATCGCCCTGCGCCTTGGGCATTATCGCCTGCCGGTGATGCTGCTGGAGGTCGTGGCGCGCCTGCTGCAGGGGATCGGCCATCAGGAAGCCGGCCAACCGTGGCGGCCAGCCCGGCCAGCGCGTGGCCAGCGCCTCCATGTCGCCTTCGCCGGTCAGCCCTTCGGCGACGCGGGCGATAAAGGCGCTCTCGCACAGCGCGTTGCGCCAGCCGAGCCCGGCCATGCGCAGGCTCAGGTCGATCAGCGCCGCATTCCACGAAGCATAGCTGTGCATGTCCAGCCCGCCGGCCTTGCGTCGCGCATTGCCACGCAGCATGACGGCATGCGTGACCGCCGAGGGCAGCTCGGGATGCAGTGGCGGCATCGCCGCGCAGGCCTGCGCCAACGGGGCCAGATCTAGGTCATCGGGCAGCGGATTGATCTCGCCCAGGCGCGGCCAGGCCGCCGTCTCGCCCGCATTGCACCATGGCGTGGCCGAGCCGATCGAGGCGTCGCGCGCCAGGCAGGCCTCCAACTGCTGCAGCCACCCCGGGGCCGGGATCGCGTCCGGTGCCAGCACCACCACATCGGCGCCGGCGCACGCGGTCAGCATTTCATCCAGATGGGCGATTTCGCCGATGGCCCGGGCGCGGCGGGTGTACTCGGCCTGCAGCGGCGTGTGCGTGAGCCAGTGCTCGATCACGGCCTGGGCACGCGGCCCGGCCTGCCCATCATCGGCCAGCCAGATCGCCGTGCCTGGCGCGGTACCGGCATCGAGCGCGGCCAGGCAACGGTCCAGGGCGGCATCGTCGACCCCGATCGGCAGCAGGATGACCGTGCTCATGCGGACCTCTGCGTACTGCCGTCTTCGCCGTGTCGCTGTGTCATCGCAGGCTCCCTTGGGCGCGGCCAGCGTAACAAGATCGGCCCCTGTGGCGGCAGCAGGGGCCGGGCCACCCTCAGCGCTTGCCCTTGTGCTCGGGGAAGGGCTCCATCGCGCGGAAGCGGCTGCTGTACTCGTCGGTCAGGTTTCGCGACTCCTGCGCGTTGCGCACGATGGTCGGGGTGAGCAGCACGATCACTTCGGAACGCCCGGACTTCTTCGTCTTGCTGCCGAACAGCGCGCCGATGACCGGGATCCTGCTCAGGCCAGGCACGCCGTTGGCACCATCGTCATCGGAGTTGGTGATCAACCCGGCGAGCATGATGGTGTCGCCACTCTGCACCGCCGCTTCAGTGGAGATCTTGCGGGTATTGATCGGCGGGTTGCAGGTGGTGCGGGTCGGGTCGCAGCCGCTGGGGATCGCGCCGGCCGAGCTCACCTCCTGCACGATGTCCAGGAAGACCACGCCATCGCGGGTGATCCGCGGGCGCACCTTGAGGATCACGCCGGTATCCAGGTACTGGACCTGGCTGTAGGTGTTGTCGCCGCCGATGCCGGTATTGACCGAGACCGAGTTGATCGGGATCTGGGTGCCCACGTTGAGGGTAGCTTCGGCGTTGTTGCGCACGAACAGCGACGGTGTCTGCAGCAACCGCAGGTTGCTGACTTTGTCCAGCGCGCTGACCACGGCGGCCGCGTTCTTGCCGAGGAAGGTCCAGCCCACGCCGTCGTTGCCCACGGTGCCGGAGATGCTGCCCCAGATCGATCGGCCCAGCGCGCTGGGCAGGTCGATGCCGCTCTCGGTCTTGCCGGTGGTCACGGCCTGTTCGAAGAACCAGTTCACGCCGTAGCTGAGGTCACCGGTCAGCGCGACTTCGGCCACCTGCGCTTCGATGTGGACCTGCATCGGCATCACATCGAGCTTTTCGATCACTTCGCGGATCGAGCGCCAGGCCTGCGGCGTGGAGCGCACCAGCAAGGTGTTGGTTTCCTCCACTGCCGAAACGCCGACCGTATCGCCCTGCACTTCCAGGCTGAAGCTGGCGTTGCCGGACTGGCGCTGTGGCAGGCTCATCGTGCCATCGCCAAGCCCGCCTCGACTGCTCCCATTGCTGCTGCCGCTATTGGAAAAATTGTTGTTGCTGCTGTTGCCATCACGGCTGCCGAGGTCCATCGGCGAGGCACCAGGCGCCAACGCGCTGCTGCTACGGCCGCTGCGGCCGTTCTCGTTGGCAAAGGCCTCGGCCAGTCGCTCGGCCAGGTCCTTGGCCTTGACGTAACGCAGCTCGTATGAGAAGAGCCGGGCGCTGCCGCCAGCGGTATCGATGCGGTCCAGCCATTGCTGGATCTGATCCAGGTAACGCGCCTGCGGGGTGATCACCAGCACCGCGTTGGCATTCTCCAACGGCAGGAAGCGGAACATGCCGGCGCTGGGGGTTTTGCTCTCCTCACCGAACACTTTTTCCAGATCGGCGGCGACCTGCTCGGCCTTGCCGGACTGGATCGGGAACACCCCCACGGACATGCCCGAGAGCCAGTCCACATCGAAGATCTCCACCGTGCGCAGGTAGTTCTCCAGCTCGCTGCGGGTGCCGCCGAGGGTAATCACGTTGCGGCCGTTGTCGACGTTGACGATGGCATTCGGGCGCGCGTACGGCTCCAGCACCTTCTTCATTTCGGTGGCCGAGATGTACTGCAGCGGCACCACGCGTACCTCGAAGCCGCGCGCGTTGGCCGGCGAGGCGGTGCTCGGCGAAACCGTCCCGGCCAGTGCCTGGTCGGCGGGCACGATGTTGTAGCGGCCTGCGCTGTAGACCATCCGCGCGTTGTTCCAGCCCAGCACCATTTCCAGCAGGTTCAACGCCTGCGCCGAGGAGACCGGCTTGGGCGTAGCCAGGGTCACGGTGCCCTGCACGCCCGGCGCAATCACATAGTTCTGGCCAAGGAAGTCACCGAGGATCGCCTTGACCACCGCATGCACCGATTCGCCTTCGAAATTGAAGGTGGCATTGCCGGTGGAGGCATTGCCCAGCGACGGCTGCGGGGCGGCGGCCGCACTGCGGTTGATCATGGTCCCGGTGCCGCGGCGTATCACCGCCTGCGGCGTGCCGCTGCTGCCCAACGGCTCGGCGTCGATGCCCTCGCGGGACCCATCGCCGGCGACCACCTGGTGACTGCCGAGGACTGCATCACGGCGCACCTCCGGCGCAGGCACGGTGGTGCAGCCCACCAGCAGGGCGACAAGGAACGAGACGGGAAAAAGGCGCAGGGTCATGCTGTCACTCTAAGGGTTTTGGCCGGAGCCGCCCGCGGGCGGTTGCTGCGACTGCGACTGCTGCTGTTGCTGTTGCTGCTGCAATTGCTGGCGACGCGCCTGGATGCGCTCGCGGATCGCCTTCATCTGGTCTTCGCTGGGGCCCTGCGCGTTCTGCGCAGGAGCCGCCGCATTCGACGGCGTCCCTGCCTGGGGCGCAGGGGGTGCGGACGGCGGTGGGACGGGCATCGGTACGGCTGCGCCATTGATCGGACGGGCACCGGCACCGGCCGGGGGAACCGTGGTGAGCGGCGTAGCGCCCAGCACCGTGGGTGGTTCACCGCCCTGCCCATTGAACACCGGCAATTCCAGGACCTGCGTGCCACCGGGGCCGCTGACGGTGGCGCGGCGCGGTTCCAGCGCCAGCAGTTGCCACCCGTTCACCGCTTCACCATTCAAACGCAACCGCAGCGACTGGCGCTGATCGGTGGTCAGGATCGCCATGCCGAAGCCGGGCGTCAGCAGCACCCCGGTCAGCGAGACGCTGCTGGCGGCGCCCTGCTCGCTGCCGCCGAGCAGATAGGGCCGCGGTTGGCGGTCTTCGGCAAACAGCGGGCGCGCGCCGATCTGTGCATAGGTGCTGGCCGAGGCCATGCGCTCCGGTGCGGCAGGCGCCAGGCTGGGCAACGGCGCAGGACCGGCATCGCCATGCGTGGCCGGTGCGATGCGGCCGCCAAGGCCGAACAACGTGGCAATCCAGATCGCCAACGCCCACAGGGCGATGCCTCCCAGCCACCAGGTGCGCAGGCCGGCTGCTTCAAGCTTCATGCTCGACCTCCTCGGCAGCGTCGGGTGCAGGCGCCGGTTCGGCCGCATCGCTGGGCGGCGCCGTGCCCGGGTCGGAATGCTGCCCGGCATTCTGCTCGGCCGGCAGCGCCAGGGGTGCCGGGGCAGGAGTTCCGGGCTCCAGCGCGGCGCCGGGGCGCAGATAGCCGACCAATTCAAACGAGACATCCAGGCCGGTGCCGGTTTCGCTGGGCGATTGCTGGAAGCGCTGCGCAAGCAGGTTGAGGTTGTCCACGAACAGGCGCGGGCTGCCGGTCTCCAGCGTGTGCAGTACGGCCGCCATCTCGGGCACCCCGCAGCGCAGACGCACCTGCAGTGCCACGCGCGGGAAGGCCGGCTCGCGGTTGGTATCGGGCAGCGGGGTGCGGTTGCTGATCGTGCAGCTGCGATTGCCCGGGCTGGCGGACGCCACCGCATCCTGCAGACGGCTGGAGAGCGCAGCAGCGGCCGATTCGGCCGTGGCCTCGCGCAGGAAGCCGGGGCGGCCCTCGAGCGCCGCCTGTACCTCGCGCAGCTGCGTGGCGATCTGCCCGCGCTGCGCCAGCTGCGCCTCCACGCGCTGCTGGCGTTCCTGCACGGCGGTGATGTCGGCGTTGATCGCCAGCAGTGGGCGGGTCAACCACGGATGCACGAGCAGCAGGTAGGCCACCGCGATCACCGCCAGCAGCAGCCCCAGCGCCAGCCAGCGATCACGGCGCGTCGGTTGTGCTGCCATCGGCAACCTCCTTGGCAGGGGGCGTCGCACCGGGCAGCGGCTGCAGCTCTGCGGTGAGCGTGAAGCGGTCGCGGCCGCTGGTCGCTCCATCAGCCTGCAGCACGCCGGTCAGGTTGACCTTGCGCCACAACGGCGAGTCCTGCAGCAGCGGCACCAGTTGCGAGGCTTCGCGGCTGAGCCCGATCAACTGCAGCGTGTTGCCTTCGATGGAGAGTTTTTCCAGGTAAGTGCCATCGGGCAGCAGGCGGGTCAGCTCGTTCCACAGCTCAACGGTACTGGCATGCTCGGCGCGCTTGCCCTCCAGGAACGCAGCGCCTTCGACCAGGCTCTGCAACTGTTGCCGCTCGGCCGCGACCCGGCGCGCATCACGCGCGGCGTCATCCACCTGCGTGCGCAGCTGGTCGGCCGCCGCCTGGCGGTTGTCCAGCAGTTGATGGCCGGCCAGCGCGAGCAGCACGATCGCGCCCACGGCCAGGAGCCAGTTCCAGCGCGCCATCGGGTCGCGATACGGCTGCCGCTGCGCGACCGGAAGCAGATTGACGTCCAGCGGCTGACCCGCGGCATCCACGGCATCGACGCCGGCCACCGCCTGCGCCCACGGCCCGGCCTGCAGCGCCCACTGCTCCAGCTGCGCGCGCGGGATCACCACCAGCTCGACCTGCAGCTGACCATCCGGCAAGGCCCCGAGCTCGCGCACGTCATAGCTGACCTGGCTGGCATCGAAGGGCGTCTGCCGATCGATTTCAAAACCGACCACATCGCGCAGCCGTTCGGCGGCCGCCGCGGGCAAGCGCAGCGGACGGCGCAGCACGCTCCCGGCGGGGAGCAGCCAGTGCCGGGGCAGGCTGCGCAGGCGCGCGTCCAGCACACCCTCCAGCGCGGCTGGCGCTACCGGCCACGGCAGCTCGGCGATCGCCTCGATCTGCTCGCCGGTCTGGCGCTGCAGCCGCAGCACGTCGCCTGCGCGTTGCAACAGCAGGCGCGAACGCGACCACCCCATCGCCCATTGCCACCGCACCGGCAGCCAGGCCAGCAACGACTGCCGCCACCAGCGCAGGCTGCTGCCCACGCCGGGCGACAAGCGCCCGCGGGCCCGCACCAGACTGTCACGCCATGCCGTCATCTTGCTGCCATTCCCTGTTCCCAGCGAAGTACTGTGTATGCCGTTCCCGGCGTGCCTGCCGACCCCATCCTCACCACGGCGCGTAGTACCGATACCCGGCCGCGTTCGTCCGTGGCGCGACTCTCGATACTATAGGTGCCACTGCCACCTGCAAGCGGCGTGACCGGCAAACCGGCCTCATCAGCGGCGGCAGCACGTTCGCGCTCGGCCAGCAGGCGCTCAGCGTCCAGCCCCAGTGCCGTCAGCACCGGGCCCGCCGCAAAGCGCGGGTCGGGGCGTGCCTGGCGACTGTACAGGGTCAGCATCGGCTCGATCCGCGCATACAGGTCTGCCTCCATGCCGAGCACGCGCTGCAGTTCACCCACGGTCTCGAAGCGCGCATTGCGTGCGCCGTACGGAAGGCCCGCAGCGACGTAATCGGGCGTCTCCGCGCCGCCACCGGGTTGTTTGAGACTGTCGGCATCGCGCCAGTCGACGATAGCGCCGGCCAGCTGCTGGGCGTGCTCAGGCGCCTCTCCCATCGCGCGCAGGAATGCGCTGAGCAGGCTCACGTCGGCCAGATTCAGATTGATCTTGCCGTTCTCGTCGAGAATCGTCAGATCGATCCGACGCGTATCGAAGGTCCACCGGTAGCGGCGGCCATCGGCTACCCAGGCCGGCTGGGCGGCACGCGGCTGCAGCCGATGCAGCGCATATTCCAGGCCGGCACGGGCGTACTCCTGGCCGATGGCATCGTCGCCGATCACGCGCTGCTGCATATGCTCCACGCGTGCGCTCAGCGCGAACGCGCCGATCACCGCGGTCAGCAGGGCGATCAGCCACAGCACCAGCACCAGTGCGGCACCCCGCGCCGGCCTCATGGGCGATCCCCACGGGCCGGCGGCAGCGCCGCGATCATCGGGGGCCACGCCGGTCCCTCCAGCGGCATGATCTCGATCGAGACCAGCAGCGGTAGACGGCGGGTGTCGTCCCAGCGGTCCAGCCACTGTGTCAGCTGGCCCGTGCGCGGATCGGTGCCGCGATAGCGGAAGCGCACCTCGCGCAGCTGATCGGCCAGCATTTCCGGCGGGCGCGGCGGATTCTCGTCGATCGCCTCGCCGTTCTGCAGCAGGGTCAACCCGACCTCCAACTGCTCTGCCCCCCCGGCCCGGCGGACCTGCAGTTCATGCGCATACGGCCCGCCGCGACCGAGATAGCCCGGCAGATCGGACACGAACAGCATGCGCTGCGGCTCGCCGACGAAATACACCGGATCACGGGTCGGGTCCGGTGGCGAGGTCGCAATCACCAGCGCGGTCGACAGGCGCCGGCGCAGGAAGCCTTCGACCGCGCGCATGCGCTCGTTCTGTGCGGCCATGCGTTCGCCGCGCTGGCTGATCGCCATGGCCGAGCGCACGGTGGCGAAGGCCAGTGCGAGGCCACCGACCAGCAACGCAGTCGCCAGCAGGATCTCGATCAGGGTGAAGCCACGGGCACGACGGGCGCGTGATGTCATCGCGGCGCGCCCGGTACCGGCGGCAACAGGCGCAGGCTGCGCCACTGCAGCTGCTCGCCATTGCCCTGGCCCCAACGCACCTGCAGGGTGATCTGCGCCAGGGTCGGGCCGCCGACGTCCTGCGTCACCGGCCCCGTGGTGTTGCGTGGTTCCTGATACGGCGCCACCTGCAGCTGCCAGCGGTACCTGCCCTGCTCCCACTCGCCCTGCGTGCTGCCCTCCTGCAACGGGGCCTCCACACCGGTGCTGGCCAGCAGTGACTGCGCATACAGCGTCGCGCGGCTGCGCACGTCGGCCTGCCCGACCTGGCGCGCCGCGCCGGACAGACTGCCCAGCAACAGCGTCAACGCCAACGCCAGCAGCGCGAAGGCGATGATCACCTCCAGCAGCGAATACCCACGCTGGCGCTTCATCGTCCCTCCCGGCGCGGGCCGGCGCGGACTTCGCCGGTGATCCAGCCCACGTGGATCTCCCACACTGCACCGCGCGTGCTCAGGTCGATGCTGCCGCCACTGGCGGCGCCGTCGGCGAAGAAGGCGATCGCCCCCTGCCCGGGCGCAGTGCTGAGCTGGCCGGCGCCGCGGAACCGCACGTCCAGCGCGGCGGGAATCTGCCCGTGGCGGCCGTTGGCGGCCTGCCACGTGCGTTGGCTTGGGTCGATCAGAAAGCGCTGGGTCTGCCCGGTGGCGATGGCCTGGGTGCGCGTGTAGCGCAACTGGCTGGCGATCTCCTTGCCGGCGTTGCGCAGGCGCATGCCATCGATGCCGCCGTTCATCGCGGTGGCGGTGACCACTCCGATGATCGCGATCAACGCGACCACCAACAGCATTTCCAGCAACGACAGACCACGCGCATGCGCGCCCGTGGGCACGCGGCGCGGCGGTCTGCCTGGCATGGGCCACAGTGCTCCCACCGATTACTCGTACCGGATGTCCGCGTCGTAACTGCTGCCACCCACCTTGCCGTCCTTGCCGAGGCTGATCAGGTCATACGGCTGACCTTCGCCCGGCACGCGGTATTCCAGCGCATGGCCCCACGGGTCGTTGAGGTCGGCCGGCTTGGCATACGGCCCGAGCCAGCCCGCGCTGCCGCTGGGCTGGGTGACCAGATCCTCCAGCTTGGCCGGCAGCTTGCCGGTATCGAGCTGGTAGTTGTCGATCTTGCCGGCCATGGTCTGCACCTGCGCCTTGGCGATGTTGGCCTTGCCGCGGTCGGCGCCGCCAAGCACACGGCTGCCGACCAGGGTCAGCACCGCGCCGATCAGCACGATGACGATGATGATTTCCAGCAGGCTCATGCCGGACTGGTGGCGCGCGGAAGAGAAGCGGGTCAGGCGGCGGCGTTGCATGTGGCGGGCTCCTTGCATCGAAACATAGGGGTATTGACCAGCGGCCGGTCAGCCGATGGCATTGGTCAGGTCGTACAGCGGCACCAGCACGGCCACGATCACCAGGCCGACCACCGAGGCCAGTACCAGGGTGATCACTGGCACCAGTGCCGACAGCAGACGGTCGATTGCGCGGGCGCTTTCCTGCTCGAACGTATCGGCGGTCTTGAGCAGCATCGTATCCAGCGCGCCGGATTCTTCGCCGACCTGGATCATCTGCAGTGCCAGGCGCGGAAAACGCTTGCCACGCGACAACGATGCCGACAGCCCGTTGCCGTTCTTGACCTCGTCGCTGGCGGCATCCACATCGGCCGCCAGCGCGCGGTTGCTCAACACGTTGCGCGCGATGCCCAGGCCGGACAGCAGCGGCACCCCGTTGCGCAGCAATGTGCCAAGCGTGCGGGCCAGACGCGCGGTTTCCAGCTTGCCCAGCAACGGGCCGATGCCTTTGCGCTGCAGCAGCCAGCCATCCACGGCCAGGCGCGTGGCCGGTTGCCGCAGCCGCCGCTCCACCACCAGTGCGGCCACGGCCGGCACCACGATCATGATGAGCCAGCCTTCGCGCACGACCAGCCCGGCGGTGAGCACCCACTGGGTGAACCACGGCAACGCGACATCCAGGCTCTCGTACATCAGCGCGAACTGCGGCACCACATAGCCGAGCAGGAACAGCAGTGCGCCGCCCACCACCGCGAGCAGGATCGCCGGGTAGATCAGCGCGTTGATCACGCGCCCTTTCAGCTCGGCGCTGCGCTCCAGGTAATCCGACAGCCGCTGCAGGGTGTCGTGCAGGCTGCCACCGGCTTCACCGGCACGCACCATGTTGATGTACAGCCGCGAGAACAATCCGTGCTGGCGTTCCAGCGCGGTCGAGAGCGGCGCGCCGCCGCGCACGATGTCGCGGATGTCGGTGATGACCCGGCGCGTGCGCTCGTCTTCGGGCAGCTCCAGCAGGATGCTCAGCGCGCGATCCAGCGGCTGGCCGGCGCCGAGCAGCGTGGCCAGCTGCTGGGTGAACTGCACCAGCGCCCCGCCGTCGAACGGCTTGCGGCGCAGCAGCGCCATCCAGGTCGACGCGCCTGCGACACCTTCGCTGGCCAGCCGTGCTTCCATCGGCATGTGCCCCTGGTCCTGCAGGCGCGCGGCCACCTCGGCCTCGCTGGCCGCCTCCATCTGGCCATCGAACAGTTCGCCGTGGGCGTTCAGTGCCTTGTAGCGGTACTGGGGCATGCTCAGTCGCCCACCCGGTGTTGGCCGCAGGCACGCATCAGGATTCCTCCGTCACGCGCAGTACTTCTTCCAATGTGGTGTGGCCCTGCAGCGCTTTGGACAGCCCATCTTCGTACATGGTGCGCATACCCGCAGCACGTGCGATCTGCTCGATCTCGCCCATGCCGGCGCGCCGCATCACCGCGCTGCGCAGCGCGTCGTTCATCACCAGGAATTCGACGATGGTGGTGCGCCCCAGATACCCGGTGGGCGCGATCGCCGACGGTTGCGCGCGGTACAGGAAAATCTCGCCCTCCGGCTGCAGCCGGCGCAGGCCGAATTTCTCGATCTCTTCGGGCGAGGCGAGGTAGCGCTGTGCATGCTGCGGCTCCAGCCGACGGACCAGGCGCTGGGCCAGGATGCCGTTGATGGTGGAGGTCAGCAGATAATCTTCCACGCCCATGTCGAGCAGGCGGGTGATGCCGCCAGCGGCGTTGTTGGTGTGCAGCGTGGACAGCACCAGGTGGCCGGTGAGCGCGGACTGGATCGCGATGCGCGCGGTTTCCAGATCGCGCATCTCGCCGATCATGATGATGTCCGGATCCTGGCGCACGATGCTGCGCAGCGCATTGGCGAAATCCAGCCCGATCTGCGGCTTGGCCTGGATCTGGTTGATGCCTTCGATCTGGTACTCGACCGGGTCCTCGACGGTGATGATCTTGACGTCGGCGGTGTTGAGCTGGCTCAGCGCGGTGTACAGCGTGGTGGTCTTGCCCGAACCGGTCGGGCCGGTGACCAGCAGGATGCCGTGCGGCTGTTCAAGCACTTTGCGGAACTGCGGTAGGAAGGCATCGGTGAACCCCAACCGATGGAAATCGAACACCACCGTATCGCGATCAAGCAGGCGCATCACGACGCTTTCGCCGTGCGCGGTCGGCACCGTGCTGACGCGCAGGTCCAGTTCCTTGCCCTGCACGCGCAGCATGATGCGGCCGTCCTGCGGCAGCCGGCGCTCGGCGATGTTCAGCCGCGCCATGATCTTGATGCGGCTGATCACTGCAGCGGTGAGATTGACCGGCGGGCTTTCGCCTTCGATCAGCACGCCGTCGACGCGGTAACGCACCTTCAGGCGATTCTCGAACGGTTCGATATGGATATCCGAGGCGCGCAGTTCCACCGCCCGCTGGATCACCAGGTTGACCAGCCGGATCACCGGCGCTTCGGAGGCCAGATCGCGCAGGTGTTCGATGTCGTCGACCGCAGCGCCTTCGCCGTCGGCGGTTTCAATGATCGCGCCCATCGCGCTGCGGCCTTGGCCGAACCAGCGCTCGATCAGATCATCGATTTCCGAGCGCAGGCCCACGTGCAGGCGCACCGGCAGCCCCATGGCCAGCTGCACGGCGTCGGCCGCGTAGGAATCCTGCGGGTCGGACAGCCACAGATCCAGCACGTCGTCATGCAACGCCAACGGGCAGACATGGAATTGTTTGAGGAAACGCAGCGTCAGCGGCAACCCATCCAGCAGCGCTTCGGGCGGCGACTCGGGCACCGCCTTGGCATCCAGCAGCGGCAGGCCGAGCACCTCGGCACAGGTCTGTGCATGGTCGCGCTCGGAGACCAGGCCCAGGCGGACCAGCAGACCCAGCAGGCTGCCACCGGATTCGCGGTGCAGCGGACGCGCGCGGGCCAGGTCGCTGTCCTTGAGCCGACCTTTCTCCAGCAACACCCCGACGATGCGGGATTCAGCGGTGGATTCTGCAGTGGGATCCGGGGCGACCGCGTTCAAGAATCTTCTCCTGGCAACCGCTGCGACTTTAGCAGTTCACCGCGACCGTACGCGGGATTGCACGACGTCCAGATGTAAAAACGGGAGCCCGTCACATGACGGACTCCCGTTGGCGGTTTACCCGTATTACTGGTTGGCGAGGATGCTCACGCCGCTGAACGCGGACTCGCCCACCACCTTGATGTAGTACGTGCCGGCCACCGGCGCGGTGAAGCGCACCGTTTCACTGTTGCCCGGACGGGTGGACTTGGCGTCGAACGCGGTCGCGGTCGGCTCCTTGCCCTGGCTCACGTAGACCGACACGTTACCGCTGCCACCGTAGGTGAGCAGGCTCAGCACCTTGCCGGCCTGCGCCTCGAAGCTGTACAGCACTTCGCTGCCACCGGCACCGCTCAGGCCACCGACGGCGACCTTGTTGGTCAGCGGCGTGGCCACCGGGCCGCAGTTCTCGGTGCACTCTTCTTCCAGCGCCTTGTCCAGGGCGGCCTTGGCATCGACGATGCCGGTGCCGATCGGCGTGGCGGTCGGAATGGTGACCGGGAAGGGACGCGAGGTCTGCTTGAGCAGGGCTTCCAGCGCCGCCGGGGTGAGCGGATCCTTGCCGGCCGCGGCGACCGCGCCCTGCACCAGTGCCGCCACCGCCGCCACATGCGGAGAGGCCATCGAGGTACCGGCCATGCCCATGTAGCTGTAGGCGCCGGAGGTCGGCGTGGTCAGGCCGTTGTAGCCGGACTGCCAGACGTAACCGCCCGGGTTGCCGTCCACGCTGCCACCGCCGCCCGGGCCGGACAGGTCCACCACCGTGCCGAAGTTGGAGTAGTAGGCGATGCCGCCGGTGATGCGGGTCGCACCGACCGCCACCACGTTGGCGCAGCTGGCCGGGCGGAAGTTGGCCGCGTTGGAGGCCGAGTTGCCGGCCGCAACCACTACGGTGGTGCCGCGCGACACGGCACCGTTGATGGCGTCCTGGTACAGCGCATCGCATGCGCCGCCGCCGCCCAGGCTCATGTTGATGACCTCGGCCGGATTGGCGTTGGCCGGGATGCCGGCCACGGTGCCGCCAGAGGCCCAGGTGATCGCGTCGGCGATATCGGACAGGTACCCGCCGCACTTGCCGAGCACGCGCACCGGCAGCACGCGTGCCTTGTACGCCACGCCCGCCATGCCCACCCCGTTATTGGTGGACTCGGCGATCGTGCCGGCGACGTGGGTACCGTGCCAGGAGCTGTCATCGGCCAGCGAGCCGGCATAGCACTCGTTGTCGTTCTCGACCCAGTCGCCGTAATCCAGCGCACCCGGCACGCGCTCGTCGGTCGGACGACGCGAGGTTTCCGCATCGCTGATGAAGTCATAACCGGCCAGCAGGTTGCCGGAGAAATCCGGATGCTGCGGCAGGATGCCGGTATCCAGCACCGCCACCACCACGCCTTCGCCCTGGGCGATGTCCCATGCGGCCGGCGCGTTGATGCCGCCGGTGGCGCTGTTCAGATGCCACTGGTACTGCGCGTAGTAGGGATCGTTCGGCACCAGCTGCGGCGTGGCATCACGCGGGCGCACATCGGTGCGCTGCAGCTTTACGTCCACTTCGGCGTACTGCACGGAGGGGTCGGCCTTGATCTCGGCCAGCACCTTCTGCAGTTCGGCCGGGCTCAAGCGGCCCTGCAGGCGGATCAGATCGGCACCGACACCGAGCTTGCGCACGATCTGCGGGCTCACCGCGCTGGCACGCCCGGCGGCGGAGCCACCGACACTGGCACGGGCGACCGCCGACTGCACGGCCGTCAGCTTGGCCGAACGATCCGTAGCCGCAGCGCTGCCGGCGCGGTACTTGACGATGATGCGCTCTGCGCCCTGGGCGGCAGCCGGCTGGCGCACCGGCTCCTTGGCCGGCAGGCCCGCGGCATAGGCGCTGGCGCCTGCGGACAACGACAGCACGGCGGCTGCCAGCACATTGATGCGAAGGTTCTGCTTACTGGTCACGTTGACGTCCTCTTCAAGGTCATGGATCAAACGACTGTTCAGGCCAACACTCCATGCGAGCTCCCTGGCCGGCCCTGGCCAGGGTTCCCGTGACCCGCCCCCTCAGGCCTTGCATTGCGTTGCGGCGGGGCCGCGCACGGCCCCGCGTTGAAACGGCTTACCAACCGAAGCCGGCACCCACGCCGACCGAGCTGTCATCACTGCTGAAGGCACCGCCCAGGGTCACCGTGGCGCGCTCGCTGAGCGCACGCTGGTAGCCCAGCGACAGCGCCGATTCGCCGCCCTGGAAACCGACGCCCACACCGACGCGGTTCTGGGTGCGCACACCGGCGGCGCTGGTGGCCATGTTGAGCATGGCCGCGCTCATCGCGCCCTGGCGATCAATGCGACGGTCCTGGTGACGCAGGCGCTGATCGATCTCGCCCTTGTAGATATCGAAGCTGTCGGCCATCGAGGTGAAGCGTTGGTCGGTATAGCTGTTGGCAGTCGCGATGCCGCCATCCAGCTGGCCCTTGTTGACCGCATCGGTGGCCTGCGTACCGGCCGCTACGTTGGCGACCTGGCGTTCATTGCCGACGCTGCCGACGGAGACCGTATCGGCACGATCGGCCACCGAGCCCTGGCCCAGTGCCACCGAGTTGGCGGCCGAGGCGGTCGCACCCTGGCCGATGGCCGTGGCCGAGGCCCCGCTGGCCACGGCACCGTCGCCCATCACCACCGCATTGACTGCCGCCGGTGCCGCGGCCGGTGCGCTGAGCGGCTGGCTGCCGCCCACGCTGGCGGCGGTGGGCGTGCCCTGCACCGAGGCGATGGCGTCGTCGCTGGTGGCACTCATCACACTGGCCTCCGGTGCGACGCTGGCCGTAGCGAGCGCGGCGGTACGTGCCCGTGCACCGCTGCTGCTGCCACCGGCCACGCGCTGATCGAGATCGCTGACCTTGCGGTCGAGCGCGCCCAGTGCATCGCCCACGTTGCTGTACGTCGCGCCTTGGATCACATAGTTCGGCGCGACGAACACGCCCTGCATGCCGACGCTGGCCCCGCCGCCGAGGAAGGTGGCGACATCGGTCAGCGACTGGAACAACTGCCCGCCGTTGATCGCCTGGCGGCTGCCGGACGCGATCGAACCGCCGCCGACGTTGTCCAGCGTGGTGCCCTGCAGACCCGAGAGGGTCAGCGTGTCGCGGCTGCTGTCGTCATAGGTGAGCGCATTGGCGGTGACGTTCTCGACCGAGCCGATGCGGGTGTCGATGTCGCCGACCTGGGTTTCCACCGCGCCGACCCGCTGGTTGGTGGTGTTGAGCTGGCCGCCGGTCACGGCATCCGTGCTGCCCGCGGCAACGCGGCCGGCACCGACATTGACGATGCGGCGCGTGGCCGGACCGTCCGTCCCGTTGCCGCCGCCAACCGAGACCACATTGGCTTCCACCGCGCGCGAGCCGGCGCCCAAGGCCACAGCGTTGGCACCGGAGACGCCTGCCGCCGAACCGATTGCGATGCTGTTGGCACCGTTGCTGGCGAACGCCCCGTTGCCGATCGCCACGCCGTTGGTGGCATTGGTGGAGGCCTGGCGACCGAGCACCGTACTGTTGGCACCGCGTGCCGAGGCATCGGCACCGACCGCGGTGGCGCCAGTGGCCGAGGCGACCGCCGCCGTACCCAGCGCGCTGCTGCGGGTGGCACTGGCGGTGGCACCGGAACCGGCGGCAAGCGCATCACTGCCACTGGCCGTGGCCACGCCGCTGCCGCTGGCCTGGAAGTGCTTGCCGACTGCATCGGCGGTGGCAGCGACCCGATCCAGCTGCGCCTTGTTGACCGCATCGGTGGATTCTGCACCCTCGGCCACGTTCGTGATCTGGCGCTCCGAACCGACCGCCCCCACCGAGACCGTGCGGGCCCGGTCCGCCACGGAGGCGGTACCGATGGCGACGCTGTCGGCGGCGGTGGCCGCGCTGTTGAAACCGACCGCCACCGCGCCCTCGGCGCTGCTGGTGCTCATCGCGCCCAGGCTGACGGTGTTGTCCGAGCTGGCACGCGCACCGCCACCCAGGGCGATCGCATCCACACCATCGGCGACGGTATTGCGGGTGATCAGCGCACCGTCGATGACGCCAGCGTAGATGCCACCGATCGCAATCGCGCGGTCATCGGTCGAGGTTGCATAGGTGCCCACGGCGATGGCGTTCTGCGCCCCGCTGTTGACGCCGGACAGCGTACCGACCGCGATGCCGTTGATGCCGTCTTCGCCCACGCTGGCCAGCGTACCGACCGCGACCGAACTGCTCGCCCCGGCCTGGCTGAGTGCGCCAACGGCCACGCCCAGCGCCCCGCTGGCGTTGGCCAGTTGACCGGCCGCCAGGCTGCCCGCTCCCTGCGCCGAGGCTTCGCGCCCCAAGGCCAGGCTGGAGTCACCGCTGGCAGAACTCCCATAGCCGGCCGCAGCGGCGTAATCGGCCGTTGCGCTGCTGCCGTAGCCGCTCGCGGTGGCATAGTTGCCCACCGCCGTAGCGCCACTGCCCAGGGCCGTGCTGCCATTGCCGATCGCATTGGCGGCTTCACCGGCGGCCAGTGCGTTGTCGCCGTCCACGTAGGCGCCGGCATCGCTGTCCGCGCTGCCCGAGGCCTGGAAATAGCGGCTGGTGGTGCCGGCCACATCGGCAACTGCATTGAGCTGATCGACATTCACCGCGTCGGTGCCTTCGGTACCGGCGGCGACGTTGGTGATCTGCCGTTGCGCGGTGGCGGTGCCGACCGAAACCGTGTTGTCACGGTCGGCGACCGAACCGGCGCCGAGCGCGACGCTGTTCACGCCCTCTGCGCTGGCACTGGCTCCCAGCGCGGTGGCGTTGCCCGCATCGGCCCACGAATTCCAACCGATCGCGGTGGCGTAGTCATCGGTTGCCCAGGCGCCCGCACCGAACGCCGAGGCACCGGTTCCCGAGGCGCGCGACGGCAGCAGACCGAAGAAGGTCGTGCCACCGATCGCCACGCTCTCATCGCCGGTGGCTTCGGAGTACTCGCCGACCGCCACCGCACCCGAGCCGGACGCGGTCGAGGCCGCACCTACCGCGACGGCGTAGGCGTTGGAGGCCACCGCGCCATAGCCCAGCGCGGAAGCGAGCTGGCCGGTCGCTTCACTGTAGCTGCCGAAGGCCGAGGCCCCCGCTTCCGAAGCGTTGGAGCGGAAACCGTTGGCGGTGGCCTGCTGGCCGGCCGCCGTGGACTGGCTGCCGCTGGCCGTGGCGTACGCACCCCCGGCCTGTGCACCGGCACCGGTAGCGCTCGCACCGATCTCACTGGCGCTGGCACCGTTGCCGATGGCGACGCTGTCTTCGCCGGTGGCCTGCGCGTCACTGCCCAGCGCGGCGGCGCCCTCGGCGCTGGCCAAGGCATTGAAGCCGACGGCCGTGGCGTTGTCGGCGATGGCGGTCGCCCCGCTGCCGAGCGCGCTGGCGCCGTTGCCGATGGCATTGGCGGCCTCACCGGCGGCCAGCGCATTGTCGCCTTCCGCATAGGCACCAGCATCGCTGTCGGCGCTGCCGCTGGCCTGGAAATACTTGCTGGTGGCTTCGGCGGTGGCGGCCACCTCCTTCAACTGCGCGACGTTCACCGCATCGGTGTCTTCGGTACCGGCACCGACATTGGTGATCTGGCGATCGATGGCCGCATGCACCACCCCCGCCGCATCGGTCCAGGCCTGTGCCGCGCCCACCGAAACCGCATTGGCACGATCGGCCAGCGAACCCGCACCGAGCGCGACGCTGTTGTCGGCATCCTTGGTGGTCCAGGTGTTGCTGCCGACCACGGTGGAATTCACTGCCTGCGCGTAGCTGTTGTAGCCCACCACGGTGGCACCGTCTTCGGTCGCCCACGCTTCGCTTCCGATGGCCGTGGTCTGGATGCCCTGGGTCACGCTGCCGGCATCCGCACCGGCCAATGCGTTGAAGCCTACGGCCACGCCGTCCTCGGCGGTGGCGGCGTTGTTGCCGACCGCCACACCATACTGGCCCGCGTTGGCCTGCACGCCGAAGGCGGCGCCGGCGATGTCCGCACGCGTGCCCTGGCCGACCGCCGTGGCGACCTCGCCCGCCTGTGCATTGCTGCCCAGTGCGGTGCCGAAGAAGGCGGCACTGGCATTGGCGCCGAACGCGCTGGCCTGCCAGCCGTCGGCGGTAGCGAAGTTGCCGATCGCAGTGGACTCCCGGCCCAGGGCCCAGGCACCGTAGCCGACCGCCGTCGCGGCCAGACCCGCCGCCTCCGAGCCAGCGCCGATCGCCACCGCACCGAAGCCCTGCGACAGCGAACCACCACCGATGGCGACGGACGCCGCACCGGATGCCGCGCTCAGATCGCCGATGGCGACCGCCCCGGCAGCACTGCTGGTGGCATTGCTGCCGATTGCCAGAGCGTTGTCACCTGTAACCGTGGCGTTGAAGCCCAGTGCCGTGGATTCGTTGGCGATCACGGTGCTGCCACTGCCCAGCGCGGTGGCGCCGTTGCCGATGGCATTGGCGGCCTCACCGGCGGCCAGCGCATTGTCGCCTTCCACGTACGCACCAGCATCGCTGTCGGCGCTGCCGCTGGCCTGGAAGTACTTGCTGGTGGTGGCGGCCGCATCGGCCACCGCATTCAACTGGTTCACGTTGACCGCGTCCGTGCCTTCGGTGCCGGCGGCGACGTGGGTGATCTGGCGCTGCGCATCGGCGCTGCCGACGGAGACGCTGTCATCGCGGTCGGCGATCGAGTCCGCGCCCAGCGCAACGCTGTTGGCCCCGGTGGAGGTTGCTGCGTTGCCGAGCGCGGTGCTGTTCACGCCGGGCGACCATGCTCCACCACCGACAGCCGTGGAGTAATTGCCCGACGCTTCGGTAGGCAGCAGGCCGAACAGCGCACCACCGACGGCCACACTGTTGATGCCACTGGCCAGGCTGCCCTGGCCGGTGGCGGTGCTGTACGCACCGGACGCTTCGGCATCACCACCGAGGGCCACGCTGTTGGAGCCGGTCGCCTGCGCGAAGCTGCCCAGCGCGGTGGCGTTGAAAGCCGAGGCCACGGCATACCCGCCGATCGCGGTGGTGTAGTTGGCGGTGGCTTCGGAGGCGAAGCCATAACCGGCCGACAACGTGCCACTGACCACGCTTTCGGCACCTACCGCGGTCGCGCCGTCGCCACTGGCGCTGCTGAAGTAGCCCAACGCCACGGATTCTTCACCGGCCGCGTCGGACAGCGCGCCACCGGCCAGGCTGCCGGCGCCGGAGGCGACGCTGGCCGCACCGGTCGCGGTGCTCTGCTCACCCGAGGCGAGGCTTTCGGCACCGCTGGCTGTTGCGTATTCGGCGGTCGCCTGTGCGTTGGCACCGGTTGCGCTTGCGTTGGCACCGCTGGCGACGGCGTTGAAGCCGACGGCACTGGCGTTGTCGGCCAAGGCAAAGGCACCACTGCCGACAGCCGATGCGCCGGTACCGGCCGCGAAGCTGCTCGAGCCCACGGCAGTGGCGTAGTTGCCATCGGTCGCCGCGTTTGCGCCGGCCGCCACACTCTCCTCACCACCGGCGACAGCGACACCATCACCGCTGGCCTGGAACTGATCGGTGGCTGCGCTCAGCTGATCGAGATTGACCGCATCACTGCCTTCGGTACCGGCGGCGACCTGGGTGATCTGGCGCTGCCGGCCATCGTTGCCGACCGAGACGGTGTAGGCACGATCAGCGACCGCACCCGCGCCCAGCGCCACGCTGTTGGAGGCACTGGCATTGCTGCCGGCGCCGATACCGATCGCGCTTTCACCGCCGGCCACCACATTGGTGCCGATGGCGATGGTGTTGATGCTGTTGCCCAGTGCCTGGAAACCGACCGCGACGCTGTTGTCGCCGTAACCGAAGGCACCGCGGCCGAGTGCGGTGGAACTGCTGCCGCGCGCCCAGCTGTTGTAGCCGATCGAGGTGGACCCGGTACCGCTGGCCCAGGCTGACTGGCCTACCGCCGTGGCGTTGGCTTCGGTCGCCCACGCACTGGAGCCGAAGGCGGTGGCCCCATCGGCGGTCGCCCATGCATAGGCGCCGGTGGCCGTGGTTTCTTCGCCACTGGCGAAGGCGTTGTCGCCCTGTGCCACGCTGTAATCGCCTGTCGCGCGCGCCTTGTAGCCGCTGGCCAGGCTGTTGCTGCCGGTGGCCTGCGCACCGCTGCCGAAGGCGTTGCTGGTGGTGCCGGTCGCCTGTGCACCGGCACCGACCGCCACGCTGCCCGGCGCCGCGGTCGCACCGATCAGGATCGCATTGCCCTGGTCATCGACCAGCGGCTGGTTGTATTCGTCATAGGCTTGGCCCAGCCCACCGATGGCGACACTGCCATTGCCGGTGGCGCTGCTGTTGCGGCCCAGCGCGACAGTGTCATCGCCGACCGCGGTCGCGCCGCCGCCGACCGCCGTGGCACCGGCACCCAGCGCATTGCTGGCCTCGCCGGCCGCCAGCGCATCCTCACCCTCGGCGAAGGCACCGACCACACCGCCGGCCGCACCGTTCGCCTTGAACTGCGCCGAGGTCGCCGAGGCCGACGTCGCGACGGCATCAAGCTGTGCCTTGTTGACCGCGTCCGTGGCTTCGGTACCGGCGGCGACGCTGGTGATCTGCCGCTCGTTGCCGACGTCACCGACCGAGACCGTGTTGTCACGGGTGGCGGTGGAGTTGGCGCCGAGGGCAACGCTGTTGGCGCCGCGCGCGGTGCTGTAGAAACCGACCGCCGTGCTCAGCTCACCACTGGCCCAGGTCTCGGCGCCCAGCGCGGTGGCGCCCTCGCCCGGGGCATAGGCGAAGTAGCCCACCGCCGTGGCTTCGGTGCCCGAGGCTTCGCTCAAGGTGCCGTTGGCCACGGCGTAATCGCCGCTGGCGATCGCACCGGCGCCCACTGCGGTAGCGGCTTCGCCACTGGCCTGGGTCTGCACGAAGAAGCCCAGCCCCGGGAGCAGATCCGCTGGGCCACCGATGGCCGTGCTGCTGTTGCCGGTCGCCACGCTCTGCGTGCCGACGGCAGTGGCGTAATCGCCGGTCGCGTTGGCAACCGCACCAAAGGCCGACGCCTGCGCACCGGCCGCGTACGCACCGACGCCGTAGGACGACGCAGCAAATCCGGATGCTTCCGCGCTCGCGCCCACCGCCGTGCCGCCCACGCCAGCGCTGGTCGCACCGGTATCGACCGGCACGCCGCCATTGGTGATCAGCGGGTTGCCGTCGGCATCCACCGCTGCACCGCCAACCGCCACGCTGCCCGGGCCATTGGCCTGCGCATTGGTGCCGAAGGCCGCGCTGTTCTGGCCGGTGGCACTGGCGTTGTAGCCGACCGCGGTGGCGTTCTGCGCGGTGACGGTGGCGCCGCTGCCAAGCGCGGTCGCGCCATCGGCCAGCGCGTTGGAGGCTTCACCGATCGCGGTGGCGTTGTCGCCTGCCGCCAGCGCGCCGGCATCGCTGTCGCTGCCGCCGGTGGCCTGGAAGCGTTTGTCCGTGTTGGTGGCGACGGCACCGACGGCATCGAGCTGCGCCTTGTTCACCGCATCGCTGTCTTCGGTACCGTCGGCCAGATTGGTGATCTGGCGACGCAGGCCGTTCTCGGCATTGCCGACCGATACCGTGTCGACACGATCGGCATACGAACCGGCGCCAAGCGCCACGCTGCCCACCGCCACCGCAGCCGAATTGGCGCCCAACGTGGCACTGAAATCGGCGACCGCGACACTGAACGCACCGACCGCCACCGAGGCTTCGCCGGCACTGGCCGCACCGCGCCCGAGCGAGGTGCTGCCCGGGCCGATGGCCAGTGCGCCGCCCCCAATCGCGGTCGCGCCATCGGCGCTGGCTTCGGCGAGACCGCCAATTGCGGTGGCAGCGCCGTTTTCACTGGCCGCTACCGCCGAGGCACCGAGCGCGACATCGCCCAGACCGAACGCCGCGGCGCTCTGGCCGAGCGCGATGCTGGCATCACCGAAGGCCAGGCTGCCCTGGCCGAACGAGCTCGCCCCGAGGCCGACCGCGAGTGCCTCGCTGCCCACTGCGGTGGTTGCATTGCCGATGGCCTGGCTGCTGTGGCCCAGCGCAGTTGCGCCGTCACCGTCTGCGTTGGCGCTCGCCCCTGCGGCCAGTGCACCTTCGCCATCGATCTTCGCCGCGTCGGCATCGGTGCCGTCACCATCGGCCTTGAAATAGCGGGTCGCGCCTTCGGCAGCGACCGCAACCCTGTCCAGCTGTGCCTTGTTCACCGCATCGGTGGCGGCGGTGCCGGCGGCCACGTTGGTGACCTGCCGTTCCTTGCCGGCGTCCCCCACCGATACCGTGTTGGCGCGGTTGGTCTTCGAGCCGGCGCCAAGCGCCACGCTGTTGGCGCCGGAGGCGGTGCTGTTGCTGCCGATCGCGACCGCGTTCGTGCCCGAGGCGGTGGCGTTGCCATCGACCACGCAGCTGTCGACGATGTTGCTGTTGAGCACCAGGCAGTTGGCATTGCCACCGACCTCCACCGACTGCGCGTAAGCAGTCTGCGACGCGCCTGCCGCGCTCAATCCCAGCGTCAACGCGATGGCGGCCGAGAGCAGTGCGGTGTTGCGTCCGCCAGAGGTTCGGCGCTGATCGATGACGACACCCGAGGACTGGCTGCTGGCCAATTCCGAGGCAACGACCATCTGCCCCAGTGCTTTGTTCCAGACCTTGCGATAAATCCGATTCATCGATGCGGCTCCTGATTAGGCTGGTTTTAGGCAAAGCGACGCCAACGCCGGACCGCGTGGTCCAACTCCCCTGGGGGCGTTTTTCGCTTGATTTACTGCGTTGTGCGCAATGGCTGGCAGATACCTACAGCGTGCACGCCATCCATGCGGTTACTGTGGAACTGAACGCTGTCGAAATGAGGATCCAGTGTTAACGTACAGTTTGAACAACGTCAAGACTTTGACATTGAAATTCATATGACCGCGCACTGCGTCACAAAAACGACGTGTAATTGCGTGAGTTTGTTAGATACATGTGAGCAATCGCCATAACGCGTTTTCACGTTGTAACGCGATGTAACTCATTGGCACCGATCATGTTGTCGGGCATACAAAAGAAAACCGCCGGACATGCCGGCGGTTTCTTCACGCGATATTCACTGCCTCGATTTTGAGGCGGTGCGCAGTATTAGCCGCACCATACTCTTGCGTTGCGGAACATCCGCAGCCACGGTGAATCACCGTTCCAATCTTCCGGATGCCAGCTGTGGTTGATCGCACGCGGGGTGCGCTCCGGGTGCGGCATCATGATCGTGGTACGGCCATCGGTGGTGGTCAGGCCGGTGATGCCGTCGGGCGAGCCGTTCGGATTCAGCGGGTACTGGGTGGCCACATTGCCGTCGCCATCGATGTAACGCAGCGACACGCGCGCCGCTGCCTGATCGACCGCATTGGTGAACACCGCCTGGCCCTCGCCATGCGCCACCGCGACCGGCAGGCGCGAGCCGGCCATGCCGCGCAGCAGGATCGACGGCGATTCCACCACTTCCAGCAATGCGGTGCGCGCTTCGAACTGCTCGCTGCGGTTGCGGCGGAACTGCGGCCAGTGCTCGGCACCGGGGATGATGTCCTTGAGCTGGCTCATCATCTGGCAGCCGTTGCACACGCCCAGCGCGAAGCTGTCCTCACGGGCGAAGAACGCGGCGAAGGCATCGCGCAGCGCACTGCGCTCCAGCACCGAGGTCGCCCAGCCGCGGCCGGCACCGAGCACGTCGCCGTAGCTGAAGCCGCCACAGGCAACCAGGCCGGTGAAATCGGACAGCGCGACACGGCCTTCGATGAGGTCGCTCATATGCACATCGAACGAACTGAAGCCGGCACGTTCGAAGACGTTGGCCATTTCGATCTGGCCATTGACGCCCTGCTCGCGCAGCACCGCCACGCGCGGGCGCGCGCCGGTGTTGATGAAGGGCATCGCCACGTCTTCGTTGAGATCGAAGGTCAGCTTGGGCTTCAGGCCCGGCGCGTTGAAGTTGCGCGCGATGGCACGCTCCTGGTCGGCGTTGTCCGGGTTGTCGCGCAGCTTCTGCATGGCGTGAGTGACCGACCACCAGGCGTCGAACAGCGCCTCCCAGCGCCACTCCACCAGGCTCTCGCCCTGCAGCGAGACGCGCACCACCGGTGCGGTGGTCGGGCGGGCGATGCGCTGCGCGCATTCGGTCAGTGCATGACGCTCGACCAGATCGGCAAACGCGGCGCGGTCTTCCTTGGCGATCTGCACCACCGCACCCAGCTCTTCATTGAACAGGCTGCGGAACGGATCATCGCCCCAGGCATCCAGGGTGATGTCCAGGCCCAGGCGCGAGGCAAAGGCCATTTCGCACAGCGCGGCAAACGCGCCGCCATCGCTGCGGTCGTGGTACGCCAGCAGCAGGCCGGCCTGGCGCGCATCGCGGATCAGTTCGAAGAAGGCGCGCAGGCGCTGTGCGTCGTCCAGATCCGGCACGGCACCGGCAAAGGCCGGCAGTGCGGAATGGTCGGCGTGCACCTGGGCCAGGATCGAGCCGCCCAGGCGCTGCTTGCCGGCGCCCAGGCCGATCAGCCACAGCTCGCTGTCGGCGTCACGGTCGAGCAGCGGGGTCAGCTGGCCGGTGGCATCGGCAACCGGCGCGAACGCCGAGATCACCAGCGACACCGGCGACACCGACTTGTGCGCCTGGCCGTCGGCCTGCCACTGCGCCTGCATGGACAACGAGTCCTTGCCGACCGGAATGCTCAGGTCCAGCTGCGGGCACAGCTCCATGCCGACCGCACGCACCGCGTCATACAGCAGTGCGTCTTCACCGTGATGGCCGGCCGCAGCCATCCAGTTGGCCGACAGCTTCACCGTTTCCAGTGCATCGACCGGGGCCGCGCACAGGTTGGTGATCGCTTCACCGACGGCCATGCGCGCCGAGGCGGCCGCATCCAGCAGGGCCAGCGGGGTGCGCTCGCCGATCGCCATCGCTTCACCGGCCACGGTGTCGAAACCGGCCAGCGTAATGGCGACGTTGGCCAGCGGCAGCTGCCACGGACCAACCATCTGCTCGCGTGCGGTCAGGCCACCGACGCTGCGGTCACCGATGGTGACCAGGAAGTTCTTCGAGGCCACCGAAGGATGCGCCAGCACGCGCAGACCCGCTTCATGCAGGTCCAGCCCGGCCGTCTTCAGCGCCGGCCAGCGCGGCGCCGCCGGGTGCACGGTGTCGCGGTGCATCTTCGGCGCCTTGCCGAACAGCACGTCCATCGGCAGGTCGATCGGGGCATCGGCCGGGGTGTTGCCCACGGTCGCGCCATAGGCCACCACCAGCCGCTCTTCTGCGGTGGCGACACCGACCGCGGCGAACGGGCAGCGCTCGCGTGCGCACAGCGCGGCGAACTCGGCCAGGCGCGCCTGCGGCACACCGAGCACATAGCGTTCCTGCGATTCGTTGCACCACAACTGCATCGGCGACAGTGACGGGTCATCGGTGGGCACCTTGCCCAGATCGATCACACCGCCCACGCCGGAGTCGTGCAGCAATTCCGGAATCGCGTTGGACAGGCCACCCGCGCCGACGTCATGGAACCAGCGGATCGGGTTGTCCAAGCCGAGGGCGACGCAGCGGTCGATCACTTCCTGGCAGCGACGCTCCATTTCCGGGTTGTCGCGCTGCACGCTGGCGAAATCGAGGTCTTCAGCGCTTTCACCGGAGGCCACCGAACTGGCGGCGCCGCCGCCCAGACCGATCAGCATCGCCGGGCCGCCGAGCACGATCACCGCATCGCCAGGCTGCAGGCGCAGCTTCTCGACCTGGTTCTGGTCGATCGCGCCGAGGCCACCGGCCAGCATGATCGGCTTATCGTACGCGCGGGTCAGGCCCTCGCCTTCAGGCAGTTCGAAGCTGCGGAAGTAGCCCAGCAGATTCGGGCGGCCGAATTCATTATTGAACGCAGCGCCGCCGAGCGGGCCGTCCAGCATGATGTCCAGCGCCGGGGCCATGCGCGGGTTCAGCGCGCGCGGCGCTTCCCACGGCTGCGGCAGGGTCGGGATGCGCAGGTGCGAGACCGAGAACCCGGTCAGGCCAGCCTTGGGCTTGCCGCCGCGGCCGGTCGCGCCTTCATCGCGGATTTCGCCGCCCGCACCGGTGGCCGCGCCCGGGAACGGGGCGATCGCGGTCGGGTGGTTGTGCGTTTCCACCTTGATGCAGAACGCCGAATCGACCACGGCTTCGCTGCGGTACTGACCGGTGGCCGGGTCCGGGCGATAGCGCGCGGCCGGGAAACCGGCGACCACGGCGGCGTTGTCGCTGTACGCGCTCAACGTGTGCTGCGGGGTCTGCTGGTGGGTGTTCTTGATCATCCGGAACAGCGAGTGCGACTGGTCGGCACCGTCGATGGTCCAGCTGGCATTGAAGATCTTGTGGCGGCAGTGCTCGGAGTTGGCCTGGGCGAACATCATCAGTTCCACGTCCGACGGCTTGCGGCCCAGTTCGCCGAAGCGCTGGCGCAGGTAGTCGATCTCGTCCTGGGCCATGGCCAGGCCGAGGCGGCTGTTGGCTGCCTCCAGGTCATCCAGGGCGATCCGTTCCAGCTCACCGCGGGCCGGGGCACTGAACAGCGCCTGCGCCTGGGCAGTCTCGGCCAGCACGGACTGGGTCATCGGGTCGTGCAGGGCGCGGATCACCGCCTCCTGCGCAGCCGCGTCGGCCGGCCAGCCGGCCAGATCGATGCGCAGGCCGCGTTCGACCCGGCGGATCGGCTGCCCGGCGCCCCGGACTAGCTCGGTGGCCTTGCTCGACCACGGCGACAGCGTGCCCAACCGCGGCACCACGAAGCGCGACACCGCCCCGTCCTCACGCCCGGCCAGGTCCGGCTGGGCTTCCAGGATCCGGCTCAGGATCGCCGGGTCCGGGGCCGCATCGCCCTCGGTCTGGATGAAGTAGACATGCCAGGCACCGGTGATGCGCAGATCGGCGGCCAGGGACTGCAGGCGGGATTCAAGACGTTCGCGGCGGAACGGCGAAAGGGCGGATGCGCCCTCGAGGACCATCATGTCCGGGGAACCGTGGTTGGGAACGGGGCCCACTATTGTACCCAACTCGGCCGCCGCGGCCCGGCCCGGGGGATCGGCCGCCCAAGCAGGGGGCCAGGGGCGTTCACGCCCGAACCATGCGCTGGTTCACGGATTGCGCCGGGATTACATGACAACGTTATCACCACCTGGCCCAGTGCCCGGTGCTGTCCGTCCCCCATGTCGTTGCCGGCCTCTCTCACCGGCGCCCGGACCTGCTGCACGCATGCCGCCATCCCGGCGGCATGCGCCCACCTGATCGGAGACCGACCATGCCAGACCCGATTGCGCGCCGTGCAGTGACATCGTTTTCCTTCCCCGCCCTCATGCCGCGCCGACAGCGCTGGCTGCTCGCCTTGGCCCTGGCCACTGCCGCTGGCACCCCCACGCTGGTGCAGGCCGCGAACTGTACCGGGGTACCCGAATGGAACGGCGCGGCCATCTACCTGGCCGGCCAGACCCTGCAGAAAGGCGGCGTGCTGTACCGCGCCAACCAGGACATCTGGAACGCCCCGCCCGACCACCCGGCCGGCGCGCCCTACTACACCAACCTGGGCGCCTGCGATGGCAGCGGCAGCAACCAGCCACCCAGCGTCGCACTGACCTCGCCCACGGCCGGGGCCAGCTTCACCGCCGGCAGCAGCATCACCGTCAGCGCCAATGCCAGCGACACCGACGGCAGCATCAGCAAGGTCGAGTTCTTCCGTGGCGGCACCTCGCTGGGCATCGACACCAGCGCGCCTTACAGCGTGGTGTGGAGCAACGCCTCGGCCGGCAGCCACACCTTCAAGGCGGTGGCCACCGACAACAACAACGCGGTGACCTCCTCGGCCACGGTCAGCGTGACCGTCACCGCGGCCAGCAACGACACCACCCCGCCCAGCGTGCCGGGTGGGCTGGCCTCACCTTCCAGGACCGCCACCACGGTGAACCTGGCCTGGAACGCCGCCACCGACAACAGCGGCGGCAGCGGCGTGGCCGGCTACGACGTGTACCGCAACGGGAGTCTGGTCGGCTCACCCAGTGCCACCCAGTACACCGATGGCGGCCTCACCGCGAGCACGGCTTACACCTACACCGTGCGCGCGCGCGACAACGCTGGCAACGCCTCGGCGCAGAGCGGCTCGATCAGCGTGACCACGGCCGCCGGCGGCGGCGGGGGCGGCAACAAACGCGTGATCGGCTACTTCACCCAATGGGGTATCTACGGCCGCAATTACCAGGTCAAGAACATCGACACCAGCGGCTCGGCCGCCAAGCTGACGCACATCAACTATGCCTTCGGCAATGTGCGCAACAACCGCTGCGAAGTGGGCGTGACCCAGGCCTCCGACCCGAACACCGGCGTGGGCGGCGATGCGTATGCCGACTATGGCAAATCCTTCGCTGCCGGCGACAGCGTCAGTGGCACGGGCGACACGTGGGACCAGCCGCTGCGCGGCAACTGGAACCAGCTCAAGCAGCTCAAGGCCAAGCACCCGAACATCAAGGTGCTGATCTCGCTCGGCGGCTGGACCTGGTCGCGCGGCTTCTCCAGCGCGGCGCAGCCGGCCAACCGGCAGGCGTTCGTGGCCTCGTGCATCGATGCCTACATCAAGGGCAACCTGCCGGTCGCCGACGGTGCGGGCGGCGCAGGTGCCGCGCTCGGCGTGTTCGATGGCATCGACATCGACTGGGAGTACCCGGTGGCCTGCGGGCTGAGCTGCGGCACGCCGGCGGACAACGCCAACTTCACCGCGCTGCTGGCCGAGTTCCGCCGCCAGCTCGATGCGGTGCGGCCGGGCCTGCTGCTGACGGTCGCCGTGGGCGCAGGCGTGGACAAGATCCGCGTGACCGATCCGGCCAGCTACCACCCGTACCTGGATTTCATCAACGTGATGACCTACGACTTCCACGGCGCGTGGGATCCGCAGACCAACCACCACTCGGCGCTGTTCGATTCACCGGCCGATCCCTCCACTGGTGACCAGAAGTTCTACAACAGCAATGATGCGATGGAGGCCTTCCTCAGCCGCGGGGTGCCGGCCAGCAAGTTGAACCTGGGCATCGGCTACTACGGGCGCGGCTGGACCGGTGTGGCCAGCGGCAACAACGGCCTCTACAAGAGCGCCAGCGGGGCTGCGCCGGGCACCTACGAAGCCGGCATCGAAGACTGGAAGGTGCTGAAGAACCTCAACTGGCCGGTCTACACCGACAACGTCGCCAAGGCCACGTGGATCTCCAACGGCACCACGTTCTGGAGTCTGGACACGCCGGCGATGGTTACCGAGAAAATGGGCTATGTGAAAACACAGGGCCTGGGCGGTGCGTTCTTCTGGGAGTTCAGTGGCGATGATGCGCAGGGCACCCTGACCAAGGCGATCAGCGACGGCTTGAAGTGATGCCGTGGCGCGGGACGCGGCCCCGCTGATCGAGCAGGGCGCTCCCGCCGAGTGAAAAAAACGCCCCGGCCTGGCCGGGGCGTTCTGTTTCAGCGGCTACCGCCTGCCGAGACGCGCTCCAGCGCCGCCTTGAGCTGGGCCGGCGGCAGGTAGCCACCGAGCTGGGTGCCGTCGGCGGCGAAGATCGCCGGCGTGCCGTTGACGCCCATCTGCTGGCCAAGCTTGTACTGCATGGCCACCGGATTGGTGCAGTTCTTCGGGGTGACCGCCTTGCCGGTCTTGGCCGCGGTCAAGGCCTGCTTGCGATCGGCCGCGCACCAGACCGAGATCATGTCGGTGTAGTCCTGGCTGCCCAGGCCCATGCGCGGAAACGCGAGGTATTCCACGGTGATGCCGTTGCGGTTGAGCTCGGCGATGTCCTGGTGCAGCTTGCGGCAGTAACCGCATTCGATGTCGGTGAAGACGCTGACGGTGTACTTCGCATTCGGCGCAGCGAACACGATGCGCTCGTTGTGCGGCACGCCATCGAGCAGCTTGCGGCGGTAGCTGAGCAGGCCCTGGCTGCTGACCGGCGCCTTGTTCTGGATGTCGTACGGCTGGGACTGCATCAGGTAACGGCCGTCATCGGAGACGTACAGCACCTGGCCGCCGACCAGCACCTCGCGGAAACCGGCAAACGGCGCGGCCCCGATGAAATCGGGCTTGAAGGTCGGATCCAGCTGCTGCAGCGCGGTGCGCACGCGCTGGTCGGCATCGCCGGCAGCGGCCGGGGCCGGGGCGGCGGCAGTGGATGTGGCCGCCGGAGCGGACGGTTGCTGCGCGCAGGCAGTCAGGCTGAGCGCGCCGAAGAGCGCCGCAATGGCAACACGGAGCATCGAGCATTCCGGTGTAAGAGGTCAGGCTGGATTCTCGCACAGCTGCCTGCTCACGCAGCTGGACCGCAGTGGAACGGTGACGCGCGGCCCGGTTCTGCCCGCCCCCTCAGCCGCGCGGGTGGTGCTTGGCGTGCAGTTTCTGCAGGTGTTCGCGGGCGACCAGCGTGTAGATCTGGGTGGTGGACAGCGAACTGTGGCCCAGCAGCATCTGCAGCGCGCGCAGGTCGGCGCCGCGGTTGAGCAGATGAGTGGCAAAGCTGTGGCGCAGGCCGTGCGGGCTGATCCTGACCGGATCGATCCCGGCCAGGACCGCGTATTTTTTCACCAGTCCCCAGAACTGCTGGCGGCTGAGCGGGTGCAGCGAGGGCTCCAGGAACATCGGCACGGCGCCATCCTGCGGCGTCGGCACGTTGCGCTTGCCGGTGAGCTGCGGCCGCGACTCCCCCAGATAACGCTCAAGCCAGTGCTGGGATTCTTCCCCAAGCGGTACCAGCCGCTCCTTGCTGCCCTTGCCGGTCACGCGCAGCACGCCCTGGCGCAGGTTGACGGCATTGGCTGGCAGGTTGACCAGTTCACTCACGCGCAGGCCCGCGGCATACATCAGCTCCAGCATGGCGCGGTCGCGCAGCCCGAGCGGCGTCTCGATGTCAGGGCTGGCCAGCAGGGCGTCGATCTGGCTTTCGGCCAGCGCCTTGGGCAGCAGCCGCGGCAGCTTGGGCGGGTCCAGCAGCGCACTGGGGTCATCTGTGCGCTCGCCGCGGCGCACGGCATCGGCGAAGAAGGCACGCAGGGCGGAGAGCAGGCGGGCGTTGCTGCGTGGCGACCAGCCATGGCGCGAGCGCCAGGCGAGGTAATCGAAGAGCGCGGCGCGGTCGAGCCCGGCCAAGCCCCCCGTGGCGCCATCACGCCAGCGCGCCAGACCTTCGAGATCGCGCCGGTAGCTGTCCAGGCTGGCCCGGGCCAGGCCGTGTTCGGCCCAGGCGGTGTCGAGGAAGCGCTGGATGCGGACGTTGTCGTCGTCGCGCAGCGCGGGCAGGTGCTGGACAAGCTGGCGGCGCAGGGCGGGGGTGGTGGCGTCGGACATGTGGACAGCATACGGAGCGGAACACGCGTGGGCCATCGAACGCGGGCGGCGGGCCGGGTATGCTCCGGAACATGACCGATACCGCGCTGTCGTCCCCTGCTGCTGATCGCCCTGCATCGTTGCTGCTGTGGCGGTTGTTGTCGCTGTTGTACGACCTCTTCCCGGCGCTGGCGTTGTGGATGCTGCTCGGTGCGGTGTTCGTGGCGATCTACACGTTGAGCGGCCATGCGGAGCGCGAGAACATCGCACCGTTCAGTGCATGGCAGTGGGCGTTGTGGGCGTGCTGCTGGGTGGTGACGGGGCTGTACGCGACGATGAGCTGGCGTCGTGGTGGGCAGACGCTGGGGATGCGGCCGTGGCGGTTGCGGGTGGTGTCGTTGGACGGCACGGTGCCGACGCGCGGGCAGTTGTGGCGGCGCTATGCGGTGGGGTCGCTGTCGGTGTTGGCGGCCGGGCTGGGGTTCTGGTGGGCGCTGGTGGATCGGCAGCGGCTGACCTGGCATGACCGGGCCAGCGGGACACGGGTTGTGCGGTTGCCGAAGCGTTGAAGGCAACTGCCAACCGCAATGCGCAAAACGCAAAACGCAAAACGCAAAACGGCAGCGTCTCTGTTTTCTCTGTGTTTGCGGAGAGGCGCAACCCATTTCTGGACCCGCCGCAAGTACGTCCCTGTAGGCTCGTAGTGCGCCATCCATGGCGCACTACGGTCCTGAAATGGGCTGCGCCTCTCCGCATTGACAGATCACGTAATGCGGTTGGTAGAAGCGGAATTACTGCGTGCCTGAGGTATCGCGCTGAACACCGAGTGTCGCGATCAAGATGCCTCAAGGAGCGCAACCTTCATCGCGAAGTCGAACGTTGGCTCAATCGATAAATTCATTCGCCGCTCTGCCGCTCTGCCGCTCGACCAACAGGATTCGACACGAGCAAAGGCGCCTGCGCATTCCATCAGAACGGGTAGAGCCGGGCCATGCCCGGCTGCTCTCCCCTCCCCACCAGCACACGATCGGAGGCGCGGCGGGATTACCAGGCCGGGACCGTGTGCTGCCATGGATGGCAGCATACGAGCCTACAGGGACGTACTTGCGGCGGGTCCCGATAGGTTTGCCCGGAGCGCCAATCCGGAGCGGAAAAAGAGGG
>NZ_NIVS01000007.1 GCF_002205165.1 Stenotrophomonas maltophilia | reverse complement strand
GGCCCCCGCCATGACCCCCATCCCCGAAACCATCCCGCCCATCGAAGTCCGCATGGCCGAGATCGTGTTCCCCAACCACACCAACCACCTGGGCACCCTGTTCGGTGGCCAGGCACTGGCCTGGATGGACAAGGCGGCGTTCCTGGCCGCGGCCCGCTACTCGCGCCGCACCGTGGTCACCGCGCGCTCGGACCAGGTCGATTTCAAGCTGCCGATCCGCATCGGCCAGATGGTGGAAACCGTCGGCCGCATCGTCGAAGTCGGGCGCAGCTCGATGAAGGTCGAGGTCGAACTGATCGCCGAAGATCTCCACACCGGTGAGCGCAAGCTGTGCACGCGCGGGCACTTCGTGATGATCGCGCTGGATGCCGACGGCCATCCGACCAGCGTTCCTTCGCTGCCGGGTGACATCCCGGGCCCGTAAGCGGCTGCCGATCTCCCGATTGCCTCACTGTCCCTGCGCCCCCATCTGTTGTCCATGAGCACCCCCCTCGCCGAATTCATCGACCGCGCCCAGCGCCTGTTCGTGCTGACCGGCGCGGGCTGCAGCACCGATTCGGGCATCCCGGATTACCGCGATGCCGATGGGCAGTGGAAGCGGACGCCGCCGGTCACCTATCAGGCTTTCATGGGTGAGCTGGCCACGCGCCAGCGCTACTGGGCGCGCAGCCTGCTGGGCTGGCCGCGGTTCGGTTGGGCCCAGCCGAACGGCACGCATGCTGCGCTCGCCGCGCTGGAAGCCCGTGGCCAGGTCGAGCTGCTGCTTACCCAGAATGTCGACCGCCTGCATCAGCGGGCGGGCAGCGAGGCGGTGATCGATCTGCATGGGCGGCTGGACCAGGTGCGCTGCATGGGCTGCGAAGCACGCACGCCGCGCGAGGCGTTCCAGCAACGGCTGTTGGCGCTCAACCCGGGCTGGGAGCATCTGGAGGCTGCACAGGCGCCAGACGGCGATGCTGATCTGGACATGGATTTCTCGTCCTTCCAGGTGCCGGCCTGCCCGGCCTGCGGCGGCGTGCTCAAGCCGGACGTGGTGTTCTTCGGTGAAAGCGTGCCGCGCGAACGGGTCGCCGCCGTTCACGAGCATCTGCAGCGCGCCGATGCGGTGCTGGTGGTCGGCTCCTCGCTGATGGTCTATTCCGGCTTCCGCTTCGTGCAGGCCGCCGCGCAGGCCGGGTTGCCGATCGCTGCGCTCAACCGTGGGATTACCCGCGCCGACGCGCTGCTGAGCCTGAAGGTCGACCAATCCTGCGCCGAGTCACTGGCCTTCCTGCTGCCGGGAACCGCCGCCGCCTGAGCCGCTGCGAAACACTGATCCACTGGCACGGTTGCCTCCGCCGCCGCACAGGAGTGCAATGGCGCCCGGTTACATTTCCTCTTCCCGAGTCCTCCCCTTGAGCCAGCTCTTCTCCTCCATTTCCTTCGGCCCGCTGTCCCTGCCCAACCGCATCGTGATCGCGCCGATGTGCCAGTACTCCTGCACCGACGGCCTCGCCAATGACTGGCACCGCATCCACCTGGGCCAGCTGTCGCAGTCCGGCGCCGGCCTGCTGATCCTGGAAGCCACCGCCGTGCTGCCGGAAGGCCGCATCAGCTGGGCCGATCTGGGCCTGTGGGATGACGCTACCGAAGCCGCGCTGGCCTCGGTCGTGGCCTCGGTCAAGCAGTGGTCGCCGATGCCGCTGGGCGTGCAGTTGGGCCATGCCGGCCGCAAGGCCTCGGTCAACAAGCCGTGGGAAGGTGGCGGCGCGATGGACCCCTCCGATCCGCGCGCCTGGCCCACGGTCGCGCCGTCCGCGCTGCCGTTCGCCAAGACCGACCCGACGCCGACCGAACTGGATCTGGCCGGCATCGATGCCATCGTGGACGCCTTCGCGGCGGCGGCCCGTCGCGCCGAACGGGTCGGCATGGACCTGATCGAACTGCATGCCGCGCATGGCTACCTGCTGCATCAGTTCCTGTCGCCGCTGAGCAATCGCCGCGAGGACGAATACGGTGGTTCGCTGGAGAACCGCATGCGCCTGCTGGTGCGCGTGTTCGATGCAGTGCGCGAAGCGGTGTCCGATCGCATCGCGGTGGGTGTGCGCATCTCGGCCAGCGACTGGGTGGCCGGCGGCTGGGATATCGAGCAGACCACGACCCTGGCGCACGTGCTGGACGCGCGCGGGTGCCAGTTCCTGCATGTCTCCAGTGGCGGCAATGATCCGCGCCAGCAGATTCCGCTGTCGCCGGGCTACCAGGTGCCGTTCGCGCAGGCGATCAAGGCGCACAAGCTGCGCATGCCGGTTATTGCGGTGGGCCTGATCACCGAGCCCTCGCAGGCTGAGTCGATCCTGCGCCATGGCCATGCCGATGCGATCGCGCTGGCCCGCGGCATCCTCTACGACCCGCGCTGGCCGTGGCATGCCGCCGCCGCACTGGGCGATTCGGTGGCACCGGCACCGCAGTACCTGCGCTGCGAACCGCGCGAAGCCCGCGGTGTGTTCATCGCTCCCGAACGCTGAGGCGCTGGGATCGGCAGGGGCGGCGGCCTACCGCGGCTGTCCCTGCGCTCAGCGGGCGTCCACCCGCCACGCCGGCGGCAGCCCTTCGATGATGTGCTGCATCAGCGCCCGCACCTTCGGCGTCAGGTCGCGGCGATCGCTGACGCACAGGAACAACCGCATCGGCTCCGGTGAGGCCTGCGTGCTCTGCGCATCGCCGGGCTCGAACAGCGCCTGCAGCTCGCCGCGTGCGAGATAGGGCGCGGCGACGAACGCGGCCAACCGGGTGATGCCGCCACCGGCGACTGCCATCGCGGCCAGCGCATCGATGTCATCGCTGACCAGCGCCGGGGCCACCTCGGCATCGAAACGCATGCCGTCGCGCACGAAGCCCCACGGCAGGTAGCGCCCGTCCAGCGGGTAGCGCAGCAACAGGCAGCGGTGCTCGCGCAATGCCTCCGGCGTCAGCGGAATGCCGGCCCGCGCGAGATAGGACGGGGCGGCGCAGAACACGAACGGCACCTGGGCGATCGGCCGCGCCACCAGGCCTTCCTCCAGCTGCGGCTCGATCCGGACGCTGACGTCCACGTCTTCGTGCGCGTGGTCCACGCTGCGGTCGGTGAGCAGCAGTTCGATCGCCAGGCGCCGGAACCGGGCCTGCAGCGCGGGCAGCAGCGGCGCCAAGGCGTGTCGGCCGAACGCGGTGCTGCTGGCGATCCGCAGCCGTCCTTCGGGCGTGGCATCCAGATCGGTCACGGCGGCCTGGGCGCGCTGCAGGTCGCGCTCGATATGGCGCACCTGGGCCAGGTACAGCGCGCCACGCTCGGTCAGAGCCAGGGTGCGGGTGGTGCGGTTGAGCAGGCGCACGCCCAGGTGGGCCTCCAGCCGGGCGATGTTCTGCCCGACCGCCGCCGGGCTGACCCCCAGCGTCCGCGCGGCGGCGGCCAGGCTGCCGGCGTCGGCGGTCCGGATGAAGCTGCGGATTGACTGGAGAATGTTCATGCTGGCCGCCATTCTCGCGCTCCATTGGAAAGAATTTCTTTATAAAGCGCCAAGGCCATCCGGTCTACCCGCCCTGCGGGCCCCTGCTTATCGTGCCTGTCCCGCAACCGCCAGGTTGCCTGCTCGCCCCGGTCTGCTGCCCGGGCGAGGCCGCTTCCGCGTTGTGCCGCCCCCGCTGCCGTCGCGTCCTGCGCACGGCCTGGCAGCCTTCCCCGGAGATGGACATGAACCCAGCGCTCGCCCCCCTCGATACCGACCCGCAGGAAACCCAGGAATGGCGTGAGTCGCTGGAGGCGGTCATCCACGCCGCCGGCCGTCCGCGCGCGCATTACCTGATGGACCAGCTGACCGAGCTGGACACGGCCCGCCATGGCGACCTGCACGGCCGCGTGTGGACGGCGTACACCAACACCATTCCCGTGGAACGCCAGCCGGCCTACCCGGGCGACCTCGGCATCGAGCGCCGGCTCAACGCGATGATCCGCTGGAACGCGATGGTGATGGTGCTGCGCGCCGGCAAGCACTCCAACGTGGGCGGCCACATCGCCACGTATCAGTCCGCAGCGGTGCTGTACGACGTCGGCTTCGATCACTTCTTCCGCGGCCGCACCGACACCTTCGATGGCGACATGATCTACATCCAGGGCCACTCGGCGCCGGGCATCTACGGCCGTGCATTCGTCGAAGGCCGCATCGCGCCGGAACGGATGGACAACTTCCGCCGCGAATCCGATCGCGATGGCCTGTCCTCGTATCCGCACCCGCGCCTGATGCCGGACTTCTGGCAGTTCCCCACCGTTTCGATGGGGCTGGGGCCGCTCACCGCCGCCTATCAGGCGCGCTACATGCGCTATCTGGAATACCGCGGGTTGAAGGAGCACCAGGGCCGCAAGGTCTGGGCCTTCCTCGGTGATGGCGAAATGGACCAGCCCGAATCGCTGGCGGCGATCTCGGTGGCCGGCCGCGAGCGCCTGGACAACCTGGTGTTCGTGGTGAACTGCAATCTGCAGCGGCTGGACGGCCCGGTGCGTGGCAACGCCAAGGTGATCCAGGAACTGGAAGGCACCTTCCGCGCCGCCGGCTGGAACGTCATCAAGGTCATCTGGGGCGGTGGCTGGGACGCGCTGCTGGCCAAGGACAGCACCGGCCTGCTGCGCCAGCGCATGATGGAATGCGTGGATGGCGACTACCAGACCTTCAAGTCGCAGAACGGTGCCTATGTGCGCGAGCATTTCTTCGGCAAGTATCCCGAGCTGCTGGCGCTGGTCGCCGACCTGAGCGATGACGACATCTGGGCACTGGCCCGCGGCGGTCACGATCCGCAGAAGGTCTACGCCGCGTACGCGCAGGCGGTCGCCGGCAACGGCCGGCCGAGCGTGATCCTGGCCAAGACGGTGAAGGGCTTCGGCATGGGCGAGGCCGGCGAAGGCCAGAACATCAACCACCAGCTCAAGAAGATGAGCGCCGATGCCGTGCGTGCGTTCCGTGATCGGTTTGATCTGCCGGTCAGTGACGACCAGCTGGAGGAGATGCCCTACCTGCGCCCGGCGCCGGGCAGTGCCGAAGCGCGTTATTTCGCGCAGCGTCGCCAGGCCCAGGGTGGCCAACTGCCGGCGCGCGTGACCCACGTCGATCCGTTGCCGGTGCCAGCGCTGTCGGCGTTCGCCACCCAGCTGCAGGGCAGCGGCGAACGTGGCCAGTCCACCACGATGGGCTTCGTGCGCATCCTCACCACGCTGCTCAAGGATCCCGAACTGGGCAAGCTGATCATTCCCATCGTGCCCGATGAGTCACGCACGTTCGGCATGGAAGGCCTGTTCCGCCAGATCGGCATCCACTCCTACCTCGGCCAGTTGTACACCCCGCAGGATGCCGGCCAGCTGAGCTATTACAAGGAAGCCAAGGACGGCCAGATCCTGCAGGAGGGCATCAACGAATCCGGTGCGATCTGCTCGTGGATCGCCGCCGGCACCGCCTACAGCAACCACGGACTGGCGACGATTCCGTTCTACATCTTCTATTCGATGTTCGGCCTGCAGCGCGTCGGCGATCTGGCCTGGGCCGCCGCCGATGCCCGCACCCGCGGCTTCCTGCTGGGTGCCACCTCCGGGCGCACCACGCTGATGGGCGAGGGCCTGCAGCACGATGACGGCCACAGCCACGTGCTGTCTTCGGTGATCCCCAGCTGCGTGTCCTTCGATCCCACCTACAACTTCGAACTGGCGGTGATCATCCAGGACGGCCTGCGCCGGATGTACGTGGACCAGGAAGACATCTACTACTACATCACCGTGCTCAACGAGGCCTATCCGCACCCGGCACTGCCCGAAGGCAGCGAAGCGGGCATCCTCAAGGGCCTGTACCTGCTGCACCCCGCCGCCGCCGACAGCGACCCTGCGCTGCGCGTGCAGCTGATGGGCAGCGGCGCGATCCTGCGCGAAGTCGAAGCCGCGGCGACGCTGCTGCAGCAGGACTTCGGCATCGCCAGCGACGTGTGGAGCGCCACCAGCCTCACCGAACTGCGCCGTGATGGCCTGGCGGCCGAGCGCTGGAACCTGCTGCATCCGGTGGAGGAGCCGCGGGTGCCGTACGTGCAGCAGTGCCTGGCTGCGCACCCGGGCCCGGTGATCGTGGCCACCGACTACATGAAGATCGTCGGTGACCAGATCCGCCCCTTCATCGAGGGCCGCCGCTTCACCGCCCTGGGCACCGATGGCTTCGGCCGTTCGGACACGCGCGAGTCATTGCGTACGTTCTTTGAAGTGGACCGCCACTTCATCGTGCTCGCCGCGCTCAAGTCGCTGGCCGATGAGGGCCGGATCGAACGTGCCCAGCTGCAGGTGGCGATCGACCGGTACGGGATCGATGTGGAAAAGGTGGACCCGACGGCGGTGTAATTGCTTGGCGGCACTCTTGGTTGCATCTGAGAGCATCGACCGCAGCCCGGCGGTGCTCGCTTACAATGGCCGGATGCGCCCTGATTCCATCCTCACCCTGTCATGCCCGGACCGTACCGGGATCGTCTACCGTGTGTCCGGCCTGCTGTTCGAGCTGGGCTGCAACATTCTCGATGCCCAGCAGTTCGGCGACGACGAGAGCGGCCGGTTCTTCCTGCGCGTGCATTTCGACCGTGCCGCCGAGCAGTCACTGGGCGACGTGGAAGCGCGCATGGGCACGCTGGCCGCCGAGTTCGGGATGGACTGGCAGCTGCATGACGCCCGCCGCCGGGCACGGCTGCTGGTGCTGGTGAGCAAACAGGGGCATTGCCTCAACGACCTGCTGTTCCGTGCGCACAGCCGGCAGCTGCAGGTGGACATCGCGGCGGTGGCCTCCAATCACGAGGACTTCGCGGCCCTGGCCGGCTCCTACGGCGTGCCGTTCCATCACCTGCCGGTCAACGCCGACAACCGTGTCGTGCAGGAGCAGCAGATCATCGACCTGGTCGAACGCGAGCAGATCGATCTGGTGGTGCTGGCGCGTTACATGCAGATCCTGTCGCCGCGCCTGTGCGAGGCTCTGGCCGGGCGGGCGATCAACATCCATCACAGCTTCCTGCCCAGCTTCAAGGGCGCGCAGCCGTATCACCAGGCGCACGCGCGCGGGGTCAAGATCATCGGGGCGACCGCGCACTACGTGACGCCGGATCTGGACGAAGGCCCGATCATCGAGCAGGACGTGGCGCGCGTGGACCATGCGATGACGCCGCGCGATCTGGTGCGGCTGGGCAGCGATACCGAATCGCAGGTGCTGGCACGCGCGGTACGCCGGCATGTGGAGCACCGCATCCTGCGCAACGGGCATCGCACCGTCGTGTTCCGCTGAACTGCGGCGCCGGTGCCGGTGCCGACCGTCAGACAACCGCGATCTTCGCCTTCGCCAACGCCTCACGCACCATGCCGTCATTGGCCTCGGTGACCGGCCGGGTCAGGTCCCACAGGAACGTGACCCGGAACCCGGACTTCACCGCGTCCTGTGCACTCCACAACACGCAGTAGTCGCGCGCCAGGCCGCATACATGCACCTCGCGGATACCGCGCTCATGCAGCCAGCCGGCCAGGCCGGTGGCCGGGCGGGTGCCATCGGGACCGTGGTTTTCGCGGAAGGCACTGTACGAGTCCACCTCACGGCGGGTGCCTTTGCGCAGGATCAGGTCGGCGACCGTCCAGTCCACCCCGGGGTGCAGCACGGCACCGGCTCTGCCCTGCACGCAGTGGTCCGGCCACAGGGTCTGCGGCTGGGCGTGCAGCAGGATCGCTTCGAACGGGAGGTGGCCCGGATGCTGGCTGGCAAAGGAGGCGTGGTCGGCCGGGTGCCAGTCCTGGGTCGCCACCACGGTGCGGTAACGGCGTTCGGCGAGCAGGCCGGCAATGTCCGGCACGATCGCATCGCCGTCCACGCAGGCCAGCGCACCACCGGGCATGAAATCCGGCTGCAGGTCGATCACGACCAGGGCGACATTGGCGGGGTAACGGCTCATGGCGGCTTCACAACGGTGGGGGCGCCCAGTCTAGCCGACGCCCCCGCAACGGTCAGTCGGCGTCGCCCTGCCTGGAGGTGCCATCGCCGTAATACAGCACGCCCAGTTTGATGCGCTCGCGGCCGGTCTCGCGGCGGTGGCGGTTGGCGTCACGCAGGGAGTACACGCAGCCGCAGTACTCCTGCTGGTAGAACTGCTCGCGCTTGCTGATCTCCACCATCCGCGCGGCACCGCCGCCATTGCGCCAGTTGTAATCCCAATACTGGATGCCCGGATAGTGCGCGGCGGCACGGTGGCCGCAGTCATTGATCTGGTTCATGTCCTTCCAGCGTGAGATGCCCAGCGAGCTGCTGATCACCGCAAAGCCGTTCTCGTGCGCATACAGCGCGGTGCGCACGAAGCGCATGTCGAAGCACATCGTGCAGCGGATGCCGCGCTCGGGCTCGTTCTCCATGCCGCGGGCGCGCGAGAACCAGTTGTCGGTGTCGTAGTCGGCGTCGACGAATGGCACGCCATGTTTCTCGGCGAAGCGGATGTTCTCCTGCTTGCGCAGTTCGTATTCCTTCACCGGGTGGATGTTGGGGTTGTAGAAGAAGATCGTGTAGTCGATGCCGGAAGCGGTGATCGCTTCCATGACCTCGCCCGAGCACGGCGCGCAGCACGAATGCAGCAGCAGTTTGGTGTGCCCGTCGGGCAGGGACAGGGTAGGGCGGTCGATCGGTGTCATGTCATGCAGGTTCATGCGTTTCTCGTCGACCCCACCGCCGGCAACGGCGGCGATGGGGTCCTTGGGGCGGTCTACAAAGGGTCCATCACGCGGCGTTGGCGTCTGCCGTCTCCTCACGCAGTTCGCGCGCGGCGGCCACCAGGGCTTCCAGTGCGGCACGGGTTTCCGGCCAGCCGCGGGTCTTCAGGCCGCAGTCCGGGTTGACCCAGATCTGCTCCGGGCGCAGCACTTCGGCGGCTTTGCGCAGCAGTGCCAGCATCTCGGCCTTGTCCGGCACGCGCGGGGAATGGATGTCATACACGCCCGGGCCGATCTCGTTGGGATACTGGAAGCGCACGAAGGCATCCAGCAGTTCCATGCGCGAGCGCGAGGTCTCGATCGAGATCACGTCCGCATCCATCGCGGCCACCGAGTGGATGATGTCGTTGAACTCGGAGTAGCACATGTGGGTGTGGATCTGGGTCGCATCGCGCACGCCGCTGGCACTGATCCGGAACGCTTCCACCGCCCAGTCCAGGTAGTCGCGCCATTGCGCGCGGCGCAGCGGCAGGCCTTCGCGGATCGCCGGCTCGTCGATCTGGATCACGCCGATGCCGGCCGCTTCCAGGTCGGTCACCTCATCGCGCAGCGCCAGCGCGATCTGGCGGCAGGTGTCCGCACGGGACTGGTCATCGCGCACGAACGACCACTGCAGCACCGTCACCGGGCCGGTCAGCATTCCCTTCATCGGCAGCTGGGTAAGCGACTGCGCGTACTGCGACCAGCGCACCGTCATCGGCTGCGGACGGGTCACATCGCCGAAGATCACCGGCGGCTTCACGCAGCGCGAGCCGTAGCTCTGCACCCAACCGTTCTTGGTGAAAGCGAAGCCGTCGAGCTGCTCGCCGAAGTACTCGACCATGTCGTTGCGTTCGAACTCGCCGTGCACCAGTACGTCCAGCCCGATCTGCTCCTGCACGCGCACACAGTGTTCGGTCTGGGTGGCCAGGAAGGCATCGTAATCCGCATCGGAGAGCTTGCCGGATTTGTTGCGGGCACGCGCCTCACGGACCTCCAGCGTCTGCGGGAATGAACCGATCGTGGTGGTCGGGAAGCGCGGCAGTTTCAGCGCGGCGGCCTGGGCCAGGTGGCGCTGCGGATAGCGGCTGTGGCGCTGTGCATCGGCCGGGGTCAGCGCGGCCAGGCGCGCGGCGACGGCCGGGTTGTGCACGCGCGGCGAACGACGGCGCGATTCGATGCATTCGCGTGAATGGGCGAGCGACGCTTCGGCACGCGCCGGTGCATCGATCGCGTCGGCCAGCACGCGCAGCTCGCCGAGCTTCTGCTTTGAGAACGCCAGCCAGCTGCGCAGTCCGTCATCGAGCTTCTTTTCGTGGTCCAGATCGACCGGCGTATGCAGCAGCGAACACGATGGCGCCAGCCACAGCGCATCGCTGCCCACGTGACCGTGAGCGTAGCGCGCCAGCACCAGCGCGTTGTCCAGATGGGTGCGCCAGATGTTGCGGCCGTTGACCAGGCCGGCTGACAGCACGCGACCGGCCGGCAGCGCCTTGATCACCGCATCGAGTTGCTCCGGCGCGCGGACCAGATCCACATGCAGGCCATCGACCGGCAGCGAAGCGGCCAGCGTGAGGTTGTCTTCCAGCGCGCCGAAGTACGTCGCCACCAGCACCTTGGGGCGCGTAGCCTTGGCCAGCACCGCATAGGCATGTTCGAATGCGGCGCGGGTGGCTTCATCCAGATCCTGCACCAGCAGTGGCTCATCCAGCTGCACCCACGCCGCGCCGGCCGCCTTGAGCTCGCCAAGCAACTGCACATACACCGGCAGCAGCGCATCGAGCAGGTCCAGCGCGTTGCTGCCATCGGTGGTCTTGGACAACCGCAGGAACGTGACCGGCCCGATCAGCACCGGCCGGGTTTCGATCCCCAGCGCCTTGGCCTGGCGGTATTCGGCCAGCGGCTTGTCGCCGCGCACCGTGAAGGTCTGGCCGGCCTGCAGCTCGGGCACCAGGTAGTGGTAGTTGGTGTCGAACCACTTGGTCATCTCCAGCGCATGCAGGTCGATGCCATCGCGCTGCAGGCCACGCGCCATTGCGAAGTAGCCGCTCAGCGGCTCGGCATCGGCAAGCGCGCGGTAACGGGCCGGGATCGCATCGAACAGGAAGGCGGCATCCAGCACCTGGTCGTACAGGCTGAAGTCGTTGCTCGGCGGCACATCCACGCCGGCCTCGCGCTGCAGCTGCCAGTGGCGTTCACGCAGCTCGGCCGCGGTGTCCTGCAGCGACGCGGCGCTGCTTTCGCCGGACCAGAAGGCTTCGAGCGCGCGCTTGAGTTCGCGCTTGGCGCCGATGCGCGGAAAACCCAGGTTGGTAACAGTGGTCATTGGAACGTGTCCTCATTGCGTAGGGGCATTGAGGAACGAAGGAACCGCGCGCCGTCCGGGGCCTTGCAGCCCGTTCCGCCCCGCCAGCGACCTTCGCCCCCGCGGGCGAACCGGATGCCGTGAAGCGGGCGCACGGGGCAGCGCCATGCAGGTGGCATGGCGGCAGGCCCCGGCAACCTCCCCGCGGACGTTCCAGGTCGAATCGGAGGACGGTCATGTCCTCCGGCCGGGGCCGGTATTCGGGCTGATGGACACGGGCGCGGGCGCCCACCTACTCCCTGCCGCTTCCCAGGCCCCAAGGCCCAGTGCTGTTGGCAGGTGTCGTTTCCATTCACCGCTGCGGGGCAGCTCCGGAATGGGCGCGCGAGGCGCCTTCACCGGATTCCCGTTTAAATCCATCCCTTCATCTGCATGAAGCGATGGATACCTTCGGCGAGCACAAGGTAGGCCGAAGGCGGGCGATGGTCAAGTCGTCTGCGCGATCCGCCCACTGCATCCAAACCACCGCCGCCTGCGTATCTCCCTGCAAGCCCGCCCGTTTGGACCCCCATGCGCCAGCCCTTGCCCTGCCTGATCCTGCTGCTGTCGGTGAGCGCCGCCCCCGTAAGTGCCGCCGATCAGACCGTGCAGCGCCAGGAAGGCCGCGCGTACGCCACCGCCGATGGCCGCCTGCTGTATCGCGAGACGCATTGGCTGCAGGGGCCGGCGAGTGCGCAGTCGCGGCTGGTCCTGTACCGCTGCAGTGACGGCCGCCCGTTCGCGCGCAAGTGGATGACGCCGCAGGGCAGCCCGCAGACACCGGATTTCACCCTGGACGATGGCCGCGATGGCTATCAGGAAGGGGTGCGCGGCAGTGCCGCGACCCGCCAGGTATCGGTCCGCGCCAGCGCCCAGGCCCCCACCTTCAGTCGCGCCATCACCCTCCCCTCGGGGGCGGTCGTCGATGCCGGTTTCGACGCGGCGGTACGCAGCCATTGGGCCGCGCTGCAGGCCGGACAGAGCGTGGCATTCCAGTTCCTGCTGCCCAGCCGCCAGCGCCTGGTGCCGCTGAAGTTGCAGCGCACCGCCGCGGTAAGCTGGCAGGGCCAGCCGGCCGAGCAGCTGCAGATGAAGCTGGATGCGTGGTTCGGCTTCGCGGTGCCGGCTGTCACCTTGGTCTATTCCACGGCCGATCAGCGCCTGCTGCAGTTCACCGGCACCGGCAACGTCCGCGATGAGAAGGGCACGTACCCGCAGGTGCGGGTCGAGTTTCCGGCCGCACCGGTCGCCACGTCTGCGGCCGAGGTGTCCGCTGCGCGCACGCAGCCGCTGGTGAAGAGATGCGGTGCCTGAGCGCCCCCTTGCGGACAGCGGCTGGAGCAACGAGGATGCCGGGACGCCCGTTATCGACATTGAGCCTGCAATGCCCGAGCTGGACGCCGCCGCCGCTGCATCACACCGCCTGGACGAGCTGCTGGTCCGGGTCGCCGGCGGTGATCGCCAGGCGTTCGAGTCGGTCTATCAGCTGGCGTCCGGACGCCTGTTCGCGATCTGCCTGCAGGTACTGCGCGACCGCGGTGATGCCGAAGAGGTCCTGCAGGATGTCTTCACGGCGGTCTGGCACAAGGCGGGGCAGTTCGACCGCGCCAAGGCGGCGGCCATGACCTGGCTGTCGATGATGGCGCGCCACCGCGCGATCGATCGCCTGCGGGCGGCGCCGCCGCGGGCGCTGGATGATCTGTCAGTGGCCGAGGAACTGCCCGATTTCGCGCCGCAGCCGGCCCAGGTGGCCGAGCAGGCGTCGGATCACGAGCGCCTGCAGGACTGCCTGGAAACACTGGAGCCGCGCCGCCGCTCGCTGATCCGGCTCGCCTTCCTCGACGGCGCCAGCTATGAAGAACTGGCGCGCCGCATCGGCTCGCCGCTGGGCTCGGTGAAAAGCTGGATCCGCCGCGGGCTGGGCCAGCTTCGGGTGTGCCTGGAGCGATGAACGTGCGCGACCTCCATGATCTGCAGGACGACGGCGAGCCGCCGAGCGCCGACATCCTGGCCGGCGAATACGTGCTCGGCGTACTCGATGCCACCCAGCGCGCCGCTGTTGAGCGGCGGATCGCGGGTGATCCCGGCTTCGCCCGGCTGGTGACCCAATGGGAGAACCGCCTTGCGCCGCTGCTGGAGTCACTGGGCAGCGAAGCGGTTCCCGCGCATCTGTGGCCGCGCATCCGGACGTCGCTGGGCTGGCCGTCGGTGAGCACTGCCTCGCCACGGCTCTGGCAGCGCACTGGTTTCTGGCAGGGCATGACCGCGTTGGCCGCCGCCTTGGCACTGGTAGCGGTGTTCAGTCGCCGCGATCTGGAGCCGACGGCCCCGTCGCCCACGCCGGTGGCAGTCACGCCGACCACGCCACCGCTCCCGGCCGAGCCGGAGCAGGCAACCAAGCCAGTCACCCCGCTACTGCACGACGACGGCACGCCGGGCTGGCTGGCTTCGGTCGACAAGGCCCAGGGCAAGGTGCTGATGGTGCCGGTCCCGGCCGCAGCCGATGCGGCCGGGCGTGCGCCGGAACTGTGGCTGATTCCGGCCGGCGGCGCACCGCGTTCGCTGGGCCTGGTCTCCATCGATCGCGCACACACGGTTGCCGTACCGGACACGTTGCGTGATGCGCTTGTGAACGGCTCGGTGCTGGCGATCACGCTGGAACCGGCGACCGGCGCGCCGCAGGGCGTTCCGACCGGTCCGATCATCGCCAAGGGCGACATCGCCAACCTGTAACCGCACCTGCCCGGCGTTTTTTTCCGGATCCGTGCATCCAAACGCGGCCCGCTCCCGTATCTCCTGTTAACGCCTCAGGAGAAGCGAGTCATGTCGGTCAGCCCCACCCCGGACGCAGGACGCAGCGCACCGCGACGCCGCTGGGCCACGCTGCTGCGCTGGTTCGACACCAGCACGGATGCGGCAGCCCCGGCAGGCGAGCCGCAGCGCGTGGACTGGGTGCGGGCGATCCCCTTCGCGGCGATGCACCTGGCCTGCCTGGCGGTGATCTGGGTGGGTGTCTCCTGGGTCGCGGTGGGTGTGGCGGTGGGGTTGTACGCGGTGCGCATGTTCGCGATCACCGCCTTCTACCATCGCTACTTCTCGCACCGCACGTTCCGCACCTCGCGCGCCGTGCAGTTCATCTTCGCGCTGATCGGCGCCTCCAGCGTGCAGCGCGGGCCGCTGTGGTGGGCCGCGCATCACCGCAATCATCACCGCCACACCGACACCGCCGCCGATCCGCATTCGCCGTCGGTGCATGGCTTCTGGTGGAGCCACATGGGCTGGTTCCTCACGGTGGAAGGCTTCCGCACCGACTGGTCGCGCATTCCCGACCTGGCCAGGTATCCCGAGCTGCGCTGGCTGGATCGTTTCGACACCCTGGTGCCGGTCGCGCTGGCCGCTGCCCTGTTCGGCCTGGGTGCCCTGCTGGAGCGTATCGCGCCGTCGTGGGGCACCAGCGGCGGGCAGATGCTGGTGTGGGGTTTCTTCATTTCCACCGTGGTGCTGTTCCACGCCACGGTGACGATCAACTCGCTGGCGCACCGCTTCGGCCGCCAGCGCTTCAACACCGGAGACGACAGCCGCAACAACCTGTGGCTTGCCCTGCTGACCTTCGGTGAGGGCTGGCACAACAACCACCACTTCTTCCCGGGCACCGCGCGCCAGGGCTTCTACTGGTGGGAAGTGGATGTCACCTGGTATGGCCTGCGTGCGATGGCCGCGCTGGGGCTGGTGCGTGATCTCAAACCCGTGCCGGCCTGGGTGCTGGCCAAGGCGGAGCACTGACATGCGTATCGCCGTGATCGGCTCGGGCATCGCCGGCCTCTCCAGTGCGTGGTGGCTGAGCCAGCAGCACGAAGTGACGCTGTTCGAAGCCAATGACTACCTGGGGGGCCACACCCATACGCACGAGGTGGAGGTCGATGGCCGCACACACGCGGTGGACACCGGCTTCATCGTGTTCAACCCCGCGCACTACCCGCTGCTCACCGGGCTGTTCGAGGAGCTGGGCGTCGCCTCGCAGCCGACCACGATGAGTTTCTCGGTGCACAGCGAGCGCAGCGGTCTGGAGTACAACGCGACCTCGCTGGATACGCTGTTCTGCCAGCGCCGCAATCTGGTCTCGCCGCGCTTCTGGGGAATGCTGCGAGATCTGCGCCGGTTCTACCGCGAGGCGCCGGCGCTGCTGGAGCGCGAAGACGACGGCCCTTCGCTGGGCGATTTCCTGGCCAAGGGCCGCTATGGCCGCACCTTCATCGACGAGCACCTGCTGCCGATGGCCTCGGCGTTGTGGTCTTCGCCCACGGCCAGCCTGGCCGCCTTCCCCGCGCGCTACCTGGTGCAGTTCATGGCCAACCACCAGATGCTGCAGATGACCGGGCGCGCGCCGTGGCGGGTGGTGCAGGGTGGTTCGGCACGGTATGTCGAGGCGCTGCGCAGTCGCTGGCAGGTCCGCGAGCGGCTGGAGTGCCCGGTGTTCGGGGTGGAGCGCCACGAGCATGGCGTGCGCGTGCACAGTGCTGCCGGGCTGGAGGGCTTCGATCAGCTGGTGCTGGCCTGCCACAGCGATCAGGCCCTGGCCTTGCTGTCCGATGCCGATCTCACCGAGCGTGCGGTGCTGGGGGCGATCCGGTACCAGCCCAACGAGGTGGTGCTGCATACCGATGCCAGCCTGCTGCCGCGGGACCGCAAGGCCTGGGCCGCCTGGAACGCGCACGTGCCGCGCGATCCGCTGGCGCCGTGCACGGTGAGCTACTGCATGAACCTGCTGCAGGGCATCGATACGCCCACGCCTTTGGTGGTCACCCTCAACCGCAGCAGTGCGATCGATCCGGCCACCGTGCTGCGTCGCCTGCAGTACGCCCACCCGGTGCACGATCACGCGATGGTGCGGGCACAGCAGCGCTGGGCGGAGATCCAGGGCCATCGCCGTACCTGGTTCGCCGGCGCCTACTGGGGCTGGGGCTTCCACGAAGACGGCATCCGCAGTGCGCGGCGCGTGGTCGATGCGCTGCAGGCGCTGGATGCGGAGTCTTACTGGCCGCTGGCCGAGGCACTGCCGGCATGACCGCCAGTGCGATCTACCGTGGCTGGATGCGCCACCGGCGCCACGCACCACACGCGCACGCGTTCGGCTATCCGATCGCGCAGCTGTTGCTGGACCTGGACGAACTGCCGCGCCTGTTCGCGCGGCGCTGGTTGTGGTCGGTCGGCCGCCGCAACGTGGTGGAGTTCCGCCGCAGCGATTATCTCGGCGCGCCCGATCAGCCGCTGGCCGATGCGGTGCGCGCCCGCATCACGCAGGCGCTGGGGCGTGCGCCGACCGGGCCAATCCGCCTGCTGACGCATCCGCGCTACGCCGGCCATGTGTTCAATCCGGTGAGCTTCTACTACTGCTATGCCGCCGACGGCACCACGCTGGACAGCATCGTGGCGGAGATCACCAATACGCCGTGGAAGGAGCGCCACGCCTACGTGCTGCCGGTGGCGCAGGCCGATGCCCACGGCCGCGCGCTGTGCTGGTCGTTCGACAAGCAGTTCCACGTCTCGCCCTTCATGCAGATGGACTGCGAGTACCGCTGGCGCTTCACCGCGCCTGGCGAGGACCTGCACGTGCACATGCAGGTCTGGCGCGAGGGGGTGTGCCAGTTCGATGCCGATCTGGTGATGCAGCGCCATCCGCTCACCGGGCGTGGCCTGGCCGGCGTGCTGCTGCGCTACCCGCTGATGACCCTCAAGGTGGTAGCCGCGATCCACTGGCAGGCGCTGCGCCTGTGGATCAAGCGCAACCCCGTCCATGACCATCCTTCTCTTGCCGGGAAATCCCCATGAACGACATGACCCGCGCGGTGGCCCTGCCGCAGCCATCCGCCCTTGAAGGGTTCCTGCGCGGGCGCCTGCTGGCGCAGCTCGCCCCGCTGCGCGGCGGCCATCTGCGCCTGCGCGATGCGCTCGGCGATGTGCTGATCGGTGATCCACAGGCCACGCCACAGGTGACGGTCTGGGTGGATGATCCCGGCTTCTATCGCGCGGTGGCCGCGCAGGGCAGTGTCGGTGCGGGCGAGGCCTACATCCGCGGTGACTGGCGCTGCGATGACCTGGTCGCGCTGGTGCAGCTGCTGGTACGCAACCGGGATCTGCTCGATGGCATGGAGCGCGGCCCGGCCCGCCTCGGCGGTTGGCTGCTGAAAGGCTGGAACCGGCTGCGCCGCAACACGCGCGAAGGCAGCCGCCGCAACATCGCCGCGCACTACGATCTGGGCAACCCGTTCTTCTCGCTGTTCCTGTCCGGCGACCTGATGTACTCCTCGGCGCTGTATGCGAGCCCAGACGACACGCTGGAGGCAGCCTCCGAGCGCAAACTCGCGCGAATCTGCGAGCAGCTGCAGCTCACCGCCGCCGATCGCGTGGTCGAGATCGGCACCGGCTGGGGCGGCTTCGCGCTATACGCGGCGCGGCACATCGGTTGCCACGTCACCACCACCACCATCTCGGTCGAGCAGTACACGCTGGCCAAGCAGCGGGTGGAGGCGGCCGGCCTGCAGGACAAGGTGACCCTGCTGCTCAAGGACTACCGCGATCTGGAGGGCCAGTACGACAAGCTGGTCTCCATCGAGATGATCGAGGCGATCGGTGCGCAGTACCTGGATACCTACTTCGCCACGCTCACCCGCCTGCTCAAGGACGATGGTTTGGCGCTGCTGCAGGCCATCACCATCGAAGACCAGCGTTACGAGCAGGCCCGGCGCAGCGTCGACTACATCAAGCGCTTCGTGTTCCCCGGCAGCTTCATCCCCTCGATCAACGCGATCGTTGCGGCCAAGACCCGCAGCAGCGACCTGCAGCTGATCGGCCAGCATGATTTCGGCCCGTCCTATGCGCTCACGCTGCGCGCGTGGCGCCAGCGCTTCCTGGCCCAGCTGCCGGCAGTGCGCGCGCAGGGCTTCGATGCACGCTTCATCCGTCTGTGGGAGTTCTATCTGGCGTACTGCGAAGGGGGCTTCCTGGAGCGCTCCATCGGCGTTTCGCACCTGCTGATGGCGCGCCCGGGCTACCGGCCCGCGCTGATCGCGGCGGAGGGCTGAGGTGCCACGTTTCTGGGCCAACGTGATCGGCAACCAGCTGGTCTGGCTGTGCGCCGTGATCGGTGCCGCTCATGGGCTGCGCTGGCCCGCGCTGGTGGCAGCGGCCGTGTATGTAGGCAGCCAGCTGGCGTGGTCGGCGCAGCCCTCGGTGGAGGTCAGGCTCCTGCTGGTGGCGGTCGGGTGCGGACTGGTCGTGGATGGGCTGGCGGGTGCCTCCGGGTGGGTGACGTACGCGGCCGGCAACGATCCCGCGTGGATCGCCCCGGTCTGGATTCTTGCCCTGTGGGCCGCCTTCGCGATGACGCTGACGGTGTCGTTCGCGGTGCTGCAGCGGCACCTGATTGCTGCTGCGCTGGTCGGCCTGCTGTTGGCCCCGTTGGCCTACCTGTCCGCCGCACGTGGCTGGTCCTCGGTGCTCTTCGCCGCACCGCCGTGGCACGGCGTGCTGCTGCTCGGCCTCGGCTGGGCGGTCGCGCTGCCGCTGCTGGCCGCCTGCGCCCGTCATTGGCAGAGTCGAACGGCAGCCCTGACCACACTCGCTCCTGGAGAGACACGATGAAGATGCTGTGGGTGGTGTGGCTGTATGCCGCCGTGATCATGACCTGGGGCTGGTGGTGGCAACGCCGGCACCAGAACATCGGCGTGGTCGATGTGCTCTGGGCCAAGGGTGTGGGCGCGTCTGCCCTGTTGCTGGCACTGCTCGGCGATGGCGCGGCGATGCCGAGGATCGCGCTGGCGGTGCTGGGCGGTCTGTGGGGTTCACGGCTGGCGCTGCACCTGTGGCACCGCGTGCGCAGCGAGCCCGAGGATGGTCGCTACCAGCACCTGCGCAAGCATTGGAACGGCCATCAGGGAAAGATCTTCGGCTTTTTCCAGTTCCAGGCCCTGCTGATCGTGCTGTTCGCGCTGCCGTTCGTGGCCGTGTCAGTCAATCCGCAACCGCAGGGGTGGGGCTGGCTGCTCGCGGCGGTGGCGATGTGGCTGCTGAGCGTGGGCGGTGAATCCATCGCCGACCGCCAGCTGGCGCGCTTCCGCGCGAATCCCGCGAACAACGGCAAGACCTGCCGGGACGGGCTGTGGCGCTACTCGCGGCACCCCAACTATTTCTTCGAATGGCTGCACTGGTTCACCTACGTGCTGCTGGCCGTGCAGTCGCCGTTGTGGTGGCTGGCCTGGTCCGGCCCGCTGGTGATGTACGTATTCCTGCGCTGGGTCAGCGGCATTCCCTTCACCGAGGCGCAGGCGCTGCGCTCGCGCGGTGAGGACTACCGCGAGTACCAGCGCACCACGCCGATGCTGTTTCCCTGGTTCCCCTCCCGCTCGTCGCATGCCCGCAAGGAGTCTTCCCCATGAATGTCGCCAGTGACCGTCTTCCGCTGCCGGACTACGCGCCGGGCCTGACCGGCATGGCCGAACGCGGGCTGCTGCCCGATGCGCTGTTGCGGCTGGGCATCCGCCGCCAGTGCGAGCAGCGCCTGCGCGAAGAGCTTGCGGGCGGCCAGCAGGTGCAGTCGCAGCGCTTTGCCGCGCGCATTGCCGGGCTGGCCAGCAGCGCGGTGGCGCTGCATGTGGATGCGGCCAATCGCCAGCACTACGAAGTGCCGGCCGAATTCTTCCATCGTTGCCTGGGCAAGCGCCTGAAGTACAGCAGCTGCTACTACGCCACCGGCACTGAAACGCTGGACGAAGCCGAAGAGGCGATGCTCGCGCTGTACGGCGAGCGCGCGCAGCTGGCCGATGGGCAACACATCCTGGAGCTGGGCTGCGGCTGGGGGTCGCTGACGCTGTGGATGGCCGAGTGCTACCCGAACGCGCAGATCACCGCCGTCTCCAACTCCAACAGCCAGCGCGAGTACATCCTGGGGCAGTGCCGTGCACGTGGCCTGATCAACGTCACCGTGCTGACCCGTGATGTGAATCATCTGATGCTGGATGCGGAGAGCTTCGACCGCTGTGTCTCCATCGAGATGTTCGAGCACATGCGCAACTACCCGCAGCTGCTGCAGCGCATCCACCGCTGGCTGCGGCCGGAGGGGAAGCTGTTCGTGCATATCTTCGTGCACCGCACGCTGATGTACCCGTTCGAGACCGAGGGCGACGACAACTGGATGGGCCGCCACTTCTTCACCGGTGGCCTGATGCCCGCGGCCGATACGCTGCTGTTCTTCCAGCAGCACCTGCAGCTGCAGCAGCGCTGGCTGCTCGATGGCACCCACTACGAGCGCACCGCCAATCACTGGCTGGCCAATCAGGATCGCGAGAAAGACGCGGTGATGGCCGTGCTGCGTCAAACCTACGGCGATGCCTCTGCCGCGCTGTGGCACCAGCGCTGGCGCATGTTCTGGATGGCCTGCGCAGAGCTGTTCGGCTACCAGCAGGGCCAGCAATGGCAGGTCGCCCACTACCTGTTCAACCGACCGTGATCACCCCACGTTACTGGAGCAAGCCGTCATGTCGATCCGTGCTCTCATCCCTTTGCTGGTCGTCGGCATGATGCTCGGCGGCTGCAGCGGCAACACCCGCCCGATCCCGCCGGTGGCGCATGTCGATGTGCCGCGCTTCATGGGCGACTGGTACGTTATCGCGCATATTCCCAGCCGGCCCGAGCGCGAAGCGTTCGACGCGGTGGAATCCTATGCACTGCGCCCGGACGGCCGTATCCAGACCACCTTCCGTTATCGCAAGGGCAGCTTCCAGGCACCGGTGAAGACCATGCACCCGATCGGCACGGTCAAGGAAGGCACCGGTGGCGCCATCTGGGGCATGCAGTTCATCTGGCCGATCCAGGCCGAATACGTGATCGTGGACCTGGATCCGGAGTACCAGCAGACCATCGTCGGCCGCAGCAAGCGCGACTACATGTGGCTCCTGGCCCGTACCCCGACCATCTCCGATGCCGACTATCAAGCCGCCATGACCCGTATCGCCGCACTGGGCTACGACCTCTCCCAGGTGCGGCGCGTGCCGCAGTCCGGCAAGGCCGAATAAGCCGTTCCGTGCCGCGCTTCTCAGGCCCTGAGAAGCGCGCAGGCGATACTGTCGTCATCGACCTCCTTGGCCCCTGCATCGTTGCAGGGACAGGCGAGGAGGGTGCGTGGATCGGCCGCGCACGGGCGGACAGAGGGCGGCAACGTGGCGGACAAGTACTGCGATCTGGTCATGAAGGGCGGCATCACCAGCGGCATCGTGTATCCCAATGCGGTGCTGTCGCTGGCCCGCGAGTACCGCTTCAAGAGCATCGGCGGCACCTCGGCCGGCGCGATTGCCGCCGCCGTCGCCGCTGCGGCCGCGCTGGGCGATCGGCGTCGCCACGCGGGTGAACCGGTGGCGGACGCGGTGGGCTTTCCCGGGCTGGCCGAGGTCTCGGCGCAGCTGTCGCGGCAGGGCTTCATCCACAGCCTGTTCCAGCCGGCGTATGGCGCGCGTACCGCGTATCGCCTGCTGGTGATGCTCACCGGCAAAGCCGGCCTGCTGCGCAAGATCGCCTGCCTGCTCGCCGCGGTGTTCGCGATTGCGCCGCTGGAACTGCTGGTCTCGCTGGCCGGCCTGCTCGGGATCGGATACCTGGCCGGTGGCATCGACGGCATCTGGGCGACATTGCTGCCCTCGCTGCTGTGCGCCTACGGGGCCGGTGTGCTGGCCTCGGCGCTGCGCGTGGCGCGCGTGGCGCGCCGCAACCTGCTCGGCCTGTGCAATGGCAGCACCCAGCCGAGTGCCTCCTCACCGGCGCTGACCGATTGGCTGCACACCCGGCTGCAGGCATTGGCCGGCAAGCCGGATGACCAGCCATTGACCTTCGGCGATCTGCATGCCGCACCACGTTATCCCGGCGAGCCCCGCGGCGCGCACGCGATCACGCTGCAGATGATCACCACCTGCATCTCGCACAGTGAGCCGCGCACCCTGCCGTTCAACGCGGCGCACTTCTGGTTCCTGCGCGAGGAATTCGCGCAGCTGTTTCCGGCCAGCGTGGTCGCGTGGCTGGTCGCGCGCGCTGGCGCACCGGAGCGGGTCGACGGGCGCGATTACTATCGTCTGGTCGATGGCGAGGATCTGCCGGTGCTGGTCGCCACGCGCATGAGCCTGAGCTTCCCGCTGCTGATCAGCGCGGTGCCGCTGCATGAGCCGGCCCGCCGTGAGCGCCGCTGCGCGCCGGTCGCCGATGCCGAGCCCCGACGCGACAACACCAACGTGGCCGACAGCATGGAAGGGCTCACCAGTGGTGGCCAGAGCTGTGGCCCGGTGATCACCGCGTTCCGTGTGTGCTGGTTCTCCGATGGCGGGATCAGCAGCAACTTCCCGATCCATCTGTTCGACGCCGCGCTGCCGCGCTGGCCGACCTTCGGCATCAATCTGGTGTATCCGCGCCACGCCGAGGCGGTCAGCGTGCTGGCCCACGGCGATGCGCATGCGCGGGCGGAGCAGGCGGTCTTCCTGCCGACCGAGAACCGCCATGGCTGGCAGCGTACCTACCAGTCCATCGCGCAGCCGCTGGCCGCCGCGGAGATGTCCGGCTTTCTGTTCTCGATCGTCTCGACCATGCAGAACTGGCGCGATGTGCTGCAGGCCCGCGCGCCGGGCTACCGTGACCGCATCGTGCATGTGGCGCTGGAGGGCGACGAAGGCGGCATGAACCTGGACATGCCACAGGCCGTGCTCAGCCGCATCGCCGACAAGGGCAGCATTGCCGGCGAGCGCTTCTGCGATTTCTCGTTCGCCAATCACTACTGGATCCGGTGGCGCAACCTGGCCTCGGCCTACCAGCGCTACACGCTGGATGTGGCGCGCACCGACGACCCCGCGCAGCGGGTGGCGGCGTACTCGGATGCGTATCAAAGTGTGGCCACCGGCTCGCCGGTACCGCCCTCCTACCGCCTGAGCTCGGAAGACAAACGCCGCGAATCGCAGCAGTTGTGGCGGCACATGGTCGAACAGGGCCAGATCTGGGAAGACCTCGGGCCGGATCTGACCGACGGTGCGCCACGGCCGCTGCCGCAGATGAAAGTGACGCCGATCTACTGAGACATGGCGCCACGCCACCCTGCGGATGAGCGCGCTGTTGGATGGCAGCTGCGCATGGCCAGCGGCTATGCTCGCCTTCGCACCGTACGCAACCGGAAGGAACGACATGACGCCGCGTCAGGTTTTGCTGCAGACCCTGGAACACCTCGATACCCTCGATCCCGACCATCTGCCGGTGGTGCCGCTGGAGGCGTACTTCGTCGGCAACGATCAGGAGGAATCGATCGCGCCGAACCAGTGGGGCTATGGCCGTCCGGCGATCCGCGACCTGCACGCGCACTTCCAGGCCATTGCCGCCAGGCCGGAGGTGCAGGGCGTATACGTCGGCCTGCATCAAGGCTGGGGTGAGGCGCTCGACAGCGACGACGAATGGCCGGCGGCGGAGAACATCCACATTCTCACCTCGGCCGATGAGCCCACCGTGCTGTCATGGCTGGAGGGTCTGGAATCGGACGGTGCCACGGTGGGGTGGCCGTATGGTCAGCACGCTGCTGCGCCGGTGCCTGCAGCCGGTGCCCAGGTGTTTACCGTCTACTGGGATTAGAGCGGTACGGCCGCATCAGCCGCGTCCCGGCAGCTGCGGGAACGCGCGCTGCATGCAGTCTTCGCGCGGGCACACCCGGCAGCCCGGGCCGATCGAGACCGAGTTGCCCGGACTCTGGATATCCAGCCCACGTGTGTAGATCAACCGCTCGGCATGCTGCAGATCGCAGCCCAGCGCCACGGCGAAGGTCTTGCGTGGCTGACCATGCCCGATCGGGCCGCTGCTCACCTGCCGTGCCAGCCAGAAGTGGCGGCGCCCGTCGGGCATGCGTGCGGTCTGGGTCAGTACGCGCCCCGGCTGGTTGAAGGCCTCGTACACGATCCACAGCGGGCACGAGCCGCCCACCTGCGAGAAGTGGAAGTCGGTGGCCGAGTGCCGTTTGGAGACATTGCCGGCGCGGTCCACGCGGATGAAGAAGAACGGCAGGCCCGGTGCACTACGCCGGGCCAGCGTGCTCAAGCGGTGGCAGACCGCCTCGAAGCCCACGCCGAAACGGTGGGCCAGGGCATCGATGTCGTACGCGCTGTGCTCGGCCGTGCGCAGGAACTGCGCATACGGCATCACCAGCGCGCCGGCGAAGTAGTTGGACATGCCGATCCGCGCCTGCGCGATCTGCTCCGCTTCGCCGAACCCCGCGCGTGCGATTACCGCATCGATCTGCGCCGCATACCCGAGCAGGGCCAGCTCGGCCGCCATCTGGAACGCCTGCTGGCCCGGCTCCAGGTAATCGGGCAGCCACAAGGTGCGGCTGCCGCCATCGTAGACGCGCTTCTCGCGCCCGGCCTGCAGCGGCCCCACTTCCACCAGCACGCCATGGCGGTCGGCCAGCAGCTGGCGCAGGCGCGGCGCCACGTGCCCGGCCACCAGCCCCCATTCGCCGAACAGCTGCTCGGCCAGCTCGTCCAGCTCCGGGATGTGGTTGTGCATGCGGTTGAAGAAGTCGCGGACCTGGTCACCCGCCGGCAGCGCCTGCCCGGCATGTACATCGCCCAGCTGGAACTCCAGCGCGGCGGCGTGCTCGCGCAGCATCAGGTGGCGGCGGTGCAGGTCGAGCAGGGCGCGGCTGATCTGCGGCAGGTTGCCGGCCATCGCGCGCAGCTCGGTGCTGCTGACATCGGCCAGACCCAGGTCGCGAAGGGTCTCGCCCAGCGATTCCTGCAGGGCGCCGGGGTCATCGACCTCGAACAGCTCGCTGACGTCACCCAGCACCTCGCGCAGCTTGCCCTGCACCGCCGGGGTCAGCGGCCGCTTGTTGCGCTCGATCTGGTTCAGGTAGCTGGCCGACAGCCCCAGGGCCTTGGCCAGCGCCAGCTGGCTGTAGCCACGCTGCTCGCGCAGCTTGAGCAGGCGCAGGCCGATTTGGCGTTGGACGGGCTGGCTATTCACAGAATTAACAAGAATCGTAGCGGGCATTGGCCAGATTAAGCGCATACAGGCCGGAAATCGAGGGTGGCACTGTGAATAATGCCAACAACTTTCGACCCGCCGGGATTGTCCATGACTGTTGCAGCGCCCCGTATCCGCATGTTGATCGATGGCCAGTTCATCGAATCGGCCAGCTCGCATTGGCAGAACGTGGTCAATCCGGCCACCCAGGACGTCCTGGCGCAGGTCCCGTTTGCGACCCCCAGCGAAGTCGACGCCGCCGTCGCCTCGGCCAAGGAAGCGTTCAAGACCTGGCGCAAGACCCCGATCGGCACCCGCGCGCGCATCTTCCTGAAGTACCAGCAGCTGATCCGCGAGAACATGAGCGAGCTGGCCCACATCCTCAGCGCCGAGCAGGGCAAGACCGTGCCCGATGCCGAGGGCGATGTGTTCCGCGGCCTGGAAGTGGTCGAGCACGCCGCCGCGATCGGCAACCTGCAGCTGGGTGAGCTGGCCAACAACGTGGCCAACGGCGTGGACACCTACACCCTGCTGCAGCCGCTGGGCGTGTGCGCGGGCATCACCCCGTTCAACTTCCCGGCGATGATTCCGCTGTGGATGTTCCCGATGGCCATCGCCACCGGCAACACCTTCATCCTCAAGCCGTCCGAACAGGACCCGATGGTCACCATGCGCCTGGTCGAACTGGCGCTGGAAGCCGGCATCCCCAAGGGCGTGCTGAACGTCGTCCACGGTGGCGAAGACGTGGTCAACGCGATCTGCGATCACCCGGACATCAAGGCCGTTTCGTTCGTGGGTTCCACCCGCGTCGGCACCCACGTGTACAACCGCGCCTCGCTGGCCGGCAAGCGCGTGCAGTGCATGATGGGCGCCAAGAACCACGCCGTGGTGCTGCCGGACGCCAACAAGGAACAGAGCCTCAACGCGATGGTCGGTGCCGCCTTCGGTGCGGCCGGCCAGCGCTGCATGGCCGCCTCCACCCTGGTGCTGGTCGGCGAAGCACGCGAGTGGGTGCCGGACCTGGTGGCCAAGGCCAAGACGCTGAAGGTCAGCGGTGGCAGCGTGGCCGGTACCGATGTCGGCCCGGTGATCTCCTGCGCCGCGCGTGAGCGAGTCGAAGGCCTGATCGCCTCGGGCGTGGAGCAGGGCGCCAAGCTGGTGCTCGACGGCCGCAATCCGCAGGTCGATGGCTTCGAAAAGGGCAACTTTGTTGGCCCGACCATCTTCGCCGGCGTCAAGCCGGGCATGCGCGTGTACGACGAAGAAATCTTCGGGCCGGTGCTGGTGATCCTGGAAGCGGACACGCTGGAAGACGCCATCGAACTGATCAACGCCAACCCGAACGGCAACGGCACCGCGCTGTTCACCCAGTCCGGCGCAGCCGCCCGCAAGTTCCAGGAAGACATCGACGTCGGCCAGGTCGGCATCAACGTGCCGATCCCGGTGCCGGTGCCGCTGTTCTCGTTCACCGGTTCGCGTGCCTCCAAGCTCGGCGACCTGGGCCCGTACGGCAAGCAGGTGGTGATGTTCTACACCCAGACCAAGACGATCACCTCGCGCTGGTTCGATGACGAGACGCTGGGTCATGGCGTCAACACCACCATCAGCCTGAAGTAAGCAACAGCAACAACGGAGTTCGACCATGAGCCACTCGATGACGACGGAACTCGACGAAGCGCAGCAGGCCTATAGAGAGGCAGCGCGTGACTTCGCCCAGGCCGAACTGGCGCCGCACGCCGCGCGATGGGATGCGGAGGGCATCTTTCCGCGCGAGGCGATCGCCAAGGCAGGGGAACTCGGGTTCTGTGGGTTGTACATGGACCCCGAGGTCGGCGGCAGCGGCTTGAGCCGTCTGGACGCCGCCGTCGTCATCGAGGAGCTCGCCAATGTGGATCCGTCCACGGCGGCCTATGTCAGCATCCACAACATGGCGTCGTGGATGGTGGCCAAATGGGGCCAGGAGAGCCTGCGTGCCGAATGGGGCGCAGACCTTTCGTCCGGCATCAAGCTGGCCTCGTACTGCCTGACCGAGCCGGGTGCCGGCTCGGACGCAGCCTCGCTGAAGACAAGCGCGGTGCGTGATGGCGATCACTACGTGCTCAATGGCTCCAAGGCTTTCATCTCCGGCGCCGGTGCCACCGAGTTGCTGGTGGTGATGGCACGCACCGGCGGCGCCGGTGCCGGTGGCATCAGCGCGATCGCGGTGCCGGCCGATCTGCCCGGCATCAGCTACGGCCGCAAGGAAGAGAAGATGGGCTGGAACAGCCAGCCGACTCGCGGCATCACATTCGAGAACGTGCGCGTGCCGGTCAGCCATCTGCTCGGCGAGGAAGGCAGCGGCTTCAAGCTGGCCATGAAGGGCCTGGATGGTGGCCGCATCAACATCGCCGCGTGCTCGCTGGGCGCAGCCCAGGGCGCCGTGGATGCCGCCCGCCGCTACATGGGCGAGCGCCGCCAGTTCGGCAAGGCGTTGTCCGAGTTCCAGGCGCTGCAGTTCAAGCTGGCCGACATGGCCACCCAGCTGGTCGCCGCACGGCAGATGGTGCACATCGCCGCGCGCAAGCTCGATGCCGGTGCCAGCGATGCCAACGTGTGGTGCGCGATGGCCAAGCGCTTCGCCACCGATGCCGGCTTCAACATCTGCAACGACGCGCTGCAGATCCACGGCGGCTACGGCTACATCCGTGAATACCCGATTGAACGGCTGCTGCGCGACTCGCGCGTGCACCAGATCCTGGAGGGCACCAACGAGATCATGCGTGTGATCGTGGCCCGCCACCTGCTCAACACTGAAGAGGAACTGCGATGATGGAGTGGCGCCAGCATGATCACGTCGGCCTGAAGGTCGAGGCCGATGGCCACGTCGCGGTCATCACCCTCAACAACCCGCCGGCCCATACCTGGACCGTGCACAGCCTGTCCGCGCTGCGCGATCTGGTCGGCGCGCTCAATGCAGACCGCGATATCTACGCGCTGGTGATCACCGGCGATGGCGAGAAGTTTTTCTCCGCCGGCGCCGATCTGAAGCAGTTCGCTTCCGGCGACAAGGCCGCCGCACGCGAAGCGGCACGTCGCTTCGGCGAAGCCTTCGAAGCGCTGTCCGGTTTCCGTGGTGTCTCCATCGCGGCGATCAACGGCTACGCGATGGGCGGCGGTCTGGAATGCGCACTGGCCTGCGACCTGCGCATCATCGAAGAACACGCCCAGGTGGCGCTGCCGGAGGCCACCGTCGGCCTGCTGCCATGCGCCGGTGGGACCCAGAACCTGCCGCGTCTGGTCGGCGAAGGCTGGGCCAAGCGCATGATCCTGCTGGGCGAGCGCATTGATGCGGACACCGCACTGCGTATCGGCCTGGTCGAAGAAAAGGTGGGCAAGGGCGAGGCCAAGGCACTGGCCCTGGCATGGGCGCACAAGGCCGGCAAGCAGAGCCCGACCAGCATCGCCGCGTGCAAAACCCTGGTGCAGGCCACCCGCACCGGCACCCACGCCTCGGCGCTGGTGGCCGAGCGCGAGGCCTTCGTCGATCTGTTCGACAGTGCCGACCAGGCCGAAGGCGTGAACGCCTTCCTGGAAAAGCGCGCCGCGCAGTGGAAGAACGCATGAGCACCGTCGTCGCCAACGACGAGGCGCCGGTGCTGTTCGAAGAGCGCGCCGCCGCCAATGGCACGCGCATCGGCATCGCCACGCTCAACGCAGCGCGCACCCTCAACGGGTTCTCGCTGCCGATGGCACACCTGCTGCGCGAGCGGCTGGAGGCCTGGGCCGATGATGACGGCATCGCGCTGGTCGTGCTGCAGGGCGCGGGCGAAAAAGCCTTCTGCGCAGGCGGCGACCTGCACAGCCTGTACCGCAGCATGGTCGACTACCGCGAGCGCGGAAAGACCGACATCCGCGACAACGCCTACGCCGCCGAATTCTTCGACGTGGAGTACCGCGTCGACTACGCGATCCATACCTATCCCAAGCCGATCCTGTGCTGGGGCCATGGCATCGTCATGGGCGGCGGCATCGGCCTGATGTCCGGCGCCAGCCACCGCGTGGTCAGCGAGCGCTCCAAGCTGGCGTTCCCGGAAATCACGGTCGGTCTGTTCCCGGACGTGGGCGGCAGCTGGTTGCTGCCGCGCGTACCCGGCCACGGCGGGCTGTTCCTGGCCCTGACCGGTGCACCGCTCAACGCTGGCGATGCGATCTACGCCGGGCTGGCGGATATCCACATCGCCGAGGCGCAGCGCGAGACCGTGTTCAATGCGCTGGCGGACGTGCACTGGAGCCGCGAGGCCAAGCGCAACCACGAACAACTGACCGCACTGCTGCAGCAACACGCCAGCGATGCGGCCACCGGCCCGCTGCTGCGCAATGCCGCCACCGTCGATGCGCTGTGCACTGGCGACGACGTTGGCGCCATCGTCGAGGCGATTCTCGCCTTGGAGACCGAGGACGCCTGGTTGAAGACCGCGCAAGCCACGCTTGCCGCCGGAGCGCCCGGCTCGGCGCGGCTCGCGTTCGAGCTGCAGCACCTGGCCGAGGGCGCCTCGCCGGCCGAGGTCTACCGCATCGAGTACATCGCAGCTCTGCACGCGGCCGCCCATGGCGATTTCGCCGAAGGCATCCGCGCGCTGCTGATCGACAAGGACCGCACCCCGCACTGGCAGCCGCGTACGCTGGCGGACGCCACGGCCGAGTGGGCCCGCACCTTCTTCGTTTCGCCGTGGTCCGCTGCCGCGCATCCGCTGGCCGACCTCGGTGCCACCGTCCCTGAAAGGAGCCACGCATGAGCCGTATTGCATTCATCGGGTTGGGCAACATGGGTGGCCCGATGGCCGCCAACCTGGCCAAGGCCGGTCACGCCGTGCGCGTGTTCGATCTGGTGCCTGCCGCCGTGCAGGCCGCCGTCGATGCCGGCGCGACCGCTGCCACCTCGGCGCTGGATACGCTGACCGGCGCCGAGATCGTCATCTCGATGCTGCCCGCGAGCCGCCACGTGGAAGGTGTCTACCTCGGTGATGACGGCCTGCTGGCCGATATCCCCGGCGGCGCGCTGGTCATCGACTGCAGCACGATCGCGCCGGCCACCGCCCGCAAGGTCGCTGAAGCGGCCGCCGCGCGCGGGCTGCAGATGCTGGATGCCCCGGTCTCCGGCGGCACCGCCGGTGCCCAGGCCGGCACGCTGACCTTCATCGTCGGTGGCGAAGCCGAAGCGCTGGAGCGCGCCCGCCCGCTGCTGCAGGCGATGGGCAAGAACATTTTCCATGTCGGCGCCAGCGGTGCCGGCCAGGTTGCCAAGCTGTGCAACAACATGGCGCTGGGCGTGATCATGGCGGTGACCGGTGAATCGATTGCCCTGGGCGTCGCGCATGGGCTGGACCCGAAGGTGCTCTCGCAGATGATGGCGGTCAGCACCGGCCGCAGCTGGGCGACCGAAGTGTGCAACCCGTGGCCCGGCGTGCTCGAAAACGCCCCGGCCTCGCGCGGCTACAGCGGCGGTTTCGGCAGCGACCTGATGCTCAAGGACATGGGCCTGGCGGTGGAAGCGGCGATGAGTGTCGGCGCGTCGATCCCGTTGGGCGAGCTGGCCCGCAACCTGTATTCGATGAATCACCAGGCCGGCCGCGGCAAGCTGGATTTCTCCAGCGTGGTGCAGCTGATCACGCACGACGAATAAAGGCCGGCACTGCCAGAACAAGATGCATCCCATGGGTACGCCCACGGGATCCACCGCGGTGGGATGGGCGGTTGCCAGACGTTTGCGTCAGGCAGCCGCCCATTTTTTATCGGGTCACCCGGTTGTCGCCGGCGCGCCCGGCAAGTCCCGGCAGCGTGCCTGCATGCGCTCGCCACCGGGTGTCCCGGCCCGGATCTCCCCGTCCTGCAACCACCCGTAGATTTCGCGCCGCACGCGATATGCCGCATCGGCTGACTCGACCACGTCTGCATTGTCGCTGGCGAGCGCGGCACCCGGCAGGGCAGCCTCCGGGATCGTGCCCAGGACCGCCAACTGCGTGCACAGACCGGCGTAGTAGGCGGTGCGCTCGTCATTTGCACCGCGATCACCGGCGGCGAAGCCCAGGGTATGGAAGGTCTCATGGGCGACCAGGTCCACGAGATTGGCCTCGGTCCGCGCGCGCTCGTCGTACACCCGCATGGCCAAGGTCAGATGCGGCACGCGGAAGCGCAGCGATCGGGTGCGCAGGTTCAAGCGCGTTCCCTGGGGCACGAGCAGTGCCGTATACGCCGCGCGTCGCTCGGGATACCACTGCTGCGCGTGGCGTGCAGCGGCATCGATCAGGGCGCAGGCATCGGTAGCCGGCAGGGTCGCCGGCGGATAGGCCTCGATCCGGATGCGGGTTGCCGTGTCAGGACACGCGTAGCTGGCTGGCAGCCCCGGCGCAGTCGTGCCGGGCAGATACAGATCGGTCACCACATGCACGAACCCGGCGCCGCGGAAGAGAGACAGCGCGTTCATCCCGTTCGAGGCGATTGCCTCGGGTGGCGCGATGGGAGCCGTAGCGCAGCCCCCCAGAAAACCGCTGAGCAACAGCGCGGCCAGAATCCTGTGCATGTCCGTTTGCCAGTGAGGATCGTCTGGCCAGTCTACCGGTGGCGACGGGGCTGTGTGCCCGTCGCCACGGCAGGTCAGGCGGGGCGGATCAGACCACCGTCAGCGTCACGTCGATGTTGCCGCGGGTCGCATTGGAGTACGGGCACACGATGTGGGCCTTCTGCACCAGTTCTTCGACCTGCTCGCGCGGCAGGCCCGGGACCGAGATCTCCAGCGCCACTTCGATGCCGAAGCCGGTCGGGATCTGGCCGATGCCGACCTTGCCGGTGATCGCGGTCTCGGCCGGCAGGGCGACCTTGGCCTGACCGGCCACATACTTCAGCGCGCCCAGGAAGCAGGCCGAGTAACCGGCGGCGAACAGCTGCTCCGGGTTGGTGCCCGGGCCGCCCGCACCGCCCAGCTCGCGCGGGGTGGAGAGCTGGATGTCCAGCACGTTGTCGGAAGAGACGGCGCGGCCGTCGCGACCGCCGTTGGCAGTGGCCTGAGCGGTGTACAGAACGTTGGCAATGGACATGGGAATCTCCTGCGGAGTGAAAGGGGTGGGCCAGATGGCAGGTGTACTTTGCGCGCCTGAGTCGTACTTGTGGCAACATTTCGTCCAGAAAACTTGATCTGGAGTCCGCCAATGGTCGATCGACTGCAATCCCTGCTGGACCGCTTCGCGGTGTCGGCCGAGGTGTTCCATGCCGGCGCGCTGTGCGGCATCAACGATCTGCCCGCCGACGGCGAGCGCGGCCAACTGCATCTGATCCGCGACGGCGATGTGCGCGTTGAGCATCCGGACGGCAGCGTGCTGCAGATCACCACGCCCAGCGTACTGCTGTACCCGCGCCCGCTCGCGCACCGCTTCGTCACCGATCCCACGCGCGGAGCGGATTTCGCCTGCGCCAACCTGCAGTTCGAAGGCGGCGCCAACAACCCGGTGGCCGCAGCATTGCCGCCGATCGTCTGTCTGCCGCTGGAAGGCCTGTACGGCGGCCAGCCGGTGCTGTCGCTGTTGTTCGAAGAAGCCTTCGCGCAGCGCTGCGGCCGCCAGGCGCTGCTGGATCGCCTGTTCGAAGTCGTGCTCATCCAGATCCTGCGCGCGCTGATGGAAAGCGGGCAGATCCGCGTCGGCCTGCTTGCCGGCATGGCCCATCCGCGCCTGCGTCACGCGCTGGTGGCGATGCATGAAGCGCCTGCCGACGAGTGGACGCTGGAGTCGCTCGCGCAGCGTGCCGGCATGTCACGCAGCGCCTTCGCCGACAGTTTCCGCGACACCATCGGCAGCACCCCCGGGCACTATCTGCAGGGCTGGCGCACCCGCCTGGTGCAGCAGGCACTGCGCCGCGGCCATCCGCTCAAGCGCATCGCCATCGACGTGGGCTACGGCAGCGAAGCGGCGTTGTCGCGCGCGTTCAAGGCGCAGACCGGGCAGTCGCCGCGGCAGTGGAAGCAGGGCAGTGTGGCGACCGAGCGATAGGGCGATGCACGTTGGCCTCGCTCAGATCGCCCACTCCCGATCCGTCGTGAACATGATCGTCAACCACCGGTCCGGCGACTCCTCGCCCAGTGCCTCACCAATCTCATCGCGCAGCCGGTCCCACTCGATCAGCGCCCGCGGCGGATCATCGGCGCGCACCACGAAGAACAGTTCTATCTGCTCACCGCGCCCGACCTTGGCCACGTAGCTGCGGTATTCCAGGAAACCGTGCCAGGCGACGATATCGCGCGCCACCTCGTCCACATGGGTCTGCAGATCCAGCGGGGTGATCAGCAGGATGTCCGACAACGCCTGGCGCACCGTGCCCATCGGCGCGACGACCACGAACAGGCACACCACCAGCAGGATCGCCGGATCGATGTACGGCACCAGCCACGCCCACTGCGTGCCGCCCAGCACATAGCCGCCGACGAAGGCGACCAGGTAGGCGGCAGACATGCTCGCCGCGACCACCCAGTTCTTCGCATCGAGCGCGATGAAGTCCGAGCCGATCGCCCGGTTCGCCCGGCTTACGAACAGCGCCAGGCCGGTTTCGGCCACGATCGAAATGACCGCGAACAGGATCGCCGGCCCCAGCGCGATCTCGCGTCCGCCGGACATCAGTGCATCCACCGCATTGACCGCCGCGTACAGCGCCGCGCCGATCATCAATGTGCCGCTGACCCCGAGCACGATCGGCTCCAGGTGCCAGAAGCCCATGGTGAAGCGCTGGTTCAAGCGCGACTGCAGGGTATCCACATGGGTCGACAGGCTGATCAGGCGCACCACCAGCAGCGACAGCCAGGTCATCACCACGTCGATCAGCCCATAGATGCCGTCGAAGATGATCAGCGAGGAGTTGGCCAACAGGCCGAACGCCACGGCCGCGGCGGCCATCGCCAAGGAGGCGGCGATCGACAGGCGCAGGACGCCTTGTTCGGTGGTGGGGTCGAAGCTGGGAAGGCGAAGTGCGGGCATGGCTGCCTGGGAGGGACGTGCAGGGCTGCATTGTCTACTGCCGTCGTTGCAGGCGTGTACTCCGCATCTGGGCTGGCGGCCGCCTGCGCCCTCGGGCAGCGTTCATGGGAAGGGGGTAAACTATTGATTGCGCTGGCATTGCCAGTGAATCCAGATAGCCTCGCGCCCCATGACCCAGCCTGCCACCGACGCCGCCGCGCGTTACGCCGCCTCCCTGCGCCTGTCCGTCGCCCCGATGATGGATGGGGCGAATTCCTAATGTAATCATGGGGTTATTCTGCTCTTGGTGCAGTGCTGGTGCTTTTACCAGCATGTCGCAAGTCGGACTTCATCGCTTGTTTCACCCTTAGCTGCTATAAATCCGCCTGTTCGGGGGAGCGATGGCGCAGATGCGCCTTCTTGGCACTCCCCTGATTGCCCAGGAGATCTGCGTGACCTTAAATCCAAGCATGGCTGCCAGACGTCCGAATCCGAGACGGCTTCCATGGTGAGTGCTACGAGGCCCTACACGGATGCGCATGCCATCGCGCGTCTAGATTTCGCGCTGATCTTCCGTGGCGAAATTGATGCTGGCGCGAAGACAACTTTGGTGGATCGGTTGACTAGCCATCTCAGTACGTTTGGCTTGGATAGGGTGGAGCCGGATGAGGACGATGACGACGACCACGCCATCGCTTTCGAGCGAAGGAGTGACGATGAGCAGGTCGCAGAAGAAGTCCATGTTCACGAAAATTACGTGCACGTGGTCTGGTCTGATTACCGTGGCTGGCCTTTTTCCCGCGATGGCGCATTGGAGCGCCTACAGCCGGTACTGAGCCTGCTCGGAGACGGCGTGCTAGAACTCGGTGCCGTTGGTTTGGCCTATCATGACGTCTTCCTTACAGACAAAGCGACAGACTACCGTTCAGAAAGCGTTTTCCGGGCCGATACACCATTGCTAGCGCCGTTCATCATCAAGCAGGGCGCTACTTGGCGCTATTGGGTGGATTGGATCGAGCAGGCCCCGGCGGTAAGTAGCTGGCGCAATAGAGCCGCATTGAGCATAGACGTCGGAAATAGAAATGATGATGATGGCGGCAAGATTCATGTAACGGAAGTTGTACATCGGCAGCGGCTGTCTCCCAGCCAAGACGGTGCGAAAGTCAGTGAGAAGGATCTCTCGTCGATGTGGGATCAAGCCCATAGTGACAACCGGTCATTAATGAAGCGGTTGATCACCGACGAAATGTTGGAACTTGTAGGTCTCAAGGAGGGTCCGAATGAACATGCCATGCATTGATACTTTCGATCTAGATCGTGAGCGCTGGGGCGTAACTTCGCGCTCGAAGCGCGTGTGGGAATCCGACTTTTCCAAAGGGTGGCGCATTAAGCGTGTTGGTGCTCGGCCGCAGCTCGCCGCGCCCAAGCCGAGCTTGGCTTATGCCAAGAGGTCGTCGCACCTGGCGCACCTCAGGAGCGAGTCGGCGCTGCTCGCCCACTCCGATATGGATGGCGTTGCCGAGCCAACGGAGCTGGCTTACTGTTCCGCCGAAGCATTCATAAACGGCTTGTGGGATAGCTGTCTCGACTTCTCCCTGGAACTTTCCCACGATGGAGAAATCAACTTCCTCTATGGAAATGATGTTGATCTTTTTCACGTTCACATCGACGAAGTTGGCGTTCTGAGCTACTACAGTCGACTTGATGGGGTCGAAGAGTTCGGGGACGAGGTTAGCCCGCAGCGCTTTCCCAATTCCGGACTTCATAGTTTCGTCGAACGTCTCAAGTAACCGGGGTTGTTCGATGGGGGAGATTGCAGGGGGATCTGCGGTCGTCGTGCCGCTTGTATCTGAAGAAGAAATGGTATGCCGGCTTTGCTATAAGGCCGGCATACCTATTACTGTGGACGGAAAGTATCCGGATGATATTGATCCCACAACGCTAACTCTCCGTGAGTCCCAGATTAGTCAGCAGGACCTGACAAAGCGCGGATTCTCTGTCCAGCGCCTCTCTTTGTATTCGCGCCAATTAGCGATGGACGAGCCCGAGCGGCGAGAGCGACACCGGAGGCAACGAGGGAAGCCACGCGCGGGATTTGCATTGCAGGGTGTCCTGTTGGGCCACGTCGCAGAAATCCATGCGGTCCGTGGGGCTGCAGGTGAGCAGGTCTTTCGTGTGTACGAGACGCCGAATTCTGACAGCGTGGCTCACGCTGAGATCAAGTTGGCACCAGGTGTCAGCGGCTCGCAGTACTTGAAGTGGCGCAAGTTGCTGAGCGACAGGCTCGGTACACGACAGCCTATCAGCGTACTTCCTTCTGTTCCAAGGAACCTGCGTGAAAGAATCGTCCACCTTTTGCGACTTTGGTTTCCGGCATTGCGTTGACCACCACTGACGACATGGTTAGGTCTATCGTCGTTGACGATCCCACCACTCCGCCACGTCTCGGACGTCAAAAACACCATTGACCGGCCGCGGCGCGTCTCCCCTGGCGATCCAGTTCTGCAGGGTCTTCATGGTCAGATTGGGCATGAACTCCGCACGGAACTTCTCGACTGTCATGGTCGGCCCGTAGTGGCCATAGAGCAGCCAGAAAGTTGAGTGCTCAGCCGCGGGCATCGGTCACCTCCGGGCGCACTTCCAGCGTGTCCTTCCAACTGGGATAGAAGCGCAGTCCGCGTGCCTCGCGTATGCCGTCCTCGGCGTCCCATCCGTCGTAGTCACCCAACGTCTCGGTGTACGGACGCTGATTAAACCAGTGCCAATGACCGTCGCTGTCCATCGCTCGGTAGTTATAGCCTTCAGGGGCCTCGACCCAACTAGGGGGCCGAGGGTTCGGCGCATCGCCTCCGATTCCGTGCGCGCGCTCCGCCGCGCGGACCGCCCAGGTGCCGTAGTTTTCCAGCGACCACCCGTCCTGCATCGACGGCAGCAGTTCGATGATGTCGGTGGCGGGCAGCGGCGCACGTTGAGCGGCAGCAAGAGCATTGGCCGCGCGTTCCATCAATTCGGCGCTGATTCGGTCGGTGGTAGTGCCACCAGGCCCGCGTAGGGTCGCGGCGGCGGATCGCAGTTCACTCAGCAGCTGCAGCGTCATGGCTCACCTCCTTCACGTGGCTTGCGTACTCGATCCAGAGCAGCGCGTCCGCCATCTCTTCCATGGACGAGCAGAACGACTCACCGGGCGCTACCAGACGAACATCCTCCGGCCACGGCTGGTTCAGTGCCTCGGCAACGGTCTGTGCCTGCCGTGCCTTCTCCACCTGCACCAGGGCGTGGATACCAAAGGTGATCGCTCGACGGATGCAGCGCACACCCTTTGCATCGACGCGGTACTCCGGCTCCTGCTCCACGTAGTGCATATCAAGAAAATCTTCAAAGATGCTCATGCTTCCGCTCCCGCCGACCGATACAGGCCGGTCACGATGTCGAGTAGAAAATCCATGGTCACGACCGTGTCGTATCCGAACGCGACTTCCTTGCCATCCGCGTCGCGCATCCCCTGCCACAGCAGTTCCTGCACGTGGTCGGTGAGTAGGCGTGCCTTGCTCAGTGCGAGGTCCACGTCCGCACCTGCCACGACTGACAGCGGGGAGTTGGCAATTTCCTGGCTCTGTGTCTTCGAGCGATCCAAGGCCATCACCGGACTCCTGAGGCGGAGCGCAGCGCCTTGACCATCTCGAGCAGATCGGCAAGGACGAACATATCGTCGTCCGTGATGTCGCCGCTGTTGAGGTTCGAGAGCTGTCGCTGGACGAAGTCGAAGTAGATGCTCGCCTTCAAGGTCGTGTGCGCGGTATCGATGCCGGCGCAGACCCGGAAGACTGGTGCGTTGTCCTGACTGGGGATGAGGCTGAACGGCTCTTCCTTGGTGAGGGTCGGCTTATCCACGGCTTGCCCCCTTGAACGGCTGGCCGCAGACGTTGTTCTGGTTCTCCCGGACGTAATCGAGCAGGACTTCCGACTCCTCCAAGAGGGATTCCATTGCCAGCATCAGGCCATCGAAAGCGTGTTCGGGCAGCTCCTGAAAAAGGACGGGCTCGTCCTCGGAACCGGTGTCCCGCTTGTCCTGCCGTGCCGTGAAATCCCTGTGCAGGACACCCAGGATTGCGATCGAGGCCTTGGTGTTGCGATCCACCCGCACGAGGCGGTTCGTCAGGTAGTCCGAGAGGGGGTTTTCCCGCCACATTGTGGTCAGGTAGTGCTCACTGATCGCGAGCCGAGGTTCTTCGGCCGCTGCGGCCGGGGGTACACTGTTCTTCGCCATGGTGGCTTCCTTGATCTGATCGGTTACGGGTGCGACTTGGCAGACGGCTCGGGCGTTGACGCGCTCGGGCCGTCACTGTTTTGGGGCGACGATCTCAAGGGTGCGCGGTGCTCTGATAGCGATGCGAGCTTTCCCGTCGCGCGCTGTGAGAACGACCAAGTGGATGCTCTCTCCAATGCGGATCTCGCCTTCTTCGATCTGCTTGATCACGCGACAGCCGGCCAAGGGATGGGTGCTGCTGTGGGCCGGCGTAGGGATTTCCTTACTCATCTTTCAGGTTTCCTTGGTTCAGGTTCGTGTGTGAAAATGCAAAAGTCGGGGTAAATGCGTCAGTCGATGTAGCGACGCAAATGAAAGCGCCAGGGTTATGAGCGGCGACAATCTCGGCGATCCGAAGCGGCACCGCGATCACCGTGGCCAAGCAAACCGCCGTCCAAGCGATGCGAAGCGGGCGCATCATGCAGGCTCCTTGCCGGTGAACAATTCGCTCCGCTTAGCCAGCTGCTGAGCGAGCTTGGCGATGCCCTTTGGGGTGATGCGCACGTAGTCCGCTTCGCACCATTCACCGTCCTCACGCTGATACCGGCGGGTCTTGTGTGTGACGAGCCCAGCCTTCATCAATCCCTTCGGGCTGCGAATGCAGCAGGAGTTGCGCGAGCGGCTGGAATCAGCTGCGAGTGAGTCGGGGCGGTCCTTGAATGCGGAGATCGTGAGTCGGCTGGAGCGCAGCTTTAGCGTCAGCGACATGGGCATGAAAGGCGACGCGCTCGACTTGGTTGGCTTCCTGAGCCTGTCCCTGTCGGTCTTGATGAACGACAACATGGCGCCAGAGTCCAAGGAGGAGATCAAAGCCGCGGTCGGCAAGATCACGAAGCAGCTCGGAAGCCGGTTGCTGCTGTCCAAGGATGACAAGCACGCCTTCATCACTGAGGCTTCCACGAAGAAGCCAGACCGCAAGAAGGGCTCCGCCAAGTAGGTTTCGCGGCTGCATCCAGGCAGTCCCGCCGTCGTGGGGTTGAAGCTCATGCCGGCAACCTGGGGCGGCCGCCTATTGAGTAGCGCACACCCAAGGCTTTGCATCGATACCGATGCATCAGAGAGAAGCCGAGCGAATCGCAGCCCCGACTAAAGAGCGCTTCAGTGGCGTCGGCGTGGCAGTGCGTTACCAGGAGCGGTATGCCTCGGGAAGGCAGGCGGCCGATGAAACGCTTGCGAAGGCTGTTGAGTTGGCGGGCCAGGCGATAGTTGCGCCGCCATGTTTCCCTTTGCAGTGACATCCGTTGTTCCCCATCGGCCGGTGCGTCCGACCTGATGAGCCTAGATTAGGCATTGCTAATCCGAAGTGCAATAGGGATTTCGAATTTACTTAAATTAATTTCTTAAGCCGTTAAGGTACGGGGCTCAGGCGATCTGACGCGCGCTGTACTGGACCACGGCCTTGCCCGCGATGAACAGGTCTTCCGGGGCCATGTAGGGCGGGAATAGGGGATTGGCGCTCACGATGTATACGCCGTCTGTCCGGCGCTGCAGGCCTTTGATCTGTGTCTCTCCGCCAATGTTGATCACGTAGATTGCGTCGCCGTCGAAGTAGTCGACCGCCGTATCTACCATGACAACGTCCCCGTTGTTGATGATCGGCGCCATGGACGGGCCACGGCCCGTGATGAGCTTCAGCCGACCAGGCTTAGGAAGGAACCCCAGGCGCTGCCGAATGTCCCACTCGGCGTACTCCATGCTCCTGATTACTTCGGGGAATTCCTCGTTTACTACGCCTACGCCCATACCGGCTGCTCCATCCAATAGATCAAGGCGAAGGTATCCCCGCGGTGTCTCACGGACGGAGAGTGGAGGAGCATCGGGTGTGTCATCGATGGAACCCTCACCGGTGGCCAACCAGATTGCTGGTACGCCTAGCACGCGCGCGGCCTTGACCAGGGCGTCTCCACGAATGGACTGAGACTTTCCGCTCAGCCATCCATTGACGCTTGGCGCCGAGACGCCGACTGCTTTCGCCAGTTCAAGTTGGGAGATGCCTGCGCGTGACAGGGCGGTGCGGAGCCGGGAGGAGAGGTCCATCGTTAGGGTCTGCGAACGGGATTAGGCAATGTTACGCACGCCGCTGTTGTAAAGTAAATTAGGAACTGCTAATTTCCTCGCCATGACCACGACCACCACCGTCTCTGCGATCACCGACCCTGTTCAGGCATCGATGCTGATCGATTCCCTTGGGGGCACGAAGCGGGTCGCCGCCCTCTGCTCCGTTCGAGCTCCCTCCATCAGCCAATGGCGCAGGCGGGGCATCCCTCGGCCGTGGGCACTGTTCTTCCACGCGAAGTACCCCGAGCGGTTCGACCCCGCCGGGAACTTCGTAGGGTCGGACGCGCCGCTCGAGAACGAGTAGGCCGTTTCTGCTGGCGTCGAAGGAACGGCCCCAGCGCAGGGAAGGAAAGCGTGCATCCCAGGCGTGGTATTGGCCGCTCGGGTGTCTGGCGCGAGAACCCGACGTCCAGATACGACGAAGCCCCCGCTGTCGGGCAGACATGTGCGGAGGCTTCGTTGAGAGCGAGGCCAATATGCCACACCACGAATCCGATGCAAACCTGCATGAGCCCGGGCCGCGCGCCTACAGCGATGTGATGCGGGACACCCTCGGGCACATCCAAGAGCGCCATGCGCGCCCCCTCGTCCGTCTGCAGGAGCGACTGCCGGATGGGCGCGTCGCCGTCGAGATCTACGACCGCACGCGCGCTGGGGATGAACCCACCTACGACTTCTACTGCTCCGGGCCGCAGCAGGCGCTGGAGTGGATCCAGCAGATGTCCAGCAAGCGCTGGATCACGGCCGAGCACCTCGGGGCTTTCGCCACGCTGATGCTGACTGCCTTCCCGGAAGTGTCGGGAGCGTCGGCATGAGCTTTGAGGCGATGGCCTGGGCCGTGAAATGGAAGCTCCCGGCTCAGCAGAAGCTGGTTCTCATCATGCTCGCCAACAGAACGAACTCCGATACCGGTCGCTGTGATCCCGCGCACAAGAAGCTCGCAACGGACTGTGGAATGAGCCCCGACAGCGTCAAAAGAGCGATTTCAGCCCTTGAGGCTGGCGGCCTGGTCGGCATCGTTCGACGTTCGCACGAAGGGGTCAACCTCCCGAACCAATATGACCTCTTCCTGGATCTTGCTGGGGTAGGCCGACCTGGGGAATGGGTGCCAAAAATGCAGGGGGTGGGTGCTGACTGCCCCGAGGGGTCGGGGCACACAGCACCGAGGGTGGGGGCTGACAGCACTACAAAACAGGAATCTAACCAGGAAGTAGAAACGCCTTCGCCACCTGACGGCGGCGAGGCCGATGCCGATGCAGGGCGTGATCTACTCGACGGCAAGACGTTTGCCGGTTGCCCCCATGAGGCAATCATCGCTGCCTACCACAAGGAACTGCCGGCCTGCCCCGAGGTGCGTGGGTGGAGCAAGAAACGGCAAGAGCATCTTCGCGCGCGCTGGAAGGAAGATCCGGCCCGGCAATCCGTGGAGTGGTGGCGGGGCCTGTTCGAGTGGATGAAGGAAAGCGACTGGTTGATGGGACGGGCCGGCAGCTTCCAAGTTTCGCTGCCGTGGCTGATCAAGTCCGAAGAGAACCTGCTCAAGGTGGTTGAGGGCACCTACCACCACAACCGGAATGGGGGGCAGGGGTAATGCGCTTTGAACCAAACTTGCCGCCGCATAGCATCGAGGCAGAGCAGGCAGTGCTTGGCGGACTGATGCTCGCACCCGAGGCGTGGCCCCTCGTTTCCGACATTCTGTCGGAAGAGGCCTTCTACCGCCGCGACCACCAGATGATCTACCGCGCCATCCGCGAGCTGTCCGAGCGCGATCGCCCGTTTGATGCGGTGACGCTGGGCGAGTGGTTTGACTCTCAGGGGAAAATGGAGCTGGTTAGCGATGGTGGCTACCTGATCGAGCTGGCCAGCACCACGCCATCGGCCGCAAACGTGGCCGGATACACGGAAATTGTGATCGAGCACTTCGGTCGCAGGAGGATGATCCAAGCCGGCGCGGAGATGATTGCTGCGGCCCAAGCCAGGGATGGCAGGGAGTTCGCCGAGATCCTAGCCGACGCTTCACAGAGGGTGGCAGACCTCCAGCCGGCTCAGCGCGGCGGTCTGCGCTTGGCTGCTGAGACGATGGGGCATTGGTGGTCGCGCTGGACCGACAAGCTGTCGACCAAAGGTGCGCTGCCGGGTATCCCGACGCCATGGGCGGAGTTCAACAAGATCACCCGTGGCCTGCAGCCCGGGACGGCCTACCTGCTTGCCGCACGCCCCAGCATGGGTAAGAGCGTGGCCGGTTTGAACCTGTCGACGCATGCGGCGTTGAAGGGGCTCACGGTGGGGCTGTTTAGCCTGGAAATGAGCATGGACGACTGCCACAACCGCAACGTGGCGTCTGTTGCTCAAGTGCCGCATGACTACGTCTGCGACCCCAACGAAGACGACCCGGATTCCGAGCTCTACATGAACCGGATGACCCCGGCAATCAAGGAGCTCAGGTCGGCGAAGCTCTATATCGACGATACGGCGTCGCTGAACATTCGGCAATTTGAGGCGCGAGCACGGCGCATGCACCAGCGAACGCCGCTGCACCTGCTGGTGGCTGACCACGTCCACGACTTCGACGTAGATCCTCGCATGGCCCGCTTCGAGTACGGTCGAATCCTTCAGAAGGGCAAAGACCTCGCGAAGGAGTGGAACATCCCGTTTGTTGCCTTGGCGCAGCTCAACCGCCAGGTGACCGGGCGCACCGAAAAGCGGCCGACCTTGGCTGACCTTCGTGAGTCTGGCGAACTAGAGCAGAAGGCCGACGTGGTGGTTTTGCTGCACCGCGAGGACTACTACGACACCCCCGAGCAAAAAACCCACTTGCAGGGCGTCGTCGAGATGCACTTCGCCAAGGGGCGAAACATCAGGTCGGGCGCTCGGATCAACCTGCGAAATCGCTTCGATCAAATGCGCTTGGACGACTGGGAAGGTCCGCTACCCTTCAAATCCGACGCCCCGGACGAGGGCGCCGGGCAACGCAGAACGCCCTCATATGGCCCTGGCCGCAAGTCCTATGGGGGGCGAGGTCAATGAGCTTCCTTCCTTCCGGGTCCCAGGCCCTGCGGCACTTCGCTGATCTAATGGACGGACAGGCCGCTCGCTGTGATGTCCTGCAGCGCCGCCCACGTGGAGAGCGGTCCACAACAGCCGACGCCTACCGGCTGTCCGCCTCCTTGGCGCGGCAGCAGGCGACAAAGCTCGAGCGGCTGGAGCAGCAATTGGCAGCGCGCGCTGGGGGTGAGTCTTGAGCCATTCCATCAAGGAACAGATGCGGCATTGGGGCCACTACCAGGAGCACAGATTCGTCTCGCCGATGCAGGCCGAGGAGGCGCCCGCCATGGATACGCACCCACTCGTTAGGGCACAGCAGTTCGCCCGTGGAACAAAGGTGGCGCGGGAGCCAGTGGAGCGTGACGGTCTCGCTCGGCGACTATTGATGGGGGCTGCTGCCGGGCTGGTTGACGGCCACGGAGGCTACCGGCCGGTGTCAAAGGTGTTCGTTGACCACATCCCTTGCGCAGAAACCCGATCCCATGCGCCGAGGTCGGCGACCGCCGCGGTGATGACTGGCTCACCCGACGAATACCGCTGGATCGACCGCGCGCTGTCTGATCTATACCGGCAGAACATGATTCGCGCGCTGGTTGTGATAGAGGAGTTCATCGGTCGAGGTGGCCAGGCGGCCAGGGCGGAGGCGGTGGCAAGAAAAGCGGGTGTCCCGCTGACGAAGTGGCAATACCGCAAGGAATTAGAGAAGGGGATGGCGTTCATGGAAGGAAAGCGCTCGTGAGGGACTATTCGCTAGCACAGCTCGCCCGCGACGCCGTGTACCTATGCGCTGCGTGCGGTGCAGACGGGGTGGTGCGCGTCAGCGTTACCCGATCCCCGGAGGGCAGCATCCGCCGGCGGTCCAATTTGGTCGCCGCGCAGTGGGCCTGGATTGGCAGCGAGTCTCGCGCGAAGCTCTTGGTTCGCAGGCTTCGGAGGCAGTGGGCATCGCGCTATGTCGTCGGTGAAGGCTACCGGTTTGACTACGGATCGGAAGGAGCCACGTTTCGGCATGCACTGGACGCGGCCTTCCGCGAAGTTGCAAAGGCATCCCCCCAATGGGAGAAGCTTGGGCTGGGATCACTGATGGTGCTGAAATCAACGCGTGCCGAGCGAAGTCGACATGAAGCGCGGAGGAAGTGACAGCCGGCACAGCAGAACGCTGCGGGCGTAGACTCCAATTTCAGCCAGAGGAGGCGAAGGTATGCCATTCAAAGCAGGCGCGTTTGCAGTGGGGAAGGACTTCGACAGGCCGCTAGGGGCCTTGATTCAGTCAGAGGGAACTTGGTTTATGCGGGCACAAACCAAGGACCGCCAAGATATGTTGGACGTAGCGGTCGCAATCAGCGGCCAGGAAATCGGGGAAATTCGATGCCTGGATACGCCATCCAGTTGCGTCCATCTCGCTGACGGCGCGAGGGTCGTGTTCCGGATTGTTGGGGCTATCGAGGGGCCGGGGAAGCCGCCGATGGGCGCTCTGGCATGGTCGGTGGACGGGAAGGAGCAGGCAATTTTGCTCAACGGACGCTACTTGACCGTGGTGGGAACCGAATCTAAGAGTTTCAGCACCGAGCGCGCGTTCTACTCCAGAAGTTGGGGGGCATGGCTCGTTGGAGAGGATGGGAAGGAAGTGACCAGCGATCCTTTGTTCTTCAACGAAATCGGCCGCAGAGGTGCTGAGGTCGCTTGAGCACGATGAAGTGCCCGCCGGCCCCCTGCGGATTCAGCAAAGGTACGGTTTCAAACGCGACCTTTCTCCGGGTTGGAACCGGAAAAACAACCGTCCCCCGTAAGGAGGACGGTTATCAGCGGTCAGCGTGCAGGCACCTGGTACTTGCCGTTCCTGACGCCATCAAGCACCGCGTCCTTCACCTTGCGGAATTCGTCCTCGGCCGTGCGGTAGAGGTCGGCCGGCAGGTTGGCCTCAACGAGGCGCCCCTGAAGCTGCGTGCGGCCCATCTCGAAGTTCATCTTCAGCAGGTCCACCATTGCCGCCGGCTCGTTCCTGCGGGGGCTGCCGATGTATGTCGAGAGCGCCTTCTCGTGGGCAACGTCGCGGCCAATGGAGCGTGCGAGTTTCGTCTGATCGTCCGTGTTCAAGCGCGGTTCTCCGCTGTGGGTAGAGCGGCCATCCTACCGCTAGAAGAATGCAAATAACGCTTGAACGTTGCCAACGTTTTGGTATAGTTCTCGGTAAGGTGGGGAGAGTCTCATCTGCGCGGCTCGCCACTCGGCGGGCCGTTTGCGTGAATGCCTGGCGGCCTGGCCAAAGATGCGCATGATGTCCGGCTGAGTTTTATGCAATCCTTGTCCGTTCACGGAAGATCACAGGGGGAGCTAATGAAGTCGAGTAGCAGTCGTGTAATGCGTTTCCTTGAAATTAAGATCTCCCACGGAACCGGTGCCAAGACACGGGAGCCATGGGATTTGACCGCAATACTGACGACGGCGGCGGGCAACGCTTTTTATCAGCGGGCCGTTAGGGATGGCGCGAAGAGGGTCGTGCGCATCAAGCACTGTGAATTCTTCGAGGAGAATGGCCGGCCTTATGCGGCTGTTCTCTTTGTAATGGCTGATGCTGGTTATATTGATGCCAGCTACGAGAACATGCAGACGGGAGCGGCGCGTACGTTTGCCAAGGATGACGGGGAGGGATATCGCACCGAGGCACATCTGGTGATTGACCTCTCCTACACTCTCCAAGGCACTACCCAAGTGTATCCTTGCGCTCTTGAAGAGTCGCCGGGGCTGGGGCCGTCAGTCGTTCTGAGTCGACTGAACCATCCCTTGCACAAGGCTGGTGAGCGAGAATTGAAAGAAGGGAATGACACCCATAACTGGTTCCCGGTGGTTTCGCTGGACGGCCTTCTGAGCAGAAGCTTGATCGAGGAGATCGAGAAGGGCGAATTGCTGTCTTTTGATCTTGTGAAGGAAGAGTTGCAGGATCAAGGCTTGGATGAGCCCGAGGAGTTGGTACGTCGTAGGCAGATCCTATGCCTCGATGTCCGGCAAGATCCTGAAGAGGGGCGAGTTTCCGCTGTCATCGCCCGGGCTCGCCAGATCGCGTTCGGCGAAAACTATGAGCAAGTGCGAATTCACTATAAGGAGGAGGGAACCGGCAAGCATAAACAAGCGGTGCTTGACGTTCCCGAGGATGCGGTGGATCCGGGTGAAGAGCTCGAAAAGCTTGTTTCCAGGTCATGCAAGATTGAGCTGCCTGAGGCAATGAACTGGGATCACACAGAGGTTGTGATGACCTTCGCAAAGCAGATGGCAGGGAAGCTCGCTGACGAAAAAGGCGACTAGACATGTGGAAAGCACTACGTCAGTTGATTACACCGCTGGCCTATTTGCGCATTAGTGCTGAAGGCTGGGGCAAAGTCATGATCGATTGGCTACTGCCCGGGGTGCTGGCTGCGGGCGTAACGACCATTTGGTGGAACTGGCCCTCGCTGGTGCCGTTGGGCGGCGGTAGCGGCCTCCTTGTGGGCGTTGGCGCAGTCATGCAGATTTTGGTCGGTTTCTATGTGGCCGCGTTAGCAGCAATCGCCACTTTTCCTACTCTGTCGCTAGAGAATGATGTTCATCGCATGACGTTGGACGGCGGGAAGATAAAGAGACGAAAGCTCCTTGGCTACCTCTTTGGGTACTTGGCCGTTTTGAGCATGGCGATGCTTGTCGCGATGCTCTTTCGGAATCTTCCCCAGGAGGCCGTGAAGTTGGCCAGTCCGGAGATGGCTCGCTGGCTAAAGGCGCTCGGATACTTCGTTTACCAGTTTGTCCTGTGGCAGATGATCTCCATCACGCTTTTTGGAATTCACTACCTCGCGGATCGGATACACAGATCTTAGAGCTGCACTAAACGTATGTTTGAAGAGAGCCCCGGCCCAGCCGGGGCTTTTTCTTTGTCTGGAGACGCTATGACGCAGATCACACCCCAACAAGCTGGCGGCGTGAACGTCGTCGCCTTCCTCGACATGCTGGCTTGGTCCGAAGGGACCGACAACGGCAGACAGCCGACCAAAGATCGCGGCTACGACGTGATCGTGGGAGGCAAGCTGTTCACGAGCTACGCAGACCATCCGCGCGTACTGGTCGACTTGCCCAAGCTCGGCATTCAGTCGACGGCTGCGGGCCGCTACCAGCTGCTGCGGCGTTACTACGACGCCTACCGCAAGAGCCTGGGCCTGAAAGACTTCTCGCCGCTGAGCCAAGACCTGATCGCCCTGCAGCAGATCCGCGAGCGCCGCGCGCTGCCGCTGATCCAAGCCGGTCGCATCCCCGAGGCCATTGCCGCCGCCCGCAACATCTGGGCAAGCCTGCCGGGTGCCGGTTATGGCCAGTTCGAGCACAAGCTCGACAGCCTTCTGGCCGCGTACCGGAAAGCCGGCGGGGTGATCGCTCCATGACCGAGCCTGTGAGCACCATGAAAATCGCAGTGGGAACCTTCACCGCGGCAGTAGTGGCACCTGCCACAGCTGATGCACTGCGTGAAGCTGAGCGCATCATCCTGGGCGTGCCCCAATCGGTTCTGCTGGTCGCGATGGCCGGGGCCCTTATTGGTGTGCTGCTGCTACCGGAGAAAGACGCCGAGCGGGTCGCAGCAGATGCTGGCCGTCGCCGGGGGCACCGCCTCCTGCAGACGGTCGCGCGCTGGCTGGCACTGGGCGTGGCAGTGGTCGCCTACGCCATCGTGGCCGCATGGGTCATCGCAGTCGCGGCATCCATTTTTACGTCTCTGGCCGGGGCGCCGCAGCTGCCGCTTGCAGGTCTTTCCGGCGTAATGATTCGTCGGCTGTTGCCCGGCTACGTGCGCATGGTCGAGAAGGCCACGGGCACCATCGGAGGTGAGAAGCCATGAGCGAGTTCATCCGGTTTCTGAGGGCGCTGTGGCGCTTGGTCGTCGGGGCACTTGCCGACGCACTGGAGTGGCTGCGCAAGCCGGGCAGCAAGATCAAGGTGGTCTGCGCTGTTCTGGCGTTTGGCTGCATGGTCTCCGGCCTGTCCTCCTACGAGAAAGAGCAGCGCATCCGAGAATTGAGCGCGCAGGTGGTCAAGGTCAAGGCCGACTGGGATGCCGACGCATCCCGGCTGCAGGCCGACGTTGAAGACCGCGACCAGCGCTTGGCTGACGTTGCGGCGGCACTGCGGGCTGAGGCCGAGAAGCTGAAGGTGCTGAAGGCCGAGAGCGCCGCGGCACTCAATGGCCTGGCCACCAAGATTGAGGCAGCGGAGCAGGATGCCGCCACCTGGAAGGCTCGGTACGAACGGCGCCCCGACACCTGCAAGGCGGCCCTCGAGCTGCTCGATTCCGCCTGCCCGGCGCTGAAGGGGTACTGATATGCGCGTCATCGTGATTGTCATAGCTGTGTTGCTGGCCGCATGCCGGGCCGCGCCCACCAGGCCGAACCAGCCGCCGCCGGCCGTCATCAACGTGTCGGTGGCCACCTACGTACCCATCGACGCTGCGCTGACCAAGCGCTGCAGCTGGGTGCGCGACGGGAAGCCGTCGCTGGTGTTCGACGTGAGCAACGGGCGGAAGCGGTGCCTGCTGCAGTACGAGGCTCAGCTTGACGCAATCGAGCAGCTGGGAGGGAAGCCTGTTCCCTCGCCGGAACGCTGATCAAAACCTGACGATCGGCAATGCCGGATCGCCTTCTACAGAGAGAAACCCATGTCCCGAACGATCAAAGTACTCGGCGTCACCCTGTGGCCGACTCCCTCCCGGCGGCTTGCCCAGCGCCTGCGTGCCGTTGAGGCGGACGGTGAGTCCCTGCGCAGCGAACTCAACGCGGTCAAAGCGCACTGCGAGAATGTGGATTCCGCCGCCGGCTCGCAGATCACCTCGCTCAGCAGCCAGCTGGCCGCGGTCAATGGGGTCCTGATTGAAGTGCAGGGCCGCTTGCCGCCGCTGCCGAAGGCCAAGAAAGCCAAGGCCAAGGCCCAGGTCCGCCGCCGCAGCCCGCGCTGATGTCGGGGAAGGGCAAGGCCATGTTGGCGCTTGGCCGGCTCAAGGTCGGCCAGATGAACAAGACCGAGTCAGCATATGCGGAACGGTTGCGCGCGCTGCAGTTCGCCGGCGAGATCCAGTGGCACCGGTTCGAGGGGCTGAAGGTGCGCCTGGCCGACAACACGTTCTACACCCCGGACTTCGCGGTGATGGCTTCGGACGGCGTCATGGAATGCCACGAGGTCAAAGGCCACTGGCAGGATGACGCGCGCGCCAAGATCAAGATTGCTGCGGCCATGTACCCATTTCGATTCATCGCGGTGAAGGTCAAGCCCAAGCGAGACGGTGGTGGTTGGGCAGTGGAGGAGTTCTGATGGACGTTGCACAGATCGAAGCGTTGGCTAACGCCCTGAGCGCTGAGCAGGCTGCGCGCGCTGTAGCCGATGCGGCCTTGGCTGCGCGCATCGACGCCAGCACGGATGCCCGCATGGACCGCTTGGTCGGGGTCATCGAGCAGCAGGGAAAGCAGATCGCCGAGCTGGGTATGCACGTCGGACTGCTGGTGCAGGCCGTCGCGCAGCTGCTGGGTGAGGAAGCGGGCGCACCAGTGCAGGAAGAAGGCGCCGCGCCCGAGCGTGTGGACCTGGACGGGAATCCGTACTGATGGCCACCGGCTCAGGACAGCGCCGCGGACGGACCCGGCAGAACGGCGGCAGTGCCTTTGCGCATCTGTACGGCACCGCCCGCTGGCAGCGCACGCGTAAGGCTCAGCTTGAGCGTGAGCCGCTGTGCAGCAAGTGCAAGGCCCGAAACCACGTGACAGTGGCGACGGTCTGCAATCACACCAACGGACATCCAGCCGGGGAGACCGAGGAGATGTTCTGGAATGGACCCTTCGATAGCCAGTGCGCCAACTGCCACAGCAGCGATCAAGCGCGCCTAGAGCGGGGTGGGGTGCATGTCCGCGGGTGTGACAGCGACGGATGGCCGATCGAGGCGTGAGCACTGGTGCGAAACGCCGACCGACGCACTTATCCACAGAAACCTGAACGAAACACCCCATTCAGGTAGGGGGGGGTGAATTTATGGCGTTTGGCGGCTCCTAGACCGACCTCCCCCCTTTCCTTTCGTATCCACAATTCACGGGACGACCCTGCGAGGGGCGCCCGACCCGTCGAAAACGGGCGGATTTACAGAGGTTTTTCATGGCCAGGCCCCGATTGCCCGTCGCAAAAGCCGCGACCGGCGGTGCGGCCGTCAAGAACCCAGGGCGCCATGCCGGCAGGAAGAAGCCGAAAGGCACGCGGGCGCTGGGCGAGCCCTACAAAACAATGACGGCGGCGCAGAAGCGTGCATGGGCGGAGTTCGAGCAGGAGATGCCTTGGCTCAACGCTTCGCACCGTGTCCTGCTCAGGCTGGCGTGCTTCTGGACGGCCAAGATGGACGACCCCGAGGCTGACTTCGGTGTGTCTGCAACCCAAGCGCTTAGCTCGATCCTCTCGAAGCTGGGCGCCACACCGGTGGATGAGTCAAAGGTTTCGCATGGCACAGACGAAGACGACCCCGACGATGAGTTCTTCGGGGGCGCCGGCGCCGGTCGATCGCACTAAGGCCTACGCCTTGGACGTGCTCGCCGGTCGCATTGTGGCCGGGCCGCACGTCCGCAACGCCTGCAGGCGCCACCTCCAGGACCTGATGCAGGGCCCCGAGAGAGGGCTGCGCTTTGATTTGGAGGCGGCCGAGTTCGCCTTCCGCTTCTTCGAACGGATCCTCCGGCTTTCCGAGGGTCAATTTGAAGGCCACAAGTTCGAACTACATCCGTCTCAGGCTTTCATCGTCGGATCGCTGTTTGGTTGGAAGGGGGCTGACGGGTTCCGTCGCTTCCGCCGGGCGTACATCGAGCAAGGAAAGGGCAACGGGAAAAGCCCGCTCGCTGGCGGCCTCGGGCTGTTGGGCATGACCGCGGCCGGCGAGGCTGGCGCGCAGATCTACTCTGCCGCTGCCAAAAAGGACCAGGCCGGGATCCTCTTCGCCGACGCCGTGAAGATGGTCAAGCAGTCACCGGCCCTGGCCAAGCGCGTGGAGTTCGCCGGTGGCGAGGGACGCGAGTACAACATGGCCCACCAAGCCAGCCAGAGCTTCTTCCGGCCTGTATCTCGCGACACGGGCAAGACGGGCTCCGGGCCGCGGCCGTTCTTCGTCCTGGTGGACGAGGTCCACGAGCTGCCCGACCGCAAGATCATCGAAATGCTCGAGCGCGGCTTCAAATTCCGCCGCGAGCCGCTGCTGTTCATGATCACCAACTCCGGTAGCGACCGCACTTCGGTTTGCTGGGAAGAGCACGAACACGCGGTCAAGGTCGCGGCGGGACACACGGCCGCGGTGAACGACCCAACTTTCGTGGGCGACCCGATTGACGACCGGACCTTCAGCTATGTGTGTGCGCTGGACGACGGTGACGACCCGCTGGAAGACCCGACGTGCTGGGCAAAGGCCAACCCTTTGCTCGGCGTCACCATCACAGAGCAGTACCTCTCGGACCTGGTCAAACAGGCGAAGGCGATTCCGGGTTCCTTGAACGGAATCCTTCGCCTTCATTTCTGCATCTGGACCGACGCGGAGACGGCGTGGATGACCCGATCAACTCTTGAGCCGGCGCTCGCCGACTTCGACCCTGCGCAGCATCACGGATCAAAGGTCTATCTGGGGCTCGACCTCTCGCAAAGCCGCGATATCACGGCCCTAGGGGCGGTGGTGGAAACCGGCAGTGTCGAGGTGCCGGTGGTGGTGGACGGACAGACGCAGATGATCAGCAAGCCCACCTACGACGGGTGGGTGGAAGCGTGGACCCCGGGCGACACCGTCGCGGCGCGCGAGCTGCGCGACAAGCTGCCGTACCGGACATGGATCAATGGCGGGCATCTGCACGCACCGCAAGGACAGACGATCAGCTTCCGCCATGTCGCTCAGACCTTGGCCGAGTACGACCGGGATTACTTGGTCGAGCTGATCGCCTACGACCGATATGCGTTCCGCAAGTTCGAAGACGAAGTGATCGAGCTTGGGTTGTCGCTGCCATTCGCTGAGCACCCCCAAGGGGGCACGAAGAAGGGCCGGCCGTTGGAAGTGGCGGTGAAGGCAGCGGAGGACCAAGGACTGCCGCCGCCTGAAGGTATGTGGATGCCGGGGTCCCTGCGGCTCTTCGAAGAAGCGCTGCTGGAGGGCCGGCTTCGGCTCAAGGGAAACCCCGTGCTGGTGTCCGCAATCATGTCGGCCGTCATCGAGTCGGACAAGTGGGAGAACCGCTGGTTATCCAAGGCGCGTTCGGTGAACAAGATCGACGCCGCGGTGGCCCTTTGCATGGCCTTCGGCGCTGCGCATGCCATGCCGGCCGAAGCCGGCGGCATTGATGACTACCTCGAGAACGGCTTTTTTGGACTGATCGGATGACAAATTTTCGCTGGTACAACCCGATGAGCTGGCGGTTCTTCGGCTACGACGACCCTGCAACCGGGAATTATGTGGAGGTCGACCTGTCGGTGGGTGGAAAAGGCACCAAGGCCGGTGTGCGCGTGACCCCCAAGACAGCGCTGACGGTAAGCATCGTCTGGGCGTGTCTGAAGGTGCTGAGCGAGTCTGCCTCCGGCCTGCCTTGGAAGCTCTACGAGGATGTGGGCGGTGTGCGTTCCCTGGTCAAGGGCAGCAGCCCGCAGCGGCGCAGGCTTTTGCGGCTGCTGGCCAAGCCCAATCCCTACGTCAAATGGCTGGACCTGATCAAAGCCATCGTCGTGAACATGGGGCTGCGCGGTAATGCCTTTGCCATCATCCAGCGCAGCGACGACGGTGAGTGGATCGGACTGATTCCGGTCTCGGCGGACAACGTCCGAATCGATGCTGACGACGGCTTGCTCTACTGGGCGAACATCGGTGGAAAAGAAGCCCCGGTGTCCCCGGCCAACATGCTGCACTTCAAGCTGTTCAGCACGGACGGCATCGTGGGGCTGTCGCCGATCGAGTACCAGGCCGAATCGATCGGGCTCGCGCGTGCGGCGCAGGATTGGTCTGCACGCTTCATGCGGAAAGGTGGCTTCACCGGTGGCTACATCATCTACCCGGGCTTCCTGACCAAGGAACAGCAGGCTCAAATCAAGGCCAAGCTGCCGGACATTCGCCAAGGCGACGTAGACGACCTGGGAAAGATGGCGATCCTGCAGGGCGGGCCGACGATCACGCCGGCCGGTATGACGCAGAAAGACAGCCAGTTCATCGAGTCGCAGCAGTTCCAGGAAGAGGCGCTGGCCGGAATCTGGGGCGTCCCGCTGTACCTCACGAATAGGGCGCGCTCCACGTCCGTGCTTGGGTCGAACCTCGAGCAGCAGACCAGTGGGTTTGTGACCTTTGGCCTGAAGCCATACCTGGACGCCATCGAGAGCGAGCTCAACGACAAGCTCTTTGGCGACAGCAGCATGTTCATCGAGGCAGTGGTGGAGGGGCTGCTGCGGGCCGACAGCACCGCGCGAGGCAACTACTTCAAGACCGCACTGGGCGGCTCCGGTGGCTCCGGCTGGATGACCATCAACGAGGTCCGGGTGAAGGAAAACCTGCCCGTGTTGGACGGTGACCAATACAACCAGGTCACCCGATGGACGAGCAACAAGCCCGACTCGATCGGGGACGACAACAGCACGGGAGATCCGGCAAATGCTTAACACCTTCGCCTGCCCCTTCGAGGTCAAGTCCGCTGACGATTCGGGCAACTTCGAGGGATACGCCTCGGTATTCGACAACATCGACCTGGGCGGCGACGTAATCGTCCCCGGGGCCTTCACCACAGTGAAGACCACGCGCACTGGTCGGTTACGTCTGGCGCTGTACCACAACTTGACGCGGCTGATCGGCGACGCCGCGTTCAAGCAGGACGGCAACGGCCTGCTGCTAAAGGGCAAGGTCAACCTCAACGTCAGCTACGCCAAGGACGCCTACGAGCTGATGAAGGCCGGCACGCTCGATGAGATGTCGGTTGGCTACAACCCCATCGAGGACGCGATGGAGACCCGCGATGGGCGCCGCGTCCGCGTCATCAAGCGCGCCGAGCTGTGGGAGGCGTCGATCGTCCCCTTCGGCATGAATCCGGAGGCGCAGGTTCTCAGTGTGAAGTCGGACCTGCGCGCTTTCGAATGTGCCCTGCGCGAACGCATGGGCCTGTCTCAAAAGGAGGCGGCTGCCGTCGCCTCGCTCGGCTTTCCTGCGATCCACCGAGACGGTGGCATGGCGGACACGGAGACCGTGAAAGAGCTGAAGCACCTCGGCACATCTATTCAATCCATTTTTGAGGGAATGCACGCATGAGCGACAACATCACCGATATCCGCGAAGGCCTGGAAAAGCAGCTGAAGGAAGGCTTCGCGGGCCTGCAGAAGAAGTACGACAGCGCCTCGACCGAGATCGAGAAGGGCAACAAGGTCACCAACGAACTCAAGAGCCAGATTCAGACCGCCACCGACGAGATCCAGAAGGTGGTGGACAAGGTGCTCAAGCTGGAAGAGAAGGGCGTCGCGCTGGGCAACCAGCCGGGCCAGAAGAAGGGCTTCATCGACTTCATCAAGGACAACGGCGAGTACAAGTCGCTGCTGAGCCGCGAGAAGGGCTCGGCCGAGATCGAAGTCAAGAAGGAAGAGCTGGCCGCGATGGAGACCAAGGCCGTCACCAGCGCCGGCATCGTCGTGCCCAACTTCGACCCGACCATTCAGCCGGGCATGCGCCAGGAACTGCGTATCCGCGACCTGATCCCGTCGATCTCCGTCACCGGGCAGAGCTACACCTACTTCCGCGAGCTGCTGCACACCCGCGGTGCGGGTCCGGTGGCCGAGGGCGGTGCCAAGCCGCAGAGCAACGTCACGTTCGAGCAGAAGACCGACCTGGTCAAGAAGCTGGCCGTCTGGATTCCGGTGACCGATGAAACCCTGGACGACGTGCCGCAGATGTACGGCTACCTGCAGCAGCTGCTGCGCTACGACCTCAAGCTGGAAGAGGAAGCGCAGATCCTCAAGGGCGACGGCCTGGGCAACAACCTGCCGGGCCTGATGACCGACGCCTTCGTGTTCGATGATGACCTGTCCAAGGCCAGCGATACCTCCATCGACACCGTGCGGCGCGCCATCTACCAGGTCCGCAAGCAGTCCAAGCTGTCGGCCGACGCGACGGTGATGACCGAGCTGGACTGGATGAACATCGAGCTGGAGAAGGACAGCCAGAACCGCTATCTGTTCGCCAACCTGCAGGGTTTCGTTACCCCGATCCTTTGGGGCCGGCCGGTGGTTGCCTCGGACAGCATGGACGAAGGTGACGGCACCACCACCGGTGGCGAGTTCCTGGTGGCCAACTTCCAGCGCGGCGCGACGATCTATGACCGCATGAACTTCCTGTTCAAGGTCGGCATGATCAACGACGACTTCGTGAAGAACCAGCGCGTGTTGCTGGTCGAAGAGCGCCTGGGTCTGGCCAAGCGTCGCCGCGAGGCGTTCGTGAAGGGCCGTTTCAAGCCCACCGCCTGACCCATCCGCCTTTCCCGTGGTGACGGCCGCTCATGCGGCCGCACCACCTTCCGGAGATCCATACAGATGAAGATCAAAGTCCTTTGGGGCTTCTGCGGCGACGTGGAGAAGCTGGGCCCCGACACGAACGGCGACTCGCGTTCGCCCACGCGCGCCGGCCAGGTATTCGAGAACGTCGAAGACGAATACGCATACACCCTGATCGGGAAGGGCCTGGTGCAGCAGTTCGATGGGGCGGCGCCTGCCGCCACGAAACCCGCCGCTGCACCTTCCCCGAGCCAGCCCGGCCCCGTCGTGACGCTCCAGCCAGCGCCGGCGGATATCAAGGTGGTCGGGCCGTCGACCGGCAGTGCTGAGGAAAGTGGAGCCGATGCTCCCCCTGTCTCTGGCGAGGCGGCGCCCATCGATGCAGCACCGACCGCGCCGGCGACAGTGGCACCCACCGCAGCGGCCGAACTGGGTTCCGACGCCGAGAAGGCCGCGCTGGTCGCCGAGCTGGAAGCGGCCGGTGCCGTCTTCGATCGTCGCTGGGGTGTCGCCAAGCTGGCCGAAGCCCTGAAGAGCGCTCAGGGCGCGAAGGTGGAGTAATGGTCGCCGCCCTCGATCTTGCTTTGGTGCGGGAGCAGTGCCGCATCGTCGATGAGGTCAGCGACCATCTGTTGCAGTCCTATGTCGATGCCGCGCTCGCCCACGTGCAGATGCACTGTGATCGCACCTTGGTTGAGGGTGAGCCGTCCAGCGAGGATGAGATGGCACTGACGGCTGACGTTCGCCAGGCAGTGCTGCTGTTGGTCGGCAGCTGGGCCGAAAACCGCAGTGCCCTGGGCGAGGTGAGCTCGGAGATTGCCTTGGGCGTGTCCAGGCTTCTTTGGTATAGGAAACGGTTCTGATGGCTACTCCAGCAGGACAACGCCGCCACCTCATCCGCTTCGAGCGGCCCGTCGATATCCGGGATCCGCTCGGCGGGCCATCCAAAAAGGGTTGGCAGTTCGTTGCAGAGGCGTGGGCAAAGAAGACGAACCAGCTCAGTGCGACTGCCGAGGCGGTTGCAGCGGGGGCCGAGCGATATCGCGAGCAAGTCCGCTGGGACATGCTTCCGCGCCAGGTTGATCCGACCTGGCGCATTGTTGCGAGAGGCAAGGCATACGCCATCAAGAGCATCGGCACCAGCAACGATGGGAGCGAGACGGCGGTGATCTCCGTAGCGGGGTTGAGCGATGGCTGAGCAGGTATCCATTCAAGGTCTGGACGGCCTGCTGCGCTCGCTGCGAGAGGCTCCCAAGGCCGTGCAGGGAAGGGCGGTACAGACCGGTATGCGCAAGGGCGGCAACGTGATCCGGGACGACGCGAGGCGTAGGGCGCCGAAGGCATCCGGACTCATGGCAAGCCAAATCGTCACGCGCCGAGCCAACGCTCGCAACAGGACGCGCGCCGGCGTCGGGAAAGGCGGCGAGTACTTCACCGTGGGGGTCAAATCGGGCCGACGTCGGAAGTACGCCAACACCAAGCGCAATCAGAGACGTGGTCGCGCTGGCAAGTCGTATGTCGATCGTGGCTGGGCCTACTACTGGCGGTTCCTCGAGTTCGGCACCAAGAAGCTGAGGGCCCAGCCGTTCCTGACGCCCGCGGGTGAAGCGAAGGGACCGGAGGCGGCGCAGGTGATCATCGATGAGACCTGGAGCGCACTCAACAGTCAGATGAGAAAGGAGGGTTGGAGATGATGGTCCCCTTGATCCAATCTCTGTTGCAGGGCGACGCGGGTGTCCGGCAAGTGCTGGGCGACCCCATCAGGGTCTGGCCGGGCACTGCACCGCAGGACACCGCACTCCCATACGCGACGTGGGAGGTCGTCGGCGGGTCGCCTACGGCGATGCTGTCCGAGCCACCGCCTGCAGATGGGTGGAGGGTTCGCTTGACCGTATGGGGCGACAGCCTGACCCAAGCCAACGGCGCCGCGGTGGCCATCCGTGATGTGGTCGAGCGCGTGGGCAGCATCGAGTCGTACAACCCGACGCCCGACGGCGACGGCACGGATGCGATGGGAATTTCATTCGACGCACGGCTCCTGCAGCTGCGCTGATCCACACAACGGCAACTCACCGGCCCCGCAAGGGGCTTTTTTTATGCCCGGCGACGGGCGCAACACAAGGAAATCCCTATGGGACAGGTAATCAAGTCGAAGCACTCGCAGCTGTTCGTCGCCATCGGCGCGGCCGAAGTCATCAAGGTGACCCGCCTGCGTTCTGTTGGTTTCCCCGATGGCCAGGCGTCGGAGATCGATATCTCCGACTACGACGACGACTGGGATCAGTTCGTCGCTGGCCGAAAGCAGACCGGCAGCACCAGCATCGAAATCATCTACGACAGCGTCGACCACGAGAAGCTGGAAGACCTGCACAAGACGGGCGCCGTCGTGAACTGGCTGGTAACCGCACCGCTGTCCGAAACGGAGGGTGTCGCGAAGCCGGCGGCGGTTGACGGGACGATCACCCCGCCGACCACGGTGCTGTCCAAGCAGTTCGACGGGTTCGTGCAGAACTTCGCGGTGAGCAGCCAGGACAACGACGTCTGGAAGGCAACGGTCACCATCCGCGGGTCCGGCGCGGTGACCACTCACCGGCCTGCTGGCGGCCCGTAACGGGCGGGAACGGCTGCACCACTCTCGGCCCGCTTCGGCGGGCCATCTCTTTGACGGGGCGCGCGGATCCTCCGCGTGTTAGCCGTGCGCGGCCCGCGCGCCCTGTCGCCATTCAAGGAAACGGCCAATGAGCAAGACCAACGAAACCCTCCCGCTTGAAACCGTCGCTCCCTCGCAGACGGTGCTGCAGGCATTCACCAGCCTGGGCATGTTCGCGTCGAAGGACGTGCACGCCGATACGATCACGCTGCCCAACGGCGACAAGGCCCAGTTCTACGTCCGCGAACTGCCAGACGCCGAATTCCGCAAGCTCTGGCAGGACGCAGACCGCGCCAAGCTGATCGCCGCCACCATCTGCGACGAAGACGGCAAGCCGGTGATGACGACCGTTCAGGCGGCGCAGCTGAAGCCGCTGGTAGCCGCCGAGCTGCAGCGCGTCGCCATGAAGCACTCCGGGTTCGGGGAAGAGGCTGCCAAAGCCCAGGCTGACGCGGGAAACGACTAAGGCAGCGGGGCGAGGACTGGTTCTGGAAAGTCCTCGCCTGGCACCTGCACCGCACGGTGTCCGAACTGCAGGCGACCATCTCGCGCCGTGAGTTCCTTGAATGGTGGGAGTTCCACAAGCGGAACCCCATCGATCCGGTGAGCCTGCACCAAAAGCCCGCTGCCTTCCTCGCGTACATCACCGCCTCCCACAGCCAGGGCGGCACCAAGCGCTCCTTTCAGCACTACCAAGACGCCCTCGTGCCCCGTTCCGATGATGACGAGGCGCAAGACTGGTTCGATGGACTGGGATAACCATGACCGACACTTTCGGGCGCTTCGCCGCCAACCCCATCGGGCCCCTGCTCGCGGCGCGGGATGGCGGGCTCACGCTCGCCACTACGGGCGCGACCGCCCCGACCAGCCATGCACGCTCCGACTTCAGCCTGGACGCGGGCACCGTGGGCGTGGAGTTTGCCGTGTGGGGCGACGACGCCGTGACGGCCCTTGTCGGCTTCGCCACCGGCCCCGCAGCGTTGAACAAGGCGCTCGGGGCAGACCTGGCCAGCATCGGCTGGGATCTCGCTGCGGGGCGCTTGCTTCAGGCCGGAGGCGCGATCGCAACGGGCCTGCCAGTAGTGGTCCACGGCGACATTGTCGGCTTGCAGGTGGTGTTCTCCAATCCGCGCCAACTGCGGCTCTACCTCAACGGTGTGCAGATCCACCTGCGGGAGCTGCAGCTGTCTGGCCCGCTGTTCTTCGCCGCTTCGCTGGGCGCATCGAAGGCCGGCGGGCTGTACCTGGCGGTCAACGCGGGGCAGTGGGGGCCGCGCAGCGAAGCGGCCGCATCCGGCTGGCGGTTGCCCACACCTGCGCTCAGTCCCACCGCCTCAACGCACTTGGCCGACGTGGACTGGCTGTCTGCGCCGGGCGATAGTCCCGCAAACGCTCGTTACGAGGGGTTGGTGTCAGATGGCGTCAGCCTGATACAGGAGCTGGCGTTCTGGCCGTGGGGCGGTGACCCGGTGTCGCAGGCCGCAGCCGCGGAGTGCGTTGTAACGGACGCGGACGGCCTGCTGGATGCTCTGGCAGGCACCGGCGCGTCCGGGAGGTCGGTGCAGATCCTGCTGGCGGCCGAGAGTGGAATGCGCGCCGATGCGGTCCCGGCATTCCGGTGCGCGATCGAGCAGATCGAAATCAACGACGACGGCACCAAGACTCTGCACCTGCGCGACGCGCACGACTACCTGGACGAGACGATCAACCGGGGCGTGTTCCTGCCGAACGTTCCATCGCTCGCGTGGAAGCCCCAGCCGGTCGTGATTGGCGCGGTGGCCAGCATTCCAGCGATGGGGGGCAACTCGGACGCCACGTCGATGTTCGTTGCCGATAGCCGGGTCTACATGGACGCGGTGATGGACCGCGGCGATCTGATGGAAGCCGGCACCTACAGCGCGGCGCCGGACGGGCAGCAGCTGCTGCTGAAGTCGCCCCCGGTGATGCCGGTGGTTGTGGATGCGTCGAGCGTCGGGGCCGCCATGATGCCGGCGCGACTGGAACAGGCGGTGGGCGACGTAATGGCCCGGCTGGGCAAGGAGGCCTGGTCAGCCAGTGACTGCGTGCTGATCGACCAAGCCACAGGCTACATGGGTATCGGCTACTACGCTGGCGCTGCCATCACTGGCCGCGCGGTACTGAACGCGATTCTGCCCAGCTACGGAGCCGGGTCCTACCAAGACGCGTCGGGCGTGCTGCGCTTCGTCCGCGTGACTGCGCCTGAGACCCATATCGGAGAGTTCGCCTTCGATCTGTCCGAGGCTGATCTCGCTGTCGATTTGATCATGGTCCCGGATGAGGCACCGAATCTGACTCGCCGCATGGCCTACCGCCCCAATGGACAGGCGCTGGGAGCCTCGGACATGGTGACCGATGTAGTAGACGTCCCGCAGGCACGGCGGGATGAGTTGAGCGGGCTCTATCGGGGGCAGGTATACGGGGCTGGCCCGCTGCACGCTCACTACCAGCGGGCTGAGGCGGCCGATCCGGTGATCTCCCTGTTCTGGCACGCCGCCGATGCGCAGGTGGAGATTGATCGGATCCTCAGCCTCTACCGGGTTGAGCGCTACTTCTACCAACTCGCGGTGCGTGGCGATCAGGACTTGGCGCCGTTGCCTGGGCAGATTGGCCGGCTGACCTATAGCCGGTATGGGCTCGAAGACGGCAAGCCTGTCCTGGTGCGCCGGGTTGAGCGCAACCCTGCCACGGGGGACGTGGTTCTGACGGTGTGGGGATGATGACGTGTTGATTGGATATGGTATGCCGGCAGTCACGACAGTCACCCTTACCGGGGGCACCTGGCTCAGCGCCGACCAGGGCGCGGCCCTCTTCGACGGCAAGCCGGGCCGTGCATCGCGAATCCGACGCACCGGTTCGCTGGCGATCACGATCAATCTGGCCGAGGCGGTGGTCCCGGGGATCATTGCGATTCTTGGCTTGAACCTGCCCGCCGACGTTCAGGTCAGCGCCGCGGGAGCAACCGGGAAGACAGTGCGATTGCCGGACGGAAGCGTGTGCGCCTGGCTGTTCCCGCAGTCGGCCTCGCTGGTGTCGACCGTCTCGGTGGAGGTGGCCACCACCGCGACCAACGTGGACGTGGGCGAGATCGCGATCTTCCGGGCGTTGGATGTGGGAATCAGCGACGGCTGGTCCGTGGCGACGATCGACACCAGTGTCCACACCCGAACGAAGGGCGGCCAGATAAACACAGTTGCGGGGGTGCTGTACCGCAGGCTGGTCTGTACCTTGTCTGGCCGGGCCACCACCGTTGTGCGCGGCGGCGGCTTGGGCGGGATGGACTGGGAGACGATCGGGGCCGCGCTCGCGGGGCGCCGCCGCTCCTGTGTCGTCCCTCAGTACCGCGACATGGCCACGAAGGCGTTCGACCCACTGCTCGCCGCTCGGTCAGCGCTCTATGGCTACCCGACGCAGCTACCCAGCGCCGAGAACATCAGCCGGCAGTACTTCTCGGGTTACATGGAATTTGAAGAGGTGCCGGCATAGCGGTTTGTTGGGGGCCGGGGAGAGTGCGAGAATCTGCGGCGACACTGATGCGAGGATCGCAATGAGAACTCCCACGACCTTGGCCACCGCTGCCTTCATTTTGGCTGTCGGGACGCTACTTGCATCCTGCGGCAGCGTTTCCCCCGAGCAACGCGCTTTCCGGGAGGCGAGCAAAAACTGTCAGCAGTGGATCAAAGAGTCGGCAAAGAACCCGTCCTCAGTGAATATCCCCGACCCGAGGGCGGTCCGGCGTGCCGGTGAACAGATTGTCGTTCAGTGGGATCACGGCGACGGACTGACCCTGATGAACGGATTTGGTGCAAACGTCGATTCCACAGCACGATGCCTTATGACCTTGGACGGCCATTTCCTGAAGGAACTGGTGATCAATGACGAAGTGATTCGAAGGTCTCGCGCTAACTAATCGTTAGCAAATAGGAGCCGCCCATCTGGGCGGCTTTTTTTATGTCGGCTCGCCAAGTGCGGGCCTTTTTTGTGGACGATGGGATGAGCCTTTACACCCTTACCGTAGACCTGTTGCTGAAGTCGGGCTCCTTCGAGCGCGACAGTGGGAAGGCCGCGCGTGTGGTTAAGCGCGACATGGAGTCCATCCAGGCGTCCATGTCGGACGCCACCCGCCGCGGCGCGGATGAGGTCTCTGCGGGCTTTCGTCGCGTTGCGTTCGAAGCCGTGGGAATGACTTCGGCGCTGGCCGCCGTCAAGGCAGTAATCGGCAAAGCGGACGAATGGACGAACCTGAACAACCGGCTTCGCCTTGTAACCAAGGATCAGGCGTCGTTTGTTGCGGCTCAACAGGATGTTATCCAGGTCGCGAAGGCGACTCGTCAGCCGTTGGGAGCGACTGCCGAGCTCTACCAGCGTATTGCGATGAATCAGGATGCTCTGGGGCTGTCTGGCGCCGGCCTGGCGCGGGTCGTAGAGACGATCAGCAAGACGTTGGTGATCAGCGGCAGCAGCGCCGCTGCGGCAGAGGGCGCACTCGTTCAGCTTGGCCAGGCGTTCGCATCAGGCGCTTTGCGTGGTGAGGAGCTGAACTCGGTGCTGGCGGGTGCCCCAGCCCTTGCTCAGGAAATCGCCAAGGGGCTCAACGTCCCAATGGGCAAACTCCGCGAACTGGGGGCGGCCGGAAAGCTAACTGCAGACCAGGTCATCAATGCACTTCAGCGTCAGGCAGGCGCCGTCGACGAAGCGTTCGGAAAGATGGACGCGACCGTAGGTCAGTCACTGACTTTGCTTAACACCAACCTCTCCGAGATGGTTGGCCGCGCCGATGAGGCCACTGGCGCGTCACAGGCTCTTGCTGCCGGTATTGCCGTCCTCGGAAACAACCTGCAGGCGGTGGCGATCGCCTCCGCGGCACTGGCCTCTGGCCCCTTGGTGAAGGCTCTTCTCGCTCGGGTGACAGCAGCTAACGCTGGGATGGTTGCCGATCGGGCGGCCGCAGCGCAGAGCTTGGCTGCGGCTCAGCAGCTTGAGCTGCGCACCCGTGCTGCCATGCTTGATGCCCAGGCAGAGGTCCGGCGTACAGCTGCGATCGGCGGCAGCGTTTCGGTAAGCTCCAAGGCTGCGGCCGCGACTCTTGAACACCGGCAAGCAACCCTGCTGCTGGCTCAGGCGCAGGCCCAGGCCACCGCCGCAAACGCGGGTTGGCTCGCGCGGGCAGGCTCCTCGACGCTTGCCATGCTGGGCGGGCCTGCTGGCATCGTCACGATGCTGGCCACGGCAGCAGCTGGTTGGTTGATCTTCCGAGACAACACCAACACCGCGTCAGCCGCGCTGATCGATTTCGGCGGTGCTGCCGACACCGCGATCGAAAAGTTCCGCGAATTGAACCGTCAGCAGCAGGCGGGCGAAATCCTGCGCCTGCAGAAGGAGATCGACGCCAACTACAAGACGATCACCGGCTCGATTGGCGAGATGGTGGCAGCAGCTACCAACTTCTCCAACGTCGGCCAGGCGTCGGCCTTCATCAAGGAAACCGAACGGCTGGATGCCGCATTCAAGGCGGGAAAAGTCACGGCGGACGAATTTGCCACCGGTCTTGAGGCTGCTTGGCGGGCCATGATTGAAGGCTCCCCGGCCGCCGCCGCCGTCACGAAGAGCTTGACCGAAGAAACGGCCGCAGCGGCTACCGCTGGCCGGGAGGTCGACCGTAAGAGGTCGATTCTCGAGGCCTTTACTGGCAGCAGCAACCAAGCGAAGAGCGCAACCGACGCCCTGTCGGGATCGTTCAACGTCTTGGGGGATTCGGCCGGCGCCGCCGGTAAGCGCATCGCATCGGCGATGCAGTCGCTTCCTGGCCAGCTTGCTCGTGTCGGGAAGAGCGCTGCCGACGTGGCAAAGCTGGATGTGGCCGATTGGTTCAAGGAGGCCCAGGCGGGCGGAGTCGATTTCTCCAAGCGCGACGATCCGAAGGTCAAGCAGTACATCGAGCAGGGCGCCCAGTACATCCGGCTCCAGACCGATCTTGCTGCCGCACAGAAGACCTTCACCGAATCGCGCAAGGCGGCGTCCGCGGCAGAGCGTGCCGGCGCGAAGGACCGCAAAGCCGACGCGGAGGCAATCAAGCGTTACAACGAGCAAGCGGCGATGGCCGCCGCGACCATGGCGGGGCCGCTGGCCGAGGCCACGGAGCGCCAGAAGCAGCTCGAGGACAAGCTCAAGGAATCGCTCAAGGAGGGACGCATCGAGCGGGCGGCGTACAACGCCTTGGTGCTGGAGTCGCAGAAGGCACTTGAGCAGTCCACCGCGGAAATCAACAAGGCGCTGTCCAGCCCGGAATCGATGCTGGCCACCATGGACGCCGAGGTGGCCATGCTCGGCAAGGTCGGGCGCGCGCGCGAGCTGTCGCGCCGCCAGATGATGAACGAGCGTGACATGCGGCAGGAGCTGCAGAAGGCCGTGGAAGCGGCAGGGAGCAAAGAGGAGCTTGCCCGTAGGAAGGGTGTGGCGTCCTACGAGGCATACGAGCAATCCATGCTCGCCGCGGCCCGGGCATCGGCCGATCTATCGCTGCGGGTGGAAGAGGCTGCTGCCAATGTGGAGGCATGGGCCAACGTACTGATCTATGGCGTTGGCGATGCTGCCGATGCTATGGCTGACTTCGTGGCAGGGGGAATGCGCGACTTCGACAACCTGTGGGATGACCTCAAGGACGCGGCCAAGCGCGGACTGCGCGACCTGGCCCGGGAGTTCCTGCAGCAGAAGCTGGTTATCCCCATCCAGACGCAGATTCTGAACGGGATGAGTGGGCAGGGTGGCGGGCTGAACCTGCAGAGCATGATGGGCCTGTTCGGCGGCAACGGCTCGGCTGCGGGCGGTCAGAACATGGGCACGGTAGCCGGCCTGCTGTCCAAGGGGCAGGGCCTGTTCGGATTCGGCAGCTCGGCAGGATCGGCGGCAGGATCCCTGACCGGCTTCGGGGACGTGACCAGCATGGCCGGGATGACCGGCTCCAGTTTCTCGGGGCTGATCGGTGGGGGCAGTGCCGGGGCCGGCGCCGGAGCGGGTGCGGCAAGCTCTGCCGCGGCGGCGGTGCCCATCATCGGCTGGATCGTTGCCGGCATGATGAAGAACGCCGAGCTGTTCGACCAAGGCTGGGATATTGCCAACGGGGAGAGCTGGGCCGGCAAGATCGCCACTGCCGGTGCGGTGGGCCTGGCAGACAAGGGATTCCGTGGCCTGGGCTTCAACGACAAGACCGCATCGATCCTGTCGGGGTCCAGCATCCACGCCAAGCTGTTTGGGCGCAGCGCCCCCAAGGTGACCGGGCAGGGCCTCACCGGCAGCTACGGCTTCGGTGGCTTCGACGGCCAGTCCTACGCGGACATCAAGGCCAAGGGGGGCATGTTCCGCAGCGACAAGAAGTGGACCCAGTACGGCGACCTTGACCCAGGCATCGATCGCACCTTCGACATGGCGGCGCGGCAGGTGCGTGGCGCCACCACGGATCTGGCCAAACAGCTCGGCATCGACCTGTCGGGGCAGCTGGCCGGCGTGAAGGTGTCGCTGGGCAAGCTGCAGCTGTCGGCCGATTCGGCCGAAGCGAAGTCGCAGTTGGAAGCCTACCTGGCCGACATGACGGATCGCCTCTTCACCGAGGCAGTGAAGGCGGCGGGGTTCGGCGGGCAGCTGGATGGCTACTTCGAAGCGTCGGACGTGTTCTCGGCCCTCAGTGCTTCTATCGCACTGGCTGTTGGCAACGCCGACGAGCTGGGGCGCGCGCTGAACGGCATGGAGGTGGAGAAGGTCAACAAAGCCGTCGACTACTTCCAGGACTTGGCCAGCGTCGCCGGCACGAACTTGGCCACGCAGGTGGAGAAGGTGACGGGCCTCCTGGGGAACTACGCCAGCCTCATGGCCGACGTGAGTACGCAGCTGATGACGGCGAACCTGACGCAGTACCAGTCGCAGGCGTTGTCGATCGAGCGCACGTATCGCCAGCAGGTGAAGGCGGCCAACGACTACGCCAAGGCGCTCGGCCTGTCCGGTGCCCGCGCCGAGGACCTGGCCAAGATCGAGGCGTTGCGGGCAACGAACATGGGCAAGCTGCAGGCCCAGATCGACGCCGACAAGAAGGCGATGCGGTACGGGTTGGATACCAGCGACCTTTCGACGCTGACCGATCAGGAGAAGCTGCAGAAGACGATGCAGGAGCTGGAGCGTGCGGTGGCCGGTGGCGACACCAGCGCCGCGCAGGCGGCCGCACAGGCGGCTCTGGGCTTTGGTCGGAACCTTTACGCCAGCGGCCAGGACTACAACGGCCTTTACGACCAGGTGACCGGCCTGATCGACGGGATGAAGGTCGGGAACCTCGACCTGCAGGACGGAACCAGCATGGGGGCGCTGGCCGACGCCATCGAGGCGCTGCCGGACAACTTCAGCCGGGCTGTGTTCGACCTGGTGGTGAACAACGACGCCCAAACGCAAACCACTGCCGCCGTGCAGCAGAGCAACGCTCTGCTCGCCGAGCAGAACCAGCTGCTCCGCCAGCTCGTGTCTACCACCACCCAAGGCGTACGCAACGCCAGCAGCGCCGAGCTGCGCAGTTCGCTCAACTACACGAGGTAATCAGCAATGCAAGCAAGGAAACTCACGCTGGTGGAGATCGGCGTGGGCGCGCTGCCGTCGGCATCTCCGGTGGCGCCGCGCTTCTCCACGTGGTTCCCGGTGCCCTTCAAGGCGCCGGATGTGCCGCCGGCCAACGGCGTCACCCCCACGCCGGTCGCCGACGGCGTTGTCCTTGAGTGGGATGCCGTCGACCTGGAAGGTGTGATCTACGTCATCTCACGCAGCGAGACCAAGGACGGGCCGTGGACGGAGATCCACCGCACCACCGAAACCCGCTACGTCTACAACGACGGCAGTGGCAGCACTTGGTGGTTCCAGATCACCCCGACCGTGCGCGGAAAGACCGGCACGGGAACCGTGGTGGGCGTCACCCCGCCGACCACGTCGACCGATCTGGCGGAGCAGCAGGCGAAGCTGGCAGCCGAGGTCAGTGCCCGAATTCAGGCCATCGCCGATGAGGCGGCCGCGCGCGCCGCGGGGCTGGCGCAGGCCGCGCAGGACTTGGTGGCTGAGGCGCTGCTACGGCAGCAGGGGGTGGGCGAGGCCATGCAGGCGATCGGCGCAGAAGCCCAAGCACGCATCGACGCCATCCTCAACGAGAAGATGGCACGCGAGGCCGCGATCACCCGAGAGGAGCAGTTGCGGCAGAGCGCCGACGAGTCGCTGGCGCGCGCTGTGTCGGAAGTTGCGGCCGGCAGCGGTACGCAGTTCGATAGCATCAAGCTCTGGCCTTTCAACCAGACCACCGAGGGGTGGACCGGCAATGGCGCCCCCACGTTGGTGGATGGCTGGTTGCGCCCTGCAAACCACGCCACCGCGCCGTGGGTACAGTCACCGGTGGCGCTGGCCATCGACGGCAGCGCTTACCGTTTCGTCAAGCTGCGCGTAAGGCGCGTGGGAGCCCCAACGTGGGGCGGCTCCCTGCAGTGGATCACCGCGACGGACCAGGCATGGAACACGCAGAAGCGTGCATCCATCCCGGAGCCGGCGTGGGACGTGAACGGCATGGCCACGGTAGACGTTCAGGACGTTGCCTGGTGGCCGGCCAAGGTGGACGCGATCCGCCTGCAGCTGGGCGCTGCGCAGACGGTGGCCAACTACTACCTGATCGACTACATCGCCGTGGGCCGCCCCCAGCCGGGGGCGTCGGTGGCGCTGGTGCAGGAGGAGACCCAGGCGCGCATCACTGCGGATGCCGCCGAGGCCAGTCAGCGAACCGCACTTGCGGTGCAGATGCGAGGGAACTACACGGGCACGGATCCGGCCCAGCTGACCTCCGGGATCGCCTACGAGGAACTGCGCGCCCGGGTGGCAGCGGACTCGGCCCAGGTGCAGCGCATCAGCACGATGGAAGCGCGCATGCCGGCCGGGTCGGGCTCGCTAGCCACCACGGCGTCGGTCACGGCTCTCCAAGAATCCACCGCAACCACCACCAACGCGCTGGCGCAGTCGATTACCAGCATCAACGCGTCGCTACAAAACATTGGCGGGGACAACCTGCTGACCGACAGCGGCTTCGAGAGCAGCACCAGCACCACCACCCTGTTGCCGAACTGGCAGACCAATACATCGCAGTCCTTCACTGTTGGGTACGGTGCAAGCCTACTTGCAGGATCGTCGCGCTTCCTCAGCCTTTCCGGTTCGCTTTCCACCGTCAGCGCATACCTGGGCGTTGAGCCGGTGAACGCGAACCGCCCCAAGGTGACGGCCGGCGAAAAGTACGTGCAATCGGTGTGGGCACGGGGTACGCCGGGCGCCAAGCTGCGTTTCATCACGCAGTACGTCAATTCGCAGTCCGGCTCGGCGGTAACAACTCTTCAGCAGGACTTCGTTCTGACTGACACGTTCCAACGCTTTGTAGCTTCACCGACTGAAGCCCCTCCCACCGGCACGTACGCACGAGTCATCTATCGCCTCTTGGCTGTGGCTGGCGGCTTGGGCGCGGTGCAGATGGACCTGGATAACGCCCAGTTCCAACAGGGCGAAGTCGCTACACAGTGGTCCGCGAGCACCAACGAGCTACAAGGCACGATCAACGCCACTGCCTCCGCGGTATCGGGCCTGACATCGACGGTGAGCCAACTTGGATCGACTGTGGACTCGCAGTCGGCACAGATCATCGCTCTGCGCAGCGAAGTCACCGACGTAGCCAGCAACACCAGCGCGAATACAACCGCGTTGCAGCAGCTCTCCACGCGAACCACGGCAGTGGAAGGCAGGGTGGACAGCGCAGCCACAAACGTGACCCGGCTGCAGAGCCAGATGGGCACAGTCCTCAGCGGGGACGACAGCCTGTTCCCGTATGGCACGTTCGAGTTCGGTATCGACGGGCAGGTGTACGCCACCGCCGCCGGCGGTAACGTGTTCACCTATAAGGCGAGCGCGGCGCGCACCGGGCGCCTGGGCATGAACATCGAGACCGCTGCCGCCAACGGCAGCAATGCCGATGCCTACTTTGGCGAGTTCACGGCGGTGGGTGCGGAACGTCGGTTCTACGTTGAATATTGGGCCCGTATGCGTGACGACAGCGCCACCCCTGCCACCGGGCAGATCACGGTGGGGTGGATGTCGCAGGCGGCGAACAGTTCCACGGCGAGTCGCAACTGGCCGGGCCTCGGGCGCTCCTTCGCATCGCTGGCGCAGAACAAAGGCCAGTGGGTCAAGAATTCGGGTTATCTGACCACCCGGGCCGACGCCGAGAAATGGCAGCTGTGGGTCTCCATCCCGAACAACGGCCGCACGGCAGGCGTGAAGGTGGATCTGGATGACATCCGCATCGTTGACGTGACCGAAGCGTTCAATGCGCAGCAGGCGGCAGACGGTGCCGCTACGGCGTTGCAGGGCCTGACGACCCGCGTGACTCAGGCAGAGGGCAAGATTGATGCCCAGGCTACGCAGGTGACCGAGCTGAATTCCACGATCCTGTCCACGGTGAATCGTGGCGAGAGTTTGGTGGAGAACCCGACGTTCGACTATGGGATGCAGCTGTGGCTCCCCGGCGGCTTGGGCGGCGGCAGCACAGTGACTCACGTCGTCGGCGGTGGTCAGCAGGGCAATGCCCTGATGATTACCCGTCCGGCGTCCGCCACCGCCAGCCCGTTTATCTTCAGCAACAACGGGCGATGGGCACCGGTAAAGCTGGGCAAGCCCCAGCGCCGCCTGCGCGTCACGTTCGTAGCGCGGGGCCTGGACGGTGCCATGGAGGTGACGGTACGCACCCGCGTCCGTGATGCCTCCGGCGAGGGCAACAACGACCAGAAGGTCCAGGTGACGACGGCGTGGGTGCGGTACACCGTGACCGTCCCGATCGGCGATACCCGAAACGAATTCATGTTGCAGCTGTGGACGCCCACGACCGGCCGTCTGATCTTTGATCGAATTGAGATGTTCGACATCACCGAGGAGGTGGCGATCGACGCCCAGGCGACCGCGATCAGCGGCCTGGACACCAAGGTGACCCAGCAGGGTAATCAGATCACTGCAAACGCCTACAGCATTACCGCGCTGAACACTCGCCTAGGTGACTTCAATTCGACCGCGTGGCAGCAGATGCAGTCCACCGTGACGCAGCAGGGTAGCCAGATCAGCGCGCAGGCATCGCAGATTCAGGGCGTGCAGGCTTCGCTGGGTGGCAAGGCCGATGCAGCGGTTGTGCAGTCGATGCAGGTCCAAGTCCGCAACCAGGGCGAAGGCGGCAACCTCATCCCTAACAGCACGTTCCCGAACTGGAGCGGGACAGGCTGGGGACAGGTGGGAACGTGGGCACCGTGGGGAAATTCTTCCAATGACACGAACTACATCCCGCACGGATTCAGCACGGCCCTTTCGACAGTGCGTTCTGCGGCGCTGACGGACAACAACTGGGGCATCATGGTCAACAACGTTCCGGCCATCGCGGGTAAGACCTACTGCATTGCGGCAGGCATCAATACCCACCGCTGCGGTGTGCTGTTCTATGCGGAATTCATGAACGGGGCGGGCGCCATCATCGGCAGCGTGTCGTGCCAGGAGGTGGTAAACACCAACCGCACCGCCGGTCCCCTCAATGAGTTCCCACGCTACTTCGGAATCCAGAAGGCGCCCCCGGGGACTGCGTTCATGCGCGTCGCCATCCGGTTGCGAGGCCTGGGCGAGGCATGGCCCTACATGTGGCTGTGGCAACCGATGCTGTGCGAGGTGGCAGAAGGTGCCACCCAGCCGCCACCGTTCGCGGTGTCGGGACAGTCGGCGGAGGCACAGTGGGCGGTGGACGTGCGTGCAGATGGCAAGGTGGGCGGTGTTCGCCTGGGCGTGACCGGACAGGAGGCCGTGTTCGACATCGTGGCGGACCGGTTCCGCGTCAGCCCTTCCGGGGGCGGTGAGCGCACGGAGTACAGCAATGGCAACTGGCGCGTCTATGACGGCAGCGGCGTGCTGCGCGTGGCGATGGGAGTCAACATCTGATGGCCACCGGCATCAAGGTTTACAACGCGGACGGGTCGCTGGGTTTCGACAGCGGCCAGTTCCGGCTGTTCCGCATTGTCGCGCGTGTCAACTATGGAACTGGGGACGGCGGCTCGTACTTCGGCCGCCGCCCCGAGGACACCGCACTTACGCCGGTGGCGCTCAGTTGGTATCCGCCGGTTTTTACGCTCGATGTTGCCAACAGCGCGATCTATTGGAACTTCGCAAACGTGCCGGCGATTTATCGCCTGCCCGGCATCGTGGAAATTTGGGCACGCTAATGGCCGCAGGAATCAAAATCGTCAACGACTTCGGAACCATCTTGATCGATGACCAGTTCCCTGTGCTCACCGTCCTTGCGCAGGGCGTGAGTCAGTTGAACGGGGCAGGGAGCGCGTTCATCGGCAACTACGATGGCAAGGTGGCTGTGCGCTCGGTGTCGCTCGTGGGCACCCAGCGGTTCAACTACATCGAGGGTTATTCCGGCGGCATCTACTTGTTCGGCCCCCCGGGCGAAACTGTCGAATGGTGGGTGTTTGCTCAGCCTCAAGGGGCGCCCAGTAACGTCGGCCTGAAGATATACAACGCCGCACAGCAGCTGATGTTCGACGCTGGGAAAAAGGTAGCCCGTGTGGTGGAGCTTCGTGCCGGGCCAGGGAACGCTAACTGGCAGGGCAACGTTGGCATGCCGGGCGGCGGGCGCAAGTGGGCCGTCATGCCACTGGTGAATGCGTTCTCCTCAGTGATGACGTTCACCCGCGCCGGCGCCGGAGGCCCTGACCAGTACTGGCAGCGAGAGACCGTGAGCGTCGCAGGCGGCGCGGTGTTGGGCGACACGGTCGTGCTGGGGATGACCTCCCAGTCCCTGCGGCAGTACGGACCATACACAGGAACTCAGGTGCCGACCGGCTACACCGTGGCGTCGCAGAACTGCGCTATGGCGGTCATAGATATGACCGGCTATTGAGGCTGGCGGGATGGACAATCTGACCAACCAAGCTACTCGTCGTGCACTTCTTCCGCATCGTTCTTAAAATCAATCTTAAGGAACTTTTTCGCAAGCTCTGCGCGGGCGGCACTTTTGTACAAGTCTGACCTAGTGTACGGCCCGGACAAAAAAGAGAGCGCCTCTTGGAAATTATCAAAGTGATGGTAGTGGAAGAGATGGAAGGATAGAGCTTTTGAAAAGTAATTTTGGAGGAGATAACAGAACGTTCTTGAAAGACTTGCGTCAGATACTCGGTGCACACTTGCGTTGCGATGCTCCGCGAGTTGTTTAATTGCCGCGGCATGGTACTCCCTGTCTTGGAAGAGGAATACACATCTCTTAATGAGCTGAGGGTAGTCGGCCTGGCTGTCGCTAAGAATGGATTCAAAAGCCGACCAGCCTTTTACGAACGCTGTGTCTGGATCGACTTCATCAAATGCCCTGGCGAATCGCACGATGGCTAATGCAAGCCTGCCTTTGTAAGGACGCGCTCTGAGTGTTTCTAATGCACTCTGCGTCACGCTCATCAGCTTATCTGGCTCTTTCCACGCCGTGACTGTCCTGCGTTCATAGTTTGGTTCATACCAAATTATTTCGGAGGCAGCGTTGCCATCCGGGTCATGCATGGTATGAAAGCTACCCTTCCTGGTGACGTTTATTGGCTTGTGTTCAGTGCCTATGAGCGATTTCTCGAAGCCGGGATTAGATAAGAGGCAAATCATGCCCCTCAGGATATCTAGTTCCCAGCTAGCCTTTGTAAAAGCTTCGGCTACGTCGTTAGCGTCTACTTCTATGCGCACATAGCAGTAATCTTCATTGTCGGCTTTGATCGAGCCAAATCTTAGCTGCTCTGCTGCAATCCGATCTCGTTCGAGACAGTAGTTCTCCGGCAGTGTGCTAGAGAACTGGGCCGAAAGCTCCACTATAGTCATCTGCTCCGGCAACGTAGACGCCTTTGCTGACAGGGTCGTCACCAGTACAAAGTTTTTCGTCCCGCGCTTCTTCCTCGCTACGGTGGCCAAGTTCAGCTCGGCGAGTAAGCGTTCTTTCGTGTGGTCACCTGCAGAGCTGATTAAAGCTTCCCAGACCAATTCATTCTTCGTGCTAGGCTCGCCATCGGGGTGGCTGCCGCCGAGCATTGAGGAAATCAGCGCCGCATCTGCATAAGCCCTTATGTCTACTATGTGTACGGCGCGATCCACTATTTCTACTCGCGAGTAGAAAGACTTCAGCAACGGCGTCGGGTCGACGTTTTTTGACCATTTAAAGGACATGAAAAGGTTCCGGCAATTGGGGGAGTCAGCCTTAGTCCTCGACCAAGACCTTGGCTGAGCTAATCGCGATCTGATTTGACGACGGAACGGTGTAGAGAGGCAGGCACGAGCTGTGTGTACCGCTTGAGTGACTTCCAGTCACGATGGCCAGTGACGATCGCGACCTCGGGGATTTGATATCCCTGCTCGAACAGCCGGGACGTTCCTTCGTGGCGCAGGTCATGGAAGTGAAGGTCCTCGATCTGTAGGCGCACACAGGCTCTACGGAACGACGCGCCAATGCTGTCTGCCTTGTAGGGGAAGATCAGGTCCCCGTGCCGGGCCTGTGCCTCAATGAGGGCGGCAGTACTGCCAAGCAGTGGCACCCACTGGTTGTTGCCCTTCTTGTCCTTAGGGTCCTTGCGGTCCCGGATGAGGATCATTGGCTTCTCGCCCGGGCGATAGTCCTCCCAGCGAAGCCTGACGATCTCGCCCATCCGCATGGCCGACTCCACGGCGAATGGGATCAGGTCCCGCATCGGGATGGTCCCGAAGTTGAACCGGTAATAGCTGGCAAGGTCGTCCAGCTCCTTTGCTGTGGGACGGCGGTCGCGCTCCAGCGGCTTGGCGATCGCTCCCGCGCGCCGCAGCACAGGCCTAGCCGCGGTCACGACATCGGGGATCGTCATGTTCCAGAGCGAGCGGGCCGCCGACAGCACCTCGGCGAGGAACCCAAGCTCCATGGCCATCGTGGCGGGGCCTGCTGTTCGCGCGCTGATATGGTTCAGAACGTCCTGGCCGGTGAGGGTGGTTACTTCCCGGCCGCCCAACGACTCCACCCAGCGGCGCAGGTTTCCACGCTTTGTCGCTGAAATAGGCTTGAAGCGGTCCATCTCTTTGACGTAGCGGTCGATCAAGGCCTCCAGGGTCATGCTTTCCTGCGGAGGGGCCAGGCCGGCGCGCAATGCATCTTCCGTAACGCGAGCCCAATCCTCAGCCGCCTTGCGCCCGTTGAAGGTCTTCGAGGCGGTAGGATGCCCCTTGAGGCGGATCATTGCCCGCCACTTTTTGCCTCGCTTCTCGACTACTGCCATGTCTTGGTGCACCTCCCGCTGCGTGGTGCAGCAGCGGTACATTACACCGGGATCAGGGGTGAAAAACAGGGACTTAGCGGGAGTCCGAGCGCACCAAGGATGCGCCATAAAATGCATAAGTTATTGAAAAAGAACGAAATACGCCTATCCGTGGCCCCCATGATGGACTGGACGGATCGCCATTGCCGGTACTTCCACCGGTTGCTGGCGCCCGGCGCACGGCTGTACACGGAGATGGTGCACGCCAACGCGGTGATCCACGGCGACCGTGAGCGCCTGCTCGGCTTCGATGGCAGCGAGCATCCGCTCGCCCTGCAGCTCGGTGGCAGCGATCCGGCCCTGCTGGCCCAGGCCGCGCGCATCGCGCAGGAATGGGGCTACGACGAGGTCAACCTCAACTGTGGCTGCCCGTCCGACCGCGTGCAGGCCGGGCGCTTCGGCGCCTGCCTGATGCGCGAACCGACGCTGGTCGCCGAGTGCGTGGGCGCGATGGTTGCCGCGGTGGACATCCCGATCACGGTCAAGTGCCGCTTGGGCGTCGATGATGACAACGACTACGAAACCTTCGTCAACTTCGTCGATCAATCTGCCAACGCGGGCAGCGCGATGTTCGTGGTGCATGCCCGCAACGCGTGGCTGAAGGGCCTGTCGCCGAAGGAAAACCGCGAAGTGCCGCCGTTGCGTTACGACTGGGCGCACCGCCTCAAGGCCGACCGGCCGCAGTTGCAGATCGTCCTCAACGGGGGCCTGGCCACGGTCGAGGCAGCGCAGGCCCAACTGCCGGCGCTGGACGGGGTGATGCTGGGCCGTGCGGCCTACCACGACCCCTACGTGCTGCATCAGCTGGAGGCCGCCCAGACCGGTGCCCCGCTGCAATCGCGCGAGGCGCTGCTGCGCGCCATGCAGCCGTACATCGAGGCCCAGCTGGCCCGTGGGCTGGCGCTCAAGCACATCACCCGCCACCTGCTGGGCCTGTTCCACGGTCAGCCGGGTGGGCGCGCCTTCCGCCAGATCCTGAGCGAAGGCTCGCACCGGGTCGGGGCCGATTGGAGCCTGATCGAGCAGGCGCTGGCGGTGACCCGCGCCCAGGCCGAACGCGTTGCGGCGTGAGCCGCGTCGCCCTGTCGGCTTGACAAGGGCCCCGCTTTGGCCGCCAATGTTCACTTAGATGAACAGCGCGGGGAGGCAACCGGAAAAGTTCAGACCGGATTCACTGGCTAAAACCAAGAATTCGCTAAAGATTCGTAAAGCGCCGGCCCAGGCTGGCGGTTGCCGATTCACAACTTTTGAACGTTTAGCCGCGCTCCGCTAGGATCAGACCGATGTTCTCCGTGACCCGCCACCGCCGCATTGCTGCCTTCGCCTTCCTGGCGACGGGCGCAGCTGCTTCCGCCAGTGCGTGGGCGCAGATGCCACCGCCGGAAGCGGCCCGCGCCGAGATGATGCGCACGGCCGAACGCGGTGGCCCGCAGGAGCGCTCGCTGTCCGATGCGGTGCGTCGCGTGCAGCGGACCACCGGTGGACACATCCTCGGCGCCGAGCGCGTGCCCTTCGACGGGCGCGACATCAACCGGGTGAAGTACATGGATGATCGCGGTCGCGTCCGCTATATGGACGATCCGGCGACATCGCGTTCACAGCCCCGCACGCCGCGCTCGGATATGTCATCACTACGCGGCGATAACCCCTGAACAGGGATAGTTGTCCGCAGTCATCTGCATTACCCACTGGCCCCATGGGGCCATACCCAGGACACTAGGGAGAGTTCATGCGTATCCTTCTGGTCGAAGACGAAGCCCCGCTGCGGGAAACACTGGCAGCCCGGCTCAAGCGCGAAGGCTTTGCCGTCGATGCTGCGCAGGACGGTGAGGAAGGTCTGTACATGGGCCGCGAAGTACCGTTCGACGTCGGCATCATCGATCTGGGCCTGCCCAAGATGTCGGGCATGGAACTGATCAAGGCGCTGCGCGACGAGGGCAAGAAGTTCCCGGTGCTGATCCTGACCGCGCGTTCCAGCTGGCAGGACAAGGTCGAGGGCCTCAAGCAGGGCGCCGACGATTACCTCGTCAAGCCGTTCCACGTTGAAGAGCTGCTGGCCCGCGTCAATGCGCTGCTGCGCCGTGCCGCCGGCTGGAGCAAGCCGACGCTGGAGTGCGGCCCGGTCGCGCTGGATCTTGCCGCGCAGACGGTCAGCGTCAACGGAAGCAACGTGGATCTCACCAGCTACGAGTACAAGGTGCTCGAGTACCTGATGATGCATGCCGGTGAACTGGTCTCCAAGGCCGACCTCACCGAGCACATCTATCAGCAGGACTTCGACCGCGACTCGAACGTGCTGGAGGTCTTCATCGGCCGCCTGCGCAAGAAGCTCGATGCCGACGGCGAACTCAAGCCGATCGAAACCGTGCGTGGCCGCGGTTACCGTTTCGCCATTCCGCGCAACGAAGGCTGAGCGCTGGCGATAGATGATGTCCGGCCGTCTGTGGTTCTTTAAACGCTGGCGGCCGCGCTCACTGCAGGCGCGCCAGCTGTTGGCCGCCTCGGTGGGCCTGGTGGCCTTCCTGGCCCTGGCCGGCTACGCGCTGGACGCCGCCTTCGCCGATACCGCGAAGGCCAACCTGCGCGAGCGGCTGAAGAACTACGCCACCGCATACGCGGCCGGCATCGACTTCACCCGCGACCGCTCGCTGTACATCCGCGAGCAGCCACCGGATCCGCGCTTCGACGTTCCAGGCAGCGGCCTGTATCTGCAGGTGGTGATGCCGGACGGCAAGGGCAACTCCATGTCCGCCGAAGGTCCGATGCTGCCCACCGTAGGAGGCGGCATGCTGGCCCCGCGCCAGGAAGTCTTCGAAGGCCCGTTGCCGATGATCCAGATCGACGGCAGCGAGGGCTCGGCCTACCGCTACGGCATGGGCCTGGTCTGGGATGCCGACGCCGACCCCGCCACCGAATTCCCGTACACGATCTACGTGCTCGAAGACTCGCGCGCACTCGGCGCGCAGCTGCGCGTGTTCCGCGGGCGGGTGTGGTTCTACCTCGGCGGCATCGGTCTGATCCTGCTGCTGCTGCAGACGGTCATTCTGCAATGGAGCCTGCGCCCGATGCGGCGGGTGATCAATGAGCTGACCAAGGTCCAGCGCGGTGAAACCGAGCGCATGAGCGAGCGCCATCCGCGTGAGCTGGAGCCACTGACGGACAGCATCAACGCCTTCATCGAGAGCGAGCGCGAGAACCTCGAACGCCAGCGCAACACGCTGGCCGACCTTGCGCACAGCCTGAAAACGCCGCTGGCGGTGTTGCGCACGCAGCTCGACAGCGGCGCGCGCGATGAGGATCTGCGCGAAGAGTTCGACGTGCAGCTGCGGCGGATGAACAACCTGGTGTCGTATCAGCTGGCGCGCGCGGCGTCGTCGGGGCACAAGCTGTTCTCCGCGCCGCTGCCGATAGAATCCAATGCCGAAGAGATCGTGCGCGGATTGGAAAAGGTCTACGCCTCCAAGGGTGTGCTGTGCGAATTCGATATCGACCCGGCCGCGCGTTTCCACGGCGAGCCTGGCGACCTGCAGGAGCTGCTCGGCAACCTGCTGGAGAACGCCTTCAAGTGGGCCAAGCGCCGCGTGCTGCTGACCGCGCATCCGTTGCCGGCGCCCGGTGCGCGTCGCGCAGGCCTGGTGCTTTCGGTGGACGACGATGGCCCGGGCATCGCACCGGAAGACATCGCCAAGGTGCTGCAGCGTGGCGTGCGTGGCGACGAGCGTGTGCAAGGCCACGGCATCGGCCTGTCGATCGTGCAGGACCTGATCAAGGACTACCGCGGCGAACTGCAGGTCAAGCGCTCGCCGGAACTGGGTGGCGCGCGCTTCGAAGTGAAGCTGCCGCCGGGGCCGTAACGGCCGTGGCCCTGGTCACCGCATCAGCGGTGATGGACCATAGAACCGCTGCAGATGCCCGGCGACCGCCGGCATCTCGCGCGCCAGCAGCGCCGGCGCAGAGAAGTGGTACTCGCTGACCACCGCGAAGAATTCTTCCGGCGCTTCGGACGCATACGGATCGATCAGCGTCTCGCGGCCCTGATCCACCTCGGCGCAGAACGCGTCATAGGCCTGCTGGAAATCCGCCGCCCATTGCTTCTGCCACGCGCGTGGCAACGGGGGCGTGCCGTCGATCGCCCCGTCCAGCGCATCGATCTTGTGCGCCATCTCATGCACCGCCACGCAGAACCCGGCCTCGGGGTCGGCGATGTCGGCCTGGATGTCGGCCCACGACAGAATCAACGGACCGCTGTCCCAGGATTCGCCGATCAGCGCGTCGTCCCACTCGTGCAGCACCCCGGCCGCATCCACCTGGCTGCGATGCACACGGAACGCGTTGGGGTAGACGATCAGCTGCGACCAGCCACGCAGGCCGATCTCGCCCAGTTCCAGCAACGGCAGGCAGCACAGCGCGGCCAACAGCACGCCATCGGCCTCGTCGAGCTGCAGTTCGGCGGCCGGGCTGATGGTCTTTTCATGCAGAAAACGAGCGGCGAGGACGCGCAGGCGCTCGCGGCGGGCAGGGTCGAGGTGCTGCAGCCATGCCGCGCGGCGGCAGGTGCGGTCCCAGAGGGTGGGGTCGATCTCGCGTGGCGTGCGGCGCAGCCAGCCCAACAGTCGTTCGATCAGCGGAACATACCCGGCAGGAAGCTGTGCCACTTCGGTGCACGCAGGCGCGGCAACACGTCGTCATCGCCGCCGCCACCGGTGCTGGTCCCGCTGCTGGCGCTGGGCTTGACCGTGTTCGGGGCGGACGCGGCCGAGGCCGATGCCGGGGCACTGCGTTCGTTCTCGCCGGCCGTATAGACACACGCGCCGCGGCCCGCCGTGGTGAGCGCATCGGAAGCGTGCGCGGCCAGCGGGGCCATCAGGAGGAGCAGGCAATGGGCGAACGGGCGCATCGTCAACATCCAGCGGCGGGTCAAGTTCCCGATTCTAGCCCGATTCGGCCGGGGGATAGGAAGGCCCCCGGCGGGCGCTGGCGGCGGCTTTCCCGCATACTTTTCCCGTTTACCCGATGGAAGCTGCCGTGGACGACCGCCAACTGCTGGCCAAACTGGGCGCCGGGCGCCTGTCCGGCGACGCGCTGGCGCGCGAACTGGGCCAGACCCGCGCCGCGATTTGGAAGCGGATTCAAGGACTTAGAGCCGCCGGGGTCGATATCGACGGCCGTGCTGGTGATGGCTACCAGCTGCAGCAGCCGCTGGATCTGCTGGAGGTCGATGCCATCCAGGCTGCGCTGCCGGCCCCGGTGTCGGCCGACCTGGCCTCGCTGGAGATCGCCTGGTCCGTCGCGTCAACGAACAGTGAATTGCTGCGCTGCAGCGCGCCGGAGCGCGGGGTGGCGGTGTTGCTGGCCGAGCGCCAGACCCGGGGCCGCGGGCGCCGCGGGCGGGCCTGGGCGTCGCCGCTGGCCGCGCACATCTATCTCTCGGTGCTGCGTGGGTTTGCCGGTGGCCTGTCCCGGCTGGGCGGGCTGAGCCTGGTCGCCGGGGTCGCGGTGGCCGAAGCACTGCGCGAGGCGGGTTTTCGCGATGTCGCACTGAAGTGGCCCAACGACCTCATCGTCGACGGCCGCAAACTCGGGGGCCTGCTGATCGAAGGCGGCGGCGAATTCGCCGGCCCTGCGCGCGCCGTGATCGGCCTGGGCGTCAATGTGCGGATGCCAGCCGCCTTCGCAGCGGAGATCACCCAGCCCTGGACCGACCTGGACACGCTCTCCGGCGAACAGACCTCGCGCAACGCGGTGGTCGCACGCATCCTGGCCGCTCTGCTGCCAGCATTGGACGCGTTCGAGCAGGAGGGTCTGGCGCCGTTCCTTGCGCGTTATGCCGCGCTGGACAGCCTGGCCGGACGCGAGGTGCAGGTGGAAGAAGGCGGGGTGCTGTTTGCCGGCACGGCGTTGGGTCTGGCCGACGACGGAGCGCTGCGCGTGCGTATCGACGGCAGCGAGCGGGTTTTCCATGCGGGCGAAGTCAGCGTGAGGGCGCAATGAGCGACTGGTTGTTTGATCTGGGCAATTCGCGCTTCAAGTTCGCGCCGCTGCAGGGCATGCGCGCCGGTGACGTGCAGGCGTGGCCGCACGGCGCCGAGGCAATGCCTGCGCTGGCACTGGAGGCGCTGCCCTCGGGCGATACCGCGTATGTGGCCAGCGTCGCCGCACCATCGCTGACGGCCGCCATGCTGGATGTGCTGCAGGCGCGCTTCCGCCACGTGCGGGTCGCGCGTACCGAGGCCGAGTATGCCGGGGTGCGGATCGCCTACGCCGATCCCGCCCGCTTCGGCGTGGACCGCTACCTGGCACTGCTGGCCGTGGCGGCGCGTGGCCAGGCCGTGCTGATCGCCGGGGTGGGCACCGCGCTCACCATCGATCTGCTCGACGCCGAGGGACAGCATCACGGCGGACGCATTGCCGCCTCGCCAACCACCATGCGCGAAGCGCTGCATGCGCGCGCCGTGCAGTTGCCGGCCGCAGGCGGTGACTACAGTGAGTTCGCCAACGATACCGCCGATGCGCTGGCCTCCGGCTGCGATGGTGCAGCCGTGGCGCTGATCGAACGCAGCCGCGCGCAGGGCGGTGAACGCCTCGGCGCGCTGCCGCATCTGCTGGTGCACGGGGGCGGCGCACCGGCGCTGCTGCCGCTGCTCGGCGATGCCGAATTCCAGCCCTCGCTGGTGCTGGATGGGCTGGCCCGCTGGGCCGTGCATCAACCGCCGTCGGCAGGCTAGGATCAGCCGATGCTCACCCGTGCCCTGATCGTCGTCCTGGTCATCCTCAACCTCGGTGTCGCGCTGTGGTGGCTGCTGCGCGGTGAACCGGTCAGCGCACCACCGGCCTCGCCGGCCGGTGTGGCGCAGCTTGAAGTGCTGCCGTCCACGCAGGCGCCGCCGGCTGCCGCAACGCCGCTGAACGCCGCGCCGGCACTGCAAGACGTCACGCCCGCCGCCGCGCCGGTGGCCCCGCCGCAGGCGACCGCCGCCGCACCGGCCACCGCCTTGGCTGACGCGCCTGCGCCGACGGCAGTCGCCAGCGCACCGGCACCGGCCCCGGTGGCCGCAGTTCCCGCACCGGCAGCCGCGCCTGCGGCCGTCACCGCAACGCCCACGCCCACGCCCGCCCACTGCGTGAGCCTGGGGCCGTTCGCGGACCGCGCCGCCGCCCAGGCCGCCCAGTCGCGCGCCGGGGGTGCTCTGCGTGGGGCCAGGCTGCGCGAGGTCGCCGATGCCAGCGCCACCCGTTACCGCGTGCTGCTGCCGCCCGCCGCCAGCCGTGAGGAGGCGCAGGCCACGGTCAAGCGCATCGTCGCAGCGGGCGTGAGCGACTACTACATCATTGCCCAGGGCGAGGAGACCAACGCCATCGCGCTGGGCCAGTACCGCAACCGGGAAGGCGCGGATCGCCGTCTCGCGGCCCTGAGCGCAGCCGGTTTCAAGGCGACCATGGTCGCCAGCGGGGGCGATGGCAGCGCGCAGTGGTGGCTGGATGCGACCCTGGCCGACGGTACCGACGCCGCCGTGGCCCGCCAGCGCAGCGGGGCCGCCCAGCAACGCTCGCTGGAATGCGCACGCTTGCGCTAGAATCCCGGCTCCGCGACGGGTCGTCCCGCCGCGATGCCCATGCCGGCATAGCTCAGTTGGTAGAGCAACCGCCTTGTAAGCGGTAGGTCCCCAGTTCGAATCCGGGTGCCGGCACCATCGATGCACGGTCGCTGACGACTGCTGCAGCGCCGCGAGTCGTATCCCCCCGCGCTGGCTATGCTGGTCCTCTTTGCAACGGAGGCAACAGCGATGGCGATGTATTCCCCGGTTTCCCTGATTGGCGTGCCCACCGATATCGGGGCGGGCCACCGTGGCGCGGGTCTGGGACCGGACGCCCTGCGCATCGCGGGCCTGGGGGACGCGCTCACCGCGCGCGGCGTGGACGTGCGCGACCTCGGCAACCTGGACGGCCCGCGCAATCCGTGGACGGCGCCAGTGCAGGGCTACCGCCATCTCGATGAAGTGGTGGCCTGGAACCGTGCACTGATGGAGGCGACCTACGGCGAGCTGCAGGCCGGGCGCATGCCGATCATGCTCGGTGGCGACCACTGTCTCGGGATCGGCTCGATCACCGCGGTTGCGCGCTGGTGCCGCGAACAGGGCAAGGACCTGCGCGTCCTGTGGCTGGATGCGCATTCGGATTTCAACACCAGCGAGGTCACCCCGTCGGGCAACGTACACGGCATGCCGGTGGCCTGCCTGTGTGGGCTGGGCCCGGACGCGCTGACCCGCCTCGGCGGTGACGCACCGGCGATCCGCCCGCAGCAGGTGCACCAGATCGGCATCCGTTCGGTGGACCAGGAAGAGAAGCGCCTGATCAAGCAGCACCAGGTGGATGTCTACGACATGCGCTACATCGACGAAGCCGGCATGAAGCGCACCATGGAGGCGGCGCTGGCCGGCATCGATGCCAACACTCATCTGCACGTCAGCTTCGACGTGGACTTCCTGGACCCGAGCATCGCGCCGGGCGTGGGCACCACGGTGCCGGGCGGGGTCAACTACCGCGAAGCGCAGCTGGTGATGGAGATGATCGCCGACACCGGGCGCATGGGCTCACTGGACATCGTCGAGCTGAATCCGCTGCTCGACAACCGCAACGCCACCGCCGAACTGGCGGTCGATCTGGTCGAAAGCCTGTTCGGAAAATCGACGCTGATGCGCGATTGAGCAGGGCTGGCTGAACCGTATTGGCGTGCATTCACATCCGCTGCACGCCTCTCCCGCCAGATTGCACTTCACGCGGCGCCGTGTGGTTGAACCCACGGCACTGCAGGTCGGGAAGGGGAGCTGCGCTGGAGTGCTCTTCTGACAGGCGGGACCGGATTTCGGTATTGAATTTGAACAACCAGGAGAACCCTATGAAGCGTGTTATCGCACTGATGCTGTTGTCGATGTTCTCGGTGGCCATGCTGTCCGGCTGCAACACCGTTGCCGGTGCCGGCAAGGACGTGCAGAAGGCCGGTGAAACGGTCGAAGGCGCTGCCAAGGGCAACTGATCCAACGGATCAGTCGTCAACGGAAAAGGCCGGGATTTCCCGGCCTTTTTCATGTCCGGTGGATGACGGCGCAACCCGGTGGGGGTGAATCCATTCAAGCTCGTGAGCGCGCGCTTCATCGCCGCTTGACCGCGCGGCAACGCGGCCTGGCGCAATCTGGTCCCACGGCGAGATGGCCGTTGCAATCAAGGAAGCGAACCCATGAACAAAGACATCATTTCCGGCAAGTGGACGCAGCTCAAGGGCAAGGCGCAGGCCAAGTGGGGCGACCTGACCGACGACGATTTCAAGGTGGCCGAGGGCAATGCCGAGTACCTCGCAGGCCGCCTGCAGGAACGCTATGGCTGGGCACGCGACCGCGCTGAAACCGAAGTCCGCGACTTCGAAGCGGCCATGCGCAAGGATTATCCGGATTACCACTGAGTGGTGATCCATGACGACGGCACCGCCGTCGGGGGTTGAAACCGGAACGGGCCGCGAAAGCGGCCCGTTTTTGTTGTCGTGCTTCGGTGATCAGCGACGGCGATAGCGCGGTGGATCGGGCACGTACTGGCCCGGGAACGCCTCGGGCTCATCGCGCGTCCCGGGTTCCACCTGCGCAATGATCCCGCGGGCCACCAGGTTGCGCTCGCTGTCGTAACGGACCTGCACCTGCTGCGCCGGAGACGCGGTGTCGCGCTCGAACGCGGTGTTGCGCACCCGCGACAGCTCGCGTTCGCCGTGGCCGGTGCCCAGTTGGGGTGCCGGGGCGGTGGACCCGGTCACGCGGGCGTTTTCCATGGCCGACGAGCGTGCCTGCGGGCGCGCCTTGGCATCTGCGGAGCCGGCCACGGCGGGCGCGGCTTCCCATGACACCCGGCCCGCCTCGCGGAACACGGCCACGCCGATCACGCCGATGTTGGCCGGGCGTCCGGTGCGGCCGGCATAGCTGCGCTCCGGATCGGTGAACACGAACTGGGCGACCTCGTCGGCGGATTTGCGCCAGCCGTGGATATCGGTGGTCTGCCACGGGTTGAGCACGTAGCCGGTCTGGTGCGGGGCCGCCACCTCGCCGCTGATGGCATTCAGGCCATCGACCGAGAGCACCACCAGCACGCGCTCGGCGCTGCCGTTGCGCAGGCGTACGCTGTAACGGTGGCCCTGTTGGCCGGCGATCCAGCGCTGGCCGTGCTGGCGGTACTGGGTCAGGGCGTGGCCGCTGTCGCGGTCGATCACGGTCAGGTGCACCGGGCCGGTGTCGTAGCGAAGCGGGACCGCCGGTTTGAAGCCGCACAGGGCCAGCACGGCAAGCGGGGGCAGGATCAGGCGTTTCATGGCAGGGCTCCACAGGGCAGGTGCAGGATCAAACGCACGGGCCCGGCCAACGGGGTCGAGCGCAGGCAGGTAAACTGGGGCGGTTCATCTGTCCGCATTGATTCCCCATGACTACCCGCGTTCTTACCGGCATCACCCCCTCCGGCACGCCCCACCTGGGCAATTACGTCGGCGCCATCCGTCCGGCGATCACCGCCAGCCAGGCCTCGGATATCGAGAGCTTCTTCTTCCTGGCCGACCTGCACAGCCTGATCAAGGCGCAGGAGCCGGAGCGCACCCAGCGCTCCACGCTGGAGATCGCGGCAAGTTGGCTGGCGTGCGGGCTGGATCCGGACAAGGTGTGGTTCTACCGGCAGAGCGACATCCCCGAAACCACCGAGTTGATGTGGTTCCTGACCGTGATCGCCAGCAAGGGCATCCTCAACCGCGCCCATGCCTACAAGGCCGCCGTGGACAAGAACCGCGAGGAACAGCTGGATGACGATGCCGGCATCAGCGCGGGGCTGTTCATGTACCCGGTGCTGATGGCGGCCGACATCCTGATCTTCAAGGCCAACCGCGTGCCGGTCGGCCGCGACCAGATCCAGCACATCGAGATGGCGCGCGATTTCGCGCAGCGCTTCAACCACGTCTACGGCCAGGAGTTCTTCCCGCTGCCCGAGGTGGTGATCGATGAGCAGGTCGCTACGCTGGCGGGCCTGGACGGCCGCAAGATGAGCAAGAGTTACCACAACACCATTCCGCTGTTCGCACCCCGCGCGGAGCTGAAGAAGCTGGTGTTCTCCATCCTCACCGATTCGCGCGCACCCGGTGAGCCCAAGAGCACCGAAGGCTCGGCACTGTTCCAGATGTACCAGGCCTTCGCTACCGCGGAGCAGACCGCTGCATTCGCGCAGGCCTTCGCCGAGGGCATCAGCTGGGGCGATGCCAAGCAGCAGCTGTTCGAGCGCATCGACAGCGAGATCACCCCGCTGCGCGAGCGTTATGACGCGCTGATGGCCGAGCCGGAAAAGATCGAAGCGCTGCTGCGCCGTCGTGGGCAGCAGCTGCGCGAGCAGTTCGCGGTGCCGCTGCTGAAGGAGCTGCGCCATGCGGTTGGCCTGCGCGATCTGTCCACCGCCGGTGACGTGCCCAGTGAAGAAAGCGGGGCCGCGCGCGCGGCACCGCCACTGTTCAAGCAGTACCGCGAAAAGGACGGCCGCTTCTACTTCAAGCTGCAGGCCGGTGATGGCACCCTGCTGATCCAGAGCGAGGGCTTCGATTCGCCGCGCGACGCCGGTCAGCTGATCGGCGTGCTCAAGCAGACCGAGCACGGTGACGGGCTGCAGAGCGAACTGTTCAAGCTCGAGGCCGAGGTGGACGTGGTGTTGGCCGCACTGCAGGCACTGCGCGAGTAACGCTGGCCGGCAACCAAGCCACCGCGCCATCCGGCAGGCATCGACGCTTGGTCGGTGCCATCGCTATGGCATGATGCCCCTGCACGCCGCGGGGCGTGCGACTGCACGGGAGACTGCGATGGCCTGGTTGTCGTTGTTGTTGTTCCTGCCCTGGTTCGTGCTGTTGGGCACGCTGTACTGGTTGTTCCCCCGCCAGCCGCGTGGCACCGCGCGCCGCCTGTTCGATGGCGCCGCGCTGGTGCTGGCCTTCGTGCTGAGCATCCTGGCGATGCTGTGGGGCCATCACATCGGCGTGGTCCAGAACGATGCCGGGCCGATCTGGCGACAGGTGCTGGCCGTGCTCTACGCCTACGGTGCCTTCCTGGCGGTGATGGTGGCCGCGGTGCTGCTGCGTGGGCCACTGCTGGGCGCGACTGCGACCAAAGCCGCATCGAAGCCGCTGCACTGATCGACGTAAGATGGGGGCGTTTCGTGCCAGGGATGTGTTGATGCACTCCGACCCCAGCATTCATACGATCGACACCGCGTTCCAGCGCGATGATTTCGACGCCGCTTACCTGATCGTCGAGAACGGCCGGGCGGCCTTCATCGATTGCGGCACCGGCCTGGCCGTGCCGGCGATGCTCGCCGCGCTGACGCGCGCCGGCTGCGCGCCCGAGCAGGTCGATTGGCTGATCCTCACCCATGTGCACCTGGACCATGCCGGGGGCGCCGGCCTGCTGATGCAGCAGTTGCCCAACGCCACCGTGGTGGTGCATCCGCGCGGTGCGCCGCACATGATCGATCCGACCCGCCTGATCGCCGGGGCCACCGAGGTGTATGGCGAGGCCGAAATCGCGCGCAGCTATGGGCCGATCCTGGCGGTCGCCGCAGACCGGGTGGTGATCGCAGAAGATGGCCACACGGTGGATCTGGCCGGCCGCCCGCTGCTGTGCGTGGATACCCCCGGGCATGCACGCCATCACCTGTGCGTGTGGGATGTGCGCAGCCGCAGCTGGTTCACCGGCGACACCTTCGGGCTGTCCTACCGCGAGCTGGACAGCGCGCAGGGTGCATTCATCGTGCCCACCTCCTCGCCGGTGCAGTTCGACCCGGAGCCGCTGAAACAGTCGATCGCGAAGATGCTGGCGCATGACCCGCAGGCGATGTACCTGACCCACTACGGGCGCGTAGCACCGCCGCGCAAGCTGGCAGCGGATCTGGTCGAGCAGATCGACGCGATGGTCGAGATCGGCCGCCAATGCGATGGGCGCCCGGATCGGCATCGGTGCCTGGTCGCCGCGCTGAGCGCGCTCTACCTCGAACGCGCACAGGCTCACGGCTGCCCGCTCGATGATGCGGCGGTGACCCGGGTGCTGGCGATGGATATCGAACTCAACGCACAGGGCCTGGCCTGCTGGCTGGATCGCGATCGGCGCTAGTGCACGGTCACGGGGGTGTCACGTTACACTCCGGTGTCCTGTTTTCCGCCCTGGTGTCTGCCGTGAATCCGATGCGCATGCTGCTGCTGTCGTCCTGCCTGTTCGTGGGCGGCCTGGCCCACGCCGCCAATGACCTGCCCGGTGGCGGCATCGACCCGCAGGCCCTGTCGCGGCATGTACGCATCCTCGCCTCGGACGAATTCGAAGGCCGCGCCCCGGCCACGCCCGGCGAAGAGCGCACCGTCCAGTACCTGATCGAAGAATTCAAGACGTACGGCCTGCAGCCCGGCGGCGTCGACGGCAGCTGGGTGCAACCGGTCCCGATGGTGCGTGCGCAGGTGGACGGTCCGGTGCGCGCGCAGCTGCGCCAGAAGGGCAAGCAGCGCACCCTGACCAATGGCGAGGACGTGACCCTGCAGAGCCTGCGCCCGCAGGACGCGGTGGCGATCAGCAATGCCCCGCTGGTGTTCGTCGGCTACGGCATCGATGCCCCCGAGCGTCACTGGAACGATTACAAGGACGTCGATCTGCACGGCAAGATCGCCGTGGTGCTGATCAACGATGCGGACTTCGAAGCCGACCAGCCGGGCGCGTTCGATGGCAAGGCCGTGACTTATTACGGCCGCTGGACGTACAAATTCGAAGAAGCCGCGCGCCGCGGTGCGCAGGGCGTGCTGATCGTGCACGAGACTGCGCCGGCCGCGTATGGCTGGGCCACGGTGAAGAGCTCGGGCACCTCGCCGCTGTTCGATATCGAACGCACTCGCGAGCAGGCCCTGGCCCAGCACGTACCGGTGCGCGGCTGGATGCAGCGCAGCCTGGCCGAGCAGCTGTTCCGCGATGCGGGCCTGGATTTCGAGGCCGAGAAGCGCCGTGCGATGACCCCGGCCTTCAAGCCGGTCGCGCTGGGCGATGCGCAGCTCTCGGTGGACTTCAAGCTCAAGCGCGAGCAGGTGATCACCCGCAACGTGGTGGCCAAGCTGCCGGGCGGCGCGCACGCCGATGAAGCGGTGATCTTCTCCGCGCATTGGGACGCCTTCGGCATCGGCCAGCCCGATGCCAAGGGCGACCGCATCCGCCGCGGCGCGATCGACAACGCCACCGGCGTGGCCACCGTGCTGGAGCTGGGCCGCGTCTTCGCTGCCGGCCCGCAGCCGCAGCGCACGCTGTACTTCGTGGCGCTGACCGCCGAAGAGAAGGGCCTGCTCGGCGCCAGCTATTACGCCGCGCACCCGCTGGCCCCACTGGACAAGACCGCGGCCGTGTTGAACATCGAGATGTTCAGCCCGGATGGCCCGACCCGCGACATCGCCTCCTGGGGCAAGGGCCGGGTCTCGCTGGAAGGGGATCTGGAGCGCGTGGCCAAGGCACGTGGCCGCACCTACTCGCCCGATCCGAACCTGGAAGCCGGGTTCTTCTACCGTGCCGACCACTTCGCCTTCGCCCGTCTCGGCGTGCCGGCGATCACCATCGGACCCGGGCTGGACATGCGCGAGGGTGGCGTGGAGAAGGGCCGTGAACTGCGCGATGCGTACTTCGCCGCCTGCTACCACCAGGCCTGCGATGCGTGGACCCCGAGCTGGGACCCGAGTGGCCATGCCGCCGACACCCTGCTGGTCTACGACCTGGGCGCGGAACTGGCCAACAGCCGTCGCTGGCCGCAGTGGGAAGAAGGGTCCGAATTCCGCGCCGAGCGCGAGAAGAGCGAATCGGCACGCCGTTGAGGCGGGCCGCTGGCGGCGCTCAGCGCCGCCGCAACAGGCGCCAGGCGCCCCAGCCACTGGCCGCGAGCGCGGCCAGGTAACAGGCAATCATCCAGCCGAACCGCGTCGGCTGGGTGTCCACACTGGCGACATGCCGGCCGAAGCGCAGCTGCAGCACGCTGTGCCCGCTGCCCAGATCAGCCGCCAGTTGCAGCACCAGCGCGGTCACTACCGCCAACAGCGCCACACCGAAGCCGATCCGCGGCCAGCGGGCCTGTGCCGATGGCCGTCGCAGCACCCACGCCACGGTCGTGCCCGCGGCGAGCACGGCAGCCACCCATAGCAATGCAGCGCCCGCGGGGGCGCTGGTTGCGTGGGCGGAAGGGCTGGCCTGGGCGAACGCCGGGACCAGCATCGCCAGCACCCACCCACCCCGCCTGAGCGCGGGGTGGGCCATGCGGCGGTTACTTGCGCGTGCCATCAAGCCAGTTCGGGCCCTTGTTGGTCAGGAAGAACATGTAGACCACCAGCGACACCGCGATGATCGCCGTGACGTACACCGCGAACATGCCGACCTGGCCGGTCTTCAGCGCACCCTGGTACAGCAGCGGCGCGGTACCACCGAACAGCGAGTTGGCCATCGCATAACCGAAGCCCACACCCAGTGCGCGCACATGGGTCGGGAACAGTTCGGCCTTGACCACCGCGTTGATCGAGGTATAGCCGGTCAGGATCACGAAGCCGATGCCCAGCACCAGGAAGGCCATGAACGGATCGTGCTGGTTGGGCAGTTCGGTGATCAGGTACCAGCTGTACAGCACGCCGCCGATCCCGAAGAACACCAGCAGGCTCTTGCGCCCGACCATGTCCGACAGCCAGCCGCCGATCGGCTGCAGCACCATCAGGAAGGTCAGCACGCCGAGGTTGATCATCGTACCGGTCATGACGTCATCGCCCGCGAACGCGCTCTGGATCATCTTCGGCCCGTTGACCGAGTAGGTGTAGAACGCGACGGTGCCGCCGGCGGTGATCAGGAAGCACAGCAGCAGTGGACGCCACTGGTTGACGAACAGCTCACGCATCGAGCCGGAGGCCTTGGCGCGGCCGTCGCGCGCGGCGTCGATGGAATCGGACTGCAGCGACTCATCCATGCTGCGGCGCAGCCAGAACACCACGATCGCCGCGACGCCGCCAATGCCGAACGCCACGCGCCAGCCCCAGGCGGAGATTTCCGGCTTGCCCCAGAAGGTCAGCATGCCCAACAGGGTCAGCTGCGCCAGCACGTGGCCGCCGACCAGGGTGACGTAATGGAACGAGGACAGGAAGCCGCGGCGGCCGGGAATGGCGGCCTCGGACATGTAGGTGGCACTGGTGCCGTACTCGCCCCCGGTGGCAAAGCCCTGCAGCAGGCGCGCGAACAGCAGGATCACCGCTGCCCAGATGCCTATCTGCGAGGCGGTCGGGGTGATCGCGATCAGGAACGAGCAGGCGGCCATCACCGTGACCGAGACGGTCAGCGCCAGGCGGCGGCCGTAGCGGTCGGCGAAGCGGCCGAAGTACCACGCGCCGATGGGGCGCATCAGGAAGGTGGCGGCGAAGATCGCCCACACATACATCGTGGAGTTCTTGTCGGCGGCCGAGAAGAACTGGGATTCGAAATAGACCGCAAAAACCGAGTAGACGTAGACGTCATACCACTCGACCAGATTGCCGGCCGAGCCTTTGAGGGTGTTGGAGATGGAGCGCCGCAGGGCGGCCCGTTCGGGGTGTGCCGCAGTGGCGGGGACGGAAGTGCTCATGCAGGGTAGGGGTCCTGGCTGGGAAGCGTTGATTGCTCTTGTTACCTTACCGCACGTCAAAAACGGGTGCGTGTCAGGCATCACGGTGCGGCCGGATGAAATCAGCGTGCCAGCACAAAGGGTGCCGCGCCATCGGCAACGGCCTAGAATTCGTGTTCCCCCGCACCGTGGTGGCCCATGGCCGTCCTACCCGAATCCCCGTCGGCCGCTCCCCGCAGCGGCCTGGTCGTCCTGGCGCTGCTGCTGGTGTACGTGGTCTGGGGGTCCACCTATCTGGGGATCCGGCTGGCGCTGGAGGGCGGCGCACTGCCGCTGACGATGGTCTCCGGCGGCCGCTTCATCATCGCCGGTTCGCTGATGTACGCCGCGCTGCGCTGGCGTGGCTCGCCTGCGCCGACCCGGCGCCAGTGGCGCAACCTGGCGATCATGGGCCTGACCATGCTGGTGCTGGGCAACGGCATGGTGGTACTGGCCGAGCGCACGGTGTCCTCGGGCCTGGCCGCCACGGCCGTCGCCTCGGTACCGCTGTGGATGGCCCTGTTCGGCGCCATGCGCGGGCAGAACGCCAGCCGCGGGGAATGGCTGGGTATCGCGATCGGCTTCCTTGGCGTGGTCTGGCTCAACGCCGGCAGCAGCCTGACCGCCTCCCCGCAGGGCCTGATCCTGCTGCTGATCGCCCCGGTCGGCTGGGCCTTCGGCTCGATCTGGGCACGTGGCCTGGACCTGCCCAGCCCGTTCATGACCGCCGCCGGGCAGATGCTCTGCGGTGGCGCGATGCTGATCGTGCTCGGCCTGCTCAGCGGCGAACGCCCGACCACCTGGCCCAGCATGAATGGGCTGCTGGCGGTGGCCTACCTGTGCATGTTCGGCTCGATCGTCGCCTTCACCGCCTACGTGTGGCTGCTGCACAACGTGCGCCCGGCGCTGGTGGCCAGCTATGCCTACGTCAATCCGGTGATCGCGGTGATCCTGGGCGTGATCATCGGCAACGAGCATTTCGGCGGGCGTGACCTGCTGGCGATGGCGGTGATCCTGGCCGGCGTGGTGGTGCTGACCCTGGCCCGGACGCGCGCGAAGTGAGCCTGCCGGCCCCACACAGCCTGCAGGAGCAGCGCCGCGGCTTTGCGATCACCGCTTTCACCTTCACCCTGTGGGGTCTGGTGCCAGTCTACTGGCACCTGCTCCGGGCGATACCCTCGCAGCAGATCATCGCGCACCGCATCATCTGGAGCACGGTGCTGGTGGTGGCCTGGCTGCTGTTGAGCAACGGCCTGGGCTGGTGGAAGGCCATTGCGGCCCAGCCGCGCGCGCTGCCGACGCTGGCGCTGAGCAGCGTGGCGATCGCGTTCAACTGGGGCCTGTACATCTGGGCGATCAACGCCGGGCATGTGATCGAAACCAGCCTGGGGTACTTCATCAATCCGCTGGTGAGCGTGGTGCTCGGCGTGGTGGTGCTCAAAGAGCGCCTGCGGCGCCTGCAGTGGCTCGCTGTGGGGTGCGCGGCCCTTGGCGTGGCCTGGCTGACCGTCGACGCGGGCACGCCGCCCTGGATCGCGCTGGGGCTGGCCTGTTCGTTCGGCCTTTACGGGCTGCTGCGCAAGATGATCTCGGTGGACCCGGTGGCGGGGCTCGGGGTGGAGAGTCTGTATCTGTTCCTGCCGGCGATCGGGTTTGCGCTGTGGAGCGAGAACGGACACGGCGGTGGTTTCTTCAGTGGCTGGGGTTGGCGCAACGATGCGCTGTTGATTTTCGGCGGTGCGGTGACGGCGTTGCCGTTGATCGGGTTTGCGTACGGGGTGAAGCGGATTCCGCTGTCGCTGGTGGGGATCCTGCAGTACATCGCGCCGAGCCTGGGACTGCTGTTGGGTGTGTTCTTCTTCCGCGAGCCGTTCGATACGGCCAAGGCGGTGGGCTTCGCTGCGATCTGGACCGGGCTGCTGTTGTTCATCGGCGACGGGGTGTGGCGGTCGCGGGCGGGTGGTGCGTTGAAGCGCTGAAAGCCTGAAAGCCTGAAAGCCTGAAAGCCTGAAGGCGGGAGCCTTGGTTTGCTGGGCCGCCTGGCCAGGCGGGGTGTGGGTGGGTGCGCGGGACCCGCCGTGAACCCATCCATGGGGGCTCATATGCCGCCATCCATGGCGGCATATGGTCCCGCACACCCACCCGTGCCCACCCTTTGACAGGGTACCGGTGCGCAACGAAAAGGCTGGATCGTAGCGCTGCCGTTGCTGTTCGGGTGTTCGGCTGTTTCGCTGCCTGGCTATCTAGCTGCTTGGCTGTTTGGCCTTGAGCTTTTGAGCTTTTGAGCTTTTGAGCTTTCGAGCTGTTGTGCTGCTGAGCTAGAGCTCGCTCGGCTTCATCGGTTTACTGGATTTACTGGATTTACTTAGCTTTCAGGGCTTTCAGGCTTCAAGCGCTCAGACGGCTCACCTCAGCTCGGCCATGTGCGGCTCCCGCTTTGCCTCCCCATGATCACCAGCCACCTGTCGGAGGCGTGGGGTGTGTGGGTTGGCGGGACCGTCAAGCGCCATGGAGGGCGCTTGTCGAGCCTACATGGACGTACTTGCGGCGGGTCCCGCCAACCCACACACCCCACGCCTGACACGGTCATCTGAGAAGCTTTGCGCTCTGGGCGTTGCGCTTGTTGGTGTTGCGCCCTTGCTGATGCACAAAGCAAAGCCACCGACTCATGGTCGGTGGCTAGCCCTGGCTTGGGAAGCGGAGATCAGAACTCCGCGGCGACCGTCATGAACAGCTGGCGCGGCGCGCTGGCGTGGATCGCATAGCGGGTGCCGGTCGGATCCGTCGGGGCGAACGAACTGAGCTGGCCGGCATAGCGCTTGTTGGTCAGGTTGGTCGCATTGAGCGAAACCTTCACATCGCGCAGGCCCATGCCCGGCCCGAACGAATACCCCATGCCCGCATCGAAGGTGGTCACGCCCGGCACCGACTGGTCGTTGGTGTAGGTGTAGTACCGCTTGCCCGTGTACTTCGCGCGCAAGCTCGCGAAGAAGCCATCCCGGTTCCAGCTGATTTCGCTGGAGGCCATGCGCTCGGGCGTATCGACGGTGATCTTGCCGGCCACCGGCACGATCGCACCGCCCGAGGTGTAGTTGTCCTCGTAGGTGGTCTTGTTCCAGGAGAGTGCGTTGTACCACTGCAGGCCGTCGATCGGATTTAGGATGAAGGTCAGCTCCGCACCGCGGCTCTTCACCGAGCCGACGTTGATGAAGCGCGTGATGCACTCCGGGCGCGTGCCGACTTCGATGCTGGTGCAGGGATTGAGCGAGAGCAGGCGGTTGTCGAACATCACGTGGTAGGCCGCGATCGAGGCCTGGTATTTCTCGCCGAAGGTGCGGAAGCCGGCTTCGAGCGTCTTGGATTTTTCCGGCTCCAGCCCGGCGCTGGCCGCGAAGGATTCCGGCGAGACCTGCAGCGGGCCGCCGCTGCCGCCACCGACGAAGGCGGCGATGTTTTCCGAGTACGAGGCGAACACTTCCTGGTTCGGGCTCAGCTTGAAGCCGATACCGGCCTGCGGCAGCACCGATTCCTTGGCGGTCAGGGTGCCGGAGGCGTAGCTGGCCTCGGTGCCCGGCTTGGCAGTGGCGGTCATGCGGGTATTCGGGCTCTTGATGCCCACATCCACGGTCAGGCGGTCGTCCAGGAAGCGCATGCGGTCCTGCACGTAGAACTGGCGCGTGCGGATGTCGAAGTCCTGGTCGAACAGGCGGCGGTCCGGATGGTTGAGGTAGCCGTCATCCAGGAACGGGCCGGTGATGTAGTAGAAATTGCGCTCCACGTTGTGGTCGTTGCGCTCGTACCACAGCCCTGCTTCCAGCGAATGGATGCCCCACTGCCAGCTCAGTGCGGCGGTGATGCCCTGGCGGTTGATGGTGTAGTTGGTGCTGCGGATGGAGATCGGCAGCATCTCCGGCGTCCCCGGGTTGGAGGGCTGGCCCGGTGCCCACCAGTGGCCCTGGCCGCGGTTCTCGTGGTGGTAGCCGAGCAGCTTCAGGCGCGCGCTGTCGCCCAGGGCCAGATCGGCATCCAGCGAGTACAGGTTGTCGTCGCGCAACGCGCGGCTCTGGTAGTACGCATCATCGATGCTGTTGACGCCACCGGTGAACGCACACTTCTGCGCGTTGTAGGTGCCCGGTGCGCAGTACGCTGCGGCGACCGCGCGATCCCAGTCCGGTGCGTAGATGTTCCAGTCCCAGCCCAGGCCGCGCGCGAGCATGCTCTTGGAGAGGTAGGCGTAGTTGGCCTGGCTGACCCGGGAGGTAGCGGCAAACGCGCCGAAGCGGTTGTCGCCCACGTTCCAGATCGCCTTGGCATTGAACTGGCGGGTGGTCTGGTTCTGGTTCGGCTCGGCCCACATGTCTGCGTCCTGGTGCACGCCGGACACGTACGCAGAGAAGCCGTTGATGTCGCCGGTGTCCACGCGCAGGTAGCCGCGGCGCTGGTTGTTGTCGCCGACGGTGACGCTGGCCTTGCCACCGAACTCGGTGGACGGGTCCTGCGAGAAGTACTGGATAGTGCCGCCGAGGTTGCTGGTCGAGGCGACGCCCAGCGAGCCGATGCCCTGCGACAGCTCCGCGCCGGCCAGGTTCTCGGCGATCAGCGCACGGGCGATGCTCAGGCCGTTGTAGTTGCCGTAGCTGTTGTCGCCCAGCGGGATGCCGTCGAGCGTGTAGCCCAGGCGGCTCTTGTCGAAGCCGCGCAGGCTGATCGTCTGCGATTCTTCATTGGCGCCGAAGGCATCGTTGGACTGCACGGAGACGCCTGGCAGGCGGTCGAGGATCTTCTGGCCGCTGGTGCCCGGCGGCAGCACTTCCTTGTCCACGGCGGTGATGCGCTGCACCTGGCGGGTCTCGCCCTGGCCGATCACCGAAACGGTATCGAGGGTCTGCGCGCTGAGCGCGACGTTGGCAGCGGCGGTGGCGTCTACATCGGCAGCGTGGGCGTTGGCGGCGCACAGCGCGAGCGCCACCGCGATCGTCAGGGGTCGGGTAAGCATGGTCGTCCGTTACATGGGGGAAGATGACCTGCGCAATGCAGGTGCATGACCAGCATGCGAGCGGAAGATGAAAGGATCTTTACGGTGCGGGTCATCGCAGATGACTCGATGCCGTGCGCACTGGTGCACGGGGTGCACGCAGACAGTGCACGGGCCTGCCGACACGCGGCGGGCACTACTCGGGGGCGAGCTGATCCATGCGGATGCGGTTGGCGAACAGCGAAAACGCGAGCATGCCGGCCAGCCCATTGGCGCGGCTGACCCAGTGCGGGAGCCAACGCGGCGGGCGCAGGATGCCCTCTTCGAACAGCGGCGCGAAGGCGATCGCATCGGTCAGCGACATCTTGCCGGCGAACAGCCAGCGGCAGACCTGCAGGCGGTCTTCGGCCAGCATGTGGCGGAAAAAAGTATGCACCGAGACCAGCCCGCGCAGGTACACGGTGTCCTTGGTGAAGGCCGCGCCACCGCTCGGGGGCACACCGCGGAACACGCGCTGGGCAGAGGCGAAGCTCTCCTCGTTGTTCTGCCCTGCTTCGCAGAAATAGCGGAATACCTGGATGAAATCCGCCCCTTCGCGTGCCATCGCGATCGCTTCGGTGCGCAGGCTGATGCGCTTGAGCCGCTCGATGTCGATGCTGCCGGTGATCTGCTCGGCAAACGTGGCCAGCCCTTCCTGGGTCGCGGTGACCCGTGGCGAGGACAGCGCCAGGCTGGGCAGGTGCGGCTGCTCGCGGCCGTTGAGTGCGGTCAGTGAATGCACCAGCGCCTCGTGGTGGAACAGCTGGGCGCGGTCATAGGCGCTGAAGCGGGCGCTGGTACGCAGGCGGATCCGGTTCGGGCCGGCGGCCGCCTTGGAGATGAGGTCAGGATCGAGCTGGACGCTGATGATGCGCGACTCGAAGAACGCATCCAGATCGCTCTGCAACTGCAACTGCAGCGCGGTGGCCGAGACCGGCACCTGTTCTTCCGGGGCGAGCAGCTCGTGGTCCAGTTCCTGTGCGATCTGGATGAAGTGGCGGGCGGCGTCGCGGGTGCTGGGGCCGTTGCCAGGCAGCGGCTGTTCCGGCGCGCCGAACAGTTCCACCGAGTAACGATCGACCTCGGCGGTTCCCAGCGATTCAAGCAGGCCGGCGGCCTGGTCCCAGCTATGCGCCGAGCGCTGTACGTACAGGCCGATGGGATGGTCTGGATCGCATTGCGCGCTGATCGCGGCCAGCCGGTGGCGGGTCTCGGCGAAATCGAGTCTGGGATAGTCGACCTGCGGCAGCACCGGCTGACCGCGGGCGAGGCTGGCCAGGAACGGGGCCTGCAGTGCAGCTGGCCAACTGGTCAGCCCCAGCAGTTTGATCCCGCCTACCGTCTCGACCAGTTGGGCATCGAGCGCGGTGTGGTGGGCAACGTCACGATCCACGGTCATTGGCGTGTCCATGAACGGACAGTAGCAAAAGATAACGGGGGCGGAGGTGGTTAATCGCTCCGATTAACTCCCCCCGTCCCGGTTAAACCATCATCTCCGTCCGCCTTTTCCGCCCGGGCGCCACTGCGCGCCCTTGCCGACGTGCTTGCGCTCGATGGCCTGCTGCGCCTGGCGCACGGCCAGCTTGGCAGCGGCGGCGGCCACTTCTTCTTTCAGCTTGAAGTAGTTGAGCAGGCGCTCTTCATCCAGCGTGCCGTCCTCGATGGCCGCGCGGATCGCACAGCCCGGCTCGCGCTGGTGCGCGCAGTCGCGGAACCGGCATTGCGCTGACAGCGCCTCCACGTCGGAGAAGCCACCTTCGCTCAGGGCTTCCTCACCGGTGGGCTTGAGCTCGCGCATGCCCGGGGTGTCGATCAGGCAGGCCCCGGCCGGCAGCGGAATCAGCGCGCGGTGCGTGGTGGTATGCCGCCCGCGCGAGTCGTTGACGCGCACATCGGCGGTCTTCATCCGCTCCTCGCCGAGCAGCGTGTTGGTCAGGGTCGACTTGCCGGCGCCGGAGGAGCCGACCAGCACCACGGTCTGGCCGGCGCCCAGCCACGGCAGCAGCGCCGAGGCGCTGGCCGGGTCCTTGCCGTTGATCGCCAGCAGCGGGATGTTCTGCGCCGCCAGTTCTTCCAGCACATCCAGCGCGTCCTGGCTGTATTCGGTCTGGTCGGCCTTGGTCAGGACCACCACCGGCTGCGCGCCACCCCCGCCGACCAGCAGCAGGTAACGCTCGATCCGGCGCGGGTTGAAGTCCGCATCCAGGCCGCAGACGATGAACACCGTATCGATGTTGGCCGCGATCACCTGCTGGTGGTAATGCTCGCCGGCCGCGCCCCGCTTGATCGCGGTGCGGCGCGGGAGCAGAGCAACGATCTTGATGCCCTCCAGCAGTACCCAGTCGCCGACCGCCGCCCGCTCGTGGCTGGGGAAACGCGGGCGCTGCCACTCCGGCGGCGACTCGGTCTTGATCGCCGCTTCCGGCGCATCGGAGACGATATACCCGGTCCGATGCTGCTCGATCACCCGGCCGGGGCGCGCCTGCGGGAACTGCTCGAACAGGGCCTGCCAGGCCGGCAGCTCCGGGCCGCCCGGCCAGGGCCAGCCAATGGTCTGCAGGGCAAGGTAATCAGTGGGTTCGCTCATCGTGCCCATTCTAAGGGGTGTGGCGACCGGGCGTCGCCGCGGGGGACTGGCGCGGGTCAGGACGCGCGGAATTCCTTTCATCTGAAACCGCCTTGCCAGGGCGCGGAATCCGGCCGGAAACGCTTGCCCTGCAACGCAACAATTCCGCTACCATGCGGTTTCCATGCCTGAATGACGGCCCGTTCATGTCCACGCCCCCGCTGAAGCCGCTCGCCACCCGCGAGCGCCTGTCCGAAGTCCGCTACGAGATCCGGGGCGAACTGGCGCGACGAGCGCGGGAGCTGGAGGCCCAGGGCCGCAAGCTGATCAAGCTCAATATCGGCAACCCCGGCAACTTCGGCTTCCGGGCGCCCGAGCATCTGCAGCGCGCGATCGCCGATGACATGGGCCGCACCGATCCGTACACCCACCAGCAGGGCCTGCCGGAGGCGCGCGAAGCCATCGCCGCCGCCTATGCCCGCCGTGGCGCACCCGATGCGCACCCGGACCGGGTGTTCATCGGCAATGGCGTCAGCGAGTTGATCGACCTGTCGCTGCGCGCCCTGCTCAACCCGGGCGACGAAGTGCTGGTGCCCTCGCCCGACTATCCCCTGTGGTCGGCCGCGACCATCCTCAACGATGGCCGCCCGGTCTATTACCGCTGCGCGCCGGAGAACGGCTTCCAGCCCGACCCGGTCGAGATCGAGGCGCTGGTGTCCTCGCGCACCCGCGCGATCGTGCTGATCAACCCGAACAACCCCAGCGGCGCCAGCTACTCGCGTGAGCTGCTGGAGCGCATCGTCGCCATCGCAGCCAAGCACAACCTGCTGTTGATGGTCGATGAGATCTACGACCAGATCCTCTACGACGACGCGCAGTTCCATGCCGTCGCACCACTGGCGGGCGACCACCCGTGCATCACCTTCAGCGGCCTGAGCAAGGTGCATCGCGCCTGCGGCTGGCGCGTGGGCTGGGCGATGCTGTCCGGTGCGGCCGAGCGGCTGGGCGAGTTCCGTGCAGCGATGGATCTGCTCAGTGCGCTGCGCCTGTGCGCCAACGTGCCGGGCCAGTACGCCATCGATGCGGCGGTCAACGGGCCGGACACGATCTCGCCGCTGTGCGCGCCCGGTGGCCGCCTGTATGAAACCCGCCGCGCAGTGATCGAGGCCTGCAATGCCAGCGAGCACCTGTCACTGGTGGCCCCGGCCGGTGCGCTGTATGCGTTCCCGGCGGTGGTCGGTGCGGCGGCGCGCAGCTTCGACGACCATGATTTCGCGCTGGAACTGATGAACGAGGAAGGCGTGCTGGTGGTCCCGGGCTCGAGCTTCAACGTGCCCTACCGCCACCACTTCCGCGTGACCCTGCTGCCCGAGCCGGAGGTCATGCGTGATGTGTTCGCGCGCATCGATCGTGCACTGGCACGGCGTGCCGAGTCCAACACCAAGGTGGTGCCGCTCAAGCCGCGCAGCGCGGTGGCCTGATGGGCCTGCCGTACCTGGCCCTGGGCGATTCCTACACGATCGGCGAAGGCGTTGACCCCGCCGGGCGCTGGCCGATGCAGTTGGCCGCCGCCCTGCGCGATATCGGCGTGGCGGTGGACGATCCCAGGATCATCGCCACCACCGGCTGGACCACCGACGAGCTCGAGGCCGGTATCGATGCCGCTGCACCCCAGGGCACGTTCGCGTTCGTCAGCCTGTTGATCGGGGTGAATGATCAGTACCGGGGGCGCAGCGTGGATGCGTACCGCCCGCGCTTCACCGCCCTGCTGCAGCGCGCGCTGGCCTTCGCCGGGGACCGTGCCGCGCGGGTGCTGGTGCTCTCGATCCCCGACTGGGGCGTGACCCCGTATGCCGTGGCATCCGGGCGCGACCGCGTGCAGATCGGGCAGGAACTGGATGCCTACAACACGGCGGCGGCAGCGATCTGCGCCGAGCACGATGTCGCGTTTGTGGACATCACCGACCTGAGCCGCCAATGGGGTGGCGAGACCGTCATGCTGGCCGATGATGGCCTGCATCCGTCCGCCGCGATGTACGCGTTGTGGCACCAGCGCGCGTTTGAAGTAACGCGCGTGCGGTGGGCGGAGCCAAGCCGCTGAGCGAGGCCGCGCTGCCGCTGGCCAGGGAACAGGCCCGCCGGATCGCCACGGCGTTCCTGCCGGAACAGCGGTTCGGCAACCGCCGCGACTACTACTACAGCCGCGGCAAACTTGGCAGCGATCCGCTGTATCCCGGGGTGCTCGCCGCGCTGGATGATGCTCCTGCCGCGCCCTTGCTGGATATCGGCTGCGGCCTGGGCCTGCTGGCCCACGTGCTGCACCAGCACGGCAATGTGCTGGCGTATCACGGCCTGGATATCGACGCCGACAAAGTTGCCCGCGCCGAGCGTGCCAGCGCACGCGCCGCGCTGCCGCACGCCCGGTTCACCTGCGTGGATGCCAGCGCCGCCCTGCCCGCCCACCACGGCAACGTGGCGCTGCTCGACGTGTTGCAGTACCTGCCTGCCCCGGCCCAGACCCGGTTGCTGCACGGGGCCGCCGCACGCGTGGCGCCCGGTGCACGGCTGGTGATCCGCACCATGCTGGCCGACAACAGTGGCCGCGATCGCACCACGCGCATCACCGACATGCTCGCGCACCTGGTCGGCTGGATGGGCACGCGGCCACGCCACTACCCCGATGCCGGGAGCCTGCGCGCCCCTCTGGAGAGCGCCGGGCTGCAGCTGCGGATGACACCGCTTTACGGCAACACCCCGTTCAACAACTGGCTAATCGTCGGCGATCGTGCGCGCGCCGCTTGATCGACGTGGCTCGCGCCACCGGCCGCACGCGCGCATACTCGCGCCCCCTTCCGGCACGGAGCCGCCCATGCCTCGACAGACCCGTCATTCCGCGCTTGGCATCGCCGCGCTGATCGTCAGTGGCGTGGGCCTGGTGATGCTGCTGCTGAGCATGCATTACGCCCATGCGCCCGAACACGCGGCGATGCGCGAGCTGCCCTGGTCGCTGGCCGCCCTGCTGGGCAGCAGCGTCGGCCTGGCGATCCTGGCCCTGCTGCTCGGCCTGGGCAGCGTGCTGCAGCCACGCCGGCGCCGTCTGTTCGGCATCATCGCGCTGCTGGTGACACTGGGCGTGCTGATCGCCCAGCTCTCGCTCGGCGGCTGGATCCGCGACCAGTGGCATGCGTCGCATCCGCCCGCAGGCGCCGCGGCCCCGACCGCGCCCGCCCTCGCCCACTGACACCGTCTGTTCCGCCGCATCGACAAGGAACCCTGATGCACACCCCTCATTCCGGCATGGGTATTGCCGCGTTCATTACCGCCCTGTGCGGCGCCGTGTTGATGCTGGGCCTGATCGTCGTCGCCGGCATCATCGAGACCACCACACCGGGCGGCATGGAGGAGACCTCGATGTCGGCGATCCTGGTCGGTCTTGGCCTGATGGGCACCGCCCTGATGCAACTGGTGGCCTTCGGCCTGGGCATAGCCGGTGCAGTGCAGGCAGACCGCCGCCGCGTGTTCGCCGTGCTCGGCCTGGTGTTGTCGATCAGCAGCATGCTCGGCGTGGTGCTGCTGATGATCATCGGCTCGCTGAGCTGAGCCCGGCCTGCGCCGGACCCCGGTCTGGCGTCAGTCCGGCAGCCCGGCATGCAGGCCACGCGCCTGCACCGCCTGCAGCACCGCTTCGATGATGGCCAGGGTGTGGCCATGCGCGGCGCCCTCATGCAGCAGCACGATGCTGCCGGGCCCCAGATCACGGGTGATCCGCTCGACCACTTGGCGTGGATTGCAATCCACGCCGTCGAAACCACGGGCGCTCCAGCCGACCCGGGTCAGCTGCCACTGCTTCAATGCAGAGGCAACGAACGGATTGGTCATCCCCACCACCGAGCGGTACCAGCGCGGCGGCGTGCCGGCGATCGCGGTGAGGGCCTGCTGGCACAGCGCGATTTCCTCCGCCATGGCCTGCCGCCCCAGCCGCCAGAAGCGGGTCTGCGGGTGGCGATGGCTGTGGTTGCCCAGGCTGTGCCCGCGGGCCAGCATCGCCTGCACCAGCTCCGGCCTCGCCTGCGCGCGTTCACCGACCAGGAAGAAGGTCGCCTTGGCCTCGTAACGGTCCAGCAGGTCGAGCACCGCCGGGGTGTCGGCCGACGGCCCATCATCGATGGTCAGCCAGACCTTGCGGGCCTGGACGGGCAGACGGCTGAGCACCGGGGCATAGAAGCGGCTGTTGGGCAGGAACACCGGCACCATGAACAGCGCATGGGACGCCACCATCAGCGGCAGCCCGCAGCGCCAGCCCCAAGCGACCCAGGTCAGCACCACCAGCACCTGCGACAGCACCAGCCATGGCAGCCAGCGCCAGGGGCGCCGGGGAATGCGATACAACGTTTCCGGTACGGTCATGCCCCATGATGCCATGCCGCGTAGAATAGGCGGTTCGCATATCCGGACCCTGACCGCCATGTCCCTTGATCCCGCCCTGCGCTCGCGCATCGAATCCATTCTCAACGCCAACCGCGTCGTGCTGTTCATGAAGGGTCAGCCGAGCATGCCGCAGTGCGGTTTCTCGGCCAAGGCCGTCGGCGCCCTGCAGGACCTCGGCGTGGAGTTCGACCACGTCAACGTGCTGGCCGACGCGGAGATCCGCGAAGGCATCAAGGCCTACGGCGAGTGGCCGACCATCCCGCAGCTGTACATCGACGGCGAGCTGGTCGGTGGCAGCGACATCATCCTGCAGATGGCCGGCAACGGTGAGCTGAGCAGCGTGCTCGGCCTGGCCGCCCCGGATCGCACCCCGCCGCGCATCACCGTGACCCCGGCCGCCGTGGAAATGCTGCGTGGCGCGCTGGCCGATTCCCCGGGTGCCTCGCTGCAGCTGGGCATCGACGCGCGCTTCCAGCCGAACTTCCAGCTGGCCCCGCACGACGACAACGCGATCGCCGCCGAATCCAACGGTCTGCGCGTCCAGTTCGACCTGGCCAGCGCCCGCCGCGCCGACGGCATCACCATCGATTGGGTCGACGACATCCGTGGCAAGGGCCTGGCGATCGACAACCCGAACGCGCCCAAGGCCGTGCAGGAACTGAGCGTGCGCGATGCCGACGACCAGCTGCGTGCCGGCAGCATCACCGTGGTCGACGTTCGCCCGGCCGACGAGCGTGCGATCGCGGCGATCAACGCCCCCTTCGAGACCTTCGACGGCGACAACCGCGCCCGTCTGGAAGCCCTGCCCAAGGACACCGCGCTGGCCTTCCTGTGCCACCACGGCGGCCGCAGCGCGCAGGCCGCCGAGCAGTTCCGCGCCCTGGGCTTCACCAAGGTCTCCAACATCACCGGCGGCATCGACGCCTGGTCGAACGAGGTGGACAACGGCGTGCCGAAGTACTGATCTTCCGCGCGTCATCGGATGAAAAAACGCCGGCAATGCCGGCGTTTTTTTGTGTCTGGCGCCGATGGCGTCCATCCCTGCATGACGCGCCACCGGCTATCCGGCAAACCCACCTTCGGCCAGGTAATCCAGTTCTTCGGGGGTCGGCATCCGCCCCAGCACCGCATTACGGTGCGGGAAGCGCCCGAAGCGGCGGATGATGTCGCGGTGCAGTTCGGCGTACTGCAGGTATTCCTTGTCGCCCAGTGCATCGAACATCGCCACCGAACGCTCCTGGTCCTGCGGGTCCTCGGAGTGCTCGAACGGCAGGTAGATGAACGCCCGCAGCTTGGGCACCAGTTGCAGGTCCAGGCCTTCCTCCACCGCACGCATGGCGTAATGACGCGCCAGGCCATCGGTGGCATAGGAATGCGCCGTATCGCGGAAACAGTTGCGCGGAAACTGATCGAGCAGGATCATCAGCGCCAGCGCGCCGTCGGCGCTGCTCAGCCAATGCTCGCGGGCACGGCGCGCGGCGGCGAAATGTTCTTCCTGGAACTGCTGGCGAAACCGCGCATCGAACGCGTCATCGCGCGCGAACCACTGCTGCGGTCCGGCGTCGCGCCAGAACTCCACTACTTGTGCCGCCACGTCCATTCACTACCCCTGTGGATGGCACGCCCCAAGACGTCCATCCGTTCCATTGCCGTTACTCGTCAAAACGCAGGTGGCGGACCGACTTGCCGTTGCGCCGTATCAGCTTAAGCGCCTCGATACCGATCTGGATATGGTTCTCGACGAACTGGGAGCTGACCTTGGCATCGGAGACCTCGGTCTTCACGCCGTCGGGAATCATCGGCTGGTCGGACACCAACAGCAAGGCCCCGATCGGAATGTGGTTCGCAAAACCGGCCGCGAACAGGGTCGCCGTCTCCATGTCGATGGCCATGCAGCGCATCACCCGCAGCTTTTCCTTGAAGGCCTCGTCGTGTTCCCAGACCCGGCGGTTGGTGGTGTAGACGGTGCCGGTCCAGTAGTCGTGGCCGAGGTCGCGGACCATGGTCGAGACCGCCCGCTGCAGGGCAAAGGCCGGCAGGGCCGGGACTTCCGGGGGCAGGTAGTCGCTGGAGGTGCCCTCGCCGCGGATCGCGGCGATCGGCAGGATCAGATCGCCCAGCTGGTTCTTGCGCTTGAGCCCGCCGCACTTGCCCAGGAACAGCACGGCCTTGGGCATCACCGCCGACAGCAGGTCCATGATGATGGCCGCGTTCGGGCTGCCCATGCCGAAGTTGATCAGGGTGATGTCGTCGCTGGTGACGCTGGCCATCGGCCGGTCAGCGCCTTGGATGGGCGCCCCGGTGAGCTGGGAAAAGGTATGCAGGTAGCCACCGAAATTGGTCAGCAGGATGTGCTGCCCGAACTGCTCCAAGGGCACGCCGGTGTAACGCGGCAGCCAGTTCTCGACGATGTCCTGTTTGGTTTTCATGGCGGTGATCCGACAAACGACAGGCGACAATTCTGCGAGACCTGCAGGGTGACGTCGAGGGCGGGCACTCAATCGGGGTGGTCGATCCCATCGACCCTGCCCTGGAGGACAAAGGAGGCCACCGAAAGCAGGGCGGCCGGGATGGCGAGCAGCAGGACGAGGGACGTCGGTGCACCAAAGGCCCACAACGAGGCGGCGAAGGCGACGGAGGATATGCCGACCAGGAGGAACGAGTACGGGATCCGCTTGATCAGCAGGTAACTGGCGGTGGCTGACAGCAGGGAAAAGGCTGCGAGGGCGATGCGCACCTCTTTGGGCAGCCCGCTGGGCGACTGCGCGAAGAATGCGGCCACCAGCATGAGGCCGGACGCGAACGCCAGCAGGACAAGCAGCAGGTAATAGTGCCTGGCGTGCTTGCGATCAAAGCCTTCGGTTACCTTCATCGACACCTCCTTGTGACTGTCCGGTTGCCTGCGGGCGTGGATTGCCCGCCGGCTTGAGCCTTCCACGTTGGATGACAGCGGCGCAAGTGGCGATCGCGACCTCACGGCTTCGGGCAAGAAAAAGGCGGCCAATGGCCGCCTTTTTCCGTTTTACCGAAAGCGCCGGATCAAAACTGCACGGACCAGCGCGCGGTGACGCTGCGGTCGCGGGCGTCGTCGCCGAAGGTGCCGTTGTAGCCCAGTTCCAGCTGGTTGCGCGGGCTCAACCAGGCCGAGAGGCCCAGCTCGGCGACCACGGCGTTGTCGGCGATCGCCGCACCGCTGACCGCGAAGCTGCTGCCGCCGGTCCAGGCCAGACCGGCGACCTGGCTGCGGTCGCCAGAGGCACGGCGGTAACCGACGCCACCGCGCAGATGCAGCCAGCTTTCCTGCTGCCAGGAGGTCTTCAGGCCCTTGTCGAAGCGCACGCCCGCGGTCGCCACGTTGGTGCGGGTGTCAGCGACCTGACCGTTCAGTGCGGCAGCGCCGCCCTGTTCGGCGAAGCCATCCACGTCCACCTCGACGCGGGCGAACTGCAGGTACGGCTCCAACCCCGCTTCGCGCCCCCCGAAGCGGTACGCGCCTTCGATGAAGCCCTGGCGGGTGGTGGCGTCGTAGTTGGCCGACAGCGCGTCCTGGTAGCCGGCAAACGCCAGCTGACGCTTGCTGTCCACGTCATGACGCGAATAGCCCAGCCCTGCGCGCAGACCGAACGCTCCCCACTGGTTGCCCACGTAGGCACCGAAATGGGTGTTGTCGATTTCCGAACGGGCGCCGCGGCCCGCCGCCTGCTTGATGTCGGTACGGCCGGTACCGACCAGGCCACCGACCTGCCAGCCACCACCGAACACATGATCGGCACCAACCAGCAGCCCGTTGCTGTTGGAATCGGTACGCGCGGCGTTGGCATCACCGTCGAGCTTGCCACTGCCACCGATCGCCTGCACCCACGCACCACCGGCAGCGTCATCGGCGGCACCCGGCGAACGCACGGCCACCGCACGGCTCAGGGCTGCGTCACGCAGGTAACGGCTGCTTTCCACCAGCGCCATCGGGGTGGCGGCATGGAGCTCACCACTCAGCGCATCCAGTGCCGCACCGACCTGGGCCGGGAACAGCTGGGTCAGCGGCTTGGGCAGGCCCTGGTTGATGACCAGACCATCGGCGCTGGTGGCCACGGCGATCTGGTTGGGCGTGACCGCAGCGCTGGCCAGTGCGTTGCCGCGGGTGACGTCGATGCGCAGCCCATTGGCGCTGTAACCCAGGCCGAACGTCAGGAACGGCGAGAAGGCCGAGAAGTCGGTCGTGGCGAACTGGCCGTTGATGCCACCGGCGGCCTGCAGGAAGTTGAACTGCTCACCGAGGTAGTACACACCGGCTTCCGGCAATGCCTTCAGGGTGCCATCCAGCGTGGCCGTACCGCTGACGCGCAGCAGATCGCTGCGGCCGCCCGGGGACAGCTCGGCCTGGTAGACGCCGGTGGCGGTCTGCACGTAATCGCCGTTGATGGTCAGCGTGCCGATCGAATTGCCCGGCGCGATGATCCCTTCGACGCGGGTGCTCCCCAGCGTACCGATGCCCTTCAGGGTGCCCTCGGCGCCGACGAAGGTCGACGCGCCGTGCTGCACGCCATTGAACGACACCACGCCGCCGGTCACGTTGAGCGCCGAGCCATCCAGCACGCCCGTGCTGGAGATCAGGCTGCTACCGCCACGGCTGTTGAGCGGAGTGGAGACCAGGCTGCCATTGAGCAGGAACTGCCCACCGTGCACATCCACCGACGAAGTCAGCACATTGACGCCGTCCAGTTCCAGCACGCCGTCGCGCACGATGGCGCCGTTGAAGCGGTTGTCGCCGCTCAGGCGCAGCCAGCCGATGCCGGATTTGGTCAGCTTGCCCGGCCCGCCGATGTCATTGGTCCAGTCGTCCCACGCATCGCCTTCCCACACCTTCAGGCCGCCGGCCTTCTGGTTCATGACCACGTCGGTATCGACGCGGAGCATGCCGTAGCCTTCAATGGCCTTGCGCAGGTCGAGCAAGCCCCAGCCGTAGACCTCATCGATGCCAGGGGCGCCGAGATCACGCGCCGTGGTCAGCATGACGTCGCGTACCTGCGCATTGTCCAGGTACGGGAATCGTTCGAACAGCAGGCCGAGCGCGCCGGTGACGTGGGGGGCGGCCATCGAGGTGCCGCTCAGCCGGCCACGGCTGTAGGTGGGCACGCGCTCCAGCACGTCGAGAACCAGGTTGCCCTCGGCGTCGACAACGAGGCCCGCATTGACCTGCGAGTCATCGCCATACACGGTCGAGTAAATCTGCGAACCCGGGGCAGCGAGGCACCAATTGGCGGCCAACCCACACTTCATGGACTGATTGCTGAGCCCAAGCGTCTGGTTGACGTTGACCACGGCCAGCCAATACGGCTCGATGTCCGCCAGGGCCCGCGGCAGCGAGGCGTACATGCCTGCGATCGGGCTTTCTTCGGGGCTGGGATTGACACCACTGTTGCCGGCGGCCCAGACCTGGATCATGCCCTTGGCACGCGAACCCTCTGCGATGGCCTGCAGGCGCTCGGCCAGGACCGGGTGGGACAGATAGAAATCCATGTCCTCGGCGGAATTCGGCTCCGTGGCCAGGCCCCAGCTGTGGTTGAGGGCACGCACGCCCTGATCGTTCAGCTGGTCGTACATATCCACGAACGCGGAGGGGTCCGGCGCCACGCCGCCGAGCGACACGACCGAATAGCCCGCCGGCGTCTGCTGCCATTCTCTTGCCGAGTTGAAGAACAACTTGGCTGCGGTCAGGTCCGCACCAAAGGCGACACCATGCATGCCGGAGCCGTTCCGATTGGCCACCATGGTGCCACCGACATGCGTACCGTGGATTTCATATTCGACACCCGCCTGCACATAGCCGCCCTTGCGGATGAGCTCGCGGATCTCCTCGGGCACATTATCGTTGAAGCGGATATAGCCGATCTGGACATCGCCACCGTCGCTGGCGAAGCAGGCACCCGGCCCTGCAATGGCAGTCGTATTGGTGCAGCGGGTGCCATCCGGCAACAGGTCGCCGATACGGATGCTGCGATGGTTCTTGCCCGCGAACTCAGGGTGATCCAGGCCGGTGCCGGAATCGAAAATACCCAACCGGATGCCTTGCCCGGTCAAGCCACGGGCATACGCATGATCGGCGTTGATCGCCCCCAGACCCCAGTCGGCCTTGAACTCGTCACTGCGCCAGCTCTCCAGGTCTCCCGGCGTGCCCAAGGACGGGGCGGTAGCGTCGGCGCGGATGGACGAGTGAGCCACCGGAGCGATTGACGCGGCGAAACTTGACGCAATCGATGCGCTCTGCAGGTCTCGGCTGAAGGCGACGGACTGCTGGCTTCGCTGCTGCTGGAAACGCTGCAGGACATCATCGGTCGGGCTGGCAAGCGCCGGTACGGCGATGGCGGCCAACAAGGTGCCGGTGATGGCCGAGGCCAGCAGACTGCGCGGAAGGGAGCGATACGGGGACTGAGGTTGCGGGGGCATGTAAATGTACTTCCTTGAAGTGGTTCGAGATCGACATCGATGAGGGAATTCCAAGTCCCATGCAGGACATGCGCGGTGGCGTCAGGCGCATTTCAGCCTACCCAAAAAGTTCATGAAAGATTCACAATTGTTTCTTTCAACCCTGCGTTGTCCCATTCGCTAAGACTATGCAAAAGGTCACTTGGCAAGGGACCCCGCTCCCGGATAGCGTCGAAGACTTGTGTCCATGCGGCTTGGGGGAGAACCATGCAGAAGTTGTTGAGCGTCGGCGTTGGCCTGGCGTTGATGTCGATCGTGTCCGCGCCGGCGCCTGCCGCCTCGCGGTTCGTCCAGGATCCCTACCCGAGCACGTATGCGCCGATCGCCTCGGCCCCGGTGTTGATCAGCAATGCCACGGTGCTCACCGGCACCGGCGTGCGCCTGGACAACGCCGATGTGCTGCTGCAGGGCGGTCGCATCGCGGCGGTCGGCACCGGCCTGAGCGCGCCGGCCGATGCGGTCCGCGTCGACGGCCAGGGCAAGTGGGTCACCCCAGGCATCATCGATGTGCACTCGCACCTGGGCGTGTATCCCAGCCCGGGCGTGAGCGCACACAGCGACGGCAACGAGATGACCGCGCCGGTCACCGCCAACGTCTGGGCCGAGCACTCGGTGTGGCCGCAGGACCCCGGCTTTGCCGCGGCACTGGCCGGCGGCGTGACCTCGATGCAGGTACTGCCCGGCTCGGCCAACCTGGTCGGCGGCCGCGGGGTGACGTTGAAGAACGTGCCCGCAACGACCTATCAGGCGATGAAGTTCCCCGGCGCGCCTTGGGGCCTGAAGATGGCCTGCGGCGAGAATCCCAAGCGCGTCTATGGCGGCAAGGGCACCGCGCCGGGCACGCGGATGGGCAACGTCGCCGGTTACCGCGCGGCCTTCATCGATGCCAGCGAGTACATCGCCAAGAACACGCCGAAGCAGCCGAAGAAGAAGCGCTGGTTCAGTGGCGATGACAAGGGCGACAGTGCCGGCGACAGCGGCGGCAAGCGCGACCTCAAGCTGGATACGCTGGCCGGCGCGATCCAGGGCGACATCCGCGTGCACATCCACTGCTACCGCGCCGATGAAATGGCCACGATGCTGGATCTCTCCAAGGAGTTCGGCTTCAAGATCGCCGCGTTCCACCACGCGGTGGAAGCCTACAAACTGGCCGACCGGCTCGCCGAGGAAGGCGTGTGCGGTGCGCTGTGGGCCGACTGGTGGGGCTTCAAGATGGAGGCCTTCGATGGCATCCAGGAGAACATCGCCCTGGTCGACCGCCCGGCCAACAGCTGCGCGATCGTGCATTCGGATTCGCCCGAGGGCATCCAGCGCCTGAACCAGGAAGCCGCCAAGGTGATCGCCAATGCACGCCGGGCCGGCATCGAGATCGCCCCGGAACGGGCCATGATGTGGCTGACCTCCAACGCCGCGCGCTCGCTGGGCGTGGAGAAGCAGACCGGCAGCCTGGAAGCCGGCAAGATGGGCGACGTGGTGGTCTGGAACGGCAGCCCCTTCAGTTCCTACGCACTGGCCGAAAAGGTCTATGTCGATGGCCATCAGGTCTATGACCGCCAGGACGTGAGGCGGCAGCCGCTGTCGGACTTCATGCTCGGCCAGGAGGCACGCCCATGAGCCGCCGCGTCGCGATGCGCCTGCTGCCGCGGGCACTGCTGGTGCTTGCCGGTGCCTGCGCCGCCCCCGCGTTGTTCGCGCAGGATCTGCTGATCCGCAACGCCACCGTGCACACCGCCGCCGCGCGCGGCAGCCTGGAACACAGCGATGTGCTGATCCAGGGCGGCGTGATCCGTGCCGTCGGCCCGGGCCTGTCGGCGCCGGCCGGCGTGGCCGTGGTGGAGGCCGCGGGCAAGCCGCTGACCCCGGCGTTGTTCGGCGGCATCACCGACATCGGTATCGAAGAAGTCTCCGGCGAATCGGCCACGGTCGACAGCACGCTCAAACTTGAAGGCCAGCCGCTGCGCCCGGAATTCGATGTCACCCTGGCCTTCAATCCGGATTCGGTGCTGATTCCGGTCGCACGGCTGGATGGCATCGGCTTCACCATGCTCGGGGCCAACACCGGCGGCGGCTTCATCGCCGGCCAGGGCGGCGTGATGCGGCTGGACGGCAGCGCCGATCCGGTCGGCCCGCAGGCGTTGTTCATCCGGCTTGGCGCGTCCGGTGCCGAGCTGACCGGCAACTCGCGCGCGGCGCAGTGGATGCTGCTGGAGCAGATGGTCAGCGAGGCGCGTGGCCGCGTTCCGGCCGACTCGCCGCATGCCCTGCTGACACCGGCCGGGCGTGCCACGCTGGCGCGCTACCTGGCTGGCCAGGGGCGCATCGTCGTGCAGGTCGACCGTGCCGCCGACATCCGTCAGCTGCTGCGCTGGGCCGCTCGCGAGAAGGTCAAGATCGCCATCGCCGGCGGTGCCGAGGCGTGGCGCCTGGCCCCGCAGCTGGCGCAGGCCGGCGTGCCGGTGTTCGTGGATGGGCTGGGCAACCTGCCGACCAGCTTCGACCAGCTCGGCGCGACCCTGCAGAACGCTGCACGCCTGCAGGCGGCCGGCGTGCCGGTCAGCTTCGCCCAGCGCGACGATGCCTCGCACAACGCGCGCAAGATGCGCCAGCTGGCCGGCAATGCGGTCGCCAACGGGCTGCCCTGGGGCGATGGCCTGGCCGGCCTGACCCGGGTCCCGGCACAGGCGCTGGGCGTCGGCGACCGGCTCGGCACCATCGAGCCGGGCAAGCTGGCCGACCTGGTGCTGTGGGAAGGCGATCCGCTGGATGTCGGCCACTATGCCGAACAGGTCTGGCTGGGCGGCCGCGCGATGCCGATGCGCTCGCGCCAGACCGAGCTGCGCGACCGCTACCAGGGCCCGGCGTCGAGCGAACCGCGCGCATACTCGCGCTGAGTCCCTGCACAGGGCCGCTGCCTGCGGCGGCCCTGTTTCCTTCCTCACCGCTGTCGTCCTGCAACGTGAGCACCCGATCATGGCCCTGCGCTGGTACTTCGATTTCGTCTCACCGTTCGCCTACCTGCACTGGCAGCAGCTCAAGGTGTTGCCGCAGTTCAAGAGCATCGTCCCGGTGCCGATCGCCTTCGGCGCGGTGCTGCATCATCTGGGCAACCTGGGCCCGGCCGAGATTCCGGCCAAGCGGGTGTTCACCTATCGCCAGGCGTTGTGGCAGGCCCGCAGCGCCGGGGTAACGCTGCGCTTTCCACCGGGCCACCCGTTCAATCCGCTGGCGGCGCTGCGCCTGTGCCTGGCCGCAGGTGCCAGCCACGAGACGGTCGAGATCCTGTTCAACTGGATCTGGCGCGATGGCCATGCCGGCGACAGTGCCGCCGCGCTGGCCCTGCCCGGCGCGATGCTGGACATCGCCGATGTCGCCGTGGCGATCAGCGAGCCGTCGGTCAAAGAGGAACTGCGGCGCAACACGGATGCCGCGCTGGCCGCCGGCGTGTTCGGGGTGCCGACGCTGGCGATCGGCAGCGAGCTGTTCTGGGGCAATGACGCCCACCCGCTGATGCAGGCGGTACTCGCCGACCCCAGCCTGCTCGAGCAGGGCGAATGGGCGCGGATCAAGGACCTGCCGGTAGGGGTGGAACGCAGCCGCTGACCCCGATCCGGCTCCCCGGTCAGGCAAGCCGAGCCGTTTTGCGATAGCGTTCACGTTTCCGAACCTACAACCTGCCGGAGGGGCACAGGATGCGCATCGGAATCGTGGTCGACTCTGCGTGCGATCTGCCGCAGGATTTCATTGAACAACACAAGATCGTGCTGCTGCCGATCACCGTCCGCATCGGCGAGGCTGTGCTGGCCGACCATCGCGACGAACAGGCCACACTGAGTTTTCTACACGCCCATGTGGCCGAGCACGGCGCCGAGGCGGAGACCATTCCGTTCAGCGTCAACCAGATCCGGGACCTGTTCCTGGGCAAGCTGGTGATCGATTACGACCATGTCTTCTGCATGACGATCACCAAGACCCGCAGCCCGATCCACGACAACGCGATGCAGGCCAGCTTCGCGATCCTCAACGACTACAAGCCGGTGCGGCAGGCGGCAGGTTTCAACTCGCCGTTCGCGCTGCGCGTGCTCGATACCCAGAACCTGTTCGCCGCCCAGGGCGTGACCGCGGTTGAAGCGGTGCGCCTGCGCGACAGCGGTGCGAGCGTGCAGCAGATCCGCGAGCGGCTGGAGCTGCTGGCGCACAACGTGCACGGCTACATGATCACCCGCGATCTGTACTACATGCGCGCCCGCGCACGGCACAAGGGCGACCGCAGCGTGGGCCTGATCAGCGCGGCGCTGGGCAGCGCGCTGGACATCAAGCCGGTACTGCATGGCTACCGCGGCGAGACCGGCCCGGTGGCCAAGATCAAGGGCTTCGACAACGCCGTGCAGAAGCTGTTCGATTTCGTCGGGCAGCGCGTCAAGGCAGGCCTGATGACGCCAACGGTGTGCATCAGTTACGGCGGTGAGCTGGCCGACCTGCAGGCGCTGCCCGGTTATACCCCGCTGCGCGAGACCTGCCAGGCGCATGGCGTGGATGTATTCGAGGCGGTGATGAGCCTGACCGGCATGGTCAACGTGGGCAAGGGCGCGGTGACGATCGGCTTTGCCGACGGCCCCCACACCTTCAGCGGCTGACCACACTGGTCAGCATCGCAGCGGCCATGCCACGATCCGGGCACGGCCGCTGGTTCTGCACGCGGATTGCACCGCGTCTCTGCCAGCCTTGCCGCATTCAATGGAGGTAACCATGCCAGTAAGTTATGACATCAGCCTGCCGGACCCGGCCAAGGCGCGCGGCAACGACCCGGACCTGTCCTTCCGCGCCCAGGGTGCGGCAGGGTTGGCCGAAGAGCTTCAGAATGCCCTGCGTACCACGGTCCTGTTCGACCGCTGGCGCGCCAAGCAGGACGATCCCGACGCGGTCGACCCCCAGTGGGGCGCGACTGATCCGGCCGCCACCGTGACCGGCGCGCAGGATGATCTGCGGATCAACCTCTGCGCCACCACCAGCATCGACAGCGACGTGTTCAAGCAGCGCCTGCGGATGCTGGCCGGCAGTCACTGGGAACTGCGCAACGTGCGTTGAGCGATGTTGCCGACCCCGCTGGCAGCCGACACGCTGCCAGTGAGGGCTGCATCCGCCCCCTCATCGTGCCACCCGCCGCCTAGCGCGCGATACAGATCCACCCGGGCGATCGCGGCCGCCGCCTGGCTGCCGGCCAGCGCGGCCTGGTTGTCCAGCGCGATGCGCTGGGTGGTCAGCACGTCGAGCATGTCGATCACACCGGCCTGGTACTGACGACGCGCCGCCGCCAACGCACGCTCACTTTCCTCCACCGCCACCTGCAGCGCCTGCCCGCGCTGCTGCTCGGCGCTGTAGCCGTCGATCGCATCGTCCACATCGTGCCAGGCCTGCAGCACCGTCTTCTGGAACTGCAGTCCGGCCTGACGTTCCTGTAACCGGCTCAGGGCCAGGTTCGCCTTGAGCCGGCCGCCCTGGAAGATCGGCAGACTGATCGCCGGACCGATGCTGAAACGATGGGCGTTCCAGCCGTCCAGGTCGTCGAGCTGTTTGGCCTGGAAGCCGGCATCGCCAGTGAGGGTGATGCGCGGCAGGAAGTTGGCCTTGGCCACGCCGATGCCCGCCGTCGCCGCGTGCAGGGCGGCCTCGGCGCGGCGGATGTCCGGGCGGCGCTCGACCAGGTCGCTGGGCAGGCCGGTCGCCATGCCGGGCAACGCCGGCCAATCGCGCCGTGCGCTGTCCAGTTGTGCGTCCAAGGCCTGCGGCGAGCGCCCCAGCAGCAGGGCCAAGGCATTGCGCAGTTGCGATTGCCGATGCTGCAACGGCGCCACGCGCGCCTCCAGCGCTGCCACCTGAGCGGCCGCACTGGCGACCTGCAAGGTGGTCGCCACGCCCTGCTGCTGGCGGGCCAGGGTCAGCCGCTGCACATCACGCGCGATGTGCAGATTGTCCTCGGTGATGGTCAGCAATTCCCGGGTGGCACGCAGTTGCAGGTAATCGCGGGCCGTTTCAGCCATGACTGCGGTCTGCACCGCGTGCCAGTCTTCGTTGGCGATCTGCACACGGGCATCGGCGATTTCCACCTGACGCCGCACGCGGCCCCACAGATCCACTTCCCAGCTCAGGCCGATACCGGCCTGGAACAGACCGTAGTCCTCGCGCCCGGCATGGCCGGACGGATCGTTCAGGCCGACCTCGCTGTTGCGCGCGCGGGTGGCGCCGACCGTCGCGCCGACGGCCGGTGCGCGGTCGGCGGCACTGATTCCGCGCAGCGCGCGGCTCTGCGCGACGCGGTTGGCGGCCAGCTGCACATCCAGGTTGGCCTGCATGGCCTGGCTCGCCAGTGCCGCCAGCAGCGGATCTTCGAAGCCGTTCCACCATGCCGCGTCATCAGCGAAGGCGGCCGAGGTGATCACGCGGCCCTCCCACTGCGCCGGCAGGCTCGCCTCGGGCCGCACGAATTCCGGGCCGAGGGTGCAGGCGGCCAGTGCGGTGCACAGCGCGCTGCCCGCCATCAGGCGCAACGTCTGCCGGATCATCATGCGCCCTCTCCCGGCAGCCCACGCGCGCCGCTGTCCAGATCCACGCGCGCCTCCACCGACATGCCCGCGCGCAGCTTGCCCGCCAGTGGCTGGCCTTCGTCGAGCACGATCTTGACCGGAATCCGCTGGACCACCTTGGTGAAGTTGCCGGTGGCGTTCTCCGGCGCGATCGCAGCGAAGGTCACGCCGGTGGCCGGGGCGATGCTGTCGATCCGGCCGTGCAGCGGCTGGCCGGGGAACACATCGACCTGCACGTCCACGCGCTGTCCCGCGTGCATTCGGGTCATCTGCGTTTCCTGGAAGTTGGCGACGACGAACGCCTGCTGCAGCGGCACCACCGCGAGCACGGGCGTGCCCGGGGTGAGGTAAGCGCCCACGCGCACCGCGCGGCGCCCGACCATGCCATCGATCGGCGCGCGCAGCTCGGTGTGCGACAGATCCAGTTCGGCACGGGCCTGTGCAGCTTCAGCCCGCTGCACCGCGGCCTGCGCGGACTGCACGCTGGCGGTCAGCAGCGCGGTGCGTTGCCGCGCATTGAGTACGGCGGCGGTGCCCTGCTGCAGATGCGCACTGGCCACCGACTGGCGCGACTGCGCCTGCTGGGCGTTCTGCACGGTGCCCGCGCCATCACTGGCCAACGCCTGATAGCGGCGTTGATCGGCCTGGGCGAGACTGAGCTCGGCGCGACTGACATCTACACTGGCCTGGGCCTGATCGATCACCGATCCCTGCTGCGCCAGCGCAGCCTGTGCGTTGACCAGTTGCGCCTGCGCATTGGCGAGATCGGCACGCGCGGCTGCCAGCGCTACCTGGTAGTCGCGGTCATCGATGCGCGCGAGCACATCGCCCGCCTTGACCGTCTGGTTGTCCTGTACGCGGACCTCACTGACGAAGCCGGCGATCTTCGGCGCGACCACGGTGAAATCCGCGGTGACATAGGCGTTGTTGGTGGATTGGTGGCGGCCGTCGCGCAGCAGCCACCAGGCACCGCCGGCGAGCAGCAGCAGGCCGGCAGCGATGACGAAGGGAACGGAGTTGCGATGCAGGGACACAGGAGTTCCTTGAATTCAAGCCACGGCACGTGGCGGATAGATGCGTGTGGGCAGCCACGGAATCAGCGCGATCAGCGCCACCGCCACCCACGCGACGAGGAGATAGAGGTCGGCCGAGGTCAGCGCGACCACCTGCGCATGCAGGCGTGCGCCCAGCCCTGGCGCAGCGGTGGCATCAAGCCAGGTCGCGGTGCCGAGCCGATCGACCAGCACGGTCGAATGCAGGTGGCTGCGCGCGGTGGTGACTGCTTCCAGCACGCCACCGGCGAGGACCGCGGCAAAGCCCTTGACCGTGTTGAACCAGGCCGAGGCGAACGGACCATCGGTGGGCGCCAGCGTCGCGGTGGCCAGCAGCAGCAGCGGCAGCACCGCCATCGGCTGGGCGATGATCTGGATCACCTGCAGCCACAGGAAATTGTCGCGATGCCACTCGGTGGTCAGCTGTGCGCCCAGGCCGCAGGCCAGGGCCAGCAGGGCCAGGCCGATGGCCTGCACCCAGCGGCTGTCCACCCGGCGCTGATTGAGCAGGGTCGCCACCAGCGGCAATGCGATCAGCTGCGGCAGCGCGACCCACAGCAGCATCGGTGCGGTCTGCAGCGGTCGGTAGCCCTGCACTTTGGCGAGGAAGCTGGACGGAATCATGATCACCGCCAACAGCACGAACAGCACGCCGCCCAGCGTGATCAGCGCGTAGGTCAGATTGCGGTTGGCCAGCAACTGCAGCTTGAAGAACGGCAGCGGGTGCGACCATTCGTTGTAGAGGAACAACGCCAGCAGCCCGGTACCGCCGCCGAGCAGCAGACAGATCAGTGGCGAGGCGAACCAGTCCAGCCGCGGTCCCTGCACCAGCCCGATCACCAGCATCACCAGCGCTGGAAACCCCAGTGCCAGGCCGACGCCGTTGAACTGCGCGAACCGTTCCAGCCGCAGTAGATCCTGTGGCAGCCCCCAGGCCACCATGCCGACGGCGGCCAGGCACCACGGCACGATCTGCCAGAACGCCCACTGCCAGCCCACGAACTCCACCCACAGGGCCGCCATTGGGGTGCCCAGGCTCGGCCCGAAGGTGGCGGTCAGTGCGTAGCCGGCCAGGCCGTACAACTTGATGCCCGGCGGCAGGAAACGCAGTGCCACGCTCATCAGCAGCGGCGGCAGCGCGCCACCGGCCAGCCCCTGCAGCGCACGCAGGATCAGGAACGAAGGCAGGTCCGGCGCGAACGGACACAGCACGCCCAGCACCATGAAGGCACCGATCATCACCATCGCAAAGCGGCGCAGGGAGAAGGTCACCGCACACCACGGCGCGAACGCCATCGCACTGACCGACATCGCCGTATACAGCGCGATGATCCAGCTGCCCTGATCGACGCTGAAGCCCATCGCGCCGCGGATGTCGGCCAGCGCTACCTTGGTCACGTTTTCGTTGATGCCGGAGATCAGCACGGCCAACAGCACGCCGCACAGGCCGACCGCCAGGCGCAGGCCGAATGCCGCCTGCGCGGCAGGTGCGGCAGGTGCAGCGGTCGCCGCCGGCAAGGTTGCGGCGACAGCTGTCATCGGACACCGCCAGAGTGCGGGGGGTGCAGCGGGAACAACACGGACATGGGTCCACTCCACGACGGGGAGCGGCAGTCTAGGCAGCGCCGATGCTGCGAAAAATGCTGCGTCGGCCATCGCTGGCGTGCATCCCACGCACGCCTCGCCGATCACCGTGCAAGCGGGCGTGGCCGCGGCGCGTCAGGCCTGCGTGGACTCCGCGTCGCACATCGCCTTGATGCTGCGGCGCAGCCAGCGATGCGCCAGATCGCTGTCCAGGCGGGGATGCCATGCCTGCACGACAATCGCGCTGCGGACCGGAATCGGCAGCTCGAACAGGCGCAGCGGAACGCCGAGGCGTTCCAGCCGGCCCAGCATCACGCTGGGCATCTGCGGCAGGATCAGGTCCGAATCGGCTGCGGCGAAGATCGCCGAATGGAACGTCGGCATGATCTGCGCGACCCGCCGGCTCAGGCCCAGCACCTCCAGATCCTCGTCGATCGGGCCATACCAGCGGCCACGACGCGACACGGCAATGTGGTCGAAGGCCACGAAGCGCTCGGCGGTGATCTCTTCGGCGAAGATCGGGTGGGCCTCGTGCGCGGCACCGAAGAACGAGGTACTGAACAGATTCTGCACCTTGGTATCGGCACTGAGTTTGCCGGCAGCGCTGATGTGCAGATCGATCCGCCCCTGCTCCATCGCATCGTCGTCCCCATCGCCTTCGGGCACGAAGCGCAGCACCGAACACGGCGCCTGTGCCTTGAACAGCTCACGCATGCGGCCACCGTAGGTGCCGACGAACACATCGTTGGCGCGGATGCTGAAGGTGCGCTCCAGCGTCATCATGTCGACCTCGCGGCCGGCGTTGAATACCAGATGTGCCTGCTCGATCACCCCGCGTACCTGCTCGCGCAGCTGCAGCGCGCGCGGGGTCGGGGCCAGGCCGCGGCCCGCCCGGACCAGCACCGGGTCACCGATCGCCTCGCGGATGCGGCCCAGGGTGCGGCTCATCGCCGGGGCACTGAGATTCATCCGCCGTGCCGCGCCCACGACACTGCCCTCCTCGATCAGGGCATCCAGGGCAATGAGCAGATTCAGATCGGGCATGGTCACGGCAGTATCACCTTCAACGTGTGGCGGTGACTTTACTGCAATCCAAACCCCCTATTCGTGCGTTATACGCACTGCTCGCCTGCGGCGCACGGCATGGGTCCAGCGCAGGCAGTGGGCGACCCTAGCGGCCCTTCTCCCGAGAATGCCGATGTTCACCAAGATTCTAGTGGCCATCAATGGCGGCCCGCAGCACGCACAGGTCCTGGCACTGGCCGGATCGCTGGCCGGCCCTGCCTCGCGCCTGCACCTGCTGTGCGTGCTGGATCCCGCCTTCGCGCTGGCCGATGACGTACCGCGTGCCGACCATGCCGAATACCCGGCCGCCGATGATCAGGTCCACCAGGCCGAGCGTCTGCTGGCCACCGCGCTGGGCAGCCTGCGCGAGCGCGGCATCGATGGCATCGGCCACCACCCCGCCGGCGAGCCGGCCGAGGTGATCTGCGACTACGCCCGCCAGCACGGCTGCGACCTGATCGTCATCGGCCACCGCCACCTGTCGCGGATGGAACGCCTGCTGGACCGCTCGGTCGGGCAATGGACAGTGGATCACGCGCCCTGCCCGGTGCTGGTGGAGGTGCGCGGCGGCGATGCCTGAGCGCGTGCCACCCTGCCGGGCAGCTGCCCAGCGGATGGTCGACCGGTGCGCTCAGCCGCACAACGCCTTGGCGTGATGCGCGATGTGCTCGCCGATGAAGCTGCTGATGAAGTAATAGCTGTGGTCGTAACCAGGCTGCAGGCGCAGGGTCAGCGGGTGACCGGCCGCGGTGCAGGCCGCCTGCAGCCACTGCGGCTGCAGCTGGTTGTCGAGGAACTCATCGCCACCGCCCTGGTCGACCAGCAACGGCAGCCGCTCGGCGGCACCGGCAACCAGCTCGCTGGCATCCCACGCCGCCCAGCTGGCGCGATCCTCACCCAGATAAGCGGTGAAGGCCTTCTGGCCCCACGGCACGCGCGTCGGCGCGACGATGGGCGAAAACGCCGACACACTCCTGTAGCGGCCGGGGTTCTTCAGGGCGATCACCAGCGCACCATGGCCGCCCATCGAGTGGCCGCTGATGCTGCGTGCGCCGGTGGTCGGGAAGTGCGCCTCGATCAACGCCGGCAGTTCCTCCACCACGTAGTCGTACATGCGGTAGTGCGCCGCCCACGGCTGCTCGGTGGCGTTGAGATAGAAACCGGCGCCCTTGCCCAGGTCATAGCCCTCGGCATCGGCGACGTCATCGCCGCGCGGGCTGGTATCCGGCGCGACCAGGATCACGCCATGCTCGGCGGCGTAGCGCTGCGCACCCGCCTTGGTGATGAAGTTCTGCTCGTTGCAGGTCAGCCCACTGAGCCAGTACAGCACCGGCAGCTTCTGCGTGGCGGCCTGCGGCGGCAGATACACGGCGACGTTCATGTCGCAGCCCAGCACCTGCGAAGTGTGGCGGTACACGTCCTGCCAACCGCCGGACGCGGCGCGGTGTTCGATGCGTTCCATGGTGATTCTCCATAGGGGCAGCGCGGATCACGCGCCGCCCGCAGTGACTCAGAAATGCACGACCGAGCGGATCGACTTGCCTTCATGCATCAGGTCGAACGCGTCGTTGATCTCGTCCAGGCCCATCGTGTGGGTCACGAACGGCGCCAGTTCGATGTCGCCCTTCATGGCATCTTCGACCATGCCCGGCAACTGGCTGCGGCCCTTGACGCCACCGAAGGCGGTGCCCTTCCACGAGCGGCCGGTGACCAGCTGGAACGGACGGGTCGAGATTTCCTGGCCCGAACCGGCGACACCGATCACGACCGACTGGCCCCAGCCACGGTGTGCGCATTCCAGCGCCGCGCGCATCACGTTGACGTTGCCGATGCACTCGAACGTATGGTCCACGCCCCAGGTGGTCATCTCCACGATGACCTGCTGGATCGGCTTGTCATGGTCCTTCGGGTTGATGCAGTCGGTCGCACCGAACTGCTTGGCCAGGTCGAACTTGGACGGGTTGGTATCGATGGCGAAGATGCGGCCGGCCTTGGCCTGGCGCGCACCCTGGATCACCGCCAGGCCGATGCCGCCCAGCCCGAACACCGCCACCGAATCGCCCTCCTGCACCTTGGCGGTGTTGTGCACCGCGCCGATGCCGGTGGTCACGCCGCAGCCGAGCAGGCACACGTGCTCCGGGTTGGCGTCCGGGTTGATCTTGGCCAGCGAGACGTCGGCCACCACGGTGTACTCGCTGAAGGTCGAGCAGCCCATGTAGTGGTAGATCGGCTCGCCGTTGTAGCTGAAGCGGGTGGTGCCATCGGGCATCACACCCTTGCCCTGGGTGGCACGCACGGCCACGCACAGATTGGTCTTTCCGCTCTTGCAGAACAGACACTCACCACATTCGGCGGTGTACAGCGGGATCACGTGGTCGCCCGGCTTGACGCTGGTGACGCCCTCGCCCACTTCCACCACGATGCCCGCGCCTTCATGACCAAGCACGGCCGGGAACAGACCTTCCGGATCATCGCCGGACAGCGTGAACGCATCGGTATGGCAGACACCGGTGTGGGTGATCTTGACCAGCACTTCGCCCTTCTGCGGCGGCGCGACATCGATCTCGACGATCTTCAACGGTTCGCCAGCGGCGAAGGCAACGGCAGCACGGGATTTCATGGGAAACACTCCAAGGCAGGGAACAAAGATGGGCAGTACGCGGGCACCCGCGCACTCATTTCAGATAGGAACGGATGAGCATGCTCATCTCGCGCACGCGCTCATCGCGCTGCGCATCGGATTGGGCGGGCTGCCCGAACTCTTCGCGCAGATGCGCCTCCATCACTTCGGACATCAGCCCGTTGACGGCACCGCGGATCGCGGCGATCTGCTGCAGCACCGGGGCGCATTCGGCCCCGGCTTCCAGCGCGCGGTCCAGCGCATCGCACTGGCCACGGATCCGACGGACCCGGGCGAGGACGCGCTTTTTTTCCTGCGGGGAATGGGGCATCGGTTGAGACCGGTTAACTATACTGGGGGTGAGTATACAGGATCGCTGCAGAGGCTGGAGCTGTAACGGGCTTCACGGACTTGGGATTGCCCACCAACGGCTAACCGACAACGTAGTGCCGAACCCGACACTGTTCGTAGTAGATATGGGCGTTAAGTCTCAATTAATGCAACATCGTTAGTTCAACATCGATTCATCTCATCACTGGAGATCGCGCTTCATGTTGAATCAAGTGGTATCTGCGTTGCCGGCAGTTCCGATGGTCGTGGGCGGGCTGGCGGTTGTACTGGCCTGCATCACGATCAGCTCCCGCACTCGCTCGGCTCACCTGATAAGGGTGCGGCTTTGGCATCTTTTCCACAGCAAGAAGCTGGCATCCGATCCCGAAATCGATGCTTACTTGAATGAACGATCAAATCTGATGTCGTATCGATACTTCGAGAACATTCAATGCCGCACTCTTGCGGACGCAAAATCGCTCATCAGGTTCTGCACAGAGCACAACGTTCCTACCGAGGAAATCAGGGCATCAGGCGTTTATTTCGATCACAACTCGCTGAACATCAAAAGGGAAAAACTACCTGGACGTGTGAGAGAGTTTTTAGTCGGCCTGTGCCTACTGGCAGCTCTGATCACCATGCTTTCTTTCGCGATTTCGATCGCATCGAAGGGAGTAGTGGTGAGCCTCAAAGATACCGGTACGTGGATAAAACTCTCACCGACCTCAGCGCAAACATTGCGCAACAGCTTCATTAGCAGCCGCGAGGGTCTACTTACATTGAGAACCTGTTCATCCGAAGGGGCGGAGAAGAACGGCCTCATTGAATCCGAGAAAGAAGCGCTCTGCGAGATCCTGGCAGATCCTACTCTGCCAAAGTACGTGGCTGAAACCTTGCGCCCGCAACGATGGATGTTTGCCATCATTGCTTTTGGAGGCGCCGTTCTTGCTTGGGCGTTGATGGGAGACATCCGCCAAGCCTACGCAGCGAAACGTCTGCTCAAGCACCTTGATCGACTTGCCACTTCTGCCACCACATGAAATGGACTCTTCCGCCCAAGCATGCCTAGATGGTTGCCACCCATCCGCGGGCGATTGGGTATCCGATGCAGCACAACGACAAGGATGGAGCCACGCCCCGTGCGCGTGGCGGTATCTGAGCGATGACGCCCTTACGGGAGTGGTAGCAGTGATAGGAGGGGATCAACTCACATCAAGGATGAAACCACTCCAACGCACGCCGGCCGGAGCTTCCGCCATTCGTCTATCGAAGCCTGCTCGACAGCACGTCGTGAGGCTCAGCGCTTCTGCCTGCGGTCGTTCCGCCAAGCCAGCAACAGCCGGATCACCAGCAGGGCGGCAAACGCCACCACGACCCCCTTGATCAAGGGCACCGATGCCTCTCCGGCCCGTGGCCAGAACGCAAGCCACACGAAGGCGGCGGCCAGCCCGGTATAGGCCAGCAACAGCAGCCATTTGGCGACACGCCGGGAGAATGGCAGCGCCACGGCGGGCGCTGCCGCCAGCAGACCGGCGGCCACGATGACCGCCCAACCGGCGCCGGTCATCATGGCGAGGGTCACTGCCACGCAGACCAGCACCAGGGCGCCGATGGCGACGAAGTAGGCCGTTACCCAGGAAATGAGCAGGTTGAACAGATGTCGAGAATGCATCCCTTCCACGTCGTGTCTCCTTTTGGTCATACCGCGATGTGATCGTTGCAGGGCCAGCGAGACCTCCGCTCGCAGGAATCAGCCTACCCAACCCGGCGGCGTGCCGCCAGTGCAGGCGCTTTCCAGCGGATTACCCCCGCAACAGATCAATGAACGCCCGCAGCGCCGAGGACATCTGCCGCTGCCGCGGGTAATACACCGCAAAGCCCGCGAACGGCTCGCTCCAGTCCTCCAGCACCGCGACCAACCGGCCGTCGTCCAGATACGGGCGCGCGGAATCTTCCAGCACGTAGGCCAGCCCCAACCCGTCGACCACCGCCTGCAGGATCGTGTTCTGATCACCCAACGTGAGGCGCCCGGGCACGTCGATCTCCAGCGCCTGGCCATCGCGTTCGAACTGCCACTTGTAAAGATGGCCGCTGGCGAAGCGGAAGCGTACGCACTCATGCTGGATCAGATCGCGCGGATGCTGCGGTATCTCGCGCCCCTCCAGATACGACGGTGCCCCCACGATCAACCCACGCAGTGCGGGCCCCAGCGGCACCGCAACCATGTCTTCGGGTACCGATTCGTGCAGGCGCACACCGGCGTCGTAGCCACCGGCCACGATATCGACCAGACCGTCGTCCTGGGCCAGTTCCAGGCGCACATCCGGGTGGGCCAGCAGGAACTTCGCCAGGCGCGGGCCCAGCTGGGTCTGGACGGCGGCGCGGGTGGCGTTGATCCGCAGCAGGCCGGCGGGCGCGGCACGGAAGTGATTCATCTCTTCCAGCGCGTCATGCACCTGCCCCAGCGCGGGCTGCAGCCGTTCCAACAGGCGCTGGCCGGCTTCGGTAAGGGCGACGCTACGGGTGGTGCGGTGGAACAACCCCACGCCCAGGCGCTCTTCGAGTGCGCGGATCGCATAGCTGACCGCCGAGGTGGACAGCGCCAGCTCCGCACCGGCCTTGCGGAAGCTGCGGTGGCGGGCCACGGCGGCGAAGGCGGCCAGATGGGTCAGGTTGTCAGTCGCCATGATTATCCCGTTTCACTTGATGAATCATGCCGATATCCTGACTTTTTGTGCACGGGATCGGGGCGTATTGTAAAGCGCCTTTCTACAAACCTGCCAAGGATTCCCCATGTCCCTCGCCCATGGTTATGCGGTGCACGACCAGACCGCGCCGCTGGTGCCGTTCTCTTTCGAACGCCGCCCGGCTGGTCCCGATGACGTGCGCATCGAGATTCTCTTCAGTGGCATCTGCCACTCCGATCTGCACCAGGCCCGCGACGACTGGGGTGGCTCCAAGTTCCCGATGGTGCCCGGCCACGAGATCATCGGCCGCGTGACCGAGGTCGGTGCCAACGTCACCCGCTTCAAGATCGGCGATTTCGCCGGCGTCGGCTGCATGGTCGATTCCTGCCGCCACTGCGCAGCCTGCGATGAAGATCTGGAGCAGTACTGCGAGAAGGGCGCGACCTTCACCTATAACAGCACCGAGCGCGAGAGCGGCCAGCCGACCTTCGGCGGCTACTCCGACCACATCGTGGTCGAGCAGCGCTTCGTGGTGAAAGTGTCCGACACGCTGGACCTCAAGGCCGCCGCGCCGCTGCTGTGCGCCGGCATCACCACCTACTCGCCGCTGCGCCATTGGAAGGTCGGCCCCGGCCAGAAGGTCGGCGTCATCGGCCTGGGCGGGCTGGGCCACATGGGCGTGAAGTTCGCCAAGGCGATGGGCGCCACCGTGGTGATGATCACCACCACCCCGGAGAAGGGCGCCGATGCCAAGCGCCTGGGCGCCGATGAAGTGCTGGTCTCGCGCGACCCGGCGCAGATGAAGGCGCATGCCGGCAGCTTCGATTTCCTGCTCAACACCATTCCGGTCAGCCACGACACCAACCCGTACATGTCCCTGCTCAAGCGCGATGCGACGATGTGCCTGGTCGGCGTGTTGACCGAGCTGGAGCCGCCGTTGATGGGCGCTGCGATGATGTTCGGCCGCAAGCACATCACCGGCTCGGCGATCGGCGGCATGGCCGAAACGCAGGAGATGATGGACTTCTGTGCCGAGCACAACATCGTCAGCGATGTGGAAGTGATCGATATCAAGACCGTCAACGAGGCCTGGGAGCGCATGGCCAGGAACGATGTGCGCTACCGCTTCGTGATCGACATGGGCACGCTGGAAAAGGCGGCCTGATTCCGGCGCAGCCACACATGAAAAACCCCGGCAATGCCGGGGTTTTTTTGTTGCCGATGCGTACGCGGATCAGTACGCGAATTCCTTGAACACCGGGTCGATGTTGCCGCCCCACTCGCCATGGAACAGCGCCAGCTTGCGGTCCGCCGGGGTCAACCCGGAATCAACGATCTCCTGCAGCACCTCCAGGAACTTGCTTTCGTCCTGACCGTCGGCGTTGCGCGCGGCGCGGCGCTTGAGGCCGGCCACGGCGATCTTCAGTGCCTCGCGCGACAGGTCCAGCACGGTGCCGTTGCGGAACGGCAGCTTCAGCCCATGGCGCGGCACGCCATCACGCAGGACATTGCGCTCGACCAGACTGAAATCACGCACCAGATCCCACGCGGCATCCAGCGCGGCATCGTCGTACAGCAGGCCCACCCAGAACGCGGGCAGCGCGCACAGGCGGCTCCACGGACCGGCGTCGGCGCCGCGCATTTCCAGGTACTTCTTCAGCCGCACCTCGGGGAAGGCGGTGGTCATGTGGTCCGACCAGTCGCGCAGCGTGGGCAGCTGGCCCGGCAGCACCGGCAGCTTGCCGACCATGAAATCGCGGAAGCTCTGGCCGCTGGCATCGTGGTACTTGCCATCACGGTAGGAGAAATACATCGGCACATCGAGCAGGTAGTCCACGTAACGCTCGTAACCGAAGCCGTCCTCGAACACGAAGTCGAGCATGCCGGTGCGGTCGTTGTCGGTATCGGTCCAGATATGCGAGCGGTAGCTCTGGTAGCCGTTCGGCGCGCCTTCGGTGAACGGCGAATCGGCGAACAGCGCCGTGGCAATCGGCTGCAGCGCCAGCGACACCCGGAACTTCTTCACCATGTCCGCTTCGGTGGCGTAATCCAGGTTGACCTGCACCGTGCAGGTGCGGGTCATCATGTCCAGGCCGAGCGTGCCGACCTTGGGCATGTACTCGCGCATGATCTTGTAGCGGCCCTTGGGCATCCACGGCATTTCATCGCGGGTCCACTTCGGCTGGAAGCCCATGCCGAGGAAGCCCAGCTGCAGCTCGCCTGCCACCTGGGCCACCTCGTTGAGGTGGGTGCCGGTTTCCACGCAGGTCTGGTGGATGGTCTCCAACGCCGCGCCGGACAATTCCAGCTGGCCGGCCGGCTCCAGCGTCACCGAGGCGTTGTCGCGCAGCAGTGCGATGGTGCGGCCGTCTTCCTGCACCCGATCCCAGCCGAAGCGGGTCAGGCCGTTGAGCAGCGCTTCGATGCCGCGGTCGCCATCGAAGGTGGGCGGGCGCAGATCGTCCAGGCGGAAGCCGAACTTCTCGTGCTCGGTGCCGATGCGCCACTGCGCCTTGGGCTTTTCCCCGGAGGCCAACGTGGCGACCAGTTCATTACGGTCGGTGATCGGCGTCTCGGCGACGTGGCTGGGGCTCGACAAGGGGAGGCTCGCAGAATTCTGGTCAGGGCGGGGATGTGGGGTTCACGCCCCCGCATCGCAAGGGCGCACTATATCGTGGCGTCCCCTGCCGTCGTGTCACCGTGACGGTTTTCAGCATCCTACTGGCATGGGCTTGACGCTGCGCCGCCCCCGCCGCGGCTGCGAGTCATTCCGCCGCTGGCGGTCGCGAGCCCCTAAACTGGGTCAATGAGTCGATCCCGACATCCGGAAGTCCATCGCTCCGACCGCGTCGGTTGGCTGCGCGCCGCCGTGCTTGGCGCCAATGACGGCATCGTCTCGGTGGCCGGCCTGGTGGTCGGCATCGCCGCCAGCGGCGCCTCGGCCTCGACCATCCTGGCCACCGGCATCGCCGGGACCGTGGCCGGCGCGATGTCGATGGCGGCAGGTGAATATGTCTCGGTGCAGTCCCAGGCCGACACCGAGCTGGCCGACCTGGCGGTGGAAAAGCGCGAACTGCACGACGACCCGCACAGCGAACTGGAAGAGTTGGCGGCCATCTACCGGCATCGCGGGCTGAGCCCCGAACTGGCGCATGAGGTGGCCACCCAGCTCACCGCGCACGACGCGCTCGGCGCGCATGCCCGCGATGAGCTGGGCATCACCGAGGAACTGCGCGCGCGCCCGATGCAGGCCGCGATGGCCTCGGCCGGCGCCTTCGTCAGTGGTGCGGCATTGCCGGTACTCACCGCCCTGCTTGCGCCACATGCGCTGGTCGGCCAGGCGACCACCGTGGTAACGCTGCTCGGGCTGTGCCTGACCGGCACCCTGGCCGCGCATGCCGGCGGCGCTTCGCGTCTGCGCGGCGCGTTGCGCGTCACCTTCTGGGGTGCGATCGCGATGGCCGCCGCCGCGCTGGTCGGGCAACTGTTCAACGTGGCAGGCTGAGCGATGTCCGCACCGATCGATACGACGACGTCCTTGCTGGCGACAATGGCCAGCCTGGCCGACTGCCAGCGCGCGGACGGCTACGCCTGCATCACCGCGCGCCGCGAGCATGGCGCCTCCTCGGTGGAGATCCCGCAGCCGCAGTTCGCGATCCTGCTGCAGGGGCGCAAGCAGGTGCGTACCTCGCAGCAGTCGCTGGAATTCGCACCCGGTGATCTGTTTCTGATCACGCGCCGCTGCCGCATCGATGTGGTGAACATCCCCGATCCGCACAGCGGGGTGTACCTCAGTGCGATCGTGCCGATGTGCGCCGAAGCACTCACCGCTGCCCGGGCGCTGTGGAACGAGCCCTTGCCCGAAGCCGGTGATGCACTGGCACGGCTGCCCCTGGCCGAGCATGGTGCGACCCTGCTGCAGTGGCGGCAGGCCCTGGAACACGGCCACTACACCGAAGCACGCTTGGCCCTGGCATCGCTGGCCGTGGCGTTCTGCCGGCGCGGGCATGGCAGCCTGCTGATTCCACCCGAGCCCAGCGTGGGTGATCGCATCCGCGATCTGATCGCCGCCCAGCCCGAGCGCGATTGGCAGTCACGCGATTTCGAAGCGCAGCTCGGGCTCAGCGGTGCGACCCTGCGGCGCCGGTTGGCCAGCGAGCACTCCAGCGTGCGCGAGCTGATCACCGATGCGCGGCTGGCACATGCCATGAGCCTGCTCTACACCACCCGGCTGCCCTTGAAGACCGTGGCAGCGCGCGTGGGCTACCGCTCGCTGGGCAGCTTCAACAAGCGCTTCGCCGAACGGTACGGGTTGGAACCGGCGGCGATCGGCAACAGCTGAGCGCGAGCGGATCGCGCGGCATTCTGAGCGGAACGCAGCCGACCCGGCGCGCAGCATGGGGACACCGCGGCGCTGCCGCCCTGTCCGGAATCTGCCATGCCCTTCCCCCGCGTTCGCGCGCTCGCCGCCGCCGTGTTGCTGGCCGTTGTCGCCAGCCCCGCCTGGGCCACCACCACGCATACCCCGCGCGAGCAGGTGCCCGGCGTGTATCACCAGACCATCGGCACGCTGCAGGTCACGGCGCTGTTCGACGGCACGGTCGCACTGGGCCGGCAGGAACTGGTCGGGATCGCCCCCGGCGCGGTCACCCGCCTGCTCGATCACCGCTATGTCCCCGAGGACGGCAAAGGCCTGCAGACCGCGGTCAATGCCTACCTGGTGCAGCAGGGCGATCACCTGACCCTGGTCGATACCGGCACCGCGCAGTGCTTCGGCCCCGGCCTGGGCCAAGTGCTGGGCAACCTGCGCAAGGCCGGCTACGACCCGGCCGAGGTGGATGATGTCGTGCTCACCCACGCTCACCCAGACCACCTGTGTGGCCTGCTGGATGCGCAGGAGAAGATCGCCTATCCGAATGCCACGGTGTGGCTGTCGGCCGCGGACGCGGCGTACTGGCTGGATCCGGCCAGCGAGGCAACCGCGCCGCAGGGGGTTCGCTTCGCTTTCGCCCTGGCGCGCAAGGCGGTGGCGCCCTATGAGGCGGGCGGACAGCTCAAGCGCTTTGCGCCCGGCGACACGTTGCCGACCGGCATCACCGCCTTGGACAGCCACGGCCATACGGTTGGCCATGTGTCTTACCGGATCGATGGCGGCAGCGGCCAGCAGCTGCTGGTATGCGGCGACATCGTGCATTTCCACGCGGTGCAGTTCGCCCAGCCGCAGGCCTCCTATGAAGCCGACAGCGACCGCACGGCCGCGATCGCCAGCCGGCGCCGGATGATGGCGCAGGCCGCGGATCAGGGCTGGTGGGTCGCAGGCGCACACCTGCCATTCCCGGGGTTGGGGCATGTGCGTCGCGACGGTGAGGCATTCGCCTGGGTGCCCGGCGAATTCGCACCGTTGCCGGCGAAGTAACGGGACACGTTCGCGCCGCGCGGCCCGTTGGACCGCGGCAGCGCCCGGATCAGCCCGCTTCGGGCGCCGGCTTGTTCAGGCCCAGCCAGCCGCCGATGATGCCGCGGGCTTCATCCACGCCCTGGCGGGCGGGGCCGGAGAAGGTCTGCACGCTGACGGTGTCGCCGAACGAGGAATGCAGTTCCTTGCGCACCTTCTGCAGGGCGATGCCCTGCTGGCCACGGCCCAGCTTGTCGGCCTTGGTCAGCAGCGCATGCGCGGGCAGGCCGCGCTGCACCGCATAGGCCAGCATCTGGCGATCGTAGTCCTTCAGCGGGTGACGGATGTCCATCACCACCACCAGGCCACGCAGGGCCTCGCGGGTACGGAAGTACTGGTCGATGAAGGCCTGCCAATGCGCCTGCAGGTCCAGCGGGACCTTGGCGTAGCCGTAACCGGGCAGATCGACCAGCTTGGCCTCCGGGGTGACTTCGAAGAACACCAGCTGCTGGGTGCGGCCGGGGGTCTTGGAGACCCGGGCCAGGCTGTTCTGGCGGGTCAGGGCGTTGAGGGCACTGGACTTGCCGGCGTTGGAGCGACCGGCAAAGGCGACTTCCGCGCCCACGTCTTCCGGCAATTGCCGGGTGTTGTGGGCCGAAAGCAGGTATTGGGCGCGTTCGAGGAGCAATGACATGGGCATAGGATCGCATGTCCGGGGCCCCTCCGCGCTGTCTGTGCTCGGTTTTGCTGCACCCTGCGTTGACCGTGGCGTGAAACGGCGTTGATAATCGGGCGATCCCCGTGGTTGCGGTCCCGCAACCGCCAGGCCGGTCCACACGGAGCTTCCGCATGCGCCATGCTCGCGTTCTTGCCGTTTCCGCACTTGCTGTCTCGCTGCTCGCCGCCGTTGCCGTTGCCCAGACCTCGATCACCCCGTTGCCGGACAACGGGCCGATCAAGACCGCCTCGCTGGAGGTCGATTTCAGCAAAACCACCTGGGGCGATCCCAAGGCCGGGCAGACCAAGGCCGCGGCGTGCGCTGCCTGCCATTCGGCCGACGGCAACTCGACAGTGGAGATGTACCCGAGCATCGCCGGCCAGAGCGAGCGCTACAGCGCCCAGCAGATGGCCCTGATCGCCAATGGCCAGCGTACCTCCGGGGCCTCGGCGGCGATGGTGCCGTTCGTGCAGGACCTCACCCCGCAGGACATGCGCGACATCGGCGCCTACTTCGCCACACAGAAGGCCACTGCCGGCATCGCCGACGACGGCGCGGTGACCGAGGGCCCGTACGCCGGCAAAAAGTTCTACGAGATCGGCCAGCAGCTGTATCGCGGCGGCGATGCCGAGCGCGGCATCCCCGCCTGCATGGCCTGCCATGGGCCGACCGGTGCCGGCAACCCGGGCCCGGCTTACCCGCATATCAGTGGCCAGCACTCGGCCTATGTCGCACGGCGGCTGCAGGAGTACCAGGCCGGAACCACCCAGGAAACCGACAAGGCCCACTTCCAGATCATGGCCACGATCGCCAAGTCGCTGACCGAGCAGGAGATCCAGGCCCTGGCCAGCTACCTGCAGGGGCTGCACAACCGGGCCGATGACGTCGCTGCCGCGGCCACGCCGGTCGCCGGAGGCACGCAGGCACCGTAACGACCGCCCACGCCGCAGCGTATTCCCTTGGTCGGATGACGGATGCGGCCACCCCGGCCGGCGGGGTATGTTCACTGGCACGCCGGCGACTGGGCCGGCGTCGTTTTTTCTGTATGGAGATGGATGTAGATGACGTTGATGCCCCGCCTGATGTTGTTGCTGCTGGCCCTGAGCCCGTTGAGCACCCTCGCCGCCACCCCGACACCGCTTGTGGAGGGCAAGGATTACGAACGGATCGCCGACGCCGGTCCGTTCGCGCCGCTGGCCGGCAAGATCGAAGTCGTGGAGATGTTCGGCTACACCTGCCCGCACTGCGCGCACTTCGAACCGCAGCTGGAAGCCTGGGCCGCCAAGCTGCCCAAGGATGTCCGCTTCACCCCCGTGCCGGCCGCCTTCGGGGGCGTGTGGGACTCCTTCGCCCGCGCCTACTACGCTGCCGATCAGCTGGGCGTGGCCAAGCGCAGCCACCGCGCGATGTTCGATGCCCTGCATGAAAAGGGCTCGCTGCCGATGCAGAACGTCTCGCCGGACGAACTGGCCGCGTTCTACCAGGGCTTCGGCGTGGCACCGGCCCAGTACGTCGCCGCGCTCAAGAGCGATGCGGTCGATGCCAAGGTCAAGGCGGCCCGCGCCTTCGCCCTGCGCACCAAGGTGCCCGGCACGCCGACGCTGATCGTCAATGGCGTGTACCTGGTCAAGGGCGACTCGTTCGAGTCCATGCTGCGCAACGCAGATGCCCTGATTGCCCGTGCGCGCAGCGGCAAGGCGCTCTGACAGCGCTCGCTGAACCATCACGCACCGTGCACGCGGGACGCTCGTTTCCGCGTGTCATCATGCTTCCCTGGCCGACGCTCCCAGCGTCGGCCCCAACATGCTCATCCGCTGGAGATGCTTCGATGAAGACCCGTTTCGCCATTACGCTCATGGCCCTGCTGCCGATCCTGGCCGCCTGCAAGGCCCAGGACGGTACCGCCAACACCACCGCCCCGGCCGAACCGGCCGCCCCGAGCAGCACCCCGGCTACCGAAACGGCCACGCCGACCGAGCAGGCCCCGGCCGCCAGCGGTGAAACCGCCGCCGCCGAGACCGCCGCTGCCGAAGCCACCACCCCGGCGCCCGCCCCCGCCTCCTCGCGCCCGACCGGCCCGGAACCGGTCGCCGGCACCGACTACGTGGTGATCGAAAACGGCCAGCCGTTCCAGCCGGCCACCGGCAAGATCGAAGTCGCCGAGATCTTCGGCTACGTGTGCCCGGCCTGCGCCGCGTTCCAGCCGCTGATCGGGCCGTGGAAGGCCGGTCTGCCGAGCGACGTCAATTTCGTCTACGTGCCGGCCATGTTCGGCGGTACCTGGGATGACTACGGCCGTGCGTTCTACGCCGCGCAGGCCATGGGCCTGCAGGAAAAGACCCACGAAGCCCTGTACTCCGCGATCCACGCCGAGCAGACCCTGAAGGGCGAGCGCGGCCGTGATTCGGTCGAGGACATCGCCAACTTCTACGGCAAGCACGGCGCCGACCCGAAGCAGTTCGCCGCGATGATGGGCAGCTTCGCCGTCAACGCCAAGACCAACTCGGCCAAGCAGTTCGCCCAGCGCAGCAAGATCAGCGGTACCCCGTCGGTGATCGTCAACGGCAAGTACCTGGTCAAGGGCAAGGGCTTCCCGGACATGCTGCGCATCGCCGATCACCTGATCGCGCGCGAACGCGCGGCCAAGGCCAACTGATCCTGGCATAGCGAACCGTCGTGACCTCCCCCCACACGCGGACCCTGCGCCTGCTGACGGCCAACATCCAGGCCGGTTCGAGCACCCGCCGTTACAGTGACTACGTGACCCGCAGCTGGTCGCACGCACTGCCGGCCGGGCGCAAACGCACCAGCCTGGATGCCATCGCGCAGATGGCCCGCGAACACGACATCGTCGGCCTGCAGGAGGCCGACCCCGGCAGCCTGCGCTCGGGCTTCACCAACCAGACCCACTATCTGGCCGAGCGCGCCGGCTTCAATTACTGGAGCCACCAGCCCAACCGCCGGATGGGCGGGGTGGCCTCCAGCGCCAACGGCCTGCTCAGCAAGCTCGAGCCGGTCGAGGTGCAGGATCACGCCCTGCCCGGCCGGATCGGCGGGCGCGGCGTGCTGCTGGCCAAGTTCGGTGAAGGCAGCCAGGGCCTGGCGGTGGCGGTCGCGCATCTGTCCTTGGGGACCAATTCGCGCATGTCGCAGTTGGCCTTTATTGCCGACCTGCTGTCCGACCACCCCAACGCCGTGCTGATGGGCGATTTCAACTGCCTGGCCGAGCGGCCGGAAATGCAGGTGCTGTACCAGAAGACGACACTGCAGCCGCCGGGCTGCGTGGTGCCGACCTTCCCCAGCTGGCGCCCGGACCGGGCGATCGACCACATTCTGCTCAGCAATGGGCTGCAGCAGCGCAGTGCCGAGGCGGTGCCGGCCGCGTTCTCGGATCACCTCGCGCTGGCGATGTCGATTGACGTCCCCACCAGCGCGCTGCGCTGAGCCATGCCCCACCCGCCGCCCTTGCGCGGCGGGCATCGTAAGCATGTAAACAGGCTGTCCACAGCCGCTGTGCGATAAATCCCGCCGTCTGCCGCTCCGGCACCGGGAGTATCCCCCACCCCATGAGTACCGTGGAGCCGCCTCTGTCCGAGGTGCGCACGCTTCGACCCGTGTTCCTGCTTGCCGCCACGATCGTGGCGGCATTCGCCATTCTGGTCACCGCGTTTCCGATCGATGCCGGCGTGATGCTGCTCGATGCCCAGACCTGGGCCTCGCGCAATGTCGGCTGGTATTACCTGCTGGCGATGACCGTGTATCTTGTGTTCGTGGTCGGCGTGGCGCTGTCCGGCTATGGCAGCGTCAAGCTGGGCGCGGACCATGACGAACCGGAGTTCAGCTATCTGTCCTGGGCCGGCATGCTGTTCGCCGCCGGCATCAGCATCACCCTGTTCTTCTTCTGCGTCTCCGAGCCGCTCACCCATTACCTGCTGCCGCCGCAGGGCGGTACCGGCAGTGGCGAGGCCAGCGCGCGCCAGGCGATGCAGCTGCTGTTCCTGCACTGGGGCCTGCATGGCTGGGGCGTGTTCGCGCTGGCGGCGATGGCGCTGGCCTACTTCGCGTATCGCCACAACCTGCCGCTGGCACTGCGCTCGGCGCTGTATCCGCTGATCGGCAAGCGCATCAACGGGCCGATCGGCTACACCGTGGATGCGCTGGGGATCGTGGCCACCGTGTTCGGCCTCGGCGCGGACATGGGCTTTGGCGTGCTGCATCTCAACGCGGGCTTGAACACCTTGTTCCCGGTGCCGCATGCGGCCTGGGTGCAGGTCGGGCTGATCGTGCTGATGATGGGCGCGGCCATCACGGTGGCCGTCTCCGGCGTGGAGAAAGGCGTGCGCTGGATGTCCAACATCAACATGCTGCTGGCGATCTCGCTGCTGCTGTTCATGCTGTTCGCCGGCCCCACCCAGTACCTGCTCAATGCCTTCATCCAGAACATGGGCGACTACCTGGGCAACGTGGTCGGCAAGAGTTTCGACGTCTATGCCTACGGCGGGCGCCCGGACTGGCTGGGCAACTGGACGGTGTTCTACTGGGCCTGGTGGATCGGCTGGGCGCCGTTCGTGGGGCTGTTCATCGCGCGCATCTCGCGCGGCCGCACCATCCGCGAATTCGTGCTGGGCGTGCTGCTGATCCCGCTGGGTTTCACGCTGGCGTGGCTGTCGATCTTCGGCAACAGCGCGCTGGACCAGATCCTGCACCACGACCAGGTGCACCTGGCGCAGATGGCGGTAGAGAACCCACCGACCGTGCTGTACGCGCTGCTGGAAAGCTACCCCTGGAGCCGCACCGTCATTGCGGTCACGGTGATCGTCAGCTTCATCTTCTTCGTCACCTCGGCCGATTCGGGCACGGTGGTGCTGTCCACGCTGTCCTCGCAGGGCGGCAATCCGGAAGACGATGGCCCCCGCTGGCTGCGCGTGTTCTGGGGCGTGATGACCGGCCTGGTCACCGCTGGGCTGCTGCTGGCCGGCAGCATGGATGCACTCAAATCGGCCGTAGTGTTGGCGTCGCTGCCGTTCTCGGTGGTGCTGCTGCTGATGCTGTGGGGCCTGACCCGTGCGCTGGGCGAAGAATCGCAGCGCAAGAAGGCCTCGCAGTACTCGCCGATCCCGTTGATCGGGCAATCCCGGCATCAGCGTGGCTGGCGCCAGCGGATTACCCAGGCCGTGCATTTCCCCGCGCGCGATGAGGTGTACCGCTTCATGGACACCGACGTGAAGCCGGCGATCGAAGCAGTCGCCGCGCAGCTGCGCGAACAGGGCCTGGATGTGCAGACCAAATTCGAGCCTGGCCACATGGAACTGCTGGTGGACCATGGCGAACAACAGATATTCACCTACCAGGTAATCATGCGCGGCTACCTCACCCCTTCCTTCGCCGCGCAGCGCTTCCGCAACCAGCGTTACTACCGTGCCGAAGTCCACCTCTACGAAGGGGGACAGGACTACGAGCTGGTCGGCTACAGCCGCCAGCAGATCATCAACGACATCATTGACCAGTACGAGCGTCACCTGCAGTTCCTGCATCTCACGCGCTGACGCCCGCTGGTCTCCCGCTGCAAAGGAGTCATCGACATGCCCACCTTCCCCGACCAGCTGCTGTACATCGGCGGCCGCTACGTCCCCTCCCGGGGCGGCAAGACCTTCCAGGTCATCAACCCGGCCAACGGCGAGCTGCTCGCCAATGTCCACAGTGCCAACAGCGACGATCTCGACGCCGCCGTGGAGAGTGCGCAGGCCGGCCAGAAGGTGTGGGCCGCGCTGACCACCGTGGAGCGCTCGCGCATCCTGCTGCGTGCGGTGGAACTGCTGCGCGAGCGCAACGATGCGCTGGCCGAGCTGGAATCGCGCAACACCGGCAAGGCGCTGAGCGAAACACTGAGCGTGGACGTGGTCACCGGTGCGGACGTGCTGGAGTACTACGCTGGCGTCATGCACGGGCTGGAAGGCAGCCAGGTGCCGCTGCGCGAGAGCAGCTTCTTCTATACCCGCCAGGAACCGCTGGGCGTGGTCGGTGCGATCGGCGCCTGGAACTACCCGATCCAGATCGCGCTGTGGAAGGCCGCCCCCGCGCTGGCCGCGGGCAATGCGATGATCTTCAAGCCCAGCGAAGTCACACCGCTGAGCGCGCTGAAACTGGCAGAAATCTTCACCGAAGCCGGCCTTCCCGATGGTGTGTTCAACGTGCTGCCCGGCGATGGCGCCGGTGTGGGCTCGGCGCTGACCGAGCACCCGCTGATCGAGAAGATCTCCTTCACCGGTGGCACCGCCACCGGCCGCAAGGTCATGGCCAGCGCCTCCAGCTCCACGCTCAAGGACGTGACGATGGAGCTGGGCGGCAAGTCACCGTTGATCATCTGCGCGGACGCGGATCTGGATCTGGCCGCCGACGTGGCGATGATGGCCAACTTCTACAGCTCCGGGCAGGTGTGCACCAACGGCACCCGCGTGTTCGTGCCGCGCGGCAGGCTCGCCGCCTTCGAAGCCAAGCTGCTGGAGCGGGTCAAGCGCATCCGCATCGGCGACCCGCTGGCCAAGGACACCAACTTCGGCCCGCTGGTCAGCGCCGCGCACATGCAGCGCGTGCTGGAGCACATCGCCAGCGGCAAGGCCGAAGGCGCACGTCTGGTGTGTGGGGGCGAGCGCCTGACTGACGGCGCGCTGGGCAAGGGCTGCTATGTGGCACCGACCATCTTCAGCGACTGCCGCGATGACATGCGCATCGTGCGCGAGGAAATCTTCGGGCCGGTGATGAGCCTGCTCGCCTACGACGACGAAGACGAGGCGGTGCGCCGCGCCAACGATACCGATTACGGCCTGGCCGCCGGTGTGGTGACGCCGGACCTGGCGCGCGCGCATCGGGTGATCCATCAGTTGGAGGCCGGCATCTGCTGGGTCAACAGCTGGGGCGAATCGCCGGCGCAGATGCCGGTGGGCGGCTACAAGCAGTCCGGCGTCGGCCGCGAGAACGGGCTGGCCACGCTGCGCGCCTACACCCGTACCAAATCCATCCAGATCGAGCTGGACCGCTACGCGTCGGTGTTTTGAACCGGCCTTACCAGGAGACACCGCGATGAAGCGCGAATACGACTACATCATCATCGGCGCCGGTTCGGCCGGCAACACGCTGGCCGCGCGCCTCACCGAAGACGCCGGCGTCAGCGTGCTGCTGCTGGAGGCCGGCGGCCCGGACTACCGCCTGGACTTCCGCACCCAGATGCCGGCCGCGCTGGCCTACCCGCTGCAGGGCCGCCGCTACAACTGGGCCTATGAAACCGAGCCGGAACCCTACATGGACAACCGGCGCATGGAGTGCGGCCGCGGCAAGGGCCTGGGCGGTTCTTCGCTGATCAACGGCATGTGCTACATCCGCGGCAACGCGATGGACTTCGACCAGTGGGCCAGCTTCGACGGCCTGGAAGACTGGAGCTACCACGACGTGCTGCCCTACTTCCGCAAGGCGGAAACACGCGACATCGGCGCCAACGATTACCACGGCGGCGACGGCCCGGTCAGCGTGGCCACCCCGAAAAACGGCAACAACGTGCTGTTCCACGCGATGGTCGAGGCCGGCGTGCAGGCCGGCTACCCGCGCACCGATGACCTCAACGGCTACCAGCAGGAAGGCTTCGGCCCGATGGACCGAACCGTGACCCCGCGCGGGCGCCGCTCCAGTACCGCACGCGGGTACCTGGACATGGCCAAGGACCGCGAGGGGCTGGAGATCGTGGTGCACGCCACCACTGACCGCATCCTGTTCGCCGGCAAGCGCGCGGTGGGCGTGCGCTACCTGGCCGGCAACAGCGCCGAGCCGATCGATGCCACCGCGCGCCGCGAAGTGCTGCTGTGCGCCGGTGCGATCGCCTCGCCACAGATCCTGCAGCGCTCCGGCGTGGGCGCGCCGGCCTTGCTGGCCGCACTCGGCGTGCCGCTGGTGCACGACCTGCCCGGCGTCGGCGAGAACCTGCAGGACCACCTGGAGGTGTACATGCAGTACGCCTGCAAGAAGCCGGTCTCGCTGTACCCGGCGCTGCAGTGGTGGAATCAGCCGGGGATCGGTGCGGAATGGCTGTTCGCCGGCACGGGGATCGGGGCCAGCAACCAGTTCGAGGCCGGTGGCTTCATCCGCACCCGCGAGGAGTTCGACTGGCCGAACATCCAGTATCACTTCCTGCCGGTGGCGATCAATTACAACGGGACCAACGCGGTCAAGGAGCACGGTTTCCAGGCGCACGTCGGTTCGATGCGCACGCCCAGCCGCGGCCGCGTGCATGCCAAGTCACTGGATCCGCGCGAGCATCCCTCGATCCTGTTCAACTACCAGTCCACCGACCAGGACTGGCAGGAGTTCCGCGATGCGATCCGCATCACCCGCGAGATCATCGCCCAGCCGGCGCTGGACGAGTACCGCGGGCGCGAGATCAGCCCGAGTGCGGATTGCCAGAGCGATGCCGAACTGGATGCCTTCGTGCGGGCCCATGCGGAGACCGCGTATCACCCGTCGTGCTCATGCGCGATGGGCACCGATGCGATGAGCGTGGTCGACGGCCAGGGCCGCGTGCATGGCATGGAAAGCCTGCGTGTGGTCGATGCCTCGATCATGCCGCGGATCATCACCGGCAATCTCAACGCCACCACGATCATGATCGCCGAGAAGATCGCCGACCGGATCCGCGGGCGTGCACCGCTGCCGCGCAGCACGGCGGCGTACTACGTGGCCGGGGATGCACCGGCGCGGCGCTGAGGGCACCGCGCTCATTCGGTAGCCGCCGGCCGTTGGTCGGCGCTACCGCAGCGCCTGCATCAGGCAGGCGCACCCGGCAGCGGCACCACCACCCGCTTCGCCGTCAACGTGCTCCCTACCGAGGCCACCACGGTGCAGCCGATCGCCGCCCATTGCAGCGTGGTCAGGTGCTCGGCCAGCAGCCCCATCGCCAGCAGCGCGGCGACCGCCGGCTCCATGCTGATCAGGATGCCGAAGGTCTCTTTCGGCAACCGCTTGAGCGCCATCATCTCCAGCGACATCGGGATCGCGCTGGAGACGATCGCCACGCCGAGGCCGAACAGCAGGATCTTCGGATCCAGCAACGCCATGCCCGCATGCGCCACGCCCACCGGCACCACCACCAACGCAGCCGCGCACAGCCCCAGCGAGACCGTATGCCCGGCCGGCAGATGCCCGGCGCGCTTGCCGAAGATGATGTACATCGCCCAGCACACCGCCGCGCCCAGCGCGAACATCACGCCGACCGGATCCAGTGGCTCACCATGGCCCAGGGGCAGCAGCAGCAACAGCCCGACCAGCGCGCAGCCGACCCACACGAAGTCCACCGGCCGCCGCGAGGACCACATCGCCACCGCCAACGGCCCGCAGAATTCGATCGCCACGGCGATGCCGAATGGGATCGTGCGCAGCGCCATGTAGAACAGCAGATTCATTACCCCGAGCGTGATGCCGTAACGGACGATCGCTCCGGCATCCGCGCGCGACGTGGTCCAGCGCCACGGCCGGAACACCATCAACAGCACCAGCGCTGAAAAGCCCACGCGCAGTGCGCTGGTGCCCTGCGCACCGATCAGCGGGAACAGCTGTTTGGCATACGAGGTGCCCACGGCCAAGGAGGTGACCGAGCCGAGCACGGCCAGGGCGGGGAAGAAGCTGGAGAGGCGGGAGGTCGACATCCGCACAGGATATTGCGCAACGGCCGAAGGAGATGCTCAATTGCAGGGGCCTTCCTGCATGTTTCACTCACCATGTCCGCCTTGCCCTACACCCCCGACAGCTTCGACCGCGCCATCCTGGCGATCCTGCAGCGCGACAACGCCACCCCGCAGCGCGAGATCGCCGAGGCGGTGAGCCTTTCGGCCCCGGCGGTGCAGCGACGGATCAAGCGCCTGGAAGAGACCGGCATCATCCGTGCCAACCCGGCCGCTGACGATCATGGTCGAGGTCCGGGTCGCCAGCGAGCAACCGCATCGGGTCGCGCCGTTCCGTCGCCGCGTGCAGGAGGACCCCGCCGTGCAGCAGTGTTACGCGATCACCGGCGACGCCGATTTCCTGCTGATCCTGACCGCCGCCTCGATGGAGGAATACGAGGCGATCAGCGAGCGGCTGTTCGGCAACGACGACAACATTGAGCGCTTCCGCACCGCGGTGGCGCTGAGCACGCTCAAGCGGGGGCTGGACGTGCCCCTCGCGGAGTAATCCGCGTCAGCGCGTGGCCGCCAGCGCGGCATCGAACAACGCCGTTGCTTCCGCGATCGCAGCCCCGTGGGTGGCCTGCTTGTCCGCCGCCACCTGGCACAGTGCACCGACGCGGGTCTGGCCCAGGGCGGTGCAGCTGGACAGGAAGTCGTAGTGCCCGACCGCGGGCAAGGTGGTCAGCGTCGCCTTGGGGAGTGCCGCGGCCGCGATGTCGCTGTTGGTGGCCGGTGAAGCCACCGTGTCGGCCGCACCGACGATGATCGAGACCGGCTGGGTGACCTTCTCCAGCGCCTCCGGCGCAAAGGCCTGCACCATCGCCGGCGCGATCAGGAATACGGCGCCCACGCCTGCGATGGCGCGATCGTCTCCGGCCCTGGCAACCCAAGGCGCCAACGCAGGTGTGCCTGCGGCAGCGACCCGCCGCGCCAGGGTCAGCCCCGGGGTCTCCGCCTGCGGGGCGCATACCCCATCGGCCGGATGCGCGTGGCAGAACGCCAGCAGGCGCTGCACGTCCGGGCGTGCACCTGCGGCAACCAACGCGGTGAATCCACCGGCCGAGTAACCTGCGATGCCCAGCCGGGTGGTATCCACGGCGGTCGCCAGCACGGGGTCGGCGCGCACGGCGGCCAGCGCCGCCGCCAGGTCGTCCACGCGGTTCCACATCAGGATGCTGCCGGCCTCGGTCATCGGCTCTCCCCCGTTGTTGCCGGGATGATCCACGGCGATCACCACGTACCCTGCCCGCGCCATCGCGGTGCCGAACCAGCCCATCATCCGTGCACTGCCACCGTTGCCGTGCGAAAGCAGCAGCACCGGCCAGCGACCACTGGCGATGGCGGCATCCGCGGCTGCCGTGCCCACCGCGAACAGCGGCGCATCGGGCGGCCCGATCGTCAGCGCGGTCTCCTGCGCCCCGGCCTGTGCCGGGTACCACACGGTGTAGCGCACGCTGTCGCGGTGGTCGGCATCGCGCACGGCCGCACTGGGCGTATGCGCGATGCCGTGGCGCTCGCCGACGGGTGGTACGGCCCCCGCGGCAAACAGAGGCAGGCAGAGCGCAATCAGCGCAGCACAACAACGGGCGTTCATTCGCATGGGTCACTCTCCTTGGGGTGCGGCGTGTCGGTCAGCGGCAGCCAGATTTCCACCCCGCCGTGGCCGCTGCGGTCATCGAAGCGCGTGTCGTAGCGCTCCAGGTCCGGTGCATCGGCCAGGGTCAGGCCGGAAGCCGGCAGATAGTCGTTCAACAACCAGAACCAGGTAGAGCGGATCGCGGAGATATGCCCGGCATGCCAGGCCACCAGGTACTCGCGGGGCGGAATCAGGATGGCCTGCCAGCCGGCGGGCACGGGCGCGCAGGCACTGATCTCCACACCGGCGATGTAATCAAAGCCCCCTTCGGCATCGTTGTTGCCACACACGCCATACGGGATCTCCGTGCCCAGCCCATGCGCTTCCTCCAGACGCTGCCATTGCGAGGGAATCGATGCGACGGTCGCGGCGGTGTGCCGTGCCCCGATCCCGGCCACGCGCAGGGCGCCGCGGTGCTCGCGATGGGGCTCGATCGCGCAGGGTGTCGAGGTATCGACCAGTCTCAGCGCCTCGACCAGCGCCAGGCCGGCGAGCCCCTGCGCGCGCACCTGCTCCGGGGAACGCCCGAACTGCTCGGAAAATGCGCGGGTGAATGCCGCATGCGACGCATACCCGGCGGCGATCGCCACACGGAGGATGTCACTGGCCCCGGCCGCCAGTTGGCGCGCGGCCTCGGTCAGCCGGCGGCCGCGCAGATAGCGCACCACCGACGTGCCGGTGCTGAGCTGGAACAGCCGCGAGAGATGGAACGGCGACACCCCCACCACGCCGGCGATAGCGGCCAGCGACGGATTCTCAGCGAAGTGGCTTTCGATGTACCACAAGGCCCTGCGTGCCGCACCCATACCGCCAGATCCATGCCGATGAACGGGTGCGCAGCGTAACCCAGCGCGCGCCGCGCCATTTGATCGTTCTTGCTGTCCGCCGCAACGGGCCGCGCACCGTGCCTCAACCCTTCACCGCGGCCTCGATCGCGGCCACGTCGATCTTGCGCATCGTCATCATCGCCTCGAACGCGCGCCGGGCCACGCCGGGGTCCTTGCTGGTCACCGCATCGGTCAGCACGCGCGGGGTGATCTGCCAGGACAGCCCCCATTTATCCCGACACCAGCCGCACGCACTTTCCTCGCCCCCGTTGCCGACGATCGCAGCCCACAGCCGGTCCGTTTCGGCCTGGTCATCGGTGGCGATCTGGAACGAGAACGCTTCGCTGTGTTTGAACGCCGGCCCGCCGTTGAGTCCGATGCAGGGGATGCCGGCGACGGTGAAATCGACGGTGAGCACATCGCCCTGCTTGCCGGAGGGAAAGTCACCGGGTGCATGGTGGACGGCGTGCACCGCGCTGTCCGGGAAGGTGGCGGCGTAAAAATTGGCCGCCTCCAGTGCGGTGCCGTTGAACCAGAGGCAGATCGTGTTCTTGCTGACCATGGGCGTCTCCTGCATAGGATGGATAGCGCCTGCTCACCGTAGGCGCCGGCGTGTTAAGCCTGCGCGCGGGTGCGGCTGCGGCAACGACCCGCACCTCCGTTCGCCAACGCGCGGTCGCACCTTGAAAGATGAATACGCACTTTCCTTGCGCTGCGTGCGTACAGCGCCGGCGCGCTGCCGGATGCGGTTGATGATACGAATCATTGCTATTACCATAGCGTGATCCGGGTCGCGCAAGGGATGCGCACCCGTGAACAGTTATCGAGCCCGCGCCGGGTCACCGCCCCCGCCAGCCGCTTCCTGCCCCCACCCCGCTCCGCCGCAGGCCATCCAGGACGCCGGCCATGCCCGTTGCCGCCATTCTGGAAACGCCGATGCCCCGCTCCGCCCACGTGCTGTCCCGCCCGTCGATGCTCCGTCGCCCGCTGCCGCAGGCCTTGATGGTGGCCCTGTGCACCCTTGTCGCCGCGCCTGCGTTCGCGCAGGACGCCACGCCCGATGCCACTACCCTGGACAAGATCGTGGTCAAGGGCGAACGCGCCGAAGGCTATTCGGTCCGCAAGACCTCGGCCGGCACGCGCTTCGATCTGGCCCCGCGCGAAATCCCGCAGTCGGTCAGCATCATCAGCCACCAGCGCATCGAGGATCAGAACCTCGATGACATCATCGACGTGCTGGGCAACACCACCGGCGTCAGCAGCACCCAGTCCGATACCGAGCGCACCGAGTTCTACGCGCGCGGTTTCTACATCGACAGCTACCAGTTCGACGGCCTGCCGACCCAGATGGTGCAGAACTGGAGCTACGGCGATTCCGGGCTGGACCTGGCCCTGTATGACCGCGTGGAAGTGGTGCGCGGCGCCACCGGTCTTCTGAGCGGCGCCGGCAACCCGTCCGCCTCGGTGAACCTGATCCGCAAGCATGCCGACAGTGCCGAACTGACCGGCACCGTGTCGGTGAACGTGGGCAGCTGGGGCCGCACCCGCAGCACGGTGGATGTGACCACGCCACTGAACGCCAGCGGCTCGGTGCGTGCCCGCGTGATCGGCAGCTACCTGGATACCGAATCACAGATGGACCGCTACGGCCAGCACAAGACGCTGGGCTATGCGGTGATCGATGCCGACCTGACCCCGGATACCCAGCTGAGCGTGGGCTACGACTACCAGCAGAAGCGGGCCAATGGCGCGACCTGGGGTGGCTTCCCGATGCTGTTCTCCGACGGCAGCTCCACCGGTTACGACGAATCGTTCAACGCCAGCCCGAACTGGACCTACTGGGACACCACCAGCAAGCGCGCCTTCGCCACCCTGGAACACGGTTTCAACAACGGTTGGAAGTTCAAGATCGGCGCGACGCATGACGAGACCAACGCCGACGACAAGCTGTTCTACCCGGCCTACAACGACTGGACCACGGGCGCCTCGAACTTCGACAAGACCACCGGTGCCGGCATCTCGCCCTCGGCGGGCTTCTACAACACCGAACGCAAGGTCGACGCGGTGGACGGTTTTGTCGACGGCCCGTTCCAGCTGTTCGGCCGCGAACACCAGTTCATGGCCGGCCTGAGCTACAACAAGCGCGATTACGCCAACTACGGTGATTACCAGGTGGGCGGCGCCGGCCTCGCCTGGGATCCCTTCTCCAGCTATCTGAACTGGACCGGCAACATCAGCGAGCCGAACTGGAACGCGCTGGCGCTGGCCAGCGAAGGCACCATCACCCAGAAGGCCGGCTACGCCGCCACGCGCCTGTCGCTGGCCGATCCGCTGAAGCTGATCATCGGCGCGCGCTACACCGACTGGAAGAGTGAAGGCGAAGGCGCCGACCGTTCGCACAAGGTAACCACGCCGTATGCCGGTCTGGTGTTCGACCTCAACGGCACCTACTCCACCTACGCCAGCTACACCGAAATCTTCCAGCCGCAGATGCTCAAAGACCGCAACGGCAGCTACCTGGATCCGGTCGATGGCAAGAGCTACGAAGTGGGCGTCAAGGGGGCCTGGTTCGATGATCGCCTGAACGCGTCGCTGGCCGTGTTCCGCATCGAGCAGGACAACGTGGGCCAATCCACCGGCGAACCGGTGATCGGCGGCAGCAACGGCGAAACCGCCTACATCGCCGCACGCGGCACCGTCAGCCGTGGGTTCGAGTTCGAGCTCAATGGCGAACTGACCCCCGGCTGGAACGCGACCTTCGGCGCCTCGCGCTACGTGGCCAAGGACATCAACGACGCGGACATCAACACCAACCTGCCGCAGACCACCATCAAGCTGTTCACCAGCTACACACCGCAGTCGCTCACCGCACTGACGGTCGGCGGCGGTGCCAACTGGCAGAACCGGATCTATTACCCGGTGCCGGCCTACGGCCGTATCGAGCAGGACGGCTACGCGCTGGTCAGCGCCTTCGTGCGCTACCGCATCTCCCCGGAGTTCAGCGTGCAGGCCAACCTCAACAATCTGCTGGACAAGAAGTATCTCTCGCAGATCAACGGGTACGGCGCCTATGGTGATGGTCGCAATGGGGGCCTGACGTTTACCTGGTCGTTCTGACCGGTCATTGATCAAATCGCGTCAACAAGGAGAGCCGGGCATTGCCCGGCTCTCCTTTTTCAGCTCACTGCAGATGTCCATCCCTACGCGGGCTTCCTTACAAGCATGAACAACGTACTCGGTCACACATTCCTTGCGCAAATCTAGCTCTGCCTCGCCACTGACGTTACTTTGGGAACTCGTCGCTGACTTTCAGCGACTTCCTTCTCATAATCTTGGTCTCAATGAAAACTCGATTGATCAGAAATATCTCCGTTACGGATCGATCTACCCTGGAAGACCTGATCCTCGTTATGGCGATGAACATAGAAGAGTCGCTGTTGGAAGCGGGAGCTATCGCCGGAAAGGACTACACCTATAAGGATCTTTGGACCATGGCTATGCCGTTCGCCCTCGAAATCTTCAAGGACAAGGAATCTCGTATCACTTTCAGAACAGCCTCAGGCGCCTGACGGCCCGTTCCTTCAGCTATGCCAGCCGTTGTCGCAGCGCGGTTGAGGCGTGCTCAGGGCCGCGCACGCAGCAGCGCCAACCCGAACCCGATGAAAATCGTACCCACCACGCGGTCGAACACCTTGCGCAATCCGGGCTTGGCCAGATGACCGGCCAGCCCGCGCCCGCCAGCTGCATACACCGTGTACCAGAACATCTCCATCACCGCGAAGGTCGCGACCAGGATCACGAACTGTGGCAGCTGCGGCTGGGTGAGATCGACGAACTGCGGCAGGAATGCCGAGGCGAACAGCAGCAGCTTCGGGTTGCTGATGCCGATGATGAAGCCGTCGCGGAACAAGACGGTGCGTGAGCTCGGCACCAGCGCCGTGGTACTGCCGACGTCGATCGGCGCATCACCGCCGCGCCACGCCTTGATCCCCAGGTACACCAGATACGCCACGCCCGCGTAGCGCAGCACATCGAACACCATCGGCGAGGCCTTGAGCACGGCACCCAGCCCGGCGGCGGAGATCGCCAGGGCCAGCACCAGCGCGGTCAGGCAGCCGGCCATCGCCGCAATGCTGCGGCGGAAACCGACGCGCACGCTGCGGGTCATCACATGCAGCATGTTCGGGCCGGGCGTGCCGCACAGGACGAACACGGTGACGGCGAAGATCCACCAGGTATGCAGGTTCATGGCAATGCGGTTCAAGAGAAGGGGAGCGCCGGCCGCTGACCGGCTCCCCATGATGCCTGACGCAGAAAGCGCCGGCCGCAAAACCGCACGGAATGGCCGGTATGCGCAACACAACTGTCCGGCGTTGAGGCCGCCTGGCAGGGCCCGGCGCTCCCGGGGCGTCCCGCGGGGCGCCGTGTTGGCGCCCCGCGGCACTGCACCGCATCAACCCGCGATCAGAACCGCAGGTCCGCGCGCACGTACCAGTAGCGGCCGCGCGGGATGTCGTAGGTCGAGGCGTCATAGCCGTTGAGCGAGCACGACAGGCAGATCGGTGGATCCTTGTCGAACACGTTGTTCAGGCCGGCGCTGAGCTGCAGCCCTTTCATCCAGTCGATCTTGTAGCCCACCTGCATGTCGTGGAAGGTGGTCGCCGCCAGTTCGTTGGTACCTTCGGCCTGGTTGCTGCAGATCGGGAAGGCGGCCACGTCGCCGCACTCCTCGGTGAGCTTGGAGATGTGGCGCACCGTCCAGGAGGCGTTCCAGTTGGAGAGGTTCCAGCTCAGCGTGGCGTTGCTGGTCCACTCCGGGATCGAGCTGTCGGCCACTTCCACACCGGGCTCCTGCGGCTGCTTCTGGCCGGCGGCCCCCAACGCCTCGTAGCGACCGACGAAGGTGTTCTGCCAGCCCAGCTTGAACTGGCCGATCTCCGTCTGCGGCAGGGTCCAGAACAGATCCACATCCCAGCCATCGGTCTTGATCGAGCCCAGGTTGGTCAGCCGGTTGTTGAAGCTGCTGACCGCACCGGTGGAAGCGCGGGTGATGCCACTGCAGTACAGCGGGTCCAGCGTGTCCACGCACAGGTCGAGCTGGGTCTGCGCGTTGATCGCCTGGATCGCACCTTCGATGTGGTGGCGGTAGAACGTCACCTCGACATCGAAGCGATCCGACCAAGACGCATTGCTGCCGAACCACGGGCTCCACACGAAGCCGGCGCTGAAGCTGCGCGAACGCTCCGGGTCCAGTTCCGCGTTGCCGCCGGTGGTGACCGAGATCTGCGAGTTGGCCTGCTGGAAGCCCCCCGGCACGCCGAGCGCGGCACAGTTGGCGGCACTGCCGCGCGGCGGCGTGCCGCCCAGCCCGACCGAGCACGGGTCGAACAACTGCAGATCGGCGCGCGCGGCCGAGCCGTACAGTTCGCCGATCGACGGCGCGCGGAAGCCTTCGGCATAGCTGGTGCGCAGCACGAAATCATTGGTCACCTGCCAGCGCAGGCCATACTTCGGCGTGAACTCGCCACCGAACGTGGAGTAATCCGAGTAACGACCGGCCAGGCTCAGGTCGAGCTTCTCGCCGAGCGCGCTCTTGGCGAAGATCGGCACGCTCAACTCCAGGTAGGCCTCGTTGACGTCATAGGAACCCGAGGTGGGCAGCGACGGCACGCCGTTGTAGTGGCCGATCACGGTCAGCGGATCCGGATCGTAGCGCCCCTCGTACTTGCGGTACTCATACCCGGTGGCGAACGAGACCGGGCCGGCCGGCAGCGTGAACAGTTCGCTGCTGAGGTTGGCGGTGAACAGGCTCAGCTCGTTCTGGCTGCGGTCGCGCACCACCGGCTGGATCCAGCGCAGCATCTCCGGGGTGATCGAGCCGACGCCACCGAAGATGTTCAACGGTACGCAGCCGGGCGTGGCCGCGCAGATCGCCGGATCGCCCAGCGCCATGTTGACCTTGTAGATGTCGTAGCTGCCGTAGTTGGTCTGCTCGGCCTTGTTCTTGCTGTACATGCCGTTGAGGTCCCAGAACCAGCTGCGGTCCGCGGCCTGGAACTGGCCGACCAGCCCGGTGGCGAAGTACTGGGTATTGACCTCCTGCTCGAACACGCGCGCGCCGCCTTCCACCGGGCGACGGCCGATCAGGCTCATGTTGCCCGAGGCGACCAGATCGAAGCCGAACGGGTTGTAGGGATTCAGCCCGGAGACAACGATGTTGTCGGCCAGCGGGTTGCCGGTGGCGCCATCGGGGCCGAAGAACAGCGGCTCCGGGCCGGCCTGGTTGGTGGACTCGCGACGGTTGCCGAGCGCCTTGATGTACCACTGGATGTCGTCGGTGAGGTCGAAGCGGAACTGGCCGAAGATACCCTTCCGCTCGGACGGGGTGAGCACCATGTTGTACTCGGCGAAGTTGAAGCGGTCGGCCGAGGTGAAGCAGTGGTAATCATCGCTGCGGGTGCAGCCGGCGCTGCCGTCGTAACGCGGGCTGCTTACGCCGGTATTGGGCACGATGTCCTGCTTCGCGCCGGTGTTGGGATCAACGAAAGAGAAGCGCCCCTGCGGAATGCCACCGCTGCCGAAGGCCAGCCCGGTGCCGGGAATCGGGAAGCGCGACTGCTCGCGATCGCGCGCATATACCGGGTCCTGCTTGGTCCAGCTCGCCCCCAGGAACAGGGTGTAGCGGTCACCGCTGGTGCCCCAGGCCAGGTCCACGCCCTTCTGGGTGCCATCGCCCTTGGTGTACTCGCCGTAATTCATCGTCACCTGCGCGCCATCGAATTCGCGGCGGGTGATGATGTTGACCACACCGGCGATGGCGTCGGAGCCATAGAGCGATGAAGCGCCGTCTTCGAGCACTTCGATGCGCTCGACGATGGCCAGCGGAATGGTGTTCAAGTCTGTCGCCGCGCCCACGCCGGACGCGGAGGATTCATTGACCCAGCGGATGCCGTCGACCAGCACCAGCACGCGCTTGGCGCCCAGGTGCCGGAGGTCGACCTGGGCCGAGCCCGCGCCGACACCGCTGCCATCGGGGGGGAAGCCGAAATTGCCCGACGAATTGAATTTCGCATTGAGCGCCGAACCGGAGCCGGTCAGCTGCTGCAGCACATCGCCGATCGAGGTCAGGCCGGTGCGCTCGATCTCGGTGCGGGTCAGGGTCTGGATCGGCACCTGCCCTTCCACTTCGGCCCGCTTGATGCGGCTGCCGGTCACTTCCACCCGGTCCAGATCGGTCGTACTGCGTGGTGCGTCCTGCGCGCTGGCCAGGGCCGGCGCAGCCAGCAGCAGGCACAGCGATACGGCAACCGCCAATGGGCGGTGATGCAGGTTGTTCATTCGCTCTCTCTCCAAAGGAATGGTGGGCGGGACTGCCGCTCCCCCTGCATGGCGGCAGTGTCTCCTTTGTAAACAACCTGTAAATGTGAAGGAGTGACGCGCGCCTCGTTTTCACGTGGAAACGACAAAGCCGACTGCGCAGCAGTTGCCCTTGAAAGCCCCGTGACCTAGGGCCTGGCAATAAAAAAACGCCCTTGTTTCCAAGGGCGTTGTGCAGGTGCCAGGCAGTATCCGGCGACTACTGGACGAAGGCGATCCGCTCCATGCCGGCGTTGTTCGCGGCCGCCAGAACCTTGGCCATCACGTCATAGTGCGCGTCGGGATCGGCTGCGATGCGCAGCGCGGGCAGGTTCCCGGCGTAATCGTGTGCCACCTCCTGCAGTCGTGATTGAAGCGTTTCCACGGTGATCGGCTGGCCATTCCAATACGCCTGATTACCGGCATCGACCCGCACCTCGATCGGCGCGGGTGGCCACACGGGTGGTACCACGGTGGTGGGCTGGGGAAGATGGACCGGAATCGGCAACGCCACCATCGGGGCGGTCACGATGAAGATGATCAACAACACCAGCATGACGTCGACCAGCGGAGTGACGTTGATATCGGCCAACGGTCCTGCGTTTCCTGCTGCGCGGAATGCCATGGTCTGCTCCTTGACAGGGGGCCGGCTGCCCCAAGGCCGAGACTACGCCGACCGCCCTGCGCTTCCCTGCCATGGCAGGGATCCGTTCATGCTCGAGTCGGCTTGCCCTCACCGCCTTTCACCGGGCCCCGTTATGCTTTCCGCATGACTCGACTTCCCCTGTATTTCTTCAGCGCGACCGTCCTGCTGGCCTGCTCCGGGGTCAGCCCGGTGGCCGATGCCCAGAACCTGGATGCGCAGCGCGCGCAGCTCAAGGCCGTGATCGACAACGCCGAGCGCGGTCAGTTCGACCCGGCCCAGGCCGCGGCACTGAGCAAGCACCCCCTGTATGGCTGGGTGGAATTCGCCAACCTGCGGCGCAACATCGATACGGTCAGCAACGTGCAGGCGCAGGATTTCCTCAAGCGCTACAACGGTCAGGCTGTCGCCACCAGCTTCCGCAACGTCTGGCTGCCGGCGGTGGCCAGGCGCCAGGATTGGCCGACGCTGCTGGCCAACTGGACGGACACCTCCAATGTCGGCCTGCGCTGCGCCCAGCTCAATGCGCGCCAGGCCACCGGCAAGGCCGATGCGCAGTGGGTCACCGAGGCGCAGGCGATCTGGCGCAGCACCGGCAAGTCGTTGCCCGATGCCTGCGATCCGGTGTTTGCAGTCCTGGATGAAAAGGGGGGCATGAGCGCCGAGCTGCGCTGGGCGCGCATCGATGCCGCGGCCGACGAGCAGCAGCCCGCGGTGATGCGCAGCGCCGCGCGCGGGCTCCCTGCTGCCGATCTGGCGCTGGCCAACACCTATGCCGCCTTCGTCGACAAGCCCAATGCAAGCGCACTGAACTGGCCACGCAATGAGCGCAGCCGACGCATCGCCACCGATGGCCTGGCCAAGCTGGCCAAGGCCGATCCGGGCGCGACCGAGCAGCAGCTGCCGCAGTACGCCGATGCCCTGCAGCTGAGCGCCGCCCAGCGCGCGCAGGTGCTGTACCAGATCGCGCTGTGGACGGTGGCCTCGTATGGTCCCGAATCCGCCCGTCGCCTCAATGCGGTGCCAGAATCTGCGTATGACGAACGCCTGCACGAATGGCGCGCGCGCGAAGCGCTGTCGCGGGGTGACTGGCCGGCGGCGCTGACGGCGATCCGCAAGATGGGCCCCACCCAGCGGGCCGACTCGCGCTGGCGCTATTTCGAAGCGCGCATGCTGGACAAGACCGGCAAGCGCAGTGAAGCGCAGGCCGCCTTCCGTGAGGCGGCCCGTGCGGCCACCTTCCATGGCTTCCTTGCTGCCGACCAGCTCGGCCAGAACTACACGCTGTGCCCGTGGGAACCCAACGACAGCGCCCAGGCGCAGGCGGCGGTCGCGCGGGACCCGGCGATCGTGCGGGCGATGGAACTGTTCAAGATCGATCGTGCGGGCTGGGCCGTCGCCGAGTGGAACGACGCGCTGAGCCGCTACGACAACACACAGCGCCGCCTCGCGGTGGAAGTGGCCCGCGACAACGGCTGGTTCGACCGTGCGGTGTTCTCGCTCGGCAAGACCCCGGACGAGCAGCGCCTGTACTCCCTGCGCTTCCCGCTGCACCACGACGACAGCATCCGCCGCGAATCCGCACGCAATGCGATCGACCCGGCCTGGGTGGCTGCGGAGATCCGTGCCGAGAGCATCTTCAACCCGAAGGCGCGCTCGCCGGCCAATGCGATGGGCCTGATGCAGGTCCTGCCGGCCACCGGCGCGGCCGTGGCCAAGTCGATCGGCCTGACCAACTACGGCGGCGCGGCCAGCCTGTACGACGCAGACACCAACATCGCCATCGGCACCGCCTACCTGCGCCAGCTGATGAACAAGTACGAGGGCCTGCCCTACGTCACCATCGCCGCCTACAACGCCGGCCCGACCCCGACCGCCCGCTGGCAGTCGCAGCGCCCGGGCTTCGATCCGGACATCTGGATCGAGACCATCAGCTACAAGGAAACCCGCGAGTACGTCGCGCGCATCCTGGCCTTCAGCGTCATTTACGACTGGCGTTTGAACGGTGACGCGCTGCCGGTGACCGACCGCATGAACGGCCGCCTGCAGGTCAAGCGCAAGACCTTTGCCTGCGCGGCCAACGCCGACAAAGGCGGCGACTGAGCACGCCGGTGGCCTTGGCGAGCACGGGCCTGCCGGACTGCGGCATCATGGCGGCATGAAGACCTATCTGGTTGGCGGCGCGCTGCGCGACCGCCTTTTGCAGCATGCTCCCGGCGACCGCGACTGGGTCGTGGTCGGGGCCACCCAGGCGCAGATGGACGCGCAGGGCTACAAGGCCGTGGGCCGCGATTTTCCAGTTTTCCTGCATCCCGACACCGGCGAGGAATACGCGCTGGCCCGCACCGAGCGCAAGTCCGGCCGCGGCTACCGCGGCTTCGTGGTCGATGCCGATCCGTCGGTGACGCTGGAAGAAGACCTGCAGCGTCGCGATTTCACCATCAACGCCATCGCCTGCGATGAAGCCACCGGCGCCCTGGTGGATCCGTATGGCGGCGTGCGCGATATCGAGCAGCGCGTGCTGCGCCACGTCGGTCCGGCCTTCGTTGAAGATCCGCTGCGGGTGCTGCGTGCGGCGCGCTTCATGGCACGCTTCGCCCCCCTGGGCTTCACCGTGGCCGAGGAGACGATGGCGCTGATGCGGGAGGTCGCCGCCAGCGGTGAACTCGATGCGCTGGTGCCGGAGCGTGTCTGGCAGGAGCTCCGTCGCGCGCTCGCCTCGGCGCGGCCGTCTGCCTTCCTGCGCACCCTGCATGACGCCCATGCCCTGGGCGCGGTCCTGCCCGAGCTGGAGGCGCTGTACGGCGTGCCACAGCGCGCGGAGTTCCACCCGGAAGTGGATACCGGCGTGCACCAGGAGATGGTCAGCGACATGGCCGCGCAGCTGGCGCCGGGCGATGACCTGATCGGCTTCGCCGCGCTGACCCACGACCTCGGCAAGGGCCTGACCCCACCGGCGGAATGGCCGCGCCACATCATGCATGAGCAGCGCGGTGTGGCCCCGCTGCGTGCACTGGCCGAGCGCCTGAAGGTGCCGGTCGATCACCGCCAGCTGGCCGAAGCGGTTTGCCGCGATCATCTCAACGTGCACCGCATCGAGGAACTGCGCGACGCCACCGTGCTGGAGCTGCTCGGCCGCTGCGATGGGTTCCGCCGTCCCGAGCGCATCGCGCAGATCGCGCTGTGCTGCGAAGCCGACAAGCGCGGCCGGCTCGGCTTCGAGGACAGCGACTACCCGCAGGGCGAAACGCTCAACCGCCTGCACCAGGCGGCGCTGGCCGTGCAGGCACGCGATCTGGATCTGACCGGGTTGAAGGGCCCGGCGGTGGGTGAAGCGTTGGCCAAGGCGCGGGTGAACGCGATCAGCGCGGTGCGTACACGCTGATCGATGGATCGCGGCGTCTGGCCCAGTCAGATCCAGCCGGGCCGATGCCGCCTCAGCGGGCGCTGGCTGCGCACGCCGGCTGCGCCAGCAGCCAGTCCCTTGCGGCCGCCGCCGCATCCTCGCCCTCACCGACCACCACATCCGGGGCGATCTTCCTGCCATCGCCCTGCCCGTTACGGTCGACCATGACGTTGCCGGTGACCAGCAAGGCGCTTCCATCCGGCAGCCGCTCGGTCCGGTTACCCGTAGATAAGCCTGCCGTGGGCTGGCCGAAGCTTCGGGTCGCGGCACGCCCACGGAACGCCAGTGCCGTTGCTTCGCCCGAGCTGGCGGTGCGCGGCCCGAACAGTACCGCCACCGGTGCGCCGGGATGGCGCAGCCGATACTCCGCCGCGCCGGCATCGAGCATTTTCTTCTGCTCGTGCCACACGGCACCGTCGTGCAATGACCATGACCGTTCCGAGTCCGCCGTGGTGAATGCACCGACCCGCGGTGGATGGCCATCGGCCTCTTCCAGCAGGGGTGCCAGGCCGAGCAGCATCGGCCACATGTTGCCGCCGCCATTGCCGCGCAGGTCTACCACCCAGCCGCAACGCTCCGCCTGATCCTTGCTGCGGATGGCGGTCTGCAGCGTGCCTGCAAACGCAAGACTTGTCCGCTGCCAGGCCGCGCTGTCGCCCGGTCCACTGCCGCTGAATGCGCCCACCGTCATCCAGCCGATGCGGCGGCCGACCGTATCCATGTCGCGCTGCTGAGCCGTGCGTTGCTGCATGGCGCCGGGCTCGTGCGTGCGCTGAGTTGCAGACGGTGCCGGAGTTGCAGCAACGCTGCCGCGGCTCGAAGAGGACTGCAGCAACGGGTGCGTCGGCGGCAGCCACCGCCCATGCCCCCCACTGCTCACCGCGATGGCATCGCGCACCTGCTGCCAGGTCTGCGCGGGATCGGCAGTGGCAGACTGCAGGCGCGTGCGTATCGCCTGCCAGTCGACCTTGTCGCGGTACAGCGCTTCGCGCTCCAGTACCTCCACGATCCGCGCCTGTATCGCAAGCGCCGGCATCTCCTGTGCGTTTGCGACCGGTGCCAGCAGCACACTGGCGAGCAGTGCCGGGAGCGCCCACCGGCACCGCATTGAAATCCCCATCGTGCTACATCCGTGTAGTTGAGTTGGCCGCAGCATACCGCTGCAGACGGCCTTCGGGACAGCACAGGCCCTTCCGATGATGTGCCAGCTCAACGGGGAAGGCACGTCACCCAACCCGTTCAACGTGCCATGGTCAGCCTGCGGCCGGCCACCTCACCAATCCAAGCGCAGCCCGAGGTTGCCTTCGATGCTCTTGCGCTCCTTCTGATCGCTGCTTTCCAGATCCCGCGTGTAATCGGCCACGGCGAAGGCGCTCACATTGGCGTTGAAGCGCGCCACTACGCCGACGCCCACTTCCAGTGCGCGGGCGCCCTGTTGGTTGGTCAGCTGATTGGTGCCGAAGTTGATGCGGTCCTCGCCATCGAAGGTCTGCCAGTAATTCACCTTGAGATACGGCTGCCAGCCATTGCCGGCCAGGTTGTAGTCGGCCGCCAGGCGCAGGCCGACCCGGCCGGTCCAGGCGTTGTCGTTGTCGTAGCTCACGGTGGAAATGCGGTCGGCACTGTCATCCAGTGCGCTGCGCTGCCAGATCACCTGCGCCTGCGGTTCCAGCCACCAGGCCGATTGCCCGAGCTGCAGCAACGGCTTGCCGACTTCCAGTGACGCCGTGGTGCCATCGCCGCGCAGGTCGATGCCCAACCCGCGTGCGGACCAGGCGTTGCCGTCGTAACGGCTCTGCATCACCACCGCGTCCAGATAACCACCGGCACTGCCCACGCGGGTCCAGTACAGGCCGACATGCTTGTCGTCCAGACGGGTGCGGCCGACGGCGACGTTGTCCCAGCCGATCGCAAAACCGTTGACGTTGCCCTGCGCGCGGGTGCGCCCGACAAATACGCCGACCTGATTGCGCGCGTGATCATCGGCCGTGGCGTACAGATCAACACCGGCCTGGATGCCTTGGATGTCACCATCGAAGCTGGGCTTGGCATCGCCTTCCCAGTGCTGCTCATGGCTCTGGCCGATCATGCGTGCCCACGCAGCGCGGAGACCGCCCTGGCCGGCGAGCAGGCGCTGTTCGCCCTGGCGTTCGTGGAAGGTCCCCAGGCTCAGCAGGCTGGTCTCGCGCAGCAGCGGCGGCACCACGGCATACGTGGCCGCTTCCACGCGATACAGCGGAATGATGTCGCCTGCCGCCGGCACGGCGCCCGGGGTCGGCGGCACGGCCAAGGGGCCGGGAACGGCTGCGGGCGTGGTCGGCACTGGCGGCGGGGCGTCGGCCTGCGGCGGCGCTACCGGTGACGGTTCCGGCGGCGGCGGCGGCGGCGCGGGCTCGGGCGCGAGGGGGTCCGGGTTCTCCGGGACGTCCGGCGAAGGCGGCGGGGGGGGGGGGGGCGGTGGGG
>NZ_NIVS01000049.1 GCF_002205165.1 Stenotrophomonas maltophilia | reverse complement strand
CGGCCGGTGAAAAAGCTGCCGCTGCCGACCGAGATGGGCGAGCGATTCCAGGTGATGGGCTTCCAGCGCGACGTGGATTTCGAGCCGGCGTTCGCGCTCGGCGATCTGACCTGGCGCCTGTAAGGTGGCTGCCACGAACCTGTTGAAGCCGCTGCGTTGGCCGCGGTTCTGGCTGGCGCTGTGGTGGATGGCGGTGTTGGGCACGATCGTGGTCTGCCTGATCCCGCCGCCGCCGATTCCATTGCCGGACAACAGCGACAAGATCGAGCACTTCCTCGCCTATTTCCTGCTGGCCTCGTCCGCCGTGCAGATCTACCAGCGACGCGCTGCCCTGGTCTGGGCAGCGGTCGGACTGGTTGGGCTGGGCATCGGCATCGAGTTCGCCCAGGGCGCCTTGACCGTCAACCGCATGGCCGACCCGATGGACGCACTGGCCAACAGCGTTGGCGTGCTGGCCGGCATGGCGATCGCAGTGACGCCGCTCCGCAATCTGCTGGTACGCCTGCGCGGTTGATACCGGCAGCGTAGGGCGGGGTGGGGGGGGGGGGGGGCGGGCCCGCCGCAGGGGGGGGGGGGGGGGGGCGGGGGCCCGGGGCGGGGAGGCCGGACGCCCCGCGGGCGGGGGGGGGGGGGGGGGGGGGGGGGGG
>NZ_NIVS01000043.1 GCF_002205165.1 Stenotrophomonas maltophilia | reverse complement strand
GGGCCCTCCCGCCGCCGGCGGGTGCCGAAGCCATGGCGGTCGCGCACCAGTCCAAGCGCGTGCAGCAGGGTCAAAAGGCCCGGAACGGCGGTCGGCTGCATCGCGAAGTGTAATTCGATCTCGGCACCGCCGGCATCGGCCGGCCGGCGGTGCGGCTGAAGGCTTCAGGCGTTTCGTGCTGCCATGGGGGTTTGCGGGCCCGCGGGCGGGGCCGGCCTATGGGCATAAGCGTCACGGACGGGTAATGTTCAGCCCCTTGTGCCACTCACTGCCTAAACTATCCCCCTTGTCCTTTTCCCTGTTGCCAATGAAATCCGCTTCGTTGTTGACGCTGGTCTGCGTGCTCGGAAGTGCCGCCTTCGGGGTGTGCGCCCAGGACAGTGAGGTGCGCAACCGGGTGGTGATCGTGGAGAACGTCAAGTTCGACTACGCCCAGGTGCTCAACGTCGAGCCGATTTTCCAGACGCTGCGTGCTACCCGCACCGAGGAACACTGCGAGCCGGTCTCGACCCGCACCCTGGCCCCGGTCAATGTCACCGGCGAGGAGCCGCAGGAAGACAAGGGCCGCTTCGGCCGTTTCATGGATTCGGTGCGCTCGATCTTCCGCCGCGAAGATGGCAGCACCGACGACAGCGGCTATTCGGAAACCGTGGTGGTCGAGGCCACGCCGGCCAATACCGGGCCGCTGCTGACCCGGGACTGCAAGATCATTCCGGTCGGCCGTGAGTTCCGCCGCCCGATCGCCTATGACGTGGATTACGTCTACAAGGGCACCAAGTACCGCTCCCGCCTGCCGGAAGATCCTGGCAACCGGCTCAAGATCCGGGTCTCGATCACCCCCTGGGTGGGCAACGAGCAGGCCAGCGGCGCCAACCCGTGACACCTCCCGTCGCCCTGCGGGCGACGCCTTCAACCTGAATTTCCATTCAGGCCTTGCACCCACCCCGGGTGCATGCAAAGATGGGCGGCCATGAAACTCACCGACTTCCAGCACGACACCAGCGCCGCCCGTATGGCTACGGGCATGACGTCGCGTGCCCGCCGACCGGAACCCCACATTTTCGCTGGGTAACCGGAGCTTCGTGCTGTCTGTTCGGAAAACCCAGCCCCCGCGCTGGGTTTTTTCGTTTCTACGATCTGAAAAGTTTCATCTGTATACGTTTTGTTGAGCCCTGAACGCGCCCCGGCGCCCCCAACCTCCGCCGGCAACGGTGGAAAACCAGCCGCAAAGGATCGATCGATGTCCCTGAAGCACTTCCTGAACACCCAGGATTGGAGCCGCACCGACCTGGATGCCCTGTTGACCCAGGCCGCGTTGTTCAAGCGCAACAAACTGGGCGACGAGCTCAAGGGCAAGTCGATTGCCCTGGTGTTCTTCAACCCATCCATGCGTACCCGCACCAGCTTCGAGCTGGGTGCGTTCCAGCTGGGCGGCCACGCGATCGTGCTGCAGCCGGGCAAAGACGCCTGGCCGATCGAGTTCAACCTGGGCTCGGTGATGGACGGGGACACCGAGGAACACATCGCCGAAGTGGCCAGGGTACTGGGCCGCTACGTCGACCTGATCGGCGTGCGCGCGTTCCCGAAGTTCATCGACTGGACCAAGGACCGCGAGGACGAAGTGCTCAAGAGCTTCGCCAAGTACTCGCCGGTGCCGGTGATCAACATGGAAACCATCACCCACCCGTGCCAGGAACTGGCACACGTGATGGCGCTGCAGGAACACTTCGGTACGCAGGACCTGCGCGGCAAGAAGTACGTGCTGACCTGGACCTACCACCCCAAGCCGCTGAACACTGCCGTGGCCAACTCCGCGCTGACCATCGCCACCCGCATGGGCATGGACGTGACCCTGCTGTGCCCGACCCCGGATTACATCCTGGATGAGCGCTACATGGGCTGGGCCGAGCAGAACGTGGCCGAAAGCGGCGGTTCGCTGCAGGTCAGCCATGACATCGCCAGCGCCTACGCCGGCGCTGATGTCGTCTACGCCAAGAGCTGGGGCGCGCTGCCGTTCTTCGGCAACTGGGAACCGGAAAAGCCGATCCGCGACCAGTACAAGCACTTCATCGTGGACGAAGCCAAGATGGCGCTGACCAACAACGGTGTCTTCAGCCACTGCCTGCCGCTGCGTCGCAACGTGAAGGCGACCGACGGCGTGATGGATTCGGCGCAGTGCATCGCGATCAACGAAGCCGAGAACCGCCTGCATGTGCAGAAGGCGATCATGTCGGCGTTGATCGGCCGGTAATGCCGGCGGGGGGAGAGCCGACCGTTGGTCGGCTGCTCCCCAACCAGCGGACCGAACGTTTCAGCCGGCCGGCGCATCGAACATTCCAGCCGACCAACGGTCGGTTCTACACCGAATCTCCATCCTCAATTGGACCCTGACCCCATGAGCAAGAAAGACATCGTCCTGGCCTTCTCCGGCGGACTCGACACCAGCTTCTGCGTGCCTTACCTGCAGGAGCGCGGCTACAACGTGCACACCGTGTTCGCCGATACCGGCGGCGTGGATGACGAAGAGCGCGATTTCATCGAGAAGCGTGCGGCCGAGCTGGGCGTCACCAGCCATGTCACCGTCGACGGTGGCCCGGCGATCTGGAGCGGCTTCGTCAAGCCGTTCGTGTGGGCCGGTGAGGGCTACCAGGGCCAGTACCCGCTGCTGGTCTCGGATCGTTATCTGATCGTGGACGCCGCGCTCAAGCGCGCCGCCGAACTGGGCACCAACATCATCGCCCATGGCTGCACCGGCATGGGCAACGACCAGGTCCGTTTCGACCTGGCCGTGAAGGCGCTGGGCGACTACCAGATCGTCGCGCCGATCCGCGAGATCCAGAAGGAACACACCCAGACCCGCGCCTACGAGCAGAAGTATCTGGAAGAGCGCGGCTTCGGCGTGCGTGCCAAGCAGCAGGCCTACACCATCAACGAGAACCTGCTCGGCCTGACCATGTCCGGCGGCGAGATCGACCGCTGGGAGGCCCCGGGCGAGGGTGCCCGTGGCTGGTGCGCACCGCGCAGCGAATGGCCGGAACAGGCACTGACGGTCACCCTGAAGTTCGTCGAAGGCGAAGCGGTCGAGCTGGACGGCAAGGCGCTGCCGGGTGAGCAGATCCTGGCCAAGCTCAACAAGCTGTTCGCCCCGTACGGCGTCGGCCGTGGCGTCTACACCGGCGACACCGTGATCGGCTTGAAGGGCCGCATCGTGTTCGAAGCGCCGGGCCTGGTCTCGCTGCTGGCCGCGCACCGTGCGCTGGAAGATGCGGTGCTGACCAAGCAGCAGAACCGCTTCAAGCCGGACGTGGCGCGCAAGTGGGTGGAGCTGGTGTACGAAGGCTTCTACCACGACCCGCTGAAGACCGACATCGAGGCCTTCCTGAAGTCCTCGCAGACCAAGGTCAACGGCGAAGTGGTGCTGGAAACCCGCGGTGGCCGTGTGGATGCCGTGGCCGTGAAGTCGCCGCACCTGCTCAATGCCAAGGGCGCCACCTATGCACAGTCGGCCGACTGGGGCGTGGAAGAAGCCGAAGGTTTCATCAAGCTGTTCGGCATGAGCTCGACGCTGTACGCGCAGGTGAACCGCTAAGGCGATTCACCGGGGTGCCGGCCGCTGGCCGGCGCCTCCCAACGCCGATTTTGAACCCTACGGATACTCAGACTCATGCTTGAACAGACGCTCGTCCACCTGCAGCAGCTCGTGTCGTTCGACACGCGCAATCCGCCGCGCGCGATCACCACCGGCGGCATCTTCGATTACCTGCGTGCGAACCTGCCCGGGTTCAACGTGGAGGTGATCGACCATGGCGAGGGTGCGGTCAGCCTGTACGCGGTGCGCGGTACGCCGAAGTACCTGTTCAACGTGCATCTGGATACCGTGCCGGACTCCCCGCACTGGACCGCCGACCCCCATGTGATGCGGCGTACCGAGGACCGCGTGATCGGGCTGGGCGTGTGCGACATCAAGGGCGCTGCGGCGGCGTTGGTGGCCGCGGCCAATGCCAGTGATGGCGATGCCGCGTTCCTGTTCTCCAGCGACGAGGAGGCCAACGACCCGCGTTGCATCGCCGCCTTCCTCGCCCGTGGCATTCCGTATGAAGCGGTGCTGGTCGCCGAGCCCACGATGAGCGAAGCGGTGCTCGCGCACCGTGGCATCAGCTCGGTGCTGATGCAGTTCAAAGGTCGCGCCGGGCATGCCTCCGGCAAGCAGGATGCGGCCGCCAGTGCGCTGCATCAGGCGATGCGCTGGGGCAACCGCGCGCTGGACCACGTGGAGTCGCTGTCGCATGCGCGCTTTGGCGGGCTGACCGGCCTGCGTTTCAACATCGGGCGCGTGGAAGGTGGCATCAAGGCCAACATGATCGCCCCGGCGGCCGAAGTGCGTTTCGGCTTCCGCCCGCTGCCGTCCATGGACATCGATGCATTGCTGGCCACGTTTGCCGGGTTTGCCGAACCGGAGGCCGCGGTGTTCACCGAGACCTTCCGTGGGCCGAGTTTCCCGGCCGGCGATATTGCAGAAGCAGAGAACCGCCGTCTGGCCGCGCGAGACGTGGCCGATGCGCTGGATATCCCGATCGGCAACGCGGTGGATTTCTGGACCGAGGCCTCGCTGTTCTCGGCCGGGGGTTACACCACGCTGGTGTACGGCCCGGGCGACATCGCCCAGGCGCACACTGCCGATGAGTTCGTGACGCTGGAGCAGCTGCAGCGTTACACCGAGTCCGTGCACCGCATCATCGCGCACGGCGCCTGATCGAATGACGCCGTCGTGGTCCCCCACTGACGGAACTCCCATCGCGGCTGCGGCCGCCTGCGACGATATCGAAATGCCTTCTTCCCAGCCCCACCGCCAGACCCGTCAGACCATCGTGCGCCTGCTCTCGAGCATGGCCAGCGCGAAGGAGATCAGCCAGTACCTCAAGCGTTTCTCGCAGCTGGACGCCAAACGCTTTGCCGTGGTCAAGGTCGGCGGCGCGGTGCTGCGCGATGATCTGGACGCGCTGACTTCTTCGCTGTCGTTCCTGCAGGAAGTCGGTCTGACTCCGATCGTGCTGCACGGCGCCGGCCCGCAGCTGGACGCCGAACTCTCGGCAGCCGGCATCGAGAAGCAGACCGTGAACGGCCTGCGCGTGACGTCGGCCGAAGGCCTGGCCATCGTCCGCCGGGTGTTCCAGGCCTCCAACCTGCAGCTGGTTGAAGCGCTGCAGCAGAACGGCGCGCGCGCGACCTCGATCACCGGCGGCGTGTTCGAAGCCGAGTATCTGGACCAGGACACCTACGGCCTGGTCGGTGAGGTCAAGAAGGTCAACCTGGCCCCGATCGAGGCCAGCCTGCGCGCCGGCTCGATCCCGGTGATCACCAGCCTGGGCGAAACCCGCTGCGGGCAGATCCTCAACGTCAACGCCGATTTCGCCGCCAACGAGCTGGTGCAGGAACTGCAGCCGTACAAGATCATCTTCCTGACCGGCACCGGCGGCCTGCTGGATGAAGAGGGCAAGGTGATCGATTCGATCAACCTCTCCACCGAGTACGACCAGCTGATGCAGCAGCCGTGGATCCATGGCGGCATGCGGGTCAAGATCGAACAGATCAAGGACCTGCTCGATCGGCTGCCGCTGGAATCCTCGGTGTCGATCACGCGCCCGGCGGACCTGGCCAAGGAACTGTTCACCCACAAGGGCTCGGGCACGCTGGTGCGCAAGGGCGAGAAAGTGCTGCGCGCCACCGCGTGGGACGAACTGGATCTGCCGCGCCTGAAGCAGCTGATCGAATCCAGCTTCGGCCGTACCCTGGTGCCGGACTACTTCCAGAAAACCAGGCTGCTGCGCGCCTACGTCAGCGAGAACTACCGCACCGCGGTGATCCTCACCGACGAGGCCGAGGGCGTCTACCTGGACAAGTTCGCGGTGCTGGATGACGCGCAGGGCGAGGGCCTCGGCCGCGCGGTCTGGAATGTCATGCTGGACGAAACCCCGCAGCTGTTCTGGCGCTCGCGCAACGGCAACCCGATCAATCACTTCTACTACGCCGAGTCCGATGGCTGCTACAAGCAGGGCCACTGGAAGGTGTTCTGGTTCGGCGCCGACGGCTTCGACCGCATCAAAGCGTACGTCGAGCATTGCGCCGCACGCACCCCCAGCCTGGAGGGCTGAACCCGATGAATCTTGCCGATTGGACCAAGGTCCCCACACTGGCCGGCACCCATGCCCGGCTGGAGCCGCTGCAGATGGCGCATATCGATGGCCTGCGCGGCGCACTGGGGGATGGCACCTTGTCCAAGCTCTGGTACACCCAGGTGCCGAGTGCGAAGACCATGACGGCCTATGTCCAGGCCGCGCTGCAGGCGCAGGCCGAGGGCAAGGTGTTGCCGTTCGTGGTCCTCAACGACGCCGATGAAGTGGTCGGCACCACCCGCTACTACGATCTGGACGCCGAGGTGCCGCGCCTGAGCATCGGCTATACCTGGTATGGCGAAGCCGCCCAGCGCACCGGCATCAACACTGAAACCAAACTGATGCTGCTCACCCATGCCTTCGAGCGGCTGGAATGCCTGAGCGTGGTGTTCGAGACCAGCTGGTTCAACGTCACCTCGCGCACCGCGATCGCGCGGCTGGGCGCCAAGCAGGACGGCGTGCTGCGCAACCACAAGCGCCACCCGGACGGCACCCCGCGTGACACCGTCATCTTCTCCATCATCGATGCGGAATGGCAGGGGGTGAAACGCCACCTGCAGCACCGCCTGGACGCACACGCATGAGCACCAAGACCTTCACCGTCGGCATCGTCGGCGCCCGTGGCCATACCGGGGCCGAGCTGATCAAGCTGATCGCTGCCCACCCGCACCTGCAGCTGGGCTTCGTCTCCTCGCGCGAGCTGGCCGGCCAGCGCGTGAGCGATCACCATAGTGACTGGCAGGGCGAGCTGCAGTTCGAAAACCTGGATGCCGATGCCGTCGCCGCCAAGGGCATGGACGCGGTGATCCTGGCGCTGCCCAATGGCCTGTCCGCGCCGTTCGTCACCGCGCTGGATGCGGCCAGGCCGGAGACCGTGATCGTCGACCTGTCGGCTGATCACCGCTTCGAGCCGAGCTGGTACTACGGGCTGCCGGAGCTGACCCGCGGCGATTACCTGGGCCAGAAGCACATCAGCAACCCGGGCTGCTATGCCACCGCGATGCAGCTGGCGATCAGCCCGCTGCTGCAGCAGCTGGCCGGCCCGCCGCAGTGTTTCGGGGTCTCCGGTTACTCCGGTGCCGGCACCACGCCTTCGGACAAGAACAACCCCGAGCTGCTGCGCGACAACCTGATGCCGTACGCGCTGACCAACCATGTGCACGAGCGCGAAGTCACCGCGCACCTGCGCGTGCCGGTCGAGTTCATGCCGCACGTGGCGCCGCACTTCCGCGGCATCACCATGACAGTGAACCTGTGGCTCAACACGGTGGTCAAGCGCGAGGATGTGATCGCGCTCTACCAGAAGTACTACGCTGATGAGGCGCTGATCGAGGTGCTCGACGAAGCGCCGTGGGTCAGCCAGATCGCTGGCCGGCATGGCGTGCAGATCGGCGGCTTCGACGTGGCCCCCGGTGGCAAGCGCGTGGTGGTGGTGGCGACCCTGGACAACCTGCTCAAGGGCGCGGCCACCCAGGCGATGCAGAACCTCAACCTGGCGCTGGGCCTGGACGAACTGGCCTCGATCCCGCACTGAATTCCCACGGCGCCGCGCGGTCCGCTGCGCGCGCCCTGACAACCCGGCGGAGCGATTCCGCCTACGGAGCAAGACATGGCAGACCTTCTGTGGCAGAAGCCCGGCGTGGCGGTAGACGCCAAGATCCAGACCTTCCTGGCCGGCGATGATGTGATCCTGGACCGCGAGTTCTTCCTCTACGACGTGGCGGCCAGCAAGGCGCACGCGCAGGGGCTGGAGAACATAGGCATCCTCGGCAATGACGAACGCGTCGGCCTGCAGCGCGAACTGGACGTGCTGGCCGAGGATTTCCGCAGCGGTGCGTTCGTGCTGGATGAGCGCTTCGAGGATTGCCACTCGGCGATCGAAGCGCGCCTGACCGAGCGCCTCGGCGATGCCGGCCGCAAGATCCACACCGGCCGCAGCCGCAACGACCAGATCCTGGTCGCCACCCGGCTGTGGCTGAAGGACAAGCTGCTGCGCGTGGCCGAACTGAGCCGCGAGATCGCCAAGGTCGCGCTGGATCGCGCCGAGGCCGAGAAAGACCTGCCCGTGCCGGGCTACACCCACATCCAGCGCGCCGTGGTGTCCTCGGCGGGCATGTGGTGGGCCGGCTGGGCCGAGGCGTTCATCGACAACGCGATCCGCGCGCACGACACCTTCAACCTGGTCGATGCCAATCCGCTCGGCACCGCCGCCGGCTATGGCGTCAACCTGCCGCTGGACCGCGCACACACCACCGAAGCGCTCGGCTTTGCACGGATGCAGATCTCGCCGATCTACGCGCAGCTCTCGCGCGGCAAGTTCGAACTGGCCGCACTGGAAGCCCTCGGCGGCGCGACCCTGGATCTGCGCCGCATCGCCTGGGACCTGTCGCTGTTCACCAGCGGCGAGTTCGGCTTCGTGGCGCTGCCGGCGCAGTACACCACCGGCAGCTCGATCATGCCGAACAAGCGCAATCCGGATGTGATCGAACTGATGCGTGCCACCCACGCCAGCGTGGCGGCGGCACGCACCGAAATCGAGCAGCTGCTGTCGCTGCCGTCGGGCTATCACCGCGATCTGCAGAGCAGCAAGGGCGCGATCTTCCATGGCTTCGGCCGCGGTCTGGCCGCGCTGGAGCTGCTGCCGGCGCTGCTGGCCAACCTGGAGTGGCGCGACGACAAGCTGCGTGCGGCGATCGACTCGGGCATGTACGCCACCGATGTGGCCGTGGAAGCGGCAGTGGCCGGTGTGCCGTTCCGCGAGGCCTACAAGGCCGCCGCCGCGGCGGCGGATACGGCCGGGCAGGGGCGCACCCCCGAAGGCAGCCTGGCCGCGCGCGTCTCGCCCGGCGCGGCCGCCGACCTGCGGCTGGATGAGCTGCGCGCCCGCTGGACTGCACTGGTGTAATCACGACGGCGGCCGCAAGGCCGCCGTTTTTGCAACGTCTTGCCGGGCGCTGTCCGGAGAAGGAGCCCCATGAAAACCTGTTACCTGGTGATGGTCACCCGCACGCCGGCGTTCCGCGATGAGGTCGGTGCCGAACATGTGCGTTTTCTCGATGAGGTGCGCGCCCGCGGGCAACTGCTGCTGACCGGTGGCTTCACCGACAAGACGGGCGGCGCCTACGTGCTGCAGGACATCGCCGATCTCGCGGCCGCGCAGGCGCTGGTCGACACCGATCCCCTGCTGGTGCACGGCAGTGCCACCGCCCGTATCCACGAATGGAGCACGCGCTGAGCGCGCCAACCACATGAACCAGCCCGTGCCTTCGCCGTTCACCGAACAAGCCGTCCCGCAGTGGAAACGCGCTGTGCTCAAAGTGGGCAGCAGCCTGCTGGCCGCTGATGGGGGCGGCCTCTCGCCACGCCACGCGCTGGGCCTGGCCCAGTTCGTCTCGGCCAATGTCCTGGCCGGGCGCGAGGTGGTGATCGTGTCCTCCGGCGCGGTCGCGGCCGGCCGGGCGATCGTGCCGCGCGCACTGGAAGCCGGGGCGGCGATGGCGGCGCGGCAGGCACTGGCCGCGCTGGGCCAGGCACAGCTGATCGGGCTGTGGCAGCGTTTCTTCGAACGCCCGGTGGCGCAGGTGCTGCTGACCCACGACGACCTGCGCAACCGCCGCCGCTACCTCAATGCCCGCGCCACGCTCAACGAACTGCTGCGGCTGGGCGCGCTGCCGGTGGTGAATGAAAACGACACCGTCTCGGTGGATGAACTCAAGCTCGGCGACAACGACAACCTGGCCGCGACCGTGGCGGCGTTGATCGATGCCGATGTGCTGTTCATCGCCACCGATATCGATGGCCTGTACAGCGCCGATCCGCGTCGCGATCCGCAGGCCCGGCCGATCCACGATGTGCCGGAGCTGACCGTGGAGGTCCTGGCGATGGCCGGCGGTGCGGGCAGTGGTGCCGGCACCGGTGGCATGCATACCAAGCTGGAAGCAGCGGCCAAGGCGGGGCGGGTGGGCATCGAGACCTGCCTGTTCAACGGGCGCAGTGCGGAGGTCGTGCGCGCGCTCAGCCAGGGCCGCCTATTCGGTACCCGCATCCATGCCGCACAGACCCGCGTGGCCGCGCGAAAATACTGGCTGCGCCACGCGCCGCTGGAGCCGGGCGCGATCCTGGTCGATGCCGGCGCGGCCGATGCGCTGCGTGGCAAGGGCGCATCGCTACTGCCCGGCGGCGTGCTCGGCGCACAGGGTGACTTCCGTCGCGGCGACATGATCGAGATCCGGCAACGTACCGAGACCGGCGAAGTCTGCCTGGCCCGGGGCGTCAGCCAGTACTCGGCCAGCGACATCCGCCGCGTCGCCGGGCGCCACTCGCGCGACATCGAGAGCGTGCTCGGCTACAACTACGGTGGCAACGTGATCCACCGCGACGATCTGGTGCTGTTGTGATCGCGTCCCTACCGCGTTTTTCCCAAGGATACTGAGATGGTCGCCAGCTCCACTTCCGACATCCGCAGCCAGGCGCTGGCCTGCCGCGAGGCTGCCCGGCAGCTTGCGCAGTTGTCTTCTTCGGCCAAGGCCGATCTGCTGGCGGCGATGGCCACCGCGCTGGAGGCCGATACCGATGCGATTCTCGCGGCCAACGCACGCGATCTTGCGGCGGCCACGGAGAAAGGCGTCGGCACGGCGATGCTGGATCGCCTGGCGCTGAACCCGCAGCGCCTGGCCGGTATCGCCGCCGCGCTGCGCGAGGTCGCCGCGTTGCCGGATCCGGTCGGCCAGGTGACCCGCGATGACGTGCGCCCCAATGGCATCCGCGTGCAGAAGGTGCGGGTGCCGCTGGGTGTCATCGCGATGATCTACGAAGCCCGCCCGAACGTCACTGCCGATGCGGCCGCGCTGTGCATCAAGGCCGGCAACGGCGTGATCCTGCGCGGTGGCTCGGAGGCGATCCATTCCAACACCGCGATTGCGGCGTCTCTCAAGCGCGCGCTGCGCGAGGCCGGCGTAGCCGATGCCGCGCTGACCCTGGTGGAGGATCTGCGCCGCGAGACCATGCTTGCCCTGCTGCAGCTCAACGACCTGATCGATCTGGCGATTCCGCGCGGTGGGGAGGGGCTGATCCGGTTCGTGGCCGAGCATGCCCGCGTGCCGGTGATCAAGCACTACAAGGGCGTCTGCCATCTGTACGTGGACCGTGCCGCCGATCCCGCACTGGCGCTGCGCCTGCTGGTGGACGGCAAGTGCAGCCGGCCGTCGGCCTGCAACTCGCTGGAGACGCTGCTGGTGCATGCCGACCTCGCACCCACCTTCCTGCCGTTGGCGGCGCAGGCGCTGGCCGAACGTCGCGTGCAGGTGCGCGCCGATGCGGTGGCACGGCAGTGGCTGCCGGATGCGGAGGCGGCCAGCGAGGAAGATTACGCCGCCGAGTATCTGGATCTGATCATCGCGCTGCGCGTAGTCGATGACCTCGATCAGGCACTGGCGCACATCCAGCAGTACAGCTCGGACCATACCGAAGTGATCGCCACGGAAGACGTCGCGGCCGCCGAGCGCTTCGTGCACGCGCTGCGCTCGGCGGTGGTGATGGTCAACGCCTCCTCGCGCTTTTCCGATGGCGGCGAGCTCGGCCTGGGCGCGGAGATCGGCATCTCCACCACCCGTCTGCACGCGTACGGCCCGATGGGCCTGGAAGCGCTCACCGTTGAGCGCTTCGTGGTCCGCGGCGAAGGCCAGACGCGCGTGTAACCCGGTCATGCCGGCCAGCGGCCGGCACCCCCTCAGCCGGCCAGCGCCTGCGCGGTGACCCGTACCGGCCTCGCGTGCTCGTCCATGTGCAGCGTCACTGCCTTGCCATCGGCCAGCAGGGACGCCACCGCCGCACTCGCGCCGAGGTCATGCGCCATCTCCTCGCGGGTCACATCGTCATGCGGCAGCCGGCGCTCCTTGCCCGTGAAGCGCATGCGGTTGTACTCGGCCCACGCGATCAGCAGCGCTGCGCAGCACACCAGCATCACCGGCAGCGCGATGACCACGAACGGATCGACCGTCTGCTTCTGTTCGTACAGCTGCGCCCAGGCCATCCGCCCGCCGAGCAGCCAGGAAATCAGCGTCACCAGCGGTGCCCACAGGTAGAAGTAGAACGCCCAGAAGGCGATGGTCACAAAGCCCCACGCGGTACGCTGCAGGCGCGGTTGCTGGCGCGGTTTCTGGATCAGCCGCGAGTCGAAGCGGCGGGTGGATTTGACGGTGTTCATCGGATACCCCGGTCAGGACTGACCCAGACCGCGCGCTTGCCACGACGTTTGAACAACGTCTTGGGGAACGCCACCAGGGTCGTGAACAGACTGATGAGCCAGTACGCCATCGGGTACCAGATCACCCAGAAGTAATTACGTCCAATATGCGTTTCGTAACGGCGGTCGATGATCAGGCTGCTGGCGAACTGCAGCAGGCAGACCAGTGCCAGGATCACGCCATGCCACTGCGGCAGCAGCGTGGCGATGTACAGCTCGGGCGGCAGCGTCATGAACTTGCCCAGCGCCCACAGCACGATGATCGCCAGCATCGTGTACGCCCACAGCACGCTCAGGATGTACTCCAGCAGCACGCCCCACATGCGGCGCTTGCGCCAGTGGAACAGCGAGCCGCCATGCCGCAGCAGCACTTCCACGCCGCCCTGGGCCCAGCGCAGGCGCTGCCGCCACAGGCCCTTCAAGGTTTCCGGCATCAGGATGAAGCACAGCGCATTGGGCTCGTAACGGATGTCCCAATGGTCCAGCTGCAGGCGCCAGCTGATGTCGATGTCCTCGGTCACCATGTCGTCGGACCAGTAACCGATCCGGTGCAGGGCAGTGCGACGGAACGCGGCGATCACTCCAGAGATGGTGAAGATGCGCCCGTACACCCGCTGCGCACGCTTGATCATGCCGATGATCGAGGAGAACTCGGCCACCTGCAGGCGGCCCAGCAGGGTGGAACGGTTGCGGATGCGCGGGTTGCCGGTGACCGCGCCCACGCGCGGGCCGGAGGTCAGGTGCCAGACCATCCAGTGCGTGGCGTACTCCTCCAGCATCGCATCGCCATCGATGCAGACCAGATACTCCGAACGTGCCGCCAGCGCGCCCATGCGCAGCGCATTGGCTTTGCCCAGGTTGCGGTCCAGGTGCACCACACGCAGGCGCGGGTGCAGGGCGGCCAAGGCATCCAGCCGCGCACCGGTATCGTCGCTGCTGCCATCGTTGATGGCGATGACTTCGAAGTCCGGATAGGTCTGCTTGAGCGCCGAGCCCAGCGTGTCTTCCAGGTTCTCCGCTTCGTTGTGGCACGGAATCAGGATCGAGGCGAACGGATAGACATCCATCGGCGGCGGGTCATCACGGTCGCGGGCCTTGCGCTCGCGCCGGAAGAAGTAATACAGGCCGCCGGACATCCAGAAGAACGCCATCACCATCGGGTAGAAGAAGGCGAACTGGAACAGCGCGTAGAGAAGAGGGTGCATGGCGACCTCACTTTTCCTCGTACGGGAAGCTGCGGGCCGACATGGCCGCGCGGGCGTCATACGTGGAGGGACGTCCGGCGATGAAGTCATCCGGATACCAGGCGAAATGACGCACGCCCTGCGCCTGCAGGCGGCGGATCTGCGCGCGCAGGCGTTCGCCGGGAATCGGCTTGCCCGTGCGCCAGTCCAGCGTCTGCAGCTCGAACATCGTCTGCGACAACTGCGGATCGTGCTGCTTCACCGCCACCACCAGCCGGTCCAGCCAGCGTTCCGGGCTGCGGCTGCCTTCCATCCACGGCATCGCCATCAGGGCGGTGTGGTCGTAGGCCTTGTTGAACAGGTCCAAGCGCTGGGCGAACCAGCTCGCGCTCTGCGGTTCCAGCACCGGCTGGGCATACAGGTTGCGCACCGTGCCCAGCTTGGGCCGCCAGCGTTGCGCGGCGTTGCGCAGCTCCAGGGTGAAATCGATCAGTGCCTGGGTACGTGCACCGTCATCGCCTTCCTGCGGCAACTGGGTCAGCTCGGTGTCGCGCAGGTAGGCGTCATCGTGGAAGAGCAGGCCCTCGAAGTACGAGTTGATCGCCAGGTCCTCGTAGATGTCATCGATGATCCTGCGGACCTGCGGCCGGGTGAAGTCCAGCCGGAAGATGCCGTCGCTTTCCGGGCTCTCGATCGAAAGGGCGCTGCGGATGGCCGGATCCTTGAGCTCGTAGCCCAGCACCGGCAGCCATGCGAACACCTTCACCCCTGCGCGCGTCTTGAGCTGCCACGCCACGCGGTTGAACAGGTCCGCACGCATCGGCAGATGCCGGTTGGGGAAGTACAGCGCATCGGCCGAGCCGTTGCCGTCCGGATCGGCGAAGGCCTGCAGGAACACGTGGGTGGGGCCGATCTTCTTGACCCGGTCGATCAGGGCATCCAGGTTCTTGCCCTGCTGCACCGGGTCGGCATCGTAGACCGCATCCAGGTCGATCTGCAGCGCACGCATGCCATCGCGTTCCACATCGCGGCGCAGCTCGTAGGCCAGCTGCACCACGGTCGGGTTGTTGGTCACCAGCAACCGTGCCAGGCCGTGCAGATCGCGCTTGACCGGCGTGCTGCGTCCTTCCAGATCGAACGAGACCGGCATGCCCAGCTGCTCGGCGATGTCGTTGCTCAGCGCGTTGTACGCGGCGTACGGCCAAACGATCGCCTTCGGGCTGACGCCGACATTGCGCTGGATGCGCTCCACGCTGCGGCCCAGATCGGTGCGCAGGCGGGCCTCGTACTCGGCGGCGGTTTCATAGGTCCTGCGCGCCGGGTCATAGATGCGGGTGATCACCGCCGGGGTCGAATTGCCCTGTGGGTTGGACTGCACGCCGTGATGCAGGTTGTCGGTGTGGCTGGCCAGTTCGATCAGCCCGCTCTTCTGCATCTCGCGCAGCTGCGCCCAGGTCAGGAAATCATCGCGGGTGAACGGGCGGTAGCCGTAATCGATCTGGCGCCCGGCCGGCATGTCCACGTAGTCGGTGATCACCGCCACCAGCGCCGGGTAGTTGTAGGCGCGCAGTAACGGGAACACCTTGCTGTACACGCTGCGCAGGCCATCGTCGAAGGTGAGCAGTACCGGCTTGGGTGGCAGCGGCGTGCCGCCCTGCGAGGCGGTGATCAGCTGCGACAGCGAGACCGGGTGGTAACCGTGGGCCGACAACCAGTCCAGGTGCGCGGCGAAGTTCTGTGTGCTGACCGCATACGCATCCGGGTCGCCGCGTTCGGCGACCTCATCGCGGATGTCGTGGTAGCTGAGCACCAGCAGCCCGTTGTCGGCCGCATCCAGCACGGCGGGCCGCTGCTGTGCGTGGGCTGGCAGCACGACGGTGAGCAGGGCCAGCAACAGCCAGTGGGTCCAGCGTTTCAAGTCCATGTGCCGCATGTCATTCTCCCCACCGCAGGCCGGCATCCAGGCCGATGTGTCGTTCACGCTGTCCGTCATAGACCGGTCGCGACCAGCTGATGCCGTACTCGAAAATGCGCCCTTCGCCGAGCTGCCACTCGTGGCGGTACTCGGCCGAGGGCACGATCGCGCTGCCATAGCCCTGCTGCCAGTACTGCCCCACCGAGACCGTCAGGCGATGGCGGAAGTGGCGTTCGTAGTGGCGCCACAGTTGTTGATCCACGCGCAGGCCGATCTCCACCGAGTGATCCTCGGACGGATTGAAGTAGGGCACGTCGTCGCGGCTGCCGCGGCTGGCGTACAGGCTGCCGAGGCCGTCCAGGAACACGGTGGGCCGGGTCATCAGGCGCTGCTCGATGGCCGTGCTGACGGTATCGCGGCGGTTGCCGTCGTCGTAGCGGAACTGGCTTGCGCCCAGGCTCCAGTGAGTACGCTCATCGCGGCGATAGTCGGCCGCCACTGCGATGCTGTCGGCGGTGATGCCCGAGACGCGCGCCTGCATCGAGGCGTCCGGGTCGTTGCGTGCAGCGGTGATGCCGGCATGCCATTGATCGCTGAACTGCCAGCCTAACCCGGCGCTGAGGCCGGTCTCGCCGATGTGGTCATTGGCGCGGTTGACGAAGGCTTCGGCATCGGCGCGCCCGTAGCGATAGCGCGTGCCCACGCCGATCCGCAGCGGGTCGATGGTCTGGTCCTGGAAGTCGACGCTGCGCCGGTCGGCGAACGCGACCAGGCGCCAGCGGTCGTCCAGCACCGGGGACTGCACTTCCACACCGTAGCGGCCGTCATCGTTGCCCAGCGGTGAAGCACCACCACCGCCGGAGCTGCGGCCGCCTTCGGCGTAGGCATGCCACTGCCAGCCACGGTGCGCGCGCCAGCTGCGGTCCATGCGCTGCACGGAGGGCTGGTTGGGGTAGGCGGCAAGCAGGGTGTCGTGGATGGGGCGGGCGAGGTCATCGCGCTGCACCTGCACGTAGGCGTCGTACTGGCCCAGCCGCGCCGGAACGTCGCGCGGGTCCAGCGTGTTGGCCATGCTGTAGCGCTCCAGCGCCCGCCGTGGCCAGCCGCGCATCAGGTAGATGTTGCCCAGCGAGGATTGCGTGCCGGTGTTGCCTGGCCCGATCTCGACCATCTTCTCCAGGTCGTGCTGGGCGGTGGGCAGATCGCCGCTGTAGGCGCGCACCATGGCCAGATTGAGGTCGGCCTCGTAGCGCGGCCAGTTCGCGTACGGCGCTTTGGCACCGTTTGCCCAGCGCCAGGCCGGCTCATCGGCCTGCCATTTCTTCAGCAGGGCGATGGCGGTGTCGGCCTGCTCATCTTCCAGATACGCGTAAGCCAGTTCCGAGCGCGCCTGCGGCAGCGACGGATCAGCCTTGAGCGCGGCTTCCAGCACCGGGATCGCCTCGGCCGGGTGCTGGGTGGCCATCAGCGAATCGCCGACGGCGGCCAGCAGGTAATTGGGAACGGGGTGGCCCTCGGCGAGCAGGCTGCGGTACTCATCGCGTACCTGTGCATGGCGGCCCAGCCGGTTGAGCAGGATCAGGCGGTCATAACGGATCCGCAGCGGCGCCTGCTGCACGGTGGTGCCGTCGCGCTCGAGGTACTGCTGCATCTGGACCAGCGCTGCGTCCGCTTCATCCAGGCGGGTGTCTTCGCTGGCGCCGTACGCCAAGCTCCAGCCCACCAGCTTGGCCAGGTAGTTGCCTTCCAGCCGTTCTTTCTGGGCGGCATCGAACAGGTCCGGCCGGGCCAGGTAGAGCTGCCAGGCGCGGTGCGCGTTGCCGATGTCGGACAGGGTCAGCACTTGCAGGCGATAGAGCAGTGCGTCGTCGGGCGATTGCACCCGTGCCCGCTCGATCGCGGCCAGTGCATCCAGCCAATGGGCCTGGTCGCGGTAATGGCCGATCTCGGCCAACGCGTCAGCCCGCGGGTCGGCGGCTGCGGCAGCCGGAGCGGAGAAAGCGAGTGCGGCACATGCCAGGCCGACGCTGAGCGCCAGCGGCCGATGGTCGTACATGGAACCCCCCTTGGAGCGTCCTTTCAAAAGTGCGTAGCGTCAAAAGTGTGACGCACATCACATGCCAATCGTGCCTGACTGCGCAGTTGTTGCCAAATCGTTAAGACGCGGGTACGGCCGATCAGCCCCCGGGTGGAACCCGGAGGGGAGAGGCAAGTCATTGAATTTCTAAAGGTTCAACCCATGTCGCCGGCATGGAAAGCGCACTCCATCGCGATGAAGCTGTTCAGCCGGCTGGTGGCGCCAGCAGCTCCGAACACCGCCCGGTGCAGCACACCGGGTCAGTTAGCGACACGCTACGTCAGCAGTTGCGCACGGCGCGTGTAGATGGACGCGCCGGGGCGCTTACCACTGGTCTTCGAGTTTCTGCGGTTTGCAGGCGATCCACGAGGCGCACAGCAGCACCACCGCACACAGCGCCAGGAAGCCGAATGGCAGGTGCCAGCCGCCGCTGACCGCATGCAGCCAGCCGAACAGGAACGGGCCCAGGCAGCTGAAGGCATAGCCCACGCCCTGCATGAAGCCGGACAACGCAGCCGAACCGGCGGGGGTGCGGGTACGCAGGTTGATCAGGGTCAGTGCCAGCGGGAAGGTGGACGGCCCGATGCCGAGCAGCACCGCCCACAGCCACGGGGCCTTCATCGGGGCGAACAACAGGCCGGCGAAGGCGATCAGGAAGGCGCTGAACCCGATCAGCACCAGCCCGAAGGGGTTGCGCAGGCGCACGGCCAGGGCCGGCATGGTCAGTGACGGCAGCAGGCCGCAGGCCGCGAAGATCGCCACCATGATGCCGCCGAAGGCCGGCGTCGCGCCAGCTTCGACCACGATCCGCGGCAGCCAGGTGAACATCGAATAGGTCATCAGCGAGGTCATGCCGAACATCAGGGTCATGCCCCACGCCAGCGGGGTCTTCCAGACCTTGCCGTGCGGCGCGCTGGACGGGTCGTTGGCGGCGCTGATCGTGTCCGGGTGCGGGCGTGTACGCGAGAGCATCAGCCACGGCAGCGCTGCCGCGAGCGACATCAGCGCCCAGATGCCCAGTGACACGCGCCAGCCCGCCTGTTGCGCGACCGGGACCGCCAGCAGGGCCGGCATCATCGTGCCGATCTGCAACACGGTGATGTAGAGCGTGCTCATGGTGCCCACGCGGTTGGCGAAGTAGCGCTTCACCAGCGGCGGCACCACCACGTTGCCGATGCCCATGCCGGCCAGCGCCACCACCGAGCCGAACAGCAGGCTGCCGACGCCGCCGGCCATCGAGCGCAGCAGCAGGCCCACAGTGGCCAGGCTCATCGCCAGCAGGGCGGTGCGTTCCAGGCCCAGGCGACGCGCCACGGCCGGGGTGGTCACGCCGAACAGCGCAAACGCTGCGGTCGGCAGCATGCCGAGCACGCCGGTCATGGTGGTGCCGAAGCCGAAGGTCTGGCCGAGCACATCCAGCAGCGGGGTCAGCGAGGTGACCGCCGTGCGCAGGTTCAGGGCAGCCAGCAGAATCGCGGCAAACGCCAGCAGGCGCCCGTGCAGCAGGGACTGGGACGGGGAGGTGGGGTGAGTCATCAGCATGTTTCCTGACAGGTGGCGCACCGCGGCCATGCTGGCGCGCGGGTGCAACGGCAGAGACCGGCCAGTGGCCGGCAGCTGCGGGGTAGGGGACTGGGCCGCCGCCGAAGGCGGGGCCAGGACCGGCCATTGTACGGGTTCGATCCCGACAGGTCCTGCCGGAACCGCGACGTGCTGCGGGGGCTTGCGTCGACGACCCGATGCGGGGACCGGGTATAGCGCCGAGGCCGCCGGAAGCACTACGTGTGAAAACGCCTTCACAACAAGGGCCGCGCGATCCTCTTCCATGTGATCTGCGTCAAAAAAATGACTATTTAGGAAAAACCCTACAAGCGAGCGGGTGGTTGTCTTACCGCGTGAGTGGGGTTTTTGACGGTTTTCATGTCGCGAATAGCTCTTAAATTGGCGGGCCTCCATAGGGGCGGTCTATAGCGAACGATGGTTCGTGCCAGCCCACGTTCGAGATCCTGCATGCCAAACAACGTACTACCCACCCCGGCTCGCGCCGGTATGCACCGCGCTTCCCGGCGCACCCTGCTTCTGGCCCCGCTGGCCCCGCTGGCCGCCGCCGTGGCATTGACCTGCACCTCGGCGCAGGCCCAGCAACTGCCTGCCCCGGACCAGGAACTGCTTCGCCAGCAGGAGCGCGAACGCGCCCTGCGCGAGCAGCTTGAAACCCGGCCGGACGCGCGCCTGCAGGAAGCGCCGATGGCGGCGCCGGAGCGGCTGCCACAGGACGAGACGCCCTGTTTCGTGATCGACCGCATCACCCTGGCGGGCGACCAGGCCGAACGCTTCCAGTGGGCCTTGGCCGCGGCCAATGTCAAAAGCGACCCGGCCCTCGGCCGCTGCCTGGGCACGACCGGCATCAACGTGGTCATGTCGCGCGTGCAGAACGCCATCGTGGAACGCGGCTTTGTCACCACACGCGTGTTGGCCCAACCGCAGGACCTGACCACCGGCACGCTGGAGCTGACCGTCGTACCCGGCACGCTGCGCCAGATCCGGTTCGCCGAGGGCACCCATCGCGACGCCACCTTGTGGAATGCGATCCCCGCGCGCAGTGGCGACCTGCTCAACCTGCGCGATATCGAACAGGGACTGGAGAACTTCAAGCGCGTGCCGACCGCCGAGGCCGACATCCAGATCAGCCCGGCCGAAGGCGCCGACGCCGCGCCCGGGCAGAGCGACCTGGTAGTGCAGTGGTCGCAGCAGCGGCTGGTGCGTTTCAACCTGAGCCTGGACGACTCCGGCAGCAAGGCCACCGGCAAGACCCAGGCCGGTGCGACGATGTCGCTGGACCACGCGCTGCGCCAGAACGACCTGTTCTACGTCAACCTCAACCATGACGTGTTCAGTGGCGGCAAGCGCGGCACCAAGGGCTTCACGTTCCACTACTCCGTGCCCGTGGGCTACTGGCTGTTCGGCGCCACGCGCAGCGGCTACGAATACGAGCAGACCGTGGCCGGCAACCAGCAGTCGTATCTCTACAGCGGTGAAAGCTACAACGCCGAAGTACGGGCGACGCGCCTGCTGTTCCGCAACGCGAGCAGCAAGACCAGCATGTACCTGCGCGCCTGGGAGCGCGACTCGCGCAACTTCATCGACGACACCGAAATCCTGGTCCAGCGCCGGCGCATGGGTGGCTGGGAGCTCGGCCTGAACCACCGTCATTTCATAGGCCAGGCTACGCTCGATGGCACCGTCGGCTTCCGCCGTGGCACCGGGGCATTCGGCTCGATCGCAGCGCCCGAGGAGCTGTTCGGTGAAGCCACCTCGCACCCGAAGATCTACTTCGCCGACGCACAGCTGAGCGTCCCGTTCCAGCTCGGCCAGCAGCGCCTGCGCTACACCGGCAGCTGGCGCGCGCAGTGGAACCGTGGCGGCCTGGTGCCGCAGGACCGCTTCGCGATCGGTGGTCGTTACACCGTGCGCGGTTTCGATGGCGAGATGTCGCTGATGGGCGAGCGCGGCTGGTTGATCCGCAACGACATCGCTCTGGCGCTCGGTGGCGGGCAGGAGTTCTACGTCGGGGCCGATTACGGCCATGTCGGTGGCAGTGCCACGCAATGGCAGCTGGGCAATGACCTGGCGGGCAGCGTGATCGGCCTGCGCGGGTCGTATCGCGGCCTGTACTGGGACGGCTTCGTCGGCGCCCCGTTGAACAAGCCGTCTGGTTTCCAGAACGCGTACACCGTCACCGGATTCACCCTGAGCTGGTCGTTCTGATTTCAGCGCGGGCGCCCACGCGCCGCGCCGACCGCACGCATACAAAGGAACTGTCATGAACAAGCATCTGTACCGCCTCGTGTTCAACCACGCTCTCAAGCTCTGGCAGGTCGCCGCGGAGATCACCCCGCGCCCCGGCGGGCTGGGTACCGGGCAGGACGGACAGCGCACAGCGGCACTGCGCCCGATGGCGTTCGCGCTGTGGGTGATGCTCGGCTGGGTCGGGGTGACGGGCATGGCGGCGGCGCAGGTGGTGGCCGATCCGAACGCGCCCGGCAACCAGCGGCCGACCATCCTGGAAACGGCCAACGGTACGCCGCAGATCAACATCCAGACACCGAGTGCGGCCGGTGTTTCGCGCAACACCTACCAGCGCTTCGATGTCGACCAGCAGGGCGCCATCCTCAACAACTCGCGCGGCAATACGCAGTCGCAGCTCGGCGGCTGGGTGCAGGGCAATCCGTGGTTGGCCGGCGGCACCGCACGGGTGATCCTCAACGAGGTCAACGGTGCCAACCCGAGCCAGCTGCGCGGCTATGTGGAAGTGGCCGGCGACCGCGCGCAGGTCGTGATCGCCAATCCCGCCGGCATCGATTGCGACGGCTGCGGCTTCATCAACGCCAACCGCATCACCCTGACCACCGGCACCCCGATGTTCAATGGCGGTGCGCTGGAGGGATATCGCGTGCAGGGCGGTGCGATCCATATCTTCGGTGCCGGCATGGATGCCAGCCGGGTCGACTACACCGACCTGATCGCGCGCTCGGTACAGCTCAACGCCGGCCTGTGGGCGCGGCAGCTGCAGGTCACCACCGGCGCCAATACGGTCAGTGCCGACCTGAGCCGTGTGCAGGCACAGGCTGCGGAAGGCAGTGCACCGCAGTACGCGCTCGATGTCGCCCAGCTCGGCGGCATGTACGCCAACAAGATCCTGCTGATGGGCACCGAGCACGGCGTGGGCGTGCGCAATGCGGGCAACCTCGGGGCGCAGACCGGCGAGCTGGTCGTGACTGTCGATGGCCGGCTGGAAAACACCGGCAAACTGCAGGCGCGCGACGATACGCGTATCGCTGCCAGCGGCGGTGTGCGCAACGAAGGGCTGGTCAGCGCCGGGCGTGAACTGAATCTGCGCACCGGCCAGGACCTGGACAACCGGGGCGGCCAGCTCAACGGCACCCGCCTGGACCTGGAGGCGGCCTCGCTGGTCAACCGAGGCGGCAGCATCGAACAGGCCGGCGTGCAGGCGCTGGCGGTGCAGAGTGGACGCGTGCAGAACCGTGACAAGGGCAGCATCGGCGCACTGGCCCTGCAGGACGGTACCGCCCCGACCACCCCGGGCAATGGCGAGGGCACGGGCACCCCGGGCGCCGGCAACGGGAGCGGCAACGGTGGCACCGAGGGCAGCACCCCCGGCACGATTCCGCCGACCACTGCGCCGCTCGCGCAGGGCCGCGTGCTGATCGCCGGCCTGCTCGACAACGATGCCGGCGCGGTCCTTGCCGGTGGCGATATCGACCTGCGCGCCAGCGCTCTGGACAATGACGGCGGTCGCCTGGGTGTGCGCGATCTGAGCGTGGAGAGTGGCGGTCTGTCCAACCGGCAGGGCGAACTGACCACCGGGCGCGACCTGCGCGTGCAGGGCGAGGCACTGCACAACGACGGCGGCGTCATGAACGTCGGCGGCGCGCTGGAGGTGCGCACCGCCCAGCTGTCCAACCGCGGCGGCAAGATCGCCCACAGCGGCAATGCAGCCGCCGAGCTGCAGGTGGCAGGCACGCTCGACAACACCGGCGGCAGCCTCGCCAGCAACGCCACCTCGCTGGCGCTGGCCAGCGCCGTTCTGGTCAATACCGATGGCACGCTGATGCACGCCGGCAGCGACGGCCTGCAGCTCACCACCGGCAGGCTGGACGGCCAGCGTGGCGAGATCGCCACGGCTGGCACGCTCACCCTTCGCGCAGGGAAGGTCGATCATCGCCAGGCGGAACTGCAGGCCGGTACGTTCGATGTCCAGGTCGATACGCTCGACAACCGGGGCGGCCAGCTGCTGGCGACCGGCAGCGAGGCCAACCGCATCGAGGCGACGACCGCGCTGGACAACAGCGGCGGCACGCTCGCCAGCAACGGCGATCTGGCCATCGACACCGCCTTGCTGAGCAATGTGGGTGGGCAGGTCCAGCAGGCCGGCAGCGGCCGCCTGGCGATCACTGCGGAAACGCTGGCCGGGGCGGGCGGCAAACTGCTGAGCAATGGCGCGCTGCAACTGCAGGGCCAGACGATTGACGTCTCCGGCGGCATCACCTCGGCGGCGCGCATGGCGATCGACGCCGGGCAGCTGGACAACCGTCGTGGCGAACTGATCGCCACTGGTACCGACGCGCTGGGCCTGCGGGTGACCAACGCGTTGCTCAACGACAACGGCCAGATCATCGGCAACGGTGCGCTCGCCGTGCAGGCGGGCAGCCTCTCCAACCGCGACGGCAAGCTGCTGGCGGCAGGCAATGCGGCTTCCGCGCTGCAGGTGGCCGGTGTGATCGACAACCAGCGCGGCACACTGGCCAGCGCGGGCGATCTGACCCTGCAGGCTGGCCAGCTGGACAACCAGGCTGGCACGGTCCAGGCGGCCGGTGACCGTGCATTGCAACTGAGCGTGGACGGCTTGCTCGACAACCGCCAGGGCGGCCTGATCGCCTCCGGTGGTGCGCAGCAGCTGCGCGCCGGCAGCCTCGACAATCGCAGCGGCACCGTCAACGCGGGCGATACGCTCGGCGTGGCGGTAGCGCAGGCGCTGGACAACAGCGCCGGCACCGTCGCTGCCAACGGCACGCTGCAGGTGCAGGCCGGCCGCATCGTCAACCGTGAGGCGGGCACGCTGGCGTCCATCGAGGGCGATGTCACGCTCGACAGCGCGAGCGATATCGACAACACCGCCGGTGTGATCCAGGCCGAACGTGCGCTCTCGGTCGCCAGCCAGGGGCTAACCAACGTGCGTGGCACCCTGGCGGGCGCGTCCGTTGCCCTCGATACGGGCCTGGGCGCCGTGGACAACAGTGAAGGCATTCTCGCCGCCACCGCCGGCACGCTGGATATCCGCAGTGGGGCGCTGGAGAACCGCGCTGGCCTGCTGCAGTCCAGTGCGGCGATGCGCATCGATACCCACGGCCAGCGCCTGGGCAACACCGAGGCGGGCGCGCGCGGCGGCATCGTCAGCGGTGCTGGGCTGACCCTGCGCGCGGGTGAGCTGGACAACCGGGCCGGCCTTGTCCAGGCGCAGGCGGCGCTGGATGCGCGGCTGGCCTCGCTGGACAACCGCAGCGGCGGGCAGGTGGGCAGCGGGGCCTCTTTGCTGCTGCAGGCGCAGCGCGTGGATAACAGCGGCGGCCGCCTGCAGGCGAGCGAGAATCTGACGCTGGAGCTGAGCGGTGAGCTGGTCAACCAGGCCGGTTTGGCCGTGGCCGGCGGCGATCTGGTCGCCCACGCCGCGCGCATCGACAACCGCAACACGACCGGCGGCAGCATTCCGCTCGGCCTGCAGGGCCGCAGCGTGGCCCTCACCGCTGCGCAGATCGACAACAGCGCGGGCATGATCGCCGCCGATCAGCGGATCGCCCTGCAGGCGGCCGATGTGCTGCTCAACCAGCAGGGGCTGGTGTCCTCGGCGGGCAGCCTGGACGTGCACGCCGGCCAGGTCGGCAACATCGACGGCACGCTGCTGTCGGCGGGCAACCAGACGCTGCATGCCAACGCGCTGAACGGCACGGGCCGGGTGCTGTCGCAGGGCGACCTGGTGCTGGCCCTGCAGCAGGACTACCGCAACGATGGCCAGATCACCGCCAACGGCAAGGCCACGGTTTCCACGCAGGGGCTGTGGACCAATGCAGGCAAGGTGCAGGCCGGCGATCTGGACCTGCACGCCGGCCAGATCGACAACCTGGCCACTGGCGAGATCAGCGGCATCCGCACCCAGGTGCGCGCCGATGGCGTGCTCGGCAACCGCGGGCTGATCGACGGCGTGGATACCCGCGTCGATGCCGATGTGATCCTCAACGTAGGCACCGGCCGCATCTACGGCGACCGCCTGTCGATCGGTGCCACCACCTTGGTCAACAGTGATGAAACGCTGGAGGGCGTCACCCGCGCAGCCACCATTGCCGCGCGTGAGCGCCTGGACATCGGCGCCGGCACCGTGGTCAACCGTGAGCAGGCGCTCATCTTCAGTGCCGGCGGTGGCGACAATGCACTCAACATCGGCGGTGCGCTGGATGCGCAGGGGCATGCAGTCGGTCGCGCCGGCTCGGTGCACAATGCCAGCGCGACCATCGAGTCACTGGGTGGACTGACCATCGATGCCACGCGCCTGCTCAACAGCAACGAGCATTTCGCCACCAGCGAAGTAATGGTGGTCGGCCCGACCAAGAAGTTGTACATCCAACCCAAGGGCACGCCCGGCATGCACGATGCCAGCGAGTTCACCTGGTCCAGCTGGAGCCGTGCCGGCAAGTACCGGTGGAACAACGGCAACGGCGACGTCAAGGACTGGACCCAGTACGACGTCACCCACACCGAGTACGAAACCCAGGTCGCCTCCAGTACGCCGGGCCGGATCATCTCGGGCGGCAACATGACGCTGCGTGGCGATGAGCTGATCAACGACAAGAGCCAGATCCTGGCCGGTGGCGCGTTGCTGGGCGATCTCGGCAACCTGCGCAACATCGACGCGTTCGGCGAGTACCGCGTGCACGAGGAAGGCACCAGCCAATACACCTACAGTCGCTGGCGCGGTGGTTTCAAGCGCTATCACGAGCGCAAGTGGGACCGGAAGATCGCCTATCGTCCGGCCGATGAAGTGCGCACCATCAACCTGGGCGTCACCCGGACGGCCGAGCACACCCGCGATGGTGGCAGCGGCTATCAGGTGGGCGGCGTCAGCACCGGTTCCGTCGGTGGGCAGGTCGGGGGCGCAGCCGAGGCCGGTGCCGTGGGTGGGCAGCGCCAGGTGACCGAAGTCAGCGCCAGCGTGGCCTCGCTGGCCGGGCCCGGCAGCACGGCGGGCACCGGTGCGCAGGGTGCGGCGGGCAACCAGCCGACCGTGATCCGCACCATCGGCGTGGAGGCCGAACTGCCGCAGAGCAGCCTGTTCCAGAGCGGCCCGAATGCCGGCCAGTACCTGGTCGAAACCGATCCGCGTTTTGCCGATTACCGCAGCTGGCTCGGCTCGGAGTACCTGCTGCAGAAGATGGGCGTGGACCCGGCCAACGTGCAGAAGCGCTTGGGCGATGGGTTCTACGAACAGAAGCTGGTCCGCGATCAGGTCGCCCAGCTCACCGGCCGCCGCTTCCTGGACGGCTACGCCGACGATGAAGCGCAGTACCGCGCGCTGCTCGACAACGCGGCCACCATCGCCGACGCGTGGGGCCTGCGCCCCGGCGTGGCGCTGACTCCGGCACAGATGGCCCAGCTCACCAGCGACATCGTCTGGCTGGTCGAGCAGCGCGTCACCCTGGCCGATGGCAGCACCACCACCGCCTTGGTTCCGCAGGTGTATGTGCGCGTGCGCCCCGGTGATATCGACGGCACCGGTACGCTGCTGGCCGGCCGCTCGGTGGAGCTGAACCTGCGCGGCGACCTGGTCAACAGCGGCACCATCGCTGGCCGCACCGCGGTGAAGATCGACGCGCAGAACCTGCGCAACCTCGATGGCCGCATCAGCGGTGACACGGTCAGTGCCAACGCGCGTACCGATCTGGACAACCTCGGCGGCCTGATCGATGCGCGCAGCGTGCTGGTCGCCAGCGCCGGCCGTGATCTCAACATGGTCACCACCACCCGCAGCGGTCAGAACACCGCGGGGTTGAGCGACTTCAGCCGGACCAACATCGATCGCGTGGCCGGGTTGTTCGTGAGCGACCAGGGCGCCACGTTGCTGGCCAAGGCCGGCCGCGATCTGCGCATGGACGGCGCCCAGGTGGTCAACACCGGTGCACAGGGCCAGACCCTGCTCGCGGCGGGCCGGGATCTCTCCCTGGGCACGGTCACCGAGACACGCCAGGAAAACAATGTCCGCAACAACGACAACTACCTGCGCCAAGGCTACGAACGGGAGGTCGGCACCACCCTCGATACCGCCGGGGCGGTACAACTGCAGGCCGGGCATGACGTGAACCTGCGCGCCGCGCAGGTCTACAGCAGCGATGGCGCGATCTCGGTGATGGCCGACAACGACGTCAGCATCGCCAGCGGCGAGCAGAGCAACAACTGGAGCGAGGGCCGCAAGCACACCCATCGCGGGCTGTTGAAGTCCACCACCAACACCACGCGCGACAGCCTGGAGGAAACCCAGGCCATCGCCAGCACGCTCAGCGGGCACCAGGTGGCGGTGCGCGGCAACAACATCACCGTGACCGGCAGCAACGTGGTCTCCGATGCGGGTACGGTGCTGCTGGCCGACAATGATCTGACCGTGCAGGCGGCGACCAACACGCGCGGCGAGAGCCACTACAAGCGCAAGGATGAAAGCGGCTTCCTCTACAACGGCGGCGTCGCGTTCACGGTCGGCACGCAGATGCAGAGCCGCGATGCCAAGGACGTGAGTACCAGTGCCGCGGCGTCCACCATCGGCTCCACCGCGGGCAACGTGGTGATGGTGGCGGGCAACAACTACCGCCAGGTTGGCAGCCACGTCGTCGCGCCCGAGGGCGACATCGACATCCATGCGCGCAAGGTCGACATCGTGGAGGCCCGCGAGACCGGCGTCGCCACCCAGGAGGACAAGTTCCGCCAGGCCGGCCTGACGGTGGCGCTGACCGCGCCGGTGATCTCCGCGATCCAGAGCGCCGAGCAGATGAAGAAGGCGGCCAGCCAGACCGACGACAGCCGCATGAAGACGCTGGCGGCGGCGACCACCGTGCTCAATACGGCGGCAGCGGTGGGTGCGGTGCAGGCCGATCCGGGCGCGGCGGGCGGCATCAACATCTCCATCACCGTGGGCGGCGCACGCAGCGACAGCAAGACCACCACCACGCATGACAACGCAGCCGGCTCCAGCATCACCGCGGGCGGCGACGTGCGCATCAGTGCCACGGGCGCGGGCAAGGATTCGGATCTGACCGTGATTGGCAGCACCATCAACGCCGGCAACAACGCCTACCTGCGGGCCGATGGCGATATCGCCCTGCTGGCGGCGAAGAACACGCAGGAAACCGATCGCAAGAGCAGCGCGGCCAGCGGTGGTGTCGGCGTGGCCATCAGCATCGGCTCCGGCGGTGCCAGTGCGGGCATCACCGCCAACGCCAGTGGCTCCAAGGGCAAGGGCGAGGGCACCGACGTGCAGTGGACCAACAGCCACGTCAACGCCGGCAACACGCTGGTGCTCGAATCCGGTGGCGACACCACCCTGCGTGGCGCGGTGGCCAGCGGCCGCGAGGTGATCGCCGATATCGGCGGCGACCTCAACATCGAGAGCCTGCAGGACACCTCCACCTTCCACAGCAAGGACACCAGTGTCGGCGGCAGTGTCACGGTCGGCTTGGGCTTCTCCGGCAGCGCCAGCTACGGCAACACCAAGGTCGATGGTGACTACGCCAGCGTTGTCGAGCAGAGCGGGATCAAGGCGGGCGACGGTGGCTACCAGGTGCGCGTAGGCGGCAATACCGATCTGATCGGTGGCGTGATCGCCTCCAGCGAGCAGGCCATCGCCGACGGTCGCAACCAGCTGATCACCAGCACATTGAGCGTGCGCGATCTGGACAACCGCAGCGATTACAAGGCCAGCAGCCTGAGCCTGTCCGGCGGCTTCAGCAAGAGCGGCACAGGCGGCCCGTCCAATGGCGGCAACAGCGGCCGTGGCAACGACGGCACGCCTGGGTCCACCGGTGCAGCCGGGCAGGGCAGCAGCTGGTCGTGGCAGAACTATGGCAACGATGCCAGCGCCGCCGCACCCGGCTATGCCAGCGACAAGGGCAGCGATGCCAGCACCACCCGCAGCGGCATCAGCGCAGGCGCGCTGACCATCACCGATGGCAACGCGCAGCTGGCCAAGACCGGCAAGAGCATCGACGACACCCTGGCCAGCCTCAATCGCGGTGTGCTCAGTGGCGACGATGCCAACGGGCTGATCCGTAACTGGGATCCGGTGGAGCTCGCGCAGAAGGTGCAGGCCGAAGCGCAGATCAGCGCAGCGTTCACCCAGCAGGCGCACAGTGCCGTGGGCAGCTATGTGGCCAGCCGCGGCGCCAGCATCAAGGAGCGTTACGAACACGCCGACACGCCGGAGCAGAAGGCTGCGCTGCAGGCTGAAGCCGATGAACTGCGCACGCAGGAGAAGATGCTCAACATCCTGATCGGCGCGGTGACCGGCTCGGCGACCAGCGCGGTCTCCAAGGAGGCGCTGGCCAGTGCGGCGGACTGGATGCGGCAGGAGATGATCAAGAACTCGCAGTTGTTCCCGGGTGTCACCGACGGCGTGACGACACTGGACAACATCCACGGAAAGAGTGCCGGTGTGGATGGCGATGAGTTCAAGATCGGGGGAACCCGCGTGGACCTGGATCAGCTGTGCGGACCTGGCAGCATCCGCTGTGCAACGAATCCAGACGGCACACTTGCCCTGGATTCGCTGGGACGCGTGCAGTTCGACGATAAACAGGGGGGATTGACCCTCGCCCAGTACCTGGCGTCGGAGGAAGGCAAGAAACTGGGCGGCGTAACTGGGGGTATCCAAGGCTGGACAGGGACGCTGCGAGGCGACCCCTACAAGCCAGGAGACTGGCAGGACAGGCTGATCGAGTACTTCGCCGGCCCGCATGACATGATCGGCGGGCAACTTGCAGGGTTGTACGATGAGCAGGGGAATGCACGTCGTGGCCGTCCATGGGCGCTGTCCACCTTCCACGAAGGCTGGACCGTCGTCGCGATTCCCGTGGCGGCTCCCTTCGCAATGGCGAAGGCGCTGCCGCCCCAGGTCTGGTCCGCGATCTCCATTCTTGCCGGTGCCAGTCGATGACATCCCTCCTCAATCCCTCAAAGAAAAGGTACGTCAGCATGAGTTCCCCGCGTGCAGGAAACAGGCTCCTACTTGCCTGTGTAACGTTGATGCTCGCCAGTTGTGGCATCGGCGGTATGTGGATGAATGGAGATCCGTCCGTGGGCAGGAACATCGTTCCACCGCGCGATCATTGGCAGAAAGCAGGCAATGACCCCGCGGCCCGCAGTGCGGACTGGCTCGGTTGTGGCGGGGCGGACAGCGGCGGTTACAACGTCGCCACGTCGGATGGATCGAGCTCTGCGGTGATCCAGCAGGCGATGAGCCGCAAGTTCGACGACATGCAGCGTTGCATGATGTCCCGCGGGTATCAATACACGGGCTCCTGCGAAGGCGATATACGCAGTCAATATCCCGCATGCCAGAAGTAAGGCGTCTGCGGACATCCTGGACGAAACGCATGAAGCAGGTTCGAAGGCGAAGCTGTACGGGGTTCGGTCTGCTGATGGCGGTAGCGGTCATGACGGGCTGCACCGCGGGCAACGGGCGCTTATGCGGCCCGCAGACGCCGCGCGCCTACTGTGACAAGAAAACCCACGACGCCTTGGCCAATCCCCCTTCGCAGCGCGACAGCTGGGCCGCGGGCACGGCAGATGCCTCGCAACTGGGGGCGGCGTGGGTGGCATGCGGCGGCATGGCGAACGGCAATGTCGGCATCGATCAACAGGGTGGCAACGGGCGCGAAACCGTGCAGCGCCTCACCCGGAAGAATGACGACGTCCAGCGCTGCATGATGCAAAAGGGATACCGCTACACCGGGTCATGCTCAGGGGATATTGCGAGTCGATTCCCCGCCTGCCAGTCGCGATGAACGTGCTGCGGCCTCGTGGCGTTGCGTTCACCGCTGCACCTGATCCCTGGGATCGACGGTCGGTGCATGAGCACCCTCGCGCGAGCCGGAAGGCCAGACGGATATCGATGCTGATGGCGACCGTGCTTCTCGCGGTTGCAGGATGTGCCAGCACTCCCGCTGTACCGGGGCAGGTGGCGGTGACGGACATGGGGCCTGTTCCGGCGGGTTCCGTTCGCGTCATGCCGACGCGGCAGTACTGGCGAAAGGCGGGGGCGAGCAAGGCCGACGCGGACCTGGCCCGGCAGCAATGCAGCCAGCACCTGCGAAATGACGACGAGTACGTTGGGCTTCTCAAGGAGAGCGCCGTGATCACGAAGATCTGGCATGCCGAACATACCTCGGCACAGAAGAAGCGGCGCAAAGAGATCGCCGCCCGGCTGGGCCAGCTCCATGACGCATGCATGGCGGGCGAGGGGTTCGAGTTCGTGCGTCGTGGGTTTCCGGTGGAGTGACTACGATGCGTATGACGCTGCTGTTCGTTCGTAGGAAATTCATCTGTCGCAAGTATCCCGCCAAATGGCACACCTGTCGTGCGATGTTGGCGCTCGGCATACTGCTCGGGCTGACCGCCTGTGGTGCAGGTGGGATGTGGATGAATGGAAACCCTGCCGCAACCCGGCAGCTGGTGCCGCCGGGCCACGACTGGAGCAGGCCGGACGCAGGTGCCCTGGTGCGAGATACGGACTGGCAGGCCTGCGGCGGCCAACGCAGTGGGAACATTTCCCCAGACCGGCAAGGTGCCACGGGTGAGGAAACCGCCAATCTTTCACGCGACAAGCTCTACGCGGCACAACGGTGCATGCTGGGGAAGGGCTACCGCTACACCGGCAGCTGCGAAGGGGAGATCCGCAGCCGCTACCCGGCCTGCCAATCGCCAGACACAAAAAAACCTGGAGGACAGTGACGTCTTCCAGGCTTGATTGTGACCATCAGATGGTCGGGGAGACAGGATTCGAACCTGCGACCTCTACGTCCCGAACGTAGCGCTCTACCAGACTGAGCTACACCCCGAAGGAGCCGACAAGGATACGGTGTGAAGACCTGATCGGCAACCTTTTTTTAGCCTTCTTCGTGATCCGTACGGCTCTGCTCGCGGGCTTCGAACCACATGCCGTTGAGAATGGCCACGACCGAGGCCAGCCCTGCACCCAGAATCCAAGCGAAGTACCACATGGTAAGTCTCCTATGGCGCCGTGGGGCGCATCAGTAAGCGTTGGGGTTGTCGCTCATGTCTTCGGCCGTGGTCTTGCCCTTCATCACGCGGTAGACCCAGGAGGTGTAGGCGATGATGATCGGCAGGAAGATGGCCGTGGCGATCAGCATGATCCCCAGGGTCAGGTGGCTGGACGAGCTGTCCCAGACGGTCAGGCTGGAGCCCGGCTGGCTGGAGGAGGGCAGCAGGAACGGGAAGATCGCAAAGCCGACGGTCAGGATGATGCCGGTGATCGAGGCCCCCGAGGCCACGAAGGCCAGGCCGCCACGGCGGGCCCGCAGCAGTACCGCGCTGGCCAGCGCACCGACCAGCCCGAGGATCGGGGCCAGCAGGGTCAGCGGCATGCTCTGGTAGTTGCGCAGCCAGCCACCGGCCACCGCACCGACGGCAGCGGTCTTGAGCAGCGGGTTGGTCGGGCCATCGGTGACCACCTGCGAGGTGATCTGGTAGCCCGGCAGGCCGAAGGCCACCCAGACGCCGGCCAGGGCGAACAGCACAAAGGTCAGCACCGCCGCGACGCTGCCATAGCGGGCCGAGCGCTCGGCCACCGGGCCGTCGGTCTTGAGCACCAGCATCGCCGCACCGTGCGAGACCACCATGGCCACGCTGACCAGGCCGGCCACCAGGGCGAACGGGTTGAGCAGGCCGATCAGGGTGCCGGTGTAGAAGATGCGCATGCTGTCATCGAAGTGGAACGGCACGCCGACCAGCACGTTGCCCACCGCCACGCCGGCGATCAGTGCCGGCAGCAGGCCGCCGACGAACAGCGCACGGTCCCAGTTCTCACGCCAGCGCTTGCTGGGCATCTTGCTGCGGTACTTGAAGGCGACCGGGCGCAGGATCAGCCCGAACAGCATCAGGAACACCGCCAGGTAGAAGCCGGAAAAACTGACCGCATACAGCGGCGGCCAAGCGGCGAAGATCGCACCGCCACCGAGCACCAGCCACACTTGGTTGCCTTCCCACACCGGGCCGACGGTGTTGATCACCAGCCGGCGTTCGTCATCGGTCCTGGCCACGAACGGCAGCAATGTGCCGACGCCGAGGTCGAAACCGTCCATCACCGCCCAGGCGATCAGCAGGATGCCGAGCAGCAGCCACCAGATCACGCGGAGCGTGGTGTAATCGAGTCCAATGAATTCCATCTGGGTTCTCCTGCCTTACGCCCGACCGTGGGTCGGCGCAGCGGCATTGGGGGAAAGGGACGTGGCTGCAGCCTGCAGCGACGGCAGGATGTCGTCCGGGCCCTTGCGGATCGCCTTGAGCATCAGCTTCACTTCGATGATCAGCAGCACCGTGTACAGCCCGGTGAACACTGCCAGCGTGGTCAGGATTTCATGCAGGGCCAGGCCCGAGGCGGCGTAGAAGGTCGGCAGCACGCCGTCCACCGCCCACGGCTGGCGGCCGTACTCGGCCACGAACCAACCGCATTCGATCGCGATCCACGGCGCCGGCAGCGACCACAGGGCGAGCTTGAGGAACCAGCGCTTGTCCTGGAAGTTGTGGCGGCACGAGTAGTAGAACGCCAGCGCGAAGAAGGCGATCAGATAGAAGCCCAGCCCGGCCATGATGCGGAAGGTCCAGAACAGCGGGGCGACCCGCGGCACGGTGTCCATCGCGGCCTTGGAGATTTCTTCCGGGGTGGCGTTGAGGATGTCTTCGCGATAGCGCTTGAGCAGCAGGCCGTGGCCCAGATCCTGCCAATGGCGGTCGAACATCTCGCGCGCTTCAACGTCGTTCTTGTCCTTGCGCACGCGCTCCAGCGCACCGTAGGCCAGCTGACCGCCGCGGATGCGGTTTTCAGCGCGCCCCACCAGCTCCAGGATGCCCGGGATCGGCTGGTTCAGCGAACGGGTGGCGATCAGCCCCATCAGGTACGGGATCTTGATCGCGTAATCGTTCTGCTGGGTGGTCTGGTTCGGAATGCCGAAGGCGGTGAAGTCGGCCGGGGCACGCTCGGTTTCCCACATGGCTTCGATCGCGGCCAGCTTCATCTTCTGGTGTTCGCTGGCGGCATAACCGCTTTCATCACCCAGCACCACCACCGACAGCGAGGACAGCAGGCCGAAGGCGGCCGCCACCGCGAAGGAGCGACGGGCCATGTCCTTGTGCTTGTTGCGCAGCAGGAACAGGGCGCTGATCGACATCACGAACACCGCGCCGGTCACGTAGCCGGCGCTGACCGTATGCACGAACTTGGCCTGCGCCACCGGGTTGAACAGCACGGCGGCGAAGTCCACCACCTCCATGCGCATCGTTTCCGGGTTGAAGATCGCGCCGGTCGGGTTCTGCATCCAGCCGTTGGCGATCAGGATCCACACCGCCGAGAGGTTGGTGCCCAGGGCCATCAGCCAGGTCACGGTGAGGTGCTTGACCGGGCTCAGGCGCTTCCAGCCGAAGAAGAACAGACCGATGAAGGTCGCTTCCAGGAAGAACGCCATCAGGCCTTCGATCGCCAGCGGTGCGCCGAAGATATCGCCGACGTAGTGGCTGTAGTACGACCAGTTCATGCCGAACTGGAATTCCATCACGATGCCGGTGGCGACGCCGATGGCGAAGTTGATGCCGAACAACGTGCCCCAGAACAGCGTCATCTGGCGCCAGACCTGTTTGCGGGTCATGACGTAGACGCTCTCCATGATGGCCACCATGAACGACAGGCCAAGCGTGAGGGGAACGAAAAGGAAGTGGTACATCGCGGTCAGAGCGAATTGCAGCCGCGACAGTTCTACGACTGTCTGATCAATCATGGCCTGGCTACCTCGTTGGGTTTTGCCGTTTCAGGTGGCGGGAAGGGGGGTCTACGGGGTGAATTCTGTGACCAGCAACTTCAAACAGCCTTGATTCAGATCAATGTACAAACGCACTCGCACGGGGATCGTATGCCATCCCGCCCCTGCGACCGCTGGCCGCACGGGGGCCGGGCCAGCACCTACTACAATCGACGGAACCTCCCTGTGGCCGCCAGTGACTTGTTTTGAGCATACCCCCCGACGCGTCGATTGTTGAGACAACCGCCCTGCGCCGGCAGCGCCTGCACTGGCTGGGCGGGCTGGGCGCCGCCGCGCGCGGCAAACAACGCCTGGCGGCGATCTGCATCTGCCTGTCCGGCGCGCTGCTGATCGGGCAGGCGGCCGCCATCGCGTGGCTGATCCAGGCCGTGCTGGTGGATCACCGCCCGCTGGCCGAGGCAACGCCGGTCCTGCTGGGGCTGCTGGCAGTGCTTGGCATCCGTACCCTGCTGGGCAGCGCGACCCAGGCGGCGGCCGGTGATGTTGCCGATGCCGCGCGGCTGGCCCTGCGTGAACGGGTGTACCAGCGGCTGCTCGGCCGCGGCCCGCTGTGGCTGCGCCAGCAGCGCACCGGTGAGCTGGGCGAACTGATGCTGGCCCACGCCGATGCGATTGAGAACTATTACTCCGGCTATCAGCCGGTTCGCATCGAAGTGGTGGTAGTGCCGCTGCTGATCGCGATCGCCGTGGCCTGGACCGATTGGGTGATCGCGCTGATCCTGCTGTTCACCGCGCCGCTGGTGCCGTTCTTCATGATGCTGGTCGGCTGGGGCGCTGAAGCGGCCGGGCGCGCACAGCTGGGCGAACTGGCGCGGATGAGTGGCCACTTCGCTGATCGCATCAAGGGGCTGGGCCTGCTGCGCCTGTACGGGCGGGGCGAGGCCGAGCTGGACGGTGTGGCCACCGCGGCCGAAGGCGTGCGCGAGCGCACCCTGAAAGTGCTGCGCATCGCCTTCCTGTCGTCCACCGTGCTGGAATTCTTCGCATCGGTGAGCGTGGCGATGGTCGCGCTGTACCTGGGCCTGAGCTATCTCGGCCTGATGTCGCTGCATGCACAGGTACCGACCTTGGGCGTAGGCATGTTCTGCCTGCTGCTGGCACCGGAGTTCTATGCGCCGCTGCGGCGATTGGCGGCGCACTATCACGACCGCGCCAACGCGCTGGCCGCTGCGGCCGAGGTGGAGCGCCTGCTCGGCGAACTGCCTGCCGCAGCCGTTGTCGATGGCGCATCTTCCGCCACTGCGCGCGCCCCGGAGCTGCTCGAGCAGCACGCGCCGCCGGTGGTGGTGCGCGGGGTGAGCCTACGTCCGCTCGGTGCGCACCACGATGTGGTGCAGCAGCTTTCGTTCCAGATCGAGCCCGGGCAGCGCGTCGCGCTGGTCGGCCCCAGTGGCAGCGGCAAGAGCACGCTGCTGGAAGCGCTGGCCGGGTGGCTGCCACCGCGCGAGGGCAGCATCGTCCTGCGCCCCGGGCTGGAAGTGGGCTATGCCGGGCAGCGCCCGTATCTGTTCCACGGCACCATCGCCGACAACCTGCGCCTGGCCGCACCCGGCGCGACCGATGCGCATCTGCGCGCCGTCGCCGAGGCCGCCCAGGTGATGCGCTTCGCTGCCGCCCTGCCACAGGGGCTGGATACGGTGATCGGTGAGCGCGGCTTCGGATTGTCCGGTGGCGAAGCGCGCCGCATTGGCCTGGCGCGGCTGTTGCTGCGCGATCCGCAGCTGCTGCTGCTCGATGAGCCGACCGCCTTCCTCGATCCGGACACCGAAGCCGATCTGCTGCGCACCCTGGCCGCGTTCGCGCGTGGACGCAGCGTGGTGATCGCCACCCATAGCGAGACCGCGATGCGCTGGGCCGATACCCGGTTGACCCTGACCGCCGGCGGCGCGCGGCTGGCCACGGAGGCGTCGCCATGAAGGCTGCACACATCGATTCGCTGAAGGGCGTGTTCGCCCGGCATCGCGGCCGCCTGCTGCTGACCGTGCTGCTGTTGTGGACGACGATGCTGGCCGGTACCGCCTTGTTGGGCCTCTCTGGTGGTTTCCTCACCGCGGCTGCCCTGGCCGGCGCGGCCGGGCTCGGCAACGGCTTCAACTTCTTCTCGCCTTCGGCAGGCATCCGCGGCCTGACCATGGCGCGGATCGTGTCGCGCTACTTCGAAAAGCTGGTTGGCCACGATGTCACCCTGCGCATCGCGCGCGATCTGCGCGTGTGGTTCTTCCGTCGCGCGCTGCCGCTGGCACCGGCGCGTTTGGCCGGTGTACGCACGGGTGAACTGCTGGCGCGGTTGATGTCGGACATCGGCGAGGTCGATGGCCTACTGGTACGCGCGATCGGCCCGCTGCTGGCGCTGGGCGGTATCTCGCTGGTGGCGGTGGTATCGGCCGGCATCATCTACCTGCCGGCGGCTGGCCTGCTGGCGGTGCTCGCCTTGCTGATCGGCGTGGGCGTGCCGTGGCTGACCGTGCGTGGTGCGGCCGACCAGGAACGCGACCGCGCGCTGCACCGTGCGCAGTTGCGCACCCAATCCTTCGAAGGCCTGGAAGGCGCGGCCGACCTCGCCGCGCTGCAGGCGCGCGAGCATTGGAACCAGCGCGTGCTGGTCGCGGCCAAGCAGTTGAAGTCGCGCGACAAGCGTCGCCGCTGGCGCCTGATCAGTGGCAATGCATTGCATGGTCTGTGTGGTGCCGGTGGTCTGGTCGCGATGCTGTGGCTGGCCCTGCATGCCTTCGAGCGTGGCAGCGTGGATGCCGCGCTGGCGGCCGCACTGGTGTTCCTGACCGTGGCACTGCTGGAGCTGTGGGCCGGCGTCGGGTTGGCCTGGCAATCGTGGTTGTCCGGTCGCGTCGCCGCGGTGCGGCTGGAGGCCATCGTGGATCAGGCGCCGGGCGTGGTGGAAGCCGATGCGCCGGTGGCCGTGCCATCCGTACCCGCAACGCTGCGGTTCGATCAGGTGGTGTTCCGCTGGCCTGGCCAGGCACGCGTGTTGCTGGACCAGGTGCAGCTGCAGCTCACGCCGGGCGAACGGATTGCGATCCGCGGTGACAGCGGCAGTGGCAAGACAACGTTGTCCTCGCTGCTGCTGCGGCTATGGGATCCGGAGGCCGGCAGCGTGCGTTACGGCGATGCCGATATCCGCAGTTTCGCGCAGGCGGACTGGCATCGGCAGATTGCCTGGCTGCCGCAGAACGCGCCGGTGTTTGCCGGCACCGTGGCCGACAACCTGCGGCTCGGCGATGTGCAGGCCAGCGACGCGCGCTTGTGGCAGGTGCTGGCAGAGGTACGGCTGCAGACGTGGGCCGAGCAGATCGGCGGGCTGGCGGCGTGGGTCGGCGAAAACGGCGCGACCATGTCGGCCGGGCAGGCGCGGCGCCTGGCGCTGGCGCGCGCGCTGCTGCGTGACGCGCCGATCCTGTTGCTGGACGAGCCGACCGAAGGCCTCGATGTGGATACCGCGCATGCGTTGTTGCACGACATGGTCGCGGCGCTGGGCAACCGCAGTCTGTTGATGATCACCCACGACGAACTGCCGGACGGCATCGTGCATCGCAGTTATCGTTTGCGGGATGGGCGGTTGGAAGGGTAGCGGCGAAGGCGATCCGCACACAGCGTGAATCGTCATCCACGCATGGCGTGGATCTACCCGAGCAACCTGCCGTCGCGGATCAACCATCCCAGCGCCACGATGTTGATCACCACCGCTACCCAGAACACCCGCTGGAAGGACGCTTTGCGGTTCTTGTGCCGCAGCATGGCCTGCGCCATCAATGCCCCCGGCCAGCCGCCCAAGAGAGCGAGGCCCTGCAGCGTGCTTTCCGGTGTGCGCTGGCGATCATTCTGGGCGGCGGATTTGTCATGCCCATACCAGAGGTAGGTCACCACGCTCAGGGCGAGGTAGGCACCGGGTATCCACGTCGGCCAGTGCTGCCACAGCGCCACGGCAATGAGGCCGGCGAGGAACACCAGGGCAATGGCCGTACGTGGCAATCGATCCGGCCCCGCACCCCGCACCGCAGCGCGTGCAGCAGGGCGGCGACCATCGCGGCCCAGCGCAAACCGTACCGCCACCGCATTGCGGCGTCCCTGCGCATCATTCTCCAGGTCATAGGTGATCACATCGCCCAACACCGGGCGTCGATCACGTGCGGCGAATGCGCGGATATGCACGAAGCACCGCTCGCCACCGCCATTGGGCTGCACGAAGCCGAAGCCACGCGCATCGTTCCACTCGCTGATCTTTCCTTGAAGGCGCATGGTCCAACTCAGAGTAAGGACAAAAAGCCGCTGACCGGCGGCCCGAACCGGGCGAAGTCCACCAGGAACGCATCATGGCCCTGCGGCGAATCCAGCCCGATGAACTGCGCATCTGCACCGCCGGCGCGCAGGCCATCGGCGATCTGCTGTTGCTGCTGTACCGGGAACAGGATGTCGGTGTTGGCGCCGATCGCCAGCGCCTTGTCCACCTGGATCTTCGCCAGCCCGGCCATCACGTCGCCGTCGGCATATTCGGCCAGGTCGAACCAGTCCATCGAGCGGCTCAAGTATAGATAGCAGTTGGGATCGAAGAAGCGCACGAAACGGCGGGCATGGCCTTCCAGATAGCTTTCGACCTGGAACTCCAGGCCGAACGGATCGTCATCGGCCTGGTCCGAATCCAGCCGCACGCGACCGAAGCGGCCGTCCCATTCCAAGGCGGAGCGGTAGGTGATCACGCCGAGCTTGCGCGCCATGCGCATGCCCGATTCCGGGTAAGCCTGGTCCGTATAGCGACCGCCATTCCACTGCGGATCGAGCCGGATCGCCTCGCGCTGCAGCGAGCGGATCGCGATGGAGAACGGCAGTGCCTGGGCGCTGCCGGAAATGTTGATATGGCTGCGCGCGATGCCCGGATGCAGCAACAGCAGCGCCAGCGCGGTCATCCCGCCCATGGAATTGCCGATCACGCAGGCCAGTTCGGTGACGCCCAATGCGCGCACCACCTCCACCGCCGCGCGCGCGCCATCTTCGATCGACAGCTCGGGAAAGCGCAGGCCATACAGCTCGCCGGTGGCCGGGTCGATACTGGCCGGGCCAGTCGATCCCTTGCAGCTGCCCAGCGAGTTCACGCAGATCACGAACCAGCGGTCGGTATCGATCGGCTTGCCCGGGCCGACCATCGCCTCCCACCAGCCGGCGGCCGGGTTGTCGGCGTTGGCCGCGGCATGCGCATCGGGGGAGAGCCCGGTGACGATCAACACCGCATTGCCGGCGTTCGCGTCGAGCGTGCCCCAGGTTTCGTAAGCCACGTGGGCATCGCGCAGCTCACCGCCGCGCTTGAACGCGAACGGCGAGGGCAGGGCGTGGTAGTGGGTGCCGGGGGGAATGAATTCAGTCATGCGCGCAGTTTAGCCGGGCGCCGCGATGGCGCCGTGGTGGTGAGCGGCACGCTGCGTCGCGGCCGCGCATCGGTCATGGGCGATCAAACACCAGTGGCACCGGCCCGGCATGCGGCAGACGCACCCGTACCGGCGTGGTTTCCAGATCGTCCGGCTGGCGGTTGGCCTGGCCCGAACGCGACAGTCGCGCAATGACCTCGACCTCCTGCACCTGGGAGAGTGTGCTGGTGGGCATCGGGCTGTCGCCATCGCCGAGCGTGACCCGCAACGGCAACTGGCTGGCTGGATGTTTCTGTACGGCGATCGGCATCGGCGGGCCATCCGGCGCGCGCGCGATCACGAACACCGTGGCGTCGGCCATGGCGGGATCCGGGGTGGTTCCCGGCGCGAAACGGACCTGCACCGTGAGGGCGTGATTGCCCGCCGCCGCAGGGGCGGAGGTTTCGGTCATGGGCGGCAGCCCGGCATTGCCGCGGGCGATGGCGATCTGCTCGCGCAGCGCGCGCGCCGCGCCCGGCTCCAGGCGTGGCAGCAGGGCTTCCCAGGCGGCCGCAGCCTCGGCGTCCTGCCCGCGCTGACGCAGCGCGATGCCGATCAGCCAGCCGGCGCGTTCGCTCTCCGGCGCGAGCGCGTTGGCGTGGCGCAGCCACTGCAGGGCCTGGTCATCGAACTGTTTGCCCGGCGCTGCCTGGGCCCGTGCCTGGGCCGCTTCGACCAGCACGCCAGGGTCGTCCGGCGCGAGCCGCACGGCCCGGTCGAACGCCGCCGTGGCCTCGTCCAGCTTGCCCAGCGCCAGCTGCGAGCGGCCGAGCAGTGCCCAGCCATCGGCACGCTGCGGGTCTTTCGCCAGTGCCTGTTGCAGCGCCTGTACGCCATCCTCCAGGGTGGCGGGCTCGTCGCTGGCCGCTGTCCGCTCGGTGGCGTCCGGCGTGCCGACCAGCAGGTACAGCGCGCCACCGGCCAGCCCAAGGGCCAGCATCGCGATCACGAAGGGGCGGCGTTGGCCGCCGGCACGCAGCGGCCACAGCACGAGTGCCGCCACGGCAGCGGCGACGACCGCGGCACCCAGGGCCATCCAGAGACTCACCAGCGCTCCTCGCTCTTGTCCATCGGTTCGATCCCGCGGCTGCGACGGCGCACCACCCAGACCAGCACGCCCGCGCCGATCAGCAGCGCCACCGGCGGGCCGAACCAGAGCAGCGCATTGCGCGCCTCCATCGGCGGCCGGTACAGCACGAACTCGCCATAGCGGTCGACCAGGAACTGCTTGATCTGCGCATCGCTGTTGCCCTGCTGCATCAGCACCAGCACTTCGCGGCGCAGGTCATGTGCGATCTGCGCATTGGAATCGGCCAGTGACTGGTTCTGGCACTGCACGCAGCGCAGCTCGGCGGCGAGCGCGTGGAAGCGGGCTTCCTCGGCGGCATCGCGGTACTGCAGCGGGTTCGGGTCGGAGACGGCCTGCGCCATCACCGGCCCAGCCACGGCCAGGGTCAGCGCGATCAGCGCGACACCGCCCAGGCAGACCAGGCGCTTACGGCGAGGCGGGCAGCGGCGGCTGGGCATTGGCATGGGTACGCTCCACCTTTTCCAGTTCCGGGATCAGCTGGGTATCGATCACGCGCTGGCTGAGCGCGCCGCTGTACTTCCAGCGCACCACGCCACTGGCGTCGACCAGGAAGGTCTCCGGCGCGGCAGTGACGCCCCAGTCGATCGCGGTACGGCCTTCGATGTCGCTGAGTACCAGCACGAACGGATTGCCCAGCTGTTCCAGCCAGCGCAGCGCATCGGCCGGCTCGTCCTTCCAGTTGTAGCCGATCACGCGCACGCGTTTGGTTTCGGCGAACCTGGTCAGGATCGGATGCTCCTCGCGGCAGGCCGCGCACCAGCTGCCCCACACGTTGAGCACGTAGGGCGCACCACGCAGCTCGGTACTGCTGACCTTGATGTGCGGGTCATGCAGCACCGGCAGTTCGAAGGCCGGTGCCGGCTTGCCGATCAGCGCCGACGGCAGCACGTCGCGGTCCGGCGCGCCGGATTTCATCACCCCGTAGATCATCAGCCCCAGCAGCCCGAAGAAGAACAGCACCCCGATGACGATGGCCACGGGCGGCAGCGGACGGGAGGCAGGGCGGGGATCGGACACGAGAAACTCCTAGGGACGGCGGAAACGACGGTCGGCGGCGGTGACGAAGCCACCCAGTGCCATCAGCAGCGCGCCCAGCCAGATCCAGCGGACGAACGGTTTGATGTGCACGCGCACGGCCCATGCATTGTTGCCCAGCGACTCGCCGAGTGCCACGTAAACATCACCGTTGAGACGGGCGTGGATGCCGGCCTCGGTCATCACCTGCCCGCCACTGGCGTACAGGCGTTTTTCCGGATGCAGCAGGGCCAGCTGGCGGTCATGCTGGAGCACGCGCAGGTGGCCGCGATCGGCCACGTAGTTCGGTCCCTGCTGGTGGTCCACGCCTTCAAAACGCACCTCGTACGTGCCCACCACGAGCGACTGGCCCGGGGCCAGCGCGACTTCGCGCTGCACGTTCAAGGCCTCCACGAGCAGCGCGCCGGCCAGGAACACGGCCACGCCACCGTGGGCAAGCAGCATGCCGACCATTTCGGCGGTGAACTTCCCATTGCCGCGCAGGCGGGTCCAGACGAAGCGCCCGGTACCCAACGCCACCCAGGCCGCACCGGTCACGCCGGCGGCGGTCTTCAACGCGCCCTGCGGCGCCATGAAGTAGGCGACCACGCCGAGCAGCACGGCCAGCCCGGCCCACGGGGCCAGCATCGCCAACCGCCGCGAGGCCTGGTCGCGCTGCCAGTTGACGAGCGGCCCGAACGGCAGCAGCGCCACCAGCGGCGCCATCAACACCACGAACAGCGTACCGAAGTAGGGCGGCCCGACCGAGACCTTGCCCAAGCCCAGCGCATCGGCCAGCAGCGGGTACAGCGTGCCGAGCAGCACCATGCCGCAGGCGGCGGCGAGCAGCAGGTTGTTGGCCAGCAGCAGGGTCTCGCGCGAGGTCGGCAGGAAGCCGCGGCGCGGATCGTCACTGGTCAGCGCGCCGGCCCGCAGCGCGTACAGCAGCAGCGCACCGCCGATCACCAGCGCCAAGAAGATCAGGATGAAGGTGCCGCGCGAGGGATCGGCCGCGAACGAATGCACGCTGGTCAGCACACCCGAGCGCACCAGGAAGGTGCCGAGCAGCGACAGCGCGAATGCGGCGATCGCCAGCAGCAGCGTCCAGCTGGCGAAGCTGCCACGTTTCTCGGTGACCGCCTGGGAATGGATCAGCGCCGCACCGGCCAGCCACGGCATGAAGCTGGCGTTCTCGACCGGATCCCAGAACCACCAGCCGCCCCAGCCCAGTTCGTAATATGCCCACCAGCTGCCAAGTGCGATGCCGATGGTAAGAAAGCCCCAGGCTACGTTGGTCCACGGCCGGGTCCAGCGCAGCCAGCGCGCGTCTACGCGGCCTTCCAGCAGCGCGGCGATCGCGAATGCGAACGGCACCGAGAAACCCACGTAGCCGATGTACAGCATCGGCGGGTGGATGATCAGCCCGGGGTCCTGCAGCAGCGGGTTGAGATCGCGCCCTTCCAGCGGCGCCGGAATCAGCCGCGCGAACGGATTGGAGGTGAAGATCAGGAAGGCGAGGAAGCCGATGCTGATGATGCCGAGCACCCCGAGCACGCGCGCGGCGACCTCGGCCGGCAGACGCTTGGACCACAGCGCGACCGCACCGCACCACAGTGCCAGCACCAGCGCCCACAGCAGCAGCGAGCCTTCATGCGCGCCCCAGACCGCCGAGTACCGGTAGGCCAGTGGCAGCAGCGAGTTGGAATTCTCCGCCACATAGCGCACCGAGAAATCCTGGGTGACGAAGGCGGCCGTCAGCACGCCGAACGCGCCCAGCAGCAGCGCCAGCTGCGCATACGCCGCCGGTCGCGCCACCGCCATCCACGTGGTGCGGCCACGATGGGCGCCCCACAGCGGCAGCACGGTCTGCAGCACGGCCATCAACAGCGCGGTGACCAGCAGGATCTGCCCCAGTTCCGGCAGCACTCAGTACGTCTCCGGCGCCGGCACGGGCACATCGTGTTTGATATGCGCCTGGCCCATCTTGTCGGCCACTTCCTTGGGCATGTAGGTCTCGTCGTGTTTGGCCAGGACTTCCTCGGCGACGAAGCGGCCGTCCTGCAGGCGCCCCGTGGCGACCACGGCGGTCCCTTCGGCGAACAGGTCCGGCAGGATCCGCGAGGTGACCACCGGCAGGGTGGCATCGCCGTCGGTGACCACGAAGTGCGCGTCCAGCGAGCCCGGCGCGCGCTGCAGCGAGCCTTTGACCACCATGCCGCCCAAGCGGAACCGGGCGTGATCGCCGGCATCGCCGCGCAGCACTTCGGAGGGCGTGTAGAGGTAGGCGATATTGCGCTGCAGGGCCATCGCGACCAGCGCGGTCGCCAGGCCGGAGGCCAGCACCAGCAGCATCACCCAGAGCAGGCGACGACGCCGGACCGGATTCATCGGGTCAGCTCCGGCGCCAGTGGCGGTGCGCTGCCCGCCGCAGTGCGCGCCTGTTGGCGCTGCTGGCGGCGCGCGGCCAGGCGGCGCGCCCAGCGCAGGCGCAGCCAGGAGCCGATGGCATCGCTGCCCAGCACCAGCACGAACACCGCATAGGCGGCGATCACATAGGGCAGGTGGGTCATGGGCGGGTGTCCTCCAGGGGGGCACGGGGGCTGGCGGCGACCCAGGCCTTGCCCGCTTCGCGCAGCAGGTTGTCGGCGCGGGCCTTGGCCAGCAGCGAGCCGGCAAACCACAATTTGGTGCCGATCACCATCAGCCACAGCGGCAGCGCCATGCTGGCATCCAGCGTGGATTCGCCGAACAGGCGGATGGTCTGGCCCTGATGCAGGCTGCCCCACCATTCCACGGAATAGCGGATCACCGGCAACAGACTCACCCCGACGATCGCCAGCAGGCCCGCCGCGCGCGCGGCGCTGCGACGGTCCTCGATGGCGTGGTACAGGCCGATCACGCCCAGATACAGGAACAGCAGGATCAGCTCGGTGGTCATGCGCGGGTCCCAGTCCCACCAGGTGCCCCAGGTCGGCTTGCCCCAGATGCTGCCGGTGAGCAGGGTGATCAGGGTGAAGCCGGCGCCGAGCGGGGCGCAGGCCATCGCCAGCACCTCGCAGGTCTTGATCCGCCAGATCAGTGCGATGGCCGCGTACAGCGCCATCAGCGCGAACACGAACAGGCTCATCCACGCGCTGGGCACGTGAATGTAGAGAATGCGGAAGCTGTCCAGCTGCTTGGAGTCGGCCGGCACGACCGCCAGCGCCTGCCAGATGCCGATCAGCAGCACCGGCACCGCCGCCAGGTAGAACACCCGCGACCAGCGCGCGGCGAAGCGGTCGAAGGTGGGCGGCGAACCGAGTTGGTGGAACCAGCGGACGATCGGGTGCATGCGGCAGTGGCTATCCAACGAAGGGCGACGATGGAACGGGCGTGGAGTGGCTCGGCAACGGATGACGCGGAGGCAGGTGACGCTCACAACACAGCTCACGCCACCGACAGTACGCCATACCGCTCAACTCAGCGAGATGCGGATCGCCGCGGCCGTAGCCAGCGGGGCCAGCACCAGCGCCACCACCAGCCCGGCGCCCAGCATCAGCAACGCACCGAACGGGTCCTGGCCACGGGCGACCGCCGCTACGCTGCCCGCGCCGAACACCAGCACCGGCACATACAGCGGCAGGGCCAGCAGCGCCACGAGAATACCAGAGCGCCGGATGCCGACCGTCAGCGCGGCGACCACCCCGCCGATCAGGCTCAGCAACGGCGTTCCCAGCAGCAACGATGCCAGCAACATCGGCAGCTGGTCATGCGGCAGATGCAGCATTTCGGCCAGCAGCGGCGACATCACGATCAAGGGCAGGGCCGTGGTGACCCAGTGCACCAGCACCCGCACCAGCACCAGCCAGGCCAGCGGGACGGGGGCCAGCAGCCATTGCTCCAGCGAGCCATCTTCGGCATCGCTGCGGAACAGCGAATCCAGCGCCAGCTGGCCGGCCAGCAGCACGGCCAGCCACATCACCGCCGCGGCCACGCGTGCCATCGCCTCGGGATCGCGGCCCAGTGCCAAGGCGAACAGCACCACCACCAGCAACGCGAACAGCAGCGGCTGCAACGCATCGCCGCGGCGGCGCCAGAGCAGGCGCACGTCGCGGGCGACCAGCGCCCGGGCGGTCTGCCACAGACCCGGCTCGGTACCCGGCGCGATCATGCCGCTGCTCCCAGGGTGAGCAGGCGCGTGCGCACCGGTGGCGCGGCATACGCGCCGTGGGTGGTGACCAGGGCGGCGCCGCCGCTGCGCAGGTGCGCGGAAATCATGCGGTTCACCAGGTTGATGCCGTCCAGATCGAGATTGGCGTAGGGCTCATCGAGCAGCCACAGCGGTGCGGGCGAAAGCCAGATGCGGGCCAGCGCCAGGCGCCGCTTCTGCCCGGCCGAGAGTTGCCGCACCAGGGTGTCTTCGTAGCCTGCAAGACCGACGATCGCCAGCGCGTTGCCCGGCATCTGGCGGGCGCGGCGGCCGTGCAGCCCGCACAGGAAATGCAGGTTCTCCAGCGTGTCCAGGTCCGGCTTCAGCGCGGGCAGGTGGCTCAGGTAGGCCACATAGTTCGCGCGCTCCTTGTGCCCGGCGCGCTTGCCGTCGATCTCGACCTGACCACTGCCGGCGCGAAGCAGGCCAGCCAGCACCCGCAGCAGGGTGGTCTTGCCGGCGCCGTTGTCGCCCTGCACCAGCAGGGCTTCGCCGGCATCCACGTGCAGGTCCAGCGGGCCGAAGACGGGTTCGTCGTTGCGACTGAAGCCAAGGCCATGCGCGGCCAGCAACGGAGGGGCGTTCAAGGGGCGGGATCTTTGCACCGGAATGGGCCGCCATTGTATCGGGGGAACGGGCCGGATGATTTGCGTACACTGGGAGTTCCCCCGGTTCTTTCCCTGCTGCCGATGCAACCGCAAACCAAGCTGCCCAAGGTGGGCACCACCATCTTCACCGTGATGTCCCAGCTCGCCGCCGAACACGGCGCGGTCAACCTGGGGCAGGGGTTCCCGGATTTCTCCGCACCGCAGCGGCTGATCGATGAAACCATCGCCGCGATGCAGGGCGGGCTCAACCAGTACCCGCCGATGACCGGCGTGGCGCCGCTGCGCCAGGCCATCGCGCAGAAGTCGCTGGATCTGTACGGCGCCCAGGTGGATCCGGATACCGAAATCACGGTCACCAGTGGCGCCACCGAGGCGATCTTCAACGCCATCCACGCCGTGGTCCGCCCGGGCGAGGAAGTGATCGTGCTCGATCCGGCCTACGACTGCTACGAACCGGCCATCGACCTGGCCGGCGCACGTGCCGTGCACGTGCCGCTGGACCCGCAGACCTTCGCGGTCGACTGGGACCGCGTGCGTGCCGCGATCACCCCGCGCACCCGCCTGCTGATGGTCAACACGCCGCACAACCCGTCCGGCGCGATGCTGAGCGCCGAGGACATGCAGGCGCTGGCCGATGTGCTGCGCGGTACGGATATCTATCTGATTTCCGATGAGGTGTACGAGCACATCATCTACGACGGCCGCCGCCACGAATCCTCGCTGCGCCATCCGGAGCTGCGCGAGCGCGCGTTCGTGATTTCCAGCTTCGGCAAGACCTACCACTGCACCGGCTGGAAGATCGGCTATGCGATCGCGCCGCCGGCGATGACCGCCGAGTTCCGCAAGGTGCACCAGTACAACACCTTCACCAGCTTCGGCCCGGCGCAGTATGGCTTCGCCGCGATGATCCGCGACGAGCCCGAACATCATCTGGAACTGGGCGCGTTCTACCAGGCCAAGCGCGACCGCTTCCGCGAGCAGCTGCTGACCACGCGCCTGACGCCGCTGCCGGTGCCGGGTGGCTACTTCCAGCTGGTGGATTATTCGGCGATCAGCGATCTGCCGGACCACGCGTTCGTGAAGTGGTTGACCATCGAGAAGGGCGTGGCCGCGATCCCGCTGTCGCCGTTCTATGAGACAGCACCGGCCGGCCAGCGCCTGGTGCGCCTGTGCTTTGCCAAGAACGACGCCACGATGGACGCGGCGATCGAACGCCTGCGGGCCCTGTGATGAGCACGGTGACCGAGCTGCAGGACCTGCGCATTTCCCTGGTCCAGGGCGATACCCGCTGGCACGACCCGGCCGGCAACCGCGCCCATTACGGCGCGCTGCTGGCGCCGCTGGCCGGGCAGACCGATCTGGTGATCCTGCCGGAAACCTTCACCAGTGGCTTCTCCAACGATGCCATCGACAAGGCCGAGGGCATGGACGGCCCAACGGTGGCGTGGATCCGCGAGCAGGCGGTGCGGCTGGGCGCGGCGGTCACCGGCAGCGTGCAACTGCGGGTGGGCGAGGGCGTCTACAACCGGTTGTTGTGGGCCACCCCCGATGGCGAGCTGCGGTACTACGACAAGCGCCACCTGTTCCGTTACGGCGGCGAGCACGAGCGCTATGCCGCCGGCAGCGAGCGCCTGTGCGTGGAATGGAAGGGCTGGCGGATCAATCCGCAGGTCTGCTATGACCTGCGTTTCCCGGTGTTCTGCCGCAACCGCTACAACGTGGAGCGCGCCGACCAGCTGGATTTCGATCTGCAGATTTTCGTGGCCAACTGGCCCTCGGCACGCGCCTACGCCTGGAAGACGCTGCTGCGCGCGCGCGCGATCGAGAACCTCTGCTACGTGGCGGCGGTCAACCGTATCGGTGTGGACGGCAACGAGCTGCATTACGCCGGCGACAGTGCGGTGATCGATTTTCTGGGTCAGCCGCAGGTGGAAGTACGCGAACGCGAGCAGGTGGTCACCACCACGATCTCGGCAGCGGCCCTGGCCACGCACCGCGCGCGCTTCCCGGCGATGCTCGATGCGGACAGCTTCAGCCTTGATGATCGCAGCTGAAACGGCAGTGTCGAGCGCCGGCCGGCACTGCCCGGGATGCGCCGGCTGAACGAATGCCGGATGCGCACCAAGTGCATCATCCGCGCCACACGCGCGCGCTGCTAGATTCGCCTCGTTCCCACTGAGTACGAGCGGACCCGCATGAAGACGTTTTCCCTGGCACTGATCGCATTGGCTGGTATCTCGGTCGTCCCGGCCGCACAGGCCGCCGGCAACATCGATTGCGAGCTGCACTACAACCTGGCCGGTTGGTCGGTGCTGTACAAGACCGCCTCCGGCACCGGCACCATCCAATGCGACAACGGCGCGCGCATCCCGGTGAAGATCACCGCCAAGGGCGGCGGCCTCACCGTGGGCAAATCGAAGATCGTCGACGGCAAGGGCAAGTTCTCCGGCACCTACTCGGTGAACGACCTGATCGGCTCCTATGCAGCCGTTGAAGCGCATGCCGGTGCGGACAAATCCAGCAATGCCCAGGTCATGACCAAGGGCGACATCTCGCTCGCCCTGGCGGGCACCGGCAAGGGTTGGGATCTGGGTGTGGGCGTGGGGCGGTTCACCATCGAGCGGCGCTGAGGGCTATCGCCACCGGCGCCGACCCAACAAAAAACCCCGGCCGAGGCCGGGGTTTTTTTGTGTCACTGATCAGCCGCCGCGCGGGCCGCCACCACGGTGACCGCCGCCGCCCGGGCCACGGCTGCCGCCGGGACGACCGCCCGGACCGCCGGGACCGCGACCACCCGGGCCACCCGGACCCCGGTTGCCGCCCGGACCACCGGGGCCACGGTTGCCACCGGGACCGCGCGCACTCGCGCCACCCGGACCACGTGCGCCGGGACCACCCGGGCCGCGGTTGCCACCCGGGCCACCAGGACCGCGATTGCCCGCCGGACGCGCGCTGCCGTACGGGCTGGCGCCCGGATTGGCGTGATCGGACGGGAAGCTCGGGGCATTGCCCGGATGGCCGTACGGATGGCGGGACGGACCCTGGCCCCCCTGGGCGCCGCGGTTGCCACCGCCGCCCGGACCGGCCGGACGGCCCTGGCCGCCGTAGCCGCCGCGGCTTTCGCCACCGCCGGCATACCCGCCGCGGCCTTCAGCGCCGCCGCCGTAGCTGCCGCGCCCCGGGCCGCCTGCGCCACCGGGACCCTTCGGCTTGCCGTACGGGCGGCCCTGGCCACCGGCGCCTGCGCCAGCACCCGGACCACGTGCACCCGGACCACGGGCTGCGCCCGGGCCGGCATTGCGGTGGCCGCTCGGGCCGGTGCTGACACCGTCCGGCACGTACCAGCTGCGGAACGCGGCCGGGTTGCCTTCCGGCAGCGCACGGTTGCCCTTGTCCGGGCGCGCCTTGAACGGGCGCTGCGACTGCTTGGCGGCTGCTTCGCCGCTGACCGTCAGGCCACCCTTGAAGCCGCCGCCCTTGCCGCCACGGCCACGGCCGCGCTCTTCGCGCACGTTGTCGAAACGACGCAGTTCACGGCCTTCATCGGCCGAGTTGTGGCCGTTGACGTACGCGTTGCCACGGCCACCCTCGCGCGAGACGCGCACGGTGGTCTTGGCGGCGCGGCGCTGGCCGATCACCGGCTGCAGGGTCAGCGCCGAGGGCGCGCCTTCTTCCAGCTTCAGTTCGGCGCGCAGGGCTTCGACCTGTTTGGCCGGCAGTTCGACCGACTGGCCGCGCAGCAGTTCGCGCGGCAGGCTGACCTTGCCGTAGCGGGTGCGCTTGAGGCGGCTGACCTGGCAGCCCTGCGATTCCCACAGGCGGCGCACTTCGCGGTTGCGGCCTTCCTTGACGACCACGCGGAACCAGTCGTGCGAATCGGTGCCGCCGATGCGTTCGATCTCGTCGAACTTGGCCGGGCCGTCTTCCAGCGCGACGCCACGGGCGAGGCGGTCGACGATGCTGTCCGGCACCTTCTCTTCGCCTTCCGGGGCGCGCACGCGCACCACGTACTCGCGCTCGACCTCGTAGGAGGGATGCATCATCGCGTTGGCCAGCTCACCATCGGTGGTCGCCAGCAGCAGGCCGGTGGTGTTGATGTCCAGGCGGCCGATCGCGATCCAGCGCGCGCCCTTCAGGGCAGGCAGCGCTTCGAACACGGTCGGGCGACCTTCGGGATCTTCGCGCGTGGTCACTTCGCCTTCCGGCTTGTTGTAGGCCAGCACGCGGGAGGTTTCGGTCAGCGCGGTGGCCACGAAGCCACGGCCATCCAGCTCGACTTTGTCGCCGCTCTTGATCGACTGGCCGGTCTGCGCGACCTCGCCATTGACCTTGACCAGGCCATCGGCGATGCGCTGTTCCAGCGCGCGGCGCGAACCCAGGCCGGCCTGCGCCAGCACTTTGTGCAGGCGCTCTTCGAGCTTGGGCTGTTCGGAGGCGGTTTCGCGCTTGAGCGAAAGCTTGTTCAACGATGGCTTGCGGGGGGTGTCACTCATTTACTTGGCTCCGGCCGGCATCGGATGCGTCGGCCTCTGGTTCGGGATCGGCTTCGTCAACAGCCACGGTCGTCTTCGCGACGGCGTTGTTTTCGGTTTCGTTCTGGGGCGCCGCGCGCTCTCCCGGCGCGGTATCGGGTTCGCCATCGCTGGCGGTCGTATCCGCGTCGTCGTCGGCAAGCGACAACGGCGCATGGGATGGGGTATCGGAAGCGTCCGCATCAGCAGGCGCATCGCTATTGTCCGGATCTGCCGGCTGCTCCGCCAGCCGCGCCGAGGCCAGCGCCACACGGGCTGCCAGCCGGGCGGCGGCCGGGTCCACCGGGTCTACCGGATCTGCAGGATCCTGCGGCTCCGACGGCTCCGACGGCTCCGACGGCTCCGACGGCTCCGACGGCGCCGACGGCGCCGGGGTGGCGTCGTCATTGGCCGCGTCGGTGTCCAGCTCGGCCTCCGGTGTCGCAGCGCCGGCGGGCAGGCGGCCGGCCGGCTGGCCTTCGCTGTCCAGTGGCAACTGCGGTTCCAGTTCGCCCAGATCGCGCAGCTCGGACAGCGGCGGCAGTTCGTCCAGACGCTTGAGCCCGAAGTAATCCAGGAAGCCCTTGGTGGTCCCGAACAGCGCCGGCTTGCCGGGCACGTCGCGGTGGCCGATCACGCGGATCCATTCGCGCTCTTCCAGCGCCTGGATGATGTTGCTGCTGACCGCCACGCCCCGCACCTGTTCGATCTCGCCACGCGTGATCGGCTGGCGGTAGGCAATCAGCGCCAGCGTTTCCAGCGTGGCACGGGTATAGCGGGTCTTGCGTTCGGTCCACAGCCGGGTGATGTAGCCGTGCACCTCGCTGGTGACCTGGAAGCGGAAGCCGGAGGCCACCTCGACCAGCTCCACGCCGCGGTCCTGGCAGCCCTCGCGCAGCAGTTCCAGCGCGCGTTCGATGCTGCCCGGCGGTGCCGGTTCCTCTTCCGGGAACAGGCCCTGCAGCTGCGCCAGCGTCAACGGCTCGCTGGCGGCCAGCAGGGCGCCTTCGACAATACGGTTGATCAGCGGTTGATCCATGCGTGGGTCGGGTGCTCAGTCGGATTCGTTGGCGGCGTCGTTGTCGTCGAACTCGCTGTTGAACTGCAGCGGTTCGTTGGTGTTGCCGGCGGCCAGGGACTTGACGTAGATCGGCGCCAGCGGAGCTTCCTGGACGATGTCCAGCAGCTGTTCCTTGGCCAGTTCGAGCAGGGCCAGGAAGGTGACCAGCACCCCCAGCTTGCCTTCTTCGGCGGTGAACAGCGTTTCAAACCGGTAGAACCTGCCGTCTTCCAGACGACCCAGCACATCGCCCATCCGCTGGCGCACGCTCAGCGCCTCGCGTTTGATCGCGTGGCCGGTGAACAGCTCGGCGCGCTTGAGCACGTCGTGCAGGGCCATCAGCATCTCCTTCAGATCCACCGGCGGTGGCAGCTTGACGGCCGCGCGGTCGGGGACGAAGGCGTGGACCACGGTGGTGTCGCGGTCCTGGCGGGGCAGGCTGTCGATGTCCTCGGCGGCCTGCTTGAAACGTTCGTACTCCTGCAGCCGGCGCACCAGCTCGGCGCGCGGATCGGCTTCCTCGCCCTCGATGCTGGGCGGCCGCGGCAACAGCATCCGCGACTTCACTTCGGCCAGGATCGCCGCCATCACCAGGTACTCGGCCGCCAGTTCGAAGCGCAGCTCCTGCATGACGTTGATGTATTCGACGTACTGGCGGGTGATCTCGGCGACCGGGATATCCAGGATGTCCAGGTTCTGCCGGCGGATCAGGTAAAGCAGCAGGTCCAGTGGACCTTCAAAGGCATCCAGGATGACTTCCAGCGCGTCCGGCGGGATGTACAGGTCCTGCGGAATCTGCAGGACCGGTTGTCCATGCACCACGGCCAGCGGCATTTCCTGCTGCTGTGGGGCGGGCACTCGGGTTGGCGGGTTCGCGTCGGGCGCGAGTTCGGCAGTCATCAAATAGACGTCAGTATTGCAACGGACCGGTCGCCGCACCATGCCAGCGTCCGGAACGGTTCCGGGCGGCAGGATGGCAAGCCATGACACGCCTGGGTCGGCGCGATTCCACACTTCAAACAGCAAGGCGCGCCGCGATGGGCAGCGACAGAACTACGGGGAGGTCGTCTACGTGTGCTGGTGTGGGGCAGTGGATCGGTCGTCGGCTGGCGGTGGAGCCGGTTGCCGACGGGGCGCTGCGTCCAGCCACGTGCAATGGAGCTAAGACTACGGGGTTGCCGCGCCAGTGTCCAGCCAGCCCCGCTAGAATGCCCGGGATTGATTCAACAAGACCTCGGAGTTACCCGTGTGGTATGTGATTGAAGGCTATGACGGCACGGACGTGCTGGCCGCCCGTCTGGCGTCGCGCCCGGCCCACCTGGCCCGGCTGCAGGCCCTGCAGGACGAGGGCCGGCTGCTGCTTGCCGGTCCGTGCCCGGCCATCGACAGCGAAGATCCCGGTCCGGCCGGCTTCAGCGGCAGCGTGGTGATCGCCGCGTTCGATTCGCTGACCCAGGCCCAGGACTGGGCCGCCGCCGATCCGTATGTGGAGGCCGGTGTCTATGTCCGCGTCCAGGTCCGTCCGTTCCGCAAGGTCCTGCCGTGAACCGGGTCGAACGCATCCGCCAGGCGCTGCAGGAGGCGCTGGATCCGGAACTGCTGGAGGTCAAGGACGACAGTCACCGCCACGCCGGCCATGAGGGCGCACGGGACGGCCGGGGGCACTTCAAGGTGCACGTGGTCAGCGCGGCCTTCGAAGGAAAGCTGCCGCTGGCGCGCCATCGGGCCGTCTATGCGGCCCTGGGAACGATGATGGAGACCGATATCCACGCGTTGTCCATTCGCGCCGAGACACCGGTCAAAAACCGCTGAAACCCTTGTCCCGCCTTGTCCTGGTCAGTCCTGGACGGGGCGGGTATGGACAGCTTTTGGTTACCGCCGTACGACATGAGGCTAACGTAGTGTTTACATCCGGGTTTGAAAACGCTTACATTCCGCGCCAAGCCCAGATCTCTAAGCCGTGGAGGGCGGCGAAGTGAACAAGGCAGCGATCACTATCAAAGATGTCGCCCGTGAGGCCCGTGTCTCTGTTGCCACGGTCTCACGCGCACTCAATGGCCATGAAAATGTTGCCGAGCCCGTGCGCAAGCTGGTGCTGGAGGTGGCAGCGCGACTGCGCTACACCCCGCATGCGGCGGCCCGGAGCCTGAGCAGCCGGCGGACCAACACCATTGGCGTGGTGTTGCCCGATCTCTATGGCGAATTCTTCTCCGAACTGATGCGCGGCATCGATGGGGTCGCCCGCGAGCGTCGCCAGCATCTGCTGGTGTCCAGTTACCACGGCGACCAGGAGCAGCAGGGCGCGGCCCTGCGTGCCATGCGCGGTCGTGTCGATGGGTTGCTGGTGCTCTCGCCGTATGCCGAGAGCCCGGGCTTCCTCACCGACAACCTGCCGCAGTCGCTGCCGACGGTGCTGATCAACACGTATCTGCCCGAGCAGGATCATCCGGTGCTGAGCATCGATGACCATGCCGGCGCGATGGCCATGACCCGTCACCTGCTGGACGTCGGGCACCGGCGCATCGCCTTCATTTCCGGTCCGGATCTCAACTACGACTCCCGTGAGCGCCTGCGCGGTTTCCGCGATGCGCTGGCGGCCTTCGGCGAGGCTGCCGAAGGGATCGAGTTGCCCGGTGACTTTGACGAAGCTTCCGGCCATCGCGCCGGACAGGAGTTGCTGGCAGCCGGCACGCTGCCCGATGCGGTGTTCGCCGCCAACGACATGATGGCGCTGGGGTGTCTGTATGCGTTCGCGCAGGCAGGTGTCCGGGTGCCGGCTGATGTCGCCTTGGCGGGTTTCGATGACATTCCGCTGGCACGTTTCGTTCACCCATCGTTGACAACGATGCAGGTGAGTATCGCCGACCTCGGCGATAAGGCCGCGACGCGCCTGTTGCAGTTGATGGATGGCAACAACACAGAAGGGGCCGGCGACAAGCAGACGCTCGTGCCGACCCTGATCGTGCGTGATTCGAGCAGAGCCAGAACCGAGCAATAGGTCACGCCCGTTGGTCGTGACGCCCCAAAACAACGCACCACATAAAACGACAGGGGCCGCAAAGACGGCCACCACCACCCGGAGAGTTACATGACGTATTCCAATCACCGCAACCGCGCGCCCGCACGCAGTCTGTTGACCAGCGCGCTGGTGACCTGCCTGATGCTGGGCGCCGCCCCGAGCGTGATGGCGCAGTCGGCCACCTCGTCGCTGCGCGGCCAGGTCGCCCAGGCCGAGGCCGGCACCGAAGTCACCGCCACCAACCTGGCCAGTGGCTCCGTGCGCCGCGCCACCACCCGTGCCGATGGCAGCTACTCGCTGATGGGCCTGGACCCGGGCACCTACAACGTCGTGGCCAATGGCCAGACCCAGAAGGTGACGGTCACCGTGGCCTCCACCGCGACCCTGAACTTCAGCGGCGCGCCGGCCAACGGCAGCACCGCCAACGCCACCAACCTGGACACGGTCAACGTCATTGCACCGACCCTGCTGCAGGAAGTGCGTACCTCCGAAGTGGGCAAGACCGTCAGCCTGCAGCAGATCCAGACCACCCCGCAGGTGTCGCGCAACTTCCTGGAGTTCGCCGACGCGGTGCCGGGCATGATCTTTACCCGTGATGCCAAGGGCAACACTTCCCTGCGCGGCGGTGCGACCAACTCCGATGGCACCAACGTCTACATCGACGGCGTGGGCCAGAAGAGCTACGTCAAGGGCGGCGGCGTCGCCGGCCAGTCCGGCAGCGCCGGCAACCCGTTCCCGCAGCTGGCGATCGGCGAATACAAGGTCATCAGCGGCAACTACAAGGCCGAGTACGGCCAGGTGTCGAGCGCGGCCGTGACCGCGGCCACCAAGTCCGGTACCAACGAGTTCAAGGGGGAAACCTTCTACCGTTACACCAACGAAGACATGCGCGCCAAGACCCCGGCCGAACGCCAGGGCGGCAAGGACAAGATGGTCTCGGCCGAGAAGGAATACGGCTTCGCCCTGGGTGGCCCGATCATCCAGGACAAGGCGCACTTCTTCGTGACCTATGAGGCCAAGCGCTTCGACCTGCCGGTCACCATCGCGCCGGACGGCGCGGTCACCCGTGCTGCCGCCCTGCTGCCGCCGGAAGGCGCCGCCGGCCTGGGCCCGGCCAGCCAGCCGTTCCAGCAGGATCTGATCTTCGGCAAGATCGACTTCGAGCCGACCGACAACGATCGCATCGAGTTGACCTTCCAGGACCGCGACGAAACCCAGTCGCAGTTCAGTGGCCAGACCTCGCCGGAAGCCGGTCGTGAAGTGGTCAACACCGACCGCCGTTACGCCCTGCGCTGGAACCACAGCGGCGAGCGTTACTACAACGAATTGATGGTCACCCATGAAGATTCGTTCAACAACCCGACCCCGCTGACCCTGGCCAACGGCATCACCTACACCGCACCGGACGGCACCGAAGACCGCACCGTGGTGAAGATCGGTGGCGCATCGGCACTGGATTCGCAGGTGAAGGGCCAGAAGGGCTGGTCGATCGAAGACAACCTGACCCTGGATGGCATCCAGTGGGCCGGCGATCACACCATCAAGATGGGGGCCAAGTACAAGCAGATCGACCTGTACGCATCCGATGCGGCGCAGATCAACCCGACCTTCACCTACACCCTGGGCGATGCCGACTTCCCGGATTCCATTCCGTACAAGGCGCAGTTCGTCAAGCCGGTCACCGGCGTGTCGGGCGTGTCCGGCGAAGTGCGTTCCAAGTCCAAGCAGATCGGCCTGTTCATCCAGGACGACTGGCAAGTCAACGATCACCTGCAGCTCAACCTCGGCCTGCGCTGGGACTACGAGAAGACCCCGTCCTACCTGGACTTCGTGACCCCGCAGCAGGTGGTCGACGCGATCTACTCGCAGGATCCGCGCGCCGCCGCCGGCCAGACCTACGCCGATTCGCTGGCGCTGGGTGGCCTGAACATCGGCGACTACATCAGCAATGGCCACAACCGCAAGGCGTTCAAGGATGCCTGGCAGCCGCGCCTGGGCTTCTCGTATGACATCAACGCTGACGAGCAGCACGTGTTCCACGGCGGTGCCGGTCGTTCGTACGACCGTGACCTGTTCGACAACCTGCAGCTGGAAACCACCAAGCTGGCCCTGCCGCAGCCGACCATCTACTTCCGCAACCCGGCCACCGGCACCTGCATTGACGGCCAGGCCGCCTGCTATGACTGGAACCCGAACCTGCTCAACGGCATCGGCAATCTGCAGGCGCTTGTCGGTTCGACCAGCAATGCCGGTCTGGAAGTGGATCTGCTGAACAACAACCTCAAGGTGCCGTACTCGGATCAGTTCAGCTTCGGCATGAGCAACCAGGTCGGTGAGTGGCTGACCGATGCCACCATTTCCCGCACCCTGAGCTACGACGGCTTCGCCTTCACCTTGGGCAACCGTTACCCGACCGGCCAGTTCTTCGATGACCCGCGCCTGTGCGGCGGCACCGAGCCGGGCCTGGGCCAGGCCTGGAGCTGCAACGTCCCGGGCTTCGGCAGCCTGATCATCGGCCAGCAGGGCATCAAGACCCGTGCGACCCAGGTCCTGCTGTCGGCGCAGAAGCCGTTCACCCAGGAAAGCGGCTGGGGCACCTCGGTGGCCTACACCTGGACCACCGCGCGCCACAACCGTGACATCAACGAGAAGTACGCGTTCGACCGCGGCCTGATCGAAGATTATCCGACCATCCGCTCCAACGGCGCGCCGCGCCACCGCCTGGTGGTCACCGGTTCGTACGCAGGCTTCTGGGGCATCACCTTCGGTGGCAAGGTCACCCTGGCTACCCCGACCGCCGTCAACGACTGGTACCCGGTGCCGCAGGCCAGTGGCTACAACCTGCCGACGCCGCAGGCGGCCGTGCCCAATGCCAATGGCAAGTTCCTGCTGGGTGGCAAGATCTTCGGCTACCGTTCGGTCGATCTGCAGGCGACGAAGACGTTCAAGATGCCGGGCGAGACCGAGCTGTACGCTCGTATCGACATCATCAACGTGTTCAACTTCGATAACTTCTCCACCTACAACTACGTCAAGACCAACGGCAAGCTGCAGGCCAGCTACAACGAGACCGGCGACATCATCGGTACGCCGCGTCAGGTCAAGGCAGAAGTCGGCTTCCGCTTCTGATGCAACAACGGCCCCGTCCTCGGACGGGGCCGGTTTCATGGCAATGGCTGGCCTTCGGGCCAGTCCATTGTCCAGGCCGGTGCCACGGAGGGTGGCAGCGGCCTGGGCAATGACCCGCTTGGCCGGACCACGCACGCGTGGTTTTTTAAAGTGGCGTTCTGTAAACGATTTCAGGTCATTGGACGTTATGCTTCCCAGTCACGAACACCGTAGAAGGAGTTGGCCCATGCAGGCACGCCACCTGTTGACCGCCGCGGCGATCAGTGTCGCCGCCGCTGCCTGTCAGCCGCAGGCCCAGCAGGAGCCGGCCAAGCCCAAGCCGCCCGTGATCCTGGTCGAGGCCGATGTGCCGCCGCGGCCGATGAAGCCGGAGCTGCCGCCGCTGTTCGACGATATCGAGCGCCGCACCTTCCAGTTCTTCTGGGATACCACCAACGAGGTCAACGGGCTCAGCCCGGACCGGTACCCGTCGCGCCCGTTCGCCAGCATCGCCGCGGTGGGCTATGCGCTGACCGCCTATCCGATCGGCATCGAGAACGGCTGGGTCAGCCGCACCCAGGCGATCGACCGCACCCTGCTGACGCTGAAGTATTTCCGCGATCTGCCGATGGGCCCGCAGCGCACCGGCAAGGCGGGGTACAAGGGCTTCTATTACCACTTCCTGGACATGCAGGAAGGCCGCCGCTACGACAGCTGGGTGGAGCTTTCCAGCGTGGATACCGCGCTGCTGATGATGGGCGTGCTGTTCGCGCAGTCCTATTACGACGGTGACGATGCGCGCGAGAAAGAGATCCGCGAGATCGCCGATACGCTCTACAAGCGCGTGGACTGGCCCTGGCTGCAGCAGCGCGCACCGCTGATCTCGATGGGCTGGTTCCCGGAGAGCGGCTTCATCGACCACGACTGGATGGGCTACAACGAGGCGATGATGGTCTACATCCTCGCGCTCGGCTCGCCGACCCACCCGGTCAGCCCGGACGCCTGGACGGTCTGGACGCGCACCTACGACAACGACTGGGGTGTCTACCAGGGCCAGGAATACCTGTCCTTCGGCCCGCTGTTCGGCCACCAGTACACGCATGTGTGGGTGGACTTCCGCGACATCCAGGATGCCTACATGCGCGAGCGGGGCAGCACCTACTTCCTCAACAGCCGTTCGGCCGCGCTGGCGCAGCGCGAGTACGCGATCGCCAACCCGATGAACTGGAAGGATTACGGCCAGAACGTGTGGGGCCTGACCGCCAGCGACGGGCCGCAGAACACCACCCAGGAATACCGTGGCGAGCAGCGCCAGTTCCGCCATTACTCTTCGCGCGGCGCTGGCCTGCGCGAGAATTTCGATGACGGCACGATCGCGCCGACCGCCGCCATTTCCTCGATCGTGTTCGCGCCGGAAGAGGTGATTCCGGCCGCGGTGGAGATGCACAAGCGCTACGGCGATTACATCTACTCCAGCTACGGCTTCCTGGATTCGTTCAACCCGAGCTTCAACTACGACATCCCGATCAAGACCGGTCGCCTGGTGCCCGATCGCGGCTGGGTGGCCAGCGATTACATCGGCATCGACCAAGGCCCGATCCTGACCATGATCGCCAACTACCGGAACGATTTCGTCTGGGACGTGATGAAGAAGAACGCGCATATCCGCAAGGGTCTGGAGCGCGCCGGCTTCAGCGGTGGCTGGTTGACGCCGGAAGGCGAGGACCAGCCGATGGAACTGCAGAAAGATGAGAAGGCGGCGTCGGCCCGTTCGGTCGGCATCGCCGAATCGCGCGCGGCGGCCGCCCAGGAACAGAAGAACAATTCCAATTCGAACCGCAACCAGCAGCAGGGGAAGTAAGCAGTGCCATCGTCGTCGCGCCCGAAGCTGGGGTTGAGTCTGTTGCTGCTGCTGGTCGGCAGCCTGTTGTTGAGTGCCTGCCGGAAAGAACCGGAAGGCGTGACCGTGCGTTTCTGGGCGATGGGCCGCGAGGCCGAAGTGGTCACCGGCCTGATCCGTGAATTCGAGGCGGAAAACCCGGGCATCCATGTGGATGTGCAGAACATCCCGTGGACGGCCGCGCATGAAAAGCTGTTGACCGCGTTCGCGGCCGACGGCCTGCCGGATGTATGCCAGCTGGGCAATACCTGGATTCCCGAATTTGCCGAGCTCAATACCCTGACCCCACTGCAGCCCTACGTGGCGCAGTCCAAGGTGGTGGACCCGGCCGATTACTTCCAGGGCATCTGGGACACCAACGTCATCCATGACGAACTGGTCGGCGTGCCGTGGTACGTCGATACGCGCCTGCTGTATTACCGCAAGGACATGCTGGCCAAGGCCGGTTATGACCATCCGCCCCGCACCTGGGACGAGTGGAACGCGATGATGGCGGCGATCAAGAAGATGCAGGGCGCGAACCGCTATGCAGTGTTGATGCCGATCAACGAGTTCGAGCAGCAGCTGTCCTTCGCCCTGCAGCAGCCGGATCCGCTGCTGCGCGATGAAGACACCCGCGGCAATTTCAGCAGCCCCGGCTTCCGCAGGACGCTGGGCTTCTACGAAAACATGTTTGCGCAGGGCTGGGCCCCGCGCATGTCCGAGACGCAGATCTCCAACGTCTGGGATGAGTTCTTCCGGGGCTTCAACGTGTTCTACGTGTCCGGCCCCTGGAACATCCGCGAATTCAAGAAGCTGCAGCCCAAGGCGCTGGAAGGGCAGTGGGGCACGGCCGCGCTGCCGGGTCCGGATGGCCCGGGTGCGGGCATCGCCGGCGGCACCAGCCTGGTGATCTTCCGCTCCTCGCAGCAGAAAGAAGCCTCGTGGAAGCTGATCGAGTTCCTGTCGCGCCCGGCAATCCAGGAGCGCTTCCATTCGATCATCGGTGACCTGCCGCCCCGGCGCAGCACCTGGGACTACCCCTCGCTGGCCAACGATCCGTTGGCGCAGCCGTTCCGCGACCAGCTCGAGCGGGTCAAGCCCACGCCGAAGGTGCTGGAGTGGGAGCGTATCGTGCAGGAAATGCGGATCATCACCGAACAGGTGGTGCGTGGTGGCATGGATCAGGACGTAGCAGTGAAAGAACTGGACAAGCGCGTGGACAAGGTCCTCGCCAAACGCCGCTGGATGCATGAGCAGCACCGGCAGGACGCGTCGGGGGTGAGCGACAAGCAGCACTCCAGCGCTGTCGCCACGGAGGCGGCACCATGAAACAGCGTTCGCTTGCCGGCTGGATGTTCGCCGGCCCGGCCATCCTGGTCATCGCCGTGTTCTTCGGCCTGCCGGTATTCTCGGCGCTGGCCCTGAGTATCACCGATTTCGATCTGTACGCACTGGCCGATGGCGAGAACCTGCGCTTCGTCGGCCTGGGCAACTACATCGATCTGCTGCAGACCCCGATGTTCTGGAAGTCGCTGTGGAATACCACCTACTTCGTGATCGTCGGCGTGCCGATGTCAATCGCGGTATCGCTGGGCGCGGCGATCCTCCTCAACGCCCCGGCTGCGCGCTTCAAGGCGCTGTTCCGCACCGCGCTGTTCGCCCCGGTGGTGACCACCCTGGTGGCGGTGGCGGTGATCTGGCGTTACCTGTTCCACACCAGCTACGGCCTGGTGAACTATGGCCTGGGCCATCTGGGCATCAGCCCGATCGACTGGCTGGGCGACCCGAACTGGGCGATGCCGACCATCATGCTGTTCGCGGTGTGGAAGAACTTCGGCTACAACATGGTGATCTTCCTGGCCGGCCTGCAGGCGATCCCGCATGACCTGTACGAGGCGGCCCGCATCGACGGTGCCTCGCGCTGGAAGCAGTTCCTGCATATCACCCTGCCGATGCTCGGCCCGGTGCTGCTGGTGGTCGGCGTGATCACCGTCTCCGGCTATTTCCAGCTGTTCGCCGAGCCCTACGTGATGACGCGTGGCGACCCACTGCAGAGCACCGTGAGCGTGCTGTACTTCATGTTTGAAGAAGGCTTCAAGTGGTGGAACCTGGGTCGCGCCTCCGCGGTGGCGTTCCTGCTGTTCCTGATCATCCTGGGCGTGACCAGCATCATGCTGCGTTTCGGCCGCAAGAGGCAGTTGGTATGAGTCGTGAAATCGGTCAATCGCGCTGGCATGCCTGGTGGGTCAATGGTGGCCTGCTGGTGCTGGCCGCGCTGAGCCTGGCGCCGCTGTTGTGGATGCTGTCGGTGTCGTTCATGCCGACCGGCGAGGCGGCGCATTTCCCGCCGCCGCTGCTGCCCTCGTCGTTGACGACCGCGAACTACCATGAGCTGTTCGCGCGTACCGGCATGGCCAACAACTTCGTCAACAGCCTGATGGTGTCGCTGGCGATCACCTTCGGCTCGCTGCTGCTCAACACCATGGCCGGCTATGCCTTCGCCAAGCTGCGCTTCGCCGGCCGCGAGCGCATCTTCCAGCTGCTGCTGGCCGCGCTGGTGATCCCGGCACAGGTGGCGATGCTGCCGCTGTTCCTGCTGATGAAGCAGCTGGGCCTGGTCAACAACTTCGGCGGTGTGATCGTGCCGGCGCTGGCCACCGTGTTCGGCATCTTCCTGGTCCGCCAGTACGCCCGTTCGATCCCGGATGAGCTGCTCGAAGCGGCCCGGATCGACGGGGCAGGGGAGCTGCGGATCTTCTTCCAGATCGTGCTGCCGATGCTCAAGCCGGTGCTGGTGACGCTGTCGATCTTCACCTTCATGGCCGCGTGGAACGATTTCATGTGGCCCTTGATCGTGCTGACCGACCAGGAGCACTACACTCTCCCGGTGGCCCTGGCCACGCTCTCGCGCGAGCACATCATGGACGTTGAAATGATGATGGCCGGCGCGGTGGTCACGGTGGTTCCGGTGCTGCTGCTGTTCCTGGCATTGCAGCGTTATTACATCCAAGGTCTGTTGCTGGGGAGTGTCAAAGGGTGAAGCATGCCGTCGTCGCGGTGGGTCTGGGTCTGGTCTGGTCACTGGCGGCCTCGGCCGCACCGCCGGCGACACCGGCGCTGCCCGCACCCAAGGTGCTGGACAGCTTCGATGACATGACCCCGTGGAAGCTGGTCGTCTCCGACCAGGTCAGCGGCTCGCTGCGCAGCGTCGCCGGCAACGGTGGCGGCCGCGCGCTGTGCCTGGATTACGACTTCCACAACGTGTCCGGCTACGTCGGCATCCGCCGCGAGCTGGGCATCCAGTACCCGGAGAATTACCAGTTCGGCTTCCAGCTGCGCGGTGACTCCCCGGCAAACGACCTGCAGTTCAAGCTGATCGACGCCAGTGGCGACAACGTGTGGTGGGTCAACCGGCCCGGCTATGCGTTCCCCAAAGCCTGGACGCAGGTGCAGTACCGCAAGCGCCAGATCGACAAGGCCTGGGGCCCGGAGAAGGACCCGACACTCAAGCGCAGCGCCGCGATGGAGTTCACCATCTACAGCAAGGTCGGTGGCAAGGGCACGGTCTGTTTCGACCGGCTCACGCTGCAGGGCCTGCCGCCGGCCGACACTTCCTCGCTGAGCCCCTCGGTGATCGCCGATACCGCCACCGCGCTGCAGAACCGCATCGTCGATGGCAAGCCGGACACGGTCTGGATCAGCGGCGGCGTGGCCGAGCAGACCATCACACTGGACCTGCACAAGGTGCGTGAGTTCGGCGGGGCGGTGATCGAGTGGCTGCCCGGGCTGGAGGCCACGCGTTATGAGGTGCGCTCTTCGGCCGATGGGCGCAGCTGGGACACGCGCCGTGAGGTCACCGCCGGCGGTGGTGGCCGCGACTGGCTGGCGCTGCCGGATACCGAAGCGCGCTATCTGCGCTTCGATCTCAAAGGCGGCCCGAGCTGGCGCTATGGCATTCGTGACATCACGCTCAAGCCGCTCGAGTTCGCCGATACCCCCAATGATTTCGTCCGCTCGGTCGGCGCCGACCTGCCACGCGGTTCAGTGCCACGTGGCTTCACCGGTGAACAGCCGTACTGGACGCTGCTCGGGCTGGATGGCGGTCGCGAGCAGGCCCTGATCGGCGAAGACGGTGCGCTGGAAGTGGCCAAGTCCAGCTTCAGCGTCGAGCCGTTCGTGCTGGTCGACAACAAGCTGCTGAGCTGGGCCGACGTCAAGACGAGCCAGTCGCTGCAGGATGACTACCTGCCGATCGCCAATGTCGGTTGGACCCACGACAAGGCCGGCCTGCAGGTCACCGGCTTCGTGCAGGGCACGCCGGACAACGCACAGCTGGTCGGTCGCTACACCCTGCGCAACCCGGACAAGGTGGCCCACGAATACACCCTGGCCCTGGCGGTGCGCCCGTGGCAGGTCAATCCGCCGACCCAGTTCCTCAACACCGTCGGGGGCGTCAGCCGGATCGACAACCTGTCGGTCGATCCGACCCACGTCGATGTGAACGGCAAGCCGCGCCTGTACCCGGCGCAGGCACCGGATGCGGCCTTCGCCACCGCCTTCGACAGCAAGCTGGACGTGGTCCACCTGGCCAGTGGCAAGCTGCCGGGCACCACCGAAGTGAAGGACGGAACGGGGCTGGCCTCGGGCGCGCTGCTGTACCGCTGGAAGCTCGAGCCCGGCCAGAGCCGTGAGGTCGCCATCGTGCTGCCGCAGACCGGCACTTGGGCCATGCCCAAGGCGTTCGATGCGGCCAAGGCCCAGCAGCAGGTCGCCTCGATGTGGCGGACCAAGCTGGACCAGGTGACGCTGCAGGTGCCGGCCGCCGGCAAGCCGCTGGCCGATACGCTGCGTACCGCGCTGGCGCACATGCTGATCTCGCGGATCGGCCCCAGCCTGCAGCCGGGCACGCGCTCGTACTCGCGCAGCTGGATCCGCGATGGCGCGATGATTTCCGAAGGCCTGCTGCGCATGGGCCGCAGCGACGCCGTGCGCCAGTACGTGAACTGGTACGCGCCGTATCAGTTCGACAACGGCAAGGTGCCGTGCTGCGTGGACGCGCGCGGCAGCGATCCGGTGCCGGAGAACGACAGCCACGGCGAGTTGATCTTCAACATCGCCGAGTACTGGCGCTATACCGGCGACACCACTTTCCTGGAGGTGATGTGGCCGCACGTGCAGGGCGCCTACCAGTACATGGAGCAGCTGCGCCTGAGCGAGCGCACCGAAGAGAACCGCGCGCGCAACCCCGCCTTCTACGGGATGATGCCGGTGTCGATCAGTCACGAAGGCTATTCGGCCAAGCCGATGCATTCGTACTGGGACAACTTCTGGGCGCTGCGGGGCTACAAGGATGCGGCGATCATCGCCGGCACGCTGGGCAAAGCCGAGGCGATGCAGATCAGCGAGTCGCGCGATCAGTTCCGTGACGACCTGCAGGCTTCGCTGCTGGCAGCAACTGCACAGCACAGGATCGACTATCTGCCCGGTTCGGCCGAGCTGGGCGATTTCGATGCCACCTCGACCACCATCGCACTGGCCCCGGCCGGTGAGCAGGGGCGTTTGCCGCAGCCGTACTTGAACAACACCTTCGAGCGCTACTGGAGCGAGTTCGAAGCGCGCCGCGATGGCAAGCGCGAGTGGAAGGACTACACCCCGTACGAGTGGCGCAACGTGGCCGCGTTCGTGCGCCTGGGCTGGCGCGACCGCGCCTGGCAGGCGACCGAATTCTTCTTCAAGGACCGCGCACCGCAGCCCTGGAACCAGTGGGCCGAAGTGGTCTCGCGCACGCCGCGCAAGCCGTTCTTCCTCGGCGACCTGCCACACGCCTGGGTGGCCTCGGACTTCGTGCGCTCGGCGCTGGACATGTTCGCCTACAGCCGCGACATCGACGACAGCCTGGTGCTGGCCGCCGGCGTGCCGTCACGCTGGCTGGAAGGCAAGGGCGTCGGCGTGCAGGGCCTGCGCACCCCGAACGGCCAGCTCAACTATGCACTGGTCCGCAACGACAAGCAGCTGACCCTGACCGTATCGGCCGGTTTGATCCCACCGGCCGGTGGCGTGGTGCTGCCGTGGCCTTACAGCGGCGAGCCGGGCGCGACCACCGTTAATGGTGAGCCCGCGGAATGGGTGGGCGGCGAGCTGCGCGTGGTGCAGGTGCCGGCCAAGGTCGAGATCGAGATTCCGGCGTCGGTACGCCGGGCGGAACGCAAGGCACCGTAATGCGGCAGATGACGATGATGAGGTGCGGCCTGCTGGCCGCCGTGCTGGCGTTCGCGCCGTTGATCGCGCTGGCGCAGGGCGCCGGGGCAGGGGCAGGGGCCGGGCAGGAGATGACCATGGTCACCTTCAACCTGCACCACGACCGCGAGAACTGGCCGGCCCGCCGCCAGGTGATCCTGCGTGAGCTGCAGACCCTGCAGCCCGATGCGATCGCGTTGCAGGAGGTGATCCAGAAGCCCCATGTGCGCAACCAGGCCGCCTGGTTGGCGCGCAAGCTGGGCTATGAGTATCAGTTCGTTTCCACCGATCCGCCGGGGCGTTTCAAGCGCTATGGCAATGCGCTGCTGACCCGGCGCCCGGTGCTGACGCGCAACGACCATCTCTTGGCACCGATCAACGACTACCGCACCGTGGCGCATCTGCGCATCGATGTGGACGGTCGGCCGGTCAACGTCTATGCCACGCACTTGAACGAGCGCTCGGATGAGGTGGGCAGCCGCATCCGCGGGGAGCAGGTGGCGGATCTGTTGACGTTCATCGCGCAGACCGCGGGCGACGCGCCGGTGGTCGTGGCCGGGGACTTCAATGCGCTGGTGGATGCCGGCGATCTGAGCGAGCTGCGCAATCACTACGGCGACAGCTACGGCAGCGTGCACGTCAACAACGAGCTGGCCCAGGTGAGCACGCTCAACCGGCATTATTACGACGCGCCGTCGCGGATCGACCACATCTTCTTCCAGCAGGACCGATTGCTCGCACGCGAAGCGAAGCTCCTGTTCGACCAGCCGTACGCCGACGGCCGCTGGGCCTCGGATCATTACGGCGTGTGGACCCGGCTGCAGTTCGCGCCAGACACCGGGAATGCCGGGGCGACGACGCCCTGAGGTGCGCGCCGCGTTGTCGGTGACGGCGTAGCCAGCAAACGGCCGCCTCCACGCATGGCGTGGATCTACCTGTGTTGCCTGCGATGCACGATCCGCGCGTGACGGTGATGCGCCCTTGATGCGCCCTTGATGCGTCCGATGCGTGGATGCTCTCAGCGCCGCCACCAGGACCGCCTGACGCACGCTGTCTGCTACGTCATCCAACACCCCAAACGCAGACAGCGGCCCGAAGGCCGCTGTCTGATTGTTGCGTCACTCACTCAGGATCAGAGCGTGTCTTTCTTTTCCTGGTCGGCCTTGTCGCCTTCCTCGGCCTGCGGGGCATCGGTCGGGATGTCCTCGCGGGCCTCGGCCTGCGCGGCCTGTTCGGCGGCGTTGGTCGCGGCCGGGGTTTCGCTGGCGGCCGAACCGAACAGCTGCCCGTTATGCACGACCGGGTCGGCCGGGGCCGATTCGGTGCGGGCCTGCGGGGCCGCCGGCTGTGCCGGTGCCTGGGTCGCATCGACGGCATCCAGCATGCTGGTCTGCACCGGCGCGGCGGTTGGCGCCTTCACTTCCTCCGGGGCGGTCTCAACGACCGGGGCCGCCGGAGCAGCGACCGGAGCCGGGGCTGGCGGAGCAGCAACTGGAGCCGGAGCCACCGGAGCAGCAACCGGAGCCGGGGCTACCGGAGCAGCAACCGGGGCCGGAGCCACTGGGGCAACGCCCGGAGCCGGTGCTGGAGCCGCGACCGGAGCCGGAGCCACCGGAGCCACCGGAGCAGCCACCGGTTCAACCGCACGCGGTGCTTCCACCGGTGCAGCCGGCGGGGCAGCGGCCGGAGTCGGCTTCGGGCTTTCCACGAACGGCACCGGGTCGTTGTAGGAGGCCGGGGCCTTCTCGGCGACCGGTTCGGCTGCCGGGGCAGCGGCCTTTTCAACGACCGGGGTCGGTGCCTTTTCGGCGACCGGTGCAGCCACCGGCGCCGGGGTCGGCTCGGTGTGGCCGGCGGTCACGACCGGGCTGCTGACCACAGCGACTGGCGCCGCGGCAGCGACTGCCGCCACCGGGGCCGGGCGCGGTGCCTGGACCGGCGCGGGTGCGGCGGCCGGCGCGTTGCCGGATTCGTCATCGAACTCGAACTCCGGCTGCGGCTGACCGTTGTTGGCGACCTGGCGCTCGGCCGGGGCGGCAGTATCGCCGTCCTGGTCGCCATCCTGGTCATCGCCCTCGTCATCCAGGCCGTTGTCATCACCGTTCAGGCCATCGCTGCCGGCAGCCTGCTCGCCATTGCCACGACGACGACGACGGCCACCACGACGGCCGCGACGACGACGCGAAGCGCCTTCGCCGGTACCGTCTTCGGCGTTGGCCGGGGCGTCACCCTGTTCGGCAGCGTCGTTCGTGCCGAGCTGCGCGTCCTCGGCCGGAGCGGCCTTGGCCGCTTCCTGCACGTGGGCAGCCGGCGGGGCGACGGCATCGGTTGCCAGCACCGCAGCCGCAGCGATCACGGCGGCGTCGGCAGCAACCGGTGCAGCGGTGGTCGGCTTCGGTGCATCGGCCTGCGACTGGCGCGTGGGCTTCTCGCTCGCGGCCGGCTTGTCGCCGTCGTTGTGCTGCGGCTTGGCCTGGCCGTTCTGGCCCTGCTTCTGCTTCAGCTTCGGCTGCTGCTGGTCATTGCGCGGTTCATTGCGCGGCTTGGCCGGCTGCTGTTCGTTGCGCGGCTTGCCCTGGCCCGGTGCCTGCACCTGGGCGGCCGTGCCGTTGGCCGGTGCGGCAGCGCTGTCCTGACGGCGCTCGTCGCGACGCTCGCCCTTCGGGCCACGTTCGCCACGCTCACCGCGGTCCTTGCCACGGCCCTGGGCCGGCGCATTGCCGTTGCCGCCACGCTCGCCACGCTCGCCACGCTCATCGCGGCGGCCATTGCGGTCCTTGCCGTTGCGGTCCTTGTTGCGACCGTTGCGGTTGCCGTCCTGGCCCGGGCGGCTGCTCGGCTGCGGGGTCGCGGCCGGGGCCGGCTCACCACCGAAGATGCGCTTGAGCCAGCCCACCACGCCGGTGGCGGCCGGGGCGGCCACAGGGGCGGCGACCGGCGCCGGTGCGGCTTCCGGTTCCGGCGCTTCACGCACCGGGGCCGGCTGGCTGTGCTTGACCTGGGTCACCACCGGGGCGACCGGGATGTTCAGCTGGGCCTTGGTCAGTGCGTGCACCGGCAGCTTGCGCGGGGTGCCGCGCTGGTAGCTCGGCTTGCCGCTTTCTTCGCCCAGCTCGTTCTCGCGCAGGCGGGTCACTTCGTAATGCGGGGTGTGCAGCTGCTCGTCGGCGACGATCACGATCGGCGCGTCATGGCGCTGTTCGATCTCACGCAGCGCGCTGCGCTTTTCGTTGAGCAGGTAGTTGGCGATCTCGACCGGGGCCTGGACCAGCACCTGCCCGGTGTTCTCCTTCATCGCATGCTCTTCAGCCACGCGGATGATGGACAGCGACAGCGACTCCACGCTGCGCATGCGGCCATGGCCGTCACAACGCGGGCAGACGATCTGGCTGGATTCGCCCAGGCTCGGACGCAGGCGCTGGCGGCTCATTTCCATCAGGCCAAAGCGCGAGATGCGGCCCAGCTGCACGCGCGCACGGTCGTACTTGAGCGCGTTCTGCAGGCGGTTCTCGACTTCGCGCTGGTGCTTGTTGGAGGCCATGTCGATGAAATCGATGACCACCAGGCCGCCCAGATCGCGCAGGCGCAGCTGGCGGGCCACTTCTTCGGCCGCTTCCAGGTTGGTCTGGAAGGCGGTGTCCTCGATGTCGCTGCCCTTGGTGGCGCGCGAGGAGTTCACGTCGATGGCGGTCAGCGCTTCGGTCTGATCGACCACGATCGAGCCGCCGGACGGCAGGCGGACGTTGCGTTCATACGCGCCTTCGATCTGCGATTCGATCTGGAAGCGGTTGAACAGCGGGATGTCGTCCTTGTAATGCTTGAGCTTGCGCAGGGTCTGCGGCATCACCTGCTGCATGAACTCCTGGGCGGTCTCGTACAGCTCCTCGGTGTCCACCAGGATCTCGCCGACATCGGCGCGCAGGTAGTCACGCAGGGCGCGCACGATCAGGCGCGATTCCTGGTAGATCAGGAACGAGGCCGGCTTGGTCAGCGCCGCTTCGGCGATCGACTTCCAGACCTGCAGCAGGTAGTCCAGATCCCACTGCAGCTCTTCGGCATCGCGGCCGACGCCGGCGGTGCGGATGATCACGCCCATGTCGTCGGGGATGTTCAGCTTGTCCAGCGCGTCCTTCAGCGCGGCGCGGTCTTCGCCCTCGATGCGACGCGAGACGCCACCGGCGCTCGGCGAGTTCGGCATCAGGACCATGTAGCGGCCGGCCAGCGAGATGAACGTGGTCAGGGCGGCGCCCTTGTTGCCGCGCTCTTCCTTGTCCACCTGGACCACGACTTCCTGGCCCTCACGCAGCAGCTCACGGATGCCGGCCTTGTTGTGGTCGACGCCAGCCTGGAAGTAATCGCGGGAGATTTCCTTCAGCGGCAGGAAGCCATGGCGCTCACCGCCGTATTCGACGAAGGCCGCTTCCAGTGAAGGCTCAAGGCGCGTGATGCGGCCTTTGTAGATGTTCGACTTCTTCTGTTCCTTGGACGGCTGTTCGATGTCGATGTCGTACAGCGTCTGGCCATCCACGATGGCTACCCGCAGCTCTTCAGCCTGCGTGGCATTGATCAGCATTCGCTTCATTCTTGCGTTCCTCGCGCGCTGCTACCGCGCGGAACGCCATGGGGTTTCGCTTCTGGTCACGCTTCACCGCCCATCGCGCATGCGCGGGGAGGGCGGCTTGGGTTTCCAGCGCTACGACACCACGGCAGGCCGCGGGAGCGCTTCATTTGTTTTGGTTTGGGTGTAACGGGGCCGGAGGCAGCTTTCAGCCAGGCTGGAGCGCCACAGGGACATGTTCAGCGCGAATGCGTGTCAGACATCCGGCGATGGCCGGGACCGCCGGTGAGCCGCTAACATGGCCGCCCCGGGGGCGGTGGCTGCGCACTGTGCCGGAATCGAGGGAAGTCGGGCTTCTGGCCCAGAGCAACTTCCAACGAAATCAATCCCTTATCTCGCCCGCCGAGTGTAACAGAATAAAAGGCCAATGACCGTTACCGAGCCCACCCCCAAAGCCGCTGAAGCCATGACCAGCGTACGTATCATCACTGTCCCGGCCGACCGCGCCGGGCAACGCCTGGACAACTTCCTGCTCGGCCAGCTCAAGGGTGCACCGCGCAGCCTGATCTACAAGCTCGTGCGCAGTGGCCAGGTCCGCGTCAACGGCGGCCGCGCCAAGGCCGAGCGCAAGCTCGAGGGCGGCGACGAAGTTCGGGTTCCCCCGGTTCGTCTCAACGAGGAAGGCGACAAAGCCGGTCCGCCCGCTGCGTTCATGAAACGTCTGGAAGATGCCATCGTGTTCGAAGACGATCGGCTGCTGGCGTTGAACAAACCGTCGGGCGTGGCCAGCCACGGCGGCAGCGGCATCAGCTTCGGGGCGATCGAAACGCTGCGCGCATTGCGCCCGGGCAAGACCCTGGAACTGGTGCATCGGTTGGATCGGGATACCTCCGGCCTGCTCATCGTGGCCAAGAAGCGCTCGGCCCTGAGCGAGCTGCAGGCGCTGCTGCGTGAAGACCACGGCGCCGGCATCCGCAAGCGCTACCTGACCCTGCTGGCCGGCCGCATGCCCGATGGCACCATGACCGTGGACGCCCCGCTGCACGTGGGTCTGCGCCAGGGCGGCGAGCGCCACGTGCAGGTCAATCCGATCGGCAAGGAGTCGATCAGCCACTTCAAGGTGCTGGAGCGCAAAGGCGGCCATTCGTACTGCGAGGTCCGCATCGAGACCGGCCGCACCCACCAGATCCGCGTGCACGCCCAGCACCTGGGTCATCCGGTGGCCGGTGACGACAAATACGGCGATCCGGACGTCAACAAGCGGCTTCGTGAGCAGATCGGCCTGAAACGGCTGTTCCTGCATGCAGCCTCGCTGGAGTTCGCGCTGGACGCGGGCAAGACGCCCTATTTGATCAATGCACCGCTGGCCGAGGAGCTGGTGGAGGTGCTGAACCGGTTGAAATGAACCGGCGGGCGCCCGGGCCCATCACCACTTGAACAGCACCAGGCTGATCGCCAGGCTGCCCATGCCGGCCACCAGACCGTACACGGTCTCGTGGCCCTTGGCATAGCGCTTGGCCGCCGGCAGCAGTTCGTCCAGGGCCAGGAACACCATCACACCCGAGATGATCCCGAACACCCAGCCGAAGGTAGCGTGGTTGAGCACCCCGGACAGGGCCACATAGCCGATCGCCGCGCCGATCGGCTCGGCGAGCCCTGAGAGCAGGCTGGCGCCGAACGCATAGAACTTGTTCTGGGTGGCGAAATACACCGGCACCGCGATCGCGATGCCCTCGGGAATGTTGTGGATGGCGATGGCGAAGGCCAGCGGCATGCCGACCGAGGGGCTTTCCAGCGTGGCGAAGAAGGTCGCCAGGCCCTCGGGGAAGTTGTGCGCGGTGATCGCCACGGCGGTCAGCAGGCCGACCCGCTTGATGTAGGCCTTGTTGTTGTCGCGGAACAGCGGGTCCTGCTTGTCCAGGCTTTCGTGCGGGTTCGGGATCAGGTGGTCGATCACCACGATCAGCAGCACGCCGACCAGGAAAGCTGCCGTGCCATACGCGAAGCCCAGCCGGGCGTCGTAGGCCTGGGTGAACGAGTCGATCGCCTTGTTGAGAATCTCGGTCAGCGAGACGAAGACCATCGCGCCACCGGCGAAGGCCAGGCCGAACGCCAGCAGGCGCGGGTTGGGCCGGCGCGAGAACAGCACCATGAGGCTGCCCAGCGCGGTGGCCAGGCCGGCGGCCAGGGTCACCGCCAGGGCGATCCATACGTTTTCACTGGAAATATCAGGCATCCGCCAACGCGTCCTTGTACGAGAAAAGTGCGCCATGCGATCCCAGCCTCCGCACCGGACCGCTCAAATGCGGTGCTGCGTGGGGGCGGTGTTCACCGGGCGCGTGGCGACGCGTTGATCCGACGGGCGCCTTGACGATCCATGATGCGCGGTTTGCGGCGGCTGACCTCACAACAGAGCGGCGATCAGCCGCCGCGACGCAGCCGTTCTTCGACCGCGAAGCACTGGTCGGGCTTGGGCTGCGGCGGATTGAAGCTGACCGGTACCTGGATCGTGGTCGAGACCGTCTGCCCGGCGCGGGTGGCGGCCTTGAACTGCCAGGCCTGCACGGCCTTCTGTGCCTGCTCGTCGAGCTGGGCGTTGCCGCTGCCGCTGGCGAGCTGGACCTGGCTGGGCTGGCCGTCGGCGGCGATGGTCACCTTGAAGGTGCTGGTGCCGCCGATCCCCTGGCAGGCCAGTTCGATCGGGTACTCCGGCGGTGGTGTCTTGACCGCGGCAACCTCGGTGGGCGCCGCGACCGGGGCGGCCGGCTCGGCCGGCGTCTTGTTGCAGCCGGCCAGGGCGGCCAGGGCAATGCTGGACAACGCGATGTACTGCAGTTTCATGGGCTTACTCCGTCAGGGCCGAGGCTTTTGCCGCGCAGATGAAGTCGTTTTCGCTCAGGCCACCCACGTCATGGGTGGAGAAGCGCACCACGGCGCGGTCGTAATGCACGCCCAGGTCCGGGTGGTGATCTTCGCGATGGGCCACCCAGGCCAGGGCATTCACGAAGGCCATGGTGCCGTGGTAGTTGTCGAAGCGGAAGGTGCGGGTCAGCGCCTGGCCAGCCTCGGCCAGCTCCCACCCGGGGATCTGCGCCAGCAGCTCGGTGACCCGGGCGGCGCCGAGCTTGTGGTCGCTGCCTTTACGCGGCACGCAATGGGCTTGCGCCAGCGGAATCAGGTCGGCCATGGGTTCCTCCACATCTGGATGACTGAACAATGCGCGGTCCGGTGTATAAACCGAATGAGCGCATAACAAGGGATTGGCTAGAATAGCCCGATGATCCAGATATCCGACACTGCCCAATCCTATTTCCGCAAGCTGATCGAACGTGAGGCCGTGCCCGGCATGGGCGTGCGCCTGACCGCCGTCGATGCGGGTACCCCGCGCGCTGATGCCCGCCTGGAGTTTGCCGATCCCGGCGAGCTGCTCGGTGACGAGTGGGCGGTGGACTGCGATGGCTTCACCCTCTATGTGGCCGCCACCAGCGTGGCCTGGCTCGATGGTGCCGAGATCGATTTCGTCACCAACGCCACCGGCAGCCAGCAGCTGACCATCAAGGCCCCCAAGATCAAGGGTGAGGCGCCGACCGAAGGCTCCTCCCTGGTCGAGCGCGTGCGCTGGGTGGTGGAGAACGAAGTCAATCCGCAGCTGGCCTCGCACGGCGGCAAGGTCGCGGTGCAGGAAGTCTCGGCCGAGGGCGTGGTGCTGCTGCGCTTCGGCGGCGGCTGCCAAGGCTGCGGCATGGCCGATGTCACGCTCAAGCAGGGCATCGAAAAGACCCTGATGGGACGTGTGCCCGGCATCACCGCGGTGCGCGACGCGACCGACCACGAGAGTGGCGACGCGCCGTACATTCCCCGCGGCACGGCTGCCTGATCCCGCTGCGTGCCACTGCGCCGGGCTGACGACATCCTCGATTGGCTGCTGGCTCGCCAGCCGGACAAGCGCATTCTCGAAAAAACCACGGGCCTCCCTTACGGGTGGGGCCTGTGGCTGCGTGCGTTATCCCCGTTGCCGCGGCCGTTGCGCGCCAGCGAAGTACTTGCCGAGCTGGCCCAGCGTGATCCGGTTCCCCACCGCGGACGCCTGCCGGAACTGAGTTTCGTCCAGGCGATGCGCCGCCTGCTCTGGCAGGGCTGGGATCCCGCACCGCGTGATCAGCGCTGGATGCGCTGGACCTCGGCGGTGATCAGCGCGCTGCTGCATCTGATGTTCGCGCTGCTGTTGCTGTGGGTGGCTTTGATCCGGCCGCCCAGCGAGCCGGACCAGGGCGGCGAGAGCGGGCGTGTGCAGGTGGCGTTCGTTGGGCGCGGCACGCCGCAGCAGGAGGAAGGCGCGCAACCCGCCGCTGCCCAGCCGGCCACGGCGGAAGCGGCGATCGCCGCGGCGATGGCCAATGCCCAGGCGATGGCGCAGGCCGAGGCCGATGCGCAGGCAGCCTCGGCCCCGCAGCCGACCGCAGCGCCGGCGCCGCCGAGCGAGCCGCAACCGGCGCCGCCCGCGCCTGCGACGCCTGCGGTGGAGCAGCCCGTCCAGGCGACGGAGGTGGCCCAGGCCACGACGGATTTCGTTGTGCCGCCGACCAGCGTGCCGCGCACCGAGGTGCGTGTGATGACGCGCGAGCCCCAGGAGGTTGCCGTCCGTGAGCGCACCGTGGTCACGGTTGATGCGCCGGCGCCGCGTGCCACTGTGCCGGCGCCGCGCCTGGCCGAGCCGCAGTTGCGCACGCCTGAAGTGAGCGTGCAGGAACGGCAGGTCACCGTGATCGACGCGCCGACACCGACCGTGGCCATTCCCGGGCCGCGGGTGGAGGCCGCCGTGCCGCGACGTGACGTGCAGGTGCGCGAACGCGAGATCCGACCGGTGACCGCACCGGCGGTGAGTGTGGCCACGTTGCCCACGCGCGAGGTGGCCGTTCCCGGCCGATCGCCGGAGGTCGCCGTGCGCGAACGCGCGGTGCCCAACGCCGCACCGCGCCCGGCACCGCCCGCACCGGTTGCCGCAAGCAGTACGGCGACGGCCCCGGCCGCCACCCGCGCCAGCACTGCTGCGAGTACGTCCGCGGCATCCGCTGCAACGCGGGCGCCGGCGAGCCCCTCCAAAGCGCCGCCAGGCAGTTGGACCACGCCCAACCGTTCCGACGACTGGGGTGCGGCCAATCATCCGCAGGATGCCGACCTCAATGGCCGGGCCGTGAGTGCGACCCAAGGTACGGGCGGCAGCCTGTTCAAGGCCGACGGCAGCGTGCGCGTGCCTGGCCAGGACGGGCACGCAAACAGCGAACGTGGCGCACCGGGCGGCGAAAAAGACGGCTGGAGCAAGGAGCGCATCGCGCAATCGGGCACGTGGCTCAAGCGCCCGCCCTACGACTACACCCCGACCTCGTTCGACAAGTACTGGGCGCCCAACGAATCGTTGCTGGCCGAATGGGTCCGCAAGGGCATCAAGGCCGTGGAGATTCCGATCCCGGGCACGAGCTCGTCGATTTCCTGCGTGATTTCCGTGTTGCAGTTCGGTGGCGGGTGTGGCCTGAGCGATCCCAACATGCAGGATCAGCCGGCCATCGCGCGCCCGCCGCCGGATATTCCGTTCAAAAAAGACCTGCAGGAAGACAACGGCAGCCGATGACGCTGCGCCTCATCGGCGGATGGAGCACCCCGAGGGTGGGTGCCCTCGGGTCAGGCATCATGGGGCGTCACAGCCACGCATGGCGCGGCTCTACCCCGAGAGGCGGTTACGGCGTCGCGGCGTCCTCGCCCAGTTCCACGTCTGCATCGCGCAGGGCCACGAACGCCCAGAACGGCACATTGCTGTCGCCCCAGTAGCGGCTGGCTTCGTCCAGCACCTCCAGCAGCGTGTCGAACTCCGCGCCCGCCTCGCTGCGCAGCGCATCGGCGTCGTTGAAGAACAGGGCATAGCCGTTGGCCGGCAGCCACGCCAGGTCGCGCAGGTTGTCGGTCAGTGCATCCCAGTTGCCGCCGAAGCCGGTCGGAAAATCCAGGCGTGCGGCCAGCCGCATCAGCAGCGTGCGCTTGTCCTGGCAGCCGGCCAGATCGATCTGGATCACGCGCAGGCCGGCATCGCGCATTGCCGCCGACAAGGGGGCGACATCGTCATTGCCGATCGCATAGATGCCGGCGTTGTTGATGTCGTGCAGGCCCAACTCGAATCCGTCATGCGTCATTGCCAGCTCCCGGCAGGTGGAACGTCGAAACTGCGGAACGTTTCATAGTGATCATCGGTATAGAACCAGCCAGTAGGGGGTGTGCCGCCGGTGACGATACGCCGCGCGCCGCGATTGCCGGCGCCGGGCGTGTCCACCGTGTATTCGTGGTAGTAGCCGCGCGGCCGCTGTGGCAGGCGTTGTTCGCGGTTGCTGAAGATGCTGCCGTCCTGCCGATGCGGGAACGGACCGCCACGCTGGATCAGCGCGATGGTGTCGCGCGCTTCGGCGGGCAGGAACGGGGGCAGGGGATCATGCGTCGTCCCGCTCGATGTCGTCGGCGCGCGCACGGCCGGCGCGCTGTCGGGCTGGGTCAGCGACGGGGCGAACTGCGGCGCGGGCGGGCGCTGGGCCAGTTTGATGGCGGCCAGGCCACCGATCAGCAGCACGATGGCGATCAACAACAGCAGCGGCTTGCGCATGAGGGGCCAGGGGCGATGGGCGAGGGGACTACTCTACTGCGATCATCGCCCGTCACGGTGAGGCCCAGCCGAACGGCCCTGCTGCACGGTAGCGTGTCCGCTGCACCTGCATGCACCGTCACTGTCGCGTAACGGTCCCGACACGGGATCGACCGCGCAGGACGAAGTTTCCTTTACATGACCCTTGGTAAGCTTGCAGGCCATCCCCATCATCGACTCCGCAACGCCCGGTCTTTGCCGGGTGAGTGAGCTATCAGGAGAACCACATGGCCTATACCCTCCCCAAGCTGTCCTACGCCTACGACGCGCTCGAGCCGCATATCGACGCAGCGACGATGGAAATCCACCACACCAAGCATCACCAGACGTATATCAACAACGTCAACGCCGCGCTGGAAGGCACCGAATATGCCGACCTGCCGGTTGAAGATCTGGTCAAGAAGACCAAGTCCCTTCCGGAAAACCTGCAGGGCGTCGTGCGCAACAACGGCGGCGGCCATGCCAACCACACCCTGTTCTGGACCGTGATGTCGCCCAACGGCGGCGGCGCACCGGTGGGCGATGTGGCCAAGGCCATCGATTCGCAGCTGGGCGGCCTGGAAAAGTTCAAGGAAGCCTTCACCAAGGCAGCCCTGACCCGCTTCGGCAGCGGCTGGGCCTGGCTGAGCGTCACCCCGGACAAGAAGGTCGTGGTGGAAAGCAGCGCCAACCAGGACAGCCCGCTGATGGACGGCAACACGCCGATCCTGGCCCTGGACGTGTGGGAACACGCGTACTACCTGAAGTACCAGAACCGTCGCCCGGAATACATCGGCGCGTTCTTCAACGTCGTCGACTGGAACGAAGTCGAGCGTCGTTACCAGGAAGCCATTGCCTGATCGGCACGGTGATCTGAAAGACGAACGGCCAGGCAGCGATGCCTGGCCGTTTTTCGTTGGGCGTACCAGCGCTGCACGGCTCAGGGCGCCGCGGTGCTCTCCGGCGTCTGCAGGCGCAGGGTCGCCATGGTGCCCAGCCGCATCGCCGCCGCGTCGCCCTCGCTGGCCGGCAGCTTGATGCTGTCCTGGCGGATGCCACCGAAGTGCTTGACCTGGAACAGCACGTCCAGACCGTGGCCGCGTGCCGCGCCGGCCAATGACGGCGGGTCCACGCGTTCGCCGGGGTTCTTGCGGGCCGGCTGGAAGCCGGGGGTGCTGCCGACCAGCTCGGTGATCTCGGCCGAGAAGTCGCCGGCGATCAACGACGGCAGACCGTCAGCGGTGGCGCCGATCCAGGTCATCAGATCGCTGGTCTGGTGCCGTCGGACCTGCGTGTCGTCCGGCTCCGGCCGCAGCCGGGCCACGTAGATGTTGATCAGTTCCTCGCGCAGCTTGATCCGCAGCATACCGGCCGCGCTGAACTGCCCGGGCGGGTGCAGCAGGGTGACGGCGTCATCGGTCACCGGCAGCCGGGTCAGCATCGCGCTTCCGTAGCGCAGCGGCTGGCTGGGCGGATCGGCGGTGACGAAATCGCAGCTGTAGCGCAGCCGGCTGGCCAGCCAGCAGGCGGGGTTGCGGCCCTGGGTCTGCAGCACACGCTGTACTGCGATCACGTCCGGCTGCATCGACTCCAGCAACTTCAGTACCTGGTCCCGCCGTTGCTGCCACTGCGCATCATCCTGGGTCGGCAGTTCCAGCGTGGCGATCTTCAGCGAGGGCAGGGCATCGTCGGCCTGACGTGCATGCGCCCAGGCGGCGGGGGCCGCCAGCAACAGCAGCAGGATCCAGCCTGTCCAACGTCGGGTCCCGTCAGTGATGTGCGTGCGCATAACGATAAGTTTACGCGTCCGCCGTCGACGATCCGTGACACGGGTGGCATCGCGCGCGGTCGTTTTCAGCCCGCCTGCCATGTCCGCCGGCCCCTGTCATGCAGCTGTGCAGCGTGCGCTGGGGTAGGGGCTTCCGGTAATCTTCGTCCTTTCGTGTTCGCAGGACAGCCCCACAGGATGAGCAATATCGCAGCCGCCAGCGCAGGCAAAGGAAAGATGCCGCGCCAGATTCCCTACATTATCGGCAATGAGGCCTGCGAACGCTTCAGCTTCTATGGGATGCGCAACATCCTGGTGCAGTTCCTGATCACCTCGCTGCTGCTGCAGGAGATCACCGCCGATGGCCGGGCCGGCGAGGCCAAGGACATCATGCACAGCTTCATGATCGGCGTGTATTTCTTCCCGCTGCTCGGTGGCTGGCTGGCCGACAAGTTTTTCGGCAAGTACCACACCATCCTGTGGTTCAGCCTGATCTACTGCGCCGGCCATGCCTGCCTGGCGATCTTCGAGGACAGCCGCCAGGGCTTCTTCGTCGGCCTGGGCCTGATCGCGCTGGGCGCCGGTGGCATCAAGCCGCTGGTGGCCTCGTTCATGGGCGACCAGTTCGACCAGAGCAACAAGCATCTGGCCAAGATCGTGTTCGACGCCTTCTACTGGATCATCAACTTCGGCTCGCTGTTCGCCTCGCTGCTGATTCCGCTGGCGCTGAAAAACCTCGGTCCGTCGTGGGCCTTCGGCATCCCGGGCATCCTGATGTTCGTGGCCACCTTCGTGTTCTGGATGGGCCGCAAGCGCTATGTGCTGGTCCCGCTGCCGCCGAAGGACCCGCATTCGTTCGGCAACGTCGTGCGGACCGCGCTGTCGGCGCAGGTGCCGGGCAAGGGGCGGCCGGGCCGTACCCTGGCCATCCTCGGTGCGGTGCTGGCGGTGGCCTCGATGGGCCTGGTCGGCAGCCTGGGGATCGTGATCTGCCTGTGCATCGCGCTGGTCCTGCTGCTGGCCGGTATCGGTGGCGGTACCTGGATCCAGCTGGACCGCGCCCGTGCGGTGCATCCGGCCGAGGCCGTGGAAGGCGTGCGCTCGGTGCTGCGCGTGCTGGTGATCTTCGCGCTGACCACCCCGTTCTTCTCGCTGTTCGACCAGAAGGCCTCGACCTGGGTCCTGCAGGGCCAGCAGATGTCGATGCCGAGCTGGTTCACCGCCTCGCAGATGCAGGCGCTGAACCCGCTTCTGGTGATGATCCTGATCCCGTTCAACAACCTGGTGCTGTACCCGATGCTGCGCCGTTTCGGCTTCGAGCCGACCGCGCTGCGCCGGATGACCGCCGGTATCGCCTTCAGCGGCCTGGCCTGGATCGTGGTCGGCGGTATCCAGGTGATGATGGATGGCGGCAACGTCATGTCCATCTTCTGGCAGATGCTGCCCTACGCGCTGCTGACCTTCGGTGAGGTGCTGGTCTCGGCCACCGGCCTGGAGTTCGCCTACAGCCAGGCGCCGCAGGCGATGAAGGGCGTGGTGATGAGCTTCTGGAACCTGACCACCACCATCGGCAACCTGTGGGTGCTGCTGTCCAACGCGGCGGTGCGCAACGATACGGTGACCCACCAGATCGCCAGTACCGGGTTGAGCGAGGCGGCGTTCCTGATGTTCTTCTTCGCCGGCTTTGCGTTCCTGGCGGCGTTGGCCTTCGGTTGGTATGCCAAGCGCTATCGTATGGTCGACAACTACCGCACCGCCTGAGCCTGACATGACCCCAGTCAACCTGCTGCTGATCGCCATCACCGTCATCGTGTCGTGGATGGCGTTCAAGAACCGCGCGCTGGCCGACCGCCTGATCCTGTGGCCGCCGGCAGTGGATCGCAACCGTCAGTACGATCGCCTGATCACCTACGGGTTCATCCACGCCGACCTGTCGCACCTGGCGTTCAACATGATCACGCTGTTCTTCTTCGGCGGCTTCATCGAACAGGTGATGCTGCAGTTGAGCGGCAGCTACCTGACCTATCCGGCGTTCTACCTGGGCGCGTTGCTGGTCTCGATCCTGCCCAGCTACCTGAAGAACCAGAAGAACCCGAACTACCTCAGCCTGGGGGCGTCCGGTGCGGTCTCGGCGGTGCTGTTCGCCTTCATCCTGATCAAGCCGTGGTCGATCATCCTGGTGCTGTTCATTCCGGCCCCGGCGATCATCTATGCGGTGTTCTACGTGGGCTACAGCATCTGGATGGACCGCCGCGGCGGCGACCGGATCAACCACAGTGCACATCTGGCCGGTGCGGCCTTTGGCGTGCTGTTCATGCTGGCCATGCAGCCGAGCATCTTCAGCCACTTCCTGCGTGAGCTGAGCAACCCGACCTTCCGCCTCGGCGGTTGAGCCGGCGCGTACCAGCCCAAGGCCGGTACGTATCCAGGCACTCTGGAAGGCCGCGGATCACGCGGCCTTCTTGCCGTCCACGCCATAGGTGCTGAGCAGGCGGGCATAGACCTCGTTGTCGATCTGGTCGAATTCCCAGCCCTGCGTCTGGCCGTTCACGGCCAGCTGGAACAGGCCTTCGAGCAGCGAGCTGTCGGCATCGCCGTGGGCGGTGGGGGCGGGTGCGGCGTTGTCCATGCGGACCTCCGGAAAACGGGTGCGTGCAGGCAAGTCTTCGCAAAAGCCATGCCAGCTTTTACGCCCTGTCCGACGCTGATATCGGCCGGAAGGCGCCCGGCTTTAGGGCTGGATGTGACGCATCACGTCGCTGCTTGCCCCTGTTCAGGCTTCACGCGATCATGGCGGCCGGCTGCGCACTATCGCTGCAGTCGCCGCAGGAGACACCGCTCATGGCTTCGGTCACGCCGCCCGGACTGGCTTACGAGGTGGAGCACGATCTGGCCCATCACCGGTTCCAGGCCCGGGTCAAAGGGCATCTGGCGCTGCTGGATTACCAGATCAAGCGCAAGCGGATGATCATCACCCACACCGAGGTGCCCGAGCCGATCGCCGGCCGCGGCATCGCGGGTGAGTTGACCAAGGTGGCGCTGCGCTATGCACGCGAACAGAAATTCAAGGTGGTGCCGGCCTGCGCTTACGCTGAGGCGTTCCTGCAGCGGCACGAGGAGTACGACGACCTGCTGGTCCGATGACGACAGCGGGTCATGCTTCAGGGATGGCCGATCATGATGGTGGGTTACAACAAGGGGATTTCAGGATGAACATCGCAGGAAACCGTCGCGCGCTGCGCGCCAGCGCGTTGGCCGTGGCCATGGGCGTGGTGGTGCTGGCAGGCTGCAAGCGCGACGGCGACACACACGCCCCGGCGGCACCGGTCGACACGGCTGCCGAACCGGCCGCACCCGCGGTCGCTCCCGACGCGCCGGTCGAACTGCGCGACGTGATCGAGACCTCGCCGCAGGCCGTGGTCGGGATCACCTACCCGCCGGACATCGCGCGGTATCCGGGCCTGGCCAAGGCGCTGGGCGGCTACGCCGACAGTGCGCGGGCAGAGCTGCAGCAGGCGCTGGACGGGCTGGGCAATGACAAGCCGACCATGCCCTACGAGCTCTCGCTGACCTTTGAGAAGGTGCTCGAGACGCCGCAGCTGGTGGTGGTCACGGCCGATGGCAGCCGGTACACCGGCGGTGCCCACGGTGAGCCGCTGGTGGCGCGCTTCGTGTGGCTGCCGGAGCAGCAGCAGATGCTGACCGCCGACAAGCTGGTGGCCGACGACAAGGGCTGGAAGGCGATCAGCGATTACGTGGCCGACCAGCTGCGCGAACGCGTGGCCACACGCCTGAGCGGCGATGAGCTGGAGCCGGCGCAGATGCAGGAGTCCCTGCGCAACGCCAGCAGGATGATCGCCGATGGCACCGGGCCCAGCGCCGACAACTTCAGCCAGTTCCAGCCGCTGACCGGTTCCGACGGACGCATCTCTGCGATACGCTTCGTGTTCCCGCCCTACCAGGTAGGGCCGTACTCGGACGGCACGCAGACCGTGGACGTCCCGGCCGCCGTGCTGGTGCCGCACGCGGGTCAGGATGTGGCGGGGCTGTTCGCCCGGGGCTGACCGACGGAGGCGATGTGGACGCTGGGCTGCAACGACGGGTCACAGGGTTGCTGCATGAAGCGGGGGTCACCGTCGATGGTGACCAGCCGCAGGACATCACGGTGCACGACCCGCGCTTCCATGCGCGGGTCATGGCCCAGGGCTCGCTGGGCCTGGGCGAGAGTTACATGGACGGGCAGTGGGACGCCCACTCGCTGGACGACTTCCTCTTCCACTTGATGCAGGCGCATCTGGACGAGCGCGTGCACGGCTGGCGCGATCTGGCCGATGCGCTCAAGGCGCGGGTGTTCAACCTGCAGGCCGGCGCCGGCAGCTTCGAGGTCGGCCGCCGCCATTACGATCTGGGCAACGATCTGTACGAGGCGATGCTCGGCCAGCGGCTGGTCTACAGCTGCGGTTACTGGCGCGAGGCAACGGAGCTGGATGCGGCGCAGGAGGCCAAGCTCGATCTGATCTGCCGCAAACTGGGGCTGCGTCCTGGTCAACGCATTCTGGATATCGGTTGTGGTTGGGGCGAGGCGCTCAAATTCGCGGCCGAGCGCTACGGCGTGTCCGGGGTGGGCGTGACGATCTCGCACGAGCAGGCGGAATATGCGCGGCAGTTGTGCGCGGGGTTGCCGATCGAGATACGGCTGCAGGATTACCACGAGGTGGAGGAATCCTTCGACGCGATCCTGTCGGTAGGCATGTTCGAGCACGTGGGCGACAAGAACTATCGCGGGTATTTCGAGATGACGCGGCGCTGCCTGCGGCCGGAAGGGTTGTTCCTGCTGCATTCGATCGGCAGCAATCTGTCGCGGCATCGCACCGACCCGTGGATCGCAAAGTACATCTTCCCGAACTCGATGTTGCCCTCGGCAGCGCAGATGACCGAGGCGTTCGAGGGTTTGTTCGTGCTGGAGGACTGGCACAACTTCGGCACCGATTATGACCGGACGCTGCAGGCGTGGCGGGCCAACATCGAGGCGGCGTGGCCGCGGCTGGATGGGCAGCGCTATGACGAGCGGTTCCGCCGGATGTGGCGGTTCTATCTGGCCGGTTCGATGGCAAGCTTCCGCTGCCGCCATGCGCAGTTGTGGCAGCTGGTGTTGTCGCCGAACGGCGTGCCTGGAGGCTATGTGGCGCCGCGGTGAGATGAGATGGCCGCACAAAAAAACGCCCGGCACTGCCGGGCGTTTTTCGTTGTGCACGTCGTTGAGGCGGACGCTTACTTCTTGCCGTCGCCGGAGGTCAGGCCGCGCTTTTCGAGCAGCGGCTCGATCTGCGGGGCATGGCCGGCGAAGTTCTGGAACAGTTCCATCGCATCCACGCTGCCGCCCTTGGAGAGCAGGGTCTGGCGGAAGTGGTCGCCGTTCTTGCGGCTCAGGCCACCGTTTTCGCGGAACCACTTCTGGGTGTTGGCATCGAGCACTTCGGACCAGATGTAGGCGTAGTAGCCGGCCGAGTAGCCGCCCATGATGTGGCTGAAGTACGGCGTCTTGTAACGCGGCGGGACCGGCGCGTAGAAGATGCCGTCCTTGGCCAGGGCCTCGGCTTCGAACTTCATGACGTCCTTGGCGGCCGGCACCTGGTCCGGGCCGATCTGGTGCCAGCGCTGATCCAGCATGGCCGCACCAAGGTATTCGGTGGTGGCGAAGCCCTGGTTGAACTTGGCGGCGGCGACGACCTTGTCGAGCAGGGCCTGCGGCATGGCCGTGCCGTTCTGGTAGTGCTTGGCGTAGTTCTTCAGGATGACCGGGTCATCGGCCCACATCTCGTTGACCTGCGAGGGGAACTCGACGAAGTCGCGCGGCACCGAGGTGCCCGAGAAATACGGGTACTTCACGTTCGAGAACATGCCGTGCAGGGCGTGGCCGAATTCGTGGAAGGTGGTGGTCACTTCATCCCAGGTCAGCAGGGTCGGCTTGCCGGCCGGCGGCTTTGGGATGTTGAGGTGGTTGGCGACCACCGGCTTGAAGCCGGTCAGTTCGGACTGCGAGACGTAGGAGTTCATCCACGCACCGCCGCGCTTGGAGGCGCGTGCATACGGGTCGAAGATGAAGATCGCCAGCTGGCTGCCGTCGGCATCGAACACGTCGTAGACGGTGACGTCGTCGTGGTAGACCGGCAGGTCGGTGCGCTGCTTGAAGGTCAGGCCGAATTCGAGCTGGGCGGCGTGGAAGACGCCGTTCTCGAGCACGTTCTTCATTTCGAAGTACGGCTTGAGCTGGGATTCGTCGAAGTTGTACTTGGCCTGGCGGACCTTCTCGCTATAGAACGCCCAGTCCCAGGCTTCCAGTTTGAAGGTCGGCTTGCCGGCGGCCTTCTGTTCCTTGTCGATCATCGCCTGCAGGTCGGCAGCTTCGCGCTTGGCGTTGGCGACGGCGGCCGGGGCGAGCTGGCCGAGCATGGCGTTGACCGCTTCAGGGGTCTTGGCGGTCTGGTTGGTCAGGTTGTAGGCGGCGAAGTTCGCAAAGCCCATCAGCTTGGCCTTGTCGGCACGCAGCTGCATGATGCGTGAGACCAGGGCGGTGTTGTCGTACTCGCCGCCGCGGCTGCCGCGGGTCACCGAGGCTTCGTAGATCTTCTGGCGCAGGGCGCGGTTGGCCAGATTGGTCAGCGGCGGCTGGCCGGTGGTGTTGAGCAGGGTGATGACGTACTTACCGTCCTGGCCGCGGGCCTTGGCGGCTTCGGCAGCGGCGGAGATCTGCTCCTGCGAGAGGCCGTCCAGTTCCTTGACGTCATCGACGGTGATTGCCGAAGCGTTCACTTCGGCCAGCACGTTCTGGCTGAACTTGGTACCCAGGTTGGCCAGTTCGGCGTTCATTTCCTTGAGCTTGGTCTTGTCGGCTTCGGACAGCTTGGCGCCGGCGCGGACGTAGCTCTCGTAGTACTTCTCGACCAGGCGCACGCCTTCGGCGTCGAGGCCGAGCTGGGTGCGGGTGTCATACAGGGTCTGGATGCGGGCAAACAGCTTGCCGTTCAGCGCGATGGCGTCGCTGTGCGCGGCGAAGCGGGCGGAGTAGTCGGCCTGCAGCTTCTTGCGTGCGTCGTTGGTGTCGGCACCGACCAGGCTGAAGAAGACGGTGGTGGCGCGGTCCAGGGTCTCACCGCTCTTTTCCAGCGCGATGAGGGTGTTGTCGAAGGTCGGCTTGGCCTTGTTGTTGGCGATCGCCTCCACTTCCTTGAGCTGCTGGGCCATGCCGGCGTCGAAGGCGGGGGCGAAGTCGCTGTCCTTGATCTTGTCGAACTGCGGGAAGTGCAGCGGCAGCGGGCTGTCGGCGAAGAACGGGTTGGCCTGCTGGGCGGTGGTCGCGGCCGGGGTGGCGGCGGTGGCGGAATAGGCGGGCAGGGCAAGGCCGAGGGTCACGGCGACGGCGAGGGCAAGACGGGTGGTCAAGGGGAGTTCTCCGGTCAGACAAGTCTTTGAGGGTAACCCGAGCCGTCGGGAGGGGGCTTGTGTCGAAAGGCATGTTTGGGCCGGGCAGGGCATTCTAAGATCAGGTCTTTCCAACGGAGTTCCCTGCCATGACCACTGCCTTCGATTTCCCGTTCGTGGACCTGTCGGGTCAGCCGCAGGCGTTGGCGCAGTACCGGGGCAAGGTGTTGTTGCTGGTCAATGTGGCCAGCAAGTGTGGCTTCACGCCGCAGTACGAGGGGCTGGAGGCGCTGTGGCGGGAGTTCGGGCCGCGGGGGCTGGTGGTGATCGGGTTTCCCTGCGATCAGTTCGGGCACCAGGAGCCGGGCGATGCTGCGCAGATCGGGGCGTTCTGTTCGCTGACCTATGGGGTCAGCTTCCCGATGTCGGACAAGGTGGAGGTCAACGGCGACGGGGCGGATCCGCTGTGGCAGTGGCTCAAGGCCGAGAAAGCCGGGGTGCTGGGCACACGGCGGATCAAGTGGAACTTCAGCAAGTTCCTGGTGGGCCGCGATGGGCAGGTACTGGGGCGCTACGCGCCGACCGATACGCCGGCATCGCTGCGCGGGGATATCGAGGCGGCGCTGGGCTGAGGGCGTCGCCCGGTCTGGGCCGGGCGATCGGGGGAGCGCCGGCCGTTGGCCGGCGGCTCGTGTTGCGTCACCTCGGTGGGGTTCAGCCACGCGTGGCGTGGCTGGTCCTCATTTTTCGACGAAGGCGCGTTCGAACACGTAGTGGCCCGGGGTGCCGATGCGTGGGGAGGTCTGGAAGCCGCGGCTGTCCAGCACGGTGCGCAGGTCGGCCAGCATCTGCGGGCTGCCGCAGATCATGGCGCGGTCGTTTTCCGGATCCAGCGGCGGCAGGCCGAGCGTCTTCTGCATTTCCCCGCTTTCCATCAGCGAGGTCAGGCGGCCCTGGTTGGGGAACGCCTCACGGGTGACGGCCGGGTAGTACAGCAGCTTGTCGCCGATCATCTCGCCAAGGAATTCGTGCTCGCGCAGTTCCTTCTCGAACAGGTCGCGGTAGGCCAGGTCCTTTTCGTAGCGCACGCCGTGGGTGAGGATCACCTTGTCGAAGCGTTCGTAGGTTTCCGGGTCCTTGATCACCGACAGCCATGGCGCCAGGCCCGTGCCGGTGCCAAGCAGGTACAGGTGCTTGCCCGGGTGCAGATCGCTGATCAGCAGGGTGCCGGTGGGCTTCTTGCCGACCAGCACCTTGTCGCCGGGCTTGATGTGCTGCAGGCGCGAGGTCAGCGGACCGTCCTGGACCTTGATGCTGAAGAACTCCAGGTTTTCTTCCCAGTTGGCACTGGCGATGGAGTACGCGCGCAGCAACGGGCGCGCTTCGGTTTCCAGGCCGATCATCACGAACTGGCCGTTCTCGAAGCGGAAGCCGCTGTCGCGGGTCGTGGTGAAGCTGAAGTAGGCGTCGGTCCAATGACGGACCTCAAGCACCGTTTCGGCGCCAAAAGCGGAAGACATGGGGGTGGGGTTCTGGTCGGTTTCGTCGGGTCTAGTTTATCTCAAATGAGATAAATTCTCATTGACTGGCCGGACAGGCCCGTCAGACATGGGTTTCAGCGGTAGCCGGCGGCCTGCAGCTCAAACAGTTCGGCATAGCGGCCGCCCTGGGTCATCAGTTCGGCATGCGTGCCGCTGGCCTCGATCCGGCCACCGGCCAGCACCAGGATGCGGTCGGCCATGCGCACCGACGAGAAGCGGTGCGAGATCAGTACCGCGGTACGGTTGTCGGACAGTTCCTTGAAGCGCTGGAACACCTCGAACTCGCTGCGGGCATCCAGCGCCGCGGTGGGTTCATCCAGGATCATGACCTGCGCATCGCGCATGTAGGCCCGTGCGATGGCGATCTTCTGCCACTGGCCACCGGACAGGTCCACGCCCATCTTGAAGCGTCGGCCGATCAGCTGGTCGTAGCCACCGGGCAGGCCGGCGATCACCTCATCGGCCATGCCGCGCCGGGCGGCATCGCGGATACGCGCATCGTCGGTCATCGCCTCGACCAGGCCGACGCCGATGTTCTCGCCGGCGCTGAGGTTGTAGCGCACGAAATCCTGGAAGATCACGCCCATGTTGGCGCGCAGGTCATCGAGGTCGTAGTCGCGCAGGTCGCGGCCATCGAGCAGGATGCGGCCTTCATCGGGGTCGTACAGGCGGGCGAGCAGCTTGACCAGGGTGGTCTTGCCGGCACCGTTCTCGCCGACCAGCGCCAGCACTTCGCCGGCACGCAGGTCGAAATCCAGATGGCGCACGGCCCAGCTTTCGGCATCGGGATAGCGGAAGCCGACATTCTCGAACACGAAGCCTTGGGTGATCGGTTGCGGGATGGCGATGGCGTCCGGGCGCGAATGGATTTCCGGTTCGATCTGGAAGAACGAGAACAGGTCGTCCAGGTACAGCGCTTGCCCGGCGACCTGCGAAAAACCGATCAGCAGGCCTTCCAGCAGCTGGCGCAGACGCAGGAAGCTGCCGGCCAGGAAGGTCAGGTCGCCGATCGAGAAATCGCCGCGCACGGTGCGCCAGGCGATGTAGGCGTACGCCGCGTAATAGCCCAGCGTCCCGAGCGCGGCCAGCAGCGTGCCCCAGATCGCGCGCTTGCGGGCCAGGGCGCGGTTGGCGAGATAGAACTTCTCGGCGAGTAATTTATAGCGGTCGATCAGGAAGCGATGGAGGTTGAAGATCTTCACCTCCTTCGCGGTTTCCACGCTCGCCCCGATCTGGCGCAGGTACTCCAGCTGCCGACGCTCCGGTGTCCACTGGAAATTGAGGCTGTAACCGGCGGCATTGAAATGCGATTCGCCGATGAAGGCCGGGATCAGCGCCACCGCGAGCAGCAGGATCAACCAGGGCGCGTAGACGATCAGGCCGACCGCGAGGCTGGCCACGGTGATGCTGTCCTGCACCTGCCCGAACAGCTGGCTCATCAGGTTCATCCGGCCCATGGTCTGGCGCCGCGCACGGTCCAGTTTGTCCTGCAGGTCGGGGTCTTCGAAATCCTCCAGGTCCAGCTCGGCCGCGTGTTCCATCAGGCGCACGCTGGTGACGTTGGTGAACAGCTCCGACAGCAGCGTATCGGCGTAACTGACCATGCGGCCAAGCAGGTCCGAGGCCATCGCCAGGCCGAACTCGAGCGCGAGCAGGCCGAGCAGCGGGTTGAGCAGGCCGCTGGAGAGCGCCTCACCGAACGGCGGAAAGCCGGCGTCGTGCTGGCTGAGGTGCACGGCGGCATCGATGATCAGCTTGCCGACGTACAACATCGCCACCGGCAGCAACGCGCGGATCACGCGCAGGCCGAGGCTGGCCAGCGTCAGCCCCGGGCTGGTCTGCCAGACCTGGCGCAGGAACGGGGGAAGGTTGCGCATCGCATTGACGCGCTCACGCAGGCTGGGATTCTTCTGGCCGGGTGCACCGGCAGCGGGGGAGGCGGGCATGGGCGACATTGTGCGCGTCGCCTGCGTAGTTTGCAGATGAAGCCTGCCGCCTGCGCTGCCGGTACATGCCATGACGGCCCATCGGCCCGTGTCGCCAACGCGCTACGGCGACGGCCTGCTGATGGGTTGGAGCAGCTGCATCTGGTCGATGATGGCGGCGGTGATGGCGGCCGTTGAGGTGGTATCCGGGATCTGACGATAGTCGGCGTCGCGTACCTCGATGCCATAGGGCCGCACGATCAGCGCCCGAGGGCCGACGCGCACCGCGCGCTGGGTCCATGACTCCACCAGCAGCGGGCGCATCGGCGGCAGCGGGCCGAACAGGTCCAGCCCCGCCGAATGGTCCGAGGGCGGATTGCTGCAGGCCAGCAGGTGGCGCAGCAGCGTCGGTGCAATATCGATGTGGCTGGTGATGGCCGGTTCTTTGGCGGCTGCCCGGCCCGGCCAGCGGATCGCCATCGGCACACGGGTCTGCACATCGCTGAAATTTCCGTTGTGCCCCCAGTCGTTCTGGCCGAGATCGTTGAAGGACTCGCCGTGATCACTGGTGATGATCACCACGGTATCGTCGCGGCGGCCGCTGTCATCCAGGGCCTGCAGCAACTGGCCGATCAGGGTGTCGGCCTTGAGCACGGCATTGCGGTAGCGGTTGAACAACGGTGCGGGGTCCGTGCCGCGATGGGTTTTGAGGTGATCACCGGATCTGGCCTGGGGCAGGAACCGGTGCTCTGCGTCGGCCGGAACGGCATAGGGCGCATGGGCGCTGTCCAGCAGCATGAACCCGAAGAACGGTGTCTCGGCGGGCTGCGCGCGCAGGGCAGCGGCCAGCTGATTTACAACGTAACGATCACGCAGATCCTGGGCGACGTCATTCGGCGCGGTATGCAGCGGCGCGGCGACCTGCGCGAACACGGCCCGGTCCATGCGGGCGCCCTGCAGGGAAGCGCCACCGTACAGATGGAACTGGTAGCCACGCTGGTCCAGCTGGCGCAGCAGCTCCGGCCCGCGGCGGTGGTGGATCATGGTGTTGGTATGCAGGGCCGGCAGGCCGTAGAACAACCCAAACAAGCCATGCATGGTGTTGTTGCCGGTGCTGTAGTGCTGCTCCGCCTGCCATCCCTGCGCGGCGAATTGGCTGGCATTGGGCATCTGCGCAGGTGTGAGCATGTCATGACGCAGCGAATCGACCACGATCATCAGCACGTTCATGGGCCGCTCCGCGCGGCACTGCAAAGGCTGGTGCGGGTACTGCAGGGCGGCGGTGGTGCTGGGCTGCCCCGCCAGTTGGCGTTGCCTGCCGTCTTCCTGGGCCCAGCCCAGCCTGGCCAGGTGGCGCCGCGCAGTCGCGGTGTGCAGCCAGGGAATGGGGCGCAGTCCGGTCATGGCATCGGCTCGGCTGCGCGCGTCGTACCAGATCGCCAGGCCTTGGGTGATCGGCAGCAGGGGAAGCAGCACCCACAGCCAGCGGGCGCGCGGGAGCGCGGCAATGCGCCGGTGTTTAAGCCAGCGCGCGAACAGCAGCTGCAGCGTGGCCATGCCGGCGAGCACGGCGCCGGCGACCAGACAGGACACGGTGGTCAGGCCGAGCTGTTCCATTAGACGACCGCTGAGCAGCAGGCCGATGACCAGACCATTGAGATGAAAACCGAACTGGTGGAACACCCGCGCATCGATGAGCAGCGCAATCCACCACAGCGTGGTCAGCGTGACCACGCTGGGCAATGCCAGCGCACGCAGTGGCTTGATCTTGATGTTGCCCAGCAACCAGCCGGGCAGGCAGCACACAGCCAGGGCGAGGATCAGTTGGCTTGCCAGTGCCACGGCGACAAACAGCTGCGCGTCGATGGCAGCGGGCCATGTGACGTTCAACAGCACCGGCAGGGAAGACCCGGCCGCGTTGATGAGCAGATACGCGGTCAACCACGCAGTCGGGTGTGGATGAAGCGTTGCGCTGCGCGTGTGTGTCATGCAGTCCGGTCCTGCCCAAAAAGAGGGCGGACCGTACTGCGAACCGTGGCGTGGCTGAGGTGTTATTTGAACAAGAAATCAGCGAGGTGTTTTGGATAGACGCATCCACTGTTTTCTGTCCTGAAAGTCCGAGTTCCATGTCAGAAATACCCCTGCCTTGCGCTCACGCGCTGCGTGCGCGCATGCAGGTGCGATTCAGTCACTCCGTGCGAGCGCTTGGACAAGGCAGCTCAGCGCGTTCCCGCCAGCAAATCACGGCAGCGGCGGCAACAGCCCGGCGCCAAGGCGGTTCCAGGCATTGATCACCGCGATGCCCATGCTGAGGTCGCTGATGCCCTTTTCATCGAAGTGCGGCAACAGCGCTTCGTACGCGGCATCCGAAGGCGCTGCGCTGCTCAGCCGGGTCAGTGCCTCAGCCCAGCCCAGGGCGGCGCGCTCGCGTGCATTGAAGAAACGGCTCTCGTGCCAGGCCGGCAGCGTATCGAGCTTGCGCGGTTCGATTCCCCCCTTGCGCAGGGTGGTGCCGTGCATGTCCATGCAGTAGCCGCAGCCATTGATCTGCGAGACACGCAGGAACACCAGCTCCATCAACACAGGATCGATCGAGCTGTCGTGGACCGCCTTGCTGGTAGCAAGCAGGCCCTTGAAGGCATCGGCGGCGAGGCGGGTATACGGAACGCGGGGTGAGCTGGACATCGGGGACTCCATGACGGCCGCAGCGGCCGTCTTCATCAGGAGGACGTGCCAGCGTCGCGCGCTGTGACAAACGCGGTGAGTTTTTCCGGATTGAGCACGCTGAGCACGCGCACGATACGCCCCGCATCGACCGTGATCATCGTGACCGAGTGCAGCTGGTCGCCGGCAAAGCGCAGGATCGCCGGCTCGCCGTTGACCTGGCCGAGCTGCGCCGGATGCTGGCCGTTGCGGCGCGCGATCGCCCAGTACAGCTGCGCGATGCGCTCGGCGCCGAGCAGTGGACGGATGGCCGCCGTCACGCGGCCCCCGCCATCGGAGATCATCTCGGCGTTGGCGTCGAGCAGTGAGCGTATCGACGCCAGGTCGCCCTGCTGGGAGGCTTCCATGAAACGCGCCAGCAGCTCGCGGTGCTGTGCGGCCGGGACCGTGAAGCGGGGCGCGCCGGTCTGCAGGCGCTGCCGCGCCCGGTATACCAGCTGCCGGCAGTTGGCCGCGGAGTGCTCCAGCAGCGGGGCGATGTCCGGGTAGTCGTAATCGAACACGTCCTTGAGCAGGAAGGCGGCACGCTCATCCGGCTTGAGCTGCTCCAGCAGTGCCAGGAAGGCCACCGAGACCTCGTCGGCCAGGGCATGGCGCTGGGCCGGGTCCTGCAGCGGATCCGGGTCCAGGGCGATCTCCAGCGGCTCCGGCAGCCACGGCCCGACGTAGTCGACGCGCGCGCTGCGCAGGGCGCGCAGGCGGTCCAGGCCGAGCCGGGTGGTGGCGGTGACCAGCCAGCCCTCCGGATCGCGGATCACGGCGGTGTCTGCGCCCTGCCAGCGCAGCCAGGCGTCCTGGACGATGTCCTCGGCGTCGCTGCGGCTGCCCAGCAGGCGGTAGGCCAGGGCGAACAGGCGGGGGCGGTGGGTCTGGAAGGTATCGGTCGGGGTCATGCCGGGAGGACGCGGCCGGGCGGGCCGCTGTGACAGGGCTGGGCGGCCACTGTGCACCAAAAGCCGCGGCCGCGAGCGATTCTCAACGCCGCCGGGCGGTCCTTGTTAAAATCGGCGGTTCAACCCCCGCCAGCCTCCAGCAAGCGAGCAAGTCGTGACATCGATCAAGCAGGAAGACCTCATCCAGTCCATCGCCGACGCGCTGCAGTACATCTCGTACTACCACCCGGTCGATTACATCAAGAGCCTCAACGCTGCCTATGAGCGCGAAGAGTCGCCGGCCGCGAAGGAGGCGATGGCCCAGATCCTGATCAACTCGCGCATGTGCGCCGAAGGCCACCGGCCGATCTGCCAGGACACCGGCATCGTCACCGTGTTCCTGGAAATTGGCATGAACGTGCGCTGGGACGACGCCACGATGGGCGTGGAAGACATGGCCAACGAAGGCGTGCGCCGGGCCTACAACTACCCGGACAACAAACTGCGCGCCTCGGTGCTGGCCGATCCGGCCGGCAAGCGCATCAACACCAAGGACAACACGCCCGGCGTGGTCAACGTCAAGGTCGTGCCGGGTGACACCGTGGAGGTGATCGTCGCGGCCAAGGGCGGTGGTTCGGAAGCCAAGAGCAAGTTCGCCATGCTCAACCCGTCCGACTCGATCGTGGACTGGGTGCTCAAGACCGTGCCGACCATGGGCGCCGGCTGGTGCCCGCCGGGGATGCTCGGTATCGGCATCGGTGGCACCGCCGAGAAGGCGATGTTGCTGGCCAAGGAATCGCTGATGGAGCCGATCGACATCAACGAGCTCAAGGCCCGTGGCGCCTCCAACCGTGCCGAAGAACTGCGCCTGGAACTGTTCGACAAGGTCAACGCGCTGGGCATCGGTGCGCAGGGCCTGGGCGGCCTGACTACCGTGCTGGACATCAAGGTCAAGGACTTCCCGACCCACGCGGCCAACCTGCCGGTGGCAATGATCCCGAACTGCGCGGCCACCCGCCATGCGCACTTCACCCTGGATGGCAGTGGCCCGGTGATGCTCGATCCGCCGTCGCTGGAAGACTGGCCGCAGATCACCTATGACGCCTCCAAGGGCACCCGTGTCGATCTGGACACGGTCACCCCGGAAGACGTGGCCAGCTGGAAGCCGGGCCAGACCCTGCTGCTCAACGGCAAGCTGCTGACCGGCCGCGACGCCGCGCACAAGCGCATGGTCGAAATGCTGGACAAGGGCGAGCCGCTGCCGGTGGACCTCAAGGGCCGCTTCATCTACTACGTGGGCCCGGTCGATCCGGTGCGCGACGAAGTGGTGGGCCCGGCCGGCCCGACCACCGCCACCCGCATGGACAAGTTCACCCGCCAGGTGCTGGAACAGACCGGCCTGCTGGGCATGGTCGGCAAGGCCGAGCGCGGCCCGGCGGCGATCGAGGCGATCCGTGACAACAAGTCGGCCTACCTGATGGCGGTCGGCGGCTCGGCGTACCTGGTGTCCAAGGCGATCAAAGCGGCCAAGGTGGTCGGCTTCGCCGATCTTGGCATGGAAGCGATCTACGAGTTCACCGTGCAGGACATGCCGGTCACCGTGGCGGTGGATTCCACCGGTGAGTCCGTGCACCAGACCGGCCCGCGTGAATGGCAGGCCCGAATCGGCAAGATTCCGGTCGTGGTGGCCTGAGGCATCCGATCGATGCATCGCGGCAGGTAGCGGCAACGCGCCGATACGCTGCTGATACGAAAACGGCGCCCAAGGGCGCCGTTTTCCGTTGGCCAATCCGGTCGCCATCAACCGTTGCTGGATGCTTTCGCCGCGAGGCATGTCCAGCGGCGTGCGTGCCGCGCGCATAATGTGAGCCTTCCTCGACAGGGCCCACCACATGCGCACCACGCTGTACGGATCACCGAGCACCGCCGCGCTGGTCGTGCACTGGCTGTTGCTGGAACTGCAGATCGAGCATGATCTGGTGCTGCTGGATTTCGACAAGCGCGAGCACAAGGACCCGGCGTATCTCGCCTTGAATCCGGCGGGCCTGGTGCCGACGTTGATTCTCGACGGCCAGGTCCTGACCGAGGCTGCGGCGATCGCCCTGCACCTGGCCGACCGGCACCCCGAGGCGGGCCTGTTGCCGGCTGTGGGCAGCGCCGCGCGCGCCGAGGCCTACCGCTGGATGTTCTGGTGTGCCAATACCGTGCAGCCGGCGTACCGGGCGTGGTTCTATCCGCAGGAAATGGCCGGCACCGAACACGTGGACGCGACCCGGCAGCGCGCACGCGAACGGCTGGAGGGCGCGTGGCAGCATCTGGCCGAGCACCTGTCCACGCGACATCCTTACGTGCTGGGCGAGTCGTTGAGCGTGGTCGATTTCATGCTGGTGATGCTGATGCGCTGGTCACGCAACATGCCCACGCCCAGCGACACCTGGCCGGCCTTGAAGGCTTATGCGGACCGCTTGAAAGCACGCCCGGCGTTCGCCGAGGTCTACCGGCGCGAGGGCATCACCGACTGGCGCTGAGGCCAATGGCAGGACGCAATGACGTGCTGCTAGAGTCGGGCGTGTGCCGTTCAAGGATGATCAGGGGCTGCGCGCCCACTTGCCGGCGTCCTTCACCAAGGAGTGACCATGCCAAGGAGTTTCCACACCACTGTGCTGGCCGTACTGGGCCTGTTGCTGACCGCCTGCAGCACCGAGGGCGACCAGTATTCCGCGCCCAGCCTGCGCGATGTCACCGCCGCCAACCAGTGCATGGACCACTGCCAGGCCCAGTACGACAGCTGCATCGGCACCCGCACGGGATTCAGCAGCGATGACAGCTGTGGCGCCGGGGTAGCGACCCAGCGCGATGCGAAGTGCGAGAAGATCGACAATCCGGACCTGCGCAAGGCCTGCCAGGCCAGCAGCGATTACTGCCGCAACCGGCTGCCCGCACTGACCTGCGGTGAGGATCGCAACCGGTGTATCAGCCGCTGCGGAGGCGGCTGAGGCGCGGCATCATGCCGGCAGGATCTCCAGCACGGTCTCCGGCGGCCGGCACAGGCGCGCCCCCTGCGCGGTTTCCACGATCGGGCGGTTGATCAGGTCTGGGTGGGCGACCATCGCCTCGATCAGCGTCGCATCGGGAAGGCCCAGGTCGTCCAGTCCAAGCGAACCGTAGGCGGCTTCCTTGGTGCGCAGCAGCTCACGCGGGGCGATGCCCATGCGCGTGATCAGGGCGGCCAGGGTGACGCGGTCCGGCGGCGTCCTGAGGTATTCGATCACCACCGGGTCGATGCCGTGCTCACGCAGGATCTCCAACGCCCCGCGCGAATTGCTGCAGCGCGGGTTGTGCCAGATCGTCACCGCCATCAATACCACTCCAGCAGCGACACACCCAGGCCTACATAGGTGGCCTTGTGGTTGTAGTCGATCATGCTCTCGCCGTAGCCATCGAAGATCTGCACGTGGCCGCGCAGCAGATTGCTGATCGGGAAGCCGTAATCGAGCTGCAGGGCGCCGTGCGAGCGGTCGCCGCCGCGCAGCGAGTGCCGCGCCATCAGCGAGACCTCGTGACCGTTCTTGTTCCAGGTCAGGGTCGCGTCGCCGCGGCCCATGTAATCGGAAATGTCCGGATTGTTGTCGTCCTTGCGGTCTTCCGGAATGCGGTACCACGGGCGCAGCACCAGCGCCCAGTTCTCGCGGTCCAGGCCGACGGTGGCGATCACCCGGTTCCAGCTGCGCGAGAGCGGATCGGCGCGGCCGTTGGACATGTGGTTGATGCCGATCCCGCTCATGCGTCCGCGCCAGCCGCCGATCGAGTAGCCGTTGCGGAACAGCAGCATCACTTCCGGCTCGTAGTTCGTTTCACGGAACGGGCGCGAGTTGTCGGCGTTGTAGGCCTGCCAGCGCGAGCTCTGGGTGTAGCCGGCCCAGATATCGCCGTTGTCGCCGAACAGGTTCTCCACCACCTTGGTCTTGAAACTGAGCTGGAATTTCAGCTCGGCGCTGTCCAGCTGCTGGGAGGTGGTGACCGTATTGACCGGATTGGGCGACTGCGGCATCTGGTTCTTGTCGCTGGTCCAGAAGGCGGGCAGCAGGTAGACCGGCTTGTAGGCGCGCAGCTGGAAGGCACCCAGCTTGGAGTCCTGGGCCAGCTCCCAGCGGCTGTCCAGCAGCGAGCCTTTGCCGGCATTGGCCAGGGCGTCCTGGTGGCCGTCGTTCTTGAACACCTCGCCCAGCCGCTGCTTGACCCGCTGCGCGGCCGGCGCATCGGCGTCGGCGCTGCGCGCGGCCTGGCGCTCCTCGCGGCGCTCCTGCTTGGCGGCCGTGGCGGCGGCATCGGCGGCCAACGTCACATCGGGGGTGCGGCCGAACAGCTTGTCGTAACAGGCCAGGCGCGCCGCGTCCGTATCGACCAGTGCGCAGGCTTCCGGCGTCGCCGGGGTGGGGGCGGCTTCCTGCGCCGCGGCGGGCAGGGCGGTGCCGGCCAGGGCCAACGCGGTGAACAGGGCGGAACGAGGGCGGGGGAGGGTCATGGGAAGGCCACGCGACAAGAATGAATGGGTCAACCGGCACAGTGTGGCCGCTGCAAGCTGTTCCCGCCAGCGCACGACACGGTCGATCTGATCCGGTTTATGCCGGTCACGGGTGTGGTCAGGGCGTGAAGCCGTCCCGCCGCTGCCGGTCAGAAGAACCACGCGAACGCGAACAGCCCCAGCATCGCGATTACCAGCGCCAGCTTCAGCGCGAACCCGAGCAGAATGCCGAGCCACGTCGCCAGCCCCACCTTGGTGGAGCGGCCGAGCTCGCGGGTGTGCCAGTACTCGCCAAGCAGCGCACCGGCCAATGGCCCCACGAACAGGCCGATCGGCATGAAGAACAGGCCGACGATGCTGCCAACGAAGGTGCCCCACAGCGCCTTGCGGCTGGCACCCACGCGTTGCGCCCCGACCACCGTGGCGAGGATATCCACCGCGAACGATACCAGCGTCAGCAGACCGAGCACTGTCAGTGGCAGCCAGCCCACATGCGCGAAGTCGTCCGCCCAGGCGGCCAGCAGCAGGCCGGCGAAGACCAGGGGGATTCCGGGCAGGGCGGGAAGGATGATGCCGGCCATGCCGACCAGCACCAGCAGGACGGCTAGCAGATGAAAGATGAATGAAGGGTCCATGCTCTCGAGTATGGTTCCTGAAATGGGGTTGACATCGGAAGCTTTTGGCTAGTTGCTTTTTCGTTTTGCCCGGGTTAAGTTGCAGACGCTGAGCTTGGCAAGGTCACCGTGGATCGTGGCCTGATGATGGTAGATCTTCCAGATCCGCTGCATCGTTGCACCTCGCTTCCCCCTTGCTGTCAGCCGCCTGTACGGGTGTATCCAACAACAAGACAGTTAGGGAGTAGCTGAGATGGCTGAGAAGGGCACCGTCAAGTGGTTCAACGACGCGAAGGGTTTCGGGTTCATCAGCCGTGAGAGCGGCGAAGATGTGTTCGTGCACTTCCGCGCGATCGAATCCCAGGGCTTCAAGAGCCTGAAGGAAGGGCAAGCGGTCGAGTTCGAAGTGGTGACTGGCCAGAAGGGCCTGCAGGCCGACAAGGTCAAGCCGCTCTGAGCGCACGCCGGGTCCTGCCTGGTTGAGACATGAAAAGGGCCCGCGCAAGCGGGCCCTTTTCTATTCCATGCGCGGGCTGCCAGGCAGCTCAGCGCAGGATCACCTTGCCGTTGACCACGCGGACGTAGGTGTTCTCGCGGATGCCGCCCAGATCGCGCTGGTTGACGACGACGGTACGGCCATCATCCATGCGCACCGTGATGTCGAAGGTATCGCTGGTGACGTTCTTCTGGATCTGGTTGCCGGCCAGTGCACCACCCACGGCGCCTGCGGCGGCGGCGATGTTCTTGTTGCCGCGGCTGCCGCCGGTGTGGTCGGAGATTTCATGGCCGGCGACCGCGCCGACGATGCCGCCCAGCACCGCGCCGGTCGCGCTCGGCGCGCTGCGGCCCGAAGCGACCTGGTTGATGCGGGTCACGATGCCGCAGTCGGCGCAACGGTTGGTGTTGTAGTTGCCGCCGGAATTGCCGTAGCCGTTGTTGTAACCACTGCTGCCGTAGCCGGGCGAGGTGGTGGCACAGCCAGCCAGGGCGACGGTGGCAACAGCAGCGGCGGCGATCAGTTGAATCTTCATGGTGTATCTCCTGGCCAGAGGGGTGGTCGAATGCGTCTGGTGCGCATGGGGCAGATCGTGTCCTGTGCTGCGTGAACAGCGTGCCAATCCCGGGCTGCCAGCGTGGCTGGAAGATGAATCAGCGGAAATCCTGGTGGCAGGCCTTGCAGTCGGTCTGGATCTTTTCGACCAGCGTGGCCATCCCCGGGCAGTCGGTCGGCGGCGCCGCCAATGCCTCGTTGAGCGTGGCGCGCAGGGCGCTGGCGTGCTGCTGGAAGCCTTGGCTGTCCTTCAAGCCGGGGAAGGCCAGGTCCAGATCATTGGACAGCGAGCGCAGCGTCTGCAGGCGCGGCACGGTGTCGGCCAGGCTGCAGCGGTTCTGCGCCTGCGCGGCCTGCAGCAGCTCCACCTGGCGGTTCATCACGTGCATCAGCGAATCCGGGAAGGGGTCCTGGCGGGCCTGGATGGCGCGCGAGACCATCACCGTGGCGATCAGGCCGATCACCAGCCCGAGCAGGCCGACGAACAGATAGCGGTAGGCGGCGGACGGGCGGCGCGACGGGGTCACGGGGTCGTTCATGGTGAAGGGCTTCCTTGAAGGTGGCTGCGGCGATGGTACGACGCGTCCTGTCCACGGCGCGTACCGGTGCCGGCCTGCGCACATTAAAATGGATGCATGAACGACGTATTGCGCGAACGATTTGCCGGCATCGACCGGTTGTATGGGGTAGGCACCGTGGATCTGCTTGCCACCCGCCGGGTGGCGGTGGTGGGCATGGGCGGCGTTGGCTCGTGGGTGGTGGAAGCCTTGGCACGCACGGCCGTGGGGCATCTGACCCTGATCGATGCCGACGACATCTGCGTATCCAACACCAACCGCCAGCTGCCGGCCCTGGCCGGCCAGTACGGCCGCAACAAGGCCGAGGCGATGGCCGAGCGCTGCCGCGCGATCAACCCGGACATCAGCGTCGATGCGATCGCTTCGTTTCTGACGGTGTCCAACATGGTCGAGCTGCTGGACCGCGATTTCGATCTGGTGATCGATGCCTGCGACAGCTTCCGGGTCAAGGTGGAGACCATCGCCTGGTGCCGCCGCCGCAAGCTGCCGATCCTGACCGTTGGCGCCGCCGGTGGCCGTACCGATCCCACCCTGGTGCGGATCCGCGATGTCTCGCGCACTGAACACGATGCAATGATGGCGCTGATCCGCAAGAAGCTGCGCAGCGACTTCAACTTCCCCAAGAACGCCTCGCGTTACTTCGGCGTGCCGGCGGTGTACTCCTTGGAAAACGTGAAGTACCCGCAGGCCGATGGCAGCGTGTGCGGCATCCGCCCGAACCTGGGCGCCGATGCGGCGCTGAAGCTGGACTGCGGCGCCGGGCTGGGCGCGGCCACGCATATCACCGGCGCATTCGCGTTTGCGGCGGTCGGCAAGGCCCTGGAGATGTTGATGAAGCCGAAGAAAGGTGCGGCGACCGCCGAGGCCTGATCCAGACCGATCTACCTGCCGCTCAGATGCGGAACAAGGCCTTGGCATTGGCCGTGGTCTGCGCGGCAATCGCCTCGGCCGGTTCCCCGCGCAGGCGTGCCACCGCCGCCAGGATCACCGGCAACCGCGCCGGCTCATTGCGCTCACCCCGGATCCCCACATCGGGCTGATCCGGCGCGTCGGTTTCCAGCAGCAGCTGCTCCAGGGGCATGCTGGCTACCAGGCGGTGCAGGCGCTGGGCGCGGTCATAGGTCAGCGGCCCACCGAGCCCGATCAGGAAGCCGAGCTGGTGCAGTTGCCGCGCCTGCTCGGGGCTGCCGGAAAAGCTGTGCACCACGCCGCGCAGCCCACCGATCTGCTTGATCGCGGCGATCACCGCATCCACCGCCCGGCGCGCATGCACGATCACCGGCAACTCGAACTCGCGCGCCAGCCGCAATTGGCCGAGGAAGTACTGCTGCTGGGCGTCCGGGTCCAGCCCTTCGACGAAGAAATCCAGCCCGCACTCGCCGACCGCGCAGGGGCGCTCGCGCTCGAGCCACTCCCGCAGGTCGTCGAGGTGTCCGGGGCGGTGCTGGTCCAGAAACATCGGGTGCAAGCCGTACGCGGGGTGCAGTCCGTCGGCCAGCCGGCAGGCGTCGCGCAGGCCCGGCCAGCTCGCCGCGGTCACCGCAGGCACCACCTGTGCGAACACGCCCGCCGCGCGGGCACGCGCGATCACCTCAGTGCGATCAGCATCGAACTCGCCCGCATCCAGATGGCAATGACTGTCGATCAACCTCACGCGCGGCGCTTGCTCGGCAACGGCGGGGGCGTCGTGTCGCCGCGCCGTTTCCAGTTGGCCAGCAGCAGCGTGCCCAGGCCGAACAGGATTTCATCGACGAACGGCAGCGGGTCGGGGATCACCAGGGTCACCGCGAACAGCGCGGCCGTGATCTTGAACAGGGTGGGGTAGCGCAGCCGACGCGCCCATTCCAGCACCGGCAACAGCATGGGATTGGACATGACGCACTCCTGGGCAGATGCTGTAAACGCTATCACGAGCGCAAGGCTCACCGAACCTGAATGGGCGGCCGGATGTTTACGATCCGTGGAGATTCCGTTCAGGCTGGCCGTGCTGGAATTCACTCAAGAACGTTGCGGATCGCCCGCAAGGAGCCGGTTATGAAAAGTACAACTACTACTGCGTTGGTCGCTGCGGGTGCGCTGCTGGTTGGCGGTATCGCCACCGCTGCCTTCATGAAGGGCGGCAGTGCCACGCCCGAGGCGGTGACCGCTGCACAGAGCCGGCCCACCCTGGACACCACGCCGCTGGCCGATGACGGCGCGCGCACTGATCAGCTGGCCATTGAAGACAAGGCCGGCAAGCTGGAGTACGCCGACATCGTCAAGGTCGACCCGTTGACCAGGAAGGAAAAGGCCTACGCCACCGTGATCGGCACCGAGCCGGTCCGCGAAACCTCCAGCACCCAGACGCCGCATGAAGTCTGCGAAGACGTGGTGGTGCAGGAGCGCCTGCCCGAGCGCGATGGCAATGTCGGCGGTACGGTTGCCGGCGCCGTGATCGGCGGTCTGCTCGGCAACCAGGTCGGTGGTGGCAATGGCCGCAAGGCCGCGACGGCCGCCGGTGCCGTGGCCGGTGGCCTGATCGGCAACCAGGTGGACAAGCGCCATGTGGGGGGCCGTGTGGTCAACCGCACCGAGCGCCAGTGCCATACCGAAACCGCGACCTCCGAGTCGACCCGCGTGACCGGCTACAACGTCACCTACCGCAATGAAGACGGCACCACCGGCACCATGCGTATGGCCAGCAAGCCGGGCAATCGCATCCCGATGGGCACCACCAATGCGGTGACCGGCTACAACGTGACCTACCGTTACGATGGCGCCGAAAAGACCGTGAAGATGGACAACAAGCCGAGCAGCGATCGCCTGCCGGTGATCGACGGTCAGCTGGTTACCCAGACCGCCGCACTGAGTGCGAACAAGCAGTAATCCGCAACCGTTCGCACGCATCACCTACACGCCGGCAATAGCCGGCGTGTTGCGTTGTGGGGCAGGGCGCACGGCATGCCGGTCGCTGGGTCTGCGATCATGACCGCACCACGCAACGCACGAGGACGCCATGAGCATTTTCGACCTCCAGCTGGAGACCGACCGCCTGATCCTGCGCCCGCCACGCGCCGAGGATTTCGAGGCCTTCCTGCGTTTCTGCTCGGACCCGGAGGTCATGCAGCACCTCGGCGGCGTGCAGGCCCCGTCGCAGGCATGGCGCAGCTTCAGCTGCCTGGTCGGCAGCTGGCATCTGTACGGGTTCTCGATGTTCTCGGTGATCGAAAAAAGCAGCGGGGAGTGGGTTGGCCGCATGGGTCCCTGGCAACCGCTGGACTGGCCGGGTACCGAGGTCGGCTGGAGCATCCGCCGCGAGAGCTGGGGCAAGGGGTATGCGCCCGAGGCGGCGGTGGCCAGCATGGACTGGGCGTTCGACACGCTGGGCTGGGAAGAGATCATCCACACCATCGATGCGGCCAACGAAAACTCCAGGGTTGTCGCGCGCAAGCTCGGCAGTTCGCTGCTGCGCATGGGCGAGCTGCCGCCGCCGCACGCCGGCAAGCCGGTCGAGATCTGGGGCCAGTCGCGCCAGCAGTGGCAGCAGCGCCGCGCAGGGCAACCGTGATGCTGCACCCGCGCTTGGCAAACACGCTGCGCTGAGGCCAGACTCGGCATCGCGGGCAGGTCGCCCGCGGTGCATGGGCAAGAGGGTGGCGATGACGTCGTTGCGGGCTCCATTGACGGTGTACGGCATGTCCGTGTCGGGCAACTGCCACAAGGTGCGGCTGCTGCTGGAGCAGCTGGGCACGCGCTACCACTGGGTCGAGGTCGACAGCGCGCACGGCCAGACCCATACGCCGGATTTCCTGGCGATGAACCCCAATGCCAAGGTGCCGCTGGTGCAGCGCGATGACGGGCGTGTGCTGCCCGAATCCAACGCGATCCTGTTCTGGCTGGCCGAGGGGACGCCGTATCTCTCCAGCGACGGCTGGGAGCGGGCGCAGACCCTGCGCTGGATGTTCTTCGAACAGTACAGCCACGAACCGTGCCTGGCGGTCGCGCGTTTCATCAGTGGCTGGACGCCCCCGGACTCCCCGCGCCGCGCCGAGCTGGCGCGCCTGCGTGAGCGCTCGGCACAGGCGCTGGGGGTGATGGAAGAGCATCTGGGCACGGCGCCGTGGTTCAGTGGCCGTGCTTACGGCATTGCCGATATCGCGCTGTTCGCTTACACCGATGTCGCCGCCGACGGCGGTGTCGCGCTGGCCCCGTACCCGGCCGTCCAGGCCTGGCTGCAGCGCGTGCGCGAGCAGCCGGGTTTCGTCCCCATGCCCGCGCCGCTGCCGGAGGTGCAGGCCCTGTTCGCGCAGTCCCGCTGAGTCCATCCGGTTATCCGCCTACGCAGCACGTCACGGAGGGTGATGCATGTTTGCCGTGGTTCCCGATCCGATTCCCGCGCGCATGAAAGGCCTCAACCGGGCCGAGATCTGCGACGCCAACTTCATTGATTTCGTGCAGCAGTGGCGCGGCGATCCGGCGCCGATGCCGGCCCCCGATGCGCCGATCCTGCCCGGCAGCACGCTGGATGCGCGGGGCTTTGCCGAACTATTCGAATCACAGCTGATCAGCCGCCACCTGGACCTGATGGCGCGCGTGCTGCGCGTGCAGAACAAGGTCTTCTATACGATCGGCTCGTCCGGCCATGAGGGCAATGCGCTGGTCGCGCGGCTGGCCCGGCACACCGATCCGGCGTTCCTGCACTACCGTTCCGGCGGCTTCATGGCCGAGCGCTTCCGCAAGCTGCCGGGCATGGACCCGGTGATGGACGCGGCGCTCTCGTTCGCGGCCAGCCGGGACGATCCGGCCAGCGGCGGGCGCCACAAGGTGTGGGGCAGCAAGCCACTGTGGGTACTGCCGCAGACCTCCACCATCGCCTCGCACCTGCCCAAGGCGTTGGGCACCGCACTGGCCATCGAAAGCGGGCGGCGCATCGGCCACACGCTGCCGATTCCCGGCGACAGCGTGGTGATCTGCTCCTTCGGCGATGCCTCGGCCAACCACGCCACCGCGCAGACTGCGTTCAACACCGCCGCGTGGGCGTCGTATCAGCGGCTGCCGGCACCGATCCTGTTCGTCTGCGAGGACAACGGCATCGGCATCTCGGTGAAGACCCCGGACGGGTGGATCGCGCAGAGTTTCGCGCACCGCCCGGGCCTGGACTATTTCGCCGCCGACGGGCTGGACCTGGTTGAGGGGCACGCGCAGGTCGAGCGCGCGCTGGCCCATTGCCGGCAGACCCGCCGCCCGACCTTTCTGCACCTGCGCACCACGCGTTTGATGGGCCATGCGGGCACCGATTTCGAGATCGAATGGCGACCGTTGCCCGAGCTGTGCGCGGCAGAAGCGAGCGATCCACTGCTGCGCTCGGCGGCGATCGCGCTGCAGTCCGGGTGGATGACCGCCGCCCAGGTGCTCGATCTGTACGAGCGCGTGCGCGCGCGCTGTTTCGCCGCGGCCGCTGAAGCGGATCGACGCCCCAAACTGACCGGTCTGGCCGAGGTCGTCGCGCCGCTGGCGCCGTACTCGCCGGCGGCCGTCCATGCCGAAGCCACGCGCGTGGCCGCGGATAATGCCCGAGCGGCCGCATTCGGTGGCCCTGCGCAACTGCCTGAAACACAGTCGCCGCGCCATCTGGCGATCCAGATCAACCAGGCCCTGCACGATCTGATGGCCAAGTACCCGGCCACGCTGCTGTTCGGTGAGGACGTCGCGCAGAAGGGCGGGGTGTATACGGTCAGCAAGGGCCTGCTGAAGGCCTTCGGCCCGCGCCGGGTGTTCAACACGCTGCTGGATGAAACCATGATCCTGGGCATGGCGCAGGGCCTGGCGAACCTGGGCATGTTGCCGATCCCGGAGATCCAGTACCTGGCCTACCTGCACAACGCGGCCGACCAGTTGCGTGGCGAAGCGTGCTCGCTGCAGTTCTTCTCCAACGATCAGTACCGCAACCCGATGCTGGTGCGGATCGCGGGGCTGGGCTACCAGAAGGGCTTCGGCGGCCATTTCCACAACGACAACTCGATCGCCGCACTGCGCGACATCCCCGGCCTGGTAGTCGGCTGTCCTTCGCGCGGCGACGACGCGGCGATGATGCTGCGCACGCTGGCGGCCCTGGCGACCGTCGATGGCCGGGTCGCGGTGTTCCTCGAACCGATCGCGCTGTACATGACCAAGGACCTGCACGCCCCGGGGGATGGCCAGTGGCTGTTCCCGTATCCGGCTCCGGACCAGGCCCTGGTGCTCGGCGAGGGCCGGGTCTACGCGCCGGAGGCCAGTGACCTGGTGATCTTCACCTACGGCAATGGCGTGCCGATGAGCCTGCGTGCGGCCCGGGCGATCGAGCAGCAGCTGGGCTGGCAGGTGCGGGTGGTCGACCTGCGCTGGCTGGTGCCGCTCAACGCCGGCTTCATCAGCGGCCAGGCCGCCGATGCCCAGCGCGTGCTCGTCGTCGATGAGGGCCGGCAGAGCGCGGGGGTGGGGGAGGGCGTGATCACCGCGCTGGTCGAGGCGGGGCTCGGGCATCTGCCGGTCCGGCGCGTGTGCGGGGCCGATACCTACACGCCGCTGGCGGGGGCAGCATTGTGCGTGCTTCCAAGCGACAATGCGGTATTGAACGCCGCCCTCGCGCTGGCGCAGGACCATTGATACATGTGTGGATTGGCAGGCATGTTGCTGCCCGCTCCGGCAAGGGAGCAGGCAGCACTGGAAGAACAGGCGCGGCGCATGGGCGACGCATTGGTGCACCGTGGCCCGGATGACAGCGGGGTGTGGGCCGATGCCTCGGCCGGCATCGCACTGGCGCATCGCCGGCTGAGCATCCTGGACCTGTCGCCGCTGGGTCACCAGCCGATGACCTCGGTGGATGGCCGCTACGTGCTGGCCTACAACGGCGAGGTCTACAACTTCGCCGAGCTGCGCGCCGAACTGGAAGCGCTGGGGCATGGCTTCCGCGGCCATTCGGACACTGAAGTGCTGCTCGCCGCGATCACCCAGTGGGGCTTCGAGGAAACCCTGCAGCGCAGCAACGGCATGTTCGCCATCGCCCTGTGGGACCGCGCCGAGCGCTGCCTGTGGCTGGCCCGCGACCGGGTCGGCAAGAAACCGCTGTACTACGGCTGGGCCGGTGAAACGCTGGTGTTCGGCTCCGAGCTCAAGGCCTTGTGGCAGCACCCGGCCTTCGACAACGAGGTCGACCGCGACGCACTGACCCTGCTGCTGCGGCTGGACTACATTCCCGCGCCGCACTGCATCCATGAGCGCTGCTTCAAGCTCATGCCCGGCCGCGTGCTGCGGCTGGACGCCGAGGCGGTAGCCGCCGGCGCTGCCGCGCACCGGCCGGACCAGCTGCAGCAGCCGTTCTGGAATGCGCGCGAGCGCATGCAGCAGGCACTGGCCGCGCCGTTCACCGGCAACGAGGCCGAGGCCGAAGAACGGCTGGATGCGGTGCTGCGCGACGCGGTGGCGCTGCGCATGGTGGCCGATGTGCCGGTCGGCGTGTTCCTCTCCGGCGGCACCGATTCCTCGGTGGTAGCCGCGCTGATGCAGGCGCAGTCGAGCCAGCCGGTGCACAGTTTCAGCATCGGCTTCACCGGCTCGGACCATGACGAAGCGCCGCTGGCCAAGTCGCTGGCCCAGCACCTGAGCTGTGATCACACCGAGCTGTATGTCAGCGGTGCCGATGCGCTGGCGGTGGTGCCCACTCTGCCGGCGATGTTCGATGAACCCTTCGCCGATGCCTCGCAGGTGCCCACCGCCTTGGTCGCCAAGCTGGCGCGGCAGGGTGTGACCGTGGCGCTGTCCGGTGACGGGGGCGATGAACTGTTCTTCGGCTACACCCGCTACCAGCGGGCGATGCGCAACTGGCGGCTGCTGGGCAAGGTGCCGGCGCCGCTGCGGCGCTGGATGGCCAGTCACGCGCACACGCAGGGCGAGGCCTCGCGCACCGGCGGTCTTGCAGCCTTGCTGGCCGAGTCGGGCGCGCGCGGGATCGGCGATGTCTACCGCAACCGGATCTCCCGCTGGCGCGACCCGGTCGCCGCGGTACGTGGCGCCCAGGCGGCCGGCAGTTTCTACGACCTGGCCGATCCGCTGCACGGCGCCGGCTCGCCGGCGGACGCGATGATGCTGGCCGATTTCAGCACCTATCTGCCCGATGACCTGCTGTGCAAGGTGGACCGCACCAGCATGGCGGTCAGCCTGGAAGCCCGCGCGCCGCTGCTGGACTGGCGCGTCGCCGAGTTCGCCTGGTCGCTGCCGATGGCGATGAAACAGCGCGATGGCGTCAGCAAGTACCTGCTCAAGCGGGTGCTTGGCCGCTACGTGCCGCAGGACATGGTGCACCGCCCGAAGCGTGGTTTCGGTGCCCCGGTCAGCGCGTGGCTCAAGGGCGACCTGCGCGGCTGGGCCGATGAGCTGCTGGATCCGGCGCGGCTGGCCGAAGAGGGCGTGTTCAACGTCGAGGCGGTGGCGCCGCTGTGGCAGCAGTTCAAGCAGGGCGAGCGCAAATGGCACACGCATCTGTGGAACGTGTTGATGTTCCAGGCCTGGCAGGCGCATTGGCGCAACGCACGCGCCGATGTGACGCGCGCATAGCAACGCGCGTGCGGGTACGTCCGGACCGAAAGCAGCCACCCGTGGGGTGGCCGACGTCGCCTTCACCGTTGCCGAAGGTGGGCCCGCCTAGGCTGGGCCTTTCCCCGACGGAGATGACGTGATGGCCGACTACAAGATCGCCGTACTGGTGGGCAGCCTGCGCAAGGGCTCCCACAACCGGGTGCTGGCACGCGCGCTGGAGAAGCTGGCCGCCGGCAAGGCGGTGTTCTCCTACGTGGAGATCGGCGACCTGCCGCTGTACAACCAGGATTTCGACAAGGACTACCCCAGCCAGGGCGTCCGCCTCAAACAGCAGATCCGTGACGCCGATGCGGTGCTGTTCGTCACCCCCGAATACAACCGCTCGGTGCCGGGCGTGCTCAAGAACGCCATCGACCTCGGCTCGCGCCCGTATGGCGACAGTGCCTTCGCGGGCAAGCCGGCGGCGGTGATCGGTGCCTCGATCGGGGTGATCGGCACCGCCCTGGCCCAGCAGCACCTGCGCAACATCCTGGCCTACCTGGACATGCCGGTGCTGGGCCAGCCCGAGGCCTTCCTGCATTTCAAGGAAGGGCTGATCGACGAGCACGGCACGATCAGCAACGAGGGCACCAAGGACTTCCTGCAGGGCTTCGTGGACACGTTCATCGCCTGGGTTGGCACCCACGGCGGCACGCACTGATCCACCGCGGGCGGGTCGGGCTTCTGCGATAATGGCGTGGACGGACGTCGCAAGGGCGTCCGTCGCACGCGATGCGACGGCCCCGGCCGATCGTACCGGCAGGCGCCGGTATCCCCAGCTCATCCACTGTTTATCCACAGGTTTGTGCATGGCTGCGGGGCTCCCCGCGTGCCTACCATGTCCCACGCCTCACACTGCAGGAAGTACGCCCCCCATGTCCGCCCGTTCTGGCTTCCGTTCCGACCGCAAAGACCGCGGTGACCGCTTTGATCGCGATGAGATGCGCATCGACGCCCTGCGCGTGCCGCCGCATTCGATCGAGGCCGAACAGGCGGTGCTGGGCGGGCTGATGCTGGCCCCGGAGAGCTATGACCGGGTCAACGACCAGCTGACCGAAACCGACTTCTACCGCCGCGATCACCAGATGATCTACCGTGCGATCCGCGAGCTCTCCGAGCGTGATCGCCCGTTCGATGCGGTGACCTTGGGCGAGTGGTTCGAATCGCAGGGCAAGATGGAGCTGGTGGGCGATGGCGCGTACCTGATCGAACTGGCCAGCACCACGCCGTCGGCCGCCAACATCGCCGCCTATGCGGAGATCGTGCGCGACAAGGCGGTGCTGCGCCAGCTGATCCAGGTCGGCACCGACATCGTCAACGATGGCTTCCAGCCCGAAGGGCGTGAGAGCAGCGAGCTGCTGTCGGCCGCCGAAAAATCCGTGTTCGCGATCGCCGAGCAGGGCGCGCGCGGCCGGACCGATTTCGTGGCGATGCCCGGCGCACTGAAGGATGCCTTCGAAGAGCTGCGCATCCGCTTCGAGAACGGCGGCAACATCACCGGCCTGCCGACCGGCTATGCCGACTTCGACGCGATGACCGCCGGCCTGCAGCCGACCGATCTGATCATCCTGGCCGCGCGCCCGGCGATGGGCAAGACCACTTTCGCGCTGAACATCGCCGAGTACGCCGCGATCAAGTCCAAGAAGGGCGTTGCGGTGTTCTCGATGGAAATGTCGGCCTCGCAGCTGGCGATGCGCTTGATCTCCTCCAACGGCCGCATCAACGCCCAGCGCCTGCGTACCGGCCAGCTGGAAGACGAGGACTGGAGCCGCGTCACCGGCGCGATCCGGATGCTGAAGGAAACCAAGATCTTCATCGACGATACGCCGGGCGTGTCGCCGGAAATCCTGCGCTCCAAGTGCCGCCGCCTCAAGCGCGAGCACGACCTGGGCCTGATTGTGATCGACTACCTGCAGCTGATGAGCGTGCCGGGCAACAGCGAAAACCGCGCGACCGAAATCTCGGAAATCTCGCGTTCGTTGAAGGGCCTGGCCAAGGAGCTCAACGTGCCGGTGATCGCACTGTCCCAGCTCAACCGCTCGCTGGAAACGCGTACCGACAAGCGTCCGGTGATGGCCGATCTTCGCGAATCCGGCGCTATCGAGCAGGACGCGGACATGATCGTGTTCATCTACCGCGACGACTACTACAACAAGGAAAACTCGCCGGACAAGGGCCTGGCCGAGATCATCATCGGCAAGCACCGAGGCGGCCCGACCGGCTCGTGCAAGCTCAAGTTCTTCGGTGAGTACACCCGCTTCGACAACCTGTCGCACGACTCGGTGGGTTCGTTCGAGTAAGGGGTTTCATCGGCGTATTCCGGGTTTCGTCGCAAACCCGTTGCAGTGCGCCCGGGCAGGGCGCGATGGTGGTGTCGGGCGGCAGGGTGCCGCCAACGGAGACCGACGATGAAGACCCTGTTCGCCCTGGGCGTGTGGTGCCTGCTGTTCGTGCTGTGCTGGCCGCTGGCGATCCTGGCCCTGGTGGCGTGGCCGTTCGTGTGGTTGATCAGCCTGCCGTTCCGTCTGGTGGGGATCACGTTCTCGGCCCTGTTTGCTTTCCTGGGCGCACTGTTGATGCTGCCGGCGCGGCTCCTGGGTGGCGGGCGCACGGCGACTGCCTGAATAACACTGGGATCGGGTAGGGCCGGCCGCTGGCCGGCGGCGCTTCTGCCCGGATGGCGAGGAGCCGGCCAGCGGCCGGCGCTACCTGTCGCCCACAAAAAACCCCGCCGAAGCGGGGTTTTTCGTTACGCCACCAACAAGGCTCAGTTGGCCTTGTGGATCGCGCGCTTGCTCACGGCCATGGCGGCGTCATGCACCACTTCCGACAGCGACGGATGCGCGTGGCAGATCCGCGCCAGGTCGTCGGCCGAACCGCTGAACTCCATGGTCAGCACGCCTTCGTGCACCAGCTCGGAGACGTTCGCGCCGACCAGGTGCATGCCCAGGATGCGGTCGGTCTCGGCGTGCGCCAGGACCTTCACGAAGCCCGACGGCTCGATCATCGCCACGGCACGGCCGTTGGCGGCGAACGGGAAGCTGCCGGCCTTGTACGGGATGCCTTCGTCCTTGAGCTGCTGCTCGGTCTTGCCGACCCAGGCCAGCTCCGGTTCGGTGTAGATCACCCACGGGATGGTGTCGAAGTTGACGTGGCCCGGCAGGCCAGCGATCAGCTCGGCCACGGCGATGCCTTCCTCGAAGCCCTTGTGCGCCAGCATCGGCCCGCGCACGCAGTCACCGACCGCCCAGACGCCATCGACGCCGGTGTGGCAGTGTGCGTCCACTTCGATCTGGCCCCGCTCGTTGATCTTGACGCCGGTGCCTTCGGCCAGCAGGCCCTTGGTGGCGGCGCGACGGCCAACAGCCACCAGCAGCTTGTCCACGATCAGGTTCTTCTCGCCTTCACCATCGGTGTAGGTCAGGGCGACTTCCTTCTTCTTGCCCTTGCCGGTCACTTCGGCCTTGGAGACCTTGGCGCCCAAGCGGATGTCCAGGCCCTGCTTCTTGAATTCCTTCAAGGCGGTCTTGGCCACTTCGGCATCAGCCGCGGCCAGGAAGTCCGGCAGCGCCTCCAGGATGGTCACTTCCGAACCCAGGCGCTTCCACACGCTGCCCAGTTCCAGGCCGATCACGCCGGCACCGATCACGGCCAGACGTGCCGGCACTTCGGTGAAGTCCAGCCCGCCGACGTTGTCGACGATGGTGTCGCCGTCGAACTTGGCGAACGGCAGCTCGATCGAATCCGAACCGGCGGCGATGATGACGTTGGTGCCCTTCAGCTCGACTTCCGAACCGTCGTGCTGCTTCACCTTGACGATGTTGCCCGGCTGCAGCTCACCGAAACCGTAGTACGCGGTGACCTTGTTCGCCTTGAACAGCATGGCGATGCCGCCGGTGAACTGCTTGACGATCTTGTCCTTGCGGCCAACCATCGCCTCGACGTCCATCTTGGCATCCTTGAAGCTGATGCCGTGGTCGCCAAAGATGTGGCCCATGTTCCAGAACTGGCGCGAGGAATCCAGCAGCGCCTTGGACGGAATGCAGCCCACGCGCAGGCAGGTGCCGCCCAGGGCCGGCTTGCCGTCCTTGCCCAGCGCAGCGTCGATGCAGGCGGTCTTCAGACCCAGCTGCGCGGCGCGGATGGCGGCATGGTAGCCGGCCGGACCGGCACCGATGACGACGACGTCGAATTGTTCAGCCATTGATAGTTCCTTGTTTCTTTACCAGAACCCCTCCGCGCAGGCGCGGAGGGGCGGGAGGTCTTACAGGCCGAACAGCATGCGGCCCGGGTTTTCCAGCTGGTTCTTGATGTCCACCAGGAACTGCACCGAGTCCTTGCCATCGATGATGCGGTGGTCGTAGGACAGCGCCAGGTACATCATCGGCGCGATCACGACCTGGCCGTTCTGGGCGATCGGACGCTCCTTGATGGCGTGCATGCCCAGGATGGCGCTCTGCGGCGGGTTGATGATCGGGGTCGACAGCAGCGAACCGAAGGTGCCGCCGTTGGTCACGGTGAAGGTGCCGCCCTGCAGTTCTTCCAGGCTCAGCTTGCCGTCACGGGCCTTCTTGGCGTAGTCGGCGATGGTCTTTTCGATGTCGGCAAAGGACATGCGCTCGACGTTGCGCAGCACTGGGGTCACCAGACCCTTCTCGGTCGACACGGCGATCGAGATGTCCGAGTAGCCGTGATAGATGATGTCGTCACCATCGATCGAGGCATTGACCAGCGGGAAGCGCTGCAGCGCGTTGGCGGCAGCCTTCACGAAGAAGCTCATGAAGCCCAGCTTGATGCCGTGGGCCTTGACGAACTCGTCCTGCAGATCCTTACGCGCGGCCGAGACCTTGGACAGGTCGACCTCGTTGAAGGTGGTCAGCATCGCGGTGCCGTTCTTGGACTGCATCAGGCGCTCGGCGATGCGCTTGCGGATGCGGGTCATCGGCACGCGTTCTTCCGGACGTGCGCCACCGGACTTGCCGGCGCCACCGTTGCGGGCGAAGTTGACGATGTCTTCCTTGGTCACCGCGCCGCGGCGGCCGGTGCCGTCCACGTCGGCCGGATTCACGCCTTCGGTGATGGCCGTGAAGCGGGCGCCCGGGGGCAGCGAATCGGCAGCGGACTTGGCCGCCGGGGCCGGCGCTGCGGCAGCGGCCGGCGCGGCCGCCTTGGCCGGAGCGGCCTCGGCCTTCTTCTCTTCGGCCGCCGGAGCCGGGGCATCGGCCACGGCGCCTTCTTCGATGATCGCCACGATCTGGCTCGAGGTCACGGTGGCGCCCACCTCGAACTTGATCTCCTTCAGCACGCCGTCGACCGGCGACGGCACTTCCAGGACGACCTTGTCGGTTTCCAGATCAAGCAGGTTTTCATCGCGCTTGACGGCATCGCCGACCTTCTTGTGCCAGGTGGCGATGGTGCCGTCGGCGACGGATTCGGGCAGTACCGGGGCTTTGACTTCGGTGGCCATGCGGGAGCTTCCTGATTTGTCTTTTCTAGAATGAGGGGGAGAGTTATTCAGCGACCGAGTCGTTGAACGGGTTGACCAGGGCATCGGCGATCAGCTTCTGCTGTTCGATGATGTGGTCAGCCATGTGTCCAGCGGCCGGCGATGCCGAACGGGCGCGACCTGCGTAATGGATGCTCTGGCCATCGGCCAGGCAGGCCTGCAGGTGGTGGCGGATCTGGTACCAGGCACCCTGGTTCTGCGGTTCTTCCTGACACCACACCACATCGGCCGCCTTGCCGTACTTCTTCAGCTCTGCCGCCAGTGCCACGCGCGGGAACGGATACAGCTGTTCCACGCGGATGATGGCGACATCGTCCTGGCCACGCTTGGTCTGGTCTTCCAGCAGGTCGTAGTAGACCTTGCCCGAGCACAGCACCACGCGCTTGACCTTCTTGGCGTCTGCGTTGGCATCGCCGATCAGGTGCTGGAACTCGCCGTTGGCCAGTTCGTCCAGGGTCGACACGGCCAGCTTGTGGCGCAGCAGCGACTTGGGCGACATCACGATCAGCGGCTTGCGGGTGGTCATGCGCATCTGGCGACGCAGCATGTGGTATGCCTGCGCCGGGGTCGACGGCACGCACACCAGCATGTTCTCCAGCGCGCACAGCTGCAGGAAACGCTCCAGACGTGCGGAGCTGTGCTCCGGGCCCTGGCCTTCGTAACCGTGCGGCAGCAGCAGGGTCAGGCCGGTGATGCGGCCCCACTTGGCTTCACCGGCGGCGATGAACTGATCGATCACGACCTGGGCGCCGTTGGCGAAGTCGCCGAACTGGCCTTCCCAGATGCACAGGGTGTTCGGATCGGTGGTGGAGAAGCCGTACTCATAGGCCATCACCGCTTCTTCGCTGAGCAGCGAATCGATGATGGTGGCCTGTTCCGGCGACTCGACCAGCTGGCGCAGCGGCAGGTAGTAGTTGTCGGTCTTCTGGTCGTGCAGGATCGCGTGGCGGTGCGTGAACGTACCGCGGCCGACGTCCTGGCCGACCAGGCGCAGGTTGTTGCCTTCATCGAGGATGGTGGCGTAGGCCAGGTTCTCGGCAAAGCCCCAGTCGCCCGGGATCTCGCCAGCGGCCATCTTGCGGCGGTCGTCATAGACCTTGGCCACGCGCGAGTGCAGTTCCACACCTTCCGGCACGGTATTGATGATCTGCGCCAGCTGCTTGACCTTCTCCATGCCCACGGCGGTGGAGATGGCGTCGGACAGCTTGCCGTTGAGCAGCTTGGGCCAGTCGACATACATCTTGCTGGTGGCCGGGGTCTTCTCGACCTGGGCCAGCTCGGTGGTGACTTCACCGGCATCGAGCTTGTTGCGGTACGCATCGACCAGCGCCTTGCCGCCACCGGCTTCGATCACGCCGGCTGCTTCCAGCGTCGCGGCGTACAGCTCGCGGGTCGTCTGGTGCTTGCGGATGACCTGGTACATCAGCGGCTGGGTGATCGCCGGTTCATCGGCTTCGTTGTGGCCCCAGCGGCGGTAGCACATCAGATCGATGACCACGTCCTTGCTGAACTTCTGGCGGAACTCGAAGGCCAGCTTGGCGGCGAACACGACCGCTTCCGGGTCGTCGCCGTTCACGTGCAGCACGGGCGCGGCGATCATCTTGGCCACGTCGGTGCAGTACAGCGTGGAACGCGAATCTTCCGGGTTGGAGGTGGTGAAACCGACCTGGTTGTTGACCACGATGTGCACCGTGCCACCGACGGCGAAGCCGCGGGCCTGGGACATCTGGAACAGTTCCATCACCACGCCCTGACCGGCGAAGGCCGCGTCACCGTGGATCAGGATCGGCATCACCTGCTTGCGGGCGGTGTCGCCACGGCGTTCCTGGCGCGAGCGCACGCTGCCGGCAACGACCGGATCGGCGATTTCCAGGTGCGACGGGTTGAACGCCAGCGCCAGGTGGACGGCGCCACCGGCGGTGGAAACGTCCGCCGAGAAGCCCATGTGGTACTTCACGTCGCCCGCGGAGGCGTGGTCGTCATGCTCGAACTTGCCTTCGAACTCGTCGAACAGCTTGCGCGGGCTCTTGCCGAGGGTGTTGACCAGCACGTTCAGGCGGCCGCGGTGGGCCATGCCGATCACCACGTCCTTGACGCCATCCTTGCCGGCGTCACGGATGATGGTGTCCATCATCGGGATCAGCGAATCGCCGCCTTCCAGCGAGAAGCGCTTCTGGCCTACGTACTTGGTGTGCAGGTAGCGCTCCAGACCCTCGGCAGCCGTCAGGCGCTCCAGGGTGCGGCGCTGGGTGTCTGCGTCCAGGTTGTAGTTGCCACCGGCCATTTCCAGGCGCTGGTACAGCCACTGGCGCTGCTCAACCTCGGAAATGTGCATGAATTCCGCACCGATCGAGCCGGTGTAGGTCTTCTTCAGGCGCTCCAGCAGGTCACGCAGTTTCATGCGCGGCTGGCCGGCGACACCGCCGGTGCTGAACTCACTGCCCAGGTCGCTTTCCGACAGGCTGTGGAACGGCAGGCCCAGATCCGGCGGATTGGTCGGCGCGGTCAGGCTCAGCGGGTCCAGGCGGGCACCGAGGTGACCGCGCGAACGGTAGGCAGTGATCAGGCGGCCGACATTGCGCTCGCGCTCGTCGCCGGCACCGTCGGCGGTGCCGCTCTTGACGGCGTTCTTGGCGGCGTCGGCGATGTGGGCGATGACGGCCGAATGCGGAATATCACCGGCTTCGCGGCCCTTGAAGCCGTCGAAGTAGGTCTTCCATTTGGGATCGACACTGTCCGGAGAAACGAGGTACTGCTCGTACAGATCCTCGATATAGGAGGCGTTGCCGCCGGCGAGCTGCGAAGATTGCGCAAACTGCTTCAGTTGATTGTCCACGATGGAGAGTCGGATTCGCTTGTGGGGTAAGGCTTCGATGATCCGGCAGGGAAAAGTGAATAGCCCTGCGCGGGCGGTATCTAACACCCCAAATTGTACCCCCATCGAGACAGGAAGGGGCACCGTACGGGTCAGTGCGGGGACCGCGGTGTCATTCCCAGACAGGTTCGGGACCGGGGTGTGAGCTACAGACCGAGCGCCCGCAGTTCGCTGCAATCACGCGAACGTTCCCATACGCGCTGCAAACCCTCCTGCAACGGCCGTGAACGTGCCGGCTGGGACAACCCCGCTTCGCCGTCGAAGCGGTGGCCGCTCAGACGAAAGTAGTAGTCGCCCGCATCGTTGAGCAGGCAGGCCGATGCCGTCGCGCGGTCGATCGGATCGCTCACTTCGCGCACGCGGAACACGCTGGGCAGGCGCTGGAGCAGGCTCAGCAGCGGGGAACCGCCCTGGCGGATGGCCGCGCTGTCATGGACGATCAGCAGGGCCTGCTTGTCGTGGCGGGCAGTGGCGAAGCGGCGCAGCGCCTCCAGCACCGGGGCGGCGTCGAGCAGGCCCGGGTCGAGCTGGCGGCTGTGGATCCACAGCTGGCGGCGGGCGCGGTGGATCAGCGCGGTGGTGATCGCCACGGCGTCGTCGGCGCGCTCGATCGCGACTGCGCCGGACAGGGCCAGCCGCATGTGCTGGTGGGCGATGCCGGCCTCTTCGAAGATCTCGCCTTCCGGCAGAAAGCCTTGCCGGGTATAGAACACGCGGGCCGGCAGCTGCGCATGCAGACCAACCTCGCGCCAGCCCCGGGCCCGGGCCTGGTCGACCAGGGCCAGCAGCAGGGCGTCGCCGACGCCTTTGCCACGCCAGGCCGCCAGCACGGCCATGCGGCCGATCCGGCCATCCGGGGTGAGCCGACCGGCACCGATCGGGGTGCCAGCGGCGTCACGGGCCAGGACATGCACGCTCAAGGGATCGAGGGCGTCGATCTCCAGTTCGGCAGGGACCTTCTGTTCATCGACGAACACGGTGAACCGCACCCGGTGCAGCGCAGCGTGCTGCGCCGGGTAATCGACCACCTCGACGTGGAAGCGGGAGCCGGTCATCGCGGGCGGGGCGCTTAGCCGCGCTGGGGCTCGTCCTTGCCGTCGGTCTCGTCGCTGTCGTCGAAATCGACGATCACTTCGATACCGTCGTCATGGATGGTGACCTCGTGCACGTCGGCCTCGACGGCCTCGTCATCGATGACCTCGACCGCATCGGTGCCGTCGACGATGTCGTACTCGGCGACGTAGTCGTCTTCGTCCTCCAGCCCGGTGTCCTCCACCAGCTGGTAGAAGCCGCCGGCAACCAGTGCCTGCACGGCACCACGGCCCTTGGCCGAGAGCTTCTGGTACAAGGCCGCGCCGATCTGTTCGGTGCCGGCCAGCACCTGCGCATCCTTGACCGGCAGGGCGAAGTCCAGGCCGCTGCAGTACAGGCTGGCACCGCGCTTGGCACGACGCCAGGCCAGGCGCGCCCACGGGTGGCGCTGCAGTTCCACGCCCGCGCCCAGCGCGGCTTCGATCTCTTCGCGCGGCAGCGGTTCGCCGTGCGCCATCACTTCCCCGGCGGCGCGGTAGGTGGTGATGAAGCGGCCGAACCAGTCGCCGAGCTTGTCCGGATCGTTCATGCGGATGGCATTGAGCGCTTCGACCACGCGGTTCATCGAGACCACGTCGATTTCGTTCGGGTCTTCCGGGACCTTCAGGTCCGGATCCTGGTAGCGGATGGACTCGTCGGCGCCCTCGATCAGGGTATCGAGGTAGTCGCTGATCAGCTCGGCCGAGGCCGGGGCGCGCATGCCGAACGAGAACGTCAGGCACGGGTCTTCGGCGACGCCGTTGTGCGGCACGTTCGGCGGCAGGTAGAGCATGTCGCCCGGGGCCAGCACCCAGTCATGGGTCGGCTTGAAGCGGCGCAGCAGCTTGAGCTCGACGTCGTCGCGGAAGTCCAGCGGCGGGCGCTTGCCCTTGATCGATTCGCTGGCGTCGATCTGCCAGCGGCGATGGCCGTGGGCCTGCAGCAGGAAGACATCGTACTGGTCCACATGGGCGCCGACCGAGCCGCCGGTGGCGGCGAAGCTGATCATCACATCGTCCATGCGCCAGCGCGGCAGGAAATCGAAGTGGCGGATCAGGGCGCGCACGTCGGCGTCCCACTTGTCCACGTCCTGGACCAGCAGGGTCCAGTCGTGGTCGGGCATGCCGGGGAACTCTTCTTCCTGGAACGGGCCGGTGCGCACGCTCCAGCCGTCGGTGGCGCGGTCGTGGGTGATCAGGCGCGACAGCGCGCCTTCTTCACACGCCAGGCCGGCGAGGTCTTCGGGCTGCACCGGGGTCTCGAAATCCGGGAAGGCGCCGCGGATGAGCAGCGGGCGCTTCTGCCAGTAATCGCGCAGGAAGGTGGCGGCGGGCATGCCCAGCGGCAGGCCGGGGCGGGCCTGGATTTCGATGACGGGAGTTTTGATCTTGCGTGCGGCCATGGGGGAGATCCTTGCAACGTGTAGACGGGAATTCGGGGCGCAGCGGGGCCGCGCCCATGCCTTCAGATCGCCTTGGCCAGGTTCGCTGCCAGGCCGATGTAGCCGCCCGGGGTCAGGGCGCGCAGGCTCTGCTTGGCGTCGGCCGGCAGGTCCAGCGATTCAACGAAGGCCTGCATCGATTCGGTGGTGATGCCCTGGCCGCGGGTGAGCGCCTTGAGCTGTTCGTAGGGGTTGGGCAGGCCATGGCGGCGCATGACGGTCTGCACGGCTTCGGCCAGCACTTCCCACGCGGCGTCCAGGTCGGCGTCCAGGCGTTCCGGATTGACGGTCAGCTTGCCCAGGCCCTTGGCCAGCGAATCCAGGGCGACCTGGGTGTGGCCGAAGGCGGTGCCGACCGCGCGCAGCACGGTGGAGTCGGTCAGGTCACGCTGCCAGCGGCTGATCGGCAGCTTGGCGCTGAAATGCTCGAACAGGGCGTTGGCGATGCCGAAGTTGCCTTCGGCGTTCTCGAAGTCGATCGGGTTGACCTTGTGCGGCATGGTCGACGAGCCGACTTCGCCTTCCTTGAGCTTCTGCTTGAAGTAGCCCAGCGAGATGTAGCCCCAGACGTCGCGGGCCAGGTCGATCAGGATGATGTTGGCGCGGCGCGCGGCATCGCCGATCTCGGCGACGTTGTCATGCGGTTCGATCTGGGTGGTGTACGGGTTGAACACCAGGCCGAGGCTTTCCACGAAGCGCTGGGCGAAGGCCGGCCAGTCCACATCCGGGTAAGCGATGACGTGCGCGTTGTAGTTGCCCACCGCACCATTGATCTTGCCGGTCAGCTCGACCGCGGCGATCTGCCGGCGCTGGCGCTCCAGGCGGGCGACCACGTTGGCCACTTCCTTGCCCAGGGTGGTCGGCGAGGCGGTCTGGCCATGGGTGCGCGACAGCATCGGCTGGGCGGCCTGGGCGTGGGCGAGGGCGCGCAGCACGCCGGCGATGTTGTCCAGCGACGGCAGCAGCACTTCGCGGCGGGCCTGCTCAAGCATCAGCCCGTAGCTGAGGTTGTTGATGTCTTCACTGGTGCAGGCGAAATGCACGAACTCCAGCGCCGGGCCCAGCTCCGCATCGGCGGTGAGCTGCTCCTTGATGAAGTACTCCACGGCCTTGACGTCGTGGTTGGTGGTGCGCTCGATCTCCTTCACCCGCGCGGCGTGGGCCGGGGCGAAGTCGTCGGCCAGGGCGCGCAGGCGCGCGGTGGCAGCGGCCGAGAACGGCGCCAGCTCCACGATGCCCGGCTCATTGGCCAGTGCCAGCAGCCATTCCACTTCCACCTTCACGCGGGCCTTGATCAGGCCGTATTCGGAGAAGATCGGGCGCAGGGCGTCGACCTTGCCGGCGTAGCGGCCATCGAGCGGGGACAGGGCGAGCAGGGCGAATTCGGACATGGCAGGGCGCAGATCGGTGGCAGCGGGGGCCGCCATTCTACGCTGCCCCGGCGTCCTCGGCCTGTGCCATGCGCACCGTCACGGCCTGGATCCGGTGCCCGGCCATGCGCTTGATCGTGAACTGGTGCCCGTCGATCTCCAGCTGCTCGCCTTCCTCAGGCAGCCGCTGCAGCTGGTGCACGATCAGCCCGCCGACCGAATTGAGGTGGTCCGGCGCGCTCAGGTCATGCCCCAGCAGGCGCTCCAACCGGAAGATCGAGGTCGAGCCGGCCACCAGCAGGGTGCCGTCGGCGCCGCGGGTGGGGGCGTCCTTGACGATATGGGGGTGTTCGTCCTCGATATCGCCGACCACCACTTCCAACAGGTCTTCCAGGGTGAAGTAGCCCAGGATGCGGCCGTGCTCTTCCACGCACAGGGCCAGGTGGGTGGTGCCGGTGCGGAAGCGCTCCAGCACCAGCGGGACCGGGGTTTCCAGCGCGATCAGATTGGCCGGGCGCAGCAATGGGCGCAGGTCGTCGGTGGAGTTGCCGCGGGCGATCTCGACCAGCAGATCCTTCATGTGCAGGATGCCGAGGACTTCCTCGCCATCGCGGTCGAACCACGGGTAGCGGCTGTAGCGGCTTTCGGCGAACTCGGCCATCACATCGGCCAGGTCCATGCCGTCGCGGAACGAGCGCATGTGGTCGCGTGAGCGCATCAGATCGCCGGCCACCAGTTCGGGCAGTTCCAGTGCGTGGCTCATCAGGGTGAGGTCCTGATCCGGCGCACTGCCGACCGGTTGCTGGCGACCCACGATCAGCTTGAGCTCCTCGCGCGAATAGCGGTGCGAGGTGTGCTCCACATCGCCCCAGCCGGCCAGCCGCAGCAGCGCGTTGGCGCTGTTGTTGAGCAGCCAGATCGCCGGATACATCGCCCAGTAGAACAGGTACAACGGCGCGGCCGTCCACAGCGACATCGCTTCGGGACGGCGGATCGCCATCGATTTCGGCGCCAGCTCGCCCAGCACGATGTGCAGGAACGAGATCAGGCTGAAGGCGATGATGAAGGACGTCAGGCGCGAGGCTTCCGGGGTCAGCCCCAAGGTGTCGAACAACGGCTGCAGCAGGTGTGCGAAGGCCGGCTCGCCGACCCAGCCCAGGCCCAGCGAGGACAGCGTGATGCCCAGCTGGCAGGCAGAGAGGTACGCATCCAGGTGCGAGTGCACATTGAGCAGCAGGCGTCCCCGCCAGCCATGGTTCTCGGCCAGGCCGACGGCCTGGGTGTGGCGCAGCTTGACCAGCGCGAACTCGGCGGCCACGAAGAAGCCGTTGAGCACCACCAGCAGCAGGGCCAGCACAAGAAGCAGGAGGTTGCCGATCATCCGCGGCTCCGCAGCGCTGCTGCCTGAGGCGGAATGGCAGCAGCGTTCGCCGGGGCGGCGAGGGCGGTCATCGGTGCGTGCGCGGCGGCACGCCCGGTACTACTGTCGGGATCGTCACCCATGGGGGCGGCAGTCTGTCTGAATGAAAACGAATCCCGAGTCTAGCCGATCCACTGCATTGTTGGGTTTCAGTGGGGCTTGGGAGTATCGTGATCAGAGCCGCCAGCCAGGGAATCAGGCCCGTTGCCAGCCGCAGGTTCCCTTTCATCCACGAAAGATGTGCGGAGTTGAAGCAATGAGCAAGGGTTTCAGGATTGAACACGACAGCATGGGCGAGCTGCAGGTGCCCGCCGATGCGTTGTGGGGCGCGCAGACCCAGCGCGCCGTCGATAATTTCCCGGTGTCGGGCCAGCGCATGCCGCGCGGTTTCATCCGCGCACTCGGCCTGGTCAAGGGCGCTGCGGCCAACGTCAACGTCGAGCTGGGCCATCTGCCGCGCAACATCGGCAAGGCCATCGAAGCGGCGGCCGCCGAAGTCGCCGAGGGACGCCATGACGCGCACTTCCCGATCGATGTGTACCAGACCGGTTCGGGCACGTCCTCGAACATGAATGCCAACGAGGTCATCGCCACGCTGGCCAACCGTGCCGGCAAGGCGGGCAAGACCGCGGTGCATCCCAACGATCACGTCAACCAAGGGCAGAGCTCCAACGACGTGATCCCGACCGCGCTGCGCGTCTCGGCGCTGCTGGGCGTGCATGAGCAGCTGCTGCCCTCGCTGGTGCACCTGCGCAAGACCATCGACAAGCGCGGCCGCGCACTGCGCAAGGTGGTCAAGACCGGCCGCACCCATCTGATGGATGCGATGCCGCTGACCTTCGAGCAGGAATTCGGTGCCTGGTCGGCGCAGTTGTCCTCTGCCCAGGAGCGCATCGAAGACAGCCTCAAGCGCCTGCGTCGGCTGCCGCTGGGTGGCACGGCGATCGGCACCGGCATCAACGCTGATCCGCGGTTTGGCGCGCAGGTGGCCAAGCAGCTCAAGCAGCAGACCGGCATCAAGTTCGACAGTGCCGAGAACAAGTTCGAAGGCCTGGCCGCGCAGGATGATGCGGTTGAACTGTCCGGCCAGCTCAACGCGTTGGCGGTGGCGCTGATCAAGATCGCCAACGACCTGCGCTGGATGAATGCCGGTCCGCTGGCCGGCCTGGGCGAGATCGAACTGCCGGCGCTGCAGCCGGGCAGCTCGATCATGCCGGGCAAGGTCAATCCGGTGATTCCCGAGGCCACCGTGATGGTGTGCGCGCAGGTGATCGGCCACCACACCGCGATCACCGTGGCCGGGCAGACCGGCAACTTCCAGTTGAACGTGACGCTGCCGTTGATCGCCGCGAACCTGCTCGATGGCATCAATCTGCTGGCCAACATCACCCGCCTGCTGGCCGATACCGCGATCGCCGGGCTGAAGGTGCGCGAGGAACGTGTGCGCGAGGCGTTGGATCGCAACCCGATCCTGGTGACCGCGCTGAACCCGATCATCGGCTATGAAAAGGCCGCCGCGATCGCCAAGCGTGCCTACAAGGAACAGCGCCCGGTGCTGGACGTGGCCCGGGAAGACAGCGGTCTGCCCGAGGCGGAGCTGCGCAGGCTGCTCGATCCGGCCGCGCTGACGGCCGGCGGCATCCATGCCGGTGGTGGTGGTGGCGGTTGATCGCGGGCACTGACTGACACGAAAAAACGGGCCCGAACGGCCCGTTTTTTTGTGGCTGAGCCCCGTAGCGGCCGGCGGGCCCCAGGGCAACATCAAGGAGGAGGCCGTTGCCGCCAGGCGGCGGACGGGGGACATCTGCCCAGGCGCCTGCCGGTCACTGCGGGGTTCGCGCACAGACTCAGTGGCGATCGGCCTGCAGATTGCCGAAGGTTTCGGTGTAATCCTTGAATTCCGGAATCTTCGTGATCAGGTCCGGCGGGATCGGCTGCATGCCATCCGGCACCTGGATCTTCACCGAGCGCTTGGCCGGGTCCGGCGGGGCATCGGTCAGGGTGTTCTGACGCAGCACCTGCAGCTGGCCGAACATGCCCTGCAGCATCGCCTGCTGCTCGTCATTGAGCGGGATTTCGATCTCATCGATCTTCATGTGCCCGTTGGGCAGAATGATGATGTTGGGTGCGGGCGCGCGGCGCACGGTGACCATGCCGTCACTGACGGTGATCTTCGGCTTGCTGCGCTCGGCACGGTGATTGCGGTACTCCTGATCGCAACCGGTAGCGACCAGGCAGAACAGGGCGAACAGCAACAGACTCAGCTTCTTCATGAGCAGGCAACGCATGCGGCGGGAACGTAGATTGTAGTCCTCCGGCGCCGGGAAGGGCCTGCCTGCGACGCATCGTCGCAGGCAGGCGCCCGCTTACTTGCCGCAGTCGTCGATGTCGCTCTGGCCCATGGTCGCGTAGGGCTGGAAGGCCGGCAGCGCGGCCGCCAGCGCCTGCTGTCTGGCCATCATGCCGGGCAGCAGACTGCACAGTTTCTGGGCCTGGCCTTCGATCTTCCTGGCCTCCTCGTTCACCCGCGCTTCGATGCCCTGGGTGTCGCCGGAGAACATGCCCTTGATCGCTTCACCGGCTGCCTTCACCCCCAGGTTGGCACCGGCCACGCCGATCTCCATCCCGGCACTGGCCAGCGATTCGACCTGCTTGCGGTAGTCCTGCAGCAGTGCACGCTGGTGGGCGTCCACGGGCACCGCCTTGCCATCGATGAGCAGGTCGCCCTGGGGGCTGATCTCGGCCTTCGGCGATTTGCCGTTGGAGATGGAGATGTTGCCCTGGGCGATTTCCTTGCGGGCCTTGTCGGTGGCCTCCTGCACGGTCTTGCCGATGCTCTCGCTGTCCAGCGCGCTGGTGGCCGGGGCGGCGGCGCTCTGGTCGGCGGGCGCTTTGCCTTTCCCACTGTCGGGGGCGGTGCAGGCAGCGATGGGCAGGCACATCAGCAGGGCAGGCAGCAGCAGTCGAGTCGTCATGATGCGTATCCGTCAGTGGAGGAGAAAGGCTTACTTGCCGCGCGGCAGTTCAACCCGGCCGCGTACATTGCTGTGGCGGATATCGCCGCTGCCGCTGTTGGCCACGCGCAGGTCGCCACCGACATCGCGGACGGTGACGTCGCCCGAGCCATGGCGGTCCACCGTGACGCTGCCGCCGATATCGCGCAGCTCGGTGTCGCCGGAGCCGACCGTGCCGACCCGCACGTTGCCCTTGGCCTGGCGCACGTCGGTGTCACCGGAGCCGACCACGCCGATCTCGACGTTGCCACCTACCGTGTCCAGCTCGAAGTCGCCCGAGCCGATCGTGCCGACCTTGGCATCACCGCGGACGTTGCGGGCCTTGAAGTCGCCCGAACCGACCGACAGCACGTTCAGTGCACCGGCGCCGTCGAGCGTGACATCGCCCGAGCCGACCGCCGCGGTCACCAGGCCCTTGATGTTCTCCAGCTTGATGTCACCCGAGCCGACATCCGCGCTGAGCGAATGCGCGCCGGTGACGCTGGCATCGCCGGAGCCGACCTTCATCTGCACCAGAATCGTGTCCGGCACCGTGCCGCGCAGGTCCAGGTAGGCGTAGCTGTTGCCGCTCATGCTGAGGCTGCGGCCCTCGCGCTGCAGCCGGACGACGAGCTTGTCGCCCACCTTCTGCTGGGTCACGGTCAGCTGGCGCAGCCAATCCGCGTTGGAGGCGCAGGCGCGGCCGCCGAGCTGGGCCGTCCCCGGGCCGGCCTGCAACACCAGATCATGCTGGTTCACTTCGAACACCACGGCCTTGGCGCCGGCCAGGTCGAGCTTGAGGTCGCGCGGTTCGTTGAACTTGCACTGCGGTTCATTGGCGAACGCGGTCAGCGGCAGCAACAGCAGGGAGGCAACAGCGAGCTTGCGGATCATGGGTGGCTCCTCGAAGAAGGGCAGGGATCAGATTTCGCCGGCGCGGCGGCGCAGACGGATGGCCAGGAACAGGAACACCACGCCGACGGCGGCGCCGATCCACAGTTCCGGCATGGCGAAGGCGGCCAGCTGGTGGCTTGGGCCCAGTTCGTTGACCAGGTTGTCCATGTTGCCGTTGCCACTGAACATCGACTCGCCGCGGTAGAACTGGTCGGTGGCCGGGACCGCACTGAGCAGCAGGCGGCCGACGATATGCTTCCAGAACCAGCCACCGGTCAGGTCGAACAGGGTCATGACCTTGGTGGTGCTGACGATGATGCCGGCAAACAGCGGCAGCATCACCGCCCACAGGAACGGCTTGGTCTTGGCCCAGGCCGAGCACAGCAGCAGCCAGCCGACGGTCGGCAACGCCCAGAGCAGGTAGACCGGGATCCAGGACAGGTGGCCGGCGATGATGGTCAGCGGGCTGGCCGGCCCCCAGACCAGCATCATCGGATCACCGCCATGGGCGATCACCACGATCGAGATCATCACCAGGAAGCCGAGCATGGTCAGCGCCGAGGCGATCACCGCGATGAGCGGGGCGATCAGCAATGCGCTCAGCGCCTTGGACAGGACGGTGGACGTATCCGACAGCGGCAGCGACTTCCAGAACAGGATGCTGCGGTCGCGGCGGTCGTCATACAGGGCGCCCAGGCAGTAGAAGAACACCACGAAGGCGAGCACGATCAGCGGCCAGCCCGAGCTCAGGATCAGGGTCAGGTCCAGGCCGTTGGCCAGGTCGTGCAGGTCCTTGGCATCGAGCTTGCTGGTCAGCAGGCTCAGGTCCAGACCGTTGATGTTGACGCTTTCGTTGTCGATGTGGATGCCGCCGCTCTTGACCGCACGGTGCATGGCGACCAGGCCGAACACGATGCCGAGCAGGCTCATCACCAGCGATATGCCGCCGGCGATCACCGGCGCATACAGGAAGCCGCCGCGGTTTTCCCAGTACTCACGCTTGAGCAGCCACTTGAACGCACTGGCCTTGCTGATGGGATGGTTGACGGTGTTCATGCGTAGGTTCCCTTCATGATGGCCACGAACAGATCCGCCAGCCCCGGGCTGCGGATTTCGCCCAGGGGCGTGAGCTGGGCGCGTGGCACCCCGTCAAACAGCAGCACGGTCTTGCCGAAGGGCAGGGCGCGCTCGTCGATCGGCTTGAGTGCACGTGCGGCCTCCACGGCATCGGCCGAGACCAGCACTTCGGTATAGCGTTCGCCAATGTCTTCCATGTCGGTGGTCAGCACGATGCGGCCATCGCGGATGAACATGACATCGGTGAGGATGTGCTCGATCTCTTCCACCTGATGGGTGGTGACGATGATCGTTTTCTGTTCGTCGAAGTAGTCTTCCAGCAGACGCTGGTAGAACTCCTTGCGGTACAGGATGTCCAGGCCCAGGGTCGGCTCGTCCAGCACCAGGACCTTGGCATCGATGGCCATCACCAGCGCCAGGTGCAGCTGCACGATCATGCCCTTGGACAGTTCGCGCACGCGCTGCTTGGGATGCAGCTTGGTGGAGGCCAGGAAGCGCTCGCAGCGCGCCCGGTCGAAACGCGGGTGGGTGCCGGCGACGAAATCGATCGCCTCGCGCACCTTCATCCAGCGCGGCAGCACCGCCACGTCGGCGATGAAGCACACATCGTTCATCAGCGCGTTGCGCTGCGTGGTCGGGTCCAGCCCGAGCACGCGCAGTTCGCCTTCCACCGAGGTCAGGCCGAGCAGCGCCTTGAGCAGGGTGGTCTTGCCGGCGCCGTTGGGGCCGATCAGGCCGGTGATGCGGCCGGGGGCGATGGTGAAGCTGGTGTTGTCCAGCGCCACGGTCTGTTTATAGGCCTTGCGCAGGCCTCGAGCGGAAATGACGACATCACTTGCAACGGCATTCATGAGGATTTCCCCTGGGGCAGCAATTCGTCGAGGTTCAGGCCCAGGCGCTGGATGCGTTCCAGAACCAGCGGCCATTCTTCATTGAGGAACCGGTCGCGCTCGCTGCTGCGCAGCTGCGTGGCCGCTTCTTCGGTCATGAACATGCCCAGGCCGCGGCGCTTCTCGACCAGGCCTTCATCAGCCAGTTCCTGGTAGGCGCGCGAAACGGTGATGGGGTTGAGCTGGTACTCGGCGGCAACCTGCCGGACCGAAGGCAGGGCATCGCCCGGCTTGATGATGCCGTCAAGCATCATGGCAATCACGCGCTCTTTCAGCTGGCGGTAGATCGGAGCACCATCGCTCCATTGAATATCGCTCATGGTCAGCTCCGTGGGTTCAGCGACTGCGCGAATGAGAAGTAAGGCATGGACAGGGAGCTGTGCAGCCGGCGGGGAGGCGTGGGGGCGCCGTCGGCGGTCCCTGCCTCGATGACGCCTGCGTCCTGCGGGCCTTCAAACACATTGGCGCTGGCAGGGCTGCCAGCGTCACCGGAGGGGATGCCGAACCAGCCAAGCAACAGCAACGCCGAGGCGGCGGTGATGGCTTTGGCAGCGTGGTGGTGGCGCATGCGGTTCATGGGCTTCCCCTGTCTAGGTGACTGGTGTTGTATGCAACTATAACACCGGCACGCCGAAGATCAACTGGGTGACTGACCCAACTGATGGCAGGGGGTGTATGACAGTCAGTGGGCGTCCTCAAGTAATTGAATTTCAAGGTTTATGTCGAAGTGCGGAGCGCCGGCATCTGCCAGCCGCCATTCATTGATGTCAATGGTATGGCAATCAAGAGGCGTATTCAGGCCACGGCTGAGGATGTCCGGCACGCGCGCGACACCGCCAGATGCCGCAAAGCAGCCGATGAATACGCCTGGCCGGCGCCGCGCCGGGGGCGTCCGGCGGCAAAAACGCCGGTGATATAGTGCCCGCCGCAGCCTTGGCAGCCCCTGCCAGGCGCTTCTTCCCCCTGTTGTTCCCTACTTTGGAGTGTCGCGATGCACCACGTGTCTTTGATGTCGCCCGTCCGTCGCGACCGCGTTCCGCGCCGGGCGCGGTGGTCTGTGCTGATGCTGGCGGTCGGTCTGCTGGCCGGCGCCTCGGCCCAGGCGGCCGATCTGCTGGATGTGAGCTACCGCCCGCTGGCGGGCAAGGGTGAGGTCAATCTGGCCAAGCAGTACGGTGGCAAGGTGCTGCTGGTGGTCAACACCGCCAGCAAGTGCGGATTTACCCCGCAGTACGAAGGCCTTGAAGCCCTGCAGCGCAAATACGCTGCGCGGGGTTTCTCGGTGCTGGGCTTCCCGTCCAATGACTTCAAGGGCCAGGAGCCGGGCGATGAGACCCAGATCCAGGAGTTCTGCACGCTGACCTACGGCGTGAAGTTCCCGATGTTCCAGAAGGTGGTGGTGACCGGGCCGGAGGCGACGCCGCTGTATCGCAGTCTCGCCACCGCCACGGGCGTGTCACCGGGCTGGAACTTCCACAAGTATCTGATCGGCCGCGATGGCCGGGTGGTGGCCCAGTTCCCGAGCAAGGTCACCCCGGACGATCCGAAGCTGGTCGCGGCGATCGAACGTGAACTCTCTGTCACCGCCAACAAGCGCTGACGATATCGACATCTCGGACGCGCGTGCGACAATGGTTGCTTTCGCGCCGACGTCGGCGTCCAGTCACTTCCAGGAATGCAGCGAATGAAGATGGGAATGCGCGGCGCCGCGGCGTCGGTTCTGATTCTGGCGATGGGTGCCACCGGTACCGCGATGTCGCAACAACCAGCCGCCCGCGCGGCTGTCAAGGAGACTTCCACTTTGAACACCCAACGCGAAAAGCTTGGCTACGCCATCGGTATCGATGTGGCCAATTCGTTTGGTCCGATCTCCAGCGAGATCGACCTGGCCGCCCTGCGTCGCGGCGTGACCAATGCCTTTGAAGGCAAGCAGCCGCTGATCAGCCAGGAAGAGGCGCAGAAGACCGATGCCGCCCTGCGCCAGGCCGTGATGGCCAAGAGCGGCCAGCCGGTTCCGGGCGTTGCCCCGGGCACCGCGCCGCCGAAGGTGGACCGCGAGAAGGTCGGCCTGATGCTGGGCAGCTTCGCCGTGGGCCCGTCGCTGGCACCGCTGAAGGATGATGTCGATCTGGACGCGCTGTTCGACGCGGTCAGCACCACGTTCAACAACGGCACCCCGAAGATGACCGCCGAGCAGGCCAAGGCCACGCTGGAAGGCTTCATGAAGGGCAAGCAGGCTGAAATGGAAGCCAAGTCCGCCGCCCAGGCCGGTACCAACCGCGTGGAAGGCAACAACTTCCTGGCCAAGAACAAGACCGCGCCGGGCGTGGTGACCACCGCCTCGGGCCTGCAGTACCAGGTGCTGCGTCCGGGTTCGGGCGAACGCCCGATGCCGACCAGCAAGGTCCGCGTGAACTACGAAGGCAAGCTGCTCGACGGCACCGTGTTCGACAGCAGCTACCAGCGCGGCCAGCCGATCGAGTTCGGTCTGGACCAGGTGATCAAGGGCTGGTCCGAAGGCGTCTCGCTGATGCCGACCGGTTCCAAGTACCGTTTCTGGATCCCGGGCGAGCTGGCCTATGGCGAGCAGGGCACCCCGGGCGGCCCGATCGGTCCGAACGCTACGCTGACGTTCGACGTCGAGCTGCTGAACGTTCTGCCGTAACGGATCTGGAGCACCACCGCCCATGCGCGTTGCGATTTTCGGTACCGGCTACGTCGGTCTTGTCACGGGTACCTGCCTGGCCGAGGTTGGCCATCAGGTGATCTGTGTCGATATCGACCAGGCCAAGGTCGACGGCCTCAACAACGGGATCATCCCGATCTATGAGCCCGGCCTGGAGCCGATGGTCAAGGCCAACCACGATGCGTCGCGGTTGACCTTCACCTCCGACGCCGCTACCGCGATCGCGCATGGCCAGGTGATCTTCATTGCCGTGGGCACGCCACCGGACGAGGACGGCAGTGCCGACCTGCAGTACGTGCTGGCCGTGGCCCGCACCATCGGCCGGCACATCACCGTGCCGGTGGTGGTGGTGAACAAATCGACCGTGCCGGTAGGCACGGCCGACAAAGTCCGTGAGGCCATCGCCCAGGCGCTGGCCGAGCGCGGCGTGGAGATCGCGTTCGACGTGGTCTCCAACCCCGAATTCCTGAAGGAAGGTGACGCGGTCGCCGACTGCATGCGGCCGGACCGCATCGTGGTGGGCGCGTCCAATCCTGAGTCGGTCGCGCTGATGCGCCGCCTGTATGCGCCGTTCAATCGCAACCACGACCGCGTGGTGGAGATGGACGTACGCTCGGCGGAGCTGACCAAGTACGCGGCCAACGCGATGCTGGCGACCAAGATTTCGTTCATGAACGAAATCGCCAACATCGCCGAGAAGGTCGGTGCCGATATCGAGCAGGTCCGTCAGGGCATCGGCTCGGATCCGCGCATCGGCTGGCACTTCATCTATCCCGGTGCCGGTTACGGTGGCTCGTGCTTCCCGAAGGATGTGCAGGCCCTGGCCCGGACCGCCCAGCAGTACGGCCACGAGCCGAAGCTGTTGAACGCGGTCGAAGCCGTCAACGAACACCAGAAGGGCCATCTGTACGCCCTGATCCAGCGCCACTACGACCGTGGCGAAGATGAAGGCGTGCGCGGCAAGACGTTCGCGGTGTGGGGGCTGGCGTTCAAGCCGAACACCGACGACATGCGTGAAGCCTCCAGCCGCCGCCTGCTGGCGCAGCTGTGGGAGGCGGGTGCGCAGGTGCGCGCCTATGATCCGGAAGCGACTGAAGAAGCGCGCCGCATTTTCGGCGAGCGCGATGATCTGGTGTTCTGCGACAACGCCTACGACGCCCTGGAGGGTGCCGATGCGCTGGTCGTGGTGACCGAATGGAAGCAGTTCCGCAGCCCGGATTTCGTCCGCCTGCGCGAGATGCTCAGCGATGCGGTCGTGTTCGACGGCCGCAATCTGTACGACCCGCAGGAAATCGAAGCCGCGGGCCTGGCTTACTACGGCATTGGCCGGGGACGTTCGTTGAATGCATGAGTCCACACCCTCCGAGCGCGAACAGGCATTGGAAGCACGCCTGATCGAGCTGGAAATGCGCGTCTCCTTCCAGGAGCAGGCGCTGGCCGAACTGAGCGAGGCCCTGGCCGATGCGCGCATGGAAGGCAATCGCAATGCCGACCTCACCCGCATTCTGCTCGAAGACCTCGGCAAGGTCCGCACCGCGTTGTATTCCGATTCGGCCGAAGAGCCGCCGCCTCCGCATTACTGATCTGACGTCATGAGCGATACTCTCCGCGACCAGCTGCTGGGCCTTGGCTTCAAAGCCGCGCCCAAACCCGAACGAACCAACGACCGCAAGCCGGACCGTCGGCCCGATGCGCGCCGCGATGGCCGCCCGGCCGGCAAGCCGCAGGGCGCACGCCCGGCCGGCAAGCCGCAGGGCGCACGCCCGGCCGGCAAGCCGGGCGAAGGCCAGCGCCCCGCGCGCGACGGCGACCGCCGTCCGCCGGGCAAGGGCCGTCCCGCCGGCGCCCGCCCACCGCAGGGCGCGCCCGGCAAGCCGCGCTCTCGCGAGGACATCGATCTCGCCAAGGCCTATGCGATCCGTGCGCAGAAGGAAAAGGACGACCGCATCGAGGCCGAGCGCCTGAAGCAGGAAGAAGCGCGTCTGCGTCGCGAAGCCAAGGCCAAGCTGGAGGTCCTGCTGGAAGGCAAGGCCCTCAACGCCGAAGCGGCCGACATCGCGCGCCACTTCCCGTATGGCGGCAAGATCAAGCGCATCTATGTGACGGCCGATCAGCTCAAGGCGCTCAATGCCGGCGAGCTGGGCGTGCTGCAGCAGAACGGGCGCTATGTGCTGGTGACCGCCGCGGTGCTGGCCGAAGCCGAAGCGGTGTTCGCACCGTCCGTGGCGCTGAAGGTCGACCCGGATGCACCGGCCGGCGAAGATCCGTATGCCGACCCGCAGTACCAGGTGCCCGACGACCTGGTCTGGTAAGCCAACGCCACCATTGTTGAACGCACTGGGCGCCGTCAGGCGCCTTGTGCATGTCAGGAGCAGGGCCATGCAGGAACGCAGTCCCGGGTATTTCCCGCACATTGATGGCCTGCGTGCGATCGCGGTGCTGGCGGTCATCCTCTATCACCTCAAGGCCAGCTGGCTGCCGGGCGGCTTCACTGGCGTGGACGTGTTCTTCGTCATTTCCGGTTTCGTGGTCAGCGCCTCGGTGGATCGCCTGCCGGCGGTCGGCGGCTGGGCCGGGCTGGCGCGCTTCTATGCGCGCCGCATGCGCCGTATTGCCCCGGCACTGGTGGTGTGCCTGCTGGCGACGGCGATGCTCAGCGCGTTGCTGATTCCCGAATCCTGGCTCAGCGAGACCAGCGACAAGACCGGGCGCATGGCGTTCTTCGGGCTGAGCAACTGGGTGCTGGCCAGCACCGGCAATGATTACTTCTCGCCGCGTACCGAGTTCAATCCGTACACGCACACCTGGTCGCTGGGGGTCGAAGAGCAGTTCTACCTGCTGTTCCCGCTGTTGTTCCTGGCGTGGGCCAGAGGCACGCGTGGACGCTGGGTGTCGCTGGGCCTGTTCGGCGTGGCGACCTTGGCCTCGCTGGGGTATGCGGTGTTCCGCGCGCGGCAGGGGGGCCATGAGATCGATGCCTTCTACCTGACCACCACGCGGTTCTGGCAGTTGGGCGCGGGAGTGCTGCTGTTCCAGGTCTTGTCGCTGAGCGGTCGGTTCACGCCGCCCCCGGTGCCGCCGCGCGGGATCAGCTGGCGCTCGCCGTTGTTGCTGCTGAGCCTTGTGGCCCTGGGCTATGGTCTGTGGGCGGCACGGCCGGGACATTCACCGTGGATGGATGGCCTATGGCCGGTGCTGGGTACGCTGGGACTGCTGGGGCTGCTGCAGCGCTCGCCGGGCGGCTGGATCGGGCGCGCGCTGGCGACCACGCCGATGGTGACGATCGGTCGCCTCTCCTATTCGCTGTACCTGTGGCACTGGCCGGTGTTTGTGCTGTTTCGCTGGACCGTGGGCCTGGAGACCGTGGCGACCGGCGGGGCTGCGCTGCTGTGCGTGGCGCTGCTGTCCTGGCTGTCATGGCGGTGGGTGGAACAACCGCTGCGGCATGGCGCGCGCTGGCGCGTCAGCAACGCGCGCTGGGTCGCGGCAGGGCTGGGGGTCCTGGTGCTGGGCGCCGGGCTGCAGTCGGCACTGGTCAAGACGCAGCAGTACACCTCGCTCAGCGTGGTCAGCCGGGCCCCGCTGGACTGGTATCCGTATGCCAAGGGGCTGAAAAAGGAAATCCCGGACTGCCGCGTGCGGGTCAGCAATGTGCCTGTCCTGGGCGGTCAGGCGCGCCTGTATGAGCGCGGTGAGTGCCCGGGACGTACCGCATCGACCCGCCAACTGTTCGTGGCCGGCGATTCGCACGCACTGGCCTACCACGAGATGCTGCAGCGTCTGGCCGTCCTGGATGGCGCGCCGATCCGCCTGTATGGCAGCGGCGGTTGCGCGCTGGTCGGGCTGCGCGCCTGGCAGGGCCCCAATCCAGCCTGCGAGGCATACGCACGCAACGTGCTGGAGGATATCCAGGCGCGTGCGCGGCCAGGCGATGTGGTGCTGCTGGCGGGCCTGCGCCTGCCGCGCCTGTCCGAACAGTACGCCTTGTTCGACGTCGCACAGGTGCGCGCCGATCATCTCAGCGAGACGGCCAATGCTGGCCGTACCGCCGAAATCGCGCAGTGGGTCGAGCAGCTCACGCCGCTGGCCGATCGTGGCGTGCACATCGTGCTGGAAGCGCCCAAACCCGTGCTGCCGGCGCCGCCGTATCGGTGCTCGGATGCGTTCAACCGGCACAACCCGATCTGCGCCAACGGCATGACCGTGCCGCGCAGCGAGATCGAGGCTCTGCGTGCGCCGGTACTGGCCGGCCTGCGGCAGGTGGCTGCGGGGCTGCCCGGCGCGTCGATCTGGGATCCGATGCCGCTGCTGTGCCCTGGCGAGCAGTGCCTGCCGACCCGCGAAGGCAAGCCGCTGTTCTTCGATGGCGACCATCTCAGCGGCTATGGCAATCGTCTGCTGCTGCCTGATTTCCAGGCACAGTTGGAGCGCTTGGAGACGACGGCACCCGCCGCCGTCCCCTGACTCCACCCCCTGGTGATCAGTCGCGGGCCGCAGTGTCCGCGGCGGCCTCGATCGGGCCGGCGACCTGCTGGCCCGCCTGCCAGACCGCGTCGATCCGCCGGCTGTTACGGATGTCGTCGAGCGGGTTGGCGCCCAGCACCAGCAGATCCGCGCGGCGCCCCACCGCAATGCGGCCGCGATCCTCCAGGCCGAGCACGCGCGCCGCATCGGCGGTGGCCACCTGGAGTGCCTGCGCCGGCGTGAAGCCGGCCTGGGTCATCAACTCCAGCTCGCGATGCTCGGCGAAGCCGATCACCCGCTGCGGCATCGCGCCGGCATCGGTACCAAAGCCGATGTTCACCCCCGCTTCGTGCAGCGTGCGCAGGTTGCGCAGGTTCATCGCCACGGACGCGCGCGCCTTGGGAATGCCATCGCCGGCCAGTTGTTCCTGCTGCCACTGCGGTTGCTGCCAGCGCTCACGCACCGCCGACGGCAGGGCATTGGCCAGGAACGGTTGCTGCAGCCACTGGGGATTCTCGGCGTACAGATAGTTTGCCTCGTCGATGTTGACCGTCGGGATGTACCAGACGCCCTTGTCGCGCATCGCGCTGACCAATGCCGGGGCGACCGGCGTATCGCGGATGCCGTGCGCGATGATGTCCACGCCGGCCGCGACCAGGTCCGCCGCCGGAGCCTGATCATGGATGTGCGCGGCCACCTTGAGCTGGTGCTGGTGCGCTTCATCGATCGCGGCGCGGTAGATCGGCGGGGCCATCATCGGGAAGCGGCCGCCGAGGTCGTCCACCCACAGCTTGATCACGTCCACCCCGGCCTGCTGCTGCGCGCGGACCGCGGCGCGGGCCTGATCGGGCGTGGTCGGGCGTGCGACGGGATCGTGCTCAAGCCCCATCGTGTTGGCCGGGGGCGCGCCTGCGGCCGCACCGATGCCACCACCGGCGCCATAGAGTTGCGCACCGAGCGCGGGTTGGTCACGGACCTCGGCGCGGATCGCGGGGAACGCGGCGCCGTTCATGCCCAGCGCGGTCACCGTGGTGATGCCGTAGCGCTGGAACTGCTGCAGGTCGCGGACCACATGGTCGCGGGTATAGAAGCGGTCACCATGCTCGAGCCCGTCGGTGTTGCCGACGTGGATGTGGTTGCTGACCAGGCCGGGCAGGATCACCTTGCCCTGGTAGTCGATGCGCTTGGCACCCTTGGCCAGTGCGGGCGGCGGCGGGCCGATGTGCGCGATGCGCTCATCGCGCAGAGTCAGCGTGGTGATGCCGAGATCGCGTTCGCCGTCGAACACGCGGGCATTGTCGAGAATGATCGGGGGGGCCGCATTGGCGGCGCCACAGGCGGCCACGAGGGCAGTGAACAGGGTCGGCAGGCGCAGGGAACGTCGCATGGGGACTCCGGTGTTGGGGAGTCCCGAGCGTACCGGCACCAACGTGACGGCAGGGCCACGCGAGGCGTGGCTCTACACGATTCCGGGCTTCCTGCGGCCGGCGCGCAACAGCGGCAGGCTGATCGCGAAGAAGCACAGCAGCGCGCCGGCCAGCGCGAACCCGCTGGCGGCCAGGAAGGCGGTGCGGCCCTGGTCGATCGGCCACAACTGCCCGGCGATCAGCGCACCGAGCACGCCGCCCACACCGGACGAGAATCCGTACAGCAGGCCTTGGCCATGGCCGTTCAGGCGGCCGGGGAAGTAGGTGGCCAGCATCTGCATCGCGGCGGCGAAGAAGGCCGCAAAGCCGAGCGCATGCGCGGTCTGGGCGACCAGCATCACCGGCAGGTTCTCCGGGAACAGGGCGGTGACCGCCCAGCGCACGGTGGAACTGAGCAGCGCGATCAGCAGCATCCAGCTGGCGTCATAGCGGCGGAAGAAGCGACCGATGGTGAAGAACACGCCCACTTCGAACACCACGCCCACCGTCCACAACACGCCCAGCGTGGAGGTCGCATAGCCGTGGTGATCCATGTAGACCGAGAAGAACGTGTAGTACGGCCCGAACGAGAGCTGCTCCATGAACGCGGCCAGGAAGAACGCCGCCACCTGCGGCTTGCGCACGATCTGCCAGAAGCCACTGGCATCGCCCTCGCTGCGCTGCAGGTTGCGCGCGTAGCGGTTGGCAAAGCCCGAGGCGGTGAGCAGGCCGAACAGCGGCAGCATCAGCCACGGCAGCAGGTGGGCGTTGCCGGCGCCGCCATCGCCTTCGATGATCCAGCCGAACAGCATCACCACGGCGATGAAGCCCAGCGAGCCCCAGACCCGGATCAGACCGTAGCGGTGGCTGTCGCTGCCCAGGTGGGTCAGCGTGATCGATTCGAACTGCGGCATCACCGCGTTGTAGAAGAAGCAGAACGCGATCATCGCCGGGTACAGCCACGGCTGCGGCAACGGCAGCAGGAACGCGCAGAAGGTGAGCAGGGTGAGTACACAGCCCAGCCGCAGCCAGAAGATCGGGCGCGGCGAAGCAGCGGCGATGGAGGTCCATGTTGTCGGTGCGACGATGCGGGTGGCGTACCACAGGCCCATCATCACGCTGATCGCGGTGACACTCATGCCACGCGAGGTCAGGAACAACGACCAGTACGGCGTGAACGCGCCGAGGGCGGCGTAGTAGAACAGATAGAACGAGGACAGGCGAACAGCCGGAACGGCGTCGCGGGGGAGGGCGGTCATGCGGGGTCTCGGTGGTTGCGCGCACCCACCGGCAGCGGGTATCTACCGGTGCATTATGGCCGCTGGCACCGGCCGTTGTCGGGCGCGGCGATCATTCCGGATCGTAATCCAGGTTCGAGGCCAGCCAGCGTTCGGCCTGTACGCGGTCCACGCCCTTGCGCTTGGCATAGTCGGCCACCTGCTCGCGGGTGACCCGGCCGACCACGAAATACTGGCTCTGCGGGTGGCTGAAGTAATAGCCCGATACCGCTGCGGTGGGCAGCATCGCGAAACTTTCGGTCAGCTGCATGCCCGCGTTGCGCTCGGCATCGAGCAATTGGAACAGCGTGGCCTTCTCGCTGTGCTCCGGGCAGGCCGGATAGCCTGGCGCAGGTCGGATACCGGCGTACTTCTCGGCGATCAGCGATTCGTTGTCCAGCTGCTCATCGGGCTGGTAGCCCCAGTAATCCATGCGCACGTGCTGGTGCAGGCGCTCGGCCAGGGCTTCGGCCAAACGGTCGGCCAGCGCCTTGAGCAGGATCGCGTTGTAGTCATCGTGGTCGGCCTCGAAGCGGGCCACGTGCGGATCGATGCCGATCCCGGCAGTCACCGCGAACGCACCGATCCAGTCCTGCTTGCCCGTATCGGCCGGGGTGATGAAGTCGGCCAGGCAGAAATCCGGGCGTTCGACGGGTTTGTCCACCTGCTGGCGCAGGAAGTGCAGCACGGCCGGGCCGTTGTCGGTACGCAGGTGCACGTCATCGCCGACGCTGTTGGCCGGCCACAGGCCGAACACCGCCTTGGCGGTCAGCCACTTCTCCTCGACGATGCGGGCGAGCATTGCGCGGGCGTCCTTGTAGAGATCGGTCGCCTGCGGCCCGACGATCTCATCGGTCAGGATCGCCGGGAACTTGCCGGCCAGTTCCCAGGCCTGGAAGAACGGGGTCCAGTCGATCACCTCGACCAGGTCGGCCAACGGGTAATCGTCGAGCACATGCAGGCCCGGCTTGCGCGGTGCCGGCGGGGTGTACGTGGCCCAGTCACCCACGAAGCGCTGGGCGCGTGCCTTGGCCAGGGTCACCAGGCGCTTGGCGTCGCCACGGTTGCGGTGGCGCTGGCGGATGTCGGCATAGTCGGCCTCGTTGGCGGCCACGAACGCATCGCGCAGCTCGCGCGAGATCAGCGACTGCGCCACGCCGACCGCACGCGAGGCATCCTTCACCCACACCGTGGGCGCCTTGTAGTGCGGGTCGATCTTCAACGCGGTATGCGCGCGCGAGGTGGTCGCACCGCCGATCATCAGCGGCATCGTGAAGCCCTGCCGTTCCATCTCGCGGGCGACGTGGCTCATCTCTTCCAGCGAGGGCGTGATCAGCCCGGACAGGCCGATGATGTCCGCGTTCTCCGCGCGGGCGGCATCCAGGATCTTCTGCGCGGGCACCATCACGCCCAGGTCGACCACGTCGAAGTTGTTGCAGGCCAGGACCACGCCGACGATGTTCTTGCCGATGTCGTGCACGTCCCCCTTGACCGTGGCCATGATGATCTTGCCGTTGCTCTTGGCGGTGTCGCCGCTGCGTGCTTTTTCCGCCTCGATGTAGGGCAGCAGGTAGGCCACCGCCTTTTTCATCACGCGTGCGGATTTGACCACCTGCGGCAGGAACATCTTGCCCGCGCCGAACAGGTCGCCGACGATGTTCATGCCGTCCATCAGCGGCCCTTCGATCACATCCAGCGGGCGCGTCGAACGCGCGCGCGCTTCTTCGGTGTCCTGTTCGACCCAGGCGTCCATGCCGTGCACCAGTGCGTGCGCGAGGCGGTCATTGACCGGCTTCTCGCGCCAGGCGAGGTCTTCGCCGCGCACTTCACCTTTTTTGCCCTTGTAGCGCTCGGCGATCTCCAGCAGGCGCTCGGTGCCATCGCTGCGGCGGTTGAGGATCACATCCTCCACGCGCTCGCGCAGTTCGGCGTCCAGATCGTCGTAGATCGGCATTGCGCCGGCGTTGACGATGCCCATGTCCATGCCCGCGCTGATGGCGTGGAACAGGAAGACCGAGTGGATCGCCTGGCGCACGGTCTCATTGCCGCGGAAGGAGAACGACACGTTGGAGACACCGCCTGAAACATGGCAGTGCGGCAGGGTGCGCTTGATGATGCGGGTGGCTTCAATGAAGTCGACCGCGTAGTTGTCGTGCTCTTCGATGCCGGTGGCGACGGCGAAGATGTTCGGGTCGAAGATAATGTCCTGCGGCGGGAAGCCGACCTGGTCGACCAGGATCCGGTAGGCGCGGGTGCAGATCTCGACCTTGCGCGCGCAGGTATCGGCCTGGCCATCTTCATCGAAGGCCATGACCACGGCGGCCGCACCGTAGCGCAGCACCTTGCGCGCCTGCTCGATGAACTGCGCTTCGCCTTCCTTGAGCGAGATCGAGTTGACCACGCTCTTGCCCTGCAGGCATTTCAGCCCAGCCTCGATCACGCTCCACTTGGAAGAGTCGACCATCACCGGGATGCGGGCGATGTCCGGCTCGGACATGATCAGATTCAGATAGCGCGTCATCGCCTTCTCGGAATCGATCAGGCCCTCGTCCATGTTCACATCGAGGATCTGCGCGCCGTTGGCGACCTGCTGGCGCGCCACTTCCACCGCCTCTTCGTAGCGCTCTTCCTTCACCAGCTTGCGGAACTGCGCGCTGCCGGTAACGTTGGTGCGCTCACCGATGTTGACGAACAGCAGGTCCGGGGTGATGACCAGCGGCTCGAGACCGGACAGGCGGGTGTGGCGGGAAGACGTCATGGGCAGGCTGGCACGGGCTGGCGGAGGAGGGTCAACGACAACGGGAACGTGGGGCGGACGCGGTCATGCCGCGTCTTCCAGCGGTGGCGCCGGCAGGCGGCGTGGGGGCAGATCGGCCACGGCCTCGGCAATCGCGCGGATATGCGCCGGGGTGGTGCCGCAGCAGCCGCCCACCAGGTTGAGCAGACCGGCGCTGGCGAATTCGCGCAGCGTGGTGGCCATTTCTTCCGGGGTTTCGTCGTACTCGCCGAACGCATTGGGCAGGCCGGCATTGGGATGCGCACTGACCAGGCACTCGGCCACTGTGGACAAGGTTTCCACATGGGGCCGCATGTCGCTGGCACCGAGCGCGCAGTTCAGCCCGATCGACAGCGGCCGGCCATGCGCGACCGAGGCGTAGAACGCTTCGGCCGTCTGCCCGGACAGGGTGCGCCCGGAGGCATCGGTGATCGTGCCGGAGATCATCACCGGCAGCCGCCCGCCGCGGGCATCGAACACTTCCTCGATGGCGAACAGCGCGGCCTTGGCGTTGAGCGTGTCGAAGATGGTTTCCACCATCAGGGTGTCGGCGCCGCCGTCGATCAGGCCATCGATGGCCTCGCGATAGGTCTCGCGCAGCGCATCGAAGCTAGTGTTGCGGAAGCCGGGATCGTTTACGTCCGGGCTGATCGAGGCGGTGCGGCTGGTCGGGCCGAGCACCCCGATCACGAAGCGCGGTTTGCCCGGTGTGGTCGCCGCGACCGCATCGCAGCAGGCGCGCGCCACGGCGGCACCGGCCTTGTTGAGCTCGTAGACCAGGTGTTCAAGGTGATAGTCGGCCTGGCTGACCGAGGTCGCATTGAAGGTGTTGGTCTCGACCAGATCGGCACCGGCCTCCAGGTAGGCGGTATGGATGCCGCTGATGACCTCCGGGCGGGTCAACAGCAACAGGTCGTTGTTGCCCTTGAGGTCATGGCCCTGTGGGGCGTCGCCGGGCACGGCATGGTCGCAGCCGGGCCCGTGCTGGTGGTCGTAGCCGTCGGCGAAGCGCTCGCCCCGGTAATCGTCCTCCTCCAGCCCATGCCGCTGGATCATCGTGCCCATGGCCCCATCGATGATCAGGATGCGCTGGGCCAGCGCCGTTTCCAGCGCATGCACGCGGTCGGGGTGGAGCCAGGGCAGGGATGGCATGGGCAGACCTCAGGGCTTGCTGGCAATCAGCGAAATGACTTCGAAATGCGGCGGGCGCTTCTCGCGGGTCACCGTCTCCAGGCTGGAGACGACCAGGCCGGCCTTCTCCACGAACTTGCGCAGTTCCTTGTCGCTGAAACCAAGGTTGACGTGGCCATACGCGTCCACGGCCGCACGGTGTTCGTGGCGGGCCAGGCTGCACAGCAGCAGGCGACCGCCCGGGCGCAGCACGCGCGCGCCCTCGGCGACGGCCTGGGCCGGCTTGGCCGCATAGGTCAGCGCGTGCATCAGCACCACCAGATCGAAGCTCTGGTCAGGGAAGGGCAGGGCGTGCATGTCGCCTTCGCGCACTTCCACGTTGGCCAGCCGGCGCAGGCGCTCGCTGGCGGCGGCAACCACGCGCGCGCTGGTATCGATGCAGACATAGCGTTTGGCGTGCGGGGCGACCAGTTCGGCCAATACGCCGTCACCAGAGGCGATATCGAGCACATCGCCGGTTTCCAGCAGCGGCAGCGCGGTGCGCGCCAGCGCCTCCCAGGTGCGGCCGGGGGAATAATGGCGTTCCATGTCGCCGGCAACGCTATCTGCCCAGTTCTGGTCGGCAGCGCGGCTGGCCATGACCGCGGCCACGCGTTCAGCATCCTGGCGCAGCAGCGGGTCATCGCTGCCGGTGCTCAGGGCATGCCACAATGCGCGCTGCGCCGGATCCAGCGCGGCGTCATCGAAGCGGTAATACGCCGAGACGCCCGAGCGGCGGTCACGGACCAGGCCGGCTTCCTTGAGCCGGGCCAGATGGGTGGACACCCGCGGCTGGGCCAGCGTGGTGATGGCCGACAGCTCGGCCACAGTGAGTTCTTCCTGTTCCAGCAGCGCCAGCAGGCGCACCCGGGTGGCGTCGGCGAATACTTTCAGCCGGACGGACCAGTCCTCGAGATCCATAAATATCTACCTATCGCGATATAGAGATATTTTCGTCCTTTGGCGGCGGTGCGGTCAAGTCAGGCGTCCTTTCCCCGCCCCCCGGTACAATCGCCCGACCGGGCCGCGCGCACTGCGGCCTTTATCACTCTGTACCCGGGAGGGTGTTGTGGATTTCAGCTTTACCGAAGAGCAGTTGATGCTGCAGGACGTTGCGCGCCGTATCGCGCAGGAGAAAATCGCGCCCAGCGCCGAACACCACGACCGCACCGGCGAGTTTCCGCTGGAGAACATCCGCCTGCTGGGCGAGAACGGTCTGATGGGCATTGAAGTGCCCGAAGCCTACGGCGGTGCGGGGATGGACCCGATCGCCTACGTCCTGGCGATGGTGGAGGTCGCCGCCGGAGACGCTGCACATTCGACGATCATGTCGGTCAACAATTCGCTGTTCTGCAACGGCATCCTGACCCATGGCAGCGAAGCGCAGAAGCAGAAGTACGTGCGTGCCATCGCCGAGGGCGAGGCCATCGGTGCGTTCGCGCTGACCGAGCCGCAGTCCGGCTCGGATGCCACGGCGATGCGCTGCCGCGCGGTCAAGCAGGCCGACGGCACCTATGTGATCAACGGCAAGAAGAGCTGGATCACCTCCGGCCCCGTTGCCAAGTACATCGTGCTGTTTGCGATGACCGATCCGGACCAGGGCGCGCGTGGCATCACCGCGTTCATGATCGACACCGACAAGGCCGGCTTCCACCGCGGCAAGACCGAGCCGAAGCTGGGCATCCGCGCCTCGGCGACCTGCGAGATCGAGTTCCAGGATTACGTGGCGGCCGCCGATGACGTGGTCGGCAAGGAAGGCGAGGGCTTCAAGATCGCCATGGGCGTGCTGGACGCAGGCCGTATCGGTATCGCCTCGCAGGCAATCGGTATCGCGCGTGCTGCGTATGAAGCGACGATCGAATACGTGAAGGACCGCAAGGCTTTCGGCGCGGCGATCGGCACCTTCCAGATGACCCAGGCCAAGATTGCCGACATGAAATGCAAGCTGGACGCAGCCCTGCTGCTGACGCTGCGCGCGGCATGGGTGAAGGGCCAGGGCAAGCGTTTCAGCAATGAAGCGGCGATCGCCAAGCTGACCGCCTCCGAAGCGGCGATGTGGATCACCCACCAAGCGGTGCAGATCCACGGCGGCATGGGCTATTCCAAGGAAATGCCGCTGGAGCGGTACTTCCGTGATGCCAAGATCACCGAGATCTACGAGGGCACCTCGGAAATCCAGCGCTTGGTGATCGCGCGCAACGAGACGGGTCTGCGCTGAGGTAGCGGGGCCACGACCCACCGTCGTGGCCCGCGGGCGTAGGCCGTCGCGCTGCGCCCGCCAACCGGGCAGGTGCCGACCGAGTAAGTGCCGACCCTTGGTCGGCACGTGGGGTAGTGCAGAATATGCGGTCCCGTTCCGCAGGTCACTCCATGGTCATTTATCGAGGTGCAGGGTTCCTGACCCTGCTCACCCCCATTGCCGCCCTACTGCTGTTGATGTGGCTCTGGCCGGATCCTGCTGTTGCCAAGGGCAATACTTCACTGGCGCAGCTGTTGATCGGATTCGGCATCGGCGCAGCGATCAATGTCGTGCTCGGCATCGTGCTCAATCGCGGCCCGCGCGCGGCGGGCGAGCATGCCCGCCATCATTTCTTCTACATGCCGATGCAGTGGCCGTCGTTGGCGATCGTGGTCGCCTGTGCAGCGGTGGCACTGCTGCGCTGAGGCCGTTTGGTAGTGCCGGCCGCTGGTGGCACCCAGGCGGTCCTTGTCTGGCAGGTGCCCGGAGCAGCCGGCCAGCGGCCGGCACTACTTCGTCCCCATATGCATGCCTCGCGTGAGCCACAGTACCCGGCGCGCACCGCATACAAAAAAGCCCCGGCTCGCGCCGGGGCTTTTGCATTTCAGTGTGACCGCCCACGGTGGTCACCTGGCGGCGGGGCAACCGCGGCTGCCCCTGTCGTCCATCAACGGTCCGGACGGTGCGCCGTATTGGCTTCGCCCTGGCGTTCCAGGAACTCCTTGGACGGTTCGTCCAGCTTGTCGCCCAGCATGCGGCGGACCACCACGAAGAACACCGGGATCATCAGCAGACCCAGGAAGGTGGCGAACACCATCCCGCCGATCACGCCGGTACCGATCGCGTGACGTGCGTTGGCGCCGGCACCGGTGGAGATGGCCATCGGCACCACGCCCATGATGAAGGCGAACGAGGTCATCAGGATCGGGCGGAAACGCAGGCGGGAGGCTTCGATGGTCGCCTCGCGCAGGTTCTTGCCCGCGGCCCGCTGTTCCACGGCGAACTCCACGATCAGGATCGCGTTCTTCGCGGCCAGGCCGATCACGGTGATCAGGCCGATCTTGAAGTACAGATCGTTCGGCAGGCCACGTGTCAGCGAGAAGGCCAGCGCGCCGAGGACGCCCAGCGGCACCACCAGCAGCACCGCCACCGGGATCGACCAGCTCTCATACAACGCGGCCAGGCAGAGGAACACCACCACGATGGACAGCACCAGCAGCAGCGTCGCCGCGTTGCCGGCCAGGATTTCCTGGTAGGACATGCCCGACCAGTCATAGCCGAAGCCGGCCGGCAGGTCGTCGTTGACGATCCGCTCCATCGCCTGCATCGCCTCGCCCGAGCTGCGCCCGGCTGCCTGCGAACCGACGATGTTGACCGCCGAGTAGCCGTTGTAGCGGCTCAGCGACGGCGGTGCGGACACCCATTCGGACTTCACCACGGTGCTCAGCGGAATCATCGCCTGCGTGCCGTCGGGATTGGTCTGCAACGTGCTGGGCGTGTAGAAGCTGTTCAACGACTCCGCACCGGTGCGGTACGGGCCATCGGCCTGCAGGGTCACGCGCTTGATGCGGCCTTCATAGAAGAAGTCGTTGACGTACACCGGGGCCAGCATCAGCTGGATGGTGCTGTACACGTCCGACACCGACAGGCCCATGGTCTGCGCCTGCACACGGTCCACGTGCAACTGCAGCTGCGGGGCGTTTTCCAAGCCGTTCGGGCGCACGCCGGTCAGCAGGTCGCTTTCCTGCGCCGCCTTGCCGAGCAGGATGTTGCGGGCCTGCGTCAACTGGTCATAGCCCACGCCGCCACGGTCCTGCAGCCACATGTCGAAGCCGCCGAACTGGCCCAGGCCCTGCACGGTCGGCAGGTTGACCACGAAGATCTGCGCTTCCTTGATGCCGAAGAACGCACCGTTCATGTTGTTGATGAACTCGGGCACCGTGATATCGCGGTCCGCCCAGGGCTTGAGGCGGATGAAGCCCATGCCCACGTTTTCACCCGAGCCGACGAAGCTGAATCCGGCCACCTGCAGCATGCCTTCGAAGCCATCCTGCTTTTCCAGGATGCCGCGCATCTGGGCGAAGGCGTGGTTGGTCTGCGACTTGGTCGAGCCCGGCGGCAGCTGCACGATCGCCAGCGCATAGCCCTGGTCTTCTTCGGGCAGGAAGCTGCCCGGCATGCGCGTGAACAGGAAGCCGCACAGAACGGTCAGCACCACGAACAGGATCATCCAGCGCGGGGCATGCTTCACCGCCGAGGTGATGTGGCCCACGTAGGTGTTGCTGACCTTGTCGTAGTACTTGTTGAAGGTGCGGTAGACGATGTTCGGGTTGTCGTTGTGCGTCGGCTTGAGGAACGTCGCGCACAGCGCCGGGGTGAAGCCCAGTGCCAGGAACGCCGAGAAGGCCATCGCGATGGCGATCGTCAGCGCGAACTGCTTGTAGATCTCACCGGCGGCGCCGCCCTGCAGGGCCGACGGAATGAACACCGCGGCCAGCACGACGGTGATGGCGACCACCGCGCCGGTGATCTGGGTCATGGCCTTCTGGGTAGCGGCCTTGGGCGGCAGCTTCTCCTCGGTCATGATGCGTTCGACGTTCTCGATGACCACGATCGCGTCATCGACCACGATGCCGATCGCCAGCACCATCGCAAACAGCGTCAGCTGGTTGATGGTGAAGCCGATGATGCTCATGCCCAGGAACGTGCCCAGCAGCGCGACCGGGATGACCAGGGTCGGGATCAGCGTGGCACGGAAGTTCTGCAGGAAGATCAGCATCACCAGGAAGACCAGCACGACCGCTTCGATCAGGGTCTTGACCACTTCCTCGATCGAGATCTTCACGAAGGTGGTGCTGTCGTACGGCGAGAACCAGCTGACACCGGCCGGGAAGCTCGGGGACAGTTCGTCCATCTTGGCGGTGACCGCATTGGCCACGTTCAGTGCGTTGGCGCCCGGCAGCAGCTGGATCGCGAAGGCACCGGTCGGCTTGCCGTTGTACTGGGTATCAAAGCCGTAGTTGTTCGCACCGAAGGCGATCCGGGCGATGTCCTTGAGCAGCACGCGCGAGCCGTCGCTATTGGCGCGCAGGATGATGTTCTCGAACTCTTCCGGCGAGCTGAAGCGGCCTTCGGCCGAGACCGTCGCGGTGAAGTAATGCCCTTCCGGCGAGGGATCCGAGCCCAGCGAACCGGCGGCGAACTGCACGTTCTGGTCCTTGATCGCGGCCAGCACCTGGGTGGCCGACAGGCCATAGCCCTGCATCTTTTCCGGGTTGAGCCAGATGTTCATGGCGTACTCGGAACCGAACTGCTGGGTGCTGCCCACGCCGGGGATACGCGAGATCTGGTCGAGCACGCGCGAGCCGACGATGTCGTTCAGCGCGTCGCGGTCGATCGAAGCGCTGTCGGACTGCAGGGCCACCACCATCAGGAAGCCGGCGTTGGCCTTGGCCACCACCACGCCCTGCTGGGTCACTTCGGTCGGCAGGCGAGGGGTCGCCAGCGAGACCTTGTTCTGCACCTGGACCTGGGCGATATCGGCATCGGTGCCGGTTTCGAAGGTCAGGGTGATGGTGACGCGGCCGTTGGAGGCCGAAGAGGAGCTGAAGTACAGCAGGTGATCGATACCGGTCAGCTGCTGCTCGATCACCTGGGTGACCGACTTTTCGGCGGTGTCGGCGCTGGCGCCGGGGTAGGTAGCGCTCACCGTCACCTGGGGCGGTGCGATGCTCGGGTAGGACTCCACGCCCAGACCCAGGATCGAAATCACGCCCGCAAGCGAGATCAGGATCGCGACCACCCAGGCGAATACCGGGTGTTCAATGAAAAATTTAGGCATGACGGAGGATTCCCGTTATTGCTTGTTCGGTTCGGCAGCCGGAGCGGCGTCGGACTTCGTGGCGGCGGGGTCGGCCGGGGCGGCCGCAGCATCGGGCTTGGCGGCAGCGGCCGGAGCGGCGCCTGCCGGAGCCGCGCCCGCCGGGGCCTGGCCGTTGCCGTTGCCGGCAGCCGGGTTCCACGGTGCGGCCTTGGCCGGTTCGCCTTCCTTGACCTTCTGCACACCGGCCACGATCACCTGATCGCCGGCATCCAGACCGCCGCTGACCAGCCAGTTGCTGCCCTGCTGGCCTTCGCTCTTCACGTTCTTGCGGATGACCTTGCCGTCCTTGCCGACCACCAGCACGTAACCGCCGGTGGTGTCGCGCTGCAGCGCCTGCAGCGGGACCAGGTAGGCGTTGTTGCGCTCACCCAGGGTCGCCTGGAAGCTGACGAAGGCGCCCGGCAGCAGGATCTGCTGCGGGTTCGGCAGCACCGCGCGCAGCGAGACCGCGCCGGTGGCCGGATCAACCGTGGTCGAGGAGAAGTCCAGCGTGCCCGGCTGGTCGTAAACCGTGCCATCGGCCAGCTTCACCTGCACGGTGGACTTGCCGTCCCCGCTCAGGGCCACTGCGCCCTTGGCCTGGGCCGCGCGCATCTGGGTCAGCTCGTCCACGCTCATCGAGAAGTTCACATACAGCGGGTCGAGCTGGTCCACGGTGGTCAGCAGGGTCACATCGCCCTGGCCGACCAGGGCGCCTTCGGTGACCTGCTGCTTGCCGGCGCGGCCGCTGATCGGCGAGCGCACTTCGGCATAGCCGAGGTTGATCCTCGCGCTGGCCAGCGAGGCCTGGGCCTGCTGCACGGCCGCAGCGGCGGTGCGTTCGGTGGCTTCGGCGGCGTCCAGGTCGGACTTGGACACGTAGGCCTGCGGTGCCAGCGAGCGGGCCCGGTTGGCGGCGGCCTTGGCATTGGCGGCGGTGGCCTGGGCCGAGGCCAGCTCGGCCTGTGCGGCGTTGAGCGCGGCACGCAGGGGGGCCGGGTCGATCAGGAACAGCACCTGGCCTTCCTTCACATCCGAGCCTTCCTGATAGACACGCTTGAGCAGCACACCCGGCACGCGGGCGCGGACGTCGGCACTGCGGAACGGCGACAGGCGGCCGACCAGCTCACGCTGCAGCGGCAGCGTCTGCGGCTTGGCCTCGATCACGCCCACTTCCGGAGGCGGCGGGGCCTGCTGCTCTTCCTTCTTGCAGGCGGTCAACGCGAGGGCGACTGCGCACGTCAGGGCAAAGGTGCGGAGTGGGGCGATCATCAGGAGAAGCTCCGGTGTTGGTTTGAATGCGAAGCCGTGGCGGCTTCGGGCGCAGCGAACGCGCGCAGGAAGCTGTCGACGGAGAATTCTGCCCAGCGGCGGCGCACGGCGGCGTCAGCGCGATGGGGGATATGGAAGCGCTGTTTCTCGAAATCCAAGCCGGCGATCATGCTCAATAGCAGCTCAGCCATGAAGTGCGGGTCGTCATGCCTCAATTGGCCTCGGGCGGAGCGTGTTGCAAGCCATTCAGAAACGTGAAGTGCCAGCGCCCCGGCGCCGTCCTGGTAGAGGGTACGGGCTTCCTGGGGGAACTGGCTGGACTCTGTTGCGATCAGCCTTCGGGCCTGGACCACATGGGGTTGATTGAAATGATCCAGGTAGTCGTTGGCGAACTGCAGCAGACTGCCACGCAGGTCATCACCGTCCAGTGAGCGCAGCCCGGCGGTGGCGCGGCAGACATGCCGCTGCATCACCCGGCGCAGCAGTTCCTGCTTGCTGCCATAGCGGCTGTAGAGCGTCTGCTTGGAGCACCCAGCGTGCTGGGCCACCGCGTCCATGCTCAATTGCATGCCCTGGCTGGCCAGCAGTTCGCGCACGGCATCGAACACGCGATGATCGCGCGCGTCCATGGTGCCGGCGGCGGGGGGTGGGGGAGTCACGCGGTGGACTATACCGTCCAGTTCAGAATTGTAGAAGCCTTGTCTTTCCGTGCCGTTTGATGACCAACGTCAAGTTGCAACGGAAGCGGCCGATGCTGCGACGGATGAAGCACCGATGCGTTGATCCGTACTTCGCCGAATTGACATCGCCGATGTAAACGGGACCCAACCCGAATCACCTTATTCCGTCCTGCAGCAAGGTATTTCTGTGCGGTAGGCCTACAATTTCATTTTCCCAACTGAGCAACACGCACCGCTCTGCCATGAAACCGCAAAAACCAGCAGCCAAGACCGTGAAAAATAAATCCAAACCAGCCGATACGCAGACTGTTTCGCCAGTGGGCTTCTCGCTGGAGCCGGTGTACACGGCCTTGCGCAAGCGCTACCCGTCGGCCGGGCAGGCCGAGGCAGTGGCTTTTGCCGCCGACTTCTACAAGCGCATGGAGGCGGACGAGTTCCCGCACCACAGCGCCGAAGAGTGGGCCGCACTGGCAGCGGACACGCTGGAGTTTGCGCGTGTGCGCAAGTCCGGCAAGGCCAACGTCCGCGTGTTCAACCCGACGCTCAAGAGCAACGGGTGGGAGTCGCCGCACACGGTGCTGCAGATCGTCAACGACGATATGCCGTTCCTGGTCGACACCGTGACGATGTCGCTGGCCGAACATGGCATCGGCGTGCACGTGCTGGGTCACCCGGTGATCCGCTTCGCGCGTGACAAGGCCGGCAAGCTCACCGCGGTCAGTGACGGCACCGCCGAATCGGTGATGCTGCTGGAGATCGACCGTCAGCCGACCGAAGCCATGGCCGACGTCGAGAAGGCGATCATCAAGGCCCTGGACGAGGTGCGTGCCATCGTCCGCGATTGGGACGCCATGCGTGCCAAGGCGCAGAGCCTGGCCGACGACCTCGGCAGCCGCCAGCTGCCCGTCGATGCCGCCTCGCGCGCCGAAGCGCAGGAATTCCTGCGCTGGGCTGCCGACAACCACTTCACCTTCTTCGGCTACCGCGAATACCGCGTCGAGAAGCAGGGCAAGGAAGACGTGCTGGCGCCGTTGAACGATACCGGCCTGGGCCTGATGCGCGGGCAGGACAAGTCCGCCGCACGTCCGGTCAAGACCCTCGCCGCGCAGGGCCTCAATGCCACCACCGGCTTGAAGGACGCGCTGATCCTGACCAAGACCAATGCCCGTTCGCGCGTGCATCGCTCCGGTTACATGGATTACATCGGCGTTCTGGAATTCGACGCCAAGGGCAAGATCATCGGCGAACAGCGCTTCCTGGGCCTGTTCACCTCCAGCGCCTACAACCGCCGCCCGTGGGAAATCCCGCTGGTGCGCCAGCGCCACGAATACGTGATGAGTCAGTCCGGCCTGGCGCCGAGCAGCCACAGCGGCAAGGCCCTGCGCCACATTCTGGAAACCCTGCCGCGCGAAGAGCTGTTCCAGTCCAGCGAGGACGAACTGTTCCGCACCGCCATGGGCGTGCTGGGCCTGCAGGAACGCGTGCGCAGCCGCCTGTTCCTGCGTCGTGACAAGTACAGCCGTTTCATTTCCGCGCTGGTGTACCTGCCGCGCGAACGTTTCAACACCGATGTGCGCCTGCGCATCGAAGCCATGCTCAAGGACGCCCTGCAGGGCGAGTACGTGGACAGCTCGGTCGTGCTCGGCGAATCGCCGCTGGCCCAGGTGCATCTGATCGTCCGCCCGAAGGCCGGCCAGACCCTGGAAGTGGATACCAGCGAACTGGAGCAGAAGCTGGCCCAGGTGCTGCGCAACTGGCAGGACGATCTGCGCGAAGCGCTGGTCGCCCGTCATGGTGAAAGCGAAGGCCTGCGCATCGCCGCGCGTATCGGCAAGGCGCTGCCGGCCGGTTACATCGAAGACTCCAGCACCGAGATCGCCGCCAACGACGTCAGCCAGCTTGATGCGCTGACCGGCCCGGACGATCTGCGCCTGAGCCTGCAGGCCGTGCAGCGCGAAGGCGGCGATGGCCTGCGCCTGAAGCTGTATCGCCAGCTGGATGACATCCCGCTGTCCGACGCGCTGCCGATGATGGAAAACATGGGTCTGCGCGTGATCGCCGAGCGTCCGTACCGTTTGACGGTCGACAACGCGCCGGTCTACGTGCAGGACTTCGAAGTGGAATCGGTGGCCGGTGCGATCGATGCGCCGAGCGTCGATGAAGCCTTCGGCGAAACCTTCGCCCGCGTGTGGCACGGCGATGCCGAGAACGACGGCTTCAACCGCCTTGTGCTCGCCGCTGGCCTGCATTGGCGCCAGGTGGCGATGCTGCGTGGCTATTGCAAGTACCTGCTGCAGACCGGCGTGCCGTTCTCGCAGGCCTATGTGGAAGGCACCTTCACCCGTTACCCACTGCTGGCCCGCCTGCTGGTGGAACTGTTCGAAGCCCGCTTCGATCCGGCCACCGGCAACGAGAGCAAGGACGCCATCGCCGAGGGCCAGGCACAGCTGCGCGCACACCTGAACGTGCTCGCCGGCGGTGACGAAGCCACCCTGAAAGTGCTCAAGACCGTGGTCGATGCACGCAAGGGCGACCGTACCGTGCAGATGGACGCCGCGCGCGATGCGCTGCTGAAGCTGATGGACCGCGTCTCCAGCCTGGATGAAGACCGCATCCTGCGCAGCTTCATGGGCGTGATCGATGCGACCCTGCGCACCAGCTACTACCAGACCGATGCCGAGGGCCGCCCGGGCCACGTCATCAGCTTCAAGTTCGATTCGGCCCTGGTGCCGGACCTGCCCAAGCCGCGCCCGTACCGCGAAATCTTCGTGTACGGCCCGCGCGTGGAAGGTACCCACCTGCGTTTCGGTGCCGTGGCCCGTGGTGGCCTGCGCTGGTCGGACCGTCGCGAAGACTTCCGTACCGAGGTGCTGGGCCTGGTCAAGGCACAGATGGTCAAGAACACCGTGATCGTGCCGGTCGGCGCGAAGGGCGGCTTCTTCGCCAAGATGCCGCCGGTCAATGGTGACCGTGATGCGCTGTTCGCCAACGGCGTGGCCTGCTACAAGCTGTTCATCCAGGGCCTGCTGGACATCACCGACAACATCGTCAACAACAAGATCGTGCCGCCGGTGGACGTGGTCCGCCACGACATGGACGACCCGTACCTGGTGGTGGCGGCCGACAAGGGCACCGCGACCTTCTCCGACATCGCCAACGGCCTGGCCGTGGCGCACGGCTTCTGGATGGGCGATGCGTTCGCCTCCGGTGGCTCGGTCGGTTACGACCACAAGGGCATGGGCATCACCGCACGCGGTGCGTGGGAGTCGGTCAAGCGCCACTTCCGTGCGCTGGGCCGTGACAGCCAGAGCCAGGACTTCACCGCGGTCGGCGTGGGCGACATGTCCGGCGACGTGTTCGGCAACGGCATGCTGCTGTCGCGCCACATCCGCCTGGTCGCCGCGTTCGATCACCGCCACATCTTCCTGGACCCGAACCCGGATGCGGCCACGACCTTCGTCGAGCGCGAGCGTCTGTTCACCGTGCCGCGCTCCAGCTGGGCCGATTACGATGCCAAGCTGATCAGCAAGGGCGGCGGCGTGTACCCGCGTACGCTGAAGTCGATCGAGATCACCCCGCAGGTCCGTGACGTGCTCGGGTTGGACGAGGGCATCAAGTCGATGGCCCCGAACGATCTGATGAGCGCGATCCTGAAGGCGCCGGTCGATCTGCTGTGGAACGGCGGCATCGGCACCTACGTCAAGGCGGCCAGCGAGCAGCACAGCGATGTCGGCGACCGTGCCAACAACGCGCTGCGCGTCAATGGCGGCGAGCTGCGCTGCAAGGTGGTGGGCGAGGGCGGCAATCTGGGCATGACCCAGCTGGGCCGTATCGAAGCCGCCCAGGCCGGCGTGCTGCTCAACACCGATTTCATCGACAACTCGGCCGGTGTGGACACCTCCGATCACGAAGTCAACATCAAGATCCTGCTCAACGATGTAGTGCGGGCCAAGAAGTTGACCGTCGAACAGCGCAACAAGCTGCTGGCCTCGATGACCGACGAAGTGGCCGCACTGGTGCTGATGGACAACTACCGTCAGAACCAGGCGCTAAGCCTGATGGAACGCATGGCGGTCAAGCGCCTGGGTTCCAAGCAGCACTTCATCCGCACGCTGGAACAGCAGGGCCTGCTGGATCGCCAGATCGAGTACCTGCCCTCGGATGCGGAACTGTCCGCACGCAAGGCGCGTGGCCAGGGTCTGACCCGTCCGGAACTGTCGGTGCTGTTGTCCTACTCCAAGCTGGTGGCCTTCCAGCAGCTGCTCGAATCGGACATTCCCGAAGATCCGTACCTGTCCAAGGAACTGCAGCGCTACTTCCCCACGCCGCTGCAGAAGAAGTACGCCGATGCGATGGAGCGTCACCGCCTGAAGCGCGAAATCATCGCCACGGCCGTGACCAACCAGACCATAAACCGCATGGGCGCCACCTTCCTGATGCGCATGCAGGAAGACACCGGCCGCACCGTGGCCGAGGTTGCCAAGGCGTACACGATCAGCCGTGAAACGCTGGACGCACGCGCCCTGTGGGCACAGATCGACGCCCTCGACGGCACCCTGCCGGAGTCGGTGCAGATCGACGCGCTGGAAGTGATCTGGAAGCTGCAGCGTTCGTTCGTGCGCTGGCTGCTGTCGCGCCCGGGCGCCATGCCGGGCATCACCGAAGCCGTCAACCGCTACCAGGCCGCGTTCAACGACATCCGCGACGCCTCGGGCGTGCTGCCGGATTCGCAGCGCCCGGCCTACGAGGCGAGCGTGCAGGAGTGGAAGGACAAGGGCCTGCCGCCGGCGTTGTCGCAGCAGCTCTCGGAACTGCAGTTCCTGGAGCCGGCGTTCGACATCATCGAACTGGCCCGGACCCGGAAGCTCAAGCCGGTGGACGTCTCCAAGGTCCACTTCCGCCTGGGCGACGCCCTGCAGCTGCCGTGGCTGTTCGAGCAGATCGACGCGCTGGAGGTCAACGGCCGCTGGCACGCCGTGGCCCGTGGCGTGCTGCGCGACGAGCTGGCCGCCCACCATCGCAACCTGGCAGCCCAGGTCCTGTCGATGAAGGGCAGCAGCGCCGAAGCCAAGGTCGCCGCCTGGATGGGCCGCGATGACAGCAGCCTGCGCTTCACCCTGGCGATGCTGGCCGAGCTGGCCGAGCAGAAGACCCTGGACTACCCGACCGTTTCGGTCGCGGTCCAGCGCCTGGGCCAGCTGGCTTCGCATGGTGCGTAAGCATGGTGCGTGAGCGCATTCGCGCTGACGCCCCACGGGTTGCTCTGCAAACCGTGGGGACCATGCAAACCATGCGTCCGGGCCCCCGCGCCTTCGGCGCGCCCCCCTGACTCAGGGGGGGCTCTGCTCCAGAGGGATGGGCGGGGTCTGGTAACTGCATTGCATGAAACACACGGCTCTGCTTCGGCGGGGCCGTTTTCGTTTCGGTTCGTGCGGGCCTGCGACCGGCACGAACGGTTATGCTCTTGCCGGCATACCCCACCCGGATTCACCGATGAGCGACACCCCCCGTATCGCCTTCATGGCCAGCTCCACCGAAGCGGCGCAGCTCGCCCTGGCACAGATGCGGGCCCGCTACGGCGACTACGCGCCCGAGCAGGCCGAGGTGCTGTGCCCGTTGGGCGGTGATGGCTTCCTGCTGCAGACCCTGCATCGCTATGGCGCGCTGGATCGGCCCGTGTTCGGCATGAAGCTGGGCACGGTCGGCTTCCTGATGAACCAGTTCCGTGATGACGATCTGCCGGCGCGCCTGGCAGCCGCCGAGCCGGCCAACCTGCGGCCGCTGGAGATGCTGGCACTGACCGAGTCCGGCACCACCACCGGTTCGCTGGCCTACAACGATGTATCGCTGCTGCGCCAGACCCGGCAGGCCGCGCACATCGGCATCGACCTCAATGGGCAGGAGCGCGTGGCCGAGCTGATCGGTGACGGCGTGCTGGTGGCCACCCCGGCCGGCAGCACCGCCTACAACTACTCCGCGCACGGCCCGATCCTGCCGCTGGGCTCGCACACCATCGCACTGACGCCGTTGGCGCCTTATCGTCCGCGCCGCTGGCGGGGCGCGATCCTCAAGGCCGATACCGAAGTGCGGTTCCGCGTGCTGGATCCGTACAAGCGCCCGGTCAGCGTCACCGCCGATTCGCACGAAACCCGCGATGTCGTGGAAGTCACCATCCGTGAATCGCGCGAGCGCCGCGTCACCATGCTGTTCGATCCGGAACACAATCTGGAAGACCGGATCCTGAGCGAGCAGTTCATGTTCTGAGGGCACACGGCCGTGGCGGCCATGCTCTGTGGGAGAATGGCTGGCCGGCCGCTGCGGCCGCATTGGATTGCTGATTGCCATGGGCGACAACACCCCCCGTTTGCTGACCGTTGCCGTGACCTCGCGGGCCCTGTTCGATCTGGAAGAGGGTCACGCCCTGTTCGAGGCCGAAGGCGTGGATGCCTACGCCGAGTACCAGCGCAAGCACGAGGATGACGTACTGCGCCCCGGCGTGGCCTTCCCGGTGGTGCGCAAGCTGCTCGCGCTCAACCAGGGCCAGTCACCGGAACAGCCGCGGGTGGAAGTGATCCTGCTCTCGCGCAACTCGGCCGATACCGGCCTGCGCATCTTCAATTCGATCCAGCACTACGACCTGGGCATCATCCGCGCGACCTTCACCGCGGGCGAGCCGACCTGGCCGTATGTGAAGCCGTTCGGCACCGATCTGTTCCTGTCGGCCAACCCGGAATCGGTGCGCCGTGCGCTCCTGCACGGGATCGCTGCGGCCACCATCCTGCCCAAGCCGCCGGGCGAAACGATCGCCGCGGCCGAGCAGGTCGATCTGGGCCGTCCGCTGGGCCAGCTGCGCATCGCCTTCGATGGCGATGCGGTGATCTTCGGCGATGAAAGCGAGCGCATCTCGCGCGAGCAGGGCGTGGAAGCGTTCGGCCGCCATGAGCGCGAGAACGCCCGCGAGCCGCTCAGCGGTGGCCCGTTCCGCAATTTCCTCTCGGCCCTGCACACGCTGCAGGCCGTGTTCCCGTCGGGCGAGGATGCGCCGATCCGTACCGCCCTGGTGACGGCGCGTTCGGCGCCGGCGCACGAGCGGGTGATCCGCACGCTGCGCGAGTGGGGCGTGCGTCTGGACGAAGCGCTGTTCCTCGGCGGCCGCCACAAGGGTCCGTTCCTGGAGGCGTTCGGCGCGGACATCTTCTTCGACGATTCCCAGCACAACATCGACAGCGCGCTGCAGCATCAGAGCGTCGCGGCTGGGCATGTGCCGCATGGGGTCGCCAACGACGGTTGATGCACCGCCCGGATGCACGTGGGGCCCAGGTATCCGCCAACGGTGGCGCCCATGTACCCACCAGCGGTGGGTACCTACCGGATCGGCAGGACCGACGGCGCGGTGGTGGCCGGATCGAGCGGCAGCCGGATGTCGACCAGCCGCCAGCGCAGGCCCGAGCGCTGCAGGATGAATACCACTGGTGCACCCTGCGGCGTGTAGGTGGTGGCGGTAAAACGCGACAGCGACTCGAAATGATGGGTGGCACCTTTCAGCGGCCGCGCCGGCCGTGGCCCGGCGTAGGCGTCGTTGCTGGGGCTGTCCAGGTCGTTACTGGCGCGCTTCCACAGGGTATGGCCCTCCAGCAGCGCGCCGATGCCGCTCGGGGTCACCAGCGCATCCACGGCGGTCGCACTGAGGCGGTCACCGGCCGAAAGCAGCAACGCGCCGAACAGGCTGGACTGCATGTCCGGGCCGGCCCGACGGACCACGTAGTCGCTGAGCTGGGCGCGCAGGTTGGCACGCAGCATCGGGAAATCGACATAGCGGTCCAGCTTGGCGGTATCGCGCTGTTCGATCGCACGGCTGAGGCCATGGACGGTCACATAGGGGCCGCTGAACACAACGCCGGCCAGGACCAGCAGCAGGGCAACCAGCAACCAGAGCAGCTTCTTCATCGGGTCTGCCTTGTCGTCATGGTGCCCAGCTTGCCGCAGCCGGTGTCAATGCACGTGAAACTCAGAACTCCAGGTCCAGCGCCGCACACAGGTAATCCACGAACGGCGCCAGCGTGACCAGATCGGCCGCGATGGTCTGGCGCAGCCGCGGGCCGGTCATCGTGGCGTCGTCCAGCGAGCGCCAGAACACCCAGTTGCGGTGCTTGAGATCGTCGATGAACTCGAAATCCGGCTCGAACCCGCGCGGGGCGCGCACCAGCTTTTCGCTTTCCTCGAAATCGAACTTCCTGCGGAGCACCGGCGAATGCGCGGCGGCCTTCCAGCTGCCGGGGTTGTCGACGATGAAGTGCCGCACCTTGCGCTGTGTGGCCGGCTCGGGATGCCACAACCCCGCGCCGACGAAGCTCCCGCCCGGCTGCAGATGGATGTAGAACGACGGGGCCGGCACCTGCTTGCGGCGCTCATGGAACAGGCGCGCGCCCTGCCAGCTCTTGTACGGCGATTTGTCGTTGGAGAAGCGCGCATCGCGGTAGATGCGGAACAGCGAGCCACCCACGGTGCGTGGGTCGGCGCGGAAATGTTCGCTGACCGCGGCCAGGTCCGGCTGCAGATCGGTGATCAGGCGCAGGAACGGCTGGCGGACGTGCGCTTCGTACTTCGGCTTGTGCTCGTTGAACCAGGTCTTGTCGTTGTTGCGGGCCAGGCCACGCAGGAACGTGAAAGTCGCCGGGCTGAAATAGGTGCTCATAGGCTGCTCTGCAGGTGGGTGCCCCAGTCGCGCAGTTGCTGCAGCAGGGCGAGCTTGCCGGCATCGTCGGCATGCTCTGCGGCCAGTGCATCCAGCTGGGCGGTGAACTGCGGCAGGGTCTGTTCGCCCAGCGACGCATCGCCGAGCAGGCGCTGGCGACGATAATCGTTCCAGCGTGAGCGCTCGGTGGTGTCCAGGCTGTCCAGGTGATTCCGGGCGCGATACCGGAACAGCAGTTCGGGCATGCGCGGGTCGCGCAGTCGCTCGGCGAAGCTGGCCAGTTCGCCCGGTGGGCTGGTGCGGATGCGGGCCATCAGGGATTTGTCGCCGTCGGCCAGAAAGCCGTCGTACAGCGACGCATCGACATCGCTCGGCGCCAGGGTGCGCTCGCCCGAATACACCTGGCGGACCTTCTCGGCCAGGGCCGGGCCGATCTGGCGCAGGCGCTCGGCCTTGGCCTCGATCACGGCCGGGTCGATCCCCAGGCGTGCGTGGTCGGCCGGGCGTAGATGGTTCCACGCGACCAGCGCCGGCACCTTGTTGAGGTGGACTTCCTTGAGCGGCACGCGCTGCTCGCCCTCGGCCATGTCGGCGGCGCGGGTATACAGGCGCGCGGCGATGGTCTCCGGCGGCAGGTCCAGCAGCGGCTCGATATCGCCCTCCAGATCGAGCGCGATGATGCGGTTGTTGATGAAGGGATGGCGGGCCAGTGGCAGCACCGGTGCGGCGCACATGCGCTGGGCCGGGTAGCGCATCGAGATGTGCAGCACCGGCTGCATCGCGTCCACATCCAGCAGGCTGCCGACAAAGCGTTTGTCGCGCAGCTTCAGCGCGTAGTCCCACAGCCGTGGCTGCGCCTGCTTGAACAGTCTGGCCAGGCCGATCGTCGCATGCACATCCGACAACGCCTCGTGCGCATCGCCCTGACGCACGTTGTTGGCCGCGGCCAGATGCTCCAGCTTGAACGAGGTGGCGCCGTCTTCGCGCTGCGGCCAGACGATGCCGTCCGGGCGCAGCGCATGCAGCAGCCGCATCATGTCCAGCAGGTCCCAGCGCGAGTTGCCGTTGCGCCACTCGCGTTCGTAGGGATCGTAGAAGTTGCGGAACAGCCCGTGGCGGACGAACTCATCATCGAAGCGCAGCGTGTTGTAACCCAGCGAGCAGGTGCCCGGCTGCGCCATCAGATCGTTGATCCGCGCGAACGCTTCGGCTTCGGTGACCCCGGCGTTGAGCGCGTGCTGCGGGGTGATGCCGGTGATCAGGGTGGCGATCGGCGAGGGCAGCAGATCATCGGCTGGCTTGACGTAGAAGCTCACCGGCTCATCGATGATGTTCAGATCGGCATCGGTACGGATACCGGCGAACTGCGCGATGCGCGTGCGGCGCGGGTCCTGACCGAAGGTTTCCAGGTCATAGAACAGGAAGCTGTCGGCCATCAGTGCGCGCCCTCCAGGATGGGCAGGTGTTCGTGGATCAGCCGCTCCAATGCGGCCCAGTCGATTTGCGCCAGGTTGTCGTGCCCGGCGGTGGCGTCTTCGAGCATGCGCCGCTGCAGGTCGGTGCGCGCCAGCGCAACGGCATACGGCGTACGCAGGAAGGTGACCATCGTGTAATGCGGCACGAAGCGGGTCGGCCAGCGCGCCTGCAGCGCCTGTTCCAGTTCGCGCTGCAGCAGGAACTGTGGATCGGCCACGCGGTCGCGCATCTCCAGGTAGTTCTCCAGCGCCATCTGCTGGATCGCTTCGGCATTCGGTTTGCGGTCCGTTTCGAAGGCGGCGAAGGCCTCGGCCAGCGAGTCCTGCTCCAGCAGGTGCGCGGCCAGCGCGATGCAGTCTTCGAAGGCGCAGTTCATGCCTTGGCCGTGGAACGGGACCATCGCGTGCGCGGCATCGCCGATCAGCACCGCGCGGCCCTTCATGTGCCAATGCTTGAGATGCAGCGTGCCGAGCAGGCCGGGCGGATGCTGTTCCCAATCACGGCGCAGGTTCGGGATCAGCGCCAGTGCATCGGGGAAGTCGCGCGCGAACAGCGCTTCGGCCTCGGCCCCGCTGTTGGTCGTCGCAAAGCTCGGGTCACCCTCGTTGGGCAGGAACAGCGTAACCGTGAACGTGCCTTCGTCATTCGGCAGCGCGATGCACATATAGTGCCCGCGTGGCCAGATGTGCAGCGCATTGGCCTCGATCCGGAACCCGCCATCGTCGGTCGGCGGGATCTCCAGCTCCTTGTAGGAGTGGTCCAGGAAGTCGATGCGCTCGTCCAGTGGCTGCTTGCGGTTCATCGCCGCGCGCAGTGCCGAGCCGGCACCGTCGGCACCGATCAGGGTATCGAAGCGGATGTCGTGCGGCTGGTCGTCGCGGTCATCGATGAAGCGCGCGTAGCCGGCATCGAAATCCACGGTATGCAGGCGGCGGTGGAAATGCACGGTGGCGCCCGCATCTTCGGCCAGCTGCAGCAGCGTGGTGTTGAGGTCCTTGCGGTGGATCGACCAGATCACTTCGCTGTCATCGCGCCCGTAGCGCTGCAGCTGCGGCTCGCCCTCGCGCGGATGGATCATGCGCCCGCGCATCATCACCGCCTTGGCCATGACTGCGTCTTCGACACCGGCCTGGCGCAGCGCGTGCCGACCACGCTCGGCGAGCGCCAGATTGATCGAACGGCCGGACTCGTAATCGCTTACGCGCGGATCGCCGCGGCGCTCATACAAGGTGATCTGCCAGCCCTGGCGGGATAGCAGGATGGCGAGCAGCGAACCGGCCAGACCTGCGCCGATGATGCTCAGCGAGCGGGAGGGGGTAGCGATCAAGACGATATCCGTGGGGGCGGGGAGGGCCGGATTAAAGACCGGCCCAAGCTTCCACTTCCTCGACGAAGTGGTGCAGGTCGAGGTAGCGGTTGTAGAGCGGTGTCGGCGAGATGCGGATCACGTCGGGCTCGCGCCAGTCGCCCAGCACCCCCACGGTCTGCAGGTACTCGAACAGGCTGCGGCCGCGCTCACGGCCACCGGCCACGCGCAGCGAGAGTTGGCAGCCGCGGCGCTCGGGTTCGGACGGGGTCAGCACCTCGAGCACGCCGGACAGGCGGGCACGCACGAGGGCATCGAGCAGGCCGGTCAGGCGCAGCGACTTGGTGCGCAGCGCGTCGATGCCACCGGCCTTGTCCACCACGTCCAGCGCAGCGCGCAGTGGCGCCAGGCCGAGAACCGGCGGGTTACTGAGCTGCCAGCCTTCGGCACCGACCGCAGGCACGAACTGTGGCGCCATCTTGAAGCGCGTGGCTTCTTCATGGCCCCACCAGCCGGCGAACCGCGGCAGGGTGGCGTCGCGGTGGTGGCGCTCGTGCACGAAGCAGCCGGCGACGGCGCCCGGGCCCGCGTTGAGGTACTTGTAATGGCACCACACGGCGAAATCCGGTGCGATGTCGTGCAGCTGCAGCGGCACGTTGCCGACCGAGTGGGCCAGATCGAAACCGACCCGGGCGCCCTGCAGGCGCGCCATGCGGGTGATGGCCTCCAGATCGAACACCTGGCCGCTGCGGTACTGCACGCCGGGCCACAGCACCAGCGCCAGGCGCGGGCCATGCTCGGTGATGGCGCGTTCGATGGCCTGCAGCGAAATGGTGCCGTTGGGCTCATCGGGCTGCACTTCAACCAGATCGGTATCGGGGTTGAAGCCATGGAAGCGGAGCTGCGACTCCACCGCGTGCCGGTCGGTGGGGAAGGCGCCGGCCTCCATCAGGATGACGGGGCGCTCGGCGGTGGGCCGGTAGAAGCTGACCATCATCAGGTGCAGGTTGACGCTGAGGGTGTTCATCGCTACGACTTCGCTGGGCAGGGCGCCGACGACGCGGGCGAGCTGTTCGCTCACCAGGCGGTGGTAGTGCAGCCACTGGGTGTCGCCGGTGAAGTGGCCTTCGACGGCGAGCGAGGCCCATTTGTCCATGACTTCCTGCACGGCGGCGCGTGCGCCGCGCGGCTGCAGACCCAGCGAGTTGCCGACGAAGTAGGTCTGGTCGCGGTGGTTGTGCTGGGGGAAGACGAATTCGTTGCGCAGGGCGCGCAGCGGATCGGCGGCGTCCAGGGCAACGGCATGGGTGCGGCTGAGGATCTCGGACATGGTGCAACCGGCGGTGTCAGTGAGCCGACAGTTTATCCGGGTGGTGGGGGTGTGGGCTGAATCTGGCTTGCGGTGCTGATTTGGCGTGGGCTGGTGGCTGGCAGCTGGCGCTCAAGGGACCCAACGCCAATGCCGAAGCCAAAGCTAAAGCCAAAGCTAAAGCCAAAGCCAAAGCCAAAGCCAAAGCCAAAGCCAAAGCCAAAGCGTACGGAGTGACGTTCCAGTGCACGGGCCGGTGTGGGTGGGTCTGCTGGACCCGCCGCAAGTACGTCCATGTAGGCTCGTAGTGCGGCGGGTCCCGGAAACCCCCCCCCCCCCCCCGACCCGCAGGCACCTCAA
>NZ_NIVS01000041.1 GCF_002205165.1 Stenotrophomonas maltophilia | reverse complement strand
CTTGATCTCGCCCGTCGACCAGTCCAGGCCGACATACTGATAAACGCCCTTGTCCTTGTCCTTATGCGCTGCGTAAAGCAGCCCTGTGGGTGCCGAGACGACCGGCACCATGATGTCGGTGTTGTCGACCTCATGGTTGATCCAGGCCTTCTCGAACGCGTCCTTGTCCGGGTTCCAGATGAACTTCTGTATGCCCATCGGCGCCGGCCGGGTGATGCCCCCGGTAAACGCATTGCCTGGGCCGGCCGGAAGCGGCTTTGGATACGTGCTGTTGAGGAATGCAACACCGTAGCCGAGCACATTCGGGGACGGCTCGATGGTCATCTGGCTGATGTCGATCCGGATCTGGTCGGCGATGCGGTTGGACTGCGTTCCAGGCTTCTGCTTGAAGCCTGCCGGAATCGCGTCCCGCCAGAACGCCACCGCGTTACTGCCGGTTTCAGCAGCATCGGCAATCACGATGAGTTTGTCCGGGTCGCTGCCGAAGCCCATCAACGTCGGGGTGGTGCCCGAACCCCGGGAAATCGCGCCCATCGCCAATGCCTTCTCGCCGGGCATGGAATCGTAGGGGGACGACCACGCCCCGTCCTTCTCATCGGTGGACAGCGTCGTTCCGTTCCAGATCACCTTGTTCATGTGCTTTTCGGTGACTACATAGATGCCGTTGTGTTCATCGATGACGATGCTGTTGTCGACTGCCTCGCCGTTGAACGTCACCGACGCCTTCACATTCAGATCCCGGTCCAG
>NZ_NIVS01000025.1 GCF_002205165.1 Stenotrophomonas maltophilia | reverse complement strand
ACCCTGGTGAAGAAAGCGCTGGACCTGCCGGTGTACGCCGATCTGATCGAGAGCGCGCTGGCCTGGGGCCGCGAACAGGGCGGCGAACGCGAGGCGGTGGTGCACGCGGTCGCCGATCGCCTGACGGTGGGTGTCGGCACCACGCTCAGCGCACTGGTGCCGGGCCGGGTCTCGACCGAGGTCGACGCCGACCAGGCGCACGACACCGCCGCCACGGTGGCCAAGGCGCGCCAGTTCATTGCGATGTATGAAGCGGCCGGCGTGCCGCGCAGCAAGGTGCTGATCAAGATCGCGGCGACCTGGGCAGGCGTGGAGGCCGCGCGCCAGCTGCAGGCCGAGGGGATCGACTGCAACCTGACCTTGATCTTCAATCCGACCCAGGCGCTGGCCTGCAGCGAGGCCGGGGCGTTCCTGATTTCGCCGTTCGTGGGCCGCATCCTGGATTGGTACGTGGCCAACGGGCAGGCGCCGGCGAACATCGATGACGACCCGGGCGTGGTGTTCGTGCGCGGGGTGTATGCCGAGTTCAAGCGCCGCGGTTCGCCGACGGTGGTGATGGGCGCCTCGTTCCGTTCGACGGCGCAGATCGAGGCCCTGGCAGGCTGTGATCGCCTGACGATTTCGCCGGATCTGCTGGAGAAGCTGGACGCCGATCATGGCGAACTGCCGCGCAGGCTGGTGGCCGGCGCGGCGGAGCCGGTGCAGGCGACGCCGATCGATGCGGCGCGGTTTGCAGCCGATCTGGCGGCCGATCCGATGGCCACGGAGAAGCTGGCGAGCGGTATCGATGCGTTCGCCAAGGATCTGGAGGCGTTGCGTCAGACGATCCGCGAGCG
>NZ_NIVS01000053.1 GCF_002205165.1 Stenotrophomonas maltophilia | reverse complement strand
TACTCCGCGATCGACGCCGCGCCGGAAGAAAAGGCACGTGGCATCACGATCTCGACCGCGCACGTCGAATACGAATCCACCGTTCGTCACTACGCCCACGTCGATTGCCCGGGCCATGCTGACTACGTCAAGAACATGATCACCGGTGCTGCCCAGATGGACGGCGCGATCCTGGTCTGTTCGGCTGCTGACGGCCCGATGCCGCAGACCCGCGAGCACATCCTGCTCTCGCGTCAGGTCGGCGTGCCGTACATCGTCGTCTTCCTGAACAAGGCAGACATGGTCGATGACGCCGAGCTGCTGGAACTGGTCGAAATGGAAGTCCGCGAGCTGCTGAGCAAGTACGACTTCCCGGGCGACGACACCCCGATCATCTCGGGTTCGGCCCGCCTGGCGCTGGAAGGCGACCAGAGCGACATCGGCGTGCCGGCCGTGATCAAGCTGGTCGAAGCCCTCGACAGCTGGATCCCGACCCCGGAGCGTGACGTCGACAAGCCCTTCCTGATGCCGGTCGAAGACGTGTTCTCGATCTCGGGCCGTGGCACCGTCGTGACCGGTCGTATCGAGCGCGGCGTGATCAAGGTCGGCGAAGAAATCGAAATCGTCGGTATCCGTCCGGTCCAGAAGACCACCGTCACCGGCGTGGAAATGTTCCGCAAGCTGCTCGACCAGGGTCAGGCAGGCGACAACGCCGGTCTGCTGCTGCGCGGCACCAAGCGTGACGACGTCGAGCGTGGCCAGGTCCTGGCCAAGCCGGGTTCGATCAAGCCGCACACCAAGTTCGACGCCGAAGTGTACGTCCTGTCCAAGGATGAAGGCGGCCGCCACACCCCGTTCTTCAAGGGCTACCGTCCGCAGTTCTACTTCCGTACCACCGACATCACCGGCGCTTGCGAACTGCCGGAAGGTGTGGAAATGGTGATGCCGGGCGACAACGTGAAGATGGTTGTCACCCTGATCAACCCGGTCGCGATGGACGAAGGTCTGCGCTTCGCCATCCGTGAAGGCGGTCGTACCGTCGGCGCCGGCGTGGTCTCCAAGATCCTCGAGTAAT
>NZ_NIVS01000033.1 GCF_002205165.1 Stenotrophomonas maltophilia | reverse complement strand
TGAATCGCCCAGGGTTTTGTAGACAGTCGTCAGCCGTTTAGTGCGTACTGCTTCTCGAACTCTACCGGGGACAGCCCGTCGTTGGAACTGTGCCGCCGTTTTGGGTTGTAGAACATCTCGATGTACTGGAAGACGTCGGCCCGTGCCTCGTCGTGATTGCTGTAGATCCTCCGCTTAATACGCTCCCGCTTCAGTAGCTGGAAGAAGCTCTCCATCGCTGCGTTGTCATGGCAGTTTCCTCGTCGACTCATGCTGCACACGATGTCGTGCTCGCGCAGGAAGCTCTGCCAGTCTTCGCTGGTGAACTGGGTTCCCTGGTCGGAGTGAAGCAGAAGCCCGGGGCTTGGCTTGCGCCGCCACACTGCGGCCAATAGCGCCTGCAAAACCAGGTCCGTATGTTGAGTTGGTCGGGTTGCCCATCCAACGACCTGACGCGAAAACAGATCAAGCACTACCGCCAAGTACAGGAAGCCGTCGTACGTGCGGATGTAGGTGATGTCCGTGACCCACGCGCGATTTGGCTCATTGACTTTGAAGCCGCGAGCCAGAACGTTCTTGGCGACTGATCCAACAGGGCCGCTCAATGGGCGTGGTCGCCGACCGTAGCCGACCATTGCCCGCAGCCCCTCGCTCTTCATCAAGCGTGCCACGCGATGACGACTACACGTCTCGCCAAGCTCGCGCAGATCTGTGGTCACTTTGCGGTGGCCATACACAGAGCCGCTTTCCAGCCAGCTGTGCTTGATTAGGCCGAGCAATCGCTGATCGTCCTTGTCGCGAGCGCTTGCCGGCTCTTTTAGCCAGGCGTAGTAGCCACTGCGATGGACGCCAAGCATCCGACACATCGCCGCGAGGCCGAACTCATCTGCGTGTTGCTTCATGAAGGCGTACTTTGCTCTTACCCCTTTGCAAAGTACGCGGCGGCTTTTTTTAGGATGTCTCGCTCTTCAGTGACCCTGCGTAGCTCAGCCTTGAGGCGGCGCACTTCCGCGTTCTGGTCCTGCTCGACACGCCGGCCAACATCGCCTTTGCCTTGTTGCCGCTTCCAGCCGTAAAGACTGTGGATCGACACGCCCAGTCGCTCGGCAACCTCCGCTACCGGACGGCCGTACTCAACAATCTGCCGTACCGCCTCGATCTTGAACTCATCGGTGTACCGCTTCGTGCTCATAACCACCTCCGCCTAAGCCATAGTTTATGGCTGCGAGGTGTCTACGGAACCCTGGGCGATTCA
>NZ_NIVS01000050.1 GCF_002205165.1 Stenotrophomonas maltophilia | reverse complement strand
ACCACAGGCCCCGACACGTTCTAAAATCGACCGCTTACCCCCGCTCCCGACCCTCATGACCCTGCGCCTGCACAACAACCTGACACGCCAGCTCGAACCGTTCACCCCGCTCGATCCGACCTGTCCGACCCTGTATGTGTGTGGCCCCACGGTCTACAACTACGTCCACATCGGCAACGCCCGCGGCCCGGTGGTGTTCGGGGTGCTGGCCGACCTGCTGCGGCGCCGTTTCGGCGGCCTGCGCTATGCCCGCAACATCACCGACGTGGATGACAAGATCAACGCCGCCGCGCGCGAGCAGCACGTCCCGATCAGCACCATCACCGACCGCTTCGCCGCCGCCTACCGCGAGGACATGGCCGCGCTGGGCGTGGTGCCGCCGGACATCGAGCCGGAAGCCACCGCGCACATCCCGCAGATCGTGACGATGATCGAGCAGCTGATCGCCAACGGCCACGCGTATGCCGCCGAAGGCCATGTGCTGTTCTCGGTGGGCTCCTACGCCGACTACGGCAAGCTCTCGCGCCGTGACCCGGACGAGATGCTGGCCGGCGCCCGCGTCGACGTGGCCCCGTACAAGCGCGACCCGGGCGACTTCGTGCTGTGGAAGCCCTCAAGCGACGACCTGCCCGGCTGGGCATCGCCCTGGGGCCGTGGCCGCCCGGGCTGGCACATCGAGTGCTCGGCGATGGCCGCCGCGCACCTGGGGCCGACCATCGACATCCATGCCGGCGGCGTGGACCTGCAGTTCCCGCACCATGAGAACGAGATCGCCCAGAGCGAGTGTGCGCACGGCGGGCAGACATTCGCCCGGTTCTGGCTGCACAACGGCATGCTCAACTTCGGCGGCGCCAAGATGAGCAAGTCGATCGGCAACATCGAGCGCGTGCACGATCTGGTCCGCCAGCATGCCCCCGAGGCGCTGCGCTATGCGCTGCTGTCGGCCCATTACCGCCAGCCGCTGGACTGGTCCGACGCGCTGATCGAGCAGTCCGTACGCACCCTGGACCGCCTGTACGGCACCCTGCGCGACTTGGTCCAGGTGGACGCCGCTGCGGTGATCCCGGCCGAGATCGAGGCCGCGCTGGATGACGACCTCAACACGCCGCAGGCACTGGCCGAGCTGGCCCGTATCGCCGGTGAGGCGCGCAGGGCCGCCGACGCCGACAAGGCGCAGTGGAAGTCCGCGCTGCTGGGTGCCGGCCTGGCGCTGGGCCTGCTGCAGCAGGATCCCGCCGCATGGTTCGGCACCGCGGGCGGCACCGATGACGATGCCGCCATCCAGGCCCTGATCGACGAACGCGCTGCCGCCAAGCAGGCGCGTGACTTCGCCCGTGCCGATGCGATCCGTGACCAGCTGGCGGCCGAGGGCGTCGTGCTGGAAGACACCGCCCAGGGCGTGCGCTGGTCGCGCAAACGCTGAACGACCGCCCGGCTGACCGTCAGGCGCTACCAGACACTGCCCGATCCGCTGGGCATTGCCACGACACAGGCCCGGCCACGGACGGCCAGGCTGCTTCCCCCGCAAACGCACGGTCACCCACGGACGGCGAACACCCACCCGGAGACCCCATGACCC
>NZ_NIVS01000044.1 GCF_002205165.1 Stenotrophomonas maltophilia | reverse complement strand
CAGCAACCTCCGCCCCCGGATCCGCCGCCGGGGCCGACCCCGCCGGATCCTGATCCGACACCGCCCGAGCCACCTCCGCTGCCGCCGCCGTCACCGGCGCCGCCAGAGCCGGACCCGTATGTGCCGCAGCCGGCTCCCATACCGGAGTACCGCAGCGAGGTGTCGCTCTATACCGCGTTGCCGGCGATGGGCCTGCGCTACGGCTGGGCTACGCTCGGCAACCTGCACGAGCGGGTAGGGGAGCAGGAGCAGCTGCGCCAACGCGCCGACCTGCGCGGGGACACGTACTTCAACGGCGGTTGGGTGAGAGTGATCGGCGAGAACGGTGACGTGGAAGGCAGCCGACGCGGCATCTACGGTGGCAGCCCGCGCTACGACTATGACATTCTGGCCATCCAAGCCGGCGCGGATGTCTATGCGGTGGAGCATGACGACGGAAAGCGCGACCAAGCTGGCTTGTATCTGGGGCAGGGCAGGATGCGCAGTGATGTGACGCATTTCGATGGCACGCTGGCCGGCCGCAACCAGGTCAAGGGCACTTCACTTGGCCTCTATTGGACGCGCTACTGGGACGAAGGCCAGTATCTGGATGCGGTCTGGCAGGGGACGTGGGGCAAAGGCAAATCCAGGTCGAGCAACGGCATTCTGCTGGAGCGCGACAGTTTCGGCTGGGGGGCATCGCTGGAAGGCGGCTATCCGTTCCAGATCGATGAGGAGGATGAGGACGAAATCCTCGAGCCGCAGCTGCAGGTGATTTATCAGCGGATCGACCGGGACCACAACCGCGACCCCGCCGCGCTGATCCGATTCAACAACATGGACTCGCTCGCTGCCCGTCTGGGCCTCCGGTGGGCCAACACCTGGACCCTGGTGCCCACGCATGACGGCATCCGGCGGTTGTTCACCGGATGGCTGCGGCTCAATGGCTGGCATGAGTTCCGTGGTCAGCCGGTGACCGAGTTCTCCTCGGCGGAGGGCTACGTGCCGTTCGAAGCCAATCTGAAAGGCACCTGGTGGCAGCTCAACGCCGGGGCGACCTGGCAGTTGGGCGCTTCGACCAGCCTCTACGCGAACATCGGCTACCAGCGCAGCTTCGACCGTGCGTTTGATGCTTGGGACGGCAAGGTGGGCGTGCGTTGGAACTGGTGAACGCGGTGGCCGGCTGCGCCGCTTCTCTAGAGCCGCGGAGTCCTCTCCCACCAGCAAACGGCCCTCGTAGACCTCCCGGAGCCGACGCCCACGCCCACCACCACACCCACTCAGAGCCTGAAACCATAGTTGCGCAGGTGAACCAGCCATCCTCCTGCGAGGGAAGGCTCGCTGGCGGTGTTTCAGTAGGAGGCTCGCGTCCTTTTCATCGATGGAACGCGAAGCCTGAAGTGGCATCCGTTGCCGCCGACCCACGGGTATTGCGGCTCACTCACGGATAGAAGCCCCTCCTGTCCCGCAGTCGGCCCTTGAACTGGCCTTGCACATATTTGGGTAGAACGACGGGAGGGGTGAAGTCTTCTAGCATTCTCACGGCCAGAGGGCGAGATTGTTCTGGCAGCATGCCCTCGTACACCTCTTTAATCATAGGAGCTTGCTCCTCTCTTACTCGCCCTGTAGTTGAGTGGCCGGTAATCACTGCAATCTGCGACGTTGTGTATCCTTTGCTGATAAGGCTGTTGATCAGTGTGTGGCGGAATGAGTGAAAGCTGGTGCCCTTCGAGAAGCCAAGGATTTTCATGTAAGCGCCGAACTGGTGCACCAACGCATGACTGTAGCGAGCATTGGTCTCACCGGTTTCTTGGTTAACGCCGGCAGAGAGGTGAGGGAACAGGCGTGGATGCTTGCACTCCTTGATGTCATCCAGGAATGCCAAGAGTCCTGCGTCCAGAACAGGCTGTGCAATTGGGATTCTTCGTACAGATGAGGGTCCTTTCAGACTCTGTCTGCTTTTTACGCCTTTCGTGCCGGCAAGATCATCGTCTGCGGTGATGCGGATGTAGATGAACCAGGTGCCTTCCTCTAAGGCGATATCCGCTACCTTGAGCTGAGCAATCTCGCCGATGCGCGCGCCGGTGTACAGGCCAAGGATCGGCGCCCACCACCGATGCGGCCACTTTTTCGCCCAGGGCACAAAGGTGCATGGTTCGAATATGCGTTGTAGCTCTGCGTCGCCCAGCGAACGATTGCGCTTAGGCTGCACCCCGACCAGGTCTCTTCGTATCTTTCCGAACGCATCCATCGGCGATGCCGTGATGGCTTTTGCATTGAGAAGAGCATTGAAGAAAGCACTTAGGCGTGCTCGCTGCTGCTCAAGGCTCGCTGGAGCGGGAGGATCGACATGAGTTCTCTTGCCAAGCTCAATCAATTCAGCAGCCGACTGAATCGCCCAGGGTTTTGTAGACAGTCGTCAGCCGTTTAGTGCGTACTGCTTCTCGAACTCTACCGGGGACAGCCC
>NZ_NIVS01000015.1 GCF_002205165.1 Stenotrophomonas maltophilia | reverse complement strand
GTGGCGGCGGTACGGGACACGGCGGGGACGGCGCGGCTGGATTGTTGCAGTCGATCGACGAGCGCAGGAACCAGTCCTGCCCGTCGCCGGCGGCATAGCCGCCCCGGTGCAGCCGATACGCATACGGACCGGCCAGTACCGGCGCGCTGGTGAAGAAGGTATCCGGTGCGGTGGTTCCACCATCGAGCGCGCTCACCACGCGGATGCCGTCACCAAAGGTCAGCGCGCCGGGCCCGTCGGTATTGTGGATGTCCAGGCGGGTGCTGCCACTGGCGCTGCCGCCCTGGATGATCAGCTGGTCACTGGGCGAGCCATCGCTGTCCAGATAGGTGTTGAGCGCGATCACGCTGCCTGCGCCGCCGGCATACGAGGTGGTGTAAAGGAACTTGTAGTCGTTCGCGCCGACAGGCGGCAGGAACTCGATGCGCCCGTCATTGCGCACCCACTGCGACACCGTCGAGTTCTGCGGGATGCTCCAGGCACTGGTGGCATCAATGCCTGCGTTGCTCAGGTTCCAGGCAGCCCCGGTCCAGTGGCTGGCGGCCTGCAGCGTGATGTTGGCCTGTGCCGCAGAGTCCGCGCCGGCATCGCCCTGCAATGTGCTGTTGGACGCGATCAGGTCCAGCAGGGTTGCTTCACCAGTAGCGCCGATGTTGGCCGCCCATAGCAGGTAGTCGTCCCCGCGGACCGTGGCGTCCTGCACGGTGGCGCTCAACGGCCCATAAGCATAGAGGGCCGTCTGTTCGGTCGTGAGCGAGCCACCGCGCATGCTGAACACGTTGTCCCAGCCATTGGACTGATTGGCGGAGAGGACGCCATAAGCGGCGCCGGTGGCGATCACACTGGTATTGGTGAGATGGACCTCGTTGTTGTCGGTGGCCTGGGTGGGGCTGCCAAAATTACGCATATAGATGGCGTCAGCGCCCCCGCTGTTGCGGACGGTCGAATCGACGACGAAGACCTGCGCATTCCCATACGTGCCGATACCCACCGACCCCGCCCCGGACGTTTCGATGGTGTCGCCGGTCAGGTTGACCACACTGGCCAATGCACTGTTGGCGCCGGCATAGATGCCATAGCTCCCGGCCACCGGGTTGCTCCAGAGGGTGCCCGTGCTGTTGAGGGTGCCCGTGGCAACCACCGCCCCGCCTCTGACGGAGGTGCCCGAGGCAGTGCCGAAGATGGCATCCACACCCGCCATGCTGGTGCCAACCGTAAGTGCATAGCGCTGAGCGTTGGTTGGCGAGGTAATGCTGATGCGGCTTGCGCCGGTCAGGTTGACGGTAGAGTTTTCGGCGACCCACACGCCGATGCCCACACGAGGCCCGGTGACCACGAAATTGCGCAGGCTCGCGCTGCCGCCCCGCTGCGCAACCAGACCGGTACCGGCCGTGCCGGTGGTGGCGGTGAAGTTCGCCGTAATGCCGTCCAGCACCTGGGTATTGCTGCCGCTATCCACTGTGACGCCGATGGAGTTGGCGCCATTGAAGGTCAGCGAGAGCGGGCTGTTGATCTCCAGCTGCCCGCCGCCGTACAGATAGACGCCCATGGCGCCAGACTGCTGGAAGGTGAATTGGTTGGTGCCGCTGAGCACCGCCTTGGCCATCGGGCCTTGGACGCCCAGCCCGAACGAGTTGCCTGTCCTGCCGATGTACAGGCGATTGAATCCGCTCAACTCTACCCGCGCGGTACCGTCGACGCCGATGCCGCTGCCCTGCATGCTAGAGGAAAGCGCAGGATCGTTGTAGCGTATGTTGGCCATCTGGATCAGGCCCGCCGTGCCACCGGCCAGCTTGCCGATGCCCGCGCTGGTGACATTCCCAGCAAAGACAGAGACCGTGCCGCCGTCGGCATACAGCGCCTGCCCTCTGCCGCTGACCCGCAGGTTGATGCCGCGGGGCGCAGAAATGACTCCGCTGGTCGCGTGCAGGGAAAGCGCATTGGACAGGACCGAAATCGCGCCCGGCGTGGCAAGCGGCGAGTTCATGTCCAGCAGCACGTCGCCGCCATTGGCCCGCACGCCATCATTGTTGCCGGTATCGATCGTGGTGTTCCCCACGACCGTAGTCGTGCCGGACGTCGCGGTAACCGTGCTGTTGACCGTGCCGGGGCCGACCACCGCCTGAGCAATCGCGACAGCCGGTGCGACGAGGACGCCAGCCAACACTGCCCCGATGGACTGATACAGATGTCGCCTGCGCGTGTTCATGGTGGCTTCTTGTCCCGTGAGCGGGGCGCCTGGCCCTCGGGCGCCTGGGCAACTGCGGCCAGCCTTCTCTAGTGGGGGACACGGATGGGCCTACCGCCCGGGCCCTTTTGATGCGCCATCCATGATTTTCTCGACCACTGCGTCAACGCCGAAGTCAGCGGACGCTAATGCGATTGTTCGGCACGGCCGCCAATCTTGAGCCGCTTTACGGTGAACACCCCACCTATCATCAGGTCACCATTCTCCATGATGGTGGTGATCCCGCCCAAGGCATTCCAGCGACGACTATCATCAGGGAACGTCCAGCGCGACTTGATCTCGCCCGTCGACCAGTCCAGGCCGACATACTGATAAACGCCCTTGTCCTTTTCCTTGTGCGCTGCGTAAA
>NZ_NIVS01000045.1 GCF_002205165.1 Stenotrophomonas maltophilia | reverse complement strand
GCAGCGGCGGTACGGGACACGGCGGGGACGGCGCGGCTGGATTGTTGCAGTCGATCGACGAGCGCAGGAACCAGTCCTGCCCGTCGCCGGCGGCATAGCCGCCCCGGTGCAGCCGATACGCATACGGACCGGCCAGCACCGGCGCGCCGGTGAAGAAGGTATCCGGTGCGGTGGTTCCACCATCGAGCGCGCTCACCACGCGGATGCCGTCACCAAAGGTCAGCGCACCAGGGCCATCGGTATTGTGGATGTCCAGGCGGGTGCTGCCACTGGCGCTGCCGCCCTGGATGACCAGTTGGTCACTGGGTGAGCCATCGCTGTCCAGATAGGTGTTGAGCGCGATCACGCTGCCTGCGCCGCCGGCATACGAGGTGGTGTAAAGGAACTTGTAGTCGTTCGCGCCGACAGGCGGCAGGAACTCGATGCGCCCGTCATTGCGCACCCACTGCGACACCGTCGAGTTCTGCGGGATGCTCCAGGCGCTGGTGGCATCAATGCCTGCGTTACTGAGGTTCCAGGCAGCCCCGGTCCAGTGGCTGGCGGACTGCAGCGTAATGTTGGCCTGTGCCGCGGAGTCCGCGCCGGCATCGCCCAGCAGTGTGCTGTTGGAAGCGACCAGGTCCAGCAGGGTTGCCTCACCGGTGGCGCCGATGTTGGCCGCCCACAGCAGATAGTCGTCCCCGCGGACCGTGGCGTCCTGGATGGTGGCGCTCAACGGCCCATAAGCATAGAAGGCCGTCTGTTCGGTGGTGAGCGAGCCACCACGCATGCTGAACACGTTGTCCCAGCCGTTGGACTGGTTGGCGGAGAAGACGCCATAAGCGGCGCCGGTGGCAATCACACTGGTGTTGGTGAGATGGACCTCGTTGTTGTCGGTGACCTGGGTGGGGCTGCCAAAATTACGCATATAGATGGCGTCAGCGCCCCCGCTGTTGCGGACGGTCGAGTCGACGACGAAGACCTGCGCGTTCCCATACGTGCCGATACCCACCGACCCCGCCCCGGACGTTTCGATGGTGTCGCCGGTCAGGTTGACCACACTGGCCAATGCACTGTTGGCGCCGGCATAGATGCCATAGCTCCCGGCCACCGGGTTGTTCCAGAGGGTGCCCGTGCTGTTGAGGGTGCCCGTGGCAACCACTGTCCCGCCTCTGACGGAGGTGCCCGAGGCGGTGCCGAAGATGGCATCCACACCCGCCATGCTGGTGCCAACCGTAAGTGCATAGCGCTGGGCGTTGGTTGGCGAGGTAATGCTGATGCGGCTTGCGCCGGTCAGATTGACGGTCGAGTTTTCGGCGACCCACACGCCGATGCCCACGCGAGGCCCGGTGACCACGAAATTGCGCAGGCTCGCGCTGCCGCCTCGCTGCGCAACCAGACCGGTACCGGCCGTGCCCGCGGTGGCGGTGAAGTTCGCCGTAATGCCATCCAGTACCTGGGAATTGCTGCCGCCATCCACTGTGACGCCGATGGAGCTGGCGCCATTGAAGGTCAGCGAGAGCGGGCTGTTGATCTCCAGCTGCCCGCCGCCGTACAGATAAACGCCCATGGCGCCAGACTGCTGGAAGGTGAACTGGTTGGTGCCGCTGAGCACCGCCTTGGCCGTAGCGCCCTGGACACCCAGCCCGAACGAGTTGCCTGTCCTGCCGATATACAGGCGATTGAATCCGCTCAACTCTACCCGCGCGGTACCGTCGACGCCGATGCCGTTGCCCTGCGTGCCCGAGGAGAGTGCAGGATCGTTGTAGCGCATGTTGGCCATCTGGATCAGGCCCGCCGTGCCACCGGCCAGCTTGCCGATGCCCGCACTGGTGACATTCCCAGCAACGACAGACACCGTGCCGCCGTCGGCATACAGCGCCTGCCCTCTGCCGCTGACCCGCAGGTTGATGCCGCGGGGCGCGGAGATGACGCCGCTGGTCGCATGCAGGGAAAGCGCATTGGACAGGACCGAAATCGCGCCCGGCGTGGCAAGCGGCGAGTTCATGTCCAGCAGCAGGTCGCCGCCATTGGCCCGCACGCCATCATTGTTGCCGGTATCGATCGTGGTGTTCCCCACGACCGTAGTGGTGCCGGACGTCGCGCTAACCGTGCTGTTGACCGTGCCGGGGCCGACCACCGCCTGAGCAATGGCGACAGCCGGTGCGACGAGGACGCCAGCCAACACTGCCCCGATGGACTGATACAGATGTCGCCTGCGCGTGTTCATGGTGACTTCTTGTCCCGTGAGCGGGGCGCCTGGCTCTCGGGCGCCTGGGCAACTGCGGCCAGCCTTCTCTCGTGGGGGGAGTCGGACGGACCTACCGCCCGGGCCCTTTTGATGCGCCATCCATGATCTTCTCGACCACTGCGTCGACATTGAAGCTGGCCGACTTCTGCCGCGGCGGGAACTCCTTGAAGGACTGCAGCCATTTGCCGACCACCGCCTGTGCGGGCACCAGATAGTAAAGCTGGTTGGAGGTCTCGAAGGGCAGACCGCTTTCATCTGCACGTTCGAAGGGGTCGCTGCGCAGGTTGTACGCCCGTGGAATCCGGTAGTTGGTGAACTCCCGCGTCCACACGTCCAGCCCCTTGCCCAGCTGCTGCAGGAAGTTGAGCTTTATGTCCTTCAGGCGGATACCGCACAGCTGGCCGTCGTCGTTCCAATAGATGAACTCCTGACGCGGCCATTGGTCGAACTCACTCTTACCCGGTTCGGCGCTGCCCTGTGGCGGCCGCGGTCCGGGCTTGTGGGCTTTCAGTGCGTCCAGCAGGTTGTATCCATCCAGGTGCACATGGAAGGTTTTCCCGTTTGCGGTGTAGTTGCCCTTGAGGCATTTCTGCTTGACCTCGGCATCGCCGGCGGCCGCCGCGAAGGTGACCATCAGATCCTCGTGCGCACAGACGTCGTTGATGATTGATCCCGGCTGGATGACGCCAGGCCAACGGATGACGCAGGGAACGCGGAATGCTCCCTCCCAGTTGGTGGCCTTCTCGCCACGGAACGGCGTCTGGCCACCATCGGGGTAACTCAACACTTCAGCGCCGTTATCGGTCGTGAACACCACCACTGTGTTGTCGTCGATGCCCAATGCCTCAAGCTTGTCGAGGAACTGGCCGACGAATCCATCTAATTCCACCATGCCATCCGGATACAACCCCTTCCCGGACACCCCTTGCGAATCGGGCTTGAGATGCGTCCACACATGCATGCGCGTGGTGTTCATCCAGCAGAAGAAAGGCTGGTCGGCCTTTGCCTGGCGCTCGATGAAGTCCAGCGCCGCGGCGGTGAATTCCTCATCCACCGTCTCCATGCGCTTCTTCGTGAGCGGCCCGGTATCTTCGATCTGTTGCGGCCCCACACGACCCCAGCGCTTCTCTTCGGTGGCGTCATCGGTGCGTGTGGCCTTGGCCTTGAGCACACCGCGCGGCCCAAACATCTCCTTGAAGCGCGGATCCTTGGGGTACTTCGGATGTTCCGGCTCCTCTTCTGCATTGAGATGATAGAGATTGCCGAAGAACTCCGAGAAGCCGTGGACCGTCGGCAGGAACTTGTTCTGATCGCCCAGGTGGTTCTTGCCGAACTGTCCGGACACATACCCCAGCGGTTGCAGGATCTCGGCAATGGTGGGGTCTTCGGGCTGGATGCCCACGTCCGCACCGGGCAAACCAACCTTGGTCAACCCGGGCCGGATTGGGCACTGGCCGGTGATGAACGCGGCACGGCCAGCGGTGCAGCTCTGCTGGCCATACCAGTCGGTGAACAACGCACCGCCTTCGGCGATACGGTCGATGTTCGGCGTCCAGTAGCCCATCATGCCGCGGTGATAGCAGCTGGGATTCATCCACCCGATGTCGTCACCCATGATGACCAGGAAATTGGGACGCTTTCTTGAAGTCATGACCGGACCCTCTCAGGATAGATGGCAATAGTCGTGCAGGACAAACGCGGGCGAAACCGCAGATGTACTTAGATCCGTTCGGTATTTTCAGCGAACGCTAATGCGATTGTTCGGCACGGCCGCCAATCTTGAGCCGCTTTACGGCGAACACCCCACCTATCATCAGGTCACCATTCTCCATGATGGTGGTGATCCCACCCAGGGCATTCCAACGACGACTGTCATCAGGGAACGTCCAACGCGCCTTGATCTCGCCCGTCGACCAGTCCAGGCCGACATACTGATAAACGCCCTTGTCCTTGTCCTTATGCGCTGCGTAAA
>NZ_NIVS01000047.1:2500-5498 GCF_002205165.1 Stenotrophomonas maltophilia | reverse complement strand
ACTCTCGCATGGCTTAGGCCACACTACCATCGGCGCAGCTGCGTTTCACTTCCGAGTTCGGGATGGGATCGGGTGGTTCCACAGCGCTAATTTCACCAGGGAGACAGTTGGAGCGTCGCCATCCTAAGGAACGGATTAAGGCGCCTGCCTCTCGTAAGTCTTGTGACGTAGCGTGCACTTGGGATCTATCGACATGTCATGTCGGCCAAGGCAACTTGAGGTTATATGGTCAAGCCACACGGATCATTAGTATCAGTTAGCTCAATACATTGCTGTACTTACACACCTGACCTATCAACCACATAGTCTATATGGTTCCTTCAGGGGGCTTGTGCCCCGGGAGATCTCATCTTGAGGCGCGCTTCCCGCTTAGATGCTTTCAGCGGTTATCGCTTCCGAACATAGCTACCCGGCAATGCCACTGGCGTGACAACCGGAACACCAGAGGTTCGTCCACTCCGGTCCTCTCGTACTAGGAGCAGCCCCTCTCAAATCTCCAACGCCCATGGCAGATAGGGACCGAACTGTCTCACGACGTTCTGAACCCAGCTCGCGTACCACTTTAAATGGCGAACAGCCATACCCTTGGGACCGACTACAGCCCCAGGATGTGATGAGCCGACATCGAGGTGCCAAACACCGCCGTCGATATGAACTCTTGGGCGGTATCAGCCTGTTATCCCCGGAGTACCTTTTATCCGTTGAGCGATGGCCCTTCCATACAGAACCACCGGATCACTAAGTCCTAGTTTCCTACCTGCTTGATCCGTCGATCTTGCAGTCAAGCACGCTTATGCCTTTGCACACAGTGCGCGATGTCCGACCGCGCTGAGCGTACCTTCGAGCTCCTCCGTTACTCTTTAGGAGGAGACCGCCCCAGTCAAACTACCCACCATACACGGTCCCCGATCCAGATTATGGACCTAGGTTAGAACGTCAAGCACGACAGGGTGGTATTTCAAGGATGGCTCCACCACAGCTAGCGCCATGGTTTCATAGCCTCCCACCTATCCTACACAGACGAACTCAACGTTCAGTGTAAAGCTATAGTAAAGGTTCACGGGGTCTTTCCGTCTTGCCACGGGAACGCTGCATCTTCACAGCGATTTCAATTTCACTGAGTCTCGGGTGGAGACAGCGCCGCTGTCGTTACGCCATTCGTGCAGGTCGGAACTTACCCGACAAGGAATTTCGCTACCTTAGGACCGTTATAGTTACGGCCGCCGTTTACTGGGGCTTCGATCAAGAGCTTCGCCTTGCGGCTGACCCCATCAATTAACCTTCCAGCACCGGGCAGGCGTCACACCCTATACGTCCACTTTCGTGTTTGCAGAGTGCTGTGTTTTTGATAAACAGTCGCAGCGGCCTGGTTACTGCGGCCCTCTTCAGCTATAGCTCGCATGAGCCACCAAAAAGGGCGCACCTTCTCCCGAAGTTACGGTGCCATGTTGCCTAGTTCCTTCACCCGAGTTCTCTCAAGCGCCTGAGAATTCTCATCCTACCCACCTGTGTCGGTTTACGGTACGGTCTGCGTAAGCTGAAGCTTAGGAGCTTTTCCTGGAAGCGTGGTATCAGTGACTTCGCCTTAAAGGCTCGTCTCGGTGCTCGGTCTTAAAGGATCCCGGATTTGCCAAAGATCCAAACCTACCGCCTTTCCCCCGGACAACCAACGCCGGGTACACCTAACCTTCTCCGTCCCTCCATCGCACTTACGCGAGGTGCAGGAATATTAACCTGCTTCCCATCGACTACGACTTTCGTCCTCGCCTTAGGGGCCGACTCACCCTGCGCCGATTAACGTTGCGCAAGGAAACCTTGGGCTTTCGGCGTGCGGGTTTTTCACCCGCATTATCGTTACTCATGTCAGCATTCGCACTTCCGATACCTCCAGCAGACTTCTCAATCCACCTTCAACGGCTTACGGAACGCTCCTCTACCGCGTACATATAAATATGCACACCCCAAGCTTCGGTTCACTGCTTAGCCCCGTTAAATCTTCCCCGCAGACCGACTCGACCAGTGAGCTATTACGCTTTCTTTAAAGGGTGGCTGCTTCTAAGCCAACCTCCTGGCTGTCTGTGCCTTTCCACATGGTTTTCCACTTAGCAGTGAATTTGGGACCTTAGCTGTGGGTCTGGGTTGTTTCCCTTTTCACGACGGACGTTAGCACCCGCCGTGTGTCTCCCATACAGTCCGTCTCGGTATTCGGAGTTTGCAATGGTTTGGTAAGTCGCGATGACCCCCTAGCCATAACAGTGCTCTACCCCCGAGAGGATACATATGAGGCGCTACCTAAATAGCTTTCGAGGAGAACCAGCTATCTCCGGGTTCGATTAGCTTTTCACTCCTAATCACAGCTCATCCCCGTCTTTTGCAACAGACGTGGGTTCGGGCCTCCAGTACCTGTTACGGCACCTTCACCCTGGCCATGACTAGATCACCCGGTTTCGGGTCTACTGCCCGCGACTATGCGCCCTTATCAGACTCGGTTTCCCTTCGCCTCCCCTATACGGTTAAGCTTGCCACGAACAGTAAGTCGCTGACCCATTATACAAAAGGTACGCAGTCACTCTTTCGAGCTCCTACTGCTTGTACGCACACGGTTTCAGGATCTATTTCACTCCCCTCTCCGGGGTTCTTTTCGCCTTTCCCTCACGGTACTGGTTCACTATCGGTCGGTCAGTAGTATTTAGCCTTGGAGGATGGTCCCCCCATGTTCAGACAGGGTTTCACGTGCCCCGCCCTACTCGTCTTCACTGGAGTGGCCCTTTTAAATACAGGGCTATCACCTTCTATGGCCAGCCGTTCCAGGCTGTTTTTCTAGAACCATTCCAGCTTAAGGGCTAGTCCCCGTTCGCTCGTCGCTACTCAGGGAATCTCGGTTGATTTCTTTTCCTCTGGTTACTTAGATATTTCAGTTCACCAGGTTCGCTTCCAGCAGCTATGTATTCACTGCAGGATACCCGCAAGCGGGTGGGTTTCCCCATTCGGACATTAC
>NZ_NIVS01000026.1 GCF_002205165.1 Stenotrophomonas maltophilia | reverse complement strand
GCGACCCCTCCCATACATCGGTGGCCGAGTTCATCAGCAGCCAGGTCGAGTTGAAGGAGGAGGCGTTGAGGAAGATGACCTTGGCCGTGTACTCATAGGTCTGCCCCGTCTCGGCATCGATGACCTCCACCCCGCGCGCACGCTTGCGGTCCTTGTCGTAGAGCACTTCCTTGACGATCGAGAACGGCCGCAAGGTCAGGTTGCCCGTCTTCATGGCCGCCGGCAGCGTCGCCGCCTGTGTCGAGAAATACGCGCCGAAGGGACAGCCGAGGATGCACTTGTTGCGGTACTGGCAGTTGACCCGGCCCTGCTCGGGCATCGGCTGGGTGATGTTGGCCGTGCGCGAGTGGATCATGTGCCGGGTGCCGCCGAAGGCTTTCCTGATCCGCGCGGCCACGTCCTTCTCGACGATGTTCAGCGGGATCGGTGGCAGGAACTGGCCGTCCGGCAGGACGTCCAGCCCTTCGCGGGTGCCGGCGATCCCGGCAAACTTCTCCACATGGTCATACCACGGCGCGATGTCGGCGTAGCGGATCGGCCAGTCGGTGGCGATGCCGTCCTTGAGGTTCGCTTCGAAATCCAGGTCGGAGAAGCGATAGCTCTGCCGGCCCCACATCAGCGACCGCCCGCCGACGTGGTAGCCGCGGAACCAGTCGAAGCGCTTGGTCTCGATGTAGGGCGATTCCTGTTCGTCGGCCCACATGCCCTGGAGGTTCTCAGCCAGCGCGTAGTCGCGCATCAGCACCGGGAAGGCGGCCTTCATCGCCTGGGTTGGCCGGTTGCGGTGCGGGAAGTCCCACGGCTCCTTCATCGCATTGACGTAGTCCTTCACGTGCTCGATGTTGCGGCCGCGTTCCAGCATCAGGACCTTGAGGCCCTTCTCGGTCAGTTCCTTCGCCGCCCAACCGCCACTGATTCCCGAGCCAACAACGATGGCGTCGTAATGATTGTCTGCCATGGATCTCTCACCTGGTGGATATCGTTTCAGACGTCGCAGAGGCGGATCGCCTCGCGCAGCGAGCCGACGGGATCCGGTGCGGCAGGCATGAATTCCTGCGCCAGATACCCATCGAAACCGGTGTCGCGGATCGCGCGACAGATGGCGGGGTAGTTGAGTTCCTGCTGGTCCCCGATCTCGTGCCGACCAGGCACGCCCGCCGTGTGGTAATGCTTGAAACAGGCGTGATCCCTGCCGATGGTGGCGATGATGTCGCCCTCCATGATCTGCATGTGATAGATGTCGTACAGCAGGCCGAAATGGTCCGAGCCGAGCCGCTGGCACAGCGCCACGCCCCATGCGGAGGTGTCGCACAGGTAGTCGGGATGATCGACCCTGGAGTTCAGCAACTCCATCACCAGCACCACGCCGCGTTTCTCGGCATGCCCCAGGATGCGCTTGAGGCCCGCTTCTGCATGGGCCATGCCCTCCTGGGGATCCATGCCGTTGCGGTTGCCGGAAAAACAGATGAGGTTGCGGTAGCCCGCATCGGCCACCAGATCGATGTGCCGCGTGTAGCGCTGCACCAGTTGGTCGTGGAACTCACGGCCGGCAAAGCCCTTGGTGAGGCCCAGCTCCGCGCCGTTGCACATCGAGCTGTATACGCCGTTGGCCTTCAGTGTGGGCCAGTCTTCCGGGCCAACCAGATCAATGGCGGCAAAACCAATCGTCTTCACCGTCGTGCAGAGCTGCGCGACCGACAGCTGCGGGAAGGTCCAGCGGGCGACCGAGTGCTTCAGATTGCCCTTGAGCGGCGCGGTGGCTGCAAACGCCGGCAGCATGGACACAGCGCCCAAGCCAAGGCTCCCGGCGACCGCCATGCGAAGCGCGTCACGCCGCGTGAGCCCCGGCGCCGATGGCGGTCTGATGGAATGGATGGACATCCGCCTCCTGCCTCCTGGTATCAAACGCTGACGAACTGCCGCGATGCAATCGATTGCACCATAGAGGAGGAACGGTTTTTTTTGCAAGACGCGGTGCACGAAAACACATGCTGCGGGGCACAACGCGCGTGATGGCTGTCGTCGTGTTCGTGCGATGCGAGGGCGGCGTGCCACGCAATCACGCTCACCGGGCTGCGGGAGGACAGCTCCCGCCGCGCGGCAGGCACCTTCTCATCGCCGGCGATGCATCGCCTGGCGCAGCTGCTCGCGCGCCTCCGGGTCGGCCTCGATCATGCGCCGCAGCGAGCGATAGACATACGCGCGGCAGAGCCCCGGCCAGGCGACCAGCAGATAGACCGCGCCGGCGATCAGCCACGCATTCGGTGCCTGCTTCATCAGCCCGGTGTAATCACCGGTCGCGGCCACTGCCAGGATGACCAGCAGCACCCAGCGGAACCAGCGCCAGAACCGCATTCCCCAGTCGACATTGAGCACGTGCTTGAGTTTCTGGTCCGTCAGCCGCATGCCGTCACTCCTTCCTTGAGTTGTGACCCATCGTGCCATGGCTACGGGCAGAAGACAGGCGTCAAACCGGCAGGAAACAGAGCTTCCCGTGCAAAAAAGAAAAACCCCAGCAAGCACAGCGGCTTACCGGGGTTTCTGTTTGCATCCGTAAAAATCAGAAATCAAAAGGGGTCTATCCACCAATGCTCCGGAAAGACACCATTTACCCCTTTGAAATCATTGGCTTAGATAAATAAACACCACAACTGGCTATACCCTTTTGTCACGAATCATCCCTTGGCGGCCCCACCGCGGCTTCAAACGCAACAAAATTGCTCCAATCATTAGGAGCCACCTATACAAAGCGTATGAGCCGCTCAGAGCTGTTGAACGCTCAACCACCCGCGCGATAGTCCGGCAGGTTGGGCTGGTGCCTCGACTGCCAGTCGCTACCGGAACAGACTCCGCACGTCCGCGCGTTGAATGTAACTAGACTCATGTCAGAACACTGGAGGAGCTCGCCCTGGATCGCTGACTGGATCCGAAGAGGCACACGCAGGAGGCGTCCCGCGGCGCCAAATTGGGGCTAGAGCTCCAGGGAGCTCAGATCGCGCGAGGTGAACCTTGCCGCCGTGGCATCATTGAGCCCGTCTTGTCACACAAAGATACGAAATGTCCATTATATTGGACATTTCGTATTCGTTGTGACGTATTACGGACCTTGACCTGACCGTTTTTACGGACACCTGGTCAATCATGTGTATAATAACGGACATGAAAGATGTCATCCTCCTCCGCCTTGCTCACCAGATCCGGAGCATGCGCGTCCAGCGTGGCCTAAGCCAATCGGCCTTAGCTGCCGCCGCCAGCGTGAACCGAAAAACGATCATCGAGCTGGAGAAGGGTGCAGCCGGGATCGCGCTCGGTACCGTGGTGGCGGTGTTGGAAAGCATGGGCGGCGAACTAAGCGTAGTGCCTGCCTCCAAGCCCACCACGGTAGAACTGCGGTCGCTGCTCGGGCTGGCGCCACCTCATGCCATGTACGGACATCACGCGCCTGGGAAGAAGGTGGCCGCAGACAGTGCCGTGCAAGGTCCCCGTCGGCGGCGCGTGACCGCTAGTGGCAAGACCGAGCCGGGCCAGCCGATAGGGAGCAAATGATGGTCAAGCGCACAAGCATGACGGTGTCCACGCCCCAGGGTCTATCGGGGCAGTTGGACTACGTGGGCTACTACGCCTTCAACTACGCGCCAAGTGCCCTACCCCCCTCCGCTGTCTCGTTGGGTATGCCCGTACGCATGGAGCCGTATGAAGACAACGAACTCATGTCCATCTTCCAAATGAACCTTCCGGAGGGCCATATGCTGGAGATGCTTCAGCGTCGGTTTGGGAAGACATCCACGCTTGATCCCATGCTCCTTTTGGCGATGGCGGGTGGTGAAGCTGGCATTGGCCGTGTCTTTGTCACAAGCCCTGAGTTCACCCCCGGTGCGGCGATGGGCATTGAACTTTCTCAGTTGCTGGCAGACCAAGGAACAGGCGATTTGTTCCAAGAACTGACCGACGCCTACCTGATGCGGTCAGGCGTCTCTGGCATGCAGCCGAAGCTTCTGGTCCCAGAGCAATCAGGGGCAGTATTCGGAAAGGCACTTCTGCCCACACGAGAACTCATCGTCAAGACCGAAGGCGCCCACTTCCCCGGTTTGGCCATCAACGAATACCTATGCATGTCCATCGCCAAGGAAGCTGGTATTCCGGTACCGGATTTTTTCCTTTCAGCAGACAATAAACGATTTGTCATGCGGCGATTTGATCGCACGCAGGCAGGGGCACCAATAGGCTTTGAGGACATTGCGGTCCTTGCGGGACTCAACGCAAGCTGGAAGTACAGCCTCAGCTATGAGCAGGTTGCCCAGATACTCAATGCCTACTGCTCGGTGGAGCATCGGCGGGCGGCGTTGGCGCAGCTATTCGACCAAGTCGCACTGTCAGTATTGGTCGGTAACGGTGATGCGCACCTGAAGAACTTCGGCGTGACCTACGAGAATCCTGCACAGGACACCGTGAAAATGTCGCCGGCCTACGATATCGTCTGTACCACCTGCTACCTTCCCAGTGATGTGTTAGCGCTGACCTTGAATCACCAGAAGGGTCTGTTGGCAGCAAGGGTGGATTTGGAAGATTTTGGGAAGAATAGCTGCAAGGTTGTCGACCCGCTCGCTCGGATCGCCCGGCTGGTGGAGGCTATGCATGTGGTCATGTACACCGAAAGCGATCGAATTGACCAGGTCCCAGGGTTACGACAATGCTTCGAACCTTCGCTAGCGCGGTTCGAAAAATTGGTGACCGGGCACCCCCCGTGCTTGCTCGACTCGTAGACCACCCACTGGCCGGCAACGATTGGCCTAGTTCCAATTACAACGCTGACACTATGCCGGTGCAGGTCCATTTGTGTATGAGGGCCTGCTACTAAACGGAGTGCGGCAGACGGAGGAGCCATGCAGTGCGCTTTCCGCTGCCGCGGCAGCTGGAAAAACTCCGAGCACCCGCTACCTGATCAACTCTCAGATGCTGTCTAGAGACATCCACAGCCCAGCGCGATCTACCATCGATCCTTTCTAGGCCAATACTCACTTTGCCCCTGAGCGCGGGTCAAGGCCTCTTTGAGCGCCTGAACTCTAGCCTCCGTAGCGCCGTCTTCAATCAGATCTTCGCAGGCGCTCTCAAGCGCCCAATACACGCGGGCCGCCTTGTTGATGTAGTCCAGCCAGCTGTCCAGCTCCTTGGACGCCGGGAGAGTTGAAGCGTGTACGTGTTTCGCAAGATCGGCGGACATATCTCGTAATGCAGTTGCCAAATCCCAGGAGTCAGCGTGCGTAGACATGAGCAGGGCACCTGTTTTAAAACGCTTGGAAGAATGTGCTACTCGATTGATATTGCCCTGCGCGATCCACGCCGCGCGGCCATCTGAGGCCGCATCCTGTGGCCCCGGCTCAACGCCCCCTTTCTGGGAGGGCTGTCCATTATCCCGCGGCGCTTGGCAATCAGAGCCACTGACCGCCGATATCGGCCTTCAGCCAAAATCGGGCACTCAGACGGACAGCGCCTGCCTACCGCGGCTCGGGCGGTTCAGACAAGCAGACAAGCAACTCAAACACCGAGAGCATACACTGAGTACTGACTGTGCAATGAATCGCCCAGGGTTTTGTAGACAGTCGTCAGCCGTTTAGTGCGTACTGCTTCTCGAACTCTACCGGGGACAGCC
>NZ_NIVS01000058.1 GCF_002205165.1 Stenotrophomonas maltophilia | reverse complement strand
GGCCGGCGCCGGTGGGGCGGGCGGGATGGGCGCGAGCGGTGCCTGGGGTGCCGGCGGCGGCGGCGGTGCAGCCACCAGCCGCAGCGGGGCCACGCCAACCACCACGAACAGCGCAGTGATCGCCAGCGACACCACCCGCGGCATGCTGCGGGTCTGCTGCAGGGTGAGCAGGCGGCGCTTGAGGCTGCGCAGGTTCGGCGAGGCGCTGGCCACGCCCACCGCAGGACGCGGCGCCACACCGAGCTGCACCAGCAGGCGGCCGTAGTCATGGCGGCAATGATCATGCCCGGCCACGACGGCACCATCGCAGGCTTCTTCGCGGGCCAACGCATATTCGCGCGCCGCCACATGCACCAGCGGATGGAAGAAGAACAGATGCTGCGACAACGCCGGCAGCAGGCCCCACCACAGGTCGCGACGCTGCAGATGGATCAGCTCATGGGTCAGCGCCATGTCCAGATCGTCCGCCGACATCGCCGGCAGCTCGCGCGCCGGCAGCAGCAGCACGGGCCGCCACGGGCCGATCAACTGCGGCGAACGGATCTGCGCGGAGAGTTTGAGGCGCGGCGCGCGGCGCAGGCCATGGGCTTCGGCAGCCAGCTGCAATGCCTGCTGCAGCCCGGCGTCGGTGCACTCGGTGGCGCTGCGCACCAGCGCGCGGCTGGCGCGGTAGCCACGCAGGCTGTGCGCCACCATCAACAGCACGCCGGCGACCCACAAGGCCAGCAGCAGCGAGGGCCAGGACCACGCCATCGTCGCCGCATCGACCGCAGCCGGCGCGTAGGCGACCGGCGCCGCCTGCGCGGCAGCATCGAACGCGGGCAACGCCATCGCCGGTGCCGTCATGGTGGCGGGTGCGGGCAGCACGGCCAACTCCAGCGGGCTGCTCCACACCAGGCCCAGTACCGCCTGCGCGGCCACCAGCCACCACAGGCGGCAGCGGGTGGCGGCCGGCAACTGCGGCAGCAGCCGGCATACGCCCCACACCAGCGCCACCAGCACCGCGCTCTGCACGCTGGTCCAGCCCAGCCGCATCAACAGCTCACTCATCATCGTGTCCATGGCTCAGCCCTCCCGCTTGCGTGACTGCAACTGTGCGACCAGCGCTTCCAGCTCGGCCAGTTCCTGATCGCTGACATCCACCTTGTGCGACATGAAGGCGACGAACGGCGAGACCGAGCCCTGCAGCGTCTTCTCCACGAAGCTGGCCACGGCGCCCTGCACCACGCTGTCCTGGCCGCTGGTGGTGGCATAGCGGTACACGCCGTCCACCTGCTTGCGGCTCAGGTACGACTTGGCGCGCAGGCGCTCCATCATGGTCAGCACGGTCGAACGTGCCAGCCCGCGCGGCTCGCCGAACCCGGCGGCGACTTCCCCCACACTGGGGCGGTCCTGCTCCGCGATGTACTGCAGCAGGGCCAGCTCCTGGTCCCCGATGGTCTTGCCGCGCATGGCGCACTCCCTATGACTACACGTGTCGCCACCGTGCCAGTGACTACAGATGTCGTCAAGTGCCGGAGGGCGCGCGCCGACGAACGGTAGGCACCGCGCCACCGCCACGCCGTGCGCCTTGAACCTGCGCCTTAAACCTTTTCGCCCCAGCCCGCATCCAAGCCTTCGAGCTGCGGCATTACGCCCTGGCATCGCGCCCTCTTCGCCAAGGACCCGCCGCATGCGTTCCACCCGTCGCGTAATCATGATCGTCGCCCTGTTGCTCCCGCTGGGCGTGCACGCGCATGCCGGCGACGTGGATACGGCCAACCAACAGACCCGGCAGTTCATCGGCCAGACCATGGAGACGCTGCGTATTCCCGGCCTGCAGATCGCCGTGGTCAAGGATGGGAAGGTGGTGCTGTCCGAAAGCCACGGTCTGGCCAATGTCGAGAACACGCTGCCCGCCACGCGCACCACGCGTTTCCCGCTCAACTCGGCCACAAAGTCCTTCACCGGCGTGGCCGTGATGCAACTGGCCGAAGCAGGCAAGGTCGATCTGGATGCACCGGTCTCGGCCTATCTCGCCGATCTGCCCGAGGCCTGGCGCGGTGTTCGAGTCCGGCAGTTACTGGCGCATACCTCGGGGTTGCCGGACATCCTGGATGCGCAGGGGCTGCTGGGCGGAAGCACCGAGCAGGCCGCGTGGGCGGCCGTGACCCAGCTGCCGGTGGAGGCCGTCCCCGGTGCACGCTTCACCTACAACCAGACCAACTATGTGCTGCTCGCGCGGATCATCGCCGCGCAATCGGCGATGCCCTATGACCGGTACGTGGCCACGCGCCAGTTCGATGTGGCCGGGATGCCGTCCACCACCTTCGGCGACAGCTACGATCTGATCGCCAACAGCGCCACGATCTACAGCTGGTTCCCGCGCCGCACCGATGCGCCGGATGCGACCCCGCGGCTTTCGCACTGGTTCTACGACATGACCCCGGGGCTGTGGGCCGGCGGTGGCATGCTGACCACTGCCGACGACGTCGCGCAGTGGCTGGTCGCGCTGTCCGGCAATCGCCTGATCAACGCTGGCAGCGCCCGCCGGATGTGGACACCGGAACGGCTCAACGATGGCAGCGACAGCGCCTGGGGCGATGGCTGGGCGGTGCTGCAGAGCGGCCCTGATCGCCAGGTGGCCGGCATGGGCGGCGCGCGCTCGGCGTTCATCGTCTACCCCGACCAGAGGCTGGCCATCGTGGTGCTGACCAACCTGGTCGGGGCCAATCCGCAGAACTTCATTCCGCGGATTGCCGCGTTCTACGGCGCCCGTGCGCCGGTCCCGGCGCTCAGCCGCGCGGCCCGCCCATCACCGGCAGGATCACGCCGCTGATGTAGCTGGCGGTGATCGGCGAGGCGAGGAATACATAGGCCGGGGAGAGCTCTTCGGGCTGCGCCGGTCGGCCCATGTCGCTGTCCTGACCGAACTCGGCCACATCGGGGGCCTTCTTGTCGGCTGGATTCAGCGGCGTCCAGACCGGGCCGGGAGCCACCGCGTTGACGCGGATCCCGCGCGGCAGCAGCTGGCTGGCCAGCGCCTTGGTGAAGGCATGGATCGCGCCCTTGGTCGCCGAATAGTCCACCAGCGACTTGCTGCCGAACAGGCCGGTTTCCGAGCCGGTGTTGATGATGCTGGCGCCTTCGCCCAGATGCGGCAGCACCGCACGCGCCATCTGGATGTAACCGCCGATGTTGGTCTGCAGAGTCTCCTGCAGATGGTCGTCCTCGAGGTCTTCCAGGCGGTCGCAATGCAGCTGGAAGGCGGCGTTGTTGACCAGGATGTCGACCCCGCCGAATGCCTTGACCACCTGCTTGACCGCCTTGTTGCAGAACGCCGGGTCGCGCACGTCGCCGGCGATCACCACGCAGCGGGCGCCTTCCTTCTCAACGTGTTCGCGGGTGAGCTGCGCGTCCTTCTTTTCATCCAGGTGCAGCACGGCAACGTCCGCACCTTCGCGGGCGAACAGCACCGCCACCGCGCGGCCGATGCCGGAGTCGGCGCCGGTGATGATGGCGCGCTTGCCCTTGAGCTTGCCGCTGCCCTGGTAATCCGGCGCGAGGAAGCGCGGGGCCAACTGCATCTCGTGCTCGTAACCGGGTTTGGCCAGCTGTTCGGCAGGCATTTTCTCCGGCTGGCGACGCGTGCCGGCCTGGGTGGCCTTCTTGGTCGTGGATTTGGCGGCCTTCTTCGCCGCACGCGCGTCCTTCGCCTTTTCCTGGTCCTGCAGACGGCGCTGGCGAGCGGCCACGCGCGCCGCGCGCGGATCGGTGGCGGCCGCCTTGCGGGTGGCGGTTTTGACGACCGGGGTGCGGGTGCGCGGTTCGGCCGCCGCAGCGGTCGCTTCCGCCGGACGGGGACGCTTGCGGGAGGTGGGGGTCTTGGTGGTCTTACGGGTTTTGGCCGTGGCCATGCTCGACTCCTGTTGCCGGATCAGATGCGTGGATCAAACTCGAATGCGCGCCGTGTCGGGGAGCCCGTGTCGGCAGTGCGCACCTCCACTATGGTCAACCGGGCGGCCAGGCACGGTGAATGGAGCGTGCCCACACCGTGTAGAGGATTCATCCGCCGCATACGGGCGCCGATGCACCCTGAGCGCAATTCCCATGGAGTGCGTCGCATGCTTCGTTATCTGTCCGCGGCTGTGGCCGTCCTTGCTTTGTCCGCCTGCAGCAGCACCCCCATCGCGCAGGTCCAGCCGATCGACGGCGTCATTTCCGGCCAGTGCCATATCGACAAGGTCCGTGGCGCGACCGGGCTGGCTGCTTCGGCGGCAACCGTTGAAAGGGCGCGCGTGGACAGCGACAGCCTGGAAGTGGTGGTGCTGCGCGGTCAGCGCCAGGAAAGCGGCCCGACCGCCAGCGGCGCGGTGCCATCCACCACCGGTGCGGAAAGCGGTGGCGAGCGGCTGACCATCGAAACCGGCAACACCAACAACATCACCGCGATCTACTGCGGCTGATCGTCCCGCTCAGGCCGCGCGGGCACGCCGGACGGTGCGCCGTGCGGCTTTGAGTACTTTCAGCGTGGCCAGCTCCCACTGGCGCTCGCCACGCAGGCCGGCAAGGGCCTTCAATGAGCCGGCCCGCCAGCCATCGAATACGCAAGGATCGATATACGCCTTGCGGCACACCGATGGTGTGTTGCCCAGCAGGTTGGCGACCTCGCATACCACCTGTTTCTGCAGTGCTGCCAGCGCGCGCTCACTGGAGGGTTCGGGCAGCTCGGTCACGGCAAGCTGACGGATCGCCTCCAGCGTGCCGCCCCAGGTGCGGAAGTCCTTGGCGCTGAAATCCTCGCCCATCGCATCGTGCAGATAGTCGTTGACCATGCCCGAGTCCACCGGTTGGACCACGCCATCGTCATCGCGATACTGGAACAGCGCCTGCCCGGGCAGCTGCTGGCAGCCACGGATCAGCTTGACCAGTTCGCGATCATCCACATCCACCTCATGCGCCTGCCCGGACTTGCCCCGGAAGCGCATCTGCGCCCGGCCGCCCTTGACCAGCGCAAGGTGGCGGTTGCGTAGCGTGGTCAGCCCGTAAGAGCGGTTGTCACGTGCATAGACTTCATTGCCAACGCGCACCAGCGTCTGTGCCAGCAGCGCCACCACGATCGCCAGCACCTTGTCGCGTGGGAAGCCGGGCAGCTTCAGATCGCGGCGCAGGCGCCGGCGCAGCGTGGGCAGGGCAGTACCAAAGGCAATGATGCGATCGAACTTGCCATCGCCCCTCACCCGCGCCCAATCAGCGTGGTAACGGTACTGCTTGCGCCCACGCGCATCGCGGCCGGTGGCCTGCAGATGGCCGTTGGGCAGCGCGCAGATCCACACGTCGGTGTAGGCCGGCGGGATCGCCAGCGCGCGGATTCGGGCCAGGGTGGCGGCATCACGCACCGCCGCGCCGTCGGCATCGCGGTAGGCGAAGCCCTTGCCGGCCTTGCGGCGGGCGATGCCGGGCAGTTCATCGCTGACGTAACGCAGGCCGGCCTGGCGGGCAGCGGCGGCTTCGGGGGTGACGGTGCGGCTCGGGCTCATGGACGCGACGCGGGATCAGGGAAGCGCAGTGTTACCGCTGCCGGTGCGGCACCGCGTCAATAACGCAACACAAACACCTCACACCGCGCTTGGCGATATCCTCCTTCGTTTACTGGCTCGCTTTCTGGAGTACCGATGTCGTCTCTGTCGTTCCGCCGCCTGCGGCGTTCTTTCGGGCTGATGGCCCTGTTCCCCGCCCTGCTGGTCCTCGGTGCGTGCAGCGCCCCGCCCATGGACGAGCAGGAAGCGGTTGCCACCGATGCACAGAAGGCTGCCGAAGCGGCGGCCGCGCCGACCGACGAGGCCGGCAAAGCCATGGAAGCGCCGCCGGTCGGCAGCTGCGATGCCACCCAGGTGCAGAGCCTGGTCGGCCAGCCCTATACCGCCGAGATCGGCAGCCAGGCCCAGCAGGATGCCGGGGCCACCAGCCTGCGCGTGCTCAAGCCGAATGACATGACCACGATGGAGTTCATCGGCGAGCGCCTGAACGTGGAAGTGGATGCCAAGAACGTGGTCGCCGGCGTCCGTTGCGGCTGAACAGGCGGGCGGGAAAACCCCTGAAACACAGGGGTTTGGTTGCGGCTGCAACCGTGTATTGCGGCGTTGCAGCAACTATGCTCTAGTCGAGTCATCCGGTGCCTCCAGATGCGCTCAACGGATTGAGCGGGGACGAGTGTCGCCGCTCACCCGACATTGAGGCAGAGATGGCCCCCCGCAACCGCCAAGGGCTTTACGACCCGCAAGATGAGCGAGATGCCTGTGGTTTCGGCATGGTCGCCCAGCTCGACGACCAGCCGTCCCGACTGCTGGTCGATACCGCCATCGCCGCACTTTCGCGCATGACCCACCGCGGTGGCGTCGCCGCCGATGGTGTCACCGGCGACGGCTGCGGCCTGCTGCTGCGCCGCCCCGACGTGTTCCTCAAAGCGCTTGCCGCCGAGGCCGGGCTCACGCTCGGTGCGCGCTTCGCCGCCGGCGTGGTGTTCCTGCCGCACGATGCCACGGCCGCGCAGGCCTGCCGCGAGACGCTGGAACAGCAGCTGCGCGACGCCGGCTGCCAGCCGGTCGGCTGGCGCGTGGTGCCGACCGATCCCAGCGTCTGCGGCCAGCTCGCACGTGACACGCTGCCGCACATCGAACAGGTGTTCGTCGATGCCGGTGCCACGCAGGACGAAGCGACCTTCACCCTGGCGCTGTTCCTGGCCCGCCGCCGCAGCGAACAGCAGCTGCGCGAGCACGCCGATTACTACGTCACCACGCTCAGCCCGAATGCGATCAGCTACAAGGGCATGGTGCTGCCGGACAAGCTGAGCCGCTTCTACGTGGACCTGCAGCGCAACGATTTGGCCTCCAGCGCGATCGTGTTCCACCAGCGCTTTTCCACCAACACGCTGCCGCGCTGGCCGCTGGCGCATCCGTTCCGGATGCTGGCGCACAACGGCGAGATCAACACCATCGAAGGCAACCGCCGCTGGGCGCAGGCGCGCAGCAAGGTGTGGAAGACCCCGCGCTTCGACATCGGCGAATTCGATCCGGTGATCTCCATGCATGGCTCGGATTCGCAGAGCCTGGACAACATGCTGGAGCTGATGGTCAGCGCCGGCATGGAGCTGATCCAGGCGCTGCGCATCCTGGTGCCACCGGCCACCCAGTCGCTGGAGTTCAAGGATCCGGACCTGGCCGCGTTCTACGAGTTCTACGGCCTCAACAGTGAGCCGTGGGACGGCCCGGCCGGCATCGTGGCCTGCGATGGGCGCTATGCCGCCTGTACGCTGGACCGCAACGGCCTGCGCCCGGCGCGCTGGATGCTGACCTCCGACCGCCACTTCCTGGTCGCCTCCGAAGCCGGTGTGTGGGAAGTGCCGGCCGAGCGCGTGGTGCGCAAGGGCAAGCTCGGCCCGGGCGAGATGATGGCCATCGACCTCAAGCGCGGCGACCTGCTCGACTCGGACGCCATCGACCGCATCAACCGCGGCCGCGCACCCTACAAGCAGTGGCTGCAGCAGGGCGTGACCTACCTGCAGACCGAGCTGATCGATCCGTCGCTGGTCGAGGAGCCGTTCGACGAGCGCACCCTGCGCAGCTATCACAAGCTGTTCCAGCTCAGCATCGAGGAAGTGGAGCAGATCCTGCGCCCGCTCGCCGAGACCGAGCAGGAAGCCACCGGCTCGATGGGCGATGACACCCCGATGGCGGTGCTGAGCCAGCACAGCCGCCCGCTCTACGATTATTTCCGCCAGGCGTTCGCGCAGGTCACCAACCCGCCGATCGATCCGTTGCGCGAAGACTGCGTCATGTCGTTGTCCACCCAGCTCGGCAAGGAGACCAACATCTTCCATGCCGGTGCGGAGACGGTGAACCACGTCATCCTCAATTCGCCCGTGCTCAGCCAGCGCAAGCTGCGCCAGCTGATCAAGATGGAGCAGTACGCCGACAAGAACCGGCTGATCGATCTGTCCTACAGCCTGGACGAAGGCCTGAAGGCCGGCATCGAGCGCATCTGCGCCGAGGCTGAAGCCGCCGCGCGCGAGGGCATCGTCATGCTGCTGCTCAGCGACCGTTACCCGGTGGCCGACCGGCCGATGGTGCATGCGCTGCTGGCCACCAGCGCGGTGCATCACCACCTCTCCAATGCCGGGCTGCGCTGCGACGTCAACCTGATCCTGGAAACCGGCACCGCGCGCGATCCGCACCACATGGCCTGCCTGCTCGGCTTCGGTGCCACCGCGGTGTACCCGTACCTGGCCTACCAGACCCTGTTCGACCTGGGCCGGCGCGGCATCCTGCAGCTGAGCAAGGGCGGCGAGCAGTCGCAGATCGGTCGCCGCTACCGCAAGGGCATCTACAAGGGCCTGTCCAAGATCATCTCCAAGATGGGCATCTGTACCGTGGCCAGTTACCGCGGCGCGCAGCTGTTCGAGATCGTCGGGCTGGATGACGAGGTGGTCGACCTGTGCTTCCCGGACACCGCCTCGCGTGTGGCCGGCGTCGGCTTCGCCCGCTTGGACGATGAAGCGCGCGAGCTCACCGTGCGCGCCTGGAACGACCTGCTGCGCCCCGACGTGGGCGGCGTGCTCAAGTACGTGCACGGCGGCGAATACCACATGTACAACCCGGACGTGGTCATGACCCTGCAGCGCGCCGCGCGCAGTGGTGAGGCCGCGGACTGGCAGCGTTATTGCGAGGCCGTGCACGGCCGGCCGGTGTCCGCGCTGCGCGACCTGCTGCAGCTCAAGGCCGCCCCTACGCCGACCCCGCTGGACCAGGTGGCACCGGCCGAAGATCTGTTCCGCCGCTTCGATACCGCGGCGATCAGCCTCGGGGCGCTGTCACCCGAAGCGCACGAAGCGCTGGCGATCGCGATGAACCGGCTCGGCGGGCGCAGCAACTCCGGCGAAGGCGGCGAAGACCCGGTGCGCTACGGCACCGAGAAGCGCAGCAAGATCAAGCAGGTCGCCTCGGGCCGCTTCGGCGTCACCGCCGAGTACCTGGTCAACGCCGAAGTCCTGCAGATCAAGGTCGCCCAGGGCGCCAAGCCCGGCGAAGGCGGCCAGCTGCCCGGGCACAAGGTCAACGAACTGATCGCACGGCTGCGTTATGCCAAGCCGGGGATCGGCCTGATCTCGCCACCACCGCACCACGACATCTACTCCATCGAAGATCTGGCCCAGCTGATCTACGACCTCAAGCAGGTCAACCCGACCGCGCTGGTCTCGGTGAAGCTGGTCAGCCATGCCGGTGTCGGCACCATCGCCGCGGGCGTGGTCAAGGCCGGTGCCGACCTGATCACCGTGTCCGGCCATGATGGCGGCACCGGGGCCAGCCCGGTCAGCTCGATCCGCTATGCGGGCGTGCCATGGGAACTGGGCGTGGCCGAATCGCACCAGGCGCTGGTGGCCAACGATCTGCGCGGGCGCACCCTGCTGCAGACCGACGGCGGCCTGAAGACCGGCCTGGACGTGATCAAGGCCGCGCTGCTGGGCGCGGACAGCTTCGGCTTCGGCACCGCGCCGATGATCGTGCTGGGCTGCAAGTACCTGCGCATCTGCCACCTCAACAACTGCGCCACCGGCGTGGCCACCCAGGACGAGCGCCTGCGCGCGCAGTACTTCACCGGCCTGCCCGAGCGCGTGGAGAACTTCTTCCGCCTGCTGGCCGAGGAAGTGCGTGGCTGGCTGTCCTACCTGGGCGTGCGCTCGCTGGACGAGATCGTCGGCCGCACCGACCTGCTGCAGCAGCTGGATGTCTCGCCGCGCCCAGGCGTCAAGGTGGACCTGTCGCGCCTGCTCAACCCGGCCGAATACGCCGGCAGCCACTGCGCCGCACAGCGCCTGTACGAATCGCCGGACAGCCTGGCCACGCAGATGGACGGCCTGCTGGCCCCCGCGATCGCCGGCAAGCTCGGCGGCGAACACCGCTTCCTGATCCACAACACCGACCGCTCGATCGGCACCCGCCTGTCCGGCGAGATCGCGCGCACGCACGGCAACCAGGGCATGAGTGATGCGCCGCTGACCCTGCGCTTCCGCGGCACCGCCGGGCAGAGCTTCGGCGCGTTCAACGTCGGTGGCCTGCAGCTGGAAGTGGAAGGCGAAGCCAACGACTACGTCGGCAAGGGCATGGCCGGCGGCCGCCTGGTGGTGCGCCCGCCGCGTGGCGCACGCTTCGAGGCGCGCAACACCGCGATCATCGGCAACACCTGCCTGTACGGCGCCACCGGTGGCGAGCTGTTCGCCGCGGGCCGTGCCGGCGAGCGCTTCGGCGTGCGCAACTCCGGCGCGCTGGCGGTGATCGAAGGCGCGGGCGACCACTGCTGCGAGTACATGACTGATGGCATCGTGCTGGTGCTGGGCAAGGTCGGGCTGAACTTCGGTGCCGGCTTCACCGGCGGGCTGGCCTACGTGCTGGATATCGACCGCGATTTCGTGGACCGCTACAACCACGAGCTGATCGACATCCACCGCATCTCGGCCGAGGGCTTCGAGAACCATCGCCAGCACCTGCACACGCTGATCAGCCGCCACCGCGAACTGACCGGCAGCATCTGGGCGCAGCAGATCCTCGATGAATTCCGCGATTACGTCGGCAAGTTCTGGCTGGTCAAACCCAAGGCCGCCAGCATCGAATCGCTGACCGACTCACTGCGCCGCGCTGCGTAAGCGCGGAGAAGCGCCGGTGTCGATCGGCGCCTCGTGTTCCCACCGTTGTAGTGCCGGCCGCTGGCCGGCAACCTCACCACAGAGCAAGCCATGAGCCGCAAGCAAGCTTTCCAGTTCCTCGATCTGCCCCGGACGATGCCGCAGCGCATCCCGGTCGAACTGCGCACTTCCGGCGACTGGGGCGAGCTGTACGGCAAGTTCGGCAAGGAAGACGCGCAGTTCCAGGCCGGGCGCTGTCTGGATTGTGGCAACCCGTACTGCAGCTGGAAGTGCCCGGTGCACAACGCGATCCCGCAGTGGCTGCAGCTGGTGCAGGAAAACCGCATCCACGAAGCGGCCACGCTGTGCCACTCGACCAACCCGCTGCCGGAAGTGTGCGGCCGGGTGTGCCCGCAGGACCGCCTGTGCGAAGGCAGCTGCACGCTGGAGGAGTTCGGCGCGGTGACCATCGGTGCGGTTGAGAAGTACATCGTGGATACCGCGCTGGCCACCGGCTGGCGCCCGGACATGAGCGCGGTGGAGGCCACCGGCAAGCGCGTGGCGGTGATCGGTGCCGGCCCGGCCGGGCTGGCGTGCGCCGACAAGCTGGCGCATGCCGGCATCCAGGCCGTGGTGTATGACCGTTACGAACAGATCGGCGGGCTGCTGCAGTTCGGCATCCCCAGTTTCAAGCTGGACAAATCGGTGATCAGCCGCCGCCGCAACGTGCTGGAAGGCATGGGCGTGCAGTTCCGCCTCGGCGTGGAGATCGGCCGCGATGTGAGCATCGATGACCTGCTGGCCGAGTACGACGCGGTGTTCGTCGGGACCGGCGCCTACCGCTATACCGACGGCGGCCTGCTCGGCCAGGACCTCAAGGGCGTGCTGCCGGCGCTGCCGTTCCTGGTGCAGAACAGCCGCATCGTCAGCGGCAGCGACGCGCACGGCCGGCCGATCGCCGGCTGGGAAGACCAGATCGCCCTGCCGGACCTGGAAGGCAAGCGCGTGGTGGTGCTCGGCGGTGGCGACACCGGCATGGACTGCGTGCGCAGTGCGATCCGCCTGGGCGCGGCCAAGGTGACCTGCGCCTACCGCCGTGACGAGGCCAACATGCCCGGGTCTGCGCGCGAAGTGGCCAATGCCCGCGAGGAAGGCGTGCGCTTCCTGTTCAATCGTCAGCCGCTGTCGATCGAAGCCGGTGCGGATGATGAAGTGATCGGCGTCATGGTGGTCGAAACGCATCTGGACGAACCGGATGCACAGGGCCGCCGCAATGCGGTGCCGATCGCCGGCAGCGAATCGCTGCTGGAAGCGGATGTGGTGATCATCGCCTTCGGCTTCTCGCCGAGTGCGCCAGCCTGGCTGACCGGGCAGGGGGTGGAGGCCGGCACCAACGGCCGCATCGTGGCCGGTGGCAGTGGCCGCCTGCCGTTCCAGACCGCCCACCCGCGCCTGTTCGCCGGTGGCGATGCGGTGCGCGGCGCGGACCTGGTGGTGACGGCCGTGGCCGAAGGCCGTGACGCGGCCGGCAGCATCGTGCAGCTGCTCTCGGCGTAACGGCGCCGTTGCGATGCCGCGCGTGGCTGCCGCTCAGGCGGCGCGCGATACCGCCGGTATCGGCGTATGACGCACGCCGGCGCGCTCGATTTCCAGCGCCATCAGCAGCTCGATGTTGTCGAGCTGGTCGCGGATGCGGCGGTTGCTGACCACATCGTCATGGCCGCGGCCCATATGCGCATCGAGCATGCGTGCCAGCCCGGCCAGCAGCATCTCCGCGTCGGCTTCGGGTGCCTCGCGCAGTACGGTGGCCAGCGCGCGGATGCGGCGGCCCGTTTCCGAGGCCGCGGGCGGGGATGAGGCAACGATGGGGGAAGGGGAGAGAGTCATGGCAGGGGTTTCCTGATTGACGGACGACCACCACTGTCGGATATGACCCCTCGCGAGACCATGCAACAACTACGAAAATGCGTGATGACTCGTGATCGCCATCACTGTTCGACGCTTGCTTTCCGTCAACCTGAACGGCTTACACTGACCGGGTCACCCTCTGGACTGCCCTCATGCGCATCGGCCTGGCCGCGAACCGCCTGCATCACCACGACAAGCACGCCGCACTGTTCCGCTGGCTGCGCGCCAGCGACACCGGGCTGCGCGAACTGGGCGTCGAGCTGCATGCGGTCGGGCGCACCTTCGATGCGATCCAGCGGCTGGGCTTCCTGCAGGACTTCGCCCCGCTGCGCCGCTACCCGAATGGCCGCGAGGGCGGCCTGATGAAGCTGGTCGCCGAGGTGGTCGGTATGGGCACGCCCGAGCGCACGCTGGACGGTGCGATCTATTTGATGGACCCGGTCGACCCTTCCTCGGTCTTCCCCGAGGCCACCGCGCTCAAGCGCCAGTGCGTGATCCACGGCAAGCCCTTCATCTCCACCGTCGCCACTGCGCGTGATTGGGTGGAAGTGGAGCGCCTGCACGCCGGCCTGGCGCCGGACCCGGGCGCCGATGATCTGCACGCCTTCGCGCAGCACACGCTGGCGTTGATCGCGCATGACGCGATGAAGCCGGCGATGCTGGCCTTTGCCGATGAGCACTTCGAGGTGCTGTCGCGCTTCCGCAGCCGGGTCGGCACCGGCACCACCGGCCAGCGCCTGAACGAACTGGCCTGGAGCCGCGGCTGGCCACAGGGCGAGGAGTGGGTGACGCGCTATCAGAGCGGCCCGATGGGCGGCGATGCGCAGATCGCCGACCGTGTGCTGGAAGGCCATTGCCAGCGCGCGATCTTCTTCGAGGATCCGCACGTGGCCCGCCAGCACGAGGCCGACATCCAGCTGCTGGAGCGCGCGGTCACCACCGTGACCGACCAGGCGGTGTGCATCACCGCGCCGCGCGTGGCGGCACGCTGGGCGCAGGCGGCCGCCGCCCGCGCCACCCGGTAGCCCGCCGACCAACGCTCGGCGTTACGGGGTGGGGGTCAGCAGCTGCCGCAGCGTGGCCTTGAGGCGGCGCCCTTCGAGCTGGAAGTAATCGCGCTCGGCGTGCCACGCCGGGAAGCGTTTCTCCACCTCGGCCCAGAACGCCGGCGAATGATTGGCCTGGATCAGATGGCAGAGCTCGTGCACCAGCACGTACTCGAAGGCCGAGGGCCTCCCCAGCACCAGGGCCAGATCCAGCGCCATGCTGCCATCGGGCGCCAGCGAGCCCCATTGCGAGGACATCACCTTCAGCCGCAGCCGTGCCGGTGCACGTGGCAGGCCAGGCAGGTAACGCGGCAGCCACTGACCGACGTCGGCACGGGTCTGTGCTTCATAGAACTCGCGCAGGGTGCGCCGCAGCGTGGCGTCGGTGCCTCGCGTGGGCCAGTGCAGGCAGGCGCCCTGCTCGTCCACGCGCAGGTGTGCGTAGCGACCGGGTTCCCAGCGCAGTGGCAGCAGTTCGCCGCGCAACGGCAGCACGCCCGGCTCGCCGATCACCAGCGGTGGCGGCAGATTGGTGGCCTGGTAGCTGCGCAGCTGTTCGGACAACCAGCCGCGATGCTGGTCCAGGAAGCGCTCACCCATCACCAGGCTGGCGCGCGGCGGCAGGGTCAGGCGGACACCGCGCTCATCGACGCTGAGCTTGATCCGGCGCGCCCGCGGATCGCGCACGCGCAGTACATCGATCTCGGCATCCTCCAGGCGCAGCCGTACCGTATCGCGCTGCAGCGTGCTGACAGCCGGCGAAATCAGGCGGCGGAGGAATCCGGACATGGGTACAGCATAGCGCCGGCCGTGACCGGCGCATGACTGGGGACTGATCGGTACCGGTCAGTCCGCCTTGCTCAGCTTGAAGGCCTCTTCCAGCAGCAGGAACAGGCGACGCACTTCACCGCTCTGCAGGGCGAAGCGGGCATCCAGTTCGGCGCGGCGGCCGTCATCGTCGGCATGCTCGAGCTGGTCCAGCGCGCCATCCAGGAACTTCAGCTTGCGCACGATCAGGTCATCGCCCAGCACGAAGGACAGGTTGTCCTCGAACACCAGGGCCAGCTTGGTCACCTGCTTGCCGGCATCCAGGTGCTTGTCGATCTCGTCGCAGCGCAGTTCCTGGTGCTGGCACTTGACCACCGCGCCGCCCTCGGCCGGATCCTTCATCTCGCACTCTTCGCCCAGGCTCAGCCCGGTCGGCAGGGGTTCGCCGGCGATCCAGCCGGTCAGGATCGAGCGCGGGGCGACTTCGGCGTTCAACGGCATCGCCGGGAAGCTGCCGAGCAGGCCGCGGATGTCGGACATCATGTTCTCGCCCTTCTTGCTGCTCGAACAGTCCACCGCCACGTAGCCATGGGTCAGGTCGATCAGCGCGTCGGTACGCGAGCTCTTCACGAAGGCGCGCGGCATCAGTTCGTGCAGCAGATCGTCCTTCATGCGCTTGCGCTCGCGGCCGCCGGGCTTGCGGCCTTCCTTCTCTTCGATTTCCTCGAGCTTGCGCGCGAGCAGATCATTGACCACCGCGCCGGGCAGGATCTTGTCCTCACCGCCGACGGTCAGCCACAGCGCATCGCCGACGCGGTGCGAGAACACGGCTTTTTCTTCACGGCCGAACGGCGAGATGAAGCCGCGCGAATTCATTTCAAGCGGACCGACCGGCTTGAGCAGCACCTGCGGCAGCAGGGTGTCCACGTCGGAGAAATCGGTGGCGGTCGGGAAGCGGAACAGCGTCAGGTTGCGAAAGAACATGGACGTCCAGAGTAAGAGCGTGAAAGGGAGGGCGGGCGCACCGGCGTGGCTCAGGCCGGGCCAGGGGCGTGCCCGGGGTCGTGGGCAGTGCCGGCCCAGGCCGGCGGGTCGGGCAGCGGGGCGGCCGCGGCGCGCCCCAGTGCCATGAAATCAAACAGCGCCGGATCGGCCAGCTGCGAGGGGTGGATGTTGCCCAGCGCGCGTGCGATCTGGTCGATGCGGCCGGGCTGGTCGCGCTCCCACTGCTGCAGCATCTGCTCCACCTGGCGGCGCTGCAGGGTATCCTGGCTGCCACACAGCGTGCAGGGAATGATCGGGAACGCACGCGCCTGTGCGTAGGCGCTGATGTCCGCTTCGCTGACGTAGGCAAGCGGGCGGATCACGATGTGTTGGCCGTCGTCACTGCGCAGCTTGGGCGGCATCGCCGAGAGCTTGGCGTGGTGGAACAGGTTGAGGAAGAACGTGGCCACGCTGTCGTCGCGGTGGTGGCCCAGCGCGATCTTGGTGAAGCCGTGTTCGGCCGCATGCCGGTACAGCGCACCACGGCGCAGACGCGAGCACAGCGAACACATCGTACGGCCTTCCGGGATCACCCGGCTGACCACCGAATAGGTGTCCTGCTCGATGATCTGGAACGGCACGCTGATCGAGGCCAGGTAGGTGGGCAGCACCTGCTCGGGAAAGCCGGGCTGCTTCTGGTCCAGGTTCACCGCGACCAGTTCGAACGGTACCGGCGCTTTTTTCTGCAGCTGCAACAGGATGTCGAGCAGGGTGTAACTGTCCTTGCCACCGGACAGGCACACCATCACTTTGTCGCCGGCCTCGATCATGCCGAAGTCGGCGATGGCCTGGCCCACCTGGCGCCGCAGCTGCCGCGCCAGGCGGTCCTGCATGCCGCCGGGCGCGCGCGGATCGCGGGCGCGCGGGACGGGATCGGGCAGGCGGATGACGGCAGCGCTCATCCCTTCATTCTACCGGCTGAGGCGCACCCTCACAGGTGCCAGGAAGTGACTGCGTTCACTCCCGGCGGTCATCCCGGATGTGTATGCTCGGAGCCTGTGGACACCATGACACCCACCGATATCAGTGCCCGCCTTGCCGTGCTCCGGCAGGAGCACCGTGCGCTGGATGACCAGATTCTGCGCATGGCCGCCAATGGCGACGACGAGCTGGAAGCCAAGCGCCTGAAGCGGCGCAAGCTGCAGTTGAAGGACTGCATCGCCAAGCTGGAAGACATGCTGATTCCAGACGAACCGGCGTAGCGCCGGCCGTTGGTCGGCTGCGGTTGCTCCCGGCGGCATGAACCTCTGGCGTGAGGCTTCGGACGGTGGTCAGCGTCGGTCAGCCGGGCACACCGTGTTGCCCGGTCTCCGGACGCTTGTGCCGCGCTTGCGCGCGGGTACCGACCAACGGTCGGTACCTACGGATTGCTGGCGAACGCAACAAGATCCGGATACGTCCGGATGCGCCGGATCGACGACGTGCCGTCGTCAATCCTGGGCTACCGGTTCCTCTGGCTTCGCCGCTTCCGGGCTGACGCGCTCGATGGTGTGGCGCAGTTCGCGGCCGAGGATGAATTTCGCATCCTTGGCCCACGCATCCAGGCGCGCATCGAACAACAGCTTGCTGTTTTCATCCGGCCACACCAGGCGCAGCTCGCGCAGCTTCTGGATGAAGCCGCGGAACAGGGTGCGGTCGAAGAACTCCGGCGCGGCCGGTGCATAGAGCAGGCTCAGGCGCTGCGCGGCCTGCTGGCACAGGCTTTCCAGCTCGGCCGCGCCCAGCGTGCCCGGGCCATTCTTCACCAGCACCGAGATCGCGATGTAATAGCGCTCGAACGCCTGCTGCAGCGAATGGCCGATCGCACGCAGGCGGAAGACTTCGTCGGTCTGCCCGGTGTTGCGTGCCAGGATGCCGCCATCGTCGTCGTTGATGTTCTGCAGCAGCCCTTCGCGCACGAACACATTGATGGTCTGCTCGATGCGTTGGGCGAACTCGTCTTCGGTCCACGGCAGGAACAGCTCGGCCTGCAGGAACGGATACACCGTGCGGCCCAGCTGGACCAGCCCGGTGCGGCTCATGCGGCGGTTGTTCTGGAAGCAGCAGGCCACCCACGACGAAGCGGTGAACAGGTGGATGACGTTGTTGCGGAAGTAGCTCAGCAGCACCGCGGTGTCGCCGCTGACGCTGAGCACGTCGCCCAGCGGGTGCTTGATGCGGGTGAGGACGTTGATCTCCTCGGCATGGGCGATGATCCGCTCCGGCGAGTGCGGGGTCACCGTCACCCGGTCCGAATACGGCATCTCCACCAGCAGGGTCTTGCACAGTTCGATCTGCGCGATCAGGTCCGCCTCGCCCATCGCATGCTTGGGCGTGGACAGCAGCGCCAGCGCGAGCAGGTTGATCGGATTGACGTCGGCGGCGCCGTTGATATGCACCTGGATGCGTTCGGCCAGGTGATCCACCGTGCCGGACAGCCACGAGGGCTTCTCGTCTTCGCCGACCGGCTGGCCGTTCCACTCCGGTGCACGCTGGGCGAGCACGTCGTTGAGCGCGATCGGCTCGCCGAAGTTCACCACCACCTGACCGTAGTTCTGTTTGAGCACCTTCGGGATCGACCACAGCAGCGACCAGATCGATTCCTTCTCCTTCGGCCGGCCGGACAGTTCGTCCAGGTAGCTGCCGCCTTCCATCAGCTTTTCATAGCCGATGTAGACCGGCTGGAACAGCACCGGCTTGCGCGGCTGGCGCAGGAACGCGCGCAGCGTCATCGAGATCATGCCGCCCTTGGGCTGCAGCAGGCGCCCGGTGCGCGAGCGGCCGCCTTCGACGAAGTACTCGATCGAGTAACCGCCGGCGACCAGCTGGGCCACGTATTCGCTGAGCACCGCCGAGTACAGCGCGTTGCCACGGATCGAGCGGCGGATGAAGAACGCACCACCCTTGCGCAGCAGCGTGCCGACCACCGGCAGGTTCAGGTTGATGCCGGCCACGATGTGCGGCGGCACGATGCCGCGGTCGTACAGCAGGTAGGACAGCAGCAGGTAATCCATGTGGCTGCGGTGGCTGGGCACATAGACAACTTCGTGCCCGGGCGCGGCCGCCTTGAACTTGTCCAGGTGGTGGACCAGCACGCCGGCGTAGATGCGGTTCCAGACATGGCTGAGCATGAAGCTGGCCGAACGCACCACCGGACTGGAGTAATCCGCGGCGATTTCCCACGCGTAGGCGTGGGCTTTCTTCCAGGCATCGGCCGGCTTGGAGTTGTCGCGCTTGGCCTGCGAGGCGATCGCTTCGCGCACGGTGTCCGCGTCGAGCACCTTGTCCACCAGCAGGCGGCGGGTGGACAGATCCGGCCCGATCACCGATTCGCGGATGCGGCGGAAATGGGTCCGCAGCACGCGCTGCAGCTTGCGCACGGTGCGCTCGGGGTCCAGCCCCTCATCGACCGTGGCGCGCAGCGAGATCGGCGGGGCGAAGCGCACGATCGTGCTGCGGCCGTTGAGCAGCACCGCGAGCAGGCGACGGAAACGCCCCACCAGGGCCCAGTTTTCCGAGAACAGCACCGCGAACCAGCCGCTCTGCTTGTCCGGCGCGCGGCCGACGAAGATCGACACCGGCACCAGGTGCACGTCCAGCTCGCCGCGGGCGCGGTGCGCCTGCAGGACCTTGGCCAGCGAGTCGGAGTGGGTCTTGGCCCCGCGCTGCTCGGGGATCAGCGAGTTGCTGCTGCTCCGGCGCGACAGGGCCAGGTAGGCGCGCTTGCGCCCGGTCGGGTCACCGGCGATGGGCACCAGCGGGGACGGCAGACCGGCCTCGCGGCAGGCCTTGTCCAGGATCAGCGCGTTGGACAGACCGTAGTCCTCCAGCACGTAGACCACCGGCCGGCCATCGTTGTACTGGCCGGGATGTTCGGGTTCGATCTTCAGCGACAGCCACGGCTCGACCAGACGGCCAAGCAGGCGCGACCACCACGGCGGGCGGCCGCTGGGCGCACGGGTGCCGGGCACGATCGCCGACGGCACGATGGCCGCCGGCTCCGCATCGGCGGCAACGGCCTCCGCGGGCGCGCCAGCGACCGGCGGAACCGGAGCGGCAGCACCGTCGGACGGCACGGTAGCGGGCGACGAGGACGTGGCGTCCGGCGTCTTGGGCGGCTCTTCGCCGGGGAAAGGCAGGGGATTCTGGTTCGGCATCGGCTTCATTATGGCTTAGCCGATGCGGAAGCATCGTCCTTGACCGCCGCAGCGGCTTCTGCCTCGGCCGCCTGGCGGGCGTCATGTTCAGCTTGCGCGGCGTCGGCGGCCTGCAGCAGCGCGTCGGTGTCTTCCAGCGTGCGGGTCACATACCAGTGCCCGTCGCGCCGCGTCATCCGCACCTGCGCTTCGATCTGCTCGCCGGCCAGCGTGTACTGGATGCGTACCACGGCGTCGTCGCCCAGTTCGGAGGTCAGCTCGCCGCGCAGTTCGGTCAGTGCCGCATCCAAGGACAGCCCGTAGCTGGCCAGCGCGGTCTTGAAGGCCTTGATGAACGGGCCAAGCCGGCGCAGGCTTTCTTCCATGCCGGCGGCCTGCAGCTCCGCATCGGTGGACAGCCCGGCGGTGCGCGCGGTGGCCGTCAGCAGGGTAATGGTCGTCTTCGCCCGCTGCTTGTCCGTCAGTGGCGCGGCAGCGGCCCAGCGGCTCAGTGCTTTCACCACCTTGGTGTAATGGGCGCGCTCGCTGTCGCTGTACTCGCTCTGGTTGCGCAGGTACTGCTCGCCGAACAGGCCCATCGAATGGGCCGCCTGGCGGACCTGCGTGGCCTGGCCGGCGATCTGGGTATCGAACGAACGCTGCAGCCGCTGCGGCGCATCCGGCCGCGACAGCGCGGCCAGCATCGGCAGCAACTGCCCATCCAGCGGCAGCTCGGTCAACGGCCAGCGGCTGTGGCCCTGGCTCCACGCGCCCTGCAGGCGTGCGTACTGGGCCGGCGGCACCGCCGCCTTGGCATACCCGACCAGATCGTTGTCGGCGACCCGCTGGGCCAGCTGCTGCAGGGCCGCGACCGGCTCGGACGCCGGCGCGTCCGGATCGATCCGCTTGTCCTTGCAGGCACTGAGCAGCACCAACCCGCACAGGGCCAGCGCCAACGCCTGCCCTCGGTACTGCCACGGCTTCAACGACATGGACATGAATTCGGACTCCCCGGACCGGTCCGCATCTTGCGGCCTGTTCGGTGACAGCGGCAAGCCGGCAGACCTGCCGACCCTGCGCTCTATGCGCAAGCCCTTGAATGTACAGAAAAACCGGTGGTGACGGGGCAGCTCCGCCCCGTCACTGCCTCAGCGCGCGGCGAGCGCCTGGGCGATCTCGGCCTGGATCGCGCGGGCGGCGGCCTGCGGATCGCTGGCGAGGCGGATCGGACGGCCGACCACGATCGCATCGGCGCCGTCGGCAAAGGCCTGGGCCACGCCCACGGTGCGCTTCTGGTCATCGCCGACCGGGCCACCGGGGCGGATGCCCGGGCAGACGATCGAGAAGCCGGCGCCGGTGGCCGCGCGGATCGGCCCGGCCTCCTGGCCGGAGGCGATCACCCCGTCGATGCCGGCTGCCTGGGCGGCCAGCGCGCGCTCGACCACCACCTCCACCGGCTCACGGTCGATGCCCATGCCGGCCAGGTCGCTGCGGCCCATCGAGGTCAGCACGGTCACCGCCAGCAGGCGCATGTCGCTGCCGTTGGCGGCCGCGCAGGCCTCCATCATCGCCGGGTGCCAGCCATGGATGGTGGCGTAGCTCACCGGCCACTGCGACAGCCGCTTGATCACCGCCGCGGCAGTGGCCGGGATGTCGAAGAACTTCAGGTCCACGAACACGCGCTTGTCGCGCGCGGCCAGCGCATCGAGCACCTCGAAATACTCGCCGGAGGCCAGCAGTTCCATGCCGATCTTGTAGAACGACACGGCATCGCCGAGGCGATCGACCCAGGCCAGCGCATCGTCACGGCCCGGCACGTCGAGCGCGAAGATCAGGCGCTCCTCGTCCCGCAGCGGCAGCGGCGCGCGGCTCACGGTGCGTAATCCAGCGCGGCGCGCTTGGCGTCGTGGCGGGCCTGGCGCGACTGGCTGTAATCGTTGTTGAACTGGGCCGGCTCGAAGCCGCCGTAGGTCGGGTTGGGCAGCATCCACCAGCGCTCGCCGAACCAGTCGTGGTACTGCTGCAGCAGCGCGTCGCGGCCTTCGTTGGTGTTGGCGGTGACTTCCACGAAGTCGCCCAGCTGGTCACCGAACTGCATCAGCACGCGGTAGTTCTGGCCGGCCAGGCGGCGGCGGCAGTTCTTCTCGCTGCCAGCCTGCTCGCAGCCGTCCACCACGGTGCCCAGGCCGAGGAACACGCTGTCATCGGCCACCGGCAGGCCCTGCTCGCGCAGGTTGGCCAGCGTGGCGTCCTTGAGATGTACGGCGCGGTTGGAGATGTACAGCAGGGTCACGCCTTTGGCATTGGCGGCCTTGGCAAAATCGACCACGCCCGGAATCGCCTTGGCCTTCTTTTCGGCCACCCACTGGTCCCAGCTCAGCTCGTCGTATTCCTTGCCATCGCGCACCAGGCGCGCCTGGTAGGGCGAGTTGTCCAACACGGTCTCATCCACGTCCAGCACCACGGCCGGCTTCAGGCCCTTGGCGGCATTGCCGCGTTCCTCGGGCACCAGCGCGTCCCAGTTGGCTTCCTTCAGCGCCTTGTCCAGGTGATCGGCCGCCGCACGGTAGGTCTGCTCGGTGATCGCCCGGTACTCCTGCGAGCGCTGCATCCACAGCACCGCATTGAGGTTGTCATTGGCGGCCACGGCGGCATCGCCGGTGGCGGCCGGCGCGCTCGCGGCAGCAGCCGCGGCCGGCGGGGCGGCATCGGCCGGGGTTTCGGTGCGCTTGCAGGCACTCAGTGCCAGCACGGCACAGGCAAGCACGGACAGGGAAACAGCACTACGACGCATGGCATTCACCGGCAACAGATTCGCGCCAGTTTACCGGCTTGTCCCGCGGCATTCATGCGCAAGGCGGGGCTCGGCTATGCTGCACGCCCCTGAAACACCCCGGAGCGCCCCATGACCGACGACACCCAGACCCCTGCCCTGCCCGTGCTCAGCGCGGCCCAGGCCCGCGCGTTGGGCTGCCTGATCGAGAAGGAGGCGACCACCCCGGACGCCTACCCGCTGACGGTCAACGCCGCGCAGGTGGCGGCCAACCAGAAGACCGCGCGCGAGCCGGTGATGGCGCTGTCGGCCGGTGACGTGCACCACGCACTGCGCCAGCTGGAGACCCTGGGCCTGGCGCGCCAGCAGTACTCCTCGCGCGCCGAGCGCTACGAGCACCGCGCCGGCGCCGCGCTGGACCTGACCCGCCAGCAGCTGGCGATCCTGGGCCTGTTGCTGCTGCGCGGCCCGCAGACCCTCAACGAACTGCTGACCCGCAGCGAGCGCCTGGTCCGCTTCCAGGATGTGGAGGAACTGCGCCACCACCTGGAGCGCATGATCCAGCGCGGCATGGCGGTGCAGTTGCCGCGCGCCAGTGGCCAGCGCGAAGACCGGTACATGCACCTGCTGGGCGGCCCGGTGGATGTGCAGGCGTTGGCCGAGCAGTACCGGTCGGCGCCGTCCAGCGGCGGCGGCAGTGCCAATCCGGCGCTGGAATCCCGTGTGCAGCAGCTGGAGACCACCGTGGCCGAATTGCAGGAACAGCTGGCGGCGTTGCGCGCGCAGTTGGGCGGGTGAGAGCAGCCGACCAACGGTCGGCTCTACCCCGGGGTGCTGATTGGCTGGCTTGCGAAGCGCAGCCGAGCGACGGTCGGCTTTACCGTTGGGGGGCCGGCGCGCCCGGCGTGGCAAACAGCAGCACCACTTCGTCATGCGGCGGCGGCAGCAGCAGGTCGCCCCGATCCTCCATGCCCAGCTTGCGCAGCAGCGCGGCCGAGCGCAGGTTGTCCGGCGAAACGATGCCGTACAGGTCGGTGTGACCAAGCACATCGCGCGCGTAGTGCAGCACCCCGCGCGCAGCTTCGAAGGCGTAGCCATGGCCTTCGTACTGCGAGAGCAATGCATAGCCGATATCCGGTGCCGGCAACCCCGCGCGGCGGACCAGGCCGGCATTGCCCAGCCAGGCGCCGTCGTCGCGGCGCACGATGGCGTACATGCCAAACCCGTTGAGGGTGTAGCTGCCGAGCACGCGCTCGGCGGTGTAGTCGCGTGCCTGTGCCAGGGTGCGTACCCCGCGGTCGGCGATGTTGCGGATGAATCCCGGCTCGTTGAGCAGGGCCAGCATGTCGGCGGCATCATGATCGGGATCGATCAGGCGCAGGTGCAGGCGGTCGGTCTGGATCACGGCGGACATGCGGGTCACTGCGAAGGGCGATGCCTCGATTGTGCAACGCGCCTCTCGAACACGGTAGAGCCGACCGTTGGTCGGCTGCCGCCTGCCCGGTCGAAGCGCAGCCGACCAACGGTCGGCTCTACCGGGGCGTCGGGTCAGTCAAACAGTGCCTGGATCGCGGCCAGCCCGGCGCTGGCGCGCTCTTTCTTGCGCGCGGCATCGGCAACCGGATCGGCACCGTCGCGCTGCATTTCCTCGGCCGGTATCTCATCGAAGAAGCGGCTGGGCTTGAGCCGCACGTGTTCGCCGAATTTGCGGGTCAGCTTGCTGTAGCTCATCCACAGCTGCACCTTGGCGCGGGTGATGCCCACGTACAGCAGGCGCCGCTCTTCCTGCAGGTTGCCTTCATCCAGGCTGACCTGGTGCGGCAGCACGCCGTCCTCGCAGCCGATGATGAACACGTACGGGAACTCCAGGCCCTTGGAGGCATGCATGGTCATCATCCGCACCTGGTTGCCACCGTCGTCCTTGTCGTTGCGTGAAAGCAACGCCAGCTGCGCGGCCAGATCGGCGGTGGACGCCCCGCGCGGGCCGCCTTCGAACCACTGCGCCAGTTCTTCCAGGTTGCCAAGGCGACGCTGGTAGACGGACTCTTCCTTGCACGAACTGCGCAGGTCCGAGACCAGCCCGGAGTCCTTCACCAGCTTACGCACCAGATCACCGGAGCTGAGCTTGGGCATCTCCGCGCGCAGATCGCGCAGGATGTCGGTGAAACGGCTCAGGCCATTGGCCGCGCGCGGTGGCAACTGCGAGAGCGCACCGATCGCTTCGGCCGCATGCGCCATCGGCAGATCCTTTTCCGAGGCCAGCTCGGCGAGCTTGGCCAGCGTCCCGGCGCCCACCTCCCGTTTGGGCGACTGCACCGCGCGCATGAACGCCGTATCGTCGTCCGGATTCACCAACAGACGCAGCCAGGACAGCGTGTCCTTGACCTCCTGCCGTTCCAGGAACGCGGTGCCGCCGGTGATGTGATACGGCGCGCGCACCAGCTGCAGCGCTTTTTCCAGCGGCCGCGACTGGAAGTTGCCGCGGAACAGGATGCAGAAATCGCTCCACGGTATCTTCTTGGAGGTCGCCAGGAAGGAGATCTCCGCCGCGACCTTTTCTGCTTCGTGCTCGCTGTTGCGGCACTCCCACACGCGGATGCGCTCGCCGTCGGCCTGGTCGCTCCACAGCTTCTTCAGGTGCTCGTGCGGGTTGTTGGCGATCAGCGCATTGGCCGCGCGCAGCACGCGGTTGGAGCAGCGGTAGTTCTGCTCCAGTTTGATGATTTCCAGCGCGGGGTAATCGCGCGCCATCTGCTGCAGGTTTTCCGGGTTCGCACCGCGCCAGGCGTAGATCGACTGGTCATCGTCGCCCACGCAGGTGAAGTTGCCCTTGCTGCCGGCCAGCTGCTTGAGCAGCCGGTACTGCGCATCGTTGGTGTCCTGGCATTCGTCGACCAGCAGGTAGCCGATGCGCTCGCGCCAGGCCAGCGCGATTTCCGGATTCTCTTCCAGCACCTGCACCGGCAGCCGGATCAGGTCATCGAAATCGACCGCGTTGAACGCGGTCAGGCGCAGCTGGTAGCGCTCGTAGACGCTGGCCGCTTCTTTCTCGCGCGTGCTGCGCGCGGCGGCCATCGCCTGCTCGGGCGAGAGGCCGGCATTCTTGGCGCGCGAGATCAGGTTCTTCACGTCCTCGATGTCATCCGGCTTGGCCCCGTACATCAGGTCCTTGACCTGCGCGGTCGAATCGTCGGCATCGAAGATCGAGAACCCGCGCTTGAGCCCCACCGCGGCATGCTCGATCTGCAGGAACTTCAGGCCCAGCGCATGGAAGGTACAGATCGTCACCTCATCGGCGTCGTCACCACGCAGGCGCTTGGCCACGCGCTCGCGCATTTCCTTGGCCGACTTGTTGGTGAAGGTGATCGCCGCGATCCGCCGCGCCGGGTAGCGCTTGCTGGCGATCAGCTGGCCGATCTTCTCCACGATCACGCGCGTCTTGCCACTGCCCGCGCCCGCAAGCACCAGCAGAGGACCTTCGCAGTGCATCACTGCCGCGTGTTGGGGAGGATTGAGACCGTGCATGCCATCTCCAGGGGAGGGGCATTGTACCGGGCCTTGCTCGCCCCGCATCGACGCCCCATTGCCCGGATTGACGCCGTCGCGGGGGTGGGGTATCCAGTGCGTTGGCCAACGCAGGGGACGCGACGGATGACCGGATTCAGCCAGTGGATGTGGGCAGGGGTGCTGATGACCGGCCTCACGGCGCTGCCCGCGTGGGCCGAGCCGCCAGCCTTCACCGACCCGCGTGGGCAGGAGATCGTGCATACCTCGGCCTTCCTGGCCAGCCACCCGGATCTGCGCTACCGCAAGCTTGCCCAGGAAGCCGTGGCCGATGGACGCCTGGAAGCGGCACGCACCTACTTCCGCTACGGTGCCCGCTACGCCGACAAGCTCTCCCAGGCGGCGCTGGCCGAGATGTGGTGGGAGGGCCGGGGGGGAGAGCAGGACCGGGCGTTGGCCTATGCCTGGATGGACCTGGCCGCCGAGCGCGGTACGGATTTCCTGCTGGCGGTGCGCGAGCGCTACTGGGCCGCCCTGGACCCGGCCGAACAGCACCGTGCGCTGCAGGAAGGCGCCGCGCTCTACAGCGAGTACGGAGATCCGGCGGCCCAGCCAAGGCTGGAGCGTGAACTGCGCAGCGGACTTCGCCAGATCACCGGCAGCCGGACCGGCCGTGCCGGCGCCCGGATGGAGATGGAGGTCCGCATCGCCGGGAATGTGCGCGGCAGAGTGGACCCGGATGTCTTCTACCGGGATGAATTCTGGAGGCCAACCGCGTACTGGCAACGGCAGGCGCGCGAGCTGGAGCATGCCGGGCGAAGTGAGGGAACCATCGCTGTCGGCCTGCCGGTGACGGTACCGACGACGGATTGAACGTCATGTCCGGCCCACCAAACGGATAAAATCCTGGCATGGCCAAGCTCTATTTCTATTATTCGGCGATGAACGCCGGCAAGACCACGACCCTGCTGCAGTCGGCGCACAACTACCGCGAGCGGGGCATGCGCGTGGCCATCCTGACCCCGCGGCTGGACGACCGCGCCGGGCGCGGTGTGGTCGCCTCGCGGATCGGCCTGAAGGCCGACGGGATTGCCTTCCAGCAGGACACCGACCTGCAGCAGCTGATCGCCGAGGACATCGGCACGCACGGCCCGCTGGGCTGCGTGCTGGTGGATGAGGCGCAGTTCCTGAGCCGCAGCCAGGTCTGGCAGCTCAGCGAAGTGGTCGACCAGATGCGCATCCCGGTGCTCTGCTACGGCCTGCGCACCGATTTCCGCGGCGAACTGTTCGAAGGCAGCCAGTACCTGCTGGCCTGGGCCGACGAGATGCAGGAGATCAAGACCATCTGCCACAGTGGCAAGAAGGCCACGATGACCGTGCGCGTGGACGAACACGGCCACGCGGTGAAGGACGGCCCGCAGGTGGAGATCGGTGGCAACGAGCGCTACGTGTCGGTGAGCCGCGCGGAGTTCAAGAAGATCACGCGCGGTGAGGGCCGCATCGACCCGATGCAGGCCCCATTGCCGCTGTAATCAGTACAACGTGCGTTCCGGCGCACCCTTCGGCGGCGGGCTGTACTGGTACAGCCAGGTCTCGGTAAGGGTCTTGCCGCCACTGCGCAGGTACAGGCGGATATCGATCTGCTCGGTCGAGTCATCCGGTGGCACCACATCGAACATCGCGCGGTAGCCCTTGATCTCGCGCAGCGGGCGCGCCGAGACGATCTCGGTGCGGCCACGGCTGACCTGGACCACGGCTTCCACTTCGCCCTTGTCGACCAACGCGGCCAGTTCGCCGCCTTCGAAATCGACCGCGAAGCGCCACGAGAAGTACTCGCGCTTCTTGCCGATCACCCCGCCCAGGCCGGTACGGCTGGCCACGCAGTGCGCCAGCGGGGTACGCGCCGGCGGCTCCGCGCCCCAGTACAGCCGGTAGCCGAGCAACAGCTCCTGGCCCGGCTGCGGCTTGGCCTCGGGATTCCAGAACGCCACGATGTTGTCGAAGGTCTCATCCACGGTCGGGATTTCAACCAGCTGCACCGAGCCCTTGCCCCACTGCCCTTTCGGTTCCACCCACAGGCAGGGGCGTTTCTCGTAGAAGACGCCGTCGTCCTGGTAGTGGTCGAAATTGCGGTCGCGCTGCAGCAGGCCGAAGCCGCGCGGGTTGTTGTCCACGAACATGTTGAAGCGCAGGTGGTACGGGTTGCACAGCGGGCGCCAGATCCATTCCCCGGCCCCGGTCCACATCGACAGGCCGTCGGTATCGTGGATCTCCGGGCGCCAGTCCCAGGCCATGCGGCGGTCGTTCTCGCCCACCTGGTACATGCTGGTGCACGGGGCGATGCCCAGCCGCTCGATCGCCTTGCGCGGGTACAGCGCGCAGTCGATGTCCATCAGCAGCACGTCACCGTTGGTGATCGCGAAGCGGTAGGCGCCGGTGGTGCTCGGCGAATCCAGCAGGGCGTACACCACCAGGGTGTTGGAGTCGGCCGCCGGCTGCTCCAGGTAGTAGGCGATGAAATCCGGGAATTCCTCGGGTTTGCCCATGCCGGTATCGATCGCCAGGCCGCGCGCGGACTGGCCGTACTGGCCCTCCTTGCCGACCGCGCGGAAATAGCTGGCACCGAGGAACGCGGCGAAATCGCGGTCGGTGTCCTTGCGGGTATTGAGCCGGAAGCCGGCAAAGCCGAGGTCGGCCGGCAGGTGGCTGCCCTTCAGGCCGCTCTTGCCGTAGTCGAAGGCCGCACCGTCATACGCCAGTTCCTGCGCCTTGCCGTCGGTCACATCGAACATCCGCACCGGCGAATGGAAGTACAGGCCCAGGTGGAAGAACTTGGCCTGGTAGCGCCCAGGCTGGTCGGCCCACAGCGCGTGATCCTGGCGGTACTGGATGGACTGGTACTGGTCCCAGTCCAGCGCTTCGACCGGACCCGGCAGGGTCCGCTTGTGGCTCAGGTAGGCGGCCTGGGACAGCGCGCGGGCCTGCCCCTTCAGCGAGGCGAAATCGAACGGCTGCGGCTCGCCCAGCCGGCGCAGGCCGACCTGGTTGCCCTGCGCGGCACAGGCCGGCAGTGCAGGCAGGCCGAAGGCGGCCAGGGCCACGGAGGCATTGCGGAGGAAGTCGCGTCGTTGCATGCAGGCAGCGATGGCAAGGGAGGGCCGGCCATCATAGGCACGCAGACGTTAATTCGCCGAGGTGAATGGGGGCGGCGTTCAGCCAGCGCGCTCATGGGCCGGCCGCGACCTGCACGGGCTGGCAGTCCTGGCGCAACCGGTTCACCTCCTGCAGCAACTGCCCGCCCTGCGGCCACTGTGCCTGCAGCTCCTGCTGAAGCTGGCCCAGGCCCTCACGCGCGCGGGCCGGTGCGCTGCTGCAGTCCAGCTGCGCCATGGCCGCACGCGCGCGCCAGCGCACGGCACGGCTGTCCAGGTCCGCTGCGTCGCCCACCAGCAACGGTGCCAGCGCGCGGCGCGCTTCCACGGTCTGCCCCATCCGGCCCAGGTTGCGGCCCCAGGCCAGCTGCAACGCGCGCTGCAGCGCCGGACTGGAGGGCCCGGCACGGTCGACCCTGCGCATCAGCGCCGCCAGCTGCTCGCCGGCCTGCCGTGGATCGCCATGTGCGCTGATGAGTTCGGCCATCTGCCGATCGGCCTGCTGCACCGATGCGTCGTCGTCGCCGCGCTGCGCGGCCTGCCACTGCCGCCCTTCATGCAGGGCGGCCAGGGCGGCCTGCCAACGGCCCGCCTGGGTCAGGGCCGCAGCATAGTCATACAGCCCCTGCGGCAACAGGCCAACACAATCGGGCTGACGCCAGATCGTCACTGCACGGCCCAGATCGTCGATCGCGGTGGCGCTGTCGCCACGCTCCAGCGCCAACCTGCCCAGCGCATGCCAGGTCAGGCCGGTGTCACGGTGCTGCTCGCCCAGCGCCTGGCGGGTCAGGCGATGCACCTGCTGCAACTGGGTTTGTGCCTGCTGCAGATCACCGCGCTGCAGCGCCAGCAACGCACGCAGGCGACGGATCGACAGGGTCTCCGGGTGATCCGGCCCATACAGCCCCACCGCATCGGCACCAGCGATCTCCAAGGCCCGCTCGGCGGCGTCAAGGTCGCCCTGCGCCGCCAACGTCTCGCCCATGTGCCGGCGCAGCGCGATCAGCTGGGGATGCCGTTGTGTGGCGCCCGCCTGCAGCAGCTGCAGCGCCTGGCGGTAACCGGCCAGTGCCGCGGTCGCGCGGCCATCGTCGCTGTCCAGTGCGGCCAGGTCGGCCAGGCTCTCGGAGGTGCCGGGGGTATCGCGCAGCACATCGCGCCGCAGCACCAGCGCCTGTTCAAAGGCGGCACGCGCGTTGTCGCGGTACCCCAGGAGTTGCTGGCAGCGACCAAGCTGGGTGTGGTACTCAGCCACCGCTGCCGGTAGCCGCAGGCGGTACTCGGCGGCCAGCGACTGCATCGGTGTCAGGTGGGTCACACACTCGCGCGAGCGGCCGAGCATGCGCAGCGCACGGCCGCGCTGGGTCACCGCTTCCAGCTGCAGGGTCGGCGGCACCTCGCCGGCCTCTTCCAGCAGCGCGCGCTGGCGGTCCAGCGTCTGCAGCGCCAGCTGGTAATCGCCCATGCCGATCCGCAACCGGCCGATCACGCCTTCCAACTCGGCCAGTGACAGCGGCTGATCGCGCAGTTCGGCCTCGCCACGTTGCTGACCGGTGGCCAGCAGCTGGCGCAGATCGAAGCTGCCATGGCGCACGCCCGCGGCACGGTCGAACAGGCCCACCGTGAAATCCTGCATGGCCTGCGCACGCGCGATCTCGCGCCGCGCCTGCTGCATCTGCCACAGCGCAGTCAATGCCAGTGCGAGCAGCGCCAGCACCGCCATGCTGCCCAGCGCCACGCCCCAGCGATGCCGGCCCAGGTATTTGCGCAGCCGGTAGCCCACGTGCTGCGGGCGGGCGTGGATCGGGCGACCTTCGAGGAAGCGGCGCAGGTCCTGGGCCAGGGCTTCCACCGAGGCGTAGCGCTGCGCAGGTTCCTTCTGCAGGGCCTTGAGCAGGATGGTGTCCAGATCGCCGCGCAGCCGCCGCGAAAGACGCCTGGCCGCCCCGGCCTGGTCGCCACCGGCGGCGGCCAAGCGGGCCATGACGGCCGAGGCGCGCGGTGCCTGCACGTCCAGGATCGAGCGCTCCCACTCCGCATCGCTGTGCCGGCGCAGGCGATAGGGCTTCTGCCCGGTGATCACCTCGAACAGCACCACGCCCAGCGAGTACACATCGGTCAGCGTGGAGACCGGCTCGCCGCGGACCTGTTCCGGCGCGGCGTAGTGCAGCGTGAACGCCCGCGCTTCGGTGGGGGGATGCACGGGCGGTTTGCCCTCGTCATCGTCGAGCAGCTTGGCGATGCCGAAGTCCAGCAGTTTCACCTCGCCCTCGGCGGTGACGAGGATGTTGGAGGGCTTGAGGTCGCGATGCACGATCAGGTTCGCGTGCGCGTGGCTGACCACCGCGCAGACCTGCAGCATCAGCTGCAGGCGCCGCTCCAGCGGGAGCGCCAGGCGCTGGCAGTGCTCGGTGATCGGCTCGCCTTCCACGTAGGCCAGCGCAAGGTAAGGCTGCCCCTGCAGATCCACGCCGGCATCCAGCAGATGGGCCAGGTTCGGGTGCTGCAGCCGCGCCAGAATCTCGCGTTCGCGGCTGAAGCGCTGGCGCAGGCCGGGATCGGCGTAGCCGCTGCGCAGCAGCTTCAGCGCGACCTGGCGCTCGTACAGGCCATCGGCGCGCTCGGCCAGCCAGACCTCGCCCATCCCGCCCTCGCCGAGGGGCCGAAGCAAGCGGTACGGGCCGACCCGCGTACCCACCCGGCTGTCTTCCGGCGCGGCGGTCCACAGCGGCTGGGCCAGGAACTCGTGGCTGTCGCGTTCATGCGCGAGCAGGCGCTCCACATCGTCGGCCAGGCCCGGATCTTCCTCACGCAGGCGCAGCAGCCGCTGCTCACGCGCCGGTTCGGGCAGTTCCAGCAATTGATCCAGCAGGCAGGACAGCTGCCGCCAGCGTGACGCCTCCATCGGTCCTCTCCCCGGACGATGCGTGGCTTTTCAGGGTTCCCCGACCGAAGCCAGCAGGAACATGCGCGCCTTCTGCCAGTCGCGGCGGATGCTGCGCTCCGAGCGTTGGCACAGGTCCGCAATCTCCTGCTCGGACAGGCCGGCGAAGTACCGCAGTTCCACTACCTTGGCCAGGTGCGCATCCACCGCATGCAACTGCGCCAGCGCTACATCCAGCGCCAGCAGATCTTCATCCAGACGCACGCCGCTGCTGCTGTTCTCGGGCAGCTCCACCCGCTTGAGATCACCGCCGCGTTTGCGCGCCAGCCGGTTGCGCGCGTAATCGACCACCACGCTGCGCATCGCCGAGGCGGCGTAGGCGAAGAAGTGGGCGCGATCCTCAAAGCGGGCCGCGCCCCGGGAGCCGAGCAGCTTCAGGTAGGACTCGTGGACCAGCGAGGTGGCATCCAGGGTGCGCCCCTGCTGCCCGGCAAGCTGCCGGCGGGCCATGCTGTGCAGCTCGTGATAGAGCAGGGTCAGGACCCGGTCGAGCGCGGCGCGGTCGCCCGCGCGGGCCGAGTCCAGCCACACGGTGATATCCGGTCCTTCGTCCATCGCACACCCCCGCCGGTGACGTTGGCCGGACTATACCGCCCGGGAGGCGACGGGCGCGCGACGGCTCAGCGCTGGCAGTGCCCGCACCAGACGCTGGCGCGCTGGCCGATGGTGGCGTGGCGGAGCAACCGGCCACACTGCCGGCAGGGCTCGCCTTCACGCCCGTAGACCAGCAGCTCCTGCTCGAAGTACCCCGGCGCCCCGTCTGGATTGATGAAATCGCGCAGGGTGGTGCCGCCGCGGGTGATGGCATAGGCCAGGATCTGTTTCACCGCATCGGCCAGGCGCTGGTAGCGCGCGCGGGAGATCTTGCCGGCCTCGCGCAGCGGGTTGATCCCGGCCATGAACAGGCTTTCAGCGGCATAGATATTGCCCACGCCCACCACGATGCCCTGGTCCATCAGGAAGGTCTTTACCGAGGCGCTGCGGCCGCGGCTGCGGGCGAAGAGATAGTCGCCATCGAAGGCCTCATCCAGCGGCTCGGGCCCCAGCGCTGCCAACAGCTCATGGGTTTCCCCGGCCGGCTGCCAGAGCAGGCTGCCGAAGCGGCGCGGATCGTTGAAGCGCAGCAGGCGGCCGTTGTCCAGGCTGATGTCGACGTGGTCGTGCGCGCGCACCGGGGTGTCGCCGGGCAGCACCCGCAGGCTGCCGGACATGCCCAGGTGCAGCAGTGCGCTGCCGATGGCGGTATCAAGCAGCAGGTACTTGGCGCGGCGGCGCACGCCCTGGATGGCCTGCCCGGGGAGCAGCGTGCTGATCTCCGGCGGAATCGGCCAGCGCAGGTCGGGGCGGCGGAGGATCACGCCGTGCACGCTGCGGCCTTCCAGGTGCGGGGACAGGCCGCGACGGGTGGTTTCGACTTCGGGGAGCTCGGGCATGGGAGGGATTCTAAGGCAAGCCCTCCAAGGGCTGCATGACGTACCAGGACATGATTCCACTTAGCTCAACGACGAACTCCGTGTGGATGGAGCCGGAGCTTCTGGCTCATCTGTGGTGCTGAACAGTTCCCGACGATACAGGGTCTTCAGCTTAATCCTTTTCGCTGAGAACACGTCTAAGCTTCGATCCAGATCCTCCAGACTCGCGGTGATCTGCACCAGGTATCCATTTTCGTACTCATCGACAATGAAGCCCTCCGCCTTCATCGCATCCCGGTCGCCCTCTTCGGAGAACTCGTCGCCAAAATAAGTTGCCCACGCAAGGTTGTGCAGCTCAGGAGCAAGCGAAGCTCCGAACGACCCTGTTTCAAATGACGACCATGCGCCCCGTCGCCCAGTCTCGCGCGGAGTGAACAGATGGAGCATTCCAATCTGGGCGGAAAGATCCGAACAAGCTCACTGAATAGCTTTCCCCAGTCGACTCGGGAGTCGCACGGGGCGGAGATGCTGACACTCGCGGGGACCACCTTCCCTGCATGGTTATAGATTCGGTGCCGCACGTAGCCACTCGACCTTACAACCCTCTTCCGCCGCCAGGCGAACGACATGGGTGCTTCAAAGCTCCGGCTCTGCGATTTGACGGTAGCCATCGCTGCCCACGTTCCAACGATTCATGCCCAAGGACGTCATCCTTGAACTTGTCCGGGTTGAAAGAAACCTGTTCCGGAGTCATGCCGTGACGTTCGAGGAGCGCGACCAGTGCCCGACCTCGCTCCAGCTCGGTAGTGTTGACACGAGTTCTGATGGATATTTGCACGGACTTCTTCATCAATACTCCGTGGGAATTCCGGTTTTTTGGTCGTACCGATAGACCTTTCCGCCCGTTGCCTCGATGGCGGCCTTCAGGTTCTTGGGTAATCCCCCGCAGGTTGGCCGCAGCCAGAAGTCGAATTTTCTCGTGATTGCCCCCCTTTAGGGAAGTCACCCGTGAGCAGCCTAATCGAAGCCGATAACCATGCAGTACACTCGTCCGTCCGATGGCGGCTTAGCAGTAATTGGAACTGCCAGGACGGGATTGCGCTGACTCGCCTTGCAACAGGCGCCCTTCAATCGTGGGTCAACCCTCGACTTTGATTACACAGTTAGTTAGCGGAAAATCCGCGCCATCTGCTACTAAAAAGTTATGTCCATCAACCTTCCCCAACAGAATTCCCTTCGCGCACGTACTATTGACGATATCTTCTCGCCAACCATCAACGTCGCCGTGATACGAAGCTGCACGAAACATTCTTCCATCCGGTAGGACGATGGTGCACGGGTCTGACACGAGCCCGCCGGCTTTGGCGCTAGGGGTGCTCACGCCCTACATGAGCATCCGGAACAGCTTTCGGGCCGTAGTTCTACCGTCATCCTGATAGTAGATGACCTCTAACCCCTCCTTGGGGTTGAGGCCAGGCATCTCTCGCTCCCCTTTTCTGGTAAGCCGGCCGCCAAGTGCTCTCTCAAGATCGCTGAGTTCGTTGCTCATGTCATTCACCGCCAACGTTCACCTGGGCACCGGCGCCTTGCGAAGCCAATCAACCACAACGCTCTGCAAGTGGAACGTATTCCTCCGTTGTGCCCGGCGCGCGCTCCTACCCAGCTGACCGGTTGCGTACCGATATGTAGGGTCTATCGCAGCTTCCAGATAGGGAACCAATGGAATTCTCTTCCTGCTATTCAAAAGTTACGACGCATTCCTTCAGAGAATACCCGCGACCATCCGACAGCTCGAAACGGTCACCCTCAAACCGAGCCAGCAGAAGTCCAAGGTGGCGCGCCCCGTCTTCCACATCCGCCCTCCACCCACCTATGTCACCCCGACAGATCATCGCGCGAAACAAGTCGCCGTCCGGAGTCAGGACCGAACACGGATCAGATATGCGACCGCCAAACGTTGCACTCCTCTCCGCAACTCCGTCCAAAAGAGTTCTGAAAAGTAACTTTTCAGTAGTTCTTCCGTCATCTTGGTAGTAAATGGCCATTTGGCCGTCCACTTGCTGCAGCCCAGGGACTAGCCTAGCTTCCCGCCGCTCCAGCTTCCCACCAAGAATTTTTTCGATATCAGCTAGGCTTTCACTCATATGAACGTCAGTCGGAACCCAAGACCTGTGCTATTCGAAGGTTACGTCGCGGTCCTTTAGCGAGTACTTGCGGCCATCAGAGAGCTTAAGACACTCTCCATCGAACCAGGCAAGCAAGAGCCCCAGCCTTCGCGCACCTGCTTCGATATCCAGCCTCCAGCCCTCCATATCGCCGTGGCAGTACATCGCACGGAATAGCTCTTTGTCAGGGGTCAAGATCGAGCAGCCACCAGAGGAGCTGCCACCAAACTTTGCACTCCTTTCCGAGAGACCCTCGAAGAGCATCATGAAGAGCTTCTTGGGAGTAGTTCGCCTATCGTCCTGATAGTAGAGAACCGACTGACCATCAATCGGCTCAACACCTGGGATGATCCTGTCTTCCAAGCGCTCCAGCTTTCCACCAAGAATTTTCTCGATATCAGTGAGGTCTTCGCTCATGGGCGCACTTTTTTAGTCTATCGGCGTAGGCGCGAAGATCAGAAACCGTGCCGGATGCCGCGCCATTCTTCACTCATTGCCAGCCATCCATGTTCAGGAAATAAATGTCAACCATCAACCTCAACAAGAAGTACTAACTCATCCTCAGCGAGTACTGGTCGAGCACCATTGCGCCAGATGGATACATAGGGTGCGAATGTCAGAGGAAGCTCGATCATCGGCTCGATCACGTACCAGCATAGATAGTAATCGCCCGCGATCCCGTACAGTGCCTCCATCAGCGCCTCCATCACAGGATCGACATCTCCCAAGGCGAAGTCCACTTCATCACCGATAAATGCAAGCATCCATCCCGCCGGCGTATCTGGGTCTTTTGGAAGCTGAAATAATTGCCGGTCGCGTATAGCTATGCGCGCTCCTTCCGCTATGCCTTGAAGTTTTGCATTTCCGCGGTCGCTGCAGAAGGAAGCGAGCTCTTGCAACCACGCCTTGGCGGCTGATACCAGAACGGAGCGATCATCAGGGCTCTTTGGTTGGAAGTAGAGGTAGTCATCCAATACTGAGGCATCCAGCACCTCCTTCGTTCTACGATGCAATTCCGTACCCGTTGGGCCGTCACTGAAGATGGAGCGAAGCTGATCTTCATCAAGCTCACACTTGAAAAGTCCAAGGAAGTGCGATTTGTCAAATTCACGCAACCCCTTGGAAAACATTAGCCAATCATTGAGCAGGTCGTTCATCTAGGTCTTCTTAGGTAGCGGTGGAAGCAGGTCGGGGTCGATCTTCCAGCGATCCCGGAGCTCGATGATGCGCAGATTGAACTCATCCAGCGACTTACTGCTATCAATGACTTCCTTCAGTTCATTGTGGAACTTTCCGGACCCGAGTGCGCCATGGCCACCGACTTCGTTGGTTCCTGGCACCGTCCATTTTAGCTTCGTTGTCTCGGTGCGGAAGCGCTGTATCTCGCTCATTGACACACCCCATTCTTTGAATTCAGGCGCTCTGCAGACCATGCACCACTCGTGCAACCCGCCCGGATCACGAATTCTGCGCTCGATTACGCGCTTTACCCTGGTGTTCTGCCAGAGCGTACCAAGCTCTTCGACCGTAAGATCATCAAACCATCGGGCAAATTCTCCGTTTTCAGGCCCGGGAACCTTTCCGTTGGGGAGTAGCTGATCAATTGTCCGCGGGACAGGGGCATTCTTCGCAGCTTGCGCAACATCTTTGGCAATCTGTTCGGCAGCAGTCTCGCCTTGGCGCAGAGCCTGCTGCGCGATTGATTCACCGACAGCGGCTACCACCTTCGTTCCGCCTGGCACCTTGACGGGGATCAGCAAGGAGCTTGCCGCGAGGCCGGATTTGTTTCCATCGCCTTCAAACAGGCCCGTAACGAACGTCAGCAACGTTCCGAGATCCCCGGTGAAGTTCTCCAGGATCATGAGACCGTCCCGTCCGACGGCCCCCTGCGCCATCTCGCCCAGCTGCTTGTTGTAGGCGACGCGTACCGCAGACTCCGTCATCCCACCGCTCATCAGAGCACCGGTCAGCAGGTCAAACGCCTCGCGATTGCCAACGTAGAGATCCTTGTAGACGTTCGGATCTCTAAGCTTGTTTGAGTCAGGTTCAATGAATCCTTCGCCCCAGGCGAACATCACCGGATGGGTTCTGATGAAGTTCTGGGCGAGCGAATCCGACTCGTACTTTCCAGACGCAATCAGGTCTACGCTTGCATATCCCTCACGGATGAGCCTATCGCGAGCCTGTGCAACCTGCTGTGGCGTGCACTCGTTACCACAAGCGAACAGCACGTTCGCGAACTCACCAGCCTTGTTTGCGAGGAACATGACCTCATCGGGATGCAGCTGGCGATTGAACTGGTCACCCGAAAGGGCCGTGCTCGCACCCGTCTGTCCCCCGACAGCACCGCCGAGCACTAGGCTCGCCGCCTCCATCAGGGCGTTGTATGCCGGATCGCCAGGCTGCAGCCCGAGGCTTCGGGACAGGTAGTCCCCCATTAGACCCTTGGCTTTTTCCACGGTGCCGGCACCAATGGCACCCTGCAACGCATCACCGCCACCCAACGCCGCAACCAACGCGCCCGTGAATCCGTGAAGGAGGGCTTTGTTGGTGCCACCGTCACTCCAGGAGGCGATGTCCGCCAACGCTGCAGCTTGGGCGGCGGGATCGTTTCCGGCGTCGATGAGCTTCTGAAGGGCCCGCTTCTGCAGCGCATCCGAGACATCGCCCGCCGCACGGAAACCAACTTCGCTCGCGATCTTTCCGGCTTCGAGGTTCTGCTGAACTTTCTCAGCGTCGAACTTGTTGGCCAACCCCTTCTGCTGCAGGTCTGTTGCCGCGCGCTCCAATCCATCAAGTGCGGACGTATCGCCGTTTCTAACCACTACCGTGCCGGCAGAGATATCACTCCGGGTGATGCTGCTCGCAGAATCGCCTTGCGTAATCCCCAAACTTGGACTGCCGCCCGGGTTGTTCCAACGGCTCTCAGTCGGCGCCCCGGTGTTGACCCCCCCACTGCTCTGATCGCCAATCGAGCCGCTGAACCCAGCTGAGCCACCGAAGCTCGCACCACTGTAGTTGGCGTGGTTGGCCAGGTCGGTAACGCCCAGACTCTCCGTGGAAAGCAGGTTCTTGGACGGGTCAGCAGTGCTGGCAATGACCGCGCCATCCAGTTGCGTGTGGTTGCCCACATTGATCTGGTAGCCGCCCGCACCCGCCGCGATACCGGTCTGCTGGGTGGTGCTGTTGTAGTTGTTGTGGATGTCGGTCTGGCCGTAGCTCACGCTGCCGCTGCTGGCGCCGAAGCACAGCGGCGGAATGCACAGCGAGACGCCGAAGCCGCCGTTCTGGTCCTTCTGGTCGTAGTACTGGCGGTCCTGGCTGCTGGTCAGGGTCAGGTCGCGGCCGATGTCGGCCATCACGCTGTCGCCCATGGCCTGGGCACCCTGCAGGGTGGTGTCACGGCCGCTGGTCAGTGACAGCTGGTTGCCCGCCTCCACCTGGGTGGCCTGGTGAGTGGTGCCGTTGCCCTGCATCTGACCCTGCGCGGCAGACGCAGCCAGTTCGATGGTGAAGCCATTCTGCGAGCCGCCCAGGCCGAAGCCTACGCCAACGCTGCCGCTGCCGCTCTTGTGGGCGCCATCCTGCTGGTTGCTGCTCTGGCTGGACAGGAAGTTGATGTCGCGGGCGGCATCGAAGCTGGCGTTGTTGCCGGCGCTGATCTGCGCGCCGCGCAGGGTGATGTCGCCGTTCGCTGCGTAGCCATCCGCACCAGTAGTGCCGTCGCCGGTGGCAACGACGGTGACGTTGCGCCCGGCCGATACCGTGCTGCCCTGTTCGATGGACTGGTGCAGGGTGCTGCTGCTGGAGGCGCTGCTGCTGCCCACGCTGGCGGTGACCTTCACTGCCGCGCCGGTGCCCTGCATGGCGTCCTTGGCGGCGTAGCCGGCCTGCGCCGCATAGAGCGCCGCCAGGCGGTCGTCGCCGGCTTGAGAGGCGCGCTGCGCCGACTCGGCCGCCTGCGCGGCCTGCACGCCATACCCGGACAGGGCAATGGTGCCGCCGGCCTGGTTCACGCGGTGGCGCTCGGCCTGGGTGAGGGTATCGGTAGCAGCGTCAAGGACGACATTGCGGCCGACCAGGGTCACGTCATTGCCTGCGGCGATATCCGCACCGCGCGCGACCAGGTCTTCCTTGGCGACCAGGCTGATGTCGCCCTTGTTGCTGGTCAGGCTGGTGCGGACGCTGTTCTGGTCAGTCTGCCGACCGTTGACGTCATGGTATTCATTGCGCACGCCGGTACTGCCGGTGTAACCGTCGCCACCGAGATCACCAATCTGCTTGCTGCGTTGGGTTTCCTGCCAGGTGCGGGTGATCTCACCCGGCAGCAGTTCGATGCCGCCCTTCTGGGCCAGCACGTTGAGTGCGTTCTCGGCGGCAACCTGCGCGCCCTGCAGGGTAATGTCGCCTTCGCGGCTGACGAGGTTGATCTTGTCGGCGTTGATGGAGCTGCCGGTCTGGCCGATCACTTGCTGGGTGCTGCTGCCGTCGCTGTTGCCGCTGTTGTACGGCGACATGCGCACGCCGCTGCTGTTCGGCCCGCCCTGGATGTGGCGGAACATGTCGCCCAGCGAGATGGAGCTGGCACCGTACTGCTTGGTGCTGGACGAGCCGCTCTGCTCGCTGTTCTGGGTGTCGATGCTGGTGAGCAGCATCACGTGGCGCTGGGCATCGAGGGTGGCGGTGCCGCCGGCGGCGATGGAGCTGCCGGCCACGGTGATGTCGCCTTCGGTGGCACGGATGCTGACGTTGCCAGCGGCGTTGAGGCTGCTGCCGCGCTGGGTGGTAGTGTCCACCGCAACGCTGCCCTGGCTCTTGCTGCTGCCATAGCCGACGTTGATGCCGGGCAGGGTCAGCGAGGCCGCGCCCAGTTCCTTGATGTAGCCACCGGCCTTGTCCGCGGTGCTGCCCGAGCCGTTGCTGACCTGCTGCAGGTTGCGGATGGTGTCGATGGGTGTGCCGGTGAGCGTGGCGGACACGCCACTGCTGCGGCTGCTCTGGCTTGCCCGGTAGTGCTCGGTTTCCTCGGCTGGATTGATGGTGACGTTCTTGCCCTGGATGGCGATGTTGCCGCCCAAGCCCAGCACGTCGTCGGCCGCACGGCCGGCCAGCACGTCGCTGCCACTGAGGGTGAGGTCGCCACCCGCGATCATGCTGACATTGCCTTGCAGGCTGCCAATCATGCTGCCGGAACGCATGGTCTGCTCCAGCGAGGTGGACGTGCTGCCCTTCTGGCTGCCGGCGGTGATGCCGATGCCACCGAAGCCGCTGGCACCGCCGCCGCCGAACAGGCCCGACTTCTTCCTGCTCTGGTCGAACGATTCGCTGTGCTGCTCGGTAGCTGCTTCCACGGTGATGTTGCGGTTTGCCGCCAGCAACACATCGCCAGTGGCGCCGATCTGCACGCCGGTGGCGCTGATGTCGCGGCCTGCAGCGATCTGCACGCCGTCGCCGCTGAGCGTTGTCCCCACCGCGTATGTATCCGAAGAGGTCTCGCGGGTGGTGGTGGTGGTGCTGGAGAAGGTCTTCTTCTTCTTTCTCCAGGTGTCCTGCTCGAAGGTGTGTTCCTCGTCGGCGGTGGCCAGCACCACGTCACGTCCGGCGGACACGGCAACGGTGCCACCCTCGCTATACACACCCGCAGAGGTGAGCGTGGCGTCCTGGCCTGCGACCAGCGCGATATCGCCACCCGCCTTGATCGTGCTGCCGTGGACGGTCTGGTCCAGCGTCTGCGTCTGCTGGGAATAGCGCTTGCGACGGATGTCGGTCGAACTGGTGTCGGTGGTGGTGACCTCGCCCACGTTGAGGTCACGCCCGGCCACCACGGCGAGCGCGTTGCCGGCGGTCAGGTTGGCCGCGTTGAGGTTGACGTCCTGGCCGGCCTGCAGCGCCATGCTGCCGCCCGCTTCCAGACCGCTGATCTGAAGGGTCTGGCGTGTGCTCTCGGTGTTCTTGTAGCGGCTGGTCTGCTCGGTGCTGAGCACGTTGAGGTTGATGTCGTTGCCAGCCACCGCGCTCAGACCGTTGCCGGCCTTCACTTGCACCGCGGTAAGGGTGAGGTTGTTGCCGGCCTGCAGGCCCAGGCTGCCACCCACATCCAGCGTGGTGCGGTTGAACAGCTCGCCGTTGGCGCCGCTCTGCTGAGTGGTGAGGTTGAGATCGCGCCCGGCCTGCAGTGCGGCATTGCCCTTGGCGCTGGTCTGAGCGCCCACCAGCGACAGGTCACGGCCGGCGACCAGCTCCAGGCCACCCGTGGATTCGATGCGTGCCACGCCGAGGCTGGCCACGCTCTGCAGGTCGCGGCCGGCGACCAGGCTGATGCTGCCGCCTTGGATCAGGCCGTCCTTGTTGATGATGTCTTCAACCGCAGACACCCGTAGGCTGCCGCCGGAGGTCATCGCGCCACGGTCGTTCAGCAGGCTGCCGGCGTCGACTGACAGCCGATAATCCGCCGTGATCATGCCCTGGTTGTTCACGTTGTTGGCGCGGATGTCCACGCTCTCGCCGGCAATCGCCGCGCCGCCCAGCTGCAGGCGGTCGGCGGTGGCCTGGCTCAGGTACACCACCGGCACCAGCACCTGCTGGCCGCCGACGTTCTGGGCCACCATCCAGACGATGTCTTCGTCCAGCGCGGCCATCTGCTCGGCCGACAGTGCGATGCCGACGGTGAGCTGCAGGCGGCCGGCTTCGGACACGCCGCCGTCCATCATGGCGCGGTACTGGTCCATGCCGTTATCGAAGTCGGCATCGAGGTACTTGCGGCCGGTCAGGCCGGTGATCTGTTCCAGCACCAGACGCTGTTCGTAGAAATCATCGCCTAGGCGCTTCAAGCGCTGGTCCGGGTTGAGGTTGAGCTTGGCGAACATGTAGTCCGAGCCCAGCCACTGGCCGTAATTGGCGAAGCGCGGATCGGTTTCCACCAGCCAACGCTGGTTGCCCGGGTTCACGGTGTACAGGCCGCTGTCCGGCGCCAGCAGGCCCGGCAACGGATTCTGCGCGGTGCCCACCACCTGCGGCGGCTTGACCACGCCGCTGGTGCCCGGTGCCGGTGCGCCGACGTTAGGGCCCTGGCCGTTGCCGCCGACCGTGCCGATGGCCGGGCCGGTGGCAATGCCGGTCACCGGGTCCGGTGGGCCGGCGTTGCTGGTGGCCGCGCCGGCCTGGCTGCCGTTGCCGAGGGTCGGAACATACGCGCCCACGCCGTTCCAGCCGCCGATGTCGGCTGGCCCGCCGCCGCTGCCCGCGTTGACCACCGTGTTGTTGACGTCGCGGGCTTCAATGACAACGTTGCGGCCGGCGGTGATGCTGGCGTTGCCGCCGGGCACGGCCACTTCCTTGGTGACGGTAGTGGTGCTCAATACACCATTGGCCCACCGTGGCTCTTCGTGGCAGGTCAGGCCGGCACGGCAGGTCTGGTACTCCACTTCATATTCGGAGACGCGCTGGATGGTCTTGGTGGCGGTGAGGGCGACGTTGTTGACCACGCCCGCCCAATCGGCCGGATTGTCGCTGTTGGACGAACCGCGACCATTGATGGTCAGGTTGGTGCCGGCGGCAATGGACGAGTAGATGTTGTCCACGCTGCCGCCGCTGATCAGCATGTCGCGGCCGGACAGGAACTGGCCGGCCGCAGTGAAGGCAGTGATGCGCGTGCCCTGCAGTACGGTATCTGTGTTGGTGACGCCGTGGTCACGCCAGATGAAACAGGGCGATTGTGAATTGCCACAGTACCGCTGGTAGATTTCATACGGCGTGCCACCACCGTCGAACCGGCCGGCATCCGGATCCCCTGCCTGATCCGCCGCGGTATACGTCTTCTGCTCGTACTGCAGCACACGCCGCTCATTTCGCACGCCCAGCGCCAACAGCACGAGGTCGCGTTCGGCTTGGATGCGGCCGGAGCGGTTCACGATCTGGTGCGCGTTGCCACCCCAGCGTCCGCCGATGCGGATGTCACCGATGCTGTACAACTCGCCGTCAAGGTTGTTGAACACGTCGGCGTTGATGGCCAACGTACCGGTGGTGGCAAGCAGGCCTTCGTTGTAGTCGCGCACGGGCACGGTGCTGCCCAGTTCGCGACCGTTGGTGACAGTGCCGGCGCTCAGCGTGACCTGGTCACCCATCACCGTGCCGGTGTTGGTAAACCAGCTGCTGCTGGTCTGCACACGGTCCCCGTCGATGCGGCCGGCATTGTTGATGCCCTGGCTGGCGGTCAGCGACGCGCTTGCGGTACCGGCACTGTTGCCGGCGCTGATGGTGCCCCCCGCGGTGTTGTCGATCTGCGCGGCATTGAGCTCCAGGGTGCCGCTGGTCTCGATGCGGCCCTGGTTGGTCAGCGTGCCCGCAACGTTCAGCGCCAGGCGCCCGTTGCTCTGCAGCTGCTGTGCGTTCTGGTGCAGGTAGTCCCCGGCCAGGTGCAGTTCCAGGTCGGCGCCGCCGAACAGGCGGCCACTGTTGCCCTGGAAGGTCTGCAGCTGTGCCCACAACTGCTGGTAGGCACTGATTTCGCCATTGCCGTTGTTCAGCGCCCCAAGGTACAGCGTGCTGCTGCGGGTAATCAGGCGGCCTCCGGTGTTGTCCAGACTGGCAGCGCGCAGGGTGAACAGATTGCCTGCGGAAAGCTCGCCTGCGCCATTGAGGACGGTGGCCGATGCGTTGTCCAAGGTCAGGTCGGCGCCGGCGTGGACGCGCCCGCTGCGGTTGTCCAGCTGGGTGGTCTGCAGGGTGGCGCTCTGGCCCGCGACCAGCTTGCCGCGCTGGTTGTTGACGGTGGCGGCGCTGAGCGCGATGTTGCCTTGGGTGCTGCCGAGCACACCATCGCTGTTGTCGAGCGCACCGCCGGTGGTGACGGTCAGCGTGTTGCTGCCATCCACCACCAGGCGACCGCTGCGGTTGTCCACCGCACCCGCCGTGATGCCGGCCGCTGCGTAGGCTTCGATGCTGCCGCTCTGGTTGTCGAGCACGCCCTCGGCGTCCAGCTGCAGTTGACCGCCGGCATACAGCAGACCGCCGCCATTGCGCAGGTCGCCGTTGATGTCCAGCGTCAGATTCTGCTTGGCATACAGGTTGCCGCCCTGGTTGCCCAGGCTGGCCGTGATGACGCTTGCATTGCCCTCGGCACCGATCAGGCCGGTGCGGTTGTCCACGCTGGCCGCCTGGATCTGCAGGGTGCCTGCCTGACGCTGGGCCAGCGTGCCGGCCACGTTCTGGACGGCTTCGGTGGCGCGCAGCTGCAGGTTGCCGACGGCATCGATGCGGCCGCCGCTGTTGTCGATCTGGCGCGCGCGGATGTCGGCGCCGCGGCCGGCACTGATCTGGCTGCCGGTGGTATTGGTCAAGTCGCCGGAGACATCGACCAACACGGCGCCGTTGCCGACAATCAGGCCGCCGTTGGTGTTGCCCAGCGCGCCAGCGCGCACGGTCGCGGTGCCGGTGCCGGCGTGCTCGATGCGCCCGCCGTTGTTGAGGAGGGTCGCCACCTCCAAGGTCAGGTCAGTTGCGTTGGCGGCAATGCGGCCACCGTCATTGCGCAGCGCACCGCTGAAGGCGAGCGTCAATGCGTCGTTGCCGGTCTGGATCAGCTCGCCGGCGCGGTTGTCCAGCGCTGCGGCCAGGATGCCAAGGCGCGCTGCCTGCAACGAGCCGCCCTGGTTGATCAGTTCGCCGGTGGTTTCCAACTGCAGCGTGCCGGTAGCGACCAGGGTGCCGTTGCTGTTGTCCAGCGTGCCGCCGGTGGCGCGTGCCACCAGCTCGCCACCGGACCACACCAGGCCATTGCGCAGGTCCAAGCCACTGCCTTGCAGCGCCACGCGCTGGCCGGCGTGCACTTTGCCGGATTGCAACAGCAGGGTGTTCGCGGTCAGGCTGACCTGGCCGGTGCTGCCCAAGACGCCATTTGCCGCAAGGCCGCCCACGATCTGGCCGCTGTTGTCGACGGTGTCGCCACTGACGGTGACGTTGCCGCTGGCCAGCAGTCGGCCACGGTTCTCAACCGCAGCGGACTGCAGGGTGACAGCGGCGGCCTGCATGCTGCCGGTGTTGCGCAGGACGGTGCCCGCATCCGCGCTGATCCCACCGGTAGCGTATACGTCGCCGTCGCTGGTAAGTGCTTGGCCGGCATGCAGGGTGATGTCCGCGCTGCTGTCCAGGTTGCCTGCCAACTGCAGGTCACGCTGGGCGCGCAGGCTCACGCCGGTGGCAGCGTAGGCTTTGCCACTCTGGCGCAACGTGCCGCCCGCCTCGGCGCTGAGCTGGCCAGCGGCAATGGTCTTGCCGGTCAGGGCCAGATCACCGGTGCTGGTCAGGCGCACGTCGGACTGCTCGCTGCCGAGATCGCCGCTGCTGTCCAGCGAGGCAGCCTGCACGTCCAGCGTCTGCTCGGACACCAGACTGCCCTGGTTGGTCAGCACGTCGTTGGCCACCAAGTCGGCACGTCCTGCACTGTAGACAGCGCCGCTGTTGTCGATGCGTGCGGCACGCAGTTCCAGCGCGCGCCGTGCGTAAAGGTTGCCAGCGTTGCTGGCGGCCTGCAGCACGTCGATGTCGAGTAGGTCCGCGCTGGAAATGTCGCCGTTGGCGAGATTTTCCAGCGCCTGCGCACGCAGCGTGACCGCTGCGTCGCTGGCAATGATGCCGGCATTGCGCAGCGTGCCGCTGCTGTCCAGGCGCAGGTCACGGGTGCTGTAGACGGTACCGGTGTTGTCCAGGGTGCCCGCGCTGAGCGTCATGCGCTCGGTGGCGTGCAGACGCCCGGCGTTATCCAGCTGACCGGTGGTGGTGGCCGTCAGCTGGCGACCCAGCGCCAGGCCATCCCGAGTCTGGGTGAGGGTACGCGCATCGAGTTGGAGCTGCTGCGCTGCTTCCAGCCGCTGCCGGTTGGCGATGGTGTCCGCACGGATGCGCAGGTCGCCGTCGCTGATGATCTCGCCAGCGTTGTCCAACTGCGCGGCACGCAGGTTGATCGTCTGGCCGGCGCGCAGGCGCGCGGCGGCCGCGTTGTCGATGCGGTGCGAAGCGTCGATGTCCAGCGTGCCGGAGGCCAGCACGAGGCCGCGGTTGTCGAGTGCACCCACGGTCAGGCGGGTGTCACTGGCGGCCGTGGTACCGGTGTTGGTCAGGCGGTCTGCCCGGGCGGTCAATGCGCGCTCTGCGATGAGCTGGCCGGCGTTGGCGAGCTCACCGGTAACATCCAGGGTGAGGTCGGTGCCGGCGGAAAGCTCGGCCGATGCGGCCTGCTGCAGCTCCCCGGCGGTGACGGTCAAGGTCTGCGCGGCGCCGATCAGCCCGCTGTTGTCGATCCGACCACTAACCGCCAGCGTGGCGTCCCGTTGGCCGTAGAGCTGTCCCCGGTTGGCCAGGCTGCCGGCCTCGATGCGAGTGCCGGTGCTCCCAATCACCACGCCGGCGTTGTCGATGTGGCCATTCGCCTGCAACTGCAGCGCGCCCTGCGCCGCCAGTCGCGCGCTCTGCTGCTGCACGATGCTGGCGGCAAGCGCCTGCAACTGGTTTGCGGCAATCACCTGCCCGGTATTTTGCAGCTGCTGACCCGCGCGCAGGTCGATGTCGCCGCGACTTTCGGCCTGCCCGGCCAGTCGCAGGTTGCCATCGGCAGCCAGTTGCAGGCGCCCGGCAAGGAGATTGCCCGAGGCGTCCAGGGTCTGCGATGCGCGGGCATCGAGCACGCCTGCCGCGTATGCGGTCCCCGCAAGCTGTACGTCGCGACCGCTCAGCCGCATGTCCGCACCGGCCTGCGTCGCGCCCGTGGCGGCGAGGGTGCCAGCGCTGTCGACGATGATGTTGCCTGCCGCCGCCGTGCGACCGGTCAGCTGCACGTCACCCGCGCTGGTGAGGACGAAGTCGCCGCCCGTGGCGACCAGTGCGCCCGCACTGCGCACGCCGACGCCGGCCTCGGTTCCCACCAGGCGGATCTTGCCGGCATACATACCGCCCAGCGCGGCGACGTCCAGGCCGAAGCCCTGTGCCGCACCGTCGCCCTGGATCGCGCGCGTGGCAAGGCTGTCGTAGTCGATGTGGTTGGCACCCACCACCACGTTGGCGTCCTTGGCCCACAGGCCGGCGTTGATTTCCACGGCGCGCGCAAGCAGGTCGATACGCTGCAGGTTGTCTGCATCCAGCCCCGCGCCTTCGATGCGGATGCTGCCGCGGCCAACCTGGAACGCCGACAGGCTCCCGTCGCCGCCGAACAGCGGCGTGCCGGTGGTAAGCACGCCACGGGTGGTGTTGATGAAGCCGCAGCCGTCGCAGGTGATGCCGTTCGGATTGGCGATGATCACCTGCGCGGCCGCGCCGGCCACTTCCACGTGGCCCTGCAGCAACGAACGATTGCTGGAAGTGACTTCGTTGAGGATCAGCCGCGCCGCTTGCCCAGGCTGCAGGTTGGCGTTGCCCTGGATATAGCCGGCCAGCTGGGTCTGTGTGGTGGTCGCGCTGTTGTTGAGTACCTGTCCCTGCCGCCCCACGTTGTACTGCTCGTACTGGTTGTGCGAGACACCGGCGGCGTTCGGCGCGGCGATCTGGACCACCGGGACGCCGTTGGCCGCCTGCTCCTGCCGTGCCTGGCTGCCGGCCTGCGGCTGCACCTGTGCGAACGAGCTGAAGGGCCCGCCGAAAACAGCGGTCACTACGGCGGCCAGCAGGCCGATCCGCCAGCGGGAGCTGGAGATGGGACGGGCAACAGTGCGACGGACGTCAACGAGGCGGGTCTTCATGACAGGTCATCCATGTGTAAGGCGAGGTACTTCGTTTTCAGAACTGTGTTGCGAGCCGGAACCCGGCTACCCGCGCATCGCTCTGCGCGCGGATCGCACGGGGCGCTTCCAGCGGAAAACCAACAAAGACATCCCAGTCCAGGCTGAGCGCCTGGCCTCGGGCGCCTACGTGGGCACCGACCATCTCGCCACCGGCGATTCCCTGCACCGCATTGCTGGCGATATGGCCCACATCCACGCCGACGTAAGGCGAAAAGCGGCGGTGCAGGCTGAAGTTGAGGCTGTTGCGCCAGTAGCCACCGGTCGCACCGCCCAGCATCACTTCGCCGTCGAAGCCGTTGACGGTGTAGCGGCCACCAATGCTGATGAATTCGGCGCCGTACAGCGGGTCGGAGGTCCACTGATAGCGCAGTGCGCTGTTCCAATAGATTGGGCGGGGGCCCTGCAGCACCGGAGCGCCGACACCGATATCCAGCGTGGTGATGCGGTAACGGAAGGTGGGGGCTTCGTCATCGCGTCCTGGGCCATCGTCATCGCCGCCCAGCCACGGCAGGCCACGTCGGTGGGCCAGGCGCAGATCTGCCTGCAGGCTGCCCACGTACTGACGATGCAGCAGGGCCAGTTCCGCCGAGGTGGTCCTGCGGCGCTGGCCTCGCAGTTCAACGCCTTCGACGAAGCTACGCGAGTGGCGCTGGGCAAGGCGCAGCTCCATGGCGGTGCGATAACTCTGGCCGCGCGTGAGCAGGCGTTCCACCGTCAGATCCAGGCTGCGCGAACGGCCGGTGCTGCTGAAGTCCTCGTTGTTGCCGCGAATGATCTGCGCATAACGCGAGCCGTACGTGCTGGTCGAGAAACGCCAGTTGCCCAGCGGCGCGCTCCAGGATGCGTTGTAACCATGCGTGCCCTTGCCGTGCTCGGCGCTGCCATCGCTGTTGATGCCCATGCTCAACAGGTCGTTGATGCCCAGCAGGTTGTCGGCCCATACGGTGGTACCGGCCTGTTGCTTGCCGGTACCTTCACTACCACCATCGTCCAGCGACAATGCACTGCGCCAGCGCCGCGCGGCCTTCAGAGTAATCACCACGTCCGACTCGCCAGGCTGCGCGCCGGGCACCAGTTCCATCTCCACATCCTGCGATGGCACCCGCTTGAGCTGCTCAAGGCCCTGCTCCAGCGCGCGCAGGTTGAGCACATCGCCAGCGCGCGCCGGGAAGGCACTTTTCCACATGGCATCGCGAGGAGCGCCATCGGCGAAACGGATCTGACGGAGGGTGCCCGCTACCAGTTGCAGGCGCAGGGTGCCTGCGCCCAGATTCTGCTCGGGCAGGCCGATGCGGGTGGTGACATAGCCCTTGGCCAAGATCAGGTCCGATGCTCTGCGCACCATCTGCGCGATGCCCTCCTGGCCAATGCAGCGTCCCTGGTACTTGTCCAGGTAGCGTTGAGCAAAGGCAAACCGGTCGCGATGCGCTCCATCGAGCACGACGGCATCGATGCGGAAGCAGGGCGATTCGTCGGGCAGGTCCGTGGAATGGTAGTTGGCGGCAGCTGGTGCGGCAGGGCCTACAACTTCAGGAATCGCTTGCCGTTCAGCGCGCTCACGCGCTTCGCGCTCGGCACGGTCGCGCAGTTCCTGCTGATCGGCCAGCGTGGGCTGTCCCGCCTGCGCCAACGTCGCAACGGGAGCCGTCAGACCCACAACCAAAATGAAGAACAACGCACCCAGGCGCCGTGGCGATGACACTGTAATTGCATCCATTCAATCAGACCATCCAACCGAAGCCCCGTTCATGGGCACCTTCGCGGGTGTACTGCACGACATCCATGTCCTTTCCGCCGTCTTTTCCACGGCCTACAGGTCAAGCGTGCAACACACCTCGATCAACTGCCATGTCAACGGGACTGTGATGTTTCAGCAGTCTGCGCACGCGGTGCCATCGATGGACCGCCGTTTCAGTGCTGCCCCCTGTACCAGGCTGCCATCGCCATTCAAGCCATTGGACGTCGGCAAGCATGAAGGTGTAGCCCCATGCCTGTGCGTTGCCTGTCAATGTGCGAGAACTACGAAGTCAAACTGCAACCCGCTCTTGCCTTGCCTGTGTTGCCTTCCATTGCCTACGTGCAGCTCCATGTACCTTGGCATCGCCCCGGAACACATATCCTTTCCCAACACCGTGCTGAAGCACCAGGTTGGAGGCAACGCGGAACGCATCGCATTCGCCCGCCAATGCGCGCAACTTATCAAAAGTTAATGAAATGTAAAGCGCAGCTTCGTTCAGCAGTGTGGTGCACGCTGAAATGAGGCTTACGTCACATTCTTGACCGCATTACACCCTCACGGCAGCCATTCAGCTCACCGCGGCGGCGCAGCCAGCTCGCGCGCACTCAAATAGCCGTCGCGATTGGCATCCTGCTTGTGGAACCGCTGGATCAGCGTCTGCCGCTGCTGCTCCCGCGTGATCGGCGGACCATTGCCACCGGGCAGCTCATCGGCGCTGAGCACACCATCGCCGTTGCGGTCCATGCGATCGAAGGCGTACAGCAGCCACTGCACGTATTCCTCCACGCTGACCCGGCCGTCGCCGTCGGTGTCCATGCGCTGCAGGTAACTGCCCGTATCCGTGACCTGCGCCTGTGCCGTCGCACCCAGCACGCCAACGGCCAGGCCCAGACACGCAAAACGCCGCACAAGGCGGCGTTTCGCGGAGACGTTCCCGATCGGGAGGCGCATCGATCAGTGCGCCGTCAGTGCGTAGCCCTTCAGGCGCGCGGCGTAGTTCTGCAGCGCGGCGATGCCACTGGCCTCGGCTTCGTGGCACCAGGCCTGCAGCAGCTTCAGGCGCTCGGCGGCATCGTTGCCACGCGCTTCCAGCAGAGCCGCCAGGCGTGCACGGTGCTCCACCAGCACGCGGATGCGCGGGCGCTGTTCGACCCACGTGCTGAGCTGGGCGCGGCAATCCGGCTTGAGCCAGCGGCCGTCGTTGACCAGGCCACGGCGCATGCGGCGCGGCAGCAGCTTGCGCAGCTTGGCGCCCGCCATCGCGGCTTCTTCGCGCAGGGCCGGCACGAACACATTGCGCTGGTAATCGGTCATCGCCTGGAAGCGGTGCGACAGCAGGGCCTTGAGGGTTTCAGCATCCGGCACGGCGATGTTCGGCCGCACGTCCATGCTCGGCGCGACACGCAGCACCTTGGCCAGGCGCAGGGCCTGCAGGCCGCGGATCACGGCCCAGCCGATATCGAACTCCCAGCGGCGCATCGAGAAGCGCGCCGAGCTCGGAAAGGCATGGTGATTGTTGTGCAGTTCTTCACCGCCCACCCAGAACGCCCACGGCGTCAGGTTGGTGGAGGTATCGGCAGATTCGAAGTTGCGGTAGCCCCACCAGTGACCCAGGCCATTGATGACGCCGGCCGCCCAGAACGGGATCCAGGCCATCTGGATCGCCCACAGGGCCACGCCGGGCAGGCCGAACAGCACGCTGTTGATGACCAGCAGTGCGACCGGGCCGAGGTTGGCGTGCGGGGTGTACAGGTGGCGCTCGATCCAGTCATCCGGGGCGCCGCGGCCGTACTGCTCGATATCCGCACGCATCGCGCGGGCCTCGCGGTACAGCTCCACGCCCCGCCAGAACACCATGCCGATGCCCTTGGTCACCGGGCTGTGCGGGTCCTCATCGGTTTCCACCTTGGCGTGGTGCTTGCGATGGATCGCCACCCACTCCTTGGTGATCATGGAGGTGGTCAGCCAGGTCCAGAAACGGAAGAAGTGCGCGATGACCGGGTGGAAATCCACGCCCCGGTGCGCCTGGCTGCGGTGCAGGTACAGCGTGACGGCGAAGATGGTCAGCTGGGTGAACACCAGCAGCACCAGCGCCATGCCCCACCAGCCGAGGCCGACGACACCGCCGGTCAGGAAGTTGAGGAGCGTATCGAGCATCGCAGGACTCCGGGCCGCAGTCGGCCAGCAAGGAAACGGGTACACCTTGGGACATCATGGGGCCTGACGTTGCAAAGTTCATCCCTTCGATGCCATTTTTGCGCAGTCATTCAGTTCTTCCCTTACCTTCGTGAGCATGCCCCCGCATTCATGACAGTCGCAGCCTCGCCGGTGGTGCCGGCCTCCTCCGTCCCCCTGATCGAGCTCGACCGCGCCTGTGTCATCCGCGGCCAGGTCCGGGTCCTGCACGATCTCAGCCTGCGCATCGAACAGGGCCAACACACCGCCCTGCTCGGCCCCAATGGCTGCGGCAAGTCGTCCTTCATCAAGCTCATCACCCGCGAGCTGTACCCGCTGGCGCACGGCGATGGCACGGTGGCGGTGCGCGTGCTCGGCCAGAACCGCTGGCAGGTGGACCGGCTGCGCTCCCAGCTGGGCATCGTGACCGGTGACCTGAGCAGCAACCTCTCCGACATGCCCGGGCTGACCGTGGAAGAGGCGGTGCTGACCGGCTTCTTCGCCAGCTTCGTGGTGCCGGCCTTCCGCGAAGTGACCCCGGAGATGCGCGAACGCGCGCGGGAGACCCTCGCCATGACCGGCGCCCTGCCCTTGCTGCAGCGTGGCTATGCCGAACTGTCGGCCGGCGAGACCCGGCGCGTGCTGATCGCCCGGGCGCTGGTGAACCGGCCGCAGGCCCTGCTGCTGGATGAACCCTCCACCGGGCTGGACCTGATCGCCCGCGAGCAGCTGATCGCCACCATGCGCGAGCTCGCCCGCCAGGGCATCACGCTGGTGCTGGTGACCCACCACATCGAGGAGATCATTCCCGAGATCGAGCGGGTGGTGATGCTGCGCGGTGGCAAGATCCTCGCCGATGGCTCACGCGCGGAACTGCTGCGCGATGGACCGTTGTCCGAGCTGTTCGGCGGCCCGATCCGGGTGGTGGATCAGGCCGGCCGGTTGAGCGCGTTCGCGGGGTGAACTCAGAACCTCACCGCCACCGCACGTGATTCGATCGGGGCCATCCGGCTCTGGTCCTGCAGCTGCAGGTCGCGCACCTCGAACGGGGCGGCATAGCCGCTCGGCAACGCCACGCTGGCGAACGGCAGCCGCAGCTCACCCGCCCCTGCCGTCGCGAACCACGCCGCACTGTGTGCCTGCGCTACGGGCCGAAGCTGTCCGTCCGGGCCGGTGGCATACAGGGTGCCACGCGCCTCATAGCGGCCCGGCGCACCGATCTGCAGCGGCAGGCGGACCTCGCGGCGGCTGGCATCCGCCTCGACCTGGCCCTGGAAGCGCGCCGTCGCCTGCGCCACCGCGAACGCCACCTTGGCATCGCGCTGCACGCCGTCGGCACTGATAAACGCCTGCAGTTCCCACAATCCCTGCGCCGTGCCGATGTCCTGCGGCACCGCGACCTGTGCACGCAGACCGTCTTTGGCGGCGACCAGCGGTACCGGCCAGCTGCGGCCATCGGGCGCCACCAGCAGGGCCTCGCCCACGGCCGGCAGCGGCAGCGGCCGCGCACGGGCGGCCTGCGCCGCTGCCAAGCCACCGTCGTTGACCAGACGCGCGCTCAGCGCCAGCGTGCCACCGGCCAGCACCCGGTCGCTGCTCGCCTGCAGTTGCAGCGCGATCGGGCTGTTGGGCTCGAGTACCTGCACTACGTAGCGGCCTTGAGCCTGCGTGCTCTGCAGCCGATAGCTGCCTGCCGCGGAGGTGGCGCCCGTGCGGACCATCGCCGTGCCCGGGCCGACCGCCATCCCCGCCGCGCGCAGTTGCTGGTCATCGACCACCTTGTCCACCGCCAGCGCGCCGGAAGGATCACGCACCTGCCATTGGCGGCTATCCAACGCACGGGCGCCCTGCACGGGGCTGACCTGGATCACCGCATCGGGCGCGGTCAGCGGCAACGCCAGGCCCTGTTGCAGCGCCGGTGCATCCACCATCTCCCAGTAGCTGCGGCTGCTGGCCATGAAGGTCGGTGCGGGGGGCAGTGCCTGGGCTGGATCCAGCGCCCAGGCAAAGCTCAACGGCGCCTGCTCCACCGGCCCGGCCGGCAAGGGCGCACGCTCCACCGCGCGTGGGACCTGGTCGCTGGCGCGGGCGGCCAGCAGCGGTTGTGCCGCCTGCAGTGGCAGCGCTGCCAGCGCGGCGAACAGGGCCGCCGCGATCGTCGTCTTTCGCATCATCGGGGGGCTCCTCACAGGGTCAGGTCGTTGCGCAGGATCGTGCCCAGGCCGAAGCACTCGCGCCGGCTCTGGTTGTGGCTGAGCGGCTCGGCGCCCTGGGTACGCTGCTTGTCGGTGAACCAGGTGGTGCCGGCCGCCTTCTGGCTGCTGCACTCCAGGAAGCCGTCCGAGCAGCTGCTCAACCAGTTCTGGGTGAACTCCAGGCCCGCGTTCTGCGCATAGCCACCGCAGTAACTGTTGCTGTCCCACACCGCCGATTCCACATCCGAGCCGACCACCGCGCGGAACGGCCTGGGCAATGCGGGGCGGCCGGCCGTGCCGTACAGGTTCTGCGCGTTGTAGGTGGCCATGTGGCCCACCTGCTGCTGGCGAACGGCATCGCTCTTGTAGCCCAGCAGCCAGCCCACCGAGGTTTCGAACACGTTGCCGTTGAGCACCGCGTCGGCCAGGGGTGTACCGGCCGAGGACGGCGCCAGTGCGGTGACCTTGCTGACCGTCTGGATGATCTTCGGGTAACGGCTGTCATAGGTGGGGTTGGAGAGGATCCAGCGCACCACGTTGCCGCCGTTGGAATGGGTGATCACCACCAGCCTGGTGATGCCGCGGTTGTTGATGAAGCTGGTCAGCTGCCCGGCCAGGCAGCCGGCCGCCTCGGGCTTCCACATGTACTGCTCGAAATCGCAGTTGATGACGGTGTAGTTGCTGCTGTTGGGCAGCCCGAGGCGCACCGTATCGATGATGCCCGGCTGCCAGTAGTCCGCGCGCGCATCGGTCTGTTTGCCGGTGCCGTGCACGAACGCCACCCCCACTACATCGGCCGCGTGCACCGTGCCGCACGCCAGTATCAGACCCAGGGCGAGACCGCCCCCCCACCTTCCCGCGCTGCTTCGCATCCGCTGTCTCCTTGCAGGTGATCCCCCTGATGACCGGCGCTGCCGCGTTGCCATGGGGTGCATGTCTCCATGGAGATATGACGAACGATGGCGCCTTCGATGACGCTATGTCGTGCGCCCCATGAAATCCGTGAACCAGTCGGGGGTTTCCGTCATCCGGGGCACGGCCATGCCGGATCTGGCCGGATGACGAACGGCCGCTGTCGTCGCCGGAGGAAGCTGCGATCATGCGGCTCCCCCTCTTCGAGACCTCCCGATGTCATCGTCCCTGCGCTCCGCTGCCATCCGCCCGATGCTGGTGACCGCACTGCTCGCCGCCCTCGCCGGCTGCGCGTCAACGGCCGCACCGGGCAACACGCCGGTGGAAGCCTCGGTCACCACCAAGGCGGTCGGCTACCTGCAGGGCAGCGCCGTGCCAGACAGCCTGGCACTGGTACCGGCACCGCCGGCCGCCGGTTCGGCCGGCTTCGCACTGGACGAACAGGTCAGCCGTGAAGCCCGTGCGCTACGCGGCAGCCCGCGCTTCGAGCAGGCCCACCGTGACGCCGAGCTCGCCTTCCCGGCCGGTGCCAATCAATTCTCCTGCGCGATCGATGTCGACGTGGATGCGGTGAAGACGCCGGCCCTGTACCGCCTGCTGGAACGCAGCCGGATCGATGCCAGCGCGGCCACCCGCACGGCGAAGAAGCACTACCAGCGCGCGCGGCCGTTCATGGTCAACAACGAACCCACCTGCTCGCCGGAAGACGAACAGGGCCTGCGCGGCAATGGCTCCTATCCGTCCGGCCACACCTCGATCGGCTGGGCCTGGGCGCTGATCCTCTCGGAGATCGCCCCGGACCGCGCCGACGCGATCCAGGCACGCGGCCGCAACTATGGCGAGAGCCGTCTGGTCTGCAACGTGCATTGGCAGAGCGATATCCTCGAAGGCCGCTTCATGGGCGCGGCCGCGGTGGCACGCCTGCATGACAACGCCGCGTTCAACAGCGACCTGCTGGCCGCACGCAAGGAGATCGTGGCGGCGCGCAGGGCGGGGCTGCATTCGGCACGGGATTGCGCGGCCGAAGAGGCGGTGTTGAAGGTGCGGCCGGCGAGCGCGTTGTAAGGCGGGGGGGCAGCCGACCAACGGTCGGCTCTACCGAAGCGGCGAAATGGCAGAGGCCATCAACAGAAAACGGCGCGGACTTCTCCGCGCCGTTTTCGTTTTTCGCGATACCCACGCACGGTGGGAACCTACCGCATGACGTGCATCAGAACTTCGCGGTGAACTCCACGCCGAACGTGCGCGGCTCGTTGAGGAAGCCGGTCAGGTTGTTGAAGTCGATCGCGCCGACCACGCGGACCTGGTCGGTCAGGTTGCGGCCGTACACGGCCACGTCGTACTGGCCGTAATCCCAGTTGTAGCCCAGCCGCAGGCCCCCTTCCAGCGAGGAGCGGCTGCGGAACTCCGGCGACTCGTACAGGAAGAAGTTGACCGGGCTGCGGTAGGCCCAATCGGTGTAGACGTAGAACTCGCTGGCATCGTTGACCGGGAAGCCGGCGCGCAACGTCAGGTTGTGGATCCACTTCGGCGCCTGCGGGAGCGGGTTGCCGTTGACCAGCGCGTAGGTGCCGCCATCGATGACCGTGGTCGGGTCGGTGATGGTGCAGCCGCCGCCACAGATCGCCACCGCCAGATCCTTGTCCTTGATCTCGGTGTCGTTGTAGCTGCTGCCCAGGGTCAGCAGGACGTGGTCGGTCAGGTAGGCCTCGAAGTCGAGCTCGGCGCCCTGGCCGATGGTCTTGTCGGCGTTGAGCAGGGTCGCGGTGTTGTTGGTGCCACCCACGGCGATCAGCTGCTGGCCGTCGACGTTGTAGCGGAACACGTTGAAGCCCAGGCGTGCGCGGCGGTCGAACAGGTCGGCCTTGATGCCGGCTTCATACGAAATCACCTTCTCCGAATCCGCCTGCGAAACGCCACCGAAGGCCAGGCGACCCTGGATCGACGGTGCACGGAAGCCCTTGGCCACGCGGGCATACGCGTTGAGGTTGTCGGTGATCTGGTAGACGCCGCTGAGGTCCCAGCTGACGTCGTTGACGTCGGTCTTGGCGATGTACGGGCCGCTGACCGCGGTGCCGAACGGCACGGCCTGCAGCACGCTGGCGCTGAAGTCTTTCTTGTCCTGCGTGTAGCGCACGCCACCGCGCAGCTTGAAGCGCTCGGTCACGTCGAAATCGCCGGAGGCGAAGGCCGCCCACGCCTTGTTGCGCTGCTGCTGCACGGCGTGACCGGTCTGCGGATTGCCCGGGGTCAGCGAGTCGTAGTTGAAGCTGTCGATGGTGACGTCTTCATCGAAGTAGAAGACGCCGGCCTGCCAGTCGAAGCGGCCCCACTCATTGGATTCCACGCGGAATTCCTGGGTCCACTGGCGGTGGTGCGGCAGGCCATCGGCCGATTCGGAGGCGAACGGGATGTTGCCCGGGCCGTAGTTGCCGGCGCCCAGGAAGCTGGCACCGTAACCGCCGTCGATGTCACCGTGGTTGAGCGATTCGGCGGTCTCGTAACCGGTGATCGAGTGCAGGGTCACGCGGCCCAGGTCCCACTTCAGGCGCGCGCTGCCGCCCCAGGTTTCCAGGTCGGAGAAGTTCTGGCCATCGGTGGAGACGTCATCGCGGTCGAAGTTCTCGACCAGCTGGTTGGTGCCCGGCTTGATGATGTTGGCGCGGAACAGGCGCGCGGTGCCGTTGAGCTTACGCTTGTGCAGGTTGAACAGCGCTTCGACGTCGTCGCCTTCGTACAGGAACTGCACGCGGGCGGCGGCTTCGTCATAGCCTTCGAAGCCCTGCGCCGGCGCGCCCTGGCGGGTGTTGGTGACCCAGTCGTCGCGGCGCTGGTACAGCGCGGAGACGCGCGCCGACCAGCGATCGGTCAGCGGGCCACCGTAGGCGCCCTGCGTGTTCCAGGTGTTGTAGCTGCCGTAGGCGACCTTGATGTAGCCGTCAGCGTCCTGCGAGGGACGCGCCGAATCGAACTTAACCACGCCGGCCGGGGTGTTGCGGCCGAACAGGGTGCCCTGCGGGCCGCGCAGCACTTCCACACCGGCCAGGTCAAACAGCGGGAAGCCCTTCAGCAGCGGGCTTTCCTGCACCACATCGTCATACACCAGCGACACCGGCTGCGAGGCATTGAGGTCGAAATCGGTGTTGCCTAGGCCGCGGATGTAGAAACGCGGGAAGGCACGGCCGTAGGACGATTCGATGTTCAGGCTGGGCACACGCGCCGACAGGAAGCGGATGTCATCGCCGGCCGAACCGAGCACGTCGAGCTTTTCACCCTGGATGGCCGAGATCGAGACCGGCACGTCCTTGGCGTTTTCGACGCGGCGTTGCGCCGTGACCTGCAGCGTATCGAGGGCGACCGGATCCTTGGTGGCGGGGGCGTCCTGGGCTGCGGCCGTCAATGGCAGCAGGGCGGCAAGCGCGACAACGAGCGGGTGCACGGACGGGAAACGGCCGTGGGCAGTGCGGTTCGGGAACATGGCGTTTAGGCTGTGTTGGGAGGGGTGGTGGACCGGCGCTACCAGACAATTGTTGCAGTACAGCAACAGAGCCGCAAACAACCGCTATTCATTACCTCCTCCCGGGCCCGCGCGTTGTGACGGCGGTCGCGGCCCGACATCCCCGGTCATGGCCTGAATGCCCTGCCCTGCTGTCCTGCCGGTCCCGACAACGCTTCGGTATGCTGGCGGCCCTTGATGCCCATTCACGTTGCCACGCCGATGACCTTACTGCGCCGTACCCGCCTGACGCTGTCCGTTGCCCTGCTCGGCCTGCTGGCCGGCTGCGGCGGTGATCCCGTGCGCCCGACTCCCCCGCCGGCGGCGATCCCGGTGACCCCGGCCAAGCCGGTCAAGATCGGCATCGCGCTCGGCGGCGGCGCGGCCAAGGGCTTCGCCCATATCGGCGTGATCAAAATGCTGGAGGCCAACGGCTTCGAACCGGTGGTGGTGTCCGGCACCAGCGCCGGCAGCGTGGTCGGCGCGCTGTATGCCAGCGGCATGGACGCGTTCCAGATGCAGTCCAAGGCGGTCGCCCTGGATGAAGCCAGCATCCGCGACGTGCGCCTGTTCTCCGGCGGCCTGGTCCAGGGCCAGAAGCTGCAGGACTACGTCAACGCGCAGGTCGACAACCGCCCCGCCGAAAAGCTGAGCAAGCCCTTCGCTGCGGTCGCCACCCAACTGGAAACCGGCGAGCGCACCGTGTTCGTGCGCGGCAACGTCGGCCAGGCGGTGCGCGCCTCCAGCAGCATCCCCGGCGTGTTCGAGCCGGTGAAGATCGGCAAGTACAACTACATCGACGGTGGCGTGGTCAGTCCGGTGCCGGTCGACGCGGCGCGCCAGCTCGGCGCGGACATCGTGATCGCCGTGGACATCTCCAGCAAGGCCAGCGGCAAGGCGCCGACCGGCATGCTCGGCATCGTCAACCAGTCGATCTCGATCATGGGCCAGCGCCTGGGCGAGCAGGAACTGGCGCGCGCGGACGTGATCATCCGGCCCAAGGTGCTGGACATCGGTGCGGCCGATTTCGGCCAGCGCAACAACGCGATCCTGGAAGGCGAGAAGGCCGCGATGGCGGCGATGCCGCAGATCCGCGCCAAGGTCCAGCAACTGCAGAAGGCGCGTGCCGCCGCGCTGGCCCCGCCGCCGGCCGCGCCCAAGTGCGATGAGCCATCACGCGTAGGCCGGCTGATGGGGCGCAAGGAAAAGTGCGAGGGCTGAAGCCCCGCCACCGGTAGAGCCGACCGTTGGTCGGCTGCTCCTGGCTCGGGTCTCCACGAAGCCGACCAACGGTCGGCTCTACCATGCGATCGCGAGGGCGATCTGCGTCATTCGAGCTGCGACAACGGCAGCGCGCGGAATTCCTTGACCGTGCGCAGCACGAAACTGGAATTGACGTCGGCCACGCCGGCGGCATTGAGCAGCTTGTCGAGCAGGAAGCTGGAGAAGTGCGCCAGGTCGCGCACATAGATGTGCAACAGGTAGTCCATGTCGCCGGTGAGCGCGTGGCAGGCCACCACCTCATCCCACTCCACGACGCTGTCGGCGAACACGCCGATGGCGTGCTGGTCGTGTTTCTCCAGCTGCACGCGGACGAAGGCCTGCAGGCCCAGGCCGATCTGACGCGGTTCAAGCCGGGCCCCATACCCGGCGATCACGCCCTCGCTTTCCAGCCGCTGGACCCGCCGCAGGCAGGCCGACGGGGACAGATTCACCCGGGCGGCGAGCTCGGCGTTGGTGGCACGCCCGTGTTGCTGGATTTCAGCCAGCAAGCGCAGATCCGTGCGGTCGAACTGGGCGTCTCCGGTCATTGCTGCCCCGCAACATGAGATGGACGCAATGATATTGCGCCAACAGGCCATATCCGCGCAACTTTGCAAACCTCTTGCGCGCGCCCTGCCCTAGCATCGACAGATGACTTCCCAGGAGACCACCACGATGGAAACCGCCACCGCCCCCCGCCGCGTCGAACACCAGCAGACCGACAAGGGATACGTGCCGGTCTACACCACTGCCATCGTGGAACAGCCCTGGGACAGCTACACCGCTGACGACCACGCCACCTGGAGCACCCTGTTCCAGCGCCAGCGCGAGCTGCTGGTCGGCCGGGCCAGCAAGGAGTTCCTGCACGCGCAGGACGAGATGGGCATGAGCGCGCACATGATCCCGCGCTTCGACCAGCTCAACGAAGTGCTGGGCGCCGCCACCGGCTGGACCCTGGTCGGGGTGGAAGGCCTGCTGCCGGAGCTCGATTTCTTCGATCACCTGGCCAACCGCCGCTTCCCGGTGACCTGGTGGATCCGCCGCCCGGACCAGATCGACTACATCGCCGAGCCGGACATGTTCCATGACCTGTTCGGGCACGTGCCGCTGCTGATGAACCCGGTGTTCGCCGATTACATGGCCGCTTACGGCCGCGGCGGCGTCAAGGCGCATGCAATCGGCCCGGAGGCACTGCAGCACCTCACCCGCCTGTACTGGTACACGGTGGAATTCGGGCTGATCAACACCGACGAGGGCCTGCGCATCTACGGCGCCGGCATCGTGTCGTCCAAGGGCGAGTCGCTGTACTCGCTGGAATCGGCCGCGCCGAACAGGATCGGTTTCGATCTGGAGCGGATCATGCGCACCCGCTACCGGATCGACACCTTCCAGAAGACCTACTTCGTGATCGACAGCTTCGAGCAGTTGATGGAGGCGACCGCACCGGACTTCACCCCGATCTATGCTGCGCTGGAGGCCAAGGAGCATCTGCCGGCCGGTGAGGTGCAGGCGGAGGACCGCGTGTTCCAGGCGGGTACGGGTGAGGGTTGGGCGGACGGCGGGGATGTGTGAGGCGAGGGCTCAGCGCAGGCGATCAGGAAGGGATGTTGGCAGTTGATTGAGCCGTTGCAGGACCGCGTGCGCGTGATAGGTGCGCCCCAGCTCCTTTAATTTCCCTGCTGTGGCGCGTAGATGCCGGTCAGCCCGGAGCGCTGGAGCACATCCAGTAGGGCCGCAACCTAGGCGACCGATACCGTCGGGTACCCGTCCTGCAGGAGCAATCGACGCGCGACCGCGTCTGATCGGCAGCCGCTGACCGTCTGGTGCCATGCTGGCTTCAACGCCTGCATTTCGCCCGCGATGGCGATGGCACGGTGGACGGACTCCACGATGACATTGCATAGCATCTCGATCCGCGATCCCCAGTCCACCCTCACCTGTATCTGATTGAGCGCCCCGAAGTAGGCCGACTTGCTGCACACCAGCACCTGACAGGCCTCCACACCGCGACATAACTAGAGCGCGCAAGCTAAGACTTAAAATTCTAACCATCAACATGCAGCCGTACCATTAGATTAGTATAGATGCAGTATTAAGGCACTTACTCACTAGGGGATACGGATGTCCAAGCTTAGAATCAAATTCGTGTATGAGCATGGGACTGCTGACGAACATGCACTCAATGCATATGACGGTGCACGCGCGCTAGAGGGAATAGCTCGCGCCATGAACATTACGCTGCACGCACTTCTCAATGAGGAAGTAAAGACTAGAGGGGATTCGGCACAGGGAGCCGTTGTCTTCATAAGCCCCCCTCGCGCCGGCAGCTTTGTATATGAGCTGAGCATCTTTCTGGGGGGCACCATATCCTCCGGCTTGGTGTACGATTTCATCAAGTATGCCTTCAATGAGGCAATTGGGAACGAACTAGCTGAACCGCAGTCGAGGACTCTTCAAAGTCGAATTGAGCCGACAATGGGTGAGCTTCCCGCCGCACTTGAGACGGCGCTACTTGAAGCACACAGACCCATTTCGCAAGCCCCGGAGATGACGCTAACCGTAACCAGACCTCGTGGCGAAGTGTTAGTGGAGCTCAACAGCACCACGATCAACAGTCTTCAGCCCGTTATTTCGCCACTAAACGTTCCGATTCTTGGCCATGTGACCAGATACAACACCATCAGCATGTGGGGAAAGATGTACAGCCAGGAGGACCGTCGAGTCGTCTCCTTTCAGATTCTTGGGGATCTGGACACGCATCAAAGATCGCTCATTACTTGGTCCTTGCACCAGAACAACCTTGGTCATGACGGCACTGTCGAGATCAGAGGGCGGGCTTTGACCTCCCAGAATTCCAGCCGAGTAAAACGCTATCTTGTTGAGAGCGTGATTCAGAGAAGCGTCTAGGCAACGTTCTCCGTGAGCACTGAGCGCCGTCCCAATTCTTCACCACAGGCCGACGTTTGAATACAGTGACTTACGAACGTCGTGGTTCCTTGGTGCACTACCGCAGGTAGGCAACGGCACCATCAGGTTTTGCGCCCCTACCTGCTTCAGGGCATGGGCGCTGCCAGTTCGAGTCAGAGGACATCGCCTGTTACAACGTCGTACTGCTTCCCATCCAGCACATAGCCACCCTGCCCGCGTACGAAGCACTAGACTTCGTCTTTGTGCCGTGGATGCACTCGAAGCGCGCACATTTGTGCAGCCCAAGCTCGCGCAGCACCAGAGCAGGTCTCTGCGGAGAAGAACAGATAGGCAGTAATCGGCTCGGCACCGACTTGGGGCCGAGCCAGGCCGGGCAACGACGATTTCGCGCTCGTGCCCTCAGCGCGATAGCTTACCGGGGTCTCCCACGTCACATGGGCTGGGAACGACAAGTAAAACGGACCTTCGGATCAATCAGCTGCTTCGCTAAATGTGTTACTGGGGCTGTTCTGGATTCCCAAGTGGGCCTTCAGCAAAACCATCTTAACCTTCATTCGTTCGGCGAAGATTTGTTCCTCGCTCATCTCAAGATCTGCAGCTGATGCGTATGTGGCATCTCGTGCAATCACCAACAATCTAGCGAGCGCCAGTCGATCCTCATGAATCTTCATTACCTTTTTTACTATCTGTCGCAACAGTTCAAGAAGCATACCCACAATCGCTACCGTGGCAGCAGTGTAAGGAAGCCGCTGAATGAAGTACGCGTATGCTTGAGTGGGCGTTGCAACAATGAGCTTTGCAAACGTCCAGCCTCCATATAGCAAGAAGCCAAGGGCGACGGCCGCCATCATCGCGGGGACAATGGAAATCCAACCATAGACTCTTGCCTGTACTCGCCCTTCATCCACGAAGGAGCTGAACTCATCTGATATAAGTCGACGTTTATCCGTCAACTGGCGCAACTCAAGATCCTTTTTACTCACTTCAGTATTAATACTTTTGATCTTGACTTCAAGTTGAGCTAACGAATTCTGAGACGTTCGATTCTCGGAATTCAGTTTTTCTCTCGATGCTGCTTCTAGAGAAATCTCAGCTTTGACCTTACTCAATTCCTCGGCGACAGTTACCGATTCAGAAGCAGCTTCATCATGCTCGACCGACAGCCTGGATATTTCATCAGTTAGATCTGACTTTTTCGCCAACAGAGCCGCAACTTCTTCTTTCACTTGCTGACTGTAGGCCTCGATACTATCTTTCGCCTCTAGGATCTTCCGAAGATCTTCTCCCGCCTTCTCTAGGGCTGAGAAATGATGCCCTGTAGCCTCAATCTTACTTACTTCAACTGAGCTGCGCTTTCCCTTGGGAACAAGTTCAAATCCAGAGATCGCCTTGTAGATCGGTGCGTAAGCGTATGTGCCCGCCCTTGAACCGTAGAACTTTACGGATCTACGCTCAGTCCCGTCCGAAAGGAATGCTGTCAGTTGGTATTCCTTGGCCACGTCAGCGGCTGGCCCGTACACCCGAATTGAACGAATGAATGGCAGGCTGCTGTCCGTCTCGAATGAGTACGCCCCCTTGAGAGTCTGGCGTGAATCCTTTGACCTTAACGCTCTAATCGACTTTTGGTTTCGTCCATTGAAGGAACTGATTAGACCAGTAGCCTCCTGTGGAAACTTATCAACTAGTTCCTTCAAGGTAGCGTCTATGTCCAACTGCTGCCCAGCCTTCTCCTCGACCATACCCCACTCCCTTGATCGTCTACTGAACACGGAGCAGAAGTTTATCCACGTACCCGCCGATATTGCACCTTCACCTAGCGCTGCTGCAGGCGCACCTGCCCGGTGACGTGCAGGCCGACGACCACGTGTTCCAGGCGGGTACGGGTGAAGGTTGAGCGGACGGCGGGGATGTGTGAGGCGAGCGTTCGGGCAGAACCCTGCCCGCTAAGCTTCAAAAGCTGCGGACGCTTTTGAAGTTTAGGAAGCCTTTTCCGGCTCTCCGCTATCCTCCACGGCATGACTGAAGAATTTGCCGGCCTGCGCGTAACCGACGTCGCCTTCAACGACGACTTCATCCTGCTGACCCTGGCCGATGGCCGCCGCACCCGCCAGCCACTGCGCTGGGCGCCCGCGCTGTTCGAAGCCACGGTGGAACAGCGCGCGCACTGGGTCGCCACCGCCAACGGCCTGGGCGTGAACTGGCCTGCGCTGCTGCCGCCGCGCGAGACAGGCGTGGTCGATATCCCCAACCAGGTGTGGGACGACCGCTACGAGGCGGCCCTGGCGCGGCTGAAATCGGCCGAATGGTCGCTTGATGCGCTGTCCGATGTAGACCAGCACCTGGTCGCGCTGTGGCGAATGGAGGCGGACATCAACAACGGGGGCTTCATGCAGTTCCTGTGCAACTGGGGCGACCCGACCTGCCAGCTGGCGCTTCGCGCGCTGCAGGCAATGGGTGCGGTGCAGACCCACGCGATCCTGGCAGGGATGCGTGGCTTGCTGGACCGGCTGGAGGACGACCCGGAAATCAAGGAACTGACCGACCTGTACGGCGCGATGACCGATGAGGAGCAGGCCGCCCTGCACGCCTTCGACGAAGCCTATTTCGAGCGTCCGGAAGACCTGGCGCGGCTGGGGCTGCAGCACTTCGGCCCGGATCCGTTGTAGGGCCAGGCCGAGCGTAGGCCCGGCGCTACAGCTCAACGCAGCCCGTGTAGGGCCAAGCCCGTGCTCGGCTGGGTTTCGATCACCGCGGATACGCCAACAGCACCACCAGATCCATCTCCCCCACCTGCTGCAGCGCATGCGAGCTGCCGGTCCTCGTCAGCAGCGCATCGCCCGCCGCCACGTCGTACTGCTTCCCATCCAGCACGTAGCTGCCCTGCCCGCTGACGATGTAGTAGATCTCGTCCTTGTGCTGCGGGTGCAGGCCGATCCCCGCGCCCTTGTGCAGCACGCGCTTGCGCAGCACGAACGGGAGGTCCGTGTCCTCGGCGAAAAACGGGTACGCCGTGGTCGGCCCCGCTCCACCATGCGGGCCGGGCTGGGTCACGGCGATATCGCGCTCGTGCACGACGCGCGAGGGCTTCGCCGCATCGCCGCCCTGCCCCGCACTGCGCACGTCGCAGTCGATATCGCGCCTCAGCGCCGAGGTGAGTCCAGGCTGAAATGCCACCCAGTCGCGCATCACCAGACACGCCACCGCCGTCGCACCGGCCACACTGAAGTGCGTGCCGTCGGCCTTGTTCTGCTCGGGCACGAACAGGAAATACGGCTTGGCGCCCTGCTCGCCCAGCGCGCGGATCCAGCGCGTGGAGCTGTCGTTGAGATCGATCAGCGCGACCTGTTCACGGCTGGCCAGCGCTTTCACCGCCTGGGTGTACACGCCATGCGTATCCAGCAGCGACCCGAAGTCGTACAGCAGCCGCGCCACCGGGGTGATCAACACCGGCGTGGCGCCCTTGTCGCGGGCCAGCTGCACGTAACGCATCAGGAACTGCGGGTAGGCAACGGCAGGATCGGTATAGCGGGTGGGGTCTTCGAACTTGGCGTCGTTGTGACCGAACTGGATCAGCAGCACGTCACCGCGCTGGAGCTCGGCGGCGATCGCATCCAGGCGCTTCTCATCGATGAAGCTGCGCGTGCTGCGGCCGCCCTTGGCGTGGTTGCGGACCTCCCACACGGCGGGATCGAGATAGCTCTGCAAGGCCTGGCCCCAGCCAGCCTGTGGCGCGCGCTCCGGGCCGTACTCGGCGGCGGTGGAATCGCCGGCAATGAAGACGCGGTGCGGGGCGCACAGCGCGCTGGGGGCCGCCATCAGCAGCGACAAGGACAGCAGCAAACGCAACATGGTCACGCTCCTGGGTGGAGAGCTGCCGGCCAGCGGCCGGCGCTACCGGCGTGCATCTGGTGGAAAGCCCCCTGCGTCAGGGGGCGACCGCGAAGCGGTGAGGTCTGGATGCAACGATGGCTCGGGGCCCACGATCTGCAGCGCAGATCGTGGGCGCACCAGCGCGCCGCGATGGGGTTACCGGGCGAGCCAACCACCGTCGACCGGCAGAACCGCGCCGTTGACGTAGTCCGAGGCGCTGGAGGCCAGGAACACCGCGGTGCCGCCGAGGTCTTCCGGAGTGCCCCAGCGCGCGGCCGGGATGCGGTCGAGGATGGACTTGTTGCGGTCCTCATCGGCGCGCAGCGCAGCGGTGTTGTCGGTGGCCATGTAGCCCGGGGCGATCGCGTTGACGTTGATGCCCTTGCTGGCCCACTCGTTGGCCAGCAGGCGGGTGATGCCGGCGATGCCGCTCTTGCTGGCGGTGTAGGACGGCACGCGGATACCGCCCTGGAAGGACAGCATCGAGGCGATGTTGATGATCTTGCCGCGGCCCTGGGCGATGAAATGCTTGCCGGCGGCCTGCGAGATGAAGAACGCGGACTTTATGTTGACGTTCATCACGTCGTCCCAGTCCTTTTCGCTGAACTCCACGGCATCGGCGCGGCGGATCAGGCCGGCGTTGTTGACCAGGATATCCAGGCCGCCCAGGCCGTCGATGGTTTCGCGGATGACGCGCTCGACCGGCTCGATGCTGATCAGGTTCGCTTCGATCGCCAGGCAGCGGCGACCCAGTGCGGTGATCTTCTCGATGGTTTCGGTGGGCGGCGCGATGCCGGCCACGGCGACGTCGGCACCGGCCTGCGCCAATGCGACCGCGATGCCCTGGCCCAGGCCGGTGTTGCCACCGGTGACGAGGGCGACCTTGCCTTCCAGACTGAACGGATTAGCCATTGCGTATGTGGTCCTTGTCCAATGCGTAACAGACGCCGCCGGCGCGATGCCGGCGGCGCGTCGGGGTCACTTGAGCTGGCAGATGTCCAGCACGTGCATGTCGGTGTAATCCAGGTTCTCGCCGCCCATCGCCCAGATGAAGGCGTAGTTGCTGGTACCGGCGCCCATGTGGATGGACCACGGCGGCGACACGACGGCTTCGTTGTTCTGGATGACGATGTGGCGCTGCGCGTCCGGCTCGCCCATGAAGTGGTACACACGGTCGTTCTGGCCCAGGTCGAAGTAGAAATAGACTTCGCTGCGGCGGTCGTGCAGGTGCGGCGGCATCGTGTTCCAGACGCTGCCCGGCTTGAGCACGGTCAGGCCCAGCAGCAGCTGCGAAGACTGGCAGGTGGCCGGCACGATGTACTGGTAGATGGTGCGCTCGTTGCTGGTTTCCAGTGCGCCACGGTCCAGCGCCACGGCGTCCTTGATCGACAGTGCCTTGGTCTCGAAGCGCGCATGCGCCGGGGTCGAGGCCAGGTAGAACTGCGCCGGGTTGGCCGCGTCATCGGAAGCGAACACGACGTCTTCGCTGCCCATGGCCACGTACAGGCCGTCCTTCGGACCGAGCGTGAACACGGTGCCGTCCACGGTGACGGTGCCGCTGCCGGCGCCGACATTGATCACGCCCAGCTCGCGGCGCTCCAGGAAAGCGTGGCCGGCAGCCGAGGCCGGTTCGGTCTGCTTGGGCAGCGAAACCGGGCCGTTGACCGGGGCCGCACCGCCGAGCACGAAGCGCTCGTAGTGGGTGTACTTCAGGGTCACCGCATCGGCGTTGAACAGACCATCGAGCAGATACAGATCGCGCAGGTCGTCATTGCTGGCGCCCTTGATGGCGTCGGGATGGGTGGCGTAATGGGTCTTGCAGTACATGGCGTCTCCAGAGCAGGGGTGGGGCGATGCGTCGGCCCCGGCGCGATTTCAAGTGATTGTAGCCATTTGGTAAACCGGTGTCATTTTGCAGCGCACGATAGGCCGGGGGCGGGCCTCGGCACGGTGTCCATGTCAGAAAAGCAGGGGTATCGGCAACCGTTTGCGCGGGTGCGTGGCGACGCGTTGATGATGAAGGCGCGTCATTGCCATCGCGGCGCGGTCAATCCTCGGGCGGCTGGCAGGAGTCGCGCACGATCAGGTGCGGGCGCACGCTGGCGTGCTGCATCACCGCCTGGCCATCGGGCTGGATCAGCATGGCCGCGGCGGTCCGGCCGGTGTCTCGCGTGTGGCGGCGCACCGAGGTCAGCGACGGCCACAGGCGCGACGCCAGTGGGCTGTCGTCGTAGCCGATGATCGAGAGCTGGCGCGGGATGTTGATGCCGGCGCGCAGGGCGACCTTGTAGATACCGGCGGCCATTTCATCGTTGCCGGTGAAGATGGCGGTCGGGCGCTGCTTGCCCAGCAGCAGTTTCTCGGCCGCGGCCACACCGGATTCGAAGGTGTAGCCGGCTTCGACGATGCGCGCCGGGGGCAGCTCGATGCCGCGCTTGGCCAGCGCATCGATGAAGCCGGCGGTGCGCTCGTGCGCAGAACGGTACGCACTCGGGCCGGTCACCAGGGCGATGTCGCGGTGGCCGAGCGACAGCAGGTAATCGGCCGCTTCAGCGGCACCGTCGCGATCGTGGGTGACCACCATCTGCGAGGTGTCATCCAGCGGCAGCGAGGCGATCCGGGTGAAGCGGCAGCCGATTTCATCGAGCATGTCCACCAGCGCCTGGTCTTCGGAGGCACGGGGCACCAGGATCACGCCGTGCAGCTTCTGCTGCTGCACGAAGCGGCGCACGCCTTCAATGTAGCCGGGGCTGCGCGAATCGCAGGGGTGCACGACCAGTTCGAAACTCGAGCCGCGCAGCGCATCCAGCGCGCCGTACTGCATGTCCACGATGTACTGGGCGGTCGGGTTGTCGTACACCATGCCGATCAGGAACGAGCGCCGGAAGGCCAGCCCGCGGGCCAGCGGGTCCGGCGTGTAACCGACCTCGCGCATCAGCGCTTCGACCTTCTCACGCGTGTCCTTGCGCACCAGGGGCGAGTTGTTGATGATCCGCGAAACGGTCTTCTTCGATACCCCGGACAGACGCGCGATGTCGTTGATCGTGGCGGCCTTGCCTTTGGTCAATCCGTGCGGCGACGGATCGGTTTTGCTGCGCAATGACATGTCGTTCAAACCGGGGATGAGTCAAGGGATTCTAGCGGGGAGCTCAATCGAGGGCGCGGTAGCGGAAATTCCGGAACTCGACCTTGCCGTCACCGGCAGCATAGATCGCCGGCTTCAGGGCCAGGAACTTGCCCGCCACATTGTGATGGTAGCCGGAGACTTCCATCTGAACCGGGTACTTCTGCCAGGTTTTACCGTCCGTGCTGGAGTGGAGGGTCACGATGTGACGGTTGTTGGTCACCCGCAGCCACAGCTTGCCGCCGGTGGTGCTGGGGGCCAGCCGGGTGGGGCGCTCCTCGCCGTAGCGGTGCATGATGAACTTCTCACCGTTGCTGCCCACGCCCACGTAGAGGCGGTCGCTGTAGTAGAGCAGGGCGCCGCCCACCGCACCCGGGGCGATCTCCATCTCGACCTCGAACTGGTAGGCCTTGTCGCCGGCGATGGCGGTCAGCGGCGAGCTGTCGCGCGGGGTGCTGCCCTTGCCCTGCACCACCAGGCCCTTGCCGGTGAACGCCAGGCGCTTGTACTCGTCCTGGGCCGGGTTGAAGAAGGACCACTGCGCGCCGAGGGTCTTGCCGCGGAAGTCATCGGACAACGCCATGCCGTGCTGGCCGACCGAGGTGCCCGAAGGCATGGCCAGCGGCTGGCCGAGGTCGCCGCCCTTGGCCACGAACCAGCCATCGGCGGTCCATTCGATCGGCTCCAGCAGGGCCTGGCGGCCCAGCGTCCAGTACCCGTTCTCGTAGCCGTGGTACATCATCCACCAGCGCCCGTCGGTGCCTTCGATCACCGTGGCGTGACCGCGCGACCACCACGGCTCGGCGGCCGACCGGGTGCGCATGATCGGGTTGTTGGGCGCGTTCACCCAGGGGCCATGGATCGAGCGCGAGCGCGCGGTGATCACCATGTGCCCGGTGGGCGGGCCAGCGGTGCCGCCCACGGCGGTGGTCATGTAGTACCAGCCATCGCGGAAATTGATCTTCGGGCCCTCCTGCGCATAGGCCTCCACGTCCCAGCTTTCCGGGTATTTCCAGCCGTCGTAGACGTGCTTGGGGGTACCGACCACGCTCAGGCCGTCATCGGCCAGCTGCACGTAGTCGCCGCCGCTGAGGAACAGGTAGCGCTTGCCGTCTTCGCCCACCGCATGGCCGGGATCGATGTAGCTGCCCAGGCCGATGTCGATCGGCTCGCTCCACGGACCCTTGATGCTGTCGGCCCAGACCACGAAGTTGCTGCGGGTCTCACCGGTGCGGGCGGGGAAGTAGATGTAGTAGCGGCTGCCGTGCTTGACGATGTCCGGTGCCCAGATCGCCCCCACGTTCCTGGTGATGGCATGGCCCAGCGGCTGCCAGTTGACCAGATCGCGCGAGTGCCAGATCGGCAGACCGGGGTAGGCATCGAACGAGGACAGGGTGAGGTAATAGTCGTCGCCATCCTTGAGCACGGACGGGTCTGGACGGTCGCCGGCGAACACCGGATTGAGGAAAGTGCCGTTGCCCAGATCGGCCTGGCGCTGGTTCTCGATCCCGCGCTTCCAGGCGGTGGACGGCTCGGCGGCGTGGCCGGCACCGGCCAGCAGCAGGCAGGCGGCGGCAAAGCTCGCCAGGGTCTTCCTCAGGTGCATCGTCTCTCTCCCTTGAACGTATCGTGGGCCGGCCGCGCTCAGCGCGCCCCGGTCCCGGCAGGACGCTGTCGCCAGCGTGGGTACTCGGCGGTGATCAGGGCCTGCGGCCAGGTGCCGTACCAGTGGTAGCCGGTGCGGCGCTCGCGCGGAATCTGATCGAAGGTGGCCACGCGTTCGCCCTCCCGGTTGGCCAGCAGCACCGAGCTGTCGCGCAGGTCATGGAAGCGCCCCCACAGCAGTGGGGCATCAGGATCGGCGACCAGGCGGCGATCCACCGTGGTGCGATGGAACTGGAACTGTTCCGGTGTGGTCTGGAAGGTCTCCAGCCGCCAGCCGGTCAGCGCGTGCGCCTGGAACCACGCCATGGCGGCGTTGACCGCGGCGACCACTTCCGGCGATGGATCCGGAATCGACATCAGGTAGCGGACCACGCCGACACTCTCGTCGGTGACCAGCGCCGGCAGTTCGAATTTCCGACCCTGCGCGGGCAGCAAGGTGGTGCGGTCGTACTGCCCGGCCCAGATCGTCGGCACGCCACCCTGGCGCACCTGCAGGCGCAGCAGGCACGCATCGCCTGCGGTGACGGCGGCGTCCACGCGCGCGCGCTGATCGGAGGTGATGAAACCGAACACCGGCTCACGCTGGATGCGCCGCAACGTGGTCAGCACGCCGCTGGTGACATCGTCGGCGAAGGTGATGTGGCCGTGATACGAGGTGCGCGAGGGCACCGAGTGCGGCCAGCCGCCACACGTTGGAATCTGCTCGGCGAGGATGAAGTCCAGGCCGCGCTCGGCCGCGTCGCGATAGCGGCTATCCCCGCTGCGCGCGAAGGCCTCGGCCAGGTAGCTGACCTGGGTGTAGATGTTGCGGTTGTCGAAGCTGCCGCCGGGCGTGGCCTGGTCGGCCAGTGCCTGGGCCTGGGCGGCCTGGTCGAGGATCCGCTGTGGATCCTGGTTGACCGCCCAGCCACCCCCACGACGCTGCAGCGCGACCAGGTTGTCGGCGATCTGCCGGTACTGATCGGGCGACCAGCGCGGGTAGTCCGTGCCGTGCCCACTCTGCCAGTGGTTGATGCCGTCCTGGAAGCCGCGCAGCGCGATGTCCTGGCCCTGCGCCATGACGGCGCAGGGCAGGGCGATCCACAGCAGGGCTGCCAGCCGCCGCACGCTTACGCGCGCAGCAGGGCGGGCAGCCACAGCGACATTTCCGGGAAGAAGGTGACGATCAGCAGCACGCCCAGCGCGGCGAACCAGAACGGCCAGATCGAGCGCATGCTCTCACCGACGCTGATCTTGCCGATCGCGGTACCGATGAACAGCACCGAGCCCACCGGCGGCGTCACCAGGCCCAGGCCACCGGTCAGCACCAGCACCAGGCCGAAGTGGATCGGATCGATGCCGTAGGCTTTGGCCACCGGCAAGAAGATCGGCGTGCAGATCAGGATCATCGGCGCCAGGTCCATGAAGGTGCCCAGCAGCAACAACATGACCACGATCATCAACAGCACCATGAACTGGCTGTGCGCGAACGACTGCAGGAAGTTGACCGCCGCCGAGGGCACCTCCAGATACGCCAGCAGCCAGCCGAACACCGCCGCGGTCGCGATCACGAACAGGATCACGCCGGTGCTGCGCGCGGCATGGGTGACCGTGCCGAGGAACTCGCGCCAGTCCAGCTGGCGATACAGCACGGTGGTCACCAGCAGCGCGTAGACCACGGCGATCGCCGCACTCTCCACCGCGGTGAAGATGCCCGCACGGATGCCGATGAAGATCAGCGCGACCAGGCCCAGGCCGGGCAGGGCCGAGATCAGCCGCAGCAGCACGGCGCGCCAGCCCGGGAAGATCTCCACACCGTAACCGCGGCGGCGTGCCACCACGTAGCCGGTGACCATCAGCGCGACGGTCATCAGCAATGCCGGCACGATGCCCGCGGCGAACAGATCGGCGATCGACAGGCCACCACCGGCCGCGGCAGAGAACAGGATCAGGTTGTGCGAGGGCGGCACCAGCAGCGCGACCAGCGCCGCGGTGATGCTGACGTTGACCGCGAAGTCTCGGTCGTAACCGCGCTTGACCATCTGCGGAATCATCGTGCCGCCGACCGCCGAGACATCGGCGATGGCCGAACCGGACACACCGCCGAAGAACAGCGAGGACAGGATCGAGACCTGGCCCAGGCCACCACGCATGCGCCCGACCAGCGAGGACGCCAGCGAGATCAGGCGCTCGGAGATGCCGCCGCGCATCATGATTTCGCCGGCGAAGATGAACAATGGAATGGCGATCAGCGAGGCCGAGCCGGTGCCGGCCGAGATCTGCTGGACCAGCACCAGCGTCGGCAGATCCAGATACCACAGCGTGGCCAGGGCAGCAGCGGCGAGCGCGAACGCGACCGGCACGCCGAGCAGCAACAGCACCGCGAACACGGTGAAAAGAATGGTGATACCCATGACTCAGCGATCTCCCTCGGCAATGGCATCGGCCGGCCGTACAGCCAGCGCCATCTGGTTCACGGCGAAGATCGCCATCAAGGCGCCACCAATCGACAGGGGCAGGTAGTTGATGCTCTGCGGCAGGCTGGCACCGGCGGCCTTGATGTCCAGGCCGTCCAGCAGCAGCACGGCGGCCCACCAGGCAATGACCACGCCCAGCACGGCCACCACCAGCGCGGCGAATACATCGACCGCGCGGCGCAGGCCCGGGCCCATGTGCGCGGCCAGCAGGAAGAAGCCGAAGTGGCGGCGGGTATGCACGCCGGTGGCCGCGCCCAGGCTCATCGCGGTGGCGAGCAGCAGCAGCGTGACCGGCTCGGTCCAGCTGGGCGAATCATTGATCACATAGCGGGCGAACACCTGCCAGCCCTGCACCACCACCAGGCCCAGCAGGGCGATGACGGCAATATGGATCGCCACATCGGCGATGACGTTGAGCACGCGCTGCGGCGCGGTCGGGGTGATGAGGGTGTCGGAAGTCGAGTCGGACATCGCGTCGGGGCCTCAGGCGAAGTCGCGGATGCGACGGGTGAGGGCGGCCAGCGCCGGCTGCTGCAGGTAACGCTGCAGCAGCGGGTCGGCGGCCTTGCGGAAGGCCGGCATGTCGACCTCGTTGAATTTGATGCCGAAGTCGGCCACGGCCTGGCGGGCCGTATTTTCCGAGGCATCCCACTGCTCGCGCATCACCTGCACCGACTCGCGCGCGGTCTCGATCACCAGGGTGCGATCGGCCGGGCTCAGCGCATCGAAGCTCTGGCGCGACATCAGCAGCACGTCCGGCGCGTAGGAGTGATCGCTCTGCGACCAGTAGTGCGCGGCCTCGAAGTGACGGCTGGAGTGGAAGCTGCGCATGTTGTTTTCCGCCCCGTCGATCATGTGCGTTTCCATGCCCGAGAAGGTGTCGCCCAGCGACATCGGGGTCGGGTTGGCACCGAGCAGGCGCATCAGCTGGATGAAGATGTCCGAGGACGCCACGCGCAGCTTGAGGCCATGCAGGTCCTTGGGTTCCACGATCGGGTGCTTGGTGTTGTAGAAGCAGCGCGCGCCGGAGTCGTAGATGGCCAAGCCGACCAGATCGCGGGTTTCAAAGCCCTGCAGGACCGTATCGGCGACCCCGCCATCCAGTGCACGGCGCATGTGCGCCACCGACTCGAACACGTACGGCAGGCACAGGCCCTGGGTCAGCGGAAACGCGTTGTTGAGCGCGCCGGAGTAGACGCGGGTGATGTCGATGGCGCCGAAGCGGGCCATGTCGATCGCCTCGGACTCGCGGCCCAGTTGGCCGGAGTGGTACTGGCGCAGCCGCAGCCGGCCGCCGGTTTTTTCTTCCAGCGTCTGCCCGATCCATTTCACCGCAGTGACGGTGGGGTAGTCGGCAACGTGGACGTCGGTGGCGGTCAACAGCTGCGCACCGGCCGGTGCGGCATTGGATGACCGCGAACAAGCCGTCAGCGCGGGCGCGGCAAGCGCGCCCAGACTGGTGGCCAGGAAACTTCTGCGAGTGAACATCTGCGCCCTCCCAAGCGTGCTCGCCATGTCCGCGCGGTTATCCGGCGGCGATGGCCTTGCAGGTAATGTCGCCGTAGCCGACGAAACGGATCAATGCTTGCTGGCCCACAGCGATGTCGTGGATGCCGGTGGCGTTGCCACTGGCGATCAGATCGCCCGCCTTCAACGGCCGCCCACGCTGCGCCGAACGGCCCAGCGCAAACGCGTAGGCAGTGCGCAGGCCACCGGGCAGCAGGGTTGCGCCGCCGGTGCCGACCACTTCGCCCTCGATGCGGGTTTCCGCACGCAGGTCGGCATCATCCAGGCGGGTCCAGTCCGCGATCTCGGTGCCGAGCACCAGGCCGTTGTTGTTGCCGAAGTCCGACACCACCACGCGCGGGCCGAGCTTGTTGATCGTGGCCAGCGGGCTGCTGGCCACTTCAACGCCGATGAAGAGCTTGGCGGCCAGCGCCTCGGCTTCTTCCGGGGTCCAGTGCAGCTTGTCCGCCGGGGCGTCTTCCTGCAGCTGGATCACGTACTCGGCCTCAACCGCGCCGAAGCCGCCGACGAACACCGGAATCTGGACTGTTCCACCGGTGGCATTCCAGAGCTGACGCGAAAAAATCGGGCCCAGCAGGCGGTCATCCCCCGACGCATCGCGGCGCTCGGCGGCGATGTAGCCCACTTTCCAGCCGACCACCTGGTCGTCCCACAGCGCGATGGCCTGGTCCTGTACCTGGTAGGCGGTGACGAGGTCGTCCGGGATGGTTCCCGGGAAATCCGGCAGGGATTGGCCGTGTTGGCGGGCGCTGACGAAGTGCCGGGCGATCTCGCCCAACCCCTGGTCGGGCAGGTCCTGTTTGCCGTGGTCGTTGCTCAAGCGGGTCTCCCGGAAAAATTGTTGCACTGCCAATCGACAGCGGTTGGATGTGCTGTATATGGTAAACCGGTGTCATTGGCAATGTGCAGCGCATCAGAACGGCTGCGGGTCAGGCACGATGCCTGTTCCCTCTGCCCGAAGGACGTACCCGGATGCGCCGCCGCCTCGTGTTGCCCCTGTTGACCCTCCTGCTGCTGGCCAGCGGTCTGGCCCACGCGGCCGAGCGTGCGGTACCGGATACCGAGCCGGCCGTCGGTGCCCCGGACCGGATCGCGTTGTGGCCGGATGGCCAGGTGCCAGGGGAATCCGGACCGGCCACCGTGCCCGATGTGATCGAGCGCAGCCACGATCCGGCGCTGCCGGACCGCTACATCGACAACGTGAGCGCGCCCTACCTGGTCGTCTACCGGCCGGCGCGCCCGAACGGCAGCGCCCTGCTGGTGGTGCCCGGTGGCGGCTACCAGCGCATCGTGCTCGACAAGGAAGGCACCGCGCTGGTGCCGGCCTTCGTCGACCGGGGGGGCGTGACCCTGTTCGTGCTGCGTTACCGGCTGCCTGCAGGCCGCAGCGATCGCCAGGCCGCACTGGCCGATGCGCAGCGTGCGATGCGGGTGATCCGCGCCGATGCCACGCGCTGGCGGATCGATCCGCAGCGTATCGGGGTCATGGGGTTCTCGGCCGGCGGGCACATCGCGGCGCGGCTGAGCAACGGCTTCGATGCGCCGGTCTATCCCCACCGCGATGCCATCGATGCGCTCAGCGCGCGCCCGGAGGTGGCGCTGCTGATCTACCCGGTGATCGACATGGGCGCGCATGCGCATACCGGCTCGCGTGCGCGCCTGCTCGGCCCGCACCCGGATGCCGCGCTGCAGGCCCGGTTCTCGATGCAGGACCAGGTCCGCACGGACACGCCGCCGACGTTCCTGGTGCATGCGCAGGACGACACCGTGGTCTCGGTGCACAACAGCCTGGTCTATTACCAGGCGCTGCTGCGCGCCGGCGTCTCCACCGAGATGCATCTGTTCCCGTTCGGCGGCCACGGCTTTGGCGTGCGCATTCCGGCCGGTCTGACGGTTGCGCAGTGGCCCGAACTGGCCCTGCGCTGGATTCCCTCGCGCCACACGGAGCCTGCGCGCCATGACTGATTCTCCCGCCGATCTGCAGCGGCGTCGTTTCCTGCGCGACAGCGCGCGCTACGCCCTGATGCTCGGTGCCACCAGCCTGCCGCTGCTGCCTGCCTTCGCCGGGGTGCCCGGGCCGCGCCACGATGCCGCGCCGCTGGCGCGCGTGCGCAGTGGCCGCGTGCGTGGCCAGCTCGAGCAGGGCATCCACGTGTTCCGCGGCATTCCCTATGGTGCCGATACCGCGCCCCGCCGCTTCCAGCCGGCCGTGCAGGAATTGGCCTGGCGCGGGGTGCGCGATGCGCTGGCCTACGGCAATGCCGCGCCGCAGGGCGGCAAGGAAGGCCCGGGCAGTGAAGACTGCCTCTACCTCAACGTGTGGACGCCGGCGCTGCGCGATGGCGGCAAGCGCCCGATCGTGTTCTACATCCACGGCGGTGCCTACAACAACGGTACCGGCAGCGATCCGCTGTACGACGGCAGCGCGTTGTGCCGACGTGGCGACGTGGTGGTGGTGACCGTGAACCATCGGCTCAATGTGTTCGGCTACCTGTACCTGGCGCAGCTGGGCGATGCGCGCTTCGCCGATTCGGGCAATGTCGGCCAGCTCGATCTGGTCCAGGCATTGCAGTGGGTGCGCCAGCATGCGCACGAATTCGGTGGCGATGCGGACAACATCACCGTGGTGGGGCAATCCGGCGGCGGCGCGAAGATCGCCACGCTGATGGCCATGCCCGCCGCGCGCGGGCTGTTCCAGCGCGCCTGGACCATGAGTGGGCAGCAGGTCACCGCGGCCGGCCCGCGTGCGGCCACCCAGCGCGCGCAGATCGCGATGCAGGCGGTGGGGGCGGCCGATGCCGAGGCGCTGCGCACGATGCCGATGGAAGCGCTGCTGGCCGCCACCCGAGCACGCGACCCCTCGCGCGTGGAGAACAGCAGCCTGTACGTGGGCCCCGTGCTGGACGGTCGTTCGTTGCCGGTGCATCCGTTCTGGCCGGACGCACCGGCGCAGTCCGCTGGAATCCCGCTGGTGATCGGCAACACCCACGATGAAACCCGCGCCTTCCTCGGCAACGATCCCGCCAACTTCGCCCTGACCTGGGAGACGCTGCCGGCCAAGCTGGAGAAAGAGCAGTACGTGGACCTGCTGCCCTCGGTGGTGATCGCCGAGTACCGCCGCCTGTATCCGCACTACACCCCCTCGGAGGTGTTCTTCGCGGCCACCACTGCTGGTCGTTCGTGGCGCGGTGCGGTGGAGGAGCTGGAGGCGCGTGCGCGCCAGGGCGCGCCGACCTGGGCCTATCAACTCGATTGGGGCTCCCCGCTGGACGGCGGCAGGTTCGGCGCGTTCCACACCTTGGATATCCCGCTGGTGTTCGACAACATCGACCGCCCCGGCTCGCGTACCGGCAACGGCGAGGAAGCCAGCCGCGTGGCGGCCACGATGAGCGAGGCATTGATCGCCTTCGCCCGCCATGGCGATCCGAATCATGGCGGACTGCCACGCTGGCAGCCCTATTCGCTCGCACGCCGCGAAACGATGCTGTTCGATGCCACCTCACAGCAGGCCGACGACCCGCGCGGTGGCGAGCGTCGTCTGTATCAGCAGGCCCCCTTCATTCAACGAGGTACGTTCTGATGCGGTGTACGTCCTGGCTGCTGGGCGGCGCGCTGTTCGGCCTGATCGGCGCGGCGCAGGCCGCCGTGGATCCGGCACTGCTGGATCGCCCGGCACCGACCCCGATCCGCGCCAGCAAGATCGTGCTGGTCGGTGATTCCACCACGGCCGTGCAGGGCGGCTGGGGGCCGGCCTTCTGCGCACGGCACGTGACCTCGTTCCTGACCTGCACCAACCTGGCCCGAGGCGGCCGCAGTACCTACAACTACCGCGCCGAGGGCTCGTGGGCACTGGCCGAGGCGGAGATGCGCACGCCGGGCTACGCACGCACGTGGGTGCTGGTCCAGTTCGGCCACAACGACCAGCCCGGCAAGCCGGGCCGCTCCACCGAGCTGCAGCGCGAGTTCCCGGACAACCTGCGCCGCTACGTGCGCGAGATCCGCGCCGCCGGTGCGCAGCCGGTGCTGCTGACCCCGTTGACCCGACGCCAGTTCGCCGATGGCGTGCTGATCGATGACCTGGCGCCCTGGGCCGAGGCGGTCCGCACCGTGGCGATCGAGATGCAGGTGCCACTGGTGGACCTGCACGCACGCAGCCGCATGGTCGTGCAGGCGCTGGGGCCGGTCGCCGCCATGCCGCTGGCCCAGGCCGCGGCCACACCCGCACAGGTCAGTGCGGCGCTGGGCGGTACTACGGTGGGCGCGGCGCCTGTAGCGGGCGCACCGGCCGCGCAGAACAACGCCGCCACCGAGCCGATGGGTCAGGCCAAGGTCGCCTTCGATTACACCCATCTGGGCCCGGACGGCGCGGCGCTGTTCGCGACGCTGGTCACCGAGGAACTGGCCCGGCAGGTCCCGTCGCTGCGGCCGTTGCTGATTCCCTGATCGATAGGAAGATCATTCGAAATCTTTCGAATGGATCGCTACGTCGGGGATTGTGGGTCGATTGGATGTGATTCCGGTCAAACACGCTGTTCACCGGGATCGCCTAGACTCGGGGTATGCAAGACCAATGCAACCCGTTTCCGCCGTTCCATGGCCGTGATCGATTGATCGCCGCCGTCGACCATGCCGTCCAGCACGAGCACGCGCACCAGATCGCCGCCACGCTGCGCTCGGCGCTGCGCGAGGCCATCGCCGACAGCCGCATCCAGCTGCCGGCCTGCGTGCACCACCCGATCGAAGATCACTACGCCCGCCGCGAGCTGTACCGCAGCCCGGTGCACGGCTACAGCATCGTCGCGATGAGCTGGGGCCCGGGGCAGGGCACGCCGCTGCACGACCACAGCGGGCTGTGGTGCGTGGAGGGGGTGTGGCTGGGCCAGCTGGAGATCACCCAGTACCAGCTGCTGGAGCGCGACGGCGAGCGCTTCCGTTTCCGCCCGGAGCCCCCCGTGCTGGGCGATTGTGGCAGTGCCGGCAGCCTGATCCCGCCGCACGAGTACCACACCATCCGCAACACCAGCGATGAGGATCTGGCCATCTCGGTGCACGTCTACCAGGGTGAGATGACCCGCAGCGCCATTTTCGAACCCGACGCCGGCGGCTGGTACGAGCGTCGCGTGCAGGTGATGGAAACCGACGCGGCCTAGCGCCGCGAACGGGCGCAGTGCTCGACCCGATGCTGTGATGGCGCGCATCATGCGTACTCCACCCGGTTCCCGACGTTCCCCATGCCTACGCTGCCGTTCCAACAGGTCAATGTTTTCAGCCGGGATCCGCTGCGCGGCAATCCGCTGGCGGTGGTACTCGATGCCGAGGGCATCGACGACACGCGCATGGCCGCGTTCGCACAGTGGACCAACCTGAGCGAAACCACCTTCCTGCTGCCGCCGACCGATCCGCAGGCGGACTACCGCGTGCGCATCTTCACCACCCTGGAAGAACTCCCGTTCGCCGGGCATCCCACCCTGGGCAGCTGTCATGCCTGGCTGGCGCATGGCGGCGTGCCAAAGGGCGAAGAGATCGTGCAGGAGTGCGGAATCGGCCTGGTGCGGATCCGCCGCAGCGAGGCGGGCCTGGCGTTCCTGGCGCCGCCGCTGCTGCGGGGCGAGGCATTGGCACCGGACCTGCGCGAACAGGTGCGCCGCGGGCTCGGCGTGGCGGCGGAGGACGTGGTGGACGCGCGCTGGGCGGACAACGGCACCGGCTGGCTGGCCCTGCGCCTGCGTGACCGCGCCGCGGTGCTGGCGATCCAGCCGGACTACGCGCAGCTGCACGGCTTGAAGGTCGGCGTGTTCGGGCCGTGGCAGGCCAGCGATGGAGACGAGGCGCAGTACGAGAGCCGCGCCTTCATTGCCGGCGACGGCGCACCGGAGGACCCGGCCACCGGCAGCCTCAATGCGGGTATTGCGCGCTGGCTGCTGAGCACCGGCGAGGCGCCGGAGCGCTATGTGATCAGCCAGGGCACCGCGATGGGCCGTGCCGGACGCCTGCGGGTAGAGCGCGTGGGCGATGCACTGTGGATCGGCGGGGACTGCGTGACCTGCATCGAGGGGCAGGTCACGCTGTGATCGGCCGCCGGGGCCGCCCTGCGCGGCAGGGCGCTACCGGTCCATCGTCACCACGTTGTTGCGCTGGGTCACTTCCGCCGCACCATCGGCCTGCATGACCCGCACGCGCAGGCCAGGGTGATCCCCGGCTGGCAGCGGCAGGCTGACCGTCGTGGTTTTCGGCACCAGGTCGCTCGGCGCGGCCAGGCTCGGAATCTCCACCCGGGCAAGCTCACGGCCCTTGGCATCTTCCAGCACCGCCACGCCCACGCCGGTGGCGACGTGGCCCAGGCTGTGCACGGTCACCTGCACCTGACGCCCGTCCACACGTACATCGCCCCGCCCGATCCCGAGATCGGGGCGCTGCTCGACCGGCGTGCCGGCCTGCACCAACTCGAACTCGAACACCTGGCTCTGCCCCGGCGCGAAGCGCAGCGTGGTCGAGGCACTGCGTTCCAGCGTCAGATCACGCGTCGTCGCCTTGCCGTCGATGATGTCATCGCCGTCGCGGTCCACCCCGCTGGTCATCCGCCATTGCCCGGCGGTGACGTTCCAGGTGCTCATCTCGGCATCCACCGCGTGCTTGCCCAGGTTGTAGGCGATCACCTTGAAGCGGTCGGGGGAGGGCGCATGCACCAGCAGCGCGACCTGCTCGGCCGCGTCCGGCTGGGCGAAGCGCCAGCTCACGGTGTGGCCGGGCCAGCTCTGGTTGCGCTTGAGCGCGATGCCGCCCAGCCGCGCACGCTGCAGGAACTCGCTCGGCGCCTCGACACGGTCGGACCACCAGTGGCCTTCGGTGTTCATGTACTCGCGCTGGGCCTTGGCCTGGATGCCGTCCGCGTGCAATGCCTCCAGGTACTTCTTGTCGCCGGTCGCCTGCCACGCCATCAGACTGGAGAAACCGGTGTTGCCGCCGTCGGCGTCGCTGATGAAGCGCGGGTTCCATTCGGCGCTGCGCCCCAGGGCCTCGACGTAGTTCTCGCCCAGGTTGGACAACGCCCCCGGCCCACCGCGCTCCACGCGGTAGTCCAGCGCCTTGAGGTACTTGTCATCGCCGGTCCAGCGCCATGCCGCCCAGAAGGTATGCATGATGTCGCCGCTGCCCGAGCCGTTGTTGAGCTCGCCGCCACGGGTCTTGCCGGTTGCCCAGTTGATCTCGTTCGGCAGTGCCCAGCGGCCCTTGTCGTCGGTGTAGGCGTGGGCCAGGTAGCTGTCGGCCAGGCCGGTGACCAGCTTGCGGCCGGTCGGATCGGCGTTGTACTGACCGATCAGGAACGCCGGGTGCAGCACCGGGAAGGAGTAGGGCTTCTGCCACTGCCAGTTCGGCTCGCGGTAGACCTTGTTGCCGCCGAACCAGTTGCTGGAGAACAGCAGATGCCCCTGCGGGTTGGGCAGGATGATGCGTTCGTCGAAGGCCTTCACCGTTTCCATCAGGCGCTCGACGGTGAGCGGATCGCCCCAGTTGAGGTAGAGCATCGCGCTGTTGGTGTTGATGCCTTCTTCGTAGGCATGCAGCTCGTCGGTCTCGATGGTGCTCAAGCCATTACTGAACATGCTATTGCGGTACACCGCATCGGACAGCGCGGTCAGCGAGGCGTTGAGCTTGTCCGGCTGCACGCCCATCAGGGCCAGGCCCGGCCACTGCTGGGTGAGGTCGGAATCGTCGGAAATGCCGCCGCCGAAATCACCGTAGGCGATCTGGCGGTGGTCGATCCACCATTCGATGAAGCGGCGCACATAAGTGAGGTCTTCGGTCTGGCGGAAGGCCCACAGCGGCACGCCCTTGGGCGCTTCGGGCTGGGTGAACGGCGGTTTGCCCTGGCTGTTGTAGCTGATGTAGTTCCAGTACAGCCGGCCCAGCGCGTGGTCCGGATCGACGCGCAGCAGGTCGCTCAGGTCGGCATAGACGCGCGCATACAGGCGCTGGCGTTTGGACGTGGTGTGCTCTTCGACCAGGAAGCCCCAGTTGTCGCGGACCTGGTTGAAGCGGTCGGCGATGTGCTCCTTCTTCGCTTCCTCGCGGTCCTTGTAGACCATGCGGATTTCCGCGCCGTCCAGCGAGGACGCGTTGAAGCCCGGCGCGGCCGAAGCGATGGAGATCCACAGGCTGTCGGCGGTCAGGATGCGATCGCGCAGGTCCAGCCACAGGGTGCGCTTCTGGCCCGGCTTGACCGAGACCGACACGTCGATCATGTCCCGCGCCGGCCAGATCGGGTCCTTGACGCGGATGTTGAGCGGGATCAGGCCGTCCTGCGTGGCGGGTAGATCCAGCTTCGGCAGATCGATCGCGATGCCGTCCAGACCGTCATGCATGTTCTCCCAGCTGTGTGCCCAGCTCCGGATCAGCGGCTGTGCGGCCGGGGCGTCGCTCACGCCGGAGGGGATCAGCACGTGCACGATCGGCATCGGCTGCGCAGGCAGCGTATCGGCCGTGCGCTTGCGCGAACCGGCGCCCTTGGGCAGCGCCATCACCGTGCTGCGTTCGGCCGCCGGGTAGCGGCCGTCGATGTACTCGCGCAGCGCGGCGATGTTGGTGTAATCCGGCAGCGCCTGGCTGTCGATCAGGTACCGCTGCTTGACCGTGCCCTCCGGCTCGGCGGCGTCGCTGACCTGGTAGGCCCAGATTTCCTGGATCGGGGTTTCCTGCGCGGTATTGCGGAAGTGCAGCACGCCGCCGTCCTGCGCGGGAATCGGGTTGACGCTGCGGACCACGCCCTGCGGGCGCTCGAACAGCGCCTGCGCTGGCTGGCCGTCCACACTGTGGCTGAGCCCACCAAACGCTGCACCGCGCACTTCGATGCGGTTGACGGTTTCACCGGCCGGCAGGGTCAGGTCGAGCTGCTGGCCACCCTCGACATAGGTATTCCAGTCCGGCAGCTGGAAGTAATCGTTGCGGCCCGGCAGCCGTGAGCGGTTGTAGACACCCGGCCAGGTGGTTTCGGCGATGCCGTCGGTCGCCTTCCACATCCACTGCTTGTGGTCCTTGGTATCGGCGAACTCGATCTTGCGGATCGTGGTGGTCGGCGCGGTCAGCGCCGGCGGCGGCGTGGCATCCCAACCATGGCGATGGCGCCAGGCGCGCATCGGGTCCGCCGCGGCCACGGCGCTGGTGGGCGCCGCATTCCGGGCCAGCGCGGCCATGCCGGCCGCATCGAGCAGACGGTCATAGACGCGGATCTCATCGAAGTCGCTGCCACGCAGGAAGTTGTAGCGGCTCTGCACCTGGTAGGGCGCCATGACGCGCGCGGCCAGGCCCAGCTGATCGAGTGCGGCGTCGTAGTCGGCGGTGGTCTCCTGGCGGGCGACCTCTTTGCCGTCCACGTACAGGCGCACGCCGTGGTCTTCATCCCAGCCGAAGGCGATGTGCTGCCACTGCTGCGGCGAAGGATTCTGGTCGAGTGTGAACGAGACGCGGGTGCGCGCCAGGTTGGCATCGGTGACGAAGGCATCGAAGCCGTGGCCGTTCCAGTCGATGCGCAGCCAGGCCATGTCCCAGCTGCTGTGGTCGGCATAGCCGACCCGGAAGATGACGAACGGCGCTTCGCCCACCGCGTAGCGCGAGCGCCAGAAGAAGCCCAGCGTGCCGCGCTGCGCCTGGATGTTGCCCGGGGCATTCCACGACAGCACGCCATCGTCGGCCCATTCGATCGCACTGCCGTGCGCCCCGTCGGGCACCCGCTTGACCTTGTCCACGAAGTTCGGGACCGGGTCGCCCGCGGCGGTATCGGCCTGCAGGCCCTGCTCGGCCGAGACGTGGAACAGCAGCTGCGGCGCGGTCTGCGCCCAGGCGGTGCCACTGCCCGCGAGCAGCAGCGCCAGCAGGCTGGCGGACAGGCGGGAGGGGCGGATCGAGGCGGCGACAACGCGATGCATGAGACCTTCCTTTCGACAGCAGAAACAGTACAGCGGAACCAGCAGCGGGGGTCAGCCGCTCACGGTGGCCTCCCGCCGCCGCACCGCGCCCGCCATCCCGGAGAGAAGGACGGGGACGGGCGCGATACCGGTGGCGGAAGACGCAGCACGGTCAGAACTTGTAGCGCAGGCCGAGGTAGTACTGGCGGCCGGTGTGGGTGTAGCGGTCCGGCAGCGACAGGGCCGAATCGACGTAGCGCTCGTCGGCGGTGTCCAGCAGGTTGATCGCTTCGAAGGTCAGCGAGAGGTTCTTGTTGACCTTGTAGGACATGTTGAAGTCCACGTTCTCCACGCTGTACTTGCCCTGCACATCGGCGGTGGCGAACGCGTTGCCGTCCAGATCCCACACGTTCTCCTGCGAGAGGATCGTGCTGATGTACGCGTCGCGGTAGCTGGTGGACACGCGGGCGCTGAAGCGGCCGTCGTCGTAGTACAGGGTGGCGTTGTACGAGTTCGGCGAGAGGTTCAGCAGGTCGTTCTCGGTGTAGGTGGTGACGATCGTGCTGCCGGTGCCCGAGCTGAACATGTACTTGATCTTCGACTCGACATGCGTGTAGTTCAGCTGCACGCCGAAGTTCCTCCAGAAGCCGGGCAGGAAGCTGAAAGGCTGCTGGTAGGAGACTTCATAGCCCTTGAGCGGGCCGCCCGGGGTGTTGAAGTAGCTCTGCACGTTGAACACGGTGTCCGGGCTGAAGCCGGTCGGCAACAGGTCCAGCGAGTAGCCCATGTCCGCCCAGGTGGTGAGCAGGCGGGTGCGCTGCACGTAGCTTTCGATGTCCTTGTAGAACACCGCCGCCGACAGCAGCGCGCCTTCGTCGAAGTACCACTCCGCACTCAGGTCGTAGTTGGTGGAGCGGAACGGGTCCAGCTTGGGGTTGCCCAGGTTGATCGAGTACGCACGATCGTCATCGAAGTAGGCGGTGGGGCCGCCACTGACGCTCGGCGACAGGTTGGACAGGGTCGGGCGGGCCATGGTCTTGGCCGCGCCGAAGCGCAGCACGAAGGTATCGCTCAGGTCCCAGGCCAGGTTCAACGAGGGCAGCCAGTCGTCGTACTTGTGGCCGACCCGGGTGGCGACCTGCAGGCGCTCGCCGGGATCGGCGGTGGCGCTGGCCACGCCGAAGAACGGTTCGCATGCCGAGGACAGATCGCTGGCGTTGGCCGCGGTGCACGGCGCATAGCCATCGGCGGTGATCCGCGTCTGCACATAGCGCACGCCCAGGTTGCCGCGGAAGGCGCGGCCCAGCAGGTCGGTGTTGAAGTCCAGCTGCAGGTAGCTGCCGTAGCTCTTCTCGTTGACGTCGAAGTTGTTGTTGGACGCACCGAAATGACCGACGCTGGCCAGGCGGTAATCGCCGCCGAGTGCTCCGGTGTTGCAGTTGCAGTAGATGTCCAACAGCTTGGCGATCTGGTTGAAGTCCGGCACCAGCCAGGCGTTGGGCAGATTGCCGTCCATGCCCTTGCCGAAGCCGCTCAGCGTATCGCTCAGGTCACCCACGGTGACCCCGGCCGGCAGTGCCTGCGACAGGCGTCCGTAACTGATGTTGCGGTACTCCTGCGTGCTCATGTCGTAGTCCTTGTAGGCCAGACCGCCGCGCAGGGTGAAAGTGGGGCTGATGTCGAGGGTCAGGTCGACCTTGGCCGTGTCGAAGGCATTGTCGACGTACTGCGGGTTCAAGCGCACTTCGCTGATGTTGCCGCCGCGCGCGGTGCCGTTGGCATTGACCGGCGTGCTGCCGTAGCCCAGCCACTTCCAGTTGTCCACGGCGTTGAGATCGAACGGGAAGGACATCGCCGGCACCTTGCCGTTGCGCATGTCCAGCACGAAGCCGTCCAGGTTGCTGTTGTCGAAGCTGACCATCGAGAAGATCGGCCGCTCATAGTTCGACTCGGAGTGGCCGACCACCGCATCCAGGCGCACCGCGTCGTTGAAGCGATGCTCCAGGTTCAGGCTGAACTGCTTGAACTCGGTGCTCTCTTCGATGGCGGTGGATTCGGTGCGGAAATCGACGTTGTCGAACACCCCGTAGGTCAGGCGGTTCTGCTCATCGGCCTGCGCTTCGCGCACCACGATCTGGGTCTTGCCGCCGTACTGCGCGGTGCGGTGCAGGTTGGCACCGATGGAATCTTCGCGCACGTTTTTGTCGAGCTTGGAATACAGCATATCCAGGTTCAACTGCGTGTCGTCGCTGACCTTGAACTGCAGCGCGCCGGTGACGCCCAGGCGCTCGATTTCGTGCTCGGTACGGATGTAGCGCGGGTAACGCGGAATCCACGCGTTGGTCGCGGTCTCGTACGCGGCAATGTTCTCCGCTGTCGCCGCGGGGCGATCCAGGCCGGTGCCGCAGTGGGTGGCGTCGATGCCGTAGCTGCCCCAGCCGTTGCTGCGCGCCTGGTTGGCGGCGCTGCCAACACCGGCGGCGGTTTCATTGGCCAGCGGATTGCGGGGGGTCTGCGGGTCGTAGCCGGCCGGGCTGCAGAAGCCGTAGGTGCCGTTGTTGGCCGCGGTGCTCTGGTTGGAGTTGCGGTAGTTGCCGTGCTCCCAGCGGACCGGGTTGTAGCCTTCCTCGAAGATGGTGCGCTTGCTGTAGGCCACCGACATCAGCGCGCCCACCCGGCCATCGGCCCAGGTGTTGCTGATCAGCCCGGAGATGCGCGGGTCCTTGTTCCTGGACAGCTCGTTGAAGCCGTACTGGCCGCCGAGCGAGGCCTGGAAGCCCTCGAAATCGAACGGGCGCGAACCACGCAGGTCCACCGTGGCGCCGAGCGAGCCCTCGTCGGTCTGTGCCGACTGGGTCTTGTTGATCTTGACCCGGCTGAACAGCTCGGAGGCGAAGGTGTTGAAGTCGAAGCCGCGGCTGCGGTTGACGCCGGTGGTGCCGCTGCCCGCCGTGGACAGCGCTTCCAGACCGTTGATGCGCACGCGGGTGAAGTCCGAGCCCAGGCCGCGCACGGAGATCTGCTGGCCTTCGCCGCCTTCGCGGTCGATCGAGACGCCGGCGATGCGCTGCATCGATTCGGCCAGGTTCAGATCGGGGAATTTGCCAATGTCTTCGGCATAGATCGCGTCGACCTGCTCGACGCTGTAGCGCTTTTCATCCAGCGACTGCTGCAGGCTTTCGCGGTAGGTCGCTTTGACCTCGACCTTGTCCAGGTCCACGGCGTTCAGCGCCGCCGCCTGTTCGGGGGTCTGCTGTGCCGCGGCGATGCCGGCCACGCTCTGCAGCGCGAAGGCGATCGAAACCGCGAGCAAGGTAACCGGTGTCTTTTTACGGGTGTCGAGTCGTTCCATCGTGTGTAACCCCCTCCCAGGGTGCGCCGCCATGCGACCGTGATGTTGATGAGTCATGACGTCCGGCCTCCCCCGGAGCGTCTGTCGCGCATTGCCGCGTGACACCGCTGGTCATCCGAAACGTAACAAACCCTTCACGGGGCGGCATCTTGCGCCGCAGCAGCGTGCGTGTGCTGGCGAGGGTCGGGGATGGCAACGATGGCGGCGGGCGCGCGCAGCCCGGCGGCGTGATCGCTCACGCCGCCGGTGGGTGCCGCCGTTGAATCAGAACTTGTAGCGCACGCCGAGCAGGAACTGGCGGCCGGTTTCGGTGTACTGCAGCGGCAGGCGACCGGTGGCCGGCGAGTAGACCCACTCGTCGGACGCTTCGTTGGTCAGGTTGATGCCTTCCAGGCTCAGTTCCAGCTGGTCGCTGATCGTGTAGCGGATCGAGGCATCGATGACGGTGGTGCCGGTCATGCCGTGGTAGCCGTCGAGGTTGAAGCCGGTTTCCGTACCCGGCGCCTGGGTCAGGTAGTCATCGCGGTTGGTCGCCGAGACACGGCCGGAGAAGGTCTTGCCTTCGTAGAACAGCGTGGCATTCCAGGACGACTTGGACAGACCGGTCAGGTCGGTCTTCATCACCGGCTGGCCGGCGGCGTTGAGGTACTGGATCTGCGACTCCACCCAGGTGTAGTTCAACTGCACGCCCAGGTTGGACCACTTGCCGGGCAGGAAGGTGAAGGGCTGGGTGTAGTTGGCTTCCACGCCGTGCAGTTCGCCACCCGGGGTGTTGACCGGCCGGCTGTAGGTGAAATCATCGGTCGGCGAGGCGCCGGTGCCGATCAGCAGCGCTGCCGGCAGTCCACTGTCGGCGTACGGGCGCACTTCGCGGGTGGTCTGCACGAAGCTCTCGATGTCCTTGTAGAACAGACCGATGCCGGCCATCGCGCCTTCGGAGAAGTACCACTCGAAGCCGAGATCGACGTTGGTCGCGCGGATCGGCTCCAGGTCCGGGTTGCCGCTGGAGATGGTGCGCGCACCACCGGCCACGGCCACTGTTGCGCCGGGGGTCAGGCTGCCCAGGCCCGGGCGGCTCATCACCTTGGCCGCGCCAAGGCGGATCAGGAAGTCCGGGCTGACTTCGGCCACCAGGTTGAACGAGGGCAGGGTGTCGTTGTAGGTGCGGTTTTCCGTGGTGGATACGGTACCGCTGGCCAGCGTGGACAGGCCGGTGGAGCTCTGCTTGGTGCGCACGTAACGCACACCGACATTGCCCGACAGCGGCAGGCTGCCCAGTTCGGTGGAGAACTCGCCCATCAGGTACGCACCACGGTCCTTCTCTTCCACGCTGCGCACGTTGTTGGCGCGCGGGGCGACGGCGAAGATGCCGCTGTTGCTGTAGATGTCGAACTGATCGGCAATCGCGTTCAGATCCGGCACCACCCAGTTGGACGGGCTGCCGTTGATGCCCTTCAGGCCGGCCTGCGTGGTCATGTCCACCGGCACGATCTTGGTGCCATCGGCGAAGTTGGGCACGGCCAGCTCGCTGGCGCGGCGCAGTTCGGTGGTCTTGAAGGTGTAGTCCTTGGCCAGCACGCCACCCTTCAGGCGGAAGCCGGGGCTGATGTTCCAGTTGAAGTCGAGCTGGCCGGTATCGAAGTCGTTGTCCACGTACTGCGGGCGCAGGCGGATCTCGGCCAGTTCCCAGCCGGCCGGATTGGTCGGGTCGATACCGTAGTTCAGCGTCGGGAACCGGCTGTTGCCCCGGTAGTCGTAGCTGTAGTTGTCGACGTCGTACTTGTCCATGATGACCGTGGTCTGCACCGGGTTCTCGTGCTTGGAGCGCGAGATGCCGATCTTGCCGGACAGGGTGAAGTCATCACCGAAGCGGTGCTGGCCGTTGAGGCTGAGCTGCTTGAACTCGGTGCTCCACTCGTCGTGACGGTTTTCCGAGCGGATGTCGACGTTGTCGAACTCGCCGTAGACCAGTGCGTTGTTTTCGATCACGCCGTTCTTGACGATCATCGACGGCTTGCCGTCGCGGTCGGGGCGACGCAGCGCGCCGGTCGCCGAATCGCGGTTGCGGCTGAAGGAAATCGCCTCGATGTAATGTTCATCGCGGGTGGCGTCGATCTTGGAGTAGAGCGCATCCAGCGAGAACTCGGTGGCGTCGCTCGGCTTCCACTGCAGGGTACCGGTCACGCCCAGGCGCTTCTGCTCATGCTCCATCTGCACATAGCGCGGGAAGCGCGGGTGGTAGACGTCGGCCGAGCGCGCCGCGGCGAACGGGGAGGTGGCGCTGAAGCCGCCATTGCTCGGACCATTGGCCCAGCGGCCGGTGTTGGAGCCTTCTTCCAGCGCCTGGCGCTCGGAATACGCCACCGACAACAACGCCCCGAAGGTGCCATCGGCAAACGTGTTGGAGATCAGCGCGGCCATGCGCGGGTCGGCCTTTTCGGCCATCGCGTTGTAGCCGGCCTGGCCGCTGGCGGCGAAGGTGAAGCCGTCATAGTCGAACGGGCGTGCCGTGCGCAGATCCACCGTGGCACCCAGCGAGCCTTCCTCGACATCGGCCGAGGCGGTCTTGCGCACCAGCAACTGCGAGAACAGGTCGGAGGCGAACACGTTGAAATCGAAGCCGCGGCCACGGTTGGTGCCGCCGCTCTGGTCGCCGGCGCCGACCGTGGTCAGCGCTTCCATCCCGTTGATGCGCACGCGGGTGAAGTCCGGGCCCAGGCCACGCACCGAGATGTTGCGGCCTTCGCCGGCTTCACGGGTGATGACCACGCCGGGAATGCGCTGCAGCGACTCGGCCAGGTTCAGATCCGGGAACTTGCCGATATCCTCGGCGACGATGGCATCGACCACGCCGGCTTCGCCACGCTTGATGTCCAGCGCCTTCTCGACACTGGCGCGGTAGCCGGTGACGGTGACGGTATCAAGATCAGTCGGGTTGGTGGTGCCCGCATCCTGGGCCAGCGCGGTACCACTCAGCGCCAGGCCGATCGATAATGCGAGCAAGGTAACCGGTGTCTTTTTCTGCGTGTTCTGGACTTGCATGTTTTCCCTCTCCCAAGGTGCTACATGAAACAGCTATCCAACGACATGTCAGTGCAATGACACCGCTGGTCAGGGCGGACGTTAACAGCCCGTTACTGATCCGGCATCTTGCACCGCAGCAGACATTGAATGTCCCGTAGACGCTTGCAGGACAATGGTTCCGACATTCGGGACAGGTGGACGGGGCGCCGTCCATCGCTAAAATGACACCGCTAGCCATTGCTGTTGGGCGCCGTTGCGGCGCCGGCGGCCCTCACAAGGATCCAGGACCATGAGTCGTGTTGTCTGTTTCGGAGAGTTGTTGCTGCGCATGAGCGCCCCCGGCCGCGAGCTGTTGTTGCAGCACCCGCAGCTGGCCGTGCATGCCGGTGGCGCGGAAGCCAATGTGGGTGTCTCTCTGGCCCACCTGGGGCATGCGGTGGCGGTGGTCAGCACCGTACCGGCCAACCCGCTGGGTGAGTATGCCGTGGGCGAACTGCGCCGGCATGGCGTGGATACCACGGCGGTGCGCCGCACCGAGGGCCGCATGGGCCTGTACTTCCTGACCACCGGCGCCGTGCAGCGCGCCAGCGAAGTGGTCTACGACCGCGCCGATTCGGCCTTCGCCAACAGCAGTGCCGCCGACTACGACTGGGACACGCTGTTGGCCGGTGCCGACTGGCTGCACCTGTCCGGCGTCAGCCCGGCGCTCAACCCGGCCATGGCCCAGGCCACGCTGGCCGCTGCGCGTGCGGCGTGCGCGCGGGGCGTGAAGGTGTCCTTCGACGGCAACTTCCGCCCATCGCTGTGGGCGCGCTGGCAGGGCGATGCACCCGGCATCCTGCGCGAGCTGTTTGCCTGCGCTGACCTGGTCTTCGCTGACTACCGCGACATCGGCGTGGTGCTTGGCGGTGACTTCAAGCAGGGCGATGTGCGTGAGCGTGTCGATGCGGCCGCCGCGCAGGCCTTCGCCGCGTTCCCGCGGCTGCAGTGGATGGCCTGCACCCAGCGCACGCCGCACAGCGTGGACAACCATGCGCTCGGGGCGATGCTGGTTGGCCGCGATGGCACCCGCGCGGTGGCGCCGACCCGCGAGATGCTCGGTATCGTGGACCGCATCGGCGGCGGTGATGCCTTCGCCGCCGGCATCCTGCATGGCATGATGCGCGGCTTCGCGCCGGACGCGATCGTGCGCTTCGGCCTGGCCGCAGGCTGCCTGAAGCATTCCATCCCCGGCGACTTCAACCCTGTCAGCGAGGCTGACATCATGGCCCTGACGGGCGAGGAGCGATTCGATGTCCGGCGCTGATCCGCGCGTACGCGCAGTCCTGAAACTGGCCCCGGTGATTCCGGTGTTCACCCCGGAAAACGTCGACGACGCCGTCGAGGTTGCGCGGGCGCTGTTCAACGGCGGCCTGCCGGTGATCGAAGTGACGCTGCGCACGCCGATGGCGATGGACGCGATCCAGGCGATGGTCGAGGCCGTGCCCGATGCCGTGGTCGGCGCCGGTACCGTGTTGACGGCCGCGCAGATGGAGAAGGTCAAGCAGGTGGGCGGGCGCTTCGCGGTCTCCCCGGGCGCGACCCCGCGGTTGTATGCCGCCGCCCGCGATACCGACCTGCCGTTCCTGCCGGGCGTGGCGACCTCGTCCGAGCTGATGCTCGGCCTGGAACACGGCCTGGATACCTTCAAGTTCTTCCCGGCGGTGCAGGCTGGCGGTGCGGCCATGCTGTCGGCATGGAACGGCCCGTTCGGCGATGTGCGCTTCTGCCCGACCGGCGGGATCAGCGCGCAGACCGCGCGCGATTTCCTGCACCTGCCCAACGTGCTGTGCGTGGGCGGTTCCTGGCTGACCACGCGTGCGCTGCTGCAGGCCAGGGACTGGGCCGGCATCGAGCAGCTCGCGCGCGATTCAGCCGCCCTGGTCGGCTGAGGTCCCACGGCCTGCCGCCTCAGTGGCGGCGGGCCGTTGCGCCGACGCGGCGATACAGGGTGCTGCGGCTGATGCCCAGCGCGCGCGCCGCCTGGGCGACATTGCCATGGCTGGCGCGCAGTGCCTCGCGCATCGCGGTTTCGGTCATCGCGTCCAGCCCCTCGGCCGCGGACGGCATCACCGGGGCGGGCGTTGCCTGCAGATAGGCCGGCAGCATCGCGTGCCGGACCAGCTCCCCCGGATCGCTCAGCGCCACCAGCGTGCGCAGGCAGGAACACAGCTGCCGCACATTGCCCGGCCAGGGGTATCCGGCCAGCGCCTCCAGGGCCGCGCTGTCCAGTTGCCGGCCTTGGCCGAGGCGTTGCCACAGCCCCTGCACCAGCGCCGCACGGTCGGCATGCTCGCGCAGGGCCGGCAGGCGCACGCTGTGGTCGGCGATGCGGTAGTAGAGATCGCTGCGGAAGTCACCGGCGCCCATGGCCTGATCCAGATCGCGGTGGGTGGCGCAGATCAAGGCGAAATCCAGCTGTACCGGCTTGCCGCCCCCCAGCGGTGACAGCGTGCGCTCCTGCAGGACGCGCAACAGGCGCGGCTGCAGCGCCAGCGGCATGTCGCCGATTTCATCGAGGAACAGCACACCGCCCTGGGCCTGGCGCAGCAGGCCGGTATTGCCGCTCTTGCGCGCGCCGGTGAAGGCCCCTTCCTCATAGCCGAACAGCTCGGCTTCGATCAGGCCCTCCGGCAAGGCCGCGCAGTTGACCGCCACGAAGGGCTTGTCGGCGCGTGAGCTGCGCCGATGCAGCTCACGCGCGAAGACTTCCTTGCCGGTCCCGGTCTCGCCCTGCAGCAGCACGGGCAGCTGCGCATCCAGCACGCGGCAGGCGCGCTCGAGCACCTGCTGCTGGGCCGCGTCGAACAGGGGCGTGGCATCCACCCGCACCGCAGCCGCGGCGGCACGCGCGGGTGCCGCGGGAGTCGGGCGCGCGGGCAGCGGCGAGCGGACCGTGGCGCCCCCGGCCGGGCTCACGTGGCCGTACAGCGCGCGGCCCTGGCGATCCACCAGCGCGCCGTCATCGTGCAGACGCGAGAGCGGGCCATCGAACAACGCCTCGTAGGGCGCTCTGCCGATGTCGCCGTGGTCCAGCCCGAACAACGCCAGCCCGGCACGATTGGCGGCCACCAGGCGACCATTGCGGAAGCCCAGCACGCCTTCGCGTGCGGTGCCGAGCAGCCCGGCGTCGTGATGCAGGCGAACCACCTCGCAGTCGCCCAGCCCCGCCTCGAAGTAGCGGTGCTCGATATGCGCCACCGCCTGCCGCGCGAGCACGCGCGCATGCAGGTGCTGCTGGCGCGCATCGCCGGAGATATCGAGCACGCCGACGCGCTGCCCGTACGGATCGAAGATCGGGGTCGCCGAACAGGTCAGGATCCCGTGCGGCGCAAAGTAGTGCTCGCCACCGCGCACCTCCACCGAGCGGCCTTCGACGATCGCGGTACCGATCGCGTTGGTGCCCACCGTGGTTTCATCCCAACGCACGCCCGGCATCAATGCCACCCGCCCGGCCTTGTCCAGAAACGCCGGGTTGCCCTCGGCATCCAGGATCCAGCCGGCTTCGTCGGTGAGCAGCGCGATGCTGCCGGTGGCGGCGATGTCCGCGGCCAGGCCATCCAGCTCCGGGCGCGCCAGCCGCCACAGCGTTTCCTGGCGCTGGCGCAGCTCGCGCAGGCGTGCGTCCGGCAGCGGCTCGACCTCCGGCTGCGCATCCACCGAGAGCCCGCCGCGCTGGCAACGCTGCCACGACTGCAGGATGGTGTCGGGCACGATGCCGACCGGCGCCGCACCGCGCTCGAAGAACGAGCGCCGCGCATTGCCGACACGGTGCTGGAGCGGAAGCTGGGACACCTGGTCTCTCCAGTGTCGCAATCTGCGACAGTTGTAGCGGGGCCTGTTCCGATAAACACCACACCCGGCGTTACCGTGCAATGACCGGCCGTGGTGCACCGCATCAGTTTCCGGGGTGTTCTCCAACCGGTACGCCGGGTGAGGCCATGCCGCACCGCACCACACCGAACCTGGCATCGTCCTTGCGCCATGGAACAGACCCTTACCGGGCCTGTCCACCGCCATCCGGAGATGCACCATGAATGCCGTCACGTCCGCCAAGCCGCACGCCACCGACCCGCAGTCCATCTTCAAGCCGCGCTACGGCAACTACATCGGCGGGGAGTGGGTGGCGCCGCGCAGCGGCCAGTATTTCGAAAACACCACCCCGGTGACCGGCAAGGTGTTCACCGAGGTCGCCCGTTCCAACGCCGAAGACATCGAAGCGGCGCTGGACGCGGCGCACGCGGCCAAGACCGCCTGGGGCCAGACCTCGACCACCGAACGCGCCAACATCCTCAACAGGATCGCCGACCGCATCGAGGAGAACCTCGAGCTGCTCGCCCATGCCGAAACCTGGGACAACGGCAAGCCGATCCGCGAAACGCTCAACGCCGACGTACCGCTGATGGCCGATCACTTCCGCTACTTCGCCGGTGCGGTGCGGGCGCAGGAAGGCAGCCTGTCGGAGATCGACAAAGACACCATCGCCTACCACTTCCACGAACCGCTCGGCGTGGTCGGGCAGATCATCCCGTGGAACTTCCCGATGCTGATGGCGGCCTGGAAGCTGGCCCCGGCACTGGCCGCCGGCAACTGCGTGGTGCTCAAGCCGGCCGAGCAGACCCCGGCCTCGATCCTGGTGCTGATGGAAGTGATCGGCGATCTGCTGCCCAAGGGCGTGCTCAACGTGGTCAACGGCTTCGGCGTGGAGGCGGGCAAGCCGCTGGCCTCCAACCCGCGCATCGCCAAGATCGCCTTCACCGGCGAGACCACCACCGGCCGCCTGATCATGCAGTACGCCAGCCAGAACCTGATCCCGGTGACGCTGGAGCTGGGCGGCAAATCGCCGAACATCTTCTTCGCCGATGTCATGGCCGAAGACGATGACTTCCTCGACAAGGCGGTGGAAGGCTTCGTGCTGTTCGCCTTCAACCAGGGCGAGGTGTGCACCTGCCCCTCGCGCGCGCTGATCCAGGAATCGATCTACGAAAAATTCATGGAGCGTGCGCTCAAGCGCGTGGCCGCGATCAAACAGGGCAATCCGCTCGATCCCAACACCATGGTCGGCGCACAGGCCTCCTCCGAGCAGCTGGAAAAGATCCTCTCCTACTTCGACATCGGCAAGCAGGAAGGCGCGCAGGTGCTGATCGGCGGCGAGCAGGCCAAGCTCGAAGGCGACCTGGCCGGCGGCTTCTACGTGAAGCCGACCGTGTTCAAGGGCCACAACAAGATGCGCGTGTTCCAGGAAGAGATCTTCGGGCCGGTGGTCTCGGTGACCACGTTCAAGACCGAGGAGGAAGCGCTGGAGCTCGCCAACGACACCCTGTACGGCCTCGGCGCCGGCGTGTGGAGCCGCGATGCCTCGCGCCTGTACCGCATGGGCCGCGGCATCCAGGCCGGGCGGGTGTGGACCAACTGCTACCACGCCTATCCGGCGCATGCCGCCTTCGGTGGCTACAAGCAGTCGGGCATCGGCCGCGAGAACCACAAGATGATGCTCGACCACTACCAGCAAACCAAGAACCTGCTGGTCAGCTACTCGCCCAAGAAGCTGGGCTTCTTCTGAGCCTGCCCCGGGCTTGATCCCGATCAAGGCGCCGGCATGCGGCCGGCGCCACAGTGCTGTCATTGGCAATCCACGGAGATCCACGCATGAACAAGACCATGAAGGCCGCTGTCGTCCGCGAATTCGGAAAGCCGTTGCGCATCGAGGAAGTCGAGGTGCCGCGCCCCGGCCCGGGCGACATCCTGGTGAAGATCGAAGCGTGCGGCGTGTGCCACACCGACCTGCACGCGGTGGACGGCGACTGGCCGGTCAAGCCCAACCCGCCCTTCATTCCCGGCCACGAGGGCGTGGGCCATGTGGTGGCGGTCGGCGCCGGGGTCAGCCATATCCGCGAAGGCGACCGTGTCGGCATCCCGTGGCTGTATTCGGCGTGCGGCTACTGCGAGCACTGCCTGGGCGGCTGGGAAACCCTGTGCGAAGCCCAGCAGAACACCGGTTACTCGGTGAACGGTGGTTTCGCCGAATATGCCCTGGCCAATGCAGCGTATGTCGGCCTGCTGCCCAAGGGCGTCGGCTTCATCGAGGTCGCGCCGATCCTGTGTGCCGGCGTCACCGTCTACAAAGGCCTGAAGGTCACCGATACCAAGCCCGGCCAGTGGGTGGTGATTTCCGGCATCGGCGGGCTTGGCCACATGGCCGTGCAGTACGCCAAGGCGATGGGCCTGAACGTGGCCGCGGTGGATATCGACGACGGCAAGCTCGCGCTGGCCGAGCGGCTGGGCGCGACGATCACCGTCAACGCGCGCAACACCGATCCGGCCGCGTTCCTGAAGAAGGAGATCGGCGGGGCGCACGGCGCACTGGTCACCGCGGTCTCGCCGAAGGCCTTCGAGCAGGCACTGGGCATGGTCCGCCGCGGCGGCACCGTCTCGTTGAACGGCCTGCCGCCGGGCAACTTCCCGCTGGATATCTTCGGTATGGTGCTCAACGGCATCACCGTGCGTGGCTCGATCGTCGGCACCCGGCTGGACCTGCAGGAATCGCTGGAATTCGCCGAGCAGGGAAAGGTGGCCGCGACCGTTACCAGCGATTCGCTGGAGAACATCAACGACATCTTCGCGCGCATGCAGGCCGGCAAGATCGAAGGCCGCGTGGTGCTGGACATGAGCGCGTAACCGGCTGCGCGTTGCCGTCCTGCGCCGCTTCCCCTCTCCCGGTGGCAGCAGGACGGCAGCGCCGGTTCTTCCGTCCTGCCGGCCACTGGCCGGCGCCCATGGCACCCCGATCATGACCGACCTCCCGCTCCAGGTAATGGCCACTCTCCCGGCGCTGCAGCTGATCCAGACCCTGCAGGCACGCCACGGCGACCTGCTGTTCCACCAGTCCGGCGGCTGCTGTGACGGCTCTTCGCCGATGTGTTTCGCCCAGGGCGATTTCATCGTCGGCGACCGTGACGTGCGCATGGGCGAGATTGGCGGCGCACCGTTCTACATCAGCCCCGCGCAGTTCGAGTACTGGAAGCACACCCAGCTGATCATCGACGTGGTGCCCGGCCGGGGCGGGATGTTCTCGCTGGAAAACGGCGAGGGTGTGCGCTTCCTGGTGCGCTCGCGCTTGTTCAGCGATGAGGAGTTCGCCCAGCTCGAGGCCGCCGGCCGGGTCTGAAATTCCCTGCGGCAACCCGTCCATAATGGCGGCTCTCCTGCCGTGACGTCGCTGCCATGCCTGTGTGGTCCGCCCTGAAGAATCCCGTGCTGTCGGTGCTGGCCGTCGTGTTCGCGTTCGCGGTGATGGTGCTGGTCAACAGCCTTGGCTCCTGGCTGGTGCCGCTGCTGCGCATTCCGCCCGGCGGCGAGCCCCAGCTGGCTTGGGACCTGGCGTGGACGATCCTCAGCGGTATAGCCGCGATCGCCTTCGCCAGCCGCTACGCACCGACCTGGCCCCGTAGCCACGGCGGCGTGGTGTGGGCGGTGATCGCGGCCGCATCGATCTACACCGCGTGGGATTTCGGCAGCGATTTCCCGTTCTGGTTCGTGGTGATCCTGCTGGTGTCGCTGCCGGTGCAGGCGTTGGTGGGGCTGTGGCTGGGCACCCGCTTCAGGCCCGGCCGGCCCTGATCAGCTGCCGGGCAGCACCTGCTTCACCTGCGCGATGCCGTCCCACGGGTCCTGCTTCAAGCGCTCGGCGCGCTGCAGCGCCTTCACCATCGGGAAAGCGTCCGGCGCCGCGATGCGGCCCAGCTCTTCCCAGCGCAACGGCACCGCGACGCCGGCACCCGGCCGCGCCCGCAGCGACCACGAGCTCACACTGGTGGCGCCGCGCGCATTGCGCAGCCAATCGATGAAGATCACCCCGTCGCGCTTGGCCTTGCTCATCGTCGCCACATAGCGGTCCGGTGCCTGGGTGGCCATGGCCTGCGCGAAGGCCTCGCAGAAGTCCTTGGCGTGCGCCCAGTCGGCCTTGGGCTGCAGCGGCACCACCACGTGCACGCCCTTGCCGCCGGAGAGCCGGACGAAGCTCTCCAGCCCGGCTTCCTGCAGGCGCGCGCGCACATCGCGTGCGGCGGCCTTGATCTGCGTCCAGTTCACGCCTTCGCCGGGATCCAGATCGAACACCAGCCGGTCCGGATGTTCGGGATCATCGACGGTGGCCCCCCAGGGATGCAGCTCCAGGGTGTTCATCTGTACCAGCTGCAGCAGGCCCTCCACATCCTCGATGTAGAGGTAGTCTTCGCGCCCGCTCTTCTGCTCCAGCGGAATCGCCTTCACCGCACCGCCCAAGCCGGTGCCATGGTGCTTCTGGAAGAAGCAGGGCTTGTCCACGCCGTCCGGGCAGCGCAGCACCGACAGCGGGCGGTGCGCCACCTCGGGCAGGATCCAGCGCGCCATGCGCCGGTAGTAGTCGGCCACCTCGCCCTTGGTGATCTTCGCCTTGGCGAACACCACGCGCTCGGGATGGCTGATCGTCACCGTGCTCTCGTCCTGCGCAGCCGCGGCCTTCTTCCGGCCGCCGGTTTTCGCCGCCGGGCCGGAGGCGGACGCAGCGGCGGTAGCGACGTTGGCTGCTGCGCCCAGATCCTTCGGCTGTTTGTCTTCGCGCAGGCGCTTGAAGCTGGCCTGGCGCAGCAACCCTTCCTTGGCCCATCCACGGAACGCGACTTCCGCCACCAGCACCGGCGTCACCCAGTGCACGCTGCGTGCGGTGAACGGCACATGCGAAGGCAGCTCGACCACCGCGTCCTTCACGGTCAGCGGCGTTAGTTGCTTCGTCAGCGCGCGCAGAGCGGTATCGTCGAATCCGGTGCCAACCCGGCCGACATAGCGCAGTCCTCCTTTGTCCGGCGTGGCCATCAGCAGCGAGCCGAAGCCACTGCGCGATCCCTTGGGCTCGGTATAGCCGACGATCAGGAATTCGTCGGTGTTCTCATGCTTGATCTTGATCCAGTCGCGCGAACGCGCGTTGACGTAGGGCGCGTCGATCCGCTTGCTGATGATGCCTTCGAAGCCGGCCTCGCCACTGGCGGCGAACACCGCCGGGCCATGGTCGCGCACGTGGTCGCTGTAGGCCAGGGTGCCCGGCTTGCTGCCCAGCAGCTCCTTGAGCAGGGCCTTGCGCTCCAGCAGTGGCACCCGGCTGACATCCACCCCGGCGATGCCCGGCATATCGAACACCACATAGCGCAGCGGCTGTTTCGCGGTGCCGTCGATGACCTTCTGCAACGCGGTGAAGTCACTGCGGCCCTGCGCATCCAGCACCACCAGTTCGCCGTCCAGGCGCAGATCGCGCACCGGCAGCCGCTCGATCGCCTGCACCACCTCGGGGAAATCGTCGGTCCAGTTCAACCCGCCGCGCGAACGCAGCGCGACCACGCCATCGCGCACGTCGGCCAGCAGGCGATAGCCGTCCCATTTGATCTCGTGCAGCCACTGCTCGCCATCCGGCGCGGTGGCGCGATGATCGGTCAGCTGCGGCTTGAAGTCGTGCGGGTAGGGCGTTGTTCGAGCGCCCCGCAGAGCCAGCGCGCGCTTGGACCAGCGCGCGTCGGCCTTGCGTGCGGCGGTGCGTGCGGGACTACCTTTCGTGGCCTTGGCAGGCGCGGTCTTCCGTGCCGGGGCAGCGGTGCTGGCGTTGGCAGCGGCGATCTTCTTCGTGCTTGCGCGTTTGCCTGCCCTGGGGGGTGCCTCCAACAGATCATCGGCCTCCATATCCCTCGCCTCATCGTCATCGCGTTTGATCAGCAACCACTGGTGCTGCTTGCCCTTCATCGCGGTGCGCACCAGTTTCCAGCCCCCCTTGAGGCGCTCGCCGTGCAGGACGAAATCCACCTTGCCGGCCGCGATCGCCTCCAGCGGATCGCCATCACAGGCCCAGGTGCCGTGGTCGTAGACGTCCACATGCCCGGCGCCGTAGTGGCCGCTGGGGATGTCGCCGGCAAAGGTCGCGTAGGACAGCGGGTGATCCTCGACCTCCACCGCGAGGCGTTTTTCACCGACGCGCAGCGAGGGGCCTTTGGGTACCGCCCAGCTCTTGAGCACGCCATCGGCTTCCAGCCGGAAATCGTAATGGCGCGAGCTGGCGTGGTGCAGCTGCACGACGAAGATCGGGCGCCGCGCCGGCGCACCGCGCCGCTCGGCGTCCGGCTCGGGGGTGCCGTCGAAGCGGCGTTTGCGGCGGTATTCCTGCAGGGACACGTCGGCTTACCCGGCTTTGCGCGTGGGTGCGCGCTTGGTGGTCTTCTTGGCCGCTTTGCCCGCTGTCTTGGTCGCCTTTTTGGCGGCAGTGGGTTTGGCGACCTTGGCCGTGGCCTTCTTCGCCGCTGACTTTTTGGCGGCAGGCGTGCGCTTCTTGGCATCCAGGCTCTTCTGCAGCAGCGACATGAAGTCGACCACGTTGGTCGCATCGTCCTCGCGCGGGGTCGGCTCTTCCTCCACCTTGGTGGTGCCGCCCTTGGCCTTGATCCGCTTTTTCAGCAGCGTGTGCAGGCGCTCGCGGAATTCATCGTGGTACTCATCCGGCTTCCACTCGCCGGACATCGAGGCGATCAGCTGCTCGGCCATCGCCGTTTCCTTGCTGGTGATGCGGTACTCGGAAAGGCTGCCGCTGGGCAGCTTGTACTCGTCCGGGTCGACCAGCTCCTGTGGATAACGCAGGATCATCAGCACCAGTGCATCGCCGTGCGGCATCACCGCGCACAGGTATTCGCGCGTGCGCACCACCACCCGTGCGATGCCGACCTTGCCGGTGCTGCGCAGCGTTTCGCGCAGCAGCACGTAGCCTTTCTCGGCTTTCTTGGCGGGCACCAGCAGGTAGGGCTTCTCGTAGTACCGCGGGTCGATGGTGGCGGCGTCGACGAAGGTCTCCACCTCGACCGCTTCATGGCTTTGCGGCGCGGCCGAGCGGATGTCGTCTTCCTCCAGCACGACATAGCTGCCCTTGTCGTACTCGTAGGCTTTGACGATCTCTTTCCACGGCACTTCTTCACCGGTATCGGCGTTGACCCGTTCGAAGCGGATCGGCTTGCGGTCGCGCGAATCCAGCATGCGGAAGTGCAGGTCGACATTGCGTTCGCCGGACATCAGCGACACCGGGACATTGAGCAGCCCGAATGACAGCGTGCCGGTCCAGATCGGTCGGGCCATGGTGGCGCCACTCCAACACTACTAGGGAGGGCAGCTGTACCGCGGCGCACGTGAAACGCCTGTGTCCGGCCTGTGCAGGCCGTGGCTGCACGCCCGCTGTTACTGCAGCAGGCCGTGCACCGCCGCCGCCGGCATGTGATCCAGCGCCAGCCAGGCATCCTCGACCACCGCCCGTGCCTGGTGCCAGCCCAGCCGCGATTGGCCGCGCATCTGTTCCCAGTGCTCGGCCAGCTCGCCGTCGGTGTCATCGGCGCCGCGCGGCCAGTCGGCGTAATGCGTGGTCAGGGCGAAGGCATAGGCCGGGTACAGGTCGCGCCAGCTGCGGCGGCCCTGGCTGCGGCGTTGCTCGTAGTCACTGCGCATGTACTGCAGGTAGTCCTGGGCGACCGCCTGCGCGTCTTCGGCGCGGTCGCGGCGCGCGCGGCGCCCGCTCCGTTCCGGCTGCAGGTAGACGTTGAACAACGCAGGTGCGGCACGGCGGTCCAGGCGGGGCATGACACGACTCCGACAGCGGTGGGGCAGGCAGGAATAGACCCGCCGCCGTTATCCAGCCGTGACAGATTCGTTGACGCTCCGGGATTCGCAGCGACTTCACCCGCCGCGCGCTGTAGTGGGCTGCACAGCAACTGGAGAACTCCCATGCCCCGCGATCCCCTGCGCGACGCCACCGCCCCGGTCCCCGGCGAGCAGCGCGCCAAACATGACAACCAGGACGCCGAAGACCGCGGCGCCGGTATGTCCGTGCCCAACGACGAACCCGATCACCTGCCGGTGGCCGTCACGCCCGATCCCGTCCCGCGCGACCGCAAGGATTCGGCGGCCGGCGAGAGAGGCCCCGCCGGACATCATCGCCGCGAAGATGAATACCAGCGCCGCCAGCGCAAGGAACACGCCAGCGACAACCAGGACGAGGCGCTGGAAGAGACCTTCCCGGCCAGCGACCCGACCTCCCCGTTCGTGCCGGCCAAGCCGCCCAGGTAAGCCGCTCCGATCAGGGCGCCCACTGCCACTGCAGGCCCACGTTGTAGCGGCGGTCCGGCCCGGGCTCGAAGAAGCGCTGGTTGCCATCGTTGACGATCACCGAGCCGATGTAGCGCTGGTCCAGCGCGTTGTCGATCCGCGCGAAGGCACGCAGCGTGCCCTGCGCGGTGGTCCAGCGCCGCGACATTTCCAGGTTGAGCAGCGCGTAGCCCGGCGCGCGTTCCGTCGCCAGATCGTTCACCACGGTGTCGCTGGAGGCCACCACCTCGGCCGCCCATTGCCACGCGCCCGGGCGGTACTGCACCCGCGCGTTCCACTGTTGACTGGGCACGCCGGGCAGGCGTGAGCCGGCGGCCACCGTGTTGCAGCCGGTGGCCGCGCACAGCGCATACGGCTCGCGCACGGTGGCCTCGATCCAGGTGTAGGCCAGCGTGAGATCCGCCTGCGCGCCCAGCGGCTGCACGACGCTGGCCTCCGCGCCCTGGCGGCGGGTGCGGCCGATGTTGCGGTAGGTGCTGCGGCCGCCGCTGTTGCTCGCCACCGCCAGCTCGTCATCGGTATCGGCGCGGAACAGCGCAGCCTCGACCTGCACGCCACTCTGGCCGTGCCACTTGCTGCCCACCTCCAGGTTGCGGCTGCGGGCGGCCGAGAGATCCAGCGCCAGCCCGGCCTGACCATCGGCGCGGTAGCCCAGCTCGTTGAAGGTCGGGGTTTCGAAGCCACGTCCGGCCGACGCGTAGAGCCGCCACGCATCGCTGGCGCGGAACACCACGCCGGCCACCGGGGTCGTCGCTTCGTAGCGACGCGAGCCGCTGTCGTCCGGATTACCGGCCGTGATGTAGTGGTCGTTGGAGCGGAAGCGGACCGTGCTGTGGCGCACCCCCAGCAGCAACGACCAGCGCGGCGCCCACTGCCACCACGCCTGCGCGAACTGGTCCACGTTCTCGACCCGATCGCTCTGGTCGCGGCGCAGGCGGCCTTTGATGCCGACCTGATCGCCGACGAAGTTCTCGTAACCGCGGCGATCCTGCTGCTGACGGTCGGCATTGGCGCCGATCACCACGTCCAGCGGGCGTCCGGCCCAGTCGCCGTGCCAGGCCCAGCGCGCGTCGAGTCCACCGTAATCGCCGTCCAGATCGATCACCCCGCCGGCATGCAGCGGGTTGGCCTGCGGCCCCGGCGGGATCGCCAGGTACTGCTCCACGCTGCGCTGGCCGGCATAGCCCATCGCACGCCAGGTCTGCGCGCCCTCGGTGCGGGTGAAGACCAGCCCGGCCTGGGCCTGTCGCACGGATTTGCGGGTGTTGTACTGGGTGGCCACCGCGGTGGCCTGGCGCGGGTTCTCGCGCACCTGGGCGCGGGTCAGGCCGAGTGGATCCTGCGCGTCGGGCGCATCGAAGTAGTTCAGCACCAGATCCAGCTGGCCGCCGCCGACCTCCGTCCCCAAGCGGGCGTTGACCGATTCGCGCCGGGCTTGGCTGTGGTCGCGCCAGCCATCGGTGCGGAAGTGGTTGGCGGCCACGTTGTAGCGGATCGGTCCCTGCCCGCCCCGCAGCTGGGCACCGGCGCTGACCGTGTTGTCGCTGCCGGTATCCAGCCGCAGGCGCCACGGGTCGCCTTCGGCGCCGTCCGCGCTCCACACCTGGACAACGCCGCCGGAAGAGTTGCCGTACAGCGCCGAGAACGGCCCGCGCAGCACCTCCACGCGCTGCGCCGAGAGCAGGCTGGCGTGGGAGAGCTGGCCCTGGCCATCGGGCATGGTGGCCGGCACACCGTCCACCAGCACCCGCACGCCGCGCACGCCGAAGGTCGAGCGCGCGCCGAAGCCGCGGATCGAGAGCTGGGTGTCCTGCGCATAGTTCTGCCGGTCGCGGGCAACCACCCCGGGAATGCCGTTGAGCGCCTCGGAGAGCTGGGCCAGTGGGCCGGTACGGTCCTCGTCCACCCAGACCGTGGTCAGCGAGGCCGGCAGGTCGATATCGGCCACCTGCGCCACGCGCGCGGCCTGGACCTGGACCGTGGGCAACCGCTCGATCGCGGCGGCGGGGGCGGGGGTGTTCTGGGCCTGCGCCAGCGATGGCAGCAACACGGCCGAGGCCAGCGCACAGTGGCGGGCCAACGGGGTAAGACGGAGCATGCGGGGCGGGATCCTCGGTAATTGGGCGTGCCGCACGCCATGGTACGGAAGGCGACGTGACGACCGCCTCGGCGCCCTCGGCGGGGCTTTGTTACGATGGGTCGGTTTTGGCTGATTCTGCCGCCAATCCTGCGTCGCGCCACCCTCCCCCTTCCGTCATCCGAATGAGTACCGCCGTGTCCTTCTTTGCAAATGTGGAACTGGTCCCAGGCGACCCGATCCTGGGCCTGACCGAGGCTTACAACGCCGACAGCCGTCCGATCAAGGTCAACCTGGGCGTGGGCATCTATTACGACGAGAGCGGCCGCATCCCGCTGCTCCGCGCCGTGAACAGGATCGAACAGCAGCTGGCCAATGACGCCAAACCGCGCGGCTACCTGCCGATCGACGGCCTGCCGGCCTACACCCAGGCCACCCGCGAGCTGGTCTTCGGCAAGGATTCGCCGCTGCTGGCCGCCGGCCGCGTGGCCACCTCGCAGACCATCGGCGGCAGCGGGGCGCTGCGCGTCGGCGCGGACCTGCTGCACAAGCTGCTGCCGCACGCCACCATCGCCATCAGCAACCCGAGCTGGGAAAACCATCGCGCGGTGTTCGGCGCGGCCGGCTTCGACGTGGTCGATTACACCTACTTCGATGCCGCCACCCATGGCGTGGACTTCGACGGCATGCTGGCCGACCTTGCCAAGCTGCAGCCGGGCACCGTGGTGCTGCTGCACGCGTGCTGCCACAACCCGACCGGTGCCGACCTCACCGTCGCGCAGTGGAAGCAGGTGGCCGAGCTGCTGAAGGACCGCCAGCTGTTCCCGTTCATCGACATGGCCTACCAGGGCTTCGACAAGGGCATCAGCGAAGATGGCGCCGCCGTGCGCATCATCGCCGAGGCCGGCATCGACAGCTTCGTGGTCGCCAACTCGTACTCCAAGTCGTTCTCGCTGTATGGCGAGCGCATTGGCGCGCTGTCGGTGGTCGCCCCGGATGCGAACGCGGCCAAGGCGGTGCAGTCGCAGGTCAAGCGCATCATCCGCACGATCTATTCCAGCCCGTCCAACCACGGTGCGGCACTGGTGGCCGGCGTGCTCAACAGCGTCGAGCTGCGCCAGCTGTGGGAAGCGGAACTGACCGAGATGCGTGAGCGCATCCACGCCCTGCGCCATGGCCTGGTGGAGAACCTGGTCGCCGCCGGCGCACCGGGGTACGCCTTCATCAACGACCAGGCCGGCATGTTCTCGTACTCGGGCCTGAGCCGCGCCCAGGTGGACCGCCTGCGCGACGAGTTCGCGATCTACGCCGTGGGCACCGGCCGCATCTGCGTGGCCGCGCTCAACCAGGGGAACCTGGCATACGTGGCCAAGGCCGTGGCGACCGTCAGCAAGGGCTGAGCAGTGTTGCCTCTGTGACGCAGAACGGCCGCCATGCGCGGCCGTTCTGCGTTACGGCGTCCGCAGCGCGCTGCATGGCGTGGGAACGGTTACGGCTGCCCGCGCCTCGTAATGGCTCCGGCGAAGGGCGACAATAGGCGCTTCCCCTTTGAAGGCCGCCTGATTCCATGTCCCAGACGTCGCTGACCCGCTATCTGATCGAAGAGCAACATGCCGGCCGCATCAACGCCGATCTGCGCCAGCTGATCGCTGTCGTGGCCCGCGCCTGCACCAGCATCTCCATCGCGGTCAGCAAGGGCGCGCTGGGCGGCGTACTCGGCGAAGCCGGTACCGGCAACGTGCAGGGCGAAGCGCAGAAGAAGCTGGACGTGATCAGCAACGAGATTCTGCTGGAAGCCAATGCCTGGGGCGGCCACCTCGCGGCCTGCGCCTCGGAAGAAATGGATCACTGCCAGCCCGTGCCGGACACCTACCCGCGCGGTGACTTCCTGCTGCTGTTCGATCCCCTCGATGGCAGCTCCAACATCGACGTCAACGTCTCCGTCGGCACCATCTTCTCGGTGCTGCGCTGCCCGCCGGGCACCGAGCAGCCCAACGATGCCAGCTTCCTGCAGCCGGGCACCGCGCAGGTCGCGGCCGGCTACTGCATCTACGGGCCGAGCACGCAGATGGTGCTCACCGTCGGTCACGGCACGCACGCGTTCACCCTGGACCGCGAGAAGGGCGAGTTCGTGCTGACCACGCCGGACATGCAGATCCCGGCGGACACCCAGGAATTCGCGATCAACATGTCCAACCAGCGGCATTGGGAAACCCCGATGCAGGGCTACGTGCAGGACCTGCTGGCCGGCAAGGAAGGCGCGCGCGGCAAGAACTTCAATATGCGCTGGATCGCCAGCATGGTCGCCGACGTGCACCGCATCCTGACCCGCGGCGGCATCTTCATCTACCCGTGGGACACGAAGGATCCGTCCAAGGCCGGCAAGCTGCGCCTGATGTACGAAGCCAACCCGATGGGCCTGCTGGTCGAACAGGCCGGCGGCGCCGCCACCACCGGCCGGGTGCGCATTCTCGACATCCAGCCCGATCAGCTGCACCAGCGCGTGCCGGTGTTCCTCGGCTCGCGCAACGAGGTGGAAGAAGCCACCCGTTACCACCGCGAACACGACAGCGCGGCAGGTTGATTTCCTACACAGGGCTGGCCGATCGGTCAGCCCTGTTGTTACGTGGCAACGGCGTGACATCGGCCACGGCAGCGGTCACCATCGGCCACTCGTGCCCACGGACGATCCCATGACTGCCGACGCGCCGCTCGATTTCATCGAAGTAATCCACAACGCCGTCCCCAACGAGGTCTGCGCGGCCCTGCAGGCCCAGATGCGATCCAGTGCACAGTTGCAGCCGGGCGAAGTGGGCAGCGGTGTATTCCCGGAACTCAAGCACAGCAAGGATCTGCGCATCAGCGGGCGGCCCGAGTGGCGGCAGGCCGAAGCGGTGCTGCAGCAGGCGGTTTTCAAGGGTTTGCTGACTTATCTACGCCGTTATCCACAGGCCCTGATCTCGCCGTTGATGTTGCAGATCCAAGACAGCCACGGCCAACCGCGCCGGTTGGCGGCCGAGGATTTCCCCGACATGGACGACGCCACGCTGTCCGACCTGGCCCGCACCTGCCTGCGGCCCGGTGCCATCAATCTGCAATGGTATGCGGCGGGCGAGGGCGGCTATCCGTACTGGCACTGCGAGCTGTACCCACGCGATCCGGCCGGCGAAACGCTGCACCGCCACCTGCTGTGGACGCTCTACCTCAGTGACGATTTCGAGGCCGGCGAAACCGAGTTCCTGTTCCAGGGCCGCAAGGTCGCGCCGCGCACGGGCAGCCTGTTGATCGCACCGACGGCGTTCACCCACACGCACCGGGGTAACCGGCCGCAGGGTGGGGACAAGTTCATTGCGACGAGCTGGATTCTTTTTCAGAGTGCGCAGAAATTGTTTGGTGGGAATTGATCAGCGCGCGCTTTCAATCAGCACGTGAGCAGGCATCGCCTGTTCTCATCGGCGATGCGAAGCATTCCGAAACATGGATTACTTTCGGTGGTGCTCGCTTTTACGCAGCATCGTCATGACGGTGCCGTCGGCGAGTCGAAACCGTCGCTCCCACGGTTCCAAGGATCGCCAACGACAACCCCACGAGCTCTTGCTCGCCTAGAGGAACACGGTAGGCAACTTTCAGCCCCGTAAGTACCACGAAGTTCACTGGGAGCATCCACAGGAAGGCGATCCCAAGTCGATGAATCCATTTCATCCCAACGCGGTCTCCTTGCAGTCACAGGCACCGGGTGACACGGGCAACCCATACGTTACCAAGTCGCCAGCACCACCACTACGGCTGCAACCAGCACCGCCAACACCATCACGGTGATCAGCACATTGCGCCCGGTGCGCTTTGCCTTCGCCTTCAACCCGGCCAACACGTCCAGATCCAGATAGAGACGATCAGCGCCCGCGTCGCGGATGACGCCGTTGTCGCGGTAGTACTTCAGCGCTACCTGCAATGCAGGGTCGATGGTGTCGGCCGCGATCGCGCTCTGCGGAGACAGCGCCTGATGGCCGGTGAAGTGTGCGATCACCGCGTCGCGCTGCTGCTGCACCGCTGCGGCGATGGCGGCATTGATCGCGATGTTGGCCGCGTTCGACGCGGCCGAGGTGGCTGCCGATGACATGTGGTTCCCCCTGGATATCCGATTTGGACGTCAGACCACCGCGGCGCGGTGCCTGGGCCCGATTGTTGGGCGGGCGCGTCCTAAAGTCCATCGGGGGCTGATCAGAACAACGAGCCCTGGGGTGAGTCCACCCGCGGGGGCAGCGGCCGCAGGAAGCGGGTGCAGTCCAGCTTCGGCCAGTGGCTGTGCTGGGCATCGAAGCCCAGGCGCTTGCGGGCCAGCTTGAAGCGGTTGGACAGCAGGTCGGCGTAGACGCCTTCGCCGCGCATGCGCGTGCCGAACTGGCTGTTGTAGTCCTTGCCGCCGCGCAGCTGGTTGATGGTGCTCATCACGTGCGTGGCGCGGTCTGGATGGTGGGTGTCGAGCCAATCGCGGAACAGCGGCGCCACTTCCAGCGGCAGGCGCAGCAGCACGTAGCCGGCGGTGGAGGCACCGGCATCGTGGGCGGCCTCGAGCACGGCTTCCAGTTCGGCATCGTTGATCCACGGGATCACCGGCGCGACCATCACCCCGACCGGGATGCCGGCATCGCTCAGGCGACGCATCGCGCGCAGCCGCGCATGCGGAGCCGAGGCGCGCGGTTCCAGCTTGGCCGACAGATGCGGGTCCAGCGAGGTCACCGAGAAGTGCACACTGACCAGGTGCTTTTCGGCCAGCGGCGCGAGCAGGTCGATGTCGCGCTCGACCAGCGCATTTTTGGTGATCAGCGAGAACGGGTGCTGCGTTTCGAGCATCACCTCGATCAGCTGGCGGGTGAGTTTGAGCTTGCGCTCGATCGGTTGGTAGGCGTCGGTGTTGATGCCCAGCGCGATGGGCTGCGGCACGTAGCCGGGGCGCGAGAACTCCTTGCGCAGCAGCTGCGGTGCATTGGTCTTGGCGAACAGCTTGGTCTCGAAGTCCAGACCGGGCGATAGATTGAGATAGGCGTGCGAGGGCCGGGCGAAGCAGTACGAGCAACCATGTTCGCAGCCCCGATAGGGATTGACCGACTGGCTGAAGCCGACGTCCGGCGATTTGTTGCGGCTGATGATGCTGCGCGCAGTCTCGGCGCGCACTTCGGTGCGCAGGCGCGGCGCGGCGAACTCCTCGCTTTCGTCCGGCGCCCAGCCGTCGTCCATCGCTTCGCTGACGGTGACCTCGAAGCGGCCCGCCAGATGCGTGCGGGAACCCCGGCCTTTGATCGCAATACCCATGGTCAAAGGCTATCGCCAGGATGTCTCAGGAAATGAGACGTCGTGGCGTCGGAACGGCTGGGATGGGGGATATCCATGGTTAGTAGTATTACTAACCACAGGCGTAATTGGAAGTGAAACCCTTGGCAGCAAAGGTCTGCCGGGGGAGGGAATCGGATTGATCCCCAAAATTATCCACAGGGAGGGAGCGCGTGCCAGAGCCGACCAACGGTCGGCTCTACCGGATCTCGGGCACGTTACGCGGCAGGGAGATGCGCCGCATCAGAGCAGCCGCAGATACCCCTTCACCGTAGCATCCAGCCCGTCGTACAGCGCCTCGCTGATCAGGGCGTGGCCGATGGAGACCTCCAGCACGTCGGGTACCGCCTGCAGAAACGCCGCCAGGTTGTCCTGCGACAGGTCATGCCCGGCGTTGACCCCCAGGCCGGCCGCCTGCGCACGGCGGGCCGCTTCGGCGAACACGGCCAGCATGGCCGCGGCGTCACCAGCGGCATGCGCCTCGGCGTAGGGGCCGGTGTAGAGCTCCACGCGGTCGGCCCCGATGGTCGCGGCCTGTGCGATGTCCGGGTTGCCTGCGTCCACGAACAGGCTGACCCGGCAGCCATACGACTTCAACTCGGCGATCAGCGGGCGCAGGCGCTGCGCGTCACGGCCGAAATCGAAGCCGTGGTCGGACGTGAGCTGACCGTCGCCGTCCGGCACCAGGGTGGCCTGGGCGGGGCGGGTCTGCGCGCACAGCGGCAGCAGCCCCGGGTAGCCCTCGCGCGGTGGCGCGAACGGGTTGCCCTCGATGTTGAACTCCACGCCGCGCTCGGCCGTCAGCGCGGACAGCGCCAGCACGTCCTCGGCGTGGATGTGGCGGCGGTCCGGGCGCGGGTGCACGGTGATGCCGTGCGCACCGGCATCCAGGCACGCACGGGCAGCCAGCAGCACGTCCGGGTCGGTGCCGCCGCGCGAGTTGCGCAGGACGGCGATCTTGTTCACGTTGACGCTGAGTTGGGTCATGGCACTACGAGGGGTCGGATTCACCCTGAGCGGCCCGGGTACGCGCCTGGAGGGCGAGCTCCCGCAGCCGACGGAGTTCGTTGGGATCGGTGATGGCCGCGCGGGTAGGCTGCACATCGCCGAAGCGGGCCACATAGAGGCCACGGACCCACGCCAGCAGGAACACCAGGGTACCCAGCAGCGACAGCGCCATCAGCCCCATGTGGGGGGTCTTGAGCGCCATGCCGAAACAGGCCAGCGCGAACAGCAGAAACAGCCAGTACATGTCGTTCTCCCCGATTGACCGGGCCAGTGTAGCGCCGGCGCCGGGTGGGGTTCCACGGGGAGTGCTGGCTACAGCAGCGGCGAGGCCAGGCGCGCGAACGCCTCTGGTACACGGTGCCGCCACAGCGAACGCTGGCGATCGTTGTAGACCGGCGAGGCGCTGCTGTACTCGGCCAGCAGGATCTCGGCCAGCGCCGCCACGCGGCCGGTGTCGCTGATCATCATCGACAGCTCGAAGTTGAGCCGGAAGCTGCGGTGATCGAAGTTGGCACTGCCGACGATGCACACGTCGTCATCGGCGATGAAGGCCTTGGTATGCAGCATGCGCGGACCGTATTCGTAGATCTTGACCCCGGCCTGCAGCAGCTCGTCGAAGTAGGAGCGCGCGGCCTGGGTGACGAACCAGGAGTCGCTCATCTTGGGCACCAGCAGGCGCACATCCAGGCCACCGAGGGCGGCGGAGGTCAGTGCCATGCGCGCGGCTTCGCCGGGTACGAAGTAAGGCGTGACCAGCCAGACCCGTTCCTTCGCTTCGTGGATCGCGGCCACGTGCAGGCGATGGATGGTTTCCCATGAGGAGTCCGGGCCGGAGACCAGCACCTGCGCGTTGATGGTGCCCTCGCTGCGGCTGGGCATCGTTTCCGGCCACAGCTGGGCGATGTTGAAGCGCGCCGGCTCCTGGCCGGTGGCGTAGATCCAGTCCTCGATGAAGACCAGCTGCAGGCTGCGCACCACGTGACCACGCAGGCGCATGTGCAGGTCGCGATACGCATCCGGGCGGACGCTCTCGTCCTCCTCATCGGTGATGTTGATGCCGCCGGTGAAGGCCTGCAGGCCATCGATGATCACCAGCTTGCGATGCGTACGCAGGTTCAACCACGGCCGCTTGAACGGCTTGAGCAGCTGCCGCGGATGGAACCAGACCACCTCGGCACCGGCATCCAGCAGCGGCTGCAGGAAGCGCTTGCGGATGGAGGAGGAGCCCACCGCATCCAGCAGCAGGCGTACCCGCACACCTGCGGCGGCACGCTCGGTCAGCGCATCGCGCAGCGCGGTGCCGGCGTGGTCCGGATTGAAGATGTAGTACTCCAGGTGCAGGTGATCCTGCGCCTTGGCCACGGCGGCGAGCAGTGCACTGTAGGTGGCCGCACCATCGACCAGCCACTCCACCTCGGTGGCCGAGCTTGGCGACAGGCCGGTGGTGGCCTGCGCGATCTTGGCCAGCTCGGTGCAGTCCGCGTCCGGTGGGCAGACGCTGCTGTAGTGCTCCATGCCCGAGCGCGAACGGCCACGGCGCAGGCGCTGCCGCTTCACCTTCTGCGGGCCGAGCAGGTAGTAGATGAAGAGCCCGAGGTAGGGCAGGGCGGCCAGCGACAGGATCCAGCTCAACGTGGCGACCGGCTCGCGCTTCTGCAGCATGATCCAGCCGGTCAGCCACAGCAGATAGAGAATGTAGGCCGCCACCATCAGGGGGCGCAGGTGCGGGATGGCGTCGAGCCAGTCCCCGAAGACGTCGAAGGTTGCGAGCATGGCCGGATGATAGCGGGCGGCGTGCCGCTGGCGCGTATCCACGGCCGGCGGCACAAAAAAAAACGCCCCTGTTTCCAGGGGCGTTTTCCAGTCGCGTCATGACTGCGTCTTGCGTATTACTGCTGTACGAAGCCGATCTTCTTCATCTGAGCATTCTTCGCGGCAGCCAACACCTTGGCCATCACGTCGTACTCGGAGTCCGGGCTGGCATCAATGCGCAGCTCCGGCTGGTTGGTCGGATCGCGCTGCACTTCCTGCTCCATACGCTGCTGCAGTTCGCTCACAGCCACGGGGCTGTTGTTCCACGACACCTGGTTGCTGGCGTCCACCTTCAGCTCGATCGGCGGCGGCGGTTCGACAGTCACCGGCGGTGGGTTGAGCACGCGCTGCGGCAGGTCAACGGCGATCGGGTACGTCATGATCGGCGCGGTGACGATGAAGATGATCAGCAGCACCAGCATCACGTCCACCAGGGGCGTGACGTTGATGTCGGCCATGGGGCCTTTATTACCACCAGAACTGAACGCCATGGCTTACTGCCCCTTTACTTTGGTGGCGACGAAGCCCACGTCGAGCATGCCCTGTTCCTGCGCGACCTTCGTCATCTCATTGATGACGCGCATCTTGGTGGTGCGATCACCACGCAGGTTGAGGGGCGGCTGCGGGGTCTGCTGGGCGGCGGTCGCCAAGCGCGACTCGAGCGTCTGCTTGTCGATTTCCTCGTCGTTCCAGTAGATCGAGCCGTCTTCCTTGACTGCCAAGGTGATCGGGCTCGCCCGCTTTTCAGCGTCTTCCGGATTCTGCACCAGGTTGGCCTCAGGCAGATCCACCTTGACCTTGTGGGACATCAGGGGCGCCGTGATGATGAAGATGATCAGCAGCACCAGCATCACGTCCACGAGGGGCGTAACGTTGATGTCGGCCATGGGGCCGCCGCTGTTACCACTACTGAAAGCCATAACGGGCTCCGTCTAGATCGTGTTGACTACGTTCTCGCTGGGTGACGCGCGTCGCTATTAGCGAACGCGCGAACCGGTGGCGAAGAAGTCGTGCAGGTCGTGAGCGAACGTATCGAACTTGCTGATCGTGGCGCTGTTGATCTTGCTGAAGAAGTTGAAGGCGAACACGGCCGGGATAGCCACGAACAGACCGATGGCGGTCATGATCAGTGCTTCACCCACCGGGCCGGCAACGGCGTCGATCGAGGCGGAACCGGTGGCACCGATCTTGATCAGCGCGCCGTAGATGCCCCACACGGTACCCAGCAGACCCACGAACGGAGCGGTTGCGCCGACGGTGGCCAGCAGGGTCATGCCCGACTGCAGGTTGTTGCTTTCGCGGGTCACGGCCTGACGCAGGGCGCGATCGACGAACTCCGAACGGCTCAGGTTTTCACCCAGGCCACCCGAGGTGCCGCCTTCCGAACGCTGGTGGTGCGCAGCAGCCTGTGCAGCGTCCAGAGCGATCTTGGAGAAGGGCTCCGAAGCCGGCTGTTCTTCCATCGCACGGATGGCGTCCTGAGCGTTCGGGGTATCCCAGAACAGGCTCACGACCTTGTCGGCAGCAGCCTTCAGGCGGGTAGCGCGGAAGATGTTGATGACGGTCCAGTACCAGGACATGGCCGACATGATGATCAGGGTCAGCAGCACGACCCAGGAGACGGCGAAGTCACCCGGCTGGGTGGTCATCTCGTGGATCAGGTGCTCGAAGCCCATCTGCGACAGGGCGTTGGAGTTGCCCCCGGCAGCAGCGGCGATGAAAAGTTCCTGCAGCATGACGCTTACCTTTGTTGTGTGTGGTGATAAAGGGTATTGCTAGAAATAACCGCTAGGGGCGGTGGCCGGCGGGCCACCGGCCACTATCAGTTCAGCGCAAAGTTGACCGGGACGCGAACGCGACCTGCGACCTTCTTCCCGCCCGATTCCGCGGAACGGAAGCTCCACTTGCGAGCTGCGTCCATGGCGGCGCGATCGAGGTCACGGTTACGGCTGGACTTCTCGACCGACACATTGGTGACGTTGCCATTGGCATCGACGTCAATGATCAGGATGACTTCACCCTGGATACCAGCACGGAACGCGGCCGGCGGGTAACGCGGGGGGTTCATGTTCTTCGACGAGATGTCGACGCTTGCCTCAATGGTGCTCGGCGGCTGCGGCGGCGACGGCGGCGAAGGCGGCGTGACGATGTCGGTCGGACGCGGGTCCGGGATATCGACCACAGGAGCCTGCGGCGGCGGCGGAACCGGGGACGGCTTCGGCGGCGACAGGTTCTTGACCGGCGGCGGCGGGGTGTCATCCGGCGGCGGCGGCGGCGGGGGGGGTGGTGGCGGCGGCGGAGCGTCGACCAGGGTCACCATGATGTTGCGTTCTTTCTCCGCCACGGCCTTGGGAGCCACAGCCGGGATCAGAAGCATCATGAAGGCGGCGAGATGCAGTGCGATTACAAAAGCGATACCCACGATACGCGGCCAGGAGAGGCCGGTGTCATCGCGTTGTTCGTACCTGTGAACGACTAGTTGTTCCGTCATGCGCCAAGAGCTCATTAGTGGGGCCGGGATACCCGGGGACAGGTAGCCCATGATCAGCGGTGCATGACACCGCAGGAACCTCCAAGCTTATACCAATCCTGAGCGCCTGCGCATCACTTATGCAGGCGTTCAGGCGTTATTCCTACTTACTTCAGGTTGATGATTTTCTTGGCATCCGCCTGGTTCTTCACACCCTTCGCCAGCGCTTGCTGGGCGGCCTGCTTGGCCTCCGGAATGCGACCTTCCGAATGCAGCACGCGTGCCAGATTCAGGTAGGTCTCGCCGTCCTTGGAAAGCGGGGCAGCCTTCTGCCACGCCTCGATCGCCTTGTCCGCCTGCTGCGGGTCGGAGTAGTAGTACGCCTGGGCCAGTGCCAGGTATACCTGATAATCCGGCTTCAGGATGTTTTTCTGCAGGCCATCATTGATAACGGCAATGACGTCCTTTTCTTTGTTCTCGCTGTTGGCGTAGATCGAGTACAGCTGCTTGTACTCGCGCTCGTCGGTCAGCTGGCCGGCGGCGTACAGCTTGCCCATGACCGCGCCGGCCTTGTCCATCTGGTCGGCCTGCATGTACATGCTGGCCAGGTTCAGCTGGGCCTTCTTGTCGTTCGGGTTCTTGGCGGCCAGTGCTTCGGCCTGCTTGACCGCTTCACCGGTCTGGCCGGCCTCGGCCATGGCGGCCATCAGCAGCTGGTTCCAGTTGTCCTTGGGCTCGGGCGAGGCGGCGATGGCCTGCTGCAGCACCGGGATGGCCTCGGCGTAGCGCTCGGCCTGGTACAGGGCCTGGCCCTTGGCGATCAGCTCTTCGGGCTTGTTCGACTTGGTCTCGGCGAAGTACTTGTCCAGGGTCGCCAGGCCTTCGTTGATCTGGTCGTCCTGCAGCTGCAGCTGGCCGAGCATCAGCATCGACTGGTAGTGGCCGTTGTTGTCCAGGCCGCCGAGCTGCAGCACCTGCTCCAGGTACTTCTTGGCCGAGGCAACGTCGTCCAGCTGGTAGGCGGCCTGCGAGGCGAGCTGCGCGGCCAGCGACTTGTCGTAGGTGTTCGCGGCGGGATTGGCCAGGATTTCGTCGGCCTGCGCGCGCGTCTCCGGGAACTTCTGGTCGTTGTAGCTGTCAATCATTTTCTGCAGCTTCGGGCCGACCTTGGCCGAGGACTTCTGATCCGGCTCCTGGCGGGTCGCCTGCGGGTAGAGCACTTCGGCCTTGGCCTGCTTCTTCCCACCACGGGCGCCACGCTCCGACGAGCGGGCCTGGGCGAAGGCATCGGTGATCATGGCGCCACTTACAGCGGTCGCGATGAGGACGGAAAGGACGGCTTGCTTGTGGTTGCTGAAAATCATCTTTCACCTCGATCGAACCGCCGCAGCGGCATCAAAACGGACTGTCAGAAAAATCTGAGCCGCCAAACGTATCAGAAACTGATGGCGTGAGAAATCGTTTCCGATGCTGCAATACAGCATCTTTTAGTCGTATCCGGACGCGTCAACCGCACTTCGGCCTGCGCCCGGCCGCCTGGGCCTGTTGGTATACACCACTCAGGGAGGGCGCGTCTCGCTGCAGTTCGCGGATCCGGTTCGCCGGATCGGGGTGGGTGGACAGCCACTGGGGCGAACGACCGCCGCTGGCGGCCATCATGTTCTGCCACAGATCGACCGCCTGGGCGGGGTTGAAACCGGCCTCGGCCATCAGCCGCTGGCCGACGATATCGGCCTCGCTTTCCTGGGTTCGCGACCCGGGCAGCAGGAAGGCTGCCTGGGCGCCTGCGCCACCGAGCTGGCTGACGGTACTGGCCGCGCCCTCGCCATAGGCGGCACCGGCGAGCGCGCCGAGCACCGACAGGCCGGTCTGGGCGCCCATCTGACGGGTGATCCGTTCTTCATGATGGCGCGAGATGACGTGCCCGATCTCGTGCCCGATCACCGCCGCCAGCTGATCCTGGTTCTTGGCGACGGTGAAGATGCCGGTATTGACCCCGACCTTGCCGCCGGGCAGGGCGAACGCGTTCGGTTCCTTGTCGACCATCAAGGCCGTCTCCCACCGTACGCCACGGTACTGTGGCGGCAGCTGGGCAACCAGCGCGTTGACCACGCACTGCACGTAGGCGGTCTGCTTCGGGTCGTGGCTGAGCGTGCCCTTGGACTTGGTCTCAGTGAACGCCTGCGCGCCCAGCTGGTCGAGCTCGGCCTGCGAAACGCCACCGACCATCTGGCGACGGCCGGTGGGTGAGGTCGTGGTGGCGCACGCGCTCACCAGCATGGCGATGGCAATTCCCAACAGCACCGGTTTCATGTGCGATCCCCCGTGTTCATGTGCGCAGTGTGGAACGCGGCGACGTAAATTTTCGTCAAGCCGCGTGATCGATCAATGGAGGCCCAGGAACATCAGCGCGACCAAGGCGATGCCGTTGTTCAAGGCGTGCGCGGCGATCGGCGCCCACAGGGTCCCGGTTCGTTGGTACAGCCAGGCAAAGGCCGCGCCCATGCTGCCGTAGACGAGCCATAGCTGGGCGATTTCCCACGGCCCGTTGGCACTGGTCCCGGGGATTTCATGGACGAGGGCGAACGCCACGCTGCTCAGGAGGATGCCCAACACCGGGCGACCGGCCTGCCACAGACGGCCGAACAGGACGCGGCGGAACAACAGTTCTTCATAAGCCGGCGCGAGCAGCACGGCAAACAGGGCGAGGAACCACGGGAAGCGCGCGACGGCCTGTTCCATCAGCGCCAGGTTGGTCGGCACCGGCTCGATGCCGGCCTGCTTGGCCAGCCACGCGATCAGGTTGCTGCCGATGATCACCGCGGTGGCGACCAGCAAGGTCCAGCCCCACGTGGAAGGGCGACGCGCGGCCTGGAACGACAGCGCCCGTTCGGCGGGCGTGGCCCGGCGACGGAAGAAATACAGCACCAGTGCAGCGCCGCCGGTGGCGACCAGCGCCATCAGGATCTGGGCGAGGGCACCGGGTTGGCCCAACTGCTGGGTGAGACCGGCCACAGCCGAGGCATCCGCGCCGTCGCGGGCGGCCTGGTAACCGACGATCGCGCCGCGGTACAGGCCCCAGATCAAGCCGCTGATCAGACTCAGCGACAGCAGCACCACAATGCCGATGCCCAGATCGATGAAGAACCCCGCGAGCGGGGAACCCGGCTTGCGCGGCGACGATGGAACGGCAGGGGGCAGCGGAGGCGTCAGGGACGCCGGGGTGGTAGCAGACATCGGATTCCTGGCATCGGGGAGCGATGGCCGGCCAGGGTGCAGGTCGCACCCGGCCGGCCCGTTCCCGATTGTGTCAGATATCCAGGTTGGCGACCTTCAGCGCATTGTCTTCGATGAAGTCGCGGCGCGGCTCGACCACGTCGCCCATCAGCGTGCTGAAGATCTGGTCGGCGGCCACGGCATCCTCGATCCGCACCTGGAGCAGGCGACGGGTGTCGGGATTGACCGTGGTGTCCCAGAGCTGCTCCGGATTCATTTCACCCAGGCCCTTGAATCGCTGGATCTGGCGGCCCTTCTTGGCTTCATCCAGCAGCCAATTGCGCGCTTCGGCGAAGCTGGCCACCTCGGCCGACTTCGCACCACGGCTGATCTTCGCGCCGTCGCGAACCAGGCCATGCAGCAGCAGCGAAGACTGGTGCAGGGCGCGCAGTTCGCCGGTTTCGAACGCGGCCAGCGGCAACACCTGGATCAGCTGTTCACCCATGTGGCGACGCGTGACCAGCACGGCCGCCGGACGCTCGTCGGTGGGTTCCTGCAGTTCCAGCGTGTAGCGCGGCGAGCCGAGGCTGCCCTGGTTGAGGCGGGTCGCCAGCGCGGCCAGACCTTCGTCGGCGCCGGCCTTGCGCAGGTGTTCCAGATCCATCGGGGTGAAATCGATCAGCGCTTCCAGCACCTGGCGATCATAGCGATGGCTGTTGCGCGCGATGGTTTCCTGCGCCGAGGCGTAGGACAGCAGCAGCTTCTCCAGCGCGACACCTTCGATGCCCGGCTCGCTCTCGGCCGGAATCAGCGAGGCGTTTTCCACCGCGCTGCTGGCCAGGTACGCATCCAGCGCCGGGTCGTCCTTCAGGTACAGCTCCTGCTTGCCCTGCTTGATCTTGTACAGCGGCGGCAGGCCGATGTAGATGTGGCCGCGCTCGATCAGCTCGGGCATCTGACGGTAGAAGAAGGTCAACAGCAGCGTCCGGATGTGCGCACCGTCGACGTCGGCGTCGGTCATGATGATGATGCGGTGGTAACGCAGCTTGTCCGGGTTGTACTCATCGCGCCCGATGCCGGTACCCAGCGCCGTGATCAGCGTTCCGACCTGATCCGAGGCGAGCATGCGATCGAAGCGGGCACGTTCCACGTTGAGGATCTTGCCGCGCAGCGGCAGCACCGCCTGGTTCTTGCGGTTGCGGCCCTGCTTGGCCGAACCACCTGCCGAGTCACCCTCGACGATGAACAGTTCGGACAGTGCCGGATCCTTCTCCTGGCAGTCGGCCAGCTTGCCCGGCAGGCCGGCGATATCCAGCGCGCCCTTGCGGCGGGTCAGATCGCGGGCCTTGCGGGCCGCCTCACGTGCACGCGCCGCGTCCACGATCTTGCCGGCGATCGCCTTGGCTTCGTTCGGGTTTTCCTGCAGGAATTCTTCCAGGCGCGCACCGAAGGCGCTTTCCACGGCCGGGCGCACATCCGAGCTGACCAGCTTTTCCTTGGTCTGGCTGGAGAAGCTGGGATCGGGCACCTTCACCGACAGCACCGCGATCATGCCTTCGCGCATGTCGTCGCCGGTCAGGTTGATCTTGGCCTGCTTGGCGATGCCGTTCTGCTCGATGTAGTTGTTGAGCACACGGGTCAGCGCACCACGGAAGCCGGCCAGATGCGTACCGCCGTCCTTCTGCGGAATGTTGTTGGTGAAGCAGTACATCGTTTCCTGGTAGGAATCGGTCCACTGCAGCGCCACGTCCACCACGATGCCGTTGGATTCGCCGGTGACCGAGATCACGTTCGGGTGCAGCGGCGTCTTCAACTGCGCCAGATGCTCCACGAAGCTGCGGATGCCGCCTTCGTAATGGAAGTCGTCGCGGCGGCCATCGCCGCGCTCATCGACCAGCACGATCTTGACGCCGGAATTGAGGAAGGACAGCTCGCGCAGGCGGCGGGCCAGGATGTCGTAGTGGAACTCGACGTTGTCGTGGAAGGCCTTCACCGATGGCCAGAAGCGCAGCGTGGTACCGCGCTTGGTGCTGGCTTCGACCTGCTTCAGCGAGTTGACCGCAGCACCGTCAGCGAATTCCTGCTGGTAGTGGAAGCCGCCCTGGTAGATATCCAGCAGCAGCTTCTGCGACAGCGCATTGACCACGCTGACGCCCACGCCGTGCAGGCCGCCGGAAACCTTGTAGCTGTTGTCGTCGAACTTGCCGCCGGCGTGCAGGACCGTCATCACCACTTCGGCTGCGGAGACCTCGCGATCGAGCTTCTTGCTCATCTGCTCGTGCTTGCCGGTCGGGATACCACGCCCGTTGTCCGACACCGAGACCGAGCCGTCGGCGTGGATCATCACCGACACGTGGTCGGCGTGGCCAGCCAAGGCTTCGTCGATGGAGTTGTCGACGACCTCGAACACCATGTGGTGCAGACCGGTGCCGTCATGGACGTCGCCGATGTACATACCAGGACGCTTGCGGACAGCCTCGAGGCCTTCCAGGGCGGTGATGCTGTTGGCGTCGTAGTTGCCGCTGTTTGCGGGGATGTTCTGTTCTTCAGTCATTGCGCTTGCCGTAGGCTCCGCAGGTCGGTCCGCCGCGGTGAGGCGGGGCGCCGAGTAATAAGGGGTTGCAACAGCAATTATACCAGCCGGGCACCGTGGCCCCTGGGGGACCACTATGGCACAGGCAGGACCTGTCCATGTTCCACGTGGAACCGGGTGATATCTGTCGCGTCCGCCAGCGCCGCCGGCACTTCGGTGGCAGTGATGAAGATCTGTGCCGGGCCGGCCTTCAGGCGCTCCAGCACCCGTGCCTGGTGGTGCCGATCCAGCTCCGAAGCCAGATCGTCCAAGGCGATGACCGGCCATTCGCCGCGCTGCTCGGCATAGTCTTCGGCCTGTGCCAGCAGGCAGGTGAGGGCCGTCAGTTTCGCCTGCCCGCGTGAGAGCGCATCCCGGCCTGGAATGGTCTCGAATCCGACGCTCCAGTCGGCCCGGTGTGGACCGACCGAGGTGTAGCCAGCCATCCGGTCACGTTCCCGGGCCAGAAGCAGGGCATCGGAGAGTGAAACCTCCTGTTTGCGCCAGCCTGGGCTCAAGCTCAGTGACTGGATGCCCAGCTTGGGGGCCAGGACGGCGGCCAGTTCCACGGTCCGTTCCTGGAGCCGCTCCAGGTAGTGCTGGCGTCGTGTGGTCAGGGGCTCACCGGCCTCGGCGAGCTCCCTATCCCACGCATCCAGGGCGTGCGGATGTCCGCCCTGCTTGAGCAGGGCGTTGCGCTGCTTCAGCGCCCGGGAATAGCGCCGCCACAATCCCATGAAGTCTGGTTCCACGTGGAACAAACCCCAATCCAGGAACCGGCGGCGAGGTTCACCACCCCCACTCACCAAGGCATGGCTGCCCGGTTCGAAGGTCACTACCGCCAATGCGGCGCAGAGGGTTCCCAGCTGGGCGACATCTTCTCCATCAAGCCGGCCCTTCCATTCCTGGCCGCTGTGGCGAAGCCCAGCCTTGCGGCGGGTGGGTGCATCGGCGCCTTCGCGCTGCTCGTCCCACTCCACGAAGACATCCAAGGCCTCCCGGCCCTGGCGTACCAAGCCATCCCGAACCCGCCCGCGGAAGCTGCGCCCGTATGCCATGACATGCAGCGCCTCCAGGACACTGGTCTTGCCGGCGCCATTGTCGCCGGTGATCAGATTGATGCCCGGTTGCGGTGCCAGCTCGACGGTATCGAAGCGGCGAACCTGGTGCAGGGACAGACGGCGGATATGCATGCGGACGATCAACGCCGCACGGGGCGGCAGACGGGTCGGGGGAATCGATCAGCTTACTGCATTGCGCTGGGGGCACGCGGTCCCCGGCCAGCCGTGCATTGGGCGAGGGTGCAGCCGAGCGATCTCCATCGGGAGGACCGCTGGCTACCCGGCACCCCACGTGCGATGGACCCGGCGTGAACCCTGAGGGGCAGGGCAGGCACGCCGCCGTTGGGCTTGGGACATCGTCCGCCGTGCCACGTGAAACACCTTCGCCCACTCGCCATCGTCAGGCAGAAACGGCGCGAATTTCTTCAAATCTGGCGCCCGCGCAGCACCCTGGTGCTGCAGATTTCAAGAAATTCGCTCTGATTTTCGGCACACGGGCGGGCCGATCCGGTCCGCTCGCGCGTTTTCTTTGAATTCTGCGGAGGCGGACAAAGCGGATCCCTCCAAAACGGCGATCGCTCACGCAGACCCAAACGAGACTGTCCACATCCCCTCTGTATGACTTATGCACAACCCATGGGCAATCTGTGGATAAAAAAGGGCCCTTGGACACCCCTTAAAGATATCCACAGGATCACCCCCAGGCTCAGGCCCTGTTTTACCGGGGGTTTCGAGTCTATATTTTCCTTTCAAACCAAGCACTTAACCTACTTTTCAACCAAATCTGGCCCTACCACCACCACCTAGCTTTAGATTTATATACAGTTTTTAAAAGCATAGAGCTGTGATCCAGCCGTGCAAAAGCCGCTTGCCGCTGCGCTCCAGAGCAGCAGAGAAATCTCGTCTGTTCGCGCCGTCTGGATGCTCAAACGTCAGAAAGATTCAACGGCAGGTGGTGGGCGAGGGCTCAGGATCAGGCTCCGCTCAACGCGGCCTACAGGTTCGACATCCGCCTGGCTGCCCGCGTGGCAACGCGATGTTGACGAGCAGGGCGCCGCGTCCAGCGAAGTTCCGCTGTGCTCTGCCGAAGGTCACGGTCTTGGGCTTGGAACAGAGAGCAGCAAGCAGCCAGCAAGCAAGCAGCGGAAGTTCAGCCGTGCCGGGCTCTGCAATCAAACGCTGCCGCAAGGACGTGGAATGCTCCACGTGGAACATCGCCTCTTTTGCCCAAAAAGAAACCCGGCAATGCCGGGCTTCTCGAACCACTCGGTTCCACGTGGAACCTGATCGCCTCAGGTCAGAGACGAAGCGGCATGACCACGTGGCGGGACTTCTCGCTGCTGGCCTCACGCACCAGGGCAGAGGAGTTGGAATCGCGCAGCTGGATCACGACATGCTCATCGCGCAGAGCCGACAGCGCGTCCAGCAGGTAGTTCACGTTGAAGCCGATCGCCAGATCGCTGACCGTGGTATCGGCCTCGATCTCTTCCTGGGCTTCTTCCTGCTCCGGGTTGTGTGCGCTGATCTTCAGGTTGCCCGGCGAGACTTCCACGCGGATACCGCGGTACTTCTCGTTGGACAGAATCGCAGCACGCTGCAGCGAGGCACGCAGGGCTTCGCGATCGACCTTCACTTCGCGGTCGGCACCGATCGGGATCACTGCCTCGTAATCCGGGAAGCGACCGTCGATCAGCTTGGAGGTGAAGGTCACATCGTCGCGCTTGACGCGAACGTGGCTGCGGCCGACTTCCAGCTCGATCTCACGATCGCCGCTTTCCAGCAGACGCTGCAGCTCGGTCACGCCCTTGCGCGGCACGATGATCTGGCGCTTGGCGCCGCTGGCCTTTTCCAGCTCGGTTTCGCACAGCGCCAGGCGGTGACCATCGGTCGCCACGGTACGCAGGGCATCGCCGCGAAGATCGAACAGCAGGCCGTTGAGGTAGTAGCGCACGTCCTGCTGGGCCATCGCGAACGCGGTGCGTTCGATCAGTTCCTTCAGGGTCGCCTCGCCGATGGCCACGCGCTCGGTCGCTTCGACTTCGTCGACAGACGGGAAGTCGTTGGCCGGCAACGTTGCCAGGGTGAAGCGGCTGCGCCCGGCCTGCACGGTGATCTTGTCACCGGTCTGCGAGACGGTGATCCGGCTGCCGTCGGGCAGGGCGCGGATGATCTCGAACAGCTTGCGGGCGGGGATGGTGGTCTCGCCGTCCTGGGCATCTTCCACCGCGATCCGCGACACCATTTCCACTTCCAGGTCCGTGCCGGTCAGCGACAGCTGTCCGTTCTGGACCTGAACCAGGAAATTAGCCAGAACCGGCAGGGTCTGGCGGCGTTCGACCACGTTGACGACTTGTGCCAACGGCTTGAGAAAGGCTTCGCGCTGCAGTGTGAAACGCATGTGGTTCCGTGCCCCTATGCTTTAAAAAAATGTGGAATAAATCAAAAGCTTGGTGGTGCTGGTAGGGCCAGAATCGCGGGAAAACACGACTAAGCCTTTGTAAACAATAGGGTTTTTGACCGCGAAACCCTCTGCATTACTAGCCCCCAAGGGGTGGGGAAAGGTGTGGATAACTTTACCGTTGAATCAGCCGGCTTTTTTATCCACAACCTATACCTCGCTTACTACCGGATTCTGCACCGTTTTATGCGATGACGCCTTAGCGGCGTACATGCATCATTCGCTCAACTTCCGGATCAGCTTGTCCCAGTCTTCCCGCAACTTGCCGTCCGCTTCCATCAACGTCCGGATCTGCCGGCAGGCATGCAGCACCGTGGTGTGGTCCCGGCCGGCAAAGGCATCGCCGATTTCCGGCAGGCTGTGCTCGGTCAGTTCCTTGGTCAGGGCCATGGCAACCTGACGGGGACGGGCCAGCGACCGGGTCCGACGCTTGGACAGCAGATCCTTGATCTGCAGCCCGTAGTAGTCGGCCACGGTTTTCTGGATGTTGGGAATGCTGATCGCCTGCTGCTGGGCGCGAAGCAGGTCGCGCAGGGTTTCCTGGGCGAAATCAGTGGTGATCGCACGGCCGGTGAAATTGGCGCGTGCGGCCAGGGTATTCAACGCACCTTCGAGGTCGCGGACATTGGAGCGCATCTTCTTGGCAATCAGAAACGCCACATCGTCGGGGATATCGGTGCCGCGCTCGCGGGCCTTGGCCAGCACGATCGCTGCGCGCGTCTCGAAGTCCGGCGGCTCGATCGCCACCGACAGGCCCCAGGCCAGCCGCGACTTCAGCCGTGCTTCCAGCCCCTCGACTTCGCGCGGGTACCGGTCGCAGGTCAGGATGATCTGCTGCTTGCCGTCGAACAGGGCGTTGAACGTATGGAAGAACTCTTCCTGGGTACGGTCCTTGCCGGCGAAGAACTGGATGTCATCGATCAGCAGCGCGTCCACCTGCTGGAACTGGCGCTTGAACTGGTCCATGGTTTTTTCCTGCAGCGCACGGATCATCGCGCTGAAGAACTGTTCCGAACGCAGGTACAGCACTTTGGCCGCCGGGTTGGCCTGACGCATCGCATTGCCGGCCGCGAACATCAGGTGGGTCTTGCCCAGGCCGGTTCCGCCGTACAGCAGCAACGGGTTGTGGGCCCGGTCGCCCGGCTTCTGCGCCGCCTGGAACGCCGCGGCCAGACCCAGCTGGTTGCTGCGGCCCTCCACGAAGTTGGCGAAGGTGTAATGCGAATCCATGTTGCCGGCGAACGGCACCAGGGGTTCGGCCGGCGCCGCCGGTGCGGACAGGCCCGGAATCGGCGCGATCTGCGCCTCTACCGGACGCGGACGCGAGCCGATTTCAAGAAAAACGTCGCCGAAACCGGCGAAGTGCGCCAGCAGTTCCTTGATGCGCGGCAGATACAGCTCGCGCACCTGGTCGACGATGAAGGCGTTTGGCGCATAAAGCACCAGGCTGTCCGCGCGCAGATCTGCCTGCAGCGGCTTCAACCAGGTGTGAACATCCTCGGGCGGAAACTCCGCTTCGAGGCGTTCGAGAGAACGAGACCAGGCATCCATCGGCAATAATCGTCTGGGGCCAGTGGATAGGCGAACAAAAGCGCCGCACCGCAGGCCGGAAGGGGGGAAGAATGGATGGCGCAGACTACCACCGACGAGGGGGGCCGGGAATGGTTGTCCCAAAGTTATTCACAAAACGATCCACAGCTATTGCACAGCCCGGTGAATTCCCGTAGTGACAGACACTTGACGGGACCTCGATGAGGTCTATAGAATTTCCGGTTCTTTCCGTCCCCTTCATATAGAGGCCCGCATGGCCACCAAGCGCACTTTCCAACCCAGCAACCTCAAGCGTAAGCGCGACCATGGCTTCCGTGCCCGTATGAAGACCGCTGACGGCCGCAAGATCCTGTCGCGTCGCCGCGCCAAGGGCCGTAAAGTCCTGAGCGCTTGATTGCAATGCCGCTTCCCGCGGCAGACGCAATCCTGACTGTGAGCAGTTCCGACCCGCGCAAGCGATTTCCTCGCTCTGCGCGGGTTCGTACGCGTGCCGAATATACAACGGTCTTCAACGGCGCCCGCCGTGTGTCCGATCCGCTGATGACCCTGCACTGGCTGAAGAGCGATACGCCAGCCAGGTTGGGTCTTGCGGTGTCGCGCAAAGTCGATCCCCGAGCCGTGGGTCGCAACCGAGTGAAGCGTGTGCTGCGCGATGCCACACGCCACGTACGGCCGTGGATGAGTGCCGGCGATTACGTCGTCGTTGCCCGCAGTGCCGCCCGTACCGCCAGCAATTCTGAACTCCGCCAGGCCTTCGAACGCCTGTTGCGCCGCCTTGGCGCATTGCCCATGCCGGGCGCGGACGGCACAATGCCGCCGCCCCTGGGCGTTGCACCCCTTTCCCAGTCCGAGCCGGCATTGCGTGCCGGCCCCGTCGAGCCTGCACGCTGATGAACCAGACCCGCGTTTTCCTGATTTTTGCCTGGCTGATGGTGGCCGTGTTGCTGTGGATGGAGTGGGGCCGCGACAAAGCCGCGCCGCCGACCCCGGCCGTGGCCACCCAGACCACCCAGGCCAGCGTGCCAGGTGCGGCTGCCGGCAGCATCCCCGGTGCGCCCGTGCCCCAGGCAGACGGTTCCCTGCCGGCGGCACAGCCGGCTGCACAGACCGAGGCCGGCCCGGCCCGCGTGACCATCACCACCGACGTGCTGCGTCTGGTGCTGGACGGTGGCACGGTGCTCGACGCCGAGCTGCTGCAGTTCCCGCAGACCAAGGAAGAAGGCAGCCCGCCGGTCCGCCTGCTGACGGAAGAAGCGACCCACCCGTACCGCGCGGTGAGTGGCTGGATCAGCGAAGACAAGACCATGCCGGTGCCGGCCGCCAACGGCTTCAAGCTGGTCGGTGACAACCACGACTTCGTGCTGGCCAAGGGCCAGGACGAGGTCACGGTGCCGTTCGAATGGACCGGCCCGAACGGCGTGACCATCCGCCGCACCTACTCGCTGGGTCGCAACGAGTACGCGATCACGGTGAAGGATGAAGTGGTCAACGGCGGCAGCGCCCCGTGGAGCGGCTACGTGTTCCGCACCCTGGACCGCACCCCGACCATCCTCTCGCGCAGCATGACCAACCCGGACTCGTTCAGCTTCAACGGCGCGACCTGGTTCAGCCCGCAGGACGGTTACGAGCGTCGCGCGTTCAAGGATTACCTGGACGACGGCCACCTCAACCGCACCATCACCGGCGGCTGGCTGGCGATGCTGCAGCACCACTTCTTCACCGCGTGGATTCCGCAGGCCGACCAGGCCGCGCAGTACTCGCTGGCGCAGAACAACGGCCGTGACCAGATCGAAGCGCGTGGCCCGGCCTTCACCGTGGCCCCGGGCCAGCAGGTCAGCACCGAAGCCCGCCTGTGGGTCGGCCCGAAGCTGGTCAACCTGATCGCCAAGGAAGACGTGAAGGGCCTGGACCGCGTGGTCGATTACAGCCGCTTCTCGCTGATGGCGATCATCGGCCAGGGCCTGTTCTGGGTCCTCAACCAGGTCCACAAGGTCGTCAACAACTGGGGCTGGGCAATCGTCGGGTTGGTGGTGCTGCTGAAGCTGGTGCTGTATCCGCTCTCGGCGGTGCAGTACAAGTCCGGCGCCAAGATGCGTCGCTTCCAGCCGCGCATCGCGCAGCTCAAGGAACGCTATGGCGATGACCGCCAGAAGTTCCAGACCGCGATGATGGAGCTGTACAAGAAAGAGAAGATCAATCCGATGGGCGGCTGTCTGCCGATCCTCATCCAGATGCCGATCTTCTTCGCGCTGTACTGGGTGCTGGTGGAATCGGTGGAACTGCGCCAGGCTCCGTGGCTGGGCTGGATCCAGGATCTGACTGCACGCGACCCGTACTTCATCCTGCCGGTGATCAACGTGGCGGTGATGTGGGCCACGCAGAAGCTGACCCCGGCGCCGGGCATGGACCCGATGCAGGCCAAGATGATGCAGCTGATGCCGCTGGTGTTCGGCGTCATGATGGCCTTCATGCCGTCCGGTCTGGTGCTGTACTGGGTCGTCAACGGTGGCCTGGGCCTGCTCCAGCAGTGGTGGATGACCAAGCGTCACGGCAGCGATCCGCTGCCGGTCGTCACCGCCAAGAAGTAAGCTGCACAGGAGACCCGCCGCAAGGCGGGTTTCCTGCATCTGGGCCCGCGCCTCCGTGCGGTCCGTAGAATGCTCCCTGATTCCCCGCCTGCTGCAGTGAGCCCGACATGACCCATGCCCCCGACACCATCGTGGCCATCGCCACCGCGCCCGGCGCGGGCGGCGTGGGCATGCTGCGGCTGTCCGGCCCGCAGGCGCGCCCCATCGCCGAGGCGATCGGCGTGCGCGCGATGCAGCCGCGGCACGCGCACTACGCGCGCTTCCGCGATGCGGCCGGCGAGGTGATCGACGACGGCATCGCGCTGTGGTTCCCGGCGCCGAACAGCTTCACCGGCGAAGAGGTGGTGGAACTGCAGGGGCATGGCAGCCCGGTGGTGCAGCAGCAGCTGGTCGCGCGCTGCACCGCCTTGGGCGCACGCCAGGCGCGGCCCGGTGAGTTCAGCGAGCGGGCCTTCCTCAACGGCAAGCTCGACCTGGCCCAGGCCGAGGCGATCGCCGACCTGATCGCCGCCAGTGATACCCGCGCAGCGCGCGCGGCCCGCCGCTCGCTGGACGGCGTGTTCTCGCGCCGCGTGGATGAGGTTGCAGAACAGCTTGTTCTGCTGCGGATCCACGTGGAAGCGGCGATCGATTTCGCCGACGAACCGCTCGATACCCTCGGCGGCGCGCAGGTGCGCAGTGGCCTGGTCACCGCGCTGCAGGCACTGATCCGGCTGCGCGACGATGCCGAACGTGGGCGCAGGCTGCGCGATGGTCTGCACGCGGTGCTGGTGGGCCCGCCGAACGCCGGCAAGAGCTCGCTGCTCAATGCGCTGGCCGGCAGCGAGCGGGCAATCGTCACCGACATCGCCGGCACCACCCGCGACACGCTGCGCGAGACCATCCGCATCGATGGGCTGGAACTGACCCTGGTCGACACCGCCGGCCTGCGCGAAGGCGGCGATGCCATCGAGCGCGAAGGCATGCGCCGGGCGCGTGCGGAGATGCAGCGCACCGACCTGGCCATCGTGGTGGTCGATGCGCGCGACCCGCAGGCGGGCCGCGACGCGGTGGGCGACAGCATCGCCGAGGTGCCGCAGCAGCTGTGGATCCACAACAAGAGTGATCTGCTGGACGCGATCCCGTCCGACGCCGCCGCGGACGTGGTGCATGTCTCGGCTGCGACTGGCCTGGGCCTGGATCAACTGCACGCGCGCCTGCGCGCGCTGGCCAGCGGCAGTGCCGGCGACAGCGTGGACGGCGAGTTCTCCGCGCGTGCCCGCCATGTGGAGGCGATCAGCCAGGCCATCGGCCATGCCGAGCGCGCCGAATCGGAGCTGGTCCACGAGCACCTGGAGCTGGCCGCCGAGGAACTGCGCCTGGCCCATGAGGCGCTGGGTGAGATCACCGGGCGGATGAGCGCGGATGATCTGCTCGGGCGGATCTTCTCGAGCTTCTGCATCGGGAAGTAGGCGGCGCCTTTCTTCGCGCTGTCACACCCTGGCAGCAGACTGACCCGGTTCTTAATCGACAGGGATCTGCAGTGTCCAAGCAGTTGTGGGGATGTGTGTTGCTGGTGTCGCTGGCCGTGGCACCATCGGTGGCCATGAGCGCTGAATCGTCTTCCTCCACGCCGGCCAAGGCGGCCGTCTACGGCCACCGCGGCGCCAGTGCGCTGCTGCCCGAGCACACGCTCGCCGCCTATGCCCAGGCCATCGCCGACGGCGCCGACTACATCGAGCCGGACCTGGTGATGACCAAGGACGGCGTGCTGGTATCGCGCCACGAGAACGAGATCGGCGGCACCACCGATGTGGCCGCGCACCCCGAGTTCGCCAGCCGCAGGACCGTCAAGACGATCGACGGCGAGCGCATCGAAGGCTGGTTCACCGAAGACTTCACCCTGGCCGAGCTGAAAACGCTGTACGCCCGCGAGCGCCTGCCGCAGCTGCGCAGCACCGCCTTCGACGGCCAGTTCCGCATCGCCACGCTGGACGAGATCATCGCCTTCCTGGTGCAGCAGGCCGGTCGCGCCAACCGCGGCATCGGGTTGGTGCCGGAGATCAAGCACGGCACCTACTTCTCGCGCATCGGCCTGCCGATGGAAGACAAGGTGGTCGCCGCGCTGCAGGGCAACGCCTACACGCGCGTGGCACCGGTGACGATCCAGTCCTTCGAGGTCGGCAACCTGCGTTACCTGCGCGGCAAGCTCGGCCGTGACAGCAACATCCGCCTGCTGCAGCTGCTCGGCGATCCGACGCAGCAGCCCGGTGATGTGTTGGCCGCCAAGGGCAGCCAGCGCTATGCCGACCTGATCACCCCGGCCGGCCTGCGCGAGGTGGCCACCTATGCCGACGGCATCGGCCCGAGCCTGCGCATGGTCATCCCGCTGGATGCGCAGGGGAAGCTGGGCACCCCGACCTCGCTGGTGCGCGATGCGCATGCAGCGGGCTTGATGGTGGTGCCGTATACGTTCCGGCCGGAGAACTATTTCCAGGCCGCGGAGTTCCGCAAGGGCGAGCCGAATGCCCGCAATGCCGATGGCTCGGTCGCCGAGATGCGGGCCTACCTGGCCACCGGCATCGATGCGTTCTTCACCGATGACCCGGCGCTGGGCCGGCGTGCGGTGGATGGGGACGGCACGCCGGCAACCCCGTAGGTACCGACCGTTGGTCGGTACGCTCGTGATCGGCACTGCGCGCATCGACCAACAGTCGATGCCTACCGGTTCTGGTCCTGATCAGGCCGCCGGAACGGCAGCACCACGAAGTCGCGGCCCTCGCGCGGCTGCCAAAGCACCGGCACCCGGGTCGGGGAGGGCGGCTCCAGATCGGCGTCGCGCGCTGCCTCGAGGTCGTCTTCTTCCTCGTCCTCCCAGCTGTAGCGTTTGCGCGGCGCCATCGGGTCGGAGAGGCGGAACAGCAGCGCGCTGATGATGCCGGCGAAGGCACCGCCCATGTGCGACTGCCAGGACACGCCCGGCTCGTGCGGCAGGATGGTCAGCAGCATGCTGCCGTAGAACAGGAACGCGATCAGCCCGGCCGCGATCGCCGGCCGGTCGCGGCGCAGCAGGCCGAGCACGAACACCAGGAACATCAGGCCGTGGGTGATGCCACTGGCACCGAGATGGCGGCTGCCCAGATCGCCGAGCAGCCAGGCACCGAGCCCCGAACCGACCCATAGCAGGGGCAGCGCGCGCAGGGTTGCTTTGGGATAGACGCTGCCCGCCAGGGTGCCGAGGATCAGCAGGGCGGCCGCATTGGCACCCAGATGCTGGATCGAGCCGTGCAGCAGTGGCGCGCCGAGAATGCCGAGCAGGCCGGCCTTGTCCAGCGGGGCCACGGCCCACGGACGCCAGTCGAAATGGCCCTGCGCGGTATACACCGCGACCAGCAGAAGCACGAAGGCCAGGCTCAGATTGAATGCCCGCAGTACACCACCACGGTCGTTGCGGGACGGGACCGGCGGCGCGCCGGTGGGCTGGGGCAGGTTGGCGTTCATACCCTTAGGGATGGCGTCGCCCCGGATGAACACAAGGGCAACGCCGTGGGAGAGAGAGGTACCGCCTGCGGGACAATCCCGCAGGCGGCACGGTCGGTCAGGCGTGGCCGCCTTCCTTCGGCGGGTTCTTCAGGCTCAGCACCACGGTCGCGGCGATGATCACCGCGACCACACCCAGCGAGATCGGGGTGGGGATCTTGAAGAGGTCGATCAGCATCATCTTGATGCCGATGAAGGCCAGCACCAGGGCCAGGCCGTACGGCAGCAGGTGGAAGCGATCGGCCATGCCGGCCAGCAGGAAGAACATCGCACGCAGGCCCAGCACCGCGAAGACGTTGGAGGTCAGCACGATGAACGGGTCGGTGGTGATCGCGAAGATCGCCGGGATGCTGTCCACCGCGAAGATCACGTCAGTCACCGCGATCAGGATCAGCACCACGAACAGCGGGGTGAACCAGCGCTTGCCATCGCGCATGACGCTCATCGCGTTGCCGGCATAGTCCGGCAGCAGGCGCAGGTGCTTGCGCATCCAGCGCAGAGCGGGGTTGGTCTCCAGATCCGGCTCGCTCCCGGCCGAGAACCACATCTTCCAGCCGGTGAAGAGCAGGAACGCGCCGAACACGTAGAGCAGCCAGTGGAACTTGGTCAGCAGCACGCTGCCGGCGAAGATCATGATCGTACGCAGCACGATCGCGCCCAGGATGCCGATGATCAACACCTTCTGGCGCTGTTCCTCGGGCACCGCGAAGTAGCCCATGATCATCAGGAACACGAAGATGTTGTCCACGGCCAAGGCTTTCTCGACCAGGTAACCGGTCAGGAACTCCAGGCCGACCTTGTTGGCCACCACCTGGCCGGCGGTCTCGTTCAGGTAGTACCAGAGGCCACCGTTGAAGGCCAGGGCCAGTACGACCCAGCCGATGGACCACCACAGGGCCTCCTTGAAGGTGACCTTGTGCGGCCCGCCGTGTCGCATCAAGACGAGGTCGACCAGCAGCGCGATGATCACCACCGCGCCGAAGCCGCCCCACAACCACACATTACCGATCGTCTGCATTGGGTTTATCCGTTGGAAAAATAGAATGCCTCAAGCCGGACGGCGAGGATCTGCAACGGAGGATCGGGGGGATCCGGGGACAGAGCTTCGCCATACGGCGAAGGTCTCGCTCGCAGTCCCGATGGGTGGGACTGCCGTTGCACCGGAGCCTGCGGGCTCGAATTGACGGCGACAACGTCTGGGAGCTACTCCCCTTCTGGGGCCGATTCTGCGGGGTGCCGGGGCCGGCGTCAAATGATTTCCATGCCCCATTCGTGCTGAATGATCGCCTCCTGAGTCAGGGGGCAGCGCCGCAGGCGCGGGGGTGTGGTTGCGGGTATGACGGGACCCGCGGTATGCGCAGCAGACCGTGGGGCGGCAGCGCGCATGCGGTGCCGCGTCATACAATGCGTACATGAATACCCCTGCCCCCGTTGTCCGCCTCAAGAACGCCTGGCGCTCCAGCCACCCGTGGATCTTCCAGAAACTGGTCGAAAAGCCGGCCGTCCGTCCCAAACCCGGTGCCATCGTCGACGTCGTCGGCGTGGACGGGGAGTGGATCGGGCGGGGCTTCTACAACGGTCACTCGCGGATCGCCGTGCGCATCCTGGAGACCGATCAGGCCATCCCGGTCGACGCCGGCTGGTTCTCGCGCAAGATCGCCCAGGCCGTGTCGCTGCGTCGTGAGGTGCTCAAGCTGGACCAGGTTTCCGACGCCTGGCGCGTGGTCCACAGCGAAGGCGACGGTCTGTCCGGCCTGGTCGTGGATCGCTATGGCGACCTGGTCGTGGTCGAATTCTTCGCCGCCGGCATGTTCCGCCACCGCGAGTGGGTCTACGAGGCCCTGCGCGAACAGTTCCCGGGCTGCCGTTTCCACAGCTTCGCCGACGAGCACGTGCAGAAGCAGGAAAGCTTCGACTTCCATGGCAACACCACCACCGAAGCCTCGGTGATCACCGAGTACGGCGTGAAGTTCCGTGCCGACCCCGCGGGTGCGCACAAGACCGGCTTCTTCGCTGACCAGCGCGAGAACCGCCAGTGGCTGAGCCAGCAGGTGGAAGGCAAGACCGTGCTCGACCTGTGCTGCAACACCGGTGGCTTCGCGGTGTATGCCGCCGCGCGCGGTGCGGCCGAAGTGGTCGGCATCGACATCGATGAAGACGTGATCGCCATCGCCAAGGGAAACGCCAAGCTCAACAACGTGCGCCCGAAGTTCATCCAGTCCGACATCTTCCCGTGGCTGCGCGATGCGTCCAACCGGGGTGAGCAGTACGACGTGGTGATCCTCGACCCGGCCAAGATGACCCGCGACCGCGACCAGGTCATCACCGCGTTGAAGAAGTACCTGGACATGAACAAGCTGGCGCTCGGCGTGGTCAAGCCCGGCGGCCTGCTCGCCACGTTCTCCTGCACCGGCCTGGTGGCCGAGGATCAGTTCTTGGACATGCTGCGCCGCGCCGCGTTCTACGCCGGCCGCACCATCCAGATCCTGAAAGTGGCCGGCGCCGGTCCGGATCATCCGTTCATGGCCCACGTGCAGGAATCGCGTTACCTCAAGGCCGTGTTCTGCCGCGTGGTCGACTGAACACCCCCCGGTTCCCGGCCGCGTCCCGCAGCCGGTAGGCACCGACCGTGGGTCGGTGCGCTGGGTTGCCGGTACCGACCCACGGTCGGTACCTACCCAGGCAGGCGCCACAGCGCTATGGTCTGACGCTTCCCAACCAAGGTGAGGCGTCATGACGTTGCGCAGTCTGTCTTTGCTGGTTTCGCTGGCGTTGTGCACGCCGCTGGCCGCCCACGCGATCGAGTTCACCCCGCAGGAGCTGGCCAAGGCGTCCACGCTGCAGCAGCGGCTGCTGACCCTGGACAGCCACCTCGATACGCCGGCCAACTTCCACCGCGACGGCTTCGACATCACCCAGCGCCACGACCACAATGCCCTGTCGCAGGTGGATTACCCGCGCATGGTGGAAGGCGCGCTTGATGGCGGCTTCTGGGCCATCTACACCGACCAGGGCGACCGCAGTGCGCAGGCGCACCAGCACGACCGCGATGCCGGCCTGCTGCGATTGACGGAAATCCGCGAGATGCTCGCCGCGCATCCGGACACCTTCCAGCTCGCGCTGACCGCCGCCGATGCCGCGCGCATCAAGGCCGCCGGCAAGCGCGTGGTCTACATCAGCATGGAGAACGCCAGCCCGCTGGTCGACGATCCCTCGCTGCTCAGTTACTACCACCTGGCCGGCCTGCGTCTGCTCAGCACCGTGCACTTCGCCAACAACGAGTTCGCCGATTCGGCCACCGATCCCAAGGGCGCCGAATGGAAGGGGCTGAGCCCGGCCGGCAAGGCGCTGGTGGATGAAGCGGTGCGGCTGGGCATCGTCATCGATCAGTCGCATGCCTCCGATGCGGTGTTCGATGATCTGATCGAGCGCATGCCGGTGCCGTTCGTGCTCTCGCACAGTTCGGCCAAGGCGATCTACAACCACCCGCGCAATCTCGACGATGCGCGTCTGAAGCGGCTGGCCAAGGCCGGCGGTGTGATCCAGGTCAACGCTTATGGCGGTTACCTGATCGACACCGGCAAAAGCGAGGCGCGCAAGGCGGCCGAGACGGCCCTGATGGCGCAGCTCGGCACCGATTACGACGGCATGAGCATCCCGCAGGGGGTCGCGCTGAAGAAGGGGCTGGAGGAAATCGACCAGCGCATCCCGCTGCGCAAGGCCACGCTGGACGATTTCTTCGCCCACTTCGAGCACATCCTCAAGGTGGTCGGCCCGGAACATGTGGGCATCGGGCTGGACTGGGATGGCGGCGGCGGCCTGGCCGATCTGCCCGACGTGAGCCAGTTGCCGAAGATCACCGCGTGGCTGCTGCGCAAGGGTTACAGCGAGAAGCAGATCGCCAGCATCTGGGGCGGCAACCTGCTGCGCGTCATGCAGCAGGCGCAGGATCATGCCAGCAAGGTCGCCGCCGCCGCGAAGCCCTGAGTACCGGCGTTGCCTCGCGCGCTGGCGGTGGAGGTCCCGCACCGCCACCAGCACCGGCAAAGAAAAAGGCAGGCCCAGGGCCTGCCTTTTTCATGTTGACGCTCAGCCGGCCCTGGGCCGGCAGGTCCGCTCAGCCCTTGCCCAGCACCGCATTGCGGCGGCCATAGGCGAAGTAGGCGATCAGGCCCAGTACGTTCCACGCCAGGAAGTACAACTGCGTGGTGCTGGGCAGGCTGAAGAACAGGTACACACAGCCGATCACCGCCAGCGGGCCGACCACGTAGGCCAGCGGCGTGCGGAACTTGCGCACGCGGTTCGGCTCGCGCTTGCGCAGCACCACCAGGCACAGGCCCACCGCGGTGAACGCGGCCAGCGTGCCCGCGTTGGCCAGCGCGGCGATTTCATCCAGGCGTGCCACGCCGGCCAGGGCCGCCACCAGCACCGCGGTGAACAGCGTGGTCGCAACCGGGGTACCGGTGCGCGCGCTGACCTTGGACAGGCCACGCGGCAGCAGGCCATCGCGCGACATGACGAAGAAGATGCGGCTCTGGCCATACAGGAAGGCCAGCAGCACGGTCGGCAGGGCGATCACCGCCGCCGCGCCGATCCACTTGGCCGCGCCCGGGCTGCCCAGCTCGCGCAGGATCAGCGCCAGCGGCTCGGCGCTCTGGCCGAAGATCGTGTAGCTCATCGCACCCACGGCGGCCAGCGCCACCAGCACGTAGATGATGGTGCAGCCGACCATCGAGCCGATGATGCCGATCGCCAGGTCGCGCTCGGGCTTCTTGGTTTCTTCGGCCGCGGTGGAGATCGCATCGAAGCCGTAGAACGCGAAGAAGATGATCGCCGCAGCAGCCATCACGCCGCGCTCGACGCCATCGGCGCCCAGCGACTTGACGAAGCCGAACGGCATGAACGGCTCCATGTGGCCGGTATCGAAGTGCGGCAGGGCGATCGCCACGAACACGGTCAGCGCGATGATCTTGATCACCACCAGCACCGCGTTGAGGGTCGCGCTCTCCTTGGTGCCGGCCATCAGCATGCCGGCCACCAGGAAGGTGATCAGCACGGCCGGCAGGTTGATGAAGCCACCTTCCACGTGCGGGCCGGCGCTGAGCATCAAGGGCAGGTCGATGCCGAAGCCATGCAGGAAGCCGACCGCGTAGCCGGACCACCCGACCGCGACCGTGCTGACCACCAGCGAGTACTCCAGGATCAGGCTCCAGCCGACCACCCAGGCCACCACCTCGCCGAGCGCGCTGTAGCTGTAGGTATAGGCGCTGCCGGCGGCCGGCATCATCGTGGCCAGTTCGGCATAGGACAGCGCCGCGCAGGCGCAGACCGCACCGGCGATGGCGAAGGAAATCAGCACGGCGGGGCCGGCCAGGTTGGCGCCTACGCCGATCAGGGTGTAGATGCCGGTGCCGACGATCGCGCCGATGCCCAGCGCGATCAGGTGCGGCCAACTCAGGGTCGGGATCAATTGCCTGCCGGCTTCATGGACGGTGACAGTGTCTAGGGACTTGCGCCGGAGCAATGACATGGGGCCTCGCGGTGGATGACTGTGAACGACAAGTCTGCGAGTTTTACCGAACGCGGCGCAGCATTACTACTGCCAAGCGTCGTAAGCGGCTGCACGGTCCCCATGACTGGGGCGAAGGTGACGAAACCGGCATAAAGGCCGGCGGTCTGGCTGCCGCGCACGCTGCTTGCAGCATCGGCCGGATCGAGCCCCGCGATCCGGCCGGTGGACCTCAGCGGTTCAACGTCGCCATCGCCGCGGGGGCATAGCGCGGGCCGGCGGCGGCATTGGCCGGGAAGAGGGCGTTGATGTGGGCCAGCTCGTCGGCGCTGAGCTGCACCTGCAGCGCGCCCAGGTTCTCTTCCAGATAGGCCAGGCGCTTGGTGCCCGGGATCGGTACCAGGTCCTCGCCCTGTGCCAGCACCCACGCCAGGGCCAGCTGCCCGGGGCTCACGCCCTTGGTGGTGGCCATTGCGGTGACCGCCTCGACCAGGGCCAGGTTGCGGTCGAAGTTCTCGCCCTGAAAGCGCGGCGATTGGCGGCGATAGTCATCGGCATCGAAATCGGCCGGGCTGCGGATCGCGCCGGTCAGGAAGCCGCGCCCCAGCGGTGAGTACGGCACGAAGCCGATGCCGAGCTCGCGCACGGTCGCCAGCACGCCGTTGTCTTCCGGATCGCGCGACCACAGCGAGTACTCGGTCTGCACTGCGGTGATCGGGTGCACCGCGTGGGCGCGGCGGATCGTGCCGGCCGACGCTTCGGACAGGCCCAGGAAGCGCACCTTGCCCTGCTCGACCAGGCGCGCCATTGCGCCCACCGTGTCCTCGATCGGCACCGTGGCGTCCACGCGGTGCTGGTAATACAGGTCGATGTGGTCCACGCCCAGCCGCTGCAGGCTGGCCTCGCAGGCGGCGATCACGTACTCGGGGCGGCCATCGACGCTGCGCGCGGCGGTGTCGCTCGGCTCCAGCTTGATCCCGAACTTGGTCGCCAGGAACACCTGGTCGCGGCGGTCGGCGATCGCCTTGCCGACCAGCACCTCGTTGGTGTGCGGGCCGTACATGTCGGCGGTGTCGAGCAGGGTGACGCCGCGTTCCAGCGCGCGGTGGATGACCGCGATGGACTCGGCATCGCTGCCGCGGCCGCCATAGAAGGCGCTCATGCCCATGCAGCCCAGGCCGAGTGCGGAAACGGTGGGGCCGGTGCGGCCAAGGGTGCGGGTCTGCATGCGGTACTCCAGGGGGAAGGGGGACAGGCGCATCCTCCTCCTTCCCACTATGTGGATAAACTGGCTGCCACTGCATCGTCCTTGAAGCCAGACTTCACAATGAGTGCCCCACACCCGCTGCCCGCCGTCGTCGCCTTCGCCCGCGTCGCGCAGCATGCCAGCTTCACCCGGGCCGCCGATGCGCTGGGCGTGTCGCCCTCGGCGCTTTCGCAGACGGTGCGCGCGCTGGAGGCCCACCTCGGCGTTCGGCTGCTGCAGCGGACCACGCGCCGGGTCGGCCTGACCGAGCAGGGCGCGCGCTTCCTGGCGCAGGTGCGCGAGGGCCTGGCGCGCATCGATGCCGCTTTCGAGGAGCTGGACCAGCAGCGCGACGTTCCCGCCGGCAAGCTGCGCATCAACGTGCCCCGGATCGCCGCCGAACTGCTGGTGCTGCCGCACCTGCCCGGCTTCCTGGCGCGTTATCCACAGATCGAGGTGGAGCTGTTCGTGGAAACCGCGCTGACCGACCTGGTCGCCGGCGGCTTCGACGCCGGCATCCGCCTGGGCGAAAGCCTGGCCCGCGGCATGATCGCGGTGCCGATCGGGCCGCTGGAACGCCAGGTGGTGGTGGCCACGCCGGCGTATCTGGCCACGCACGGCGTGCCCGCGACCCCGGGCGATCTGGTCGCGCACGAGTGCATCGTGCACCGGCTCAGCACGGGCCGGCGGATGGCGTGGGAGTTCACCGGCGACGGCCGCGACTTCGAGGTCGAGGTCGCCGGCCGGTTGGTGTTCAACGACGCCGGCCTGATCCAGGCGGCGGTCCGCAAGGGCCTGGGGCTGGCCCAGGGGTTCGAGGCGCTGTACGCCGGCGATGTGGCGGCCGGCCGCCTGAAGTGCGTGCTGCAGGACTGGCAGCAGCCGTTTGCCGGGTTCCACCTCTATTACCCCGCGCGCGAACAGATGGCGCCCAAGCTGCGGGTGTTCATCGACTTCCTGCGCGAGGCGATGCGGCGCTGACGGCGCCGGCTCAGCGCATGCCGGGAAGCAACGCGCCCGCCCACTCGCCCGGCAGTGGATGACCCTGTGGATAGATCACCTGCGCATCGCTGGGGAAGCGCTTGCAGCACAGCACGCCCCGCGCATCGAACACCCGCCAGCCCTGTGCGGCGGCTTCGGCCTGCGCGATGCGATCACGCAGGCCGCGCACCAGGCTGGCCTGGCAGTCGAACAGGCAGGCGAGCAGATCGACCCGGTCCACCGGATGGAGGCCGGCGAGGATGCGGGTGACGGCCGGGTGGGCCAGATCGATGCGGCGGGTGTGCATGCCGAGCAGGCGCTCGTCATGGCCGCGCAAGTGCTGCACGAAGTAGATCGGGGCGGGCATCGGATCCTCGCGACAGGGCGATGCTGCCGATTGAACACCGCTCCGGCAGGCGAGGGAATCTCAAGGTTTGAATGAAACGCGGCCGTCGCCATGACGCAGACTATCTGCGGCCGAACACGACCCGCGCGGTCGCGGTGACCCGGACCGCGCCTGCAAGGCCTCAGCCGCTCACGCCCAGGCGCACACCGAACCCGACCAGGAACACCCCCGCCACCCGCCGCAGCCAAAGCCCGACCCGCGGGTGCTGGAGAATCCGACGGCGCGCCAGGTTGCCCACCCCGATCAGCACCGAGCAGTACGCCAGCCCCATGACGAAGATGATCAGCGCCATGGTCGCGAACGTCACCACGCCCTGGTGCCGTGCCGGGTCGATGAACAACGGCAGGAAGGCCATGTAGAAAATGATCGCCTTCGGGTTGAGCAGGTTGATCAGCACCGCCTGGCGGAAGTAGTGACCGGGCTTGAGCCGGATGCCGCCTTCCTCGCCCTGGGCGCGCGGCTGGCGCAGCAGGCCGATGCCGATCCACACCAGGTAGGCCGCGCCGAGGTACTGCACCGCGTGGAAGACGAGGGGGTTGGCCTTGAGCAGCGCGGCCACCCCGGCCACCGCCAGCCACATCAGGATCTGGTCGCCCAGCAGCAGGCCGAACAGTGCCGTGTAACCACCACGGACACCGCCGCGGCCCGTGGCGGTGAGCAGGGTGAACGTGCCCGGGCCCGGCAGGGCCAGGAACACCAGCACGGCAGCGATAAAGGTCCACAGATCCTGGATGCCCATCCACGGCATGGCGGCGACTCGACAACGGGGGGAGAGGCATTGTCCGGCAGCCGCGCCCCGGGCGATAGCGTCAGCGCGCGCTGGCCGGCAACCCGGCGAGCAGCGGCTGCAGCCGTTGCGCGAACATCGCATGCAGTTGCCGGATCGCCGGGGAGAACTGCTTGCGGTGCGGGCACACCAGGTTCAACGGCAGGCTGTCGCCTGCCCCGTCCAGCAGCACCTGCAGGCGCCCGGCCTGCACATCGGCGCAGATATCCAGCCACGACTTGAACACGATGCCTTCCCCTGCCACCGCCCACCGCCGGACCACGTCGGCATCGTCGCAGACCATGTTGCCGCGCACCGGGATCACCGTGCGCCGGCCATCGGCCTCGAAACTCCAGCGGTCATACGCGCGCCCGGCCAGCTGGTAGAGCAGGCAGTGGTGCTCCTTCAGCGCGTCCAGGCTGTCCGGCGTGCCGTGCCGGGCCAGATAGTCCGGTGAGGCGGCCAGCACCCGGCGATTGCCGGGCAACAATGGCAGGGCGACATAGCTGGCGTTGTCGAACCGGCCCAGGCGGAACGCGATGTCGACCGGATCGCGGAACACATCGGCGACCTGGTCGGACAGCTGCAGGCGCAGCTGCAGCTTGGGGTGCGCGGCGCGGAACTCGGTCAGCCAGGGCAGCAGCAGATTGCGGCCCAGGTCCGACGGCGCCGCCACCTGCAGCGTGCCGCGCAGTTCGGCATCCTCGCCACGCACCCGGGCCTCGCCCTCGCGCAGGGCGGCCAGCACCTCCTGGGCATAGGGCAGGTACAGCGCGCCCTCGGCGGTCAGGCGCAGGCTGCGGGTGGAGCGCACGAACAGGCGCAGGTCCAGCTCGCGTTCCAGCCGGGCCACCGCCGCCGCGACCTGGCCGGGCAGCAGATCGGCCTCGCGCGCGGCGTTGGAGAAGCTGCCCAGCGCGGCAGTGCGGACGAACAGGGCGAGATCGTCGAACCGGACCATTTTCATTCCAGCAGTGAAAGTGCTGCCCGATTTTGCGCCTTTCTCCACCCGCCCGTGAAGCGCAGGCTGTCGGTCTTCCCCAACGGATCTCCCCCGATGAAAGCCGTCGCCTATACCCAACATGGCCTGCCGATCAGCGACCCCGCCGCGCTGGTGGACATCACCCTGCCGATCCCCACGCCCGGCCCGCGCGACCTGCGGGTGGAAGTCCGTGCGATCTCGGTGAACCCGGTCGATACCAAGGTCCGCAACGGCGTGGCGGTCACCGAGCCGCGCGTGCTGGGTTTCGACGCGGTCGGCATCGTGGATGCGGTGGGCGAGGAGGTGACGCTGTTCCAGCCCGGCGATGCGGTCTTCTACGCGGGTGCGATCGGCCGCGCCGGCAGCAATGCCGAGTACCAGCTGGTGGACGAGCGCATCGTCGGCCACAAGCCGGCCAGCCTGGATGACGCCGCCGCGGCCGCCTTGCCGCTGACCGCGATCACCGCCTGGGAGCTGCTGTTCGACCGCCTGCGCATTCCGGAGAACGGTGGCGAGGGCCAGACCCTGCTGGTGATCGGGGCCGCCGGTGGCGTCGGCTCGATCCTGGTCCAGCTGGCCCGCCAGCTCACCCGCCTGACCGTGATCGGCACCGCCTCGCGCCCGGATACCCAGGACTGGGTCTATGCACTGGGCGCGCACCACGTGATCGACCACACCCAGCCACTGAGCGGAGGCCTGCAGCGCCTGGACATCGCCGAGGTCAGCCACGTCGCCAGCCTGACCCATACCGACCAGCACTATGACCAGATCGTCGCCGTGCTCGCCCCGCAGGGTCAGCTGGCACTGATCGACGATCCCGGCCAGCTCGATGTGATGGCGCTCAAGCGCAAGAGCTTGTCGCTGCACTGGGAATCGATGTTCACCCGCTCCAGCTTCAACACCCCCGACGTGCAGCGCCAGCATGAGTTGCTCGAACGCGTTGCCGCGCTGATCGATGCCGGCGTGCTGCGCACCACGCTGGGCGAGCACTACGGCCGCATCAACGCCGCCAACCTGCGCCAGGCGCATGCCCTGATCGAAAGCCACCGCGCCCGCGGCAAGCTCGTGCTTGAAGGTTTCTGAGCCTCCCATCCCCCATGGATTACCCGTACATGACCCTCGCCCCCGTGGCTCGCCGCCGCCATACCACCAAGGCCTACGATCCGGCCCGCAAGCTGCCGCCGGCGGTGCTGCACGACCTGCTCGACGTGCTGCACCACGCGCCGTCCTCGGTGAACTCCCAGCCCTGGCATTTCCTGGTGGCCGGCACTGACCAAGCGCGTGCCCGCATCGCGCGCGCCACCCGGCCGGACCAGCCCTACAACACTGCCAAGATCACCGATGCCTCGCACGTGATCGTGTTCGCCACCCGCACCGGCATCGATGATGCGTACCTGGCGCAGGTGATCGAGCAGGAAACCGCGGACGGCCGCTACCCGACCCCCGAGGCGCGCGAAGGCCAGCGCGGGGCGCTGCACCACTACGTGGATCTGCACCGCCACACGCTGGGTGACGTGCAGCACTGGATGCAGAAGCAGACCTACCTGGCGCTTGGCACCTTGCTGCTGGCCGCCGGCGTGCACGGCATCGACGCCACCCCGATGGAAGGCTTCGATGCGGCGGTGCTGGATGCCGAACTGGGCCTGGGCGAGCGCGGTTTGACCAGCGTGGTGCTGGTGGCGCTGGGCTACGGCAGCGAGGCCAACTTCAATGCCGACCTGCCCAAGTCGCGCCTGCCCAAGGACCAGGTGTTCACCCACCTGTAAGCGGTCCGCGGCCGCACGCCGGCGCAGCCAATGAGACCGCCGCGGCCTACACTTGCCGCATGCAAACCGAATTCCTCATTCTCGGCGGCCTGGTTTGTGCCGTCCTCGTGCTGCAGCTGCTCGCGCTGCTGCGGCGTTCCGGCCATGGCGACCTCGAACAGACCCTGCGCGAGGAAGCGCGGATCGGCCGCAGCGAACTGCGCGAGCAGCTCGAAGGCCTGGGCCGCCAGCAGGATGCCCGGCTGGAAAGCTTCGCGCGCGCGCTGACCGATCTGTCCACCCGTACCGACCAGCGCCTGGACCTGCTGCGCGATGCGCTCGGCGAAGACGCGCGCAAGGCCCGCGAGGAAAGCACGCTCAGCCAGCAGCGCACCGGCGACCTGCTGGCGCTGCGCATGCAGGAAGTGCGCGCGCAGCTGGAAGCGTTCGGGCAACAGCAGCAGGCGCGCATCGAAGCGTTCGGCCAGCAGCTGGTGGAACTGACCACGCGCACCGACAGCCACATGGCCGCGCTGCGCCAGGCCCTGGCCGATGACGCACGGTTGGGCCGTGAGGAAACCGGGCAGTCGCAGCAGCGCCTGGCCGAATCACTGGGCCTGCGCCTGCAGGAGATGACCCAGCGCAACGAGCAGCGCATCGGTGAGATGCGCGCCACGCTGGAGCAGCAGCTCAAGAGCCTGCAGAGCGACAACGCCGAAAAGCTCGACCAGATGCGCGTGACCGTCGACGAGAAGCTGCAGACCACGCTGGAAACCCGCCTGGGGGCTTCGTTCCAGCTGGTCTCCGAGCGCCTGGAGCAGGTCCAGCGCGGCCTCGGCGAAATGCAGCAGCTGGCCACCGGCGTGGGCGACCTCAAGCGCGTGCTGACCAACGTCAAGAACCGCGGCAGCTGGGGCGAAGTGCAGCTGGACAACATCCTCGAGCAGACGCTCACCCAGGAGCAGTACGCGCGCGGCGTCAAAGTGCGCCCGGACAGCAACGAGATCGTCGATATCGCGGTGCGCCTGCCCGGTCGCGGCCACGAAGACACGCCGGTCTGGCTGCCGATCGATTCCAAGTTCCCGCGCGAAGATTACGAGCGCCTGCTCGATGCGCAGGAACAGGGCGATGTCGAGGGGGTGCGCGTGCAGGGAGCGCAGCTGGAGCGCGCGATCCGCATCCAGGCCAAATCGATCTGCGACAAGTACATCGCCCCGCCGCACACCACCGATTTCGCGGTGATGTTCCTGCCCACCGAAAGCCTGTACGCCGAAGTGATCCGCCGCCCCGGCCTGATCGATCTGCTGCAGCGCGACCACCGCGTGGTGGTGGCCGGCCCGACCACGGTCACCGCGCTGCTCAACAGCCTGCAGATGGGCTTCCGCACGCTGGCCATCGAACAACGCTCCAGTGAAGTGTGGGGCCTGCTCGGTGCGGTCAAGAGCGAGTTCGGCAAGTTCGCCGGCATCCTGGAAAAGGCCGAGAAGCAGATCAGTACGGTCGGCCGCAGCCTCGGCGAGGCCAGCCGCAAGACCCGCACCATCGAGCGCCGCCTGCGCAGCGTGGAAACGCTGGGCAGCGAACAGACCCAGGACCTGCTCGGCGACATGAGCGGCGAGGACGAGGACGTGGCCGGCGACGAGACCAGCACCGCGCAGGAGTGAACGCCGACGCCGTGCATGCAGGTGATCGCGCATGCTGCGCGGCACGTCTTTTCCCTGCCGTCTTCAACCTTTCAAGGAACCGCCCATGCGTCTGACTCTGATGCTGTCCCTCCTGTTCGCCCTGGCCGGGTGCAGCAGCACACCGCCTGCCGATACCACCGCGGCCACGCCCGCCACGCCGAGCGCCGCCGAATGCACCGCCGCCGGTGGCAGCCTGCAGCCGCTGGGTCGCCTGCAGCGCGTGCAGTGCGTGGTGCCCTACGCCGATGCCGGCAAGGTCTGCAGCGCCAAGGCCGACTGCAGTGGCCAGTGCCTGGCGACCGGCGATGCCGCACCGGGAACGGCTGCGCGTGGCGTCTGCCAGCGTGATGTCAGCCAGAACTTCGGCTGCCGCCAGCGCATCGATGGCGGCGTGACCCTGGGCACGATCTGCGTCGACTGACCTCCCCACGGCACGGCTATGCTGTGCCTCCCCTGATCCAACGCAAGGAATCTGCAGTGAGCCAGACCGTCTACGACATTCCCGTCACCACCATCGAAGGCCAGCCGACCTCGTTGGCCGATTACCGCGGCAAGGTGCTGCTGGTGGTCAACGTCGCTTCCAAGTGCGGCCTGACCCCCCAGTACGAAGGCCTGCAGGCGCTGTACGCCGACAAGCAGGCCGCCGGCCTGGAAGTGCTGGGCTTCCCGGCCAACAACTTCCTGGCCCAGGAGCCGGGCAGTGAAGCGGACATCCAGCAGTTCTGCCAGCTGGAATACAACGTCAGCTTCCCGATGTTCGCCAAGATCAGCGTCGCCGGTGAGGACACCCACCCGCTGTACCAGCAGCTGACCGCCGCGCAGCCGGCCGCCACCGGCGAAGGCCCGATGCGTGAAAAGCTGCAGGGCGCGGTGGCCAAGTACCCCGAGCTGGTGGTCAACGCCGCCCCGGGCGTGCTGTGGAACTTCGAGAAGTTCCTGATCGGCCGCGATGGCCAGGTGATCGCGCGCTTCGCCCCGGACGTGCCGGCCGATGACGCCCGCCTGGTGGCTGCGATCGACGCCGCGCTGGCGGCCTGATCGGCTGCGCCTGGAACAAAAAAAAGCCCCGCTTCGGCGGGGCTTTTTTCGTCCGGGCTCAGTTGCCCCAGCTTGGCATCGGCATCGCATCGACCGGAATCGGCGCGTCCGTATCGTCCTTGCCGCGCGCATGCTTGCCGCGCAGGTCGTTCTCGATCTGGTAGTTGCGGCGCTGCAGCCAGGCATCGCGGACCAGCGAGTACTCGTCCACGGCGTTGGCGCGCATGTCGTCCACCGCCAGCAGCTGCGAACGCGTGTCCACCAGCTGCAGCCCCTGCAGGCCGATGCGGACCTTGTCCTCTTCGATCGTGCGGATCGGCGAGAGCGGCATGTCGCCGGCCAGGCCGAACACATCGCGCACGGTACGCGGGCCGAAGAAGGGCAGTTCCACGTAACGCGAACGGCGCCAGCCCCAGGTGCCCAGGGTCTGACCGAAGTCTTCCTTGCGGTGCGGGACCATCGCCTTGCTGGCCGGATCGAACAGACCGCCGATACCCAGCGTGGAATTCATCAGGAAGCGGCCCAGGCTGTCCCAGGCATCATCCGGACGGCCCTGCAGCAGCTGGTTGGTGATCGTCACCGGGGCGCGCAGGTTGCTGAAGAAGTTGCTCACGCCAGTGCGGGCGAAGCGCGGCACCACGTTGGTGTAGGCCACCGCCAGCGGGCGTGCGACCGCCCGGTCGACCACGTTGTTGAAGCTGTGCACCTTGCGGTTGAACGGTTCCCACGGATCGTACGGGGTGCGGCTGGGCTCGGTGCCGTCCGCGGTCGGGGCCGGACCGCCGTACAGCGCGGCGAAGTCGTCCTCGGCATTGGTCGGCGCGGTGCCACCGGTGACCGGCGCGGCGGCCGTATCGGTGCTGCCCTGGGGTGCCGGGGCGGCGGTGTCGACGACCGCATCGGCCGGTACCGCAGGCGCATCGGCCACATCGGTCGCCGGTGCCGCCGCAGGGGCGACCTCGACGCTGACCGGTGCGCTGTCGCGTGCGGGTTTGCCGGCACAGGCGCTCAAGGCCAGCGCCAGCACGAGGAGGGGGAGGGTGCGTATGACGTTCATGTCAGCTCGCCGCAGAAAGGGCATGGAAATCCAGGGTGGGTGCCAGCCGGTAGGCGGCACTGAGGTCGGTGAAACCGTCCGGGCTGCCGACGATCGTCGGCAGGGTCCCGGTTGCACGCAGGCGCGCGGCCAGCTCGGCCAGCAGCGCCAGCCCGGCGCTGTCCAGCTTGCTCACCGCCGCCAGATCCAACTGCTGCACACCGTCCAGCGCGGTCAGCGAGGGCCACAGGGCCGTCACCGCCGCGCGGTCGAGCACCCCGCTGAACACCAGCGAGGTGCCGTTGCGCTGCACGCTGGCGCTGTTACTTGCCACGCGGGGCCTGCCCGGCCTGCATGCTGCCGTTGCGCAGTTCGGTGGCCACCTGCTGGATCGACTTCTGGCGCAGCGGGGCGTCGAACTGGGTCTTGAAGGTCTGCACGTAGGAGATGCCTTCGATCATTACATCGAAGATCTTCCACTGGCCGTTGACGTTGCGCATCAGGTAGTCGACCGGGGTCGGCTCATTGCCGGCGCGGATCAGCTCGGTGGAGACTCGCACGCCACGGTTGCCCGGCAGCGGCGACTCGCTCTTCAGGCGGAAGGTCGGCTTGCCCTGGATCTCGAGCAGGGCCGAACCATAGCGCTGCATCAGATTGTCGGCCATCGCATCGGCGAACAGCTTGACGTCGGCATCCGAGGCGCCGCGGCCGTGCACGCCCAGCACCAGGCGGGCGGCGTAATCGCGGTCGAAGGTCTTGTTGAGCTCGCTGTTGATGAAGTCACGCAGCACGGCCGGGTTGGCCCGGAACTCGGTGCGGCGCTGCTGCAGCGAGGTCAGGATGCGGGTGCTGGCGTCCATCACGGCCTTGCTGGCCTGGCCCTGCTGGGCGGCGGCGGCCGCCGGAGCGGCCTGGGCGAAGGAGAGCGAGGGCGTGGCGGCGAGCAGGGCCGAGGCCAGCAGCGCCGGGATCAGGGTCTTTTTCATGGTTGCGGTTCCGTTGCAGGCGCGGGCGCGCCGTTGCCATCATGGGAGTCAGCGCCACCGGTGTTGGCCGGACCGCTGAACATGTACTTGCCGACCAGCTGGAGCAGGTCCACCGCCGGCTGGGTGAAGACGATCTCGTCGCCGGACTTGAGTACGTCCGGATCTCCGCCCGGCTGCAGTCCGATATAGCTCTCGCCGAGCAAACCGCTGGTGAAGATGCCGGCCGACGTATCGGCGGGCAGATCCTTGAACTTGCCGTCGAGCTTGAGGGTCACGATCGAATCGAACTTCTGCGGATCCAGTTCGATGCCCGAGACCTGGCCGATCGTCACGCCGCCGATCTTGACCGGTGCCTGTTTGCGCAGCTGGCCGATCTGGGTGAAACGCGCCTTCAGTTCGTAGCCGCTGCCGCCGGTGCCCCACCGTTGATTGGTGGAGGCCACGGCCAGCACCAGCAGCGAGGCCAGCGCCAGCAGCAGGAACGCGCCGACGGAAAATTCGAGTCTGGGACCGCGGATGGCCATGGGATATCTCACTGTTCTTTGTCAGGTGCCTGGACAGGTGTCCGGGCGGGAAGTCTTTGCGTACTCAAGCGGGGTGTTGGCCAGGGACAACGGCCGTACCGACCAACGGTCGGTACCTACTGGAACATCATGGCGGACAGCACGAAGTTGAAGACCAGCACCAGCAGCGAGGCGTTGACCACCGCACGCGTGGTGGCGACCGAGGTGCCTTCGATGGTGGGTTCGGCATGGAAGCCGACATAGGACGCGACCAGGGCCGCGGTGCCGCCGAAGATCGCCGACTTGAGCATCGCCACGCCGAAATCGTCCCAGAAGTCCACGCTGTTGCTCAGCGCCGACCAGAACACCCCGTTGTCCAGGCCGAGCACATGCACGGCCTCGAAATAGCTGGCACTGATCGCCAGCGAGCAGAAGATGCCGGTCAGCAGCGGCACGGTCAGTACCGCCGCCCAGAAGCGCGGGGCGACGACCTTGGCGACCGGGTCGATCGCCATCAGCTCCAGCGCCTTGATCTGGTCGGTGGCCCGCATCAGGCCCAGTTCGGCGGCGATCGAGCTGCCGGCGCGGCCGATGAACAGCAGTGCGGTCAGCACCGGCGCCAGTTCGCGGTACAGCGACAGGCCGAGCAGGGTGGACAAGGCATCGGCGGCGCCGAAGGTGGTCAGCGTCCGGTAGCCCTGCAGCGTCAGCACCAGGCCGACGAATGCGCCGCCCACCGCGATGATCGGCAGCGATCGTGCGCCGATCTTGTAGATCTCGCGGGTCAGTTCGGCCAGGAAATCGGCGGTCGGCAGCGAGCCGCGCAGCACCGTCAGCGAGAACAGGCCGGCGCGACCGAGCGAGCGGGTGGCGTCAACGAACGGCATCAGGCAACCCTCGCACGTGGTGCGGCATCGAAGGGGATCGGGCCGTCCGGCTCACCGTGCAGGAACTGCCGCAGCAGCGGGTCCTGGCTGGATTCGAGCGCGGCCGGGCTGCCCTGGAACACGATGCCGCCGTTGGCGATCGCGATCACCTGGTCGCAGATCGGCAGGGTCTCGTGCACGTGGTGGCTGACGATGATGCTGGTCAACCCCAGGCTGTGGTTGAGGCGCTGGATCAGGCTCATGATCACGCCCGAGGCGATCGGGTCCAGCCCGGTCAGCGGCTCGTCGTAGATCATCAGCGGCGGGTCCAGGGCCAGCGCGCGGGCCAGCGCGACACGGCGCGCCATGCCGCCGGACAGCTCGCGCGGCCAGGCATCGGCGGCGGCCAGCAGGCCCACCGCGTGTAGCTTCATCTGCACCAGGCGGCGCAAGACGGGCTTCGGCAGGCGGGTGTGGGTACGCAGCGGCAGGGCCACGTTCTCGGCCACGGTCAGATCGGTCAGCAGGCCATTGCCCTGCAGCAGAACGCCCACGCTCTTGCGCATCTCCAACAGCGCGCGTGCGCCGGTCGGGATGGGCTGGCCGAACAGGGTGACCTCGCCGGCCACCGGGCGCAGCTCACCGGTCAGCGCGGCCAGCAGCGTGGACTTGCCACTGCCCGACGGGCCGAGCACGGCGGTGATGCTGCCGCGCGGAACGGTCAGCGAAACGTCGCGCAGGATCGTACGCCCGCCGCGGTCGATGCGGACGTTGGACAACTGCACCAGACTCTCTTCGGAAACCGTCATGGGCGCCATTAACAAAATTCCAACGTTGTAAGATCGTGGTGAACGGCTGAACATAACCGAACTGGACCGTGCAGTATTGTCGCACGGGCGGGTGAGGGCAGTGCCGCGGTGGGCATGCCGTCGCCTGCAACACAGCGTGTCGGGCCGGTATCGGCCAGCGCCTTTTTCTTTTCCAGACAGTCACCAGCGCTGCGTTCGTGCGCCGGCTGCGGCACACTCCTGCGATGACCGACGCTGCTTCAGACTTCCGCCTGTACCACTCCAACTCGCTCGATGTGCTGGCCGCCCTGTTGGCCACGACGCTGCGCACGCCGGTGCCGGGCCAATCGATCCTGGTGCCGGAGGTGGTGCTGATCCCGCAGGTCGCGATGCGCCGCTGGCTGCAGTCGACCCTGGCGGCCGAGTATGGCATTGCCGCCAACCTGGAGTTCCTCACGCCGGGTGAGCTGGTCGCCCGCGCCCTCAATGCCAACGTGCCCGGCGAACAGGGCGATCTCAACGCCGAGGGCCTGCGCTGGCGGTTGTACGCCGCCCTGCGCGACCCGGCGTTGATGGCGCAGCCGCCGATGGCCGCTCTGCAGGCGTACCTGTCCGCGGCCGATCCGCTCAAGCCGTGGGCACTGGCGGCCGAGCTGGCCTCGGTCTTCGAGAAGTACCAGGCCTGGCGTCGCGATTGGCTGCTTCGCTGGGAAGCCGGCGCATCGCCGAACGACCCGCAGGCGATCCTGTGGCGACGCATCGCCGGCGGCGAGCAGTACCGCGCCCGCCGCATCGATGCCTATCTGGCCCGCTTCGAGGGTGCCGGCCGGCCGCTGCCGCAGGGTCTGCCGGCGCGCGTGTTCGCCTTCGCCACCCTCAACATCTCCCCGGACGTGCTGCGGGTGATGGCCACCCAGGCGCGGGTCGGCACGATGCACTTCTATCTGCCGACGCCGACCCAGGCGTATTGGGGCGATCTGCAGACCCTGGGCGAGAAGCTGCGCAGTGGCGCGCCCGATCCGTTCGGTGAGGCCGCGGGCGAGAACCGTCTGCTGCAGGCCTGGGGCGCGGCGGGTCGCGATTTCATGGCGGTGCTGGGCAGCTACGAGGTCGTGCACCCCTCCGGTGAGATCGCCGCCTACGACGATCCCGAAGAGGACGCGCGTGCGGACATGGCCGAGGGCGGCTTGTCCGACAGCCTGCTGCACCGCTTGCAGCGCGACCTGTTCCACCGCCGTGGGCAGCCGGCCGGCGAGCTGCGCGACGGCCTGCGCTACGACGACCCCAGCCTGCAGGTGCATGCCTGCCACACCCGCCTGCGCGAACTGCAGGTGCTGCATGACCAGCTGCGCGGCCTGCTGCAGGATCCGCGCTTCGATCCGCCGCTGCAGGCACGCGACATCGCGGTGCTGGCACCGGACATCGATCCTTACGTGCCGTACCTGGAAGCCGTGTTCGGCGGCCGCAGCGGCGGCGAGGAGCACATTCCCTATGCGCTGGCCGACACCAGCCCGCTGGCCGGTGAGCCGTTGGCCGATGTGTTCGTGCACCTGCTGGGGTTGCCGGTCTCGCGCTTCGGCTTGAACGAAGTGCTCGACCTGCTGGCCAGCGCGCCGCTGGCCGAAGCGGCCGGGCTCGATGCGGCCGCGTTCGACCGCCTTCACGACTGGCTGCAGGCGGCCGGCGCGCGCTGGGGCCTGGACGCCACGCATCGCGGCCAGCATCAGGCGCCTGTCGATGATGCGTTTACCTGGCAGTTCGCGCTGGACCGCCTGCTGCTGGGTCATGCCAGCGGCAGCGACGGCGATATCGCGGGGGTCGCGCCATGGCCGGAGCTGGAAGGCAGTGCGCTGGATGCGCTGGACCGCCTGCTCGGCCTGCTGCGCGTGCTGGCGCGCTACCAGAAGGCGTTGGGCGAAGCGATGTCCCCCGGCGAGTGGCGGAAGCGCCTGCTGGGGCTGCTTGATGCACTGCTGCCGACGCCGCCGCAGGCCGCCAACAGCCAGCGCGCGCTGGAGCGCCTGCGCAAACTGATCAACGAGTTCGCCCGCGATGCGGAGACCGCCGGCTTTGAAGGCGACGTGCCGCCGGAGGTGCTGCGCGCCCATTTCGCCGGCGTGCTTGCCCAGGCCGATACGCGTGCACCGCTGTTGACCGGCGGCGTCAGCTTCGGGCGGATGGTGCCGATGCGCCTGCTGCCGTTCCGGGTGATCTGCGTGCTTGGCTTGAACGATGGCGACTTCCCGCGTCGCGACCCGGCGGCGGGCCTCAACCAGCTCACGGCCGAACTGGGCACCGACCAACGCCGGCATGGCGACCGCTCGCTGCGCGAGGATGACCGCTTCCTGTTCCTGCAGCTGTTCGCCTCGGCCCAGGATGTGTTCTACCTGAGTTACCTGGGCGCGGATCCGCGCGACGGCAGCGTGCGCGAGCCCTCGGTGCTGGTGAGTGAGCTGATCGATGCCGCGGCCGAGTACCACCTGGATCCCCCGGCGGCGGCGCGCAGGATGACCGTGCGGCATTCGCTGCAGCCGTTCGCTCCGGCCGCGTTCGGCGGGGGCGAGGAGCCACGGCGTTTCAGCTATCGCCGGCAATGGCACCCGGCCGCCGGCTCGCTCGGCGGTGCGCGTCGCGCGCTGGCGCCGTGGTTCACCACGCCGCTGCCGCCGATGGACAGCGGCGCTGCCGAGCCGGAGCTGAGCGTGGATGCACTGCGCCGCTTCCTCACCGATCCGGCCAGCCAGTTCCTCTCGCAACGGCTCGGTCTGCGCCTGCCCGATGACGTGGACAACGCCGACGACGTCGAGCCGCTGGTGATGGCCGCGCGCGGCGGTGACACCGTGCTGCTGCAGCAGGCGGTGATCGAGGCGACCCTCGGTGAGGACGCCGCGCCGCTGTACCCGCGGCTGCGTGCGCGGGCGCTGCTGCCCTCCGGCGCACTGGGCGAACGGCAGTTCGCGCTGCTGCAGGCACAGACCGAGCCCTACGCCCAGGCCTTGGCCCAGTGGCAGGCCGGTACCGCGGTCGACAGCCGCCGCTACGAGGTGGATATCGACGGGCTGCGCCTGCACGGCCGCGTGGACGGATTGCATCCGCACGGTCTGGTCCGCCTGCGCCCGGGCCCGCTCAATGGCCGCGCCGCGATCCGCCAGGGCCTGGACTGGCTGCTGGCCAATGCCGCCGGCGATGCACTCCCGCTGGTGCAGTTCCACGACGCCGGCGATGACGGGCTGGGCCCGCACACGCTGCCGCCGCTGGAGGCCGAACGTGCGCGCGAAGTGCTGCGTCGCCTGCTGCAGTTGCGCGCCGAAGGTCTGCGCGCGCCATTGCTGTACGGCCCTTCCACCGGCTGGGTGCTGTACACCGCAGCCGAAGCCAAGCGCGAAGCCGAGGGCCGCGCCAAATGGCACGGCAGCGACCGCACCTGGGGCGAGTCCACCGGCGCCGGCTACCAGCTCGCGCTGCGCGGCCACGACCCCTTCGCCAGTGCCGACAGTTACCGGCAACTGCTGCAAAACAGCTTCGTGGTGTTCACCGCGGTGCGCGAAGGCCGGGTGTTCCCGGGCTTCGACGAGCAAGGAGCTCTGCGATGACCGACCACGACCTGCTGACCGATCCCTACCTGGCGCTGCCGCTGGACGGCGTGCGCCTGATCGAGGCCAGCGCCGGCACCGGCAAGACCTTCACCCTGGCCACGCTGTTCACCCGGCTGGTGGTGGAGAAGGGCTGGCGCATCGGCCAGATCCTGGCCGTCACCTTCACCGATGCCGCCACGCAGGAACTGCGCAAGCGCATCCGCGAGCGCCTGGCCTTGGCCGCGCAACTGGTGGAGCGCGCGCCGGGCGAACAGGACAGCCCGGAGGTCGCGTTGACCCGGGTGATCCTGCACCGCCAGCTCGCCCTCGGCGAAGAAACACCGGCCGCGCTGGCGCGCCGGCTGCAGACCGCTGCCGACGAGATCGACCTCGCCTCGATCTTCACCATCCACGGCTTCTGCACCCGCGTGCTGCGCGAACATGCGCTGGAGAGCGGACACACCTTCGATCCGCCGACCCTGCTGCCGAGCGAGCGCGAGCTGCACGAAGAGCTTGCCGCCGACCTGTGGCGCGTGCACGCCAACGACCCGGCCACGGTCGATGCGCTGACCTGGCTGTGGTCCGCGCCCGAGGCGCTGGCCGGTGATCTCTCCACCCTGATCAAGCCATTGCCGCTGCTGCCAGCGCGGCCAACCCACATCTTCGATGATCCCGCGCCGCAGCTGCGGCTCGCCGCGGCCGCGCTGGCCGAGGCGATCGAAACCCACGCGGAAGACGCGCAGGCGCAGATCGCCGTCGCCTTCGATCGCAAGATCTTCGACGGTCGCCGTGCCAAACGGCCCAGCTTCGACAAGGCCTTCGGTGAGCTTTTTGTCGGCCGCAGCGCGCAGCACTGGCCGCGCGGCGACAAGAGCCACTTGGGCAAGCTGCTGCCAGTGCAGCTGCTGGCCTTCTGCAAGGACGGCATGGACGGCCAGTGCCCGGTCTCGCCGCTGTTCGATGCACTGCAGCGCTGGTGGCACGCCGCCGACGCGCGCGAGCAGTGGCTGCGCCAGCAGGCCACCGCGTTCCTGCATGACCTGCGCGATGAGGCGCGTGCACGCCTGGCCGAGCTCAAGCGGATCGGCCGCGTGCAGACCTACGATGACCTGATCGATGGCGTCGCCGATGCCCTGGACGGCCCGCACCGCGCCACCCTGGTGCAGCAGCTGCGCGCGCAGTATGCGATCGCGCTGGTGGACGAGTTCCAGGATACCGACGACCGCCAGTGGGTCATCTTCCAGCGCGTGTTCGGCGATTCGCAGGAGACCCGCGAGGCCGGCCTGGCACCGGCGCTGTTCCTGATCGGCGACCCCAAGCAGGCGATCTACGGTTTCCGCGGCGGCGATATCCACACCTACCTCAAGGCCAAGCGCGAAGCCGACGCAGCGCCCGCACTGGACCTCAACTTCCGTTCGCGTCCGGCGGTGCTGCACGCGATCGAAGCGCTGTACGCCAACGCCGGTGAGCGCGCCTTCCTCGAAGCCGACATCGCCTTCGAACCGGTGCACCCCGGCAGCACCCGCGTGGATGCGGATTTCCTGCGCGACGGGATCCCCGCGCCTGGCCTGACCGTGCGCGTGCTGCACAACACCGAGGGCGGCGACCTCAAGGCCGATCCGTCGCGGCAGCAGGCCAGTGATGCCTGTGTGGCCGCGATCCACCAGATACTCAGCGAAGCCCGGCAAGGGCGCGCGCTGCTGCGCGACGTGCCCGTACAACCCGGCGACATCGCGGTGCTGGTGCGCTCGCACAAGGAGGCCACGCGCATCCAGCAGGCGCTCGGTGCGGTGGGGATTCCCGCCGTCGCCGCAGGCAAGCAGAGCCTGTATGCCACGCCCGAAGCGCACGACCTGCGTCTGCTGTTGCTGGCGCTGCTGCAGCCGGCCGATGAAGGACGGCTGCGCGCCGCGCTGTCGACCGTGCTGCTCGGCGAAGACGCCGGGGCGATCGATGCGCTGGAGCGCGAAGGGGATGCGCAGCGCTCGTTCCAGGTGCGGCTGCTGGAATGGCGTGAGCGCTGGCAGCGCGGCGGCCCGTTCGCGGTGATCGCCGATCTCTGCGCCGAACATGCCGAGCGCCTGCTGGGCCTGCTGGATGGCGAGCGCCGCCTGACCAATTACCTGCAGCTGGGCGAACTGCTGCAGCAGGCGGCCGGGCAGACGCTGGGCATGCACGGCCTGCTCGACTGGCTGCAGGTGCAGATGGCGCATGCCGACCAGAACGACGAACAGCAGCTGCTGCGCCTGGAATCGGATGCGCGCCGCGTGCAGATCATCACCCTGCACAAGAGCAAGGGGCTGGAGTACCCGCTGGTGTTCCTGCCGTTCGTGGGCATCGGGGGCGGCGCGCCCAACACCGAGGCCCACTGCACGGTGTACGCCAACGGCCGCCGCGAGTTGCACTGGAAACTGGACAAGGACGAGAGCTGGAATGCGGCCAGCACGCGCAGCACGCAGGAACAGGACGCCGAGGATGCGCGCCTGCTCTACGTCGGGCTGACCCGCGCCGAGCATGCGCTGTGGATCGCCGCCGGTGATCTGGCCGGGTTGGCGAAGACCCGCCTGGCACCGATGTTGTCGAACCTGGCGGCCCTGCGTGACCATCCGGATATTGCCGTGATCGACGGTCCGGTGGACGCCCGCCCGGCGCAGCTCGCGTTCGAGCGCGACGGCGAACTGCCGCCGGTCCGCGCGCTGACCCGGCGCGTGCCGCACGACTGGTGGGTGTACAGCTTCACCCAGCTGGCGCATGCCGATGCGGGGCACGACACCGACGCCGCCGCCACCGACGTGCCGGCCCCTGCGGCCGACGAACCGGCCGGCGTGGACCTCACCCTGGAAGCCGAACAACCGGCCGTGGCCAGCGAAGAGAGCGACCCGCGCTTCATGGGCAGCCGCTTCGGCAACGTGCTGCACGATGCGCTGGAAAACACCGATTTCGCGCTGTGGGGCGGCTGGCAGGCCGGCCAGCCCGCCCCCGGCGGGGAAGCCGAGGTCCTGCGTGCCTCGCTGCGCGCCGAAGGCTATGCCGAGCCGGACTTGGACGATGGCGTGGCCATGCTGACCGGGCTGGTTGGCCAGACCCTGACCGTGCCCCTCCCGGAAGGCGGCGCACTGCACGATCTGCCGGCCGATGCGCGCCGTGCCGAGATCGAATTCCACTTCGCGATGCAGCCGACCGCCGTTCCGGCCCTGTTGACCCTGCTGCACGCGCATGGACTGGTGCGCGACCGCCATGGCTTCGGCACCCGCCGGCGGCTGGAGGGCCTGATGACCGGCAAGATCGACCTCACCTACGTGCGTGCGGACCGCTGGTACGTGCTCGACTACAAATCCAATCGCCTGCCCGGCTACGACGCGGGCCGGCTGGCCAGCGCCATGCAGCACAGCGAATACGACCTGCAGGCGCTGATCTACACGGTCGCGCTGCACCGCTGGCTGCGCTTCCGTCTGGGCGCGCAGTACGACTACGCGCGCGACATGGGCGGCATCCGCTACCTGTTCTGCCGCGGCCTGGATGCTGGCCGCGACGACAGTCCGGGCCTGTATGCGCATCGCTTCGATCCGGCCCTGGTCGACGCCCTGGATGCCCTGTTCGCCGGCGGCGAACACGCCCAGGCACGCATGGCCGCGCGCGCACGGGGGGAGGCATGAGCCTGCTCACCACGCTGTACCGTGGCAAGGTACTGCGCACGCTCGACCATGCCCTGGCGCAGAGCCTGCGCCGGCTGCGTCCCGATACGCCCGAGGCGGTGCTGGTCGGGGCCGCACTGGCGTCGCTGGCGGTTTCGGACGGGCACGCCGGTCTGGATCCGACCCAGCCGCAGCGCTTGATCGAGGCTGATGTCGACTGGCCGGCACCCGACGCGTGGTTGGCGCAGCTGCAGGCGTCGCCGTGGGTGGAGTTGCCCGGCGCGGATGACGCGGTCTCCGGCGATGCACCGCTGGTGCTGGAGAACGGGCTGCTCTATCTGCGTCGCTATCGCGAATACGAACGTCGGCTGGCGCACGGTCTGCAGCGGATCGCCGCGCATGCGCTGCCCGGTGCCGATCCGGGTACCTTGGCCGCGCTGTTCGGCCAGCTGTTCCCGCAGGCCCGCGACGGGATCGATCATCAGGCCCGCGCCGCGGCCGTCGCCCTGCGCCATCCGCTGGTGCTGGTGACCGGCGGCCCCGGTACCGGCAAGACCACCACCATCGCGCGGCTGCTGGTGCTCCTCGCCGCACAGGCGGTGCAGGCTGACCAGCCCCTGCCGCGGGTGGCACTGGCTGCCCCCACCGGCCGCGCCGCCGAGCGCATGGCCGAGAGCCTGCGCCTGGCCGTGCAGCGGCTGCGCCTGGTCGGTATCGCGCCGGCGCTGTGCGATGCGATGCCGAGCACCGGCACCACCCTGCATCGCCTGCTCGGGGTGATCCCCGATTCGCCGCGCTTCCGCCATCACGCCGACAACCCGCTGCCGTATGACGTGGTGGTGGTGGACGAAGCCTCGATGATCGACCTGCCGCTGATGACCAAGCTGGTCGAGGCCGTCGCCGATGGCAGCCGGCTGGTGCTGCTCGGCGATCCGGACCAGCTGCCCTCGGTGGAAGCGGGCGATGTGCTCAGTGCCATCCTGCGCGCCAGTGGCGATGGCCTGGGCACCCAGGCCGACGATGCCCAGGCCTTGCGCGCGCTGCTCGCGCCCGACGCGCTGCAGCCGCTGGCGCCGCCGCGCCGGTTCGCTGGCCGCCGCGTGCAGCTGCAGCGCGGTTACCGGCAGACCGACGCGCTCGATCTGGCGCCGCTGGCGCACGCCGTGCGCGACGGCAACAGTGCGACGGCACTGGCCCTGCTGCGCGCAGGCACGCTGGCCGGCGTGCAGTTCCACGAGGACCAGAGCGATCCGCTGCAGCACCATCGCGAGCAGCTGCTCGGGCATTGGCGTGGCCTCGGCGAAGCCGCCGACCCTAGCGTTGCGCTGGCCAATGCCGGCCGCATCCGCCTGCTCACCGCCGTGCGCGAAGGCCCACAGGGTGCACGCGGGCTCAACGCGCGCATCGAAGCACTGCTGGCCGGCGTGCCACGGCCCGGCATGGCGCCGGGCTATTTCCACGGCCGGTTGCTGCTGATCACCGAGAACAGCTACCGGCACCGCCTGTTCAACGGCGACATCGGCATCTGCCTGATCGATCGCCACGGCAGCGTGACCGCGTGGTTCCCCGGCGAAACGCCGGATCAACCACGTGGCTTCCACCCGGGGGCATTGCCGGCGCACGAAAGCGCGTTCGCGATGACCGTGCACAAGGCGCAGGGCTCGGAGTTCGATGAGGTCTGGCTGCAGCTGCCGCGACGCGACAACCGCGTGCTGTCGCGCGAACTGATCTATACGGGCATGACCCGTGCGCGGCAGGCGCTGCATGTGCTGGGCAGCGCGGAGGTGCTGGAGGCCGCATTGGCGCGGCATGCCAGCCGCCTGTCGGGCCTGGCCGCACGCCTGCAGGGCGCCCAAGGGAACGCAGTGGCCGACGCCGTCGTGACGGCGCCGGCCCAGGGGCAGCTGTTCTAGCCCCGCGTCCGGTCTTACTCCGGAATCACCACGGTGCCATCGGGGAAGACGATGGCACCGTCGCCGCTGACATCGAAGAAGCCCAGCTGGTGGGTGTTGGCCAGCACCTGCACCAGGCCATGCGCGTTCTCGGCCACCTCGTCATCGAACGAGGCGTAGACCACGTGCTGGCCGATGCTGTAGTCGGTCACTTCCGGGCGGTCGTCTTCCTCATCGGACAGCGGGCCATCCATCGGCGGGTAATGCTCGGCCAACGCGGCGAAGAATGCCTGCAGTGCCGGCACCGACACCTTCGGATCGTCGTAGTCGTGCGTCTCGTTCCACTCGGTCTGCGCGTCGTACCACTGCAGGAAGGCCTCGGCCTCGCGCGGGGCGACGGCGGGGTCGAACACCATCAGGTCGTAACTCATCGGGAATCACCTTGATCCATGCGCAAATGCATGCGTCAGGATAGCCCTGATCGGCGCGGACCGGCCGGCCCGCACCCGGGCCGGTTCAGCGCGGCGCGGGCAGGCCGGGTGCCGTTGCGGGGGTCTCGGCAGGGGTATCGACCACCGGCGCCTCGGGGAACAGGGTATAGCGCAGCCCGATCAGGCCCATCAGGGCCTCATCGCGGGCCTTGCCGGCCTCCACGGTCTGCACGCGCTTGAGCGAGGCCTCCAGCCGGGCCTGCAGCCCGGTGGGAGCGGGCAGGGGACGCCGACGCGCCGCCTGCGCCCGATAATGCGCTGCCACCTCGTCCAATATCGCGTCGATCGCGGCCACGCTGGCCGCCGGCAGGCCGTGCCGGGAGCGGCGCAGCTGCAGGATGTTCAGGCCGATCCGCGCCTCGGTGAGCATGTCCACCGAGGCGATGTCGCTGCCTTCCGGGGTGGCCGCCAGGCGCGGTGCGAGCAGGCCGAGCAGATCGAGCATGCGCGCGGCGAACTGCTGGCGATCCTGTTGGCCACGGCCCTCGGCCGCGTCGGCCAGCGTATTCCAGCCCTGGCGCACCAGCCGGCGCGCGGTCCACTCGGCACCCACCGAGCGGAACAGGCGGGTCATCACCACCGCAAAGCCGATCCCGATGAACATCGCCACGGCCGAGTTGATGAAGCTCTGGATGTTGGCGCTGTAGGTGTTCTGCACGTTCAGCAGCGCCACCAGATTCACCGTCAGCGGCAGGCCGATCAACGCGGTCTTGGGCCGATGCAGCAGCAGGCCCAGCGGCAGGAAGATCACCGCCAGCACCAGGGCCAGGCTGCCGAAGTCGTGCACGGCCGGGAAGATTCCGAACAGGTACACGCCGGCCACCAGGCTGGCCACGATGGCCCAGAGCAGGAAGGACAGCATGCTCGGTGCGGGATCATCCTGCGCGGCGAAGAACGCGGCGGCCACCGCGGCCATCATTGCGCCGTTGCCACCGCCTTCCCAGCCCAGCCCGATCCACAGCACGCAGTACGTCATCAGCGCCACGCCGGCACTGGCCGCGGAGAACAGCGCCATGCCGTAGTCCACGTGGCGCACGTGGTCCACGCGCTGGGTGCGCACGCGGTAGTGCGCGGTAGCGCTCGGCGCGGTGCCGGCATCGATGGCGGCGTGCAGGGTGGTGCAGTCCTGCCAGAGGTCCACCAGTTCTTCCAGGCGCAGCAGCAGGGTCACCAGCAGCAGATGATCCAGCTCGCCATCCACCGCCGGCTTGAGCGCGACGATGCGCGCGCGCAGCGTGGCGTAGGCGCTGGCACTGGAGCGGCCGGGCTGCTCCAGCCACTGCGCCAGATCGGCGATCAGGGGCTCCAGACCGGGCGGCAGCGCGCGGCCACCCGCGCGCAGCGCACCCAACCGGTCCGCGATAGAGGACAGCACCGGCAGCATCAGCAACATGCGCTCGCGCAGCCGCTCCATCGAGACCGCCGCACCGGCGTGGCGCGGATCGTCGCGACGCATGAACTCGATCAGCGCTTCGAACTGGACCAGATCGGCCGCCAGGCGGTTGCGCGGTCCATGCGCGTGGCCGCGCGAGAGGATCTGCCGGCACCAGTCGGCGGCATCGCCCATCCAGCTGCCGATCCGCGAGCGCAGCATCGGGCGCACCGAGGCGGGGAAGAACAGCGAGGCGAACAGCACCGCCACCACCGTGCCCAGGATGATCTCTTCGCTGCGCGCCACCACGGTGTCGAAGATGGTGTCCGGCGAAGTCACCGCCGGGAAGCCGATGAAGGCGGTGGTGTACCCGGCCAGCAGGAACGCATAGCCGCGCGGACCACGGTTGAGCAGGGCGATGAACAGACACGTGGACAGCCACAGCGACATCGCCGCGCTCAGCAGCAGCGGGGTTTCCACCAGGTGCGGCAGCATCCACAGCGTGGCCGCGCCGGCGATAAGCGTGCCGAGGATGCGGTAGGCGCCCTTGGCGCGGGTCGGACCCAGCATCGGCTGGGTCACGATGTAGACCGTGGCCATCGCCCAGTACGGGCGCGAGAGATTGCCGGCCAGCCCGATATACAGCGCTGCCAGCGCCGCCAGGAAGGTTTTGACCGAGAACACCCAGGCCTGTCTGTCCAGCAGCAGCATGGCTTACCTCGCGGCCGTGCCGGTGGCTACGGCGTCGGCATTCCAGCCGCCGCCGAGCACCAGGAACAACTGGATCTGGTCGCGCGAGACCTGCGCCTGCGCCTCTGCAAGCGTCGCATCGGCGCTGGCCAGGCTGCGGTCCGCGTCCAAGCTGGCCAGGTAAGGCGTGCGCCCGCCCTGGTAGAGGCGACGGTTCTGGCTGGCGGCCAGATCGGCCTGCTGCTGCGCCTGCTGCAGGAACTGCAGGCGCTGCAGGTCCTGCGCATAGCGGCTCAGCGCGGTCTGGGTTTCACGCAGGGCCTGCAGCACGCTGTGGTCGAACTCGGCCAGCGTGGCATCGGCACCGGCTTCGGTGGCGTGGATGCGGGCATGCGTGCCGGAGGAGGGCAGCGTCCAGGAGATCAGCGGGCCGATCGACCACTGCTGGGTCAGCGGCGTGCCGAAGTCTTCCAGCAGGCCGGCGGCGCCCACCGAGGCACCGAGGCGGATGTCCGGGTAGAGCTCGGCGGTGGCCACGCCGATCCGCGCCGTGGCGGCAGCGAGCTTGCGCTCGGCCTGGCGGATGTCCGGGCGACGCTGCAGCAGCGCGCGGCCATCGCCGATCGGCAGCGCCTGGGCCAGGGTCGGGGCCTGGCTGCAGTCGCTCACGCCGTCGGGCAGTTGCCCCGGGGTGCGGCCGAGCAGGGCCGCCAACTGGTATTCGGAGGCCTGGCGGTGCGCGCGCAGCGGCGGCAATGCGGCCTGCAGCATCGCCACCTGGGCGTTGGCGCGGGCCAGCTCGGGCGGGGTGCCGCGGCCGGCCGTGATCAAGCGCTGGGTGACCTCGCGGCTGCGCTGCTGCAGTTGCAGCGAGTGCTCGGCCACATGCAGTTCGTGGTTGGCGTGGCAGATGTCGACATAGCTGCCGGCCACCTGCGCCACCAGCGATACGCGCGCCAGGTCCATTGCGGCGGCAGTGGCCTGCTCGTCGGCATGCGCGGCCTCGGAGGCGCGCTTGAGCTTGCCGAACAGATCGAACTGATAGGAGACCGCGAACTTGCCGTCGGCCAGGTTGATCGGCGGCAGTTCGTGTTCCAGCAGGAACGATTCGGCCGACAGCTGCGCGCGGCTCACGCCGGCCTCGGCCTCGTACTCCACGCCACCGGCATCCAGCGCCTGTTCGTACACGGCGGCGGCGCGGCGCAGGTTGGCATCGGCGACCTTCAGTTCGACGTTGTCGCGCAGCGCCTGCTGCACCAGCGCGTTGAGGGTGTCGTCCTGGTACAGCTCCCACCAGCGTGCGGGCAGCGCGGCGCCGGCGGCGACCTGCGGGTTGCCGGTGTCGAGGAAGGCGGCATTCGCCTCCGGCCGCTGGAAGGCGGACCCGGCCGGCACGGCGTAGTCCGGGCCGACCGTGCGGCAGGCGGCCAGCGTGGTCAGCGCCAGCCCCAGCGCGATGCGGTGCAGCGCCGGGCGGTTCACAGGGCCGTCCGTGCCGGTTGCACCGGCGTGGCCGGGGCGGTGTCCGGCTGGATGGTGACGGTGGCGGTCCGCCCGGCGATCAGGTTCACGCCGGCCGGCACGCGGTCGATATGGATGCGTACCGGGATGCGCTGCGCCAGCCGAACCCAGTCGAAGGCCGGGGTGACGTTCGGCAGCAGGCTGCTGCCTTCGCTGCGGTAACGGTCTTCGATGCCGGCGGCGATGCTCTGCACGTGGCCCTGCAACGGCTGCGCTTCGCCCATCAGGCGGATGTCGACCTTCTGGCCGGCATGCACGCCCTGCAGGCGGGTTTCCTCGAAGTAGCCATCCACGCGGAACGAGCCGGTATCGAGCACGGCCATCACCGGGCGCCCGGCGGTCACGTAGTCACCGGCACGCACGGTGCGGTCGTTGACGTGGCCATCGCTCGGGCTGCGCACTTCGGTGCGCGCCAGGTTGAGCTTGGCGAGGTCGACCGCGGCCTGTGCGGTGGCCATCGAGGCCTGGGCGGCGAGCAGCTTGGCGCGGCGCACTTCGGCGTCCTCGGCAGCGACCAGATCCTGCAGGCTGCGGTCGCGCGCGATCTCGCGGCGCAACTGGTCCAGCGTGGCGCGGCGCTCGCCCAAGGCGGCCTGGGCCTGCTCCAGTGCGATCTCATAGCGCGCGCGGTCGACCACGAACAGCACCTCACCGCGCTTGACCGGCTGGTTGTCGGCGACCTTCACCGCTTCCACCAGCCCGGACACGTCCGGCGCGACCTGCACCACGTCGGCGCTGACATGCGCATCGCGCGTCCACGGTTCGTCCATGTAGTACGCCCACAGGTGGCGCAGCACCAGTACGGCGGCCACCACGGCCACGACGGTCAACACGACCGGGAATGTCTGCTTGAGGATCTTGTTCACGATTGCATCCAACGCATCAGGGAAAACAACCCGCCGAGCACGATCACGTACACGGCCAGGTTGAACAGGGCGGGGTGCCAGATGTGGCGGTAGGCGCCGGTGCGCTGCAGGACCACGCGCAACCCGCTCTTGAGCAGGTAGGCAAGCAGCATCAGCCCGAGCAGGGTCGGGACGAACACACCATAGAGACTGAATTCACCGTACATCGAGGCAAAGGATTCACAGGGGAGCGGAAAGGGGATCGCCCGGCGTCGAGGGACGACACCGGGCGGTACAACGGGGGAACAGGCTTACGTCACGCGGTCGGCAGCATCGGCCAGCAGCTGCCACAGCTTCAGCACGGTGCGCAGTTCATCCATGGACAGCTCGCCGAACACATCCTGGCGCAGGCCGATCAGCTGGGTTTCCAGCTCGCTGACCAGCGCCTCGCCCTTGTCGGTCAGCCACAGCAGGTTGGCGCGGCGGTCGCTGGCGTCGCATTCGCGGCGGACCAGGTCGCTGGCGGCCAGCTTGTCCAGCAGGCGCACCAGCGAGGGCCCTTCCATGCCCAGCTGGTGAGCCAGCGCCACCTGGCGGATACCGCCGCCGGCGCGCCCGATCATCAGCAGCGGCATGGTGCAGGCGGCCGAGATGCCGTAGCTGCCCAGGGCCTGGTCGGCCAGGCGCTGCCACTGCCGCCCTGCATAGAGCAGGCCGGAACTGAGCTGCATCTGCAGCTGGGTGCGTTCGTCGAGGGATCGGTTCATCAGAATAGATAGGATACTACTAATTCGTCTCCTATCAATACCCGTGGCACAACCGCGGCCCAATGAACGCGTGGCCCGATCCGGCCCGCGCCTCCCGGCGCAGGACGCCCGAGGGGTCTGTCGGGTACGATGCTCGCCCCCCTTCGGGTGCTGTATGTAATGAGCAAGCAAGACAACGACGCCAACCCCGTCACCCAGGCCGAGGCCGAATCGGCGGTGCGCACCCTGCTGCGCTGGGCCGGTGAAGATCCGACCCGTGAAGGCCTGCTGGATACCCCGCGCCGCGTCGCCGAAGCCTATGGCGACTGGTTCAGCGGCTACCGCGATGACCCGCGCGCCTACATGGAGCGGACCTTCGAGGAAGTGGCCGGCTACGACGAACTGATCGTGCTGCGCGACATCGAGTACGAAAGCCACTGCGAACACCACATGGCGCCGATCATCGGCCGCGTGCACGTTGGCTATCTGCCGGCCGGCAAGGTGGTGGGCATCAGCAAGCTGGCCCGCGTGGTCGAGGCGTACGCACGCCGCTTCCAGGTCCAGGAAAAGATGACCGCGCAGATCGCCCAGTGCATCCAGGACGTCCTGCAGCCGGTCGGCGTGGGTGTGGTGGTGGAAGGTGCGCACGAGTGCATGACCACCCGCGGCATCCACAAGCGCGGCGTCAGCATGGTCACCTCCAAGATGCTGGGCAGCTTCCGCGAGGACGCGCGCACCCGCGCCGAGTTCCTGCGTTTCATCGAAGTGGGCGGCAAGCGCTGATTCCCCGCGCTGTCGCGCGCGGCCGGCAGGTGCCGGGCTTCGGCCCGGCCCTGTGGGCGCGTGCGCGTCCCGTTTCCCTCCCGGCCGCTGCGACCCGCGCGGCCCGTCTTCCCGTATCCGGTCTCGAATGAAGCATCGCGAGCGCATTACCCGTTATCGCCACCTGCGCGAACAGTCGCAGTGGAAGCTGCTGGCGGCCGACCACGCGCCGGAGATCATCGGCCTGCTGCAGAGCCTGCTGATGCAGGACGAGCGCACCCTGTCCACCGCGGTGCTGCACGAACGCCTGCAGCGCGCGCTGGATGATCTGAAGGCCGATGAACTCTCGCGCGAGCTGCCGCGCACCGCGCAGGCCTACATCGCCCACTGGCTGGCCCAGGGCTGGCTGGAACGCCGCCTGCCTGAAGGTGCCGACCAGGAGCAGTACGAACTGTCCACCCAGGCCGCGCAGGCGATCCGCTTCGCCGACAGCCTGGAGCAGGCGCGCGCCGCCGCCACCGAGAGCCGCCTGGCACTGGTGATCGAGCAGCTCTCGCAGCTGGCCGCGCTGACCGAATCCAATCCGGACGCACGCCTGTCCGCGCTGCGCGACGAGCGCGACCGCATCGATGCCGAGATCGCCCGCGTCAGCGGCGGCAAGGTGTCCTCGCTGGATGGCAAGCGCGCGCTGGAACGGACCCGCCAGATCATCGGCCTGGCCGACGAACTGACCGAAGATTTCCGCCGCGTGCGCGACGATTTCGAACGTCTCAACCGCGAATTCCGCGAACGCATCATCGATGACGAAGGCGAGCGCGGCGACGTGCTGTCCAAGCTGTTCGAAGGCGTGGACGTGATCGGCGACAGCGATGCCGGGCGCAGCTTCGACGCGTTCTGGCGCCTGCTCAACGATGCCGAACAGAGCGCCCAGCTCGACGCCGCGCTGGAGACCGTGCTCGCACGCGGCTTCGCCCGCAAGCTGGACCGCACCGAACGCACCTTCCTGCGCGGCTTCACCACCACCATGCTCGAGCGCGGCAGCCAGGTCCACGATGTGCTGCAGCACTTCGCGCGCAGCCTGCGCGGTTTCGTGCAGAGCCGCGGCTATCTGGAACAGCGCCGCCTCAACCAGCTGCTCAAGCAGGCCCAGGGCGAGGCGCTGGGCCTGCGCGACCACATCCCGGCCCAGCGCAGCATCGGCCGCGACCTGCAGCTGACCACCAGCCGCCTGCGCTCGCTGTCGCAGTGGAAACTGCACGACCCGCGCCAGGCGCAGGTCGATGGCAGCGTCCTGCGCAACGACACCGCTGCGATCTCGCTGGAGAGCGTCGGCGATCTGGTGGCCGCCTCGGAAATCGACTTCCGCACCCTGCGCCGCGATCTGCACGATCTGCTCGGCGAGCAGCCGCGGCTGTCGATCGCCCAGGTACTTGAACACCGCGAGGCCCCGCAGGGGCTGGGCAGCATCATCGGTTACCTCTCTCTTGGCACCCGCCACGGCGAGGTTGCCACCGATCAACAGGAGATCGCGCAATGGCGCGGCGGCGATGGCCAATGGCGTCGCGCCCGCATTCCGCTGATCTGGTTCACCCAGGAGAAACGCCATGAGCTGGCATGACCAATCCACCGACACCCCGATCGACGGCGGCGCCGACGAGCACGACGACGAACCCGTCGTGGTCACGCCCGTCCTGCGTCGCAGCAATGACGTGTACTACATGGGCGACACCGGCCGGCTGCCGCTGGATGGGCGCCGCGCGCTGTGCCAGCTGCTGATCGGCCCGAGCATCGACCAGCTGCGGCACGCCAAGCTGTGGCCGGCGCTGATCCGCAGTGAAGCGGCGATCCGCTCGGCGCTCTCGGACCTGTTCCTGGAGCTGGTGCTGGACCGCGAGAGCGGCGTGGCCTTCACCCGCCAGGCCGACACCGAAGATATCGACGCGCCGGTGCTGCTGCGTACCTCGCCGCTGACCTTCATCGATTCGGTGCTGCTGCTGCACCTGCGCCAGCAGCTGGCCGAAGCCGATGCACGCGGCGTGCGCGCGGTGGTCGAGGATGGCGAACTGGCCGAAGCACTGGCCGTGTACGAGCGCCACCTGTCCACCGACCGCGCCGGCTTCAACCGCCGCGTCGCCAGTGCCGTGCAGAAGATGAAGGACAACCACATCCTCACCCGCCTCGGCGGTGACGATGCGCGTCATGAAGTCTCGCCGGCACTGAAACTGATGTTCTCCGCCGAAGATGTCGCCGCCCTGGCCCAGGTATACCGCCGCCTGCGCGAAGCGCCGGCCGACCTCGACGCCTGAGCGCGCGCCCGCGCGCCGCTGCCCTGCCTGGATTGCTAGCCCTGCCATGACCGTCCACATTCCCGCACCCGCCCTGTTCCCCGGCGACCAGCCCGACCCGCGCGCGCAGCAGTTCCGCATGCGCCGCCTCCAGGTCCACAACTGGGGTACCTTCTCCGGCCTGACCGAAGTGCCGATCGCCGAACGTGGCTTCCTGTTCGTCGGCCGCTCCGGCTCGGGCAAGTCCACGCTGCTCGATGCGATGTCCGCGCTGCTGGTACCGCCGGCCCTGGTCGACTTCAACGCCGCCGCGCGCGAAGCCGAACGCAGTGGCCGCGACCGCAACCTGGTCTCCTACGTGCGTGGTGCCTGGGCCGACCAGCAGGACAGCGGCACCGGCGAGATCGCCACCCAGTACCTGCGCAAGGGCGCCACCTGGACCGCGCTGGTGCTGGAATACCGCAGCAATGACGGCCGCATCGTCAGCCTGGTGCGCCTGTTCTGGATCGCCGGCAACGGCGCGGCCGCAGCCGATGTGCGCAAGCACTACATGGTCGCCGAGCGCAGTTTCGACATCGCGCGCGACCTCGGCGGCTTCGACCTGGACCTGCGCAAGCTCAAGCAGCGCCTGGGCGATGTACATCACTTCGACAGCTTCGCCAGCTACGCCGAACGGTTCCGCCACGTGCTCGGGATCGAGAACGAGATGGCGCTGCGCCTGCTGCACAAGACGCAGTCGGCGAAGAACCTCGGCGATCTGAACGTGTTCCTGCGCGACTTCATGCTCGACGCACCGCGCACCTTCGATGCCGCCGAGCGGCTGGTCGATGATTTCGCCGAACTCGATGGCGCCCACCAGGCGGTGGTCACCGCGCGCCGCCAGGTCGAAACCCTGCTGCCCGCACGCGGGCATTACGCCGATCTGCAGGCGCTGCGCCGCCAGCGCGAAGACCTGGACGAAATGAAGCTGGGCATCGACGGCGTGCGCGAGCAGCGTCGCCTGGCCCTGCTGGAGGCGCGCCTGCTGGAACTGGACACCCGCGACCGCGGTCTGTCCGGTGAAGAAGGCCAGCGCCGCAGTGCGCTGGAGAACCATGAAAGCCACCTCGCCGAACTGGAGGCGCAGCGTCGCCAGCAGGGCGGCGAGCGCATCGAAGAGCTGGAGCGCGAGCAGGGCCGTGTGGCCCAGGAACGCGACCGCCGCCTGGCCAAGCGCAGCCAGGCCAACCACGCCAGCCGTGAGCTCGGCGAAACCCTGGCCGAGACCGCGCACGGGTTCGCCGAACAGCTGGCCCGCGCCCAGGCGCGCCTTGACGACGGCCAGCGTGCTGCGGCGGAACTGGACGAAGCCATCGCCGAGCGCATGGGCGGCAAGCGCGACGACGAACGCCGCTTCGCCGAGGTGCGTTCGGAACTGGAAGCGCTCAAGCGCACCCCGTCCAGCATTCCCGCGCCGATGCAGCAGCTGCGCGCGCGCCTGAGCAGCGATACCGGCATTCCCGAGGCGGCGCTGCCGTTCGTGGGCGAACTGCTGCAGGTCCGCGACGAAGACGCCGCGTGGCAGGGCGCCATCGAGCGCGTGCTGCACGGCTTCGCGCAGTCGCTGCTGGTCGATGAGCGTCACCATGCCCAGGTCTCGGAGTGGATCAACCAGACTCACCTCGGCACCCGCCTGGTCTATTACCGCGTGCGCCGCAACGACGATGCCCTGCACGGCCGCGAGCCCGGTGCACGCTCGCTGCTGCACAAGCTGGTGCTGCGCGAGCATGGCTATGCCGGTTGGCTGCGCCGCGAGCTGGGCAAGCGCTTCGATTACGAATGCGTGGATGCACGCCACCTGCGCGATACCGACCGCGGCATCACCAAGGAAGGCCAGGTCAAGCACCCGGGCGAGCGCTTCGAAAAGGACGACCGCCATAACATCAGCGACCGCCGCCGCTGGCTGCTCGGCTTCAACAACCGCGACAAGCTGGATCTGTACGAGCGCGAAGCGATAGAACTGGCCCAGCGCATCGCCGCCTGCGACAGCGACGTGGCCGGCCTGCGCGCGCAGCGCGAGCACGAGGGCAAGGCGCGTCTGGCCTGCCATCAGCTGTGCACGCTGGGCTGGGACGAGATCGATGTGGCCGCACCGTTGCAGCGCCTGGACGACATCGCCCAGGCCCTGCACGACCTGCGCGAAGGCAATGCCGACCTGCGCAAGCTGGGCGAACAGATCGAAAAGACCCGGGCCGATGTGGCCCAGGCCAAGCGCACCTATGAAGACGTGCGCGTGGAGCGCGGCCAGCTTGGCCGTGAACACGAACGCCTGGAGCGGCTGCATGAGCAGTGCGCGCCGTTGGCCAAGCGCGTGGTCACGCCCCTGCAGCAACAGGGCCTGGACGAACGCCTCAAAGTGCTCGGCGTGCTCAGCCTGGAGAACCTGGAAGCCCACTTCCGGCAGATCAGCAACACGCTCAACGAACAGCTCGGCGGCTCCCAGGCCGAACACAACCGGCTGGAGAACCTGCTGCTGGGCTGCTTCCGCCGCTACTGCCAGGCCTGGCCGGAAGACAGCGGTGACTTCACCGTCAGCCTGTCCAGCGCCGAAGACTTCCTGGCCCGCCTGCAGCGGCTGGAGAACGACGGCCTGCCGCAGCACGAGGCACGCTTTTTCGATCTGCTGCAGAGCCAGAGCAAGAACAACCTGCTGGCCCTGCAGCGCCACACCGCCGAGGCGCGCAAGTCGATCGCCCAGCGTCTGGACGAAGTCAATGCCTCGCTGGAGCAGGTGCCGTTCAACCGCGGCACCCTGCTGACCATCGAACTCACCGACCGCCGCCTGCCCGAGGTGCTGGATTTCCACCAGCGCCTGCGCGACGTGCTGTCCCAGCAGCAGACCGAGCAGCGCGAGCTGGCCGAAGCGCAGTTCGCGGTGCTGCGTGAGCTGGTCGCCAAGCTCGGCTCGCAGGAAGGCGAGGACAAGCGCTGGCGCGAGCTGGTGCTGGACGTGCGCCTGCATGTTGAATTCGTCGGTGTCGAACTCGATGCCGCCACTCGCCAGCAGGTCGAGATCTACCGCAGCGGTGCAGGCAAGTCCGGCGGCCAGCGCCAGAAGCTGGCCACCACCTGTCTGGCGGCCGCGCTGCGCTACCAGCTCGGCGGCGCCGACGGCCAGCTGCCCAGTTACGCGGCGGTGGTGCTCGATGAAGCCTTCGACAAGGCCGACAACGAGTTCACCGCGCTGGCGATGAACATCTTCGACAACTTCGGGTTCCAGATGGTCGTAGCCACCCCGCTGAAGTCGGTGATGACGCTGGAGCCGTTCATCGGGGGCGCCTGCTTCGTGGAGATCAGTGGTCGCCACGACTCCGGCGTGCTGCTGATCGAGTACGACGACGAGGGCAAGCGCCTGAAGCTGCCCGAGCGCGCCCGTGCCGGCGGTGAGGCCGCGGTGGCGCCGGCAGCGGCCGTGACCGCAGCGCCGGACGTGGTCGAGGTGCCCGAAATGGCGGCCGACGCGGCGATCGCCGAACCGCACGCCGGGCAGGCCGACGCCGCCACAGCGACGCTGGACGCACCGGTACCGGCATCGCGCCCGAAGAAAGCCGCGGCCAAGGCGCCGGCAAAGAAAGCCGCCAGCAAGGTGGCCAGCAAAGCAGCCCCCAAGGCCGCCGCCAAGAAGCCGGCCAGGCCCAAGCGCTGAGCAATCGGCGGGTCAGCCCCAGGGCTGGCCCGCCCTGTCAGCCGGCGAAGGTGTCCCAGCCCATCCGGGCGATCAGCACCACCACCAGGCCGACGAACAACTTGCGGATGAAGGGCGTGCCGCCGCGCAGGGCCATCCGCGTGCCGACCACCGAGCCGATGATGTTGGCCGCGGCCATCGGCAGCGCGAACAGCCACAGGATGTTGCCGGTCGGCACGAAGAACGAGATCGCCGCCACGTTGGTCGCCAGGTTCACCACCTTGGAGGCGGCCGAGGCGCGCAGGAAGTCCAGCCCGAAGAAACGCACGAACAGGAAGATCAGGAAGCTGCCGGTGCCGGGCCCGAAGAAGCCGTCGTAGAACCCGATCACCGCACCGATCGCCAGTGCGGTCACCAGCTCCTTGCGGCCGATCTCGCGCGGGCGGTGCAGGGCACCGAAGTCCTTCTTCCACAGCGTGTAGCCGAGCATCGCCACCAGCAGCACCAGCACCAGCGGGCGCACCGCGTCCTTGGGCAGCAGGCTGACGGCCGTGGCCCCGGCGAAGGAGAACACGAAGGCCGTGCCCGCGGCGAACAGTACCGGCCGCCACGGGAAGCGCACATTGCGCGCATAGCGGAATGCCGCGGCGGCCGTGCCGAACATCGAGCTGAACTTGTTGGTGCCGAACAGCATCGCCGGCGTGTGCTGCGGCAGGACGGTGAACAACCCGGGCAACTGCACCAGCCCACCGCCACCGACGGCGGCATCGACCAGGCCGGCGATGAAGGCGATCGCCACCAACCACAACAGCTCAGGGGGAACCAGCTCAAGCACGGCGGCACATCGCGGCAGAAGGCGCGCCAGCATACGCCCCGTCATCGCGCGACAATACCCCCATGACCACCGCCAACTCCGATCCCTGTCCCTGCGGCCGCCCGCAGGCCTACAGCACCTGCTGCGGCTGCTACCACGCCGGCACACCCGCTCCGGATGCCGAAGCGCTGATGCGCTCGCGCTACAGCGCTTACGTGCGCCACCTGGCCGAGTACCTGCTGGCCAGCTGGCACCCGTCCACGCGCCCGGCCGAGCTGTCGCTGGAGGAAGCCCCCGGGCAGCGCACCCAGTGGCTGGGGCTGACGATCCAGGCCCACACGCAGTCAGATCCGGACCACGCCCAGGTCCTTTTTCTGGCCCGCTACAAGGTCGGCGGCGGCAGCGCGGTGAAAATGCGCGAGCACAGCCGCTTCGTGCGCGAAGACGGCCGCTGGTTCTATCTCGACGCGCTGCCCTGAGCCAGCGCCGCCGTGCGCACCGCCACGGCACCCTGCTGGCCATGGGCGCGCACACAGTTGCGGCCGGCGTCCTTGGCCGCGTACAGGGCCTGGTCGGCCGCTTTGATCACGCCCTGCGGGCTGTCAGCCACCCGGCTGTCGGCCACGCCGATGCTCACCGTCACCTGCACCACCGCGCCACTGCCACCGCGTCCGCGCTGCAGCTGCCCCACCGCATCGTCGCGGCTGCGCGCGGCGCGGTCGCGCAGGTGCATCCGCGCGCCTTCGATCGTCGCGCGGATCTCCTCCACCGCCGCCACACAGGCCGGGGCTGGGCGATCCAGGAACACCAGTGCGAATTCCTCGCCGCCGTAGCGGAACGCGCGGCCCCCGCCGCCGATCCCGGCCAGGCGCGCGGCCACCAGCTTGAGCACGTCATCACCGGCATCGTGGCCGTGGGTATCGTTGAAGCGCTTGAAGTGATCCACATCCACCATCGCGATGGTGTAAGTGGGCCCCACCCGCTGCAGGCATTCGTTGAATGCGCGGCGGCCGGGCAGCCCGGTGAGTTCATCGCGGAAGGCCATGTGGAAGGCCTCCTGCAGCATCGCCGAAACAATCAACAGCAGCGCCATGCAGCTGACCGCCGGCAGCAGCGCGGGCGAGACGAACACCCGCGGCAGCATCCACCACAGGCAGAGCAGGGCGATCAGCAGGGCGGTGTGCAGCGGCCGCGGCTGGTGCCAGGCCTGTACCCCCAGCGCGAGCGTTGCCACCATGAACAACAGCGCCGGCAGCTGCGCCAGCGCGTTCCAGCCGCTCGGCAGCCACGCCAGGTGTCGATCCGACAGCAGTGCCTGCATGCCGTCCGGGCCCTGGGCGGCCAACAGCAGGAAAACCCCCAGCGCCGTGCCGCTGACCACGCCGCGCAGCAGCAGGGCCTGGCGCAGCCGCCCGCGCTCGGGCCACAGCCCATGCACCAGGAACAGCAGCGGCAACCACCACGACACGGCATGAAAAATCAGCGGCGTGTGGTCCGAGATCACGCCCTCACGCAGGAACGTACCGACCACCCCGTGCAGCAGCGCGAAGGCCAGTGCGACCGCCAGCATCAGACAGACCGCCCGCACGCGGGCGTAGATCAACGCCAGCCCGATGCCCAGGCAGGCCAGCACCAGCGGCAGCAGGCGGTGCACAGGATTGCCGACCTCGGCCGCCGGCGTGGCGCCCCACAGGCCCACGGCCACCAGCACGGCAGGCAGCACGAACAGATAGTGGCTGGGCTGGCGTAGCAGGTGCGTCCGCAAGAAGGGGTCCACGTCGTGGGCCGGCGCGCCGTGGCTGCAGCGTGCAAACCGGACAACACAGGCAGGGAGTCTCCCCCGATAGCGGCCCGCGCGTATTCAACTTGAGCGCTGTCACCGCAGCGATGCCCTGCCATGACGTGACACTCACCCCGGCTGGCCGATCCTGATCGCGATGAATACCGCCGTCGCTGCCGCACCACCGCTCATTGCCGTCCCGCCCGCGTCGCTGGCCGCCCGTTACGCTGGCGTGCGCGCCCGCACGGTCGCGCTGGCCGCCCCGCTGAGCGCTGAGGACGCCATGGTGCAGAGCATGGCCGATGCCAGCCCGGCCAAATGGCACCTGGCCCACACCACCTGGTTCTTCGAGCGCTTCGTGCTGGCCACCCGGCCCGGCTACGCCCCGATCGATGCGGACTGGCATTACCTGTTCAACAGCTATTACCAGAGCATCGGCCCGGCGCATGCGCGTCCGCAGCGCGGGCTGCTCTCGCGCCCGTCACTGGATGAGGTGCTGCATTTCCGCGCCGAGATCGACCAGCGCGTGATCACCGCACTGCAGGCCGGCAGCCTGAGCGAACAGGCCCAGCATCAGCTGCTGCTCGGCCTGCATCACGAGCAGCAGCACCAGGAGCTGCTGCTGACCGATATCAAGCACGCGTTCTGGTCCAACCCGCTGCAGCCGGCCTACTGCGAGGATCTGGCGGTGGCACCGGCCCGTGCGCTGCCGCTGCGGTGGCTCAGCAGTCCCGAGCGGATCGTGGAGATCGGCGCGCCGGTCTGGCCCACCCAGCCCACATTCGCCTATGACAACGAATCGCCTGTACACCGCGCGTTGGTCCCGGCGCATGCGCTGGCCAACCGCCCGGTCAGCAATGAGGAGTACCGGCGGTTCGTGCAGGCCGGTGGCTACCGCGAGCCGCGCTGGTGGATGAGTGAAGGGTGGACGCTGTGCCAGGACCAGCATTGGCAGCATCCGCTGTACTGGGATGACGCACTGGAGCGCGAGTTCACCCTGGGGGGCTGGCGCCCGCTCGATCCGCACGCACCGGTCTGCCACCTCAGTTACTTCGAAGCCGACGCCTACGCGCGCTGGCAGGAGGCCCGTCTGCCCACCGAGTTCGAATGGGAGGCGGCCACCGCCGGTCGCCCGCTGCGGGGTCGCTTCGCCGATGCCGATCAGTTCCACCCCGGTGGGGCCGAAGAGGACGGCGACATCGTTCAATTGTTCGGCGATGTCTGGGAATGGACCAGCAGCGCCTACGGGCCATATCCGGGCTTCCGCACCTTCCCGGGCAACCTGGGCGAGTACAACGGCAAGTTCATGTGCGGGCAGTGGGTGCTGCGCGGGGGCAGCTGTGCCACCCCGGCCGATCATCTGCGCGCCAGCTACCGCAATTTCTTCGCACCGTCGGCCCGGTGGCAGTTCGCCGGCCTGCGCCTGGCCCGGGACATCGCATGAGTTCGGTCCGTGATGCACTCGAGGCGTTGACCGATCTGCAGCCGGACCGTGATCAGATCACCGCCGACATCCTGCGCGGCCTCTCGTCCACGCCGCGGCAGCTGCCGTCCAAGTATTTCTACGATGCGCAGGGCTCGGCGCTGTTCGAGCAGATCACCCAGCAGCCGGAGTACTACCCGACCCGCACCGAGCTGCAGCTGCTGCAGGAGTGCGCGCGCGACATCGCCAAGGTGGTCGGGCCCCGCGTGCATGTGGTCGAACTGGGCAGCGGCAGCGGGCGCAAGACCGAACTGCTGCTGCATGCGCTGCGCGACCCCGTGGCCTACACCCCGATCGAGATCTCCCGCGCCGCGCTGCTGGACAGCATCACCCGGCTGGCCCCCTCGCTGCCGGAGATCGAAATGCTGCCGGTCTGCGCGGATTTCACCCAGCCGGTGCAGTTGCCGTCACCGCAGCGCGAGCCGGCACGCCACCTGGTGTTCTTCCCCGGTTCGACGCTGGGCAACTTCGCCCATGACGATGCCATCGCACTGTTGAAGGCGATGCGCCAGACCATGGGGCCCGATGGCATGGCCCTGATCGGCATCGACCTGCACAAGGATGCGGGGCTGATCGAGGCTGCCTACAACGATGCCGCCGGCGTCACCGCCGACTTCACCCTGAACCTGCTGCGCCGGCTCAATCGCGACATCGGCAGCGATTTCGATCTGGACGGTTTCCGCCACCGCGCCCGCTACAGCGTGCCGCGCCTGCGCATCGAAACCGAACTGGTCAGCCAGCGCGACCAGCGCGTGCAGGTGGACGGGCAGAGCTTCGCGTTCGCCGAAGGCGAAGCGATGACCGTCGAATACAGCCACAAGTACACCGATGCGGTGTTCGCGGCGATGGCCGCTGCCGCGGGCCTGCGGGTCACCGCCCACTGGAACGCGACCGATCCCGCCTTCGGCCTGCGCCTGCTGCAGCCGGCCTGATCCGCGCGGCATTGCCGCTATGATGCAGGTCCACTGGCTGCAAGGATTCCGCCAATGCGATGGTTGCCCCTGTTGTTGACCGGGCTGTGGCTCGGCGCACCGTCGCTGGCGGTGGCCGCGCCGGATGCGTTTGCCAGCTGCCTGGTCACGCTCAAAGCGCAGGCCGGCAAGCAGGGCATCCATGCCGAGCGCTTCGACGTGCTCACTGCCGGGCTTACCCCGGATCCCAGCGTGCTGCCCCTGCTCGATGCACAGCCGGAGTTCACCACCCCGCTGTGGGATTACCTGGCCGCCCTGGTGGATAGCCAGCGCGTCGACGATGGACGCGCCCGTCTGGTCGAGCACCGTGATCTGCTGGCCCGCGTGTCGGCCGAGTACGGTGTCGATGCCGCCACCATCGTCGCCGTGTGGGGTGTGGAGAGCGATTACGGCCGCGTGTTCGGCAAGCGCCCGCTGCTGCAGTCGCTGGCCACGCTGTCCTGCGAAGGCCGTCGCCAGCCCTTCTTCCGCGGTGAACTGCTGGCCCTGCTCAGGCTGATCGACGCCGGTGACCTGCGTGCCGAAGGGCTGACCGGTTCGTGGGCCGGCGCCTTCGGCCATACCCAGTTCATGCCGTCCACCTATGCCCGCATCGCGGTCGACGGCGACGGCGATGGACGTCGCGATCTGGTCGCCTCCATTCCCGACGCCCTGGCCTCCACCGCCAACTATCTCAAGAAGGCCGGCTGGCGCACCGGGCAGCCGTGGGGCATGGAAGTGAAGATTCCGGCCGGCTTCAATGCCAGCCTGGCCGGCCGCACCCAGCGCAAACCGCTGGCCGACTGGCGCGCGCTGGGCATCCTCCCGGTGGCGGGCGGCGCGTTGGCCCCGGCCGGGCTGCCCGCCGACAGCACGGCCGCCTTGCTGCTCCCGACCGGCGCCAAGGGGCCAGCCTGGCTGGTGTTCCGCAACTACGACGCGATCTACGCGTACAACGCCGCCGAGAGCTACGCCCTGGCGATCGCCACCCTGGCCGACCGCCTGCGCGGTGGTCCGGGCATCGTGGCGGCCTGGCCGACCGACGATCCCGGCATCGGCCGTACCGAACGCCGTGAACTGCAGACCCTGTTGCTGGCCCGCGGCCACGATATCGGCACGGCCGACGGCATGATCGGCACCGCCACCCGGCGCGCCATCCAGACCGAACAGCAGCGCCTGGGCTGGACCCCCGCCGATGGCCGCGCCGGCCAGCGCATCCTTGCCGCCCTGCGCGGCGCCCCTCCTTCGTCACCACCGACCATGCCCGCATCCACCGTGTTCACCCTGCCGCCCAACCACGCCCAGTACGTCCAGTCGCCGGCCGCGCCGCGCGCTGCCCTGCCCAAGGTGCCCGGGCTCAGCCTGGCCGACATCCAGGGCTTCCCTGCCTGGAAGGTCGAGACGCCGTTCGCCACCGCCGCGATCAGCGTGTTCGGCGGCCAATTGCTGTCCTACGTGCCCAAGGGCGGGCAGGACGTGATGTGGCTCTCGCCCAGTGCCCAGCCGCTGCCTACCCCGATCCGTGGCGGCAGCCCCGTGTGCTGGCCGTACTTCGGCCGCCAGGGGCAGGGCAATGACGTGCCCTCGCATGGCTTCGTCCGCAACGTGCCATGGACCCTGCAGCAGGCCCGTCGCGAGGCCGATGGCACCATGGTGCTGACCCTGGCCCCGCCGGTGCTGGAGAACCTGGACCTGCGCCTGCGCATGGAACTGCGGATCGGCCGCACGCTGGAGCAGCGCCTGATCACCGAGAACACCGGCCGCCAACCGGTCGCCTTCACCCAGGCCCTGCACAACTACTTCCATGTCAGCGATGCGATGCAGGTCAGCGTGGAAGGCCTGGACGGCCTGTCCTACCTGGACAAGTTCGAGAACTACGCTGCCCCCCGCCAGCAGCAGGGCGAGTGGAGCCTGCGCGACCCGCGTGATCCGGGCCGCAGCGACCGCATCTATACCCAGGCCGGCGGCCGTTACCTGCTCAAGGACCCGGGCCTGAAGCGCCGCATCGAGATCACCACCACCGGCAGTCGCTCGCTGGTGGCGTGGAATCCGGGCGAGGCGGGCGCGAGCAAGATGGCCGATGTCGGCGCCGGCTGGCGCAACTATGTGTGCCTGGAGGCGGCCAACGCCGGTCCGGACGTGGTGACCCTGGCGCCGGGCGCGCAGCATGTGCTGCAGCAGACCCTGGCGGTTCGCCCGCTATGAGTACCGCGCCGGGCGAGGAGACTGCCGGCAATCCTTATCGCGCGCCCAGCGCCGCCATGCATGAGGCGATGATCGACGCCCAGATCGATGCGGCCGTGGCGGTGCATGACCGCCATCCGTTGCTGGCGAGCGTGGTGGGCGACAACTTCGCGCTGTATGCCCGTCGCTGGCATCTGGATGACGCCGGTGGCCGCTGGCCGCGCCCGTGGCACTGGCCGGCTTTCCTGTTCGGGTTCCACTGGCTCATGTACCGGCGCATGTACCTGGTGGCGTTGGCGGTGCTGATCGCCAATCTCGCCATCGGTACGGCCATGGCCCTGCTGAATCTGGCATGGGTCGGCATCGTGCTGTCGCTGGGACTGCAGGTGTCGCTGGGCATCCTCGGCAATGCGCTGTACCGGTGGCATTGCCGCCGCATGGTGGCGCGGACCCAGGCCCGTTTTAGCGGGCAGCCGGAACGGATCAACGCCGAACTGGTACGCCGCGGGGGCACCAGCCGGCTCGCGCTGGGGCTGGGCCTGGCGCTGTTCGTCGTGCTGAGGCTGCTGGAAGGCGCGTGACCGGTCAGCGTGCGGCCGGGCGCGGGCGCAATGCCACCAGACAGATCCCGCCGGCCACCAACCCCCAGAACGCCGAACCGATCCCGGCCAGCGACAGGCCCGAAGCGGTGACCAGGAACGTCACCAGCGCCGCTTCGCGATCGGCCTCCTCGCGCAGGGCCGTGGCCAGGCTGTTGGCGATCGTCCCGAACAGCGCGATGCCGGCCACGCAGGCCACCAGCTCCTTGGGGAAGGCGGCGAACACCGCCGCTACCGTCGCACCGAACAGCCCGACGACGATATAGAAGGCGCCCGCGGCCACCGCGGCGGTGTAACGGCGAGCCGGATCCTCGTGCGCTTCGCGCCCCATGCAGATCGCGGCGGTGATCGCGGCCAGGTTGAGCCCATAGGCACCAAAGGGGGCGAGCACCGTATTGACCACCCCGATCCAGCCGATCACCGGCGACACCGGCGTGTCATAACCGGAGGCACGGATCACCGCGACGCCCGGGATGTTCTGCGACGCCATGGTGACCACGAACAGGGGCAGGGCGATGCCGAACACCGCCGACCACGACAGCGTCGGCCAGGTGAACACCGGCGTGGCCAGTTCCAGTCGTACCGCGTCCATATGAAGCAGGCCCTGACCGGCGGCAACCAGGACGCCGACGAGCAGGGTGGCGATCACCGCATAGCGGGGGAACAGACGCCGGCCGACCAGCCAGGTGACGAACATCGCCAGCGCCATCCCGAGCTGGGTGCCCATCGAGACGAATACATCCAATCCAAAACGCAGCAGCACCCCGGCGAGCATGCCGGCGGCCAGCGCCATCGGCACACGCTTCATCAGCTTCGCGAAGATCCCCGAGAAGCCGGCCAGCAGGCCAAGCACGGCGGCAAGGACGAACGCACCGATCGCATCGCTGTAGCCGACCGCGCCCGCACCCACCACGAGCATGGCCGCACCCGGCGTGGACCATGCAGTGACGACCGGCATCCGATAGCGCAGTGACAGACCAATACAGGTCACGCCCATGCCAAGGCCCAACGCCCACATCCACGAGGCGATCTGCGCCTGGTCTGCGCCGACCGCGCGTGCGGCCTGGAACACGATCACCGCCGAACTGGCGAAGCCCACCAACACGGTAATGAAGCCTGCCATCACCGCCGGCAGGGAGAGATCGCGCCACAACGAACGTTTTCCTACCGCAGACATCGCATGCATTCCTGATGACAAGAGATGCATTGTTAGCAAGCCTGCGGCAGCACGCGCAACGCGCGTGCTGCCGCGCTTGTTGATGGGCGGCACGCGCGGATGACGCGTTGATGAAAAAGATCGACGAAAACGCTTGACGAATTTTCAGAAGTCTTTAGTATTCGCTCCCTCGCTGCGACGCGGTCTTCACCCCGGTGAACACCCACCCGCAGCGACGGCAACAAGCTTCGAAAGAAGGTGTTGACGGAAACGAAAAGCCTGACATAATAGGCGGCTCGCTTCGACGAAAAGACCTTCGGGTCGCACGACGAAGCGGCATCGGCAACAACGTTTCACTTCGGTGAAACGGCCTTGAAAAAAGGTGTTGACGAAGCAGATAAG
>NZ_NIVS01000057.1 GCF_002205165.1 Stenotrophomonas maltophilia | reverse complement strand
CGCTTCGTGCTCATAACCACCTCCGCCTAAGCCATAGTTTATGGCTGCGAGGTGTCTACGGAACCCTGGGCGATTCATTCCCCGTTTGAGACTAAGCACGGTGTCAAGGGCGATCAGTTCGAGAATGTTCTGGTGGTCTTTGGGCGCGGATGGAACGACTACGACTTCAATCTCTATCTGCAGATGGCGACCAACGAGAGCTTGATCGCATCGCGCCAAGTCGCCTACGAGCGCTATAGGAATCTGTTCTACGTGGCGGTTTCAAGGCCGCGGAAGCGCCTTGCGCTTCTCTTCACTCATAAGCTCGATCCGGCGGCAGTCGCCACGCTGCAGCATTGGTTCTCCGGCCATTCAGTCGAGGATTTGGGCTTCAGCCTGTGAAGGCTGCCCGCCAGTCGGATCATCCTGATTGCTGTGCCGGCAGTTGCCAGTCATCTAGAAGCGTGCCCCGCACTAGTTCCGGCGGTTGCACCGGCCACTCTAGATGCCCTTGTGTGGACTCTTCTTTTTCTGCGTCAGCCCCAAGTCAACCTCCGGGAGCGGACAATTCAGTTCGGCCTCGGACATTCCTTTCAGATGCGCGTTGTACTGCCAGATGACGAACTGACCCATCAGTCCTTCATTCTCTCGCCTTAGGCGGCCGTTTTCCGCCTCCAAGCGAACAATCCGTTCGCCTGCTGCGCGCAACGAGGATGGCAAAGGCACTGGCAACGCATCTGACCGCACCCGCGCCTTGGCCAGTTCAAACGCTTCCCGGATTCTCATCGAACGATAGAGTGTCTGGCGCACCGGCTGAAGGCCTAGGCGCTTTTGGCAGGCCTCGACCAACGCCTCCCAGGTCAGGCCCGATTTCCACCCATCGAGAATCTCGACAACGCGCTGGACATCGCGATCTCGCAGATGTCTACCCATTGTCAAGCATCCCGGTCTGTCCGTCTGCAGGAGGCAGTGCGAGGGAGCGCTTTCGAAGCGCCCTGCGCACAGGACTGAACTCCTGGTTGGCCCTGAGCCTGATCAAGGTGCCATCTGGAACCTGCGCGGACTGCATAACCTCGATCAGTTGCGCGAGCCTTTGCTGCGTCATTTGGTGCGTCTCGAACCAGCGATCCGCTCCCGCGGTGCCATTGGCGATCTCGGACGAAGCGCGCTCCACCAGCGCGTTCACCTGCATCAGCCGCTCTTGCATTCTCGCCAACCGCCGATCGCCCTTCACGCACATCTGCTCACTGCAGTTCAGGCAGTCCCGGAAGCGCTGGCACGGCGCCATGACGAAATCGTGGACGCAATAGCCGTATTCGGTGACGTGCGCAGTCGGGACCAGCAAGAGGTCAAATTCCTGCCGGGTCATTGGAACCTTGTCCGCCAGCAGCTTCAGGTTGCTATCCACGACCGAATCTGTCTTTAGTACAGGGTCGTGGCGTTTGATCATCTCCACGACATCAAACTCCGACAGGTGATCATAGACCCGGTTCTGCTCAATACTGGTTCGGCCGGACCAGTGTGCGATGTCTGCTTGGCTCATCCCCCCTCGCTGCGCCATGGTGTTGAGCAGGTGACGGAATTGGTGAGACGTCAACTTCTTTGAGCTCTTGTCGACCGACATCCCATGCCTTTCGAAGATCGACGCGGAGTTCTCCCGGCTTCCCACGTCGTCATTGAAGGTGTTGGACGTTGGCTTCTTCAAGACAAGGGGCATGACCCGTCGCTCTGTATCGAGCAAGTTTGACAGGCAACTAAACAGGGCGTCGGCGAAACGCAGGCCACGATCCTTGTCATACCAAGGGAACTCCTTGGGCAACTTTGACCGGACCCATTCGTTGAGCATTCTCAGTGTGATGGGCCCCTGCCTCAGAAAAAACCCTAGACGGTTGATTTCGCCCCTGATGTAGTTGGAATCCACATCCAGGCATCCCAGCGCCGCCCCGATCTGATCTAGGCTCAGCGCATCATCTTCTGCGACCCTAGGGCATTGCGCGTGTCTGGGAAACTGGTCGGGATTGCGCTCAAGCCAGGAAGCCAACCAGCGTGCATCCTGCGTCATGTGCCTTACGCGACCGATGGCCTCCTCCGCGAGCGGGGCCATGACGCCGGGAATCCACTTTACATAAGGCGCTGCGCCTTTTCCGGGCCAGAGTCGCCAGCCATATGAGATCGATCCGTCTTTGCAGGTCTCTCGCACCTCACACTCACTTTCCAATGCGAGCACTTCGGCGATGCGTGAAGGCGCGCAAAGCAGCATCGCCGACAACGAGGTTGTAAAGACGTCACGTGGCTCGGAAGGATGGGAGGCGAATAGCTCCGCCATCGCTTCCACGGCGGCCGCATCAGGCAACTTGCGCACCCGTTCCTCCCTCGCCTGCCGTCCGGTTCTGACTGTATCCGCTGGACGTGCTATCGGGCTCGCCCATTGCAGGCACCTAGGCACCAGACGCTCGTCCGAAAGGAACGTGGCGAGCTTGGCCAACTCCCTTCCCGCCTGATACGCCACCCCCGCAGAGTATGCTTCGCGTGCCAGCATCGCCGCCGCATCCAGGATGCACCCATCGACGTCGGCGATGCTGGCGCCGCCGGTTCGATTAACGAGCGCCCGTTCCAGCACTCGCAATGCCCGCATCTCCGTGAAGGCCTTGCGCTTGCCGGCGCGCTGCATGTAGCGAAAGTAGGCCTTGGCAAAAGTCAAGAAAGGCTCTTGCAGGACATTCTCAGGTTTCAGCACGCGGCTCGTCTGATCCAGGTTTCCAAACGAGACGCCAGGATTTGGCCATTGGTTCTCATCCCAGCTCAGGTCCATGCCGAATACCGTGAGCTTGTGTCTGCATGTCTCAATGAACGATGCACGATTCTGCGCGGCACTCTGCTGTCTTCTCGAACTAAACGGCAGCGGCCTAGTCATGGTCGCGCAACTCCGTCTTACGTTGCTCACACAGGCAAATGACCTGCGAAACCGCAATGATGGTCCGGTCATTGATCGCCGCAATCGAGTCGTCCATCGTGATGGTGCGGATGCGCCCACGCTCCTGGACGAGTCGATCCATGACTTCGCGGTGCGGCGCGTCAAGCCAAGGCTGGAAGGCCTTGCAGGTGTAGCAAGCCAGAGGTGCAATGGCGCCGCAAAAGCCAAACGAGCCGCAAGTGCCCACATTGGACCCGCTGTCACACCGAATCCGGCTGGCGATGTCATTCCCGCGCAGCGCCTCGGCTTCCTTGTCCACCAACATGCCGGAAAATGCCTGAACGATGGGCGCCAGCTGCGCAGCAACCGCCGCATCAATGGCCGCCACGTGTTCCGGCACATTCTCGGTGTACACACGTGCGTTTTGATCGTCGGTATGATCAAGTAGCTCTGCTATCACGACCGTCCCGAGCCCCTCCCTAGCGGCGCGGGTGGCAACCGTCCTCCTCAACCTTAGCGGAAAGACATGCAGACTCTTGCGTGTGCGCTCGGACGGGACCTCTAGACGCGCCACCGTCCGCTCTAGACGAGCGGTGATGGTTGCAGTCCGTATATGGAACGCCTCCGACCTTAGCCTTTGCCTCACCTCGGCGAGAGGGAGACCACGCGCACGCCGCACTGTGCGCCAAGAGGGGAACAGCGGCGCCTGGTCGATATCGTCTTTTGACAGTGCCGGCCAGAAGCGCCTCATGCGCCGGGTGGTGTGTTCCACCAGCTCCAACATCGGCGCCGCCTTCTCATGGGTGAGGTAGGCGGGCTTGAACTCCGATCTCCAAGTGCAGGCCTGCTTTCTCCGCGGAACCAGCACGACCAGGCCACACTCCTCTTGAACGCTCCCGTCTGGGCGTTTTATGTCGGCCAACTTGAGGTCTCCCAGCTGACTCGGCCTTCGGCCCGTGCTGACCAAGAAATCCGCCAGGACATAACTTCCCAGACTTACAGATCGATCGGAGAAAGCCTGTACCAAGCGATCTGTCAAACCCTCGTACTCCAACTGCGAGAGCGGACCCTTCTTCGAGCATCGCGTCCTGACCGCCACGCCTTTTGGCGAGCTCTTGTCCTTCCATGCGCAAATCGTGTTCAACACATCTCTGTCGATTCCCGGCGCTTTAAGCCGGACCCAGTGCCGGAGCAACGTCACAAACCCTGGCAGGTGACACCGTTCCCGCTCACTTAGGGTGTTTCGATAGTTGATCAGGTCTATAGAGTCCACGCACAACACACGATCGGCACGATGCGTCAGGAACGTGATGAATTTCCTGAACCCACCAAGGGCCGCCATCACCGTGCCAGGAGCGAATTTTGATGCATACCAAGATGCAACACTTAGGAATCCGTCGCGCAGTTCTCCATCAAGTGACTCCCGAACCCACTCCAAATGGATGGTCACATCCCGGGACAAAACCCATACGGCTTCTTCTACATCCAGCTCGTATCCCTCTCGGCTCAGGATCTTCATGCCCGTCCCTTGTCGCGCCTGGACTTTTGAAGCATCAAGGTCGCTTCCATGGCTTTGCGCTGGGTGTGACGTCGCGTGTAGGTGGCTGCCGAGCCCGAACCTTCCCGCCAGCCCATGATGTAAGACCGCATCTTCTCCTCCTGGGCAGGCGGTGTACCCAGCGAATCCATCTGCCGGGAGAAACGATCGTTCGCGGTGTGCCGAATCACGTGCGGCGATAATCCGTCGAGTCTTCCATGCGCAGCTTCGCGTAGCTTGGCGAATGCCTTGGACAGCGCCTGGTAGGACATGGGCTGTCCGTGATGCGGGCCCAACTTGTGCGTCACCAGCAGGAATGAATGCCGTCGCGACGCGGCGCAGCTTTTTCGTTCACTCGATACGTAGCCTAAAATCCGCCGCGCGAGTTCGTCCGTGATCGGCAGGACCCTGTCCCTTGTCTTTACGACCGGCTGGCTCCTGCGCGGGTCGGAGCTATCACCGTGCCGCCGCGCGACCGTGAAGGTGTTGGCCTGAAAGTCGAAGTCCGAGACCTTCAGGGAAAGCAGTTCACCCGCCCGGAGCCCCAGATCCAGTAGGTCGAGGATGACAGCGTTCCGGATCTGGACTTCAAGTGGAAACGGGTTGAGGGCGCTGCCGGTGCCCATCATTTCATCGAGCAACGATTTCTGCGGTTCATCCAGACCCATTCGCGCATTGATGCTGGACTTACGCTTCCGGCCTCGCTTGCATTTCAGGCGTTCTCCCATCAGCGCGATAGTCAGCGCTGCAGCCTGATCCATGCCTTTTGCTTCACGCTCTAAGAGGTACTTAGCGAGCCAGTCCAGATAGGATGCAACCGCCGTGATTCGGTTATAGGCCGTGTGCGGGTCTACCTGCCTACGCGCCGCACCGGGCGCGGCGCGGACGCGACTGGCATATCTCACCAACGATAAAGGCCGACTACTGAGCGCTGCCTTGGCTGCCCGCGTTCTGAGGAACGTAGCAAGCAGCTGTATCTCAATGTCTGAAAGAAACTGACGGTGAGCTAGCCTTGCTTCAAGGTTGATGCGTTCTGAGTCGGCCCACGCATTCAAGAGCTTGATTGCCTCCAGAGCTGCTTTCGTCGTCGAGGGCGCCAAGCTCGCGTTTCTGAGCTGGGTAGTCATATACAGCGTTGGATTCCACAGAGGAGTTCCCTGCTCGTCCATCAGTATCGGGAACCGCTCCCCATCCCTGAAAACGATGGTCGAAACAACGGGGCCAGTCCTTATGCTCACGGCTATGTACCAAAGCGGCAGGTGGTAGCGAGAACTCTACTCCGGAATGGCCTATACGCAACGGCGCCCAGGTACAGAAAAGCCCGCGCGAAGCGGGCTTTTCCTCTAAAACTAACGTTTAAGACCGTGGTACAACCTAGAACGGAATGTCGTCATCAGCGAAGTCGTCCATCGGCGGCGCTGACTGCTGCGGGGCCTGCTGCTGCGGGCGCTGCTGGCCGTAGCCACCACCACCGCCGCCGCGCTGACCGCCACCACCACCGCCGCCACCACCGCCGTACTCCTGGCGCGGGGCCTGCTGGCGCTGCGGGCGTTCGCCGCCGGCACCACCGCCACCGCCGCCTTCACGGCCGCCGAGCATCTGCATTTCATCGGCGATGATGTCGGTGGAGTACTTCTCCACGCCGTCCTGGCCGGTGTACTTGTCGTAACGCAGGCTGCCTTCGACGTACACCGAGCTGCCCTTGCGCAGGTATTCACCAGCGATCTCGCCGAGCTTGCCGAAGAACACCACGCGGTGCCATTCGGTACGCTCCTGCTGGTTGCCATCCTTGTCCTTGCGGACGCTGGTGGTGGCCAGGCTGATGCGGGTGATCGCCATACCGCCCTGGGTGTACTTCACGTCCGGGTCGTTGCCGAGGTTGCCGACCAGGATGACTTTATTGATGCCGCGCGCCATAGGGTTGCTCTTCCGTTGTCCGAGGGCAGGCCGCAGTCATATCACAGCCCCGGGCGGGGTGCAGATCTGCCGGGCCGCCCTTGGGAGAATTGGGGGGATCCAGATTGCACCATCTTATCATTGCGCCGTCCTCGACCCTGTCGGAATTCCGCCCGGCAGCGACCGGAAACCTGCTCGAGCCATATCCCACAAGGGTGACGGCGGTTACGCCGGACGCCGCCTCGCCCCGGCCGTTCGGGTCCTCCCGGCCCCCCCCCCCAC
>NZ_NIVS01000030.1 GCF_002205165.1 Stenotrophomonas maltophilia | reverse complement strand
GATTCGTATTCGACGTGCGCGGTCGAGATCGTGATGCCACGTGCCTTTTCTTCCGGCGCGGCGTCGATCGCGGAGTAATCCTTGAACTCGCCACCGAAGCGCTCGGCACCGATCTTGGTCAGTGCAGCGGTCAGCGTGGTCTTGCCGTGATCGACGTGACCGATGGTGCCGACGTTGACGTGCGGCTTGGTGCGCTCGAACTTACCCTTTGCCATTGTTGTATACCTTGGATATCAGAAAAGAATGAGGTGGAGTCCTGAGCTTACGCTCAGGACTTCTTGATCACGGTTTCGGCGATGTTGTTCGGCGCCGGCTCGTAGTGGTCGAACTCCATCGTGAACGTTGCGCGACCCTGGGTCTGCGAACGCAGCGAGGTGGCGTAACCGAACATTTCACCCAGCGGGATCATCGCGTTGATGATGCTGGCCGAACCGTCACCGGTGGTGCTCGAACCCTGCAGCACGCCGCGACGACGGCTGACGTCGCCCATCACGTCACCCTGGTAATCCTCCGGGGTCACGATCTCGACCTTCATGATCGGCTCCAGCAGAACCGGCTTGGCCTTCTGGAAGCCCTGCTTGAAGGCCATCGAGGACGCCAGCTTGAACGCCATTTCCGAGGAGTCGACGTCATGGTAGGAGCCGAAGACCAGCTTCACCTTGACGTCCACGACCGGGAAGCCCGCCAGCGGACCGCTGGTGATGGTTTCGCGCAGGCCCTTTTCGATCGACGGAATGAATTCCTTCGGAATCACGCCACCGGTGATGTCGTTGATGAACAGGAAGTCGTCCTTGATCATCGGCGCGATCTTCGGGTCGGCACGGTCTGCTTCGGTGATCGGCGACAGCTCGATCACGACGTGACCGTACTGACCCTTACCACCGGACTGCTTGGCGTGCTTGTAGTCCGACTTCACGTCCGCCATCTGGATCGTTTCGCGGTACGCAACCTGCGGCTTGCCCACGTTGGCTTCAACGTTGAACTCGCGCTTCATGCGATCCACGATGATGTCCAGGTGCAGCTCGCCCATGCCCGAGATGATGGTCTGGCCGGATTCTTCGTCGGTCTTGACGCGGAACGACGGATCTTCCTGGGCCAGACGGCCCAGCGCCAGACCCATCTTTTCCTGGTCGGACTTGGTCTTCGGTTCGACGGCCATCGAGATGACCGGCTCCGGGAACACCATGCGCTCCAGGATGATCGGGTGGTCCTGCGAGCACAGGGTGTCACCAGTGGTGGTGTCCTTCAGGCCCACAGCCGCCGCGATGTCACCGGCCAGCACTTCCTTGATCTCTTCGCGATCGTTGGAATGCATCTGCAGGATGCGGCCGATGCGCTCCTTCTTGCCCTTGACCGAGTTCAGCAGCTGGTCGCCGGCATTCAGGGTGCCCGAGTAGACGCGGAAGAAGGTCAGCGCGCCCACGAACGGATCGGTGATGATCTTGAACGCCAGCGCCGAGAACGGTGCCTTGTCGTCGGACTTGCGGCTCAGCGGAATGGTTTCGTCATCGACGTCGGTACCGGTCACGTCCGGCACGTCGATCGGCGACGGCAGCAGCTGCACCACGCCGTCCAGCATGGCCTGCACGCCCTTGTTCTTGAACGCCGAGCCGCAGTACATCGGCACGATGTCGGTGGCCAGGGTGCGCACGCGCAGGGCTTCGACGATTTCGGCCTCGGTCAGCTCTTCGCCGCCCAGGTACTTTTCCATCAGCTCTTCGCTGGCTTCAGCCGCGGCTTCGATCATGTAGGTGCGGGCCTCTTCGGCCTCCGCCTGCATGTCCGCCGGGATGTCCAGGTACTCGAACTTCATGCCCTGCGAGGCTTCATCCCAATGGATGGCCTTCATCTTGATCAGGTCGACCACGCCCTTGAAGCCGTCTTCAGCGCCGATCGGCAGCTGCATCGGCACGGCGGTGGCGCCGAGCTTGGCCTTCAGCTGGCCGACGACCTTGGTGAAGTTGGCACCGGTGCGGTCCATCTTGTTGACGAACGCGATGCGCGGCACCTTGTAACGGTTGGCCTGGCGCCACACGGTTTCCGACTGCGGCTGCACGCCACCGACGGCGCACAACACGAAGACGGCACCGTCGAGCACGCGCAGCGAGCGCTCCACTTCGATGGTGAAGTCGACGTGTCCGGGGGTGTCGATGATGTTGAAGCGGTGCTCCGGCAGGGACTTGTCCATGCCCTTCCAGAACGCGGTGGTGGCAGCGGACTGGATCGTGATGCCACGCTCCTGCTCCTGCTCCATCCAGTCCATGGTGGCAGCGCCGTCATGCACTTCACCGATCTTGTGGCTCTTGCCGGTGTAGAACAGGATGCGCTCGGACGTGGTGGTCTTGCCGGCATCGATGTGGGCCATGATGCCGAAATTGCGGTAACGCTCGATGGGAGTGGTGCGGGCCACGGGAGCCTCTCAATTTCTTGGAATTCGGATGGCCGAACGCCGCCTTTCGGCGGCCTTCGGATTGGCGCGGCACCCCCGGTGCCGCGGGGCAGCACCTAGATGGTGCTGCCGTGCCTGTTTTGCAAGGCCGTCAAACTCACCAGCGGTAGTGCGCGAAGGCCTTGTTGGCTTCGGCCATGCGGTGGGTTTCTTCGCGCTTCTTGATGGCGCCACCACGATTTTCCGAGGCGTCCAGCAGTTCGGCAGCCAGCTTCTTCGGCATGGTGTTCTCACCACGCTTGCGCGCCGAGTCGATCAGCCAACGCATGGCCAGGGCCATCTTGCGCGACGAACGCACTTCGACCGGCACCTGGTAGGTCGCACCACCGACACGGCGGGACTTGACTTCGACCGACGGAGCCACGTTTTCCAGAGCCTTCTGAACCAGCTCGACGGAATTCGGGTTCTTTTCGCCGATCACGTCCATGGCACCGTAGACGATCTTTTCAGCGACCGACTTCTTGCCGCTCAGCATCACCATATTGATGAAACGAGCGATGGTTTCACTTCCGTGCTTCGGATCCGGCAGGACAGAGCGCTGCGGCGTATTACCTTTACGAGACATGTGTACTTTCCCTTAGCTCTTCGGACGCTTGGCGCCGTACTTGGAACGGCCCTGGCGACGCTTGGCAACGCCGGAGGCGTCCAGCGAGCCACGCACGGTGTGGTAACGCACACCCGGCAGATCCTTGACGCGACCGCCACGGATGAGGACCACGGAGTGCTCCTGCAGGTTGTGGCCTTCGCCGCCGATGTAGCTAATCACTTCTTCCTGGTTGGTCAGGCGAACCTTGGCAACCTTGCGAAGCGCCGAGTTCGGCTTCTTCGGAGTGGTGGTGTACACGCGCGTGCAGACACCACGGCGCTGGGGGCACTTATCGAGCGCCGGGGAGGCACTCTTATAAGTGGTTGCCTGCCGCGGCTTGCGGACAAGCTGATTGATCGTCGCCATCAGTATGTTCTTCTGAGAGAGGCCAATGAAAAGACTGGCCATGAATGCGGAAATGTGCGAGCAGGCGAAAGACCGGCCTGCTGAGACAGACGATTGTAGCAACCCGGCGAAAACGCAGTCAAATGCGCACGCGCCAAGCCAGCCCTGATCCCGGGCCGTTACAGGGGAGCCTTTTCCATGCCCCCCGTTCAGGTTGTCAAGCCGGTCCGTTGAAAGACCGGCGGGCATCCTACCTCATCGGCAGGCAGACGACCAGTGGCCGGTGCCTGCTGATTTGCCGGGAGGGCCACCGACCGGAGTCGGCACCCTGCCCTGCCGCGGGCCCGGCCGGAGCCGGGCCCGCGTATTACTCGTCGCTGCCCGGAGCCTGTTCAGCTTCGGTCGATTCCACCGCCACGGCGGCCACCGGGGCCACCTCAGCCACGGCCGGCGCGCTGCCGGACAGGGTCTGCATTTCCGAGTCGGTCAGCCCGGAGGCGTTGCGACGACGGTTGGCGTGGTAAGCCAGGCCCGTACCGGCCGGGATCAGACGGCCGACGATGACGTTTTCCTTCAGGCCGCGCAGGTTGTCCGAGGTGCCGCGAACGGCCGCTTCGGTCAGCACGCGGGTGGTTTCCTGGAACGATGCCGCCGAGATGAACGACTCGGTCGCCAGCGATGCCTTGGTGATACCCAGCAGGACCGGATCGAAACGGGCCGGCAGCTCGTTGCGGGTGGCCAGGCGGGCATTTTCCTCGATGACGCGCTGACGCTCGGCCTGCTCGCCATTCAGGAACTTGCTGGTGCCCTGGTCGGTGATCTCGACCTTGCGCAGCATCTGGCGGGTGATCACCTCGATGTGCTTGTCGTTGATCTTCACGCCCTGCAGGCGGTACACGTCCTGGATTTCCTTGACCAGGTAGGCCGCCAGCGGTTCGACACCCAGCAGACGCAGGATGTCCTGCGGGCTCGGCTCGCCGTCCACGATGGTTTCGCCCTTGGTCACGTGCTCGCCTTCGAACACGATCACCTGACGGTACTTCGGGATCAGCTCTTCGTGCTCGGAACCATCAGTGTCCTTGATGATCAGGCGCTGCTTGCCCTTGGTGTCCTTGCCGAAGCTGATGATGCCCGAACGCTCGGCCAGGATCGCCGGATCCTTCGGCTTGCGTGCTTCGAACAGATCGGCCACGCGCGGCAGACCACCGGTGATGTCGCGGGTCTTGGACGCTTCCTGCGGGATCTTGGCGACCACGTCACCCACGCCGACGGCGGCGCCGTCCTGCAGGTTGACGATCGAGCGCGGCGGCAGCAGGTACTGTGCCGGCAGATCCGTGTTCGGAATGGTCAGGTCGTTGCCGTTCTTGTCCACGATGCGGACGATCGGGCGCAGATCCTTCGCCTGCGAACCACGACGCTTCGGATCGGTGATTTCACGCGACGCCAGGCCGGTCAGTTCGTCGGTCTTCTCGATGACGGTGACGCCGTCGATGAAGTCGATGAAGCGGATGAAACCGGCCACTTCCGACACGATCGGGTGGTTATGCGGGTCCCAGTTGGCCACGGTCTGGCCAGCCTTGACCGCATCGCCGTCCTTGGACGTGATGGTCGCGCCGTACGGCAGCTTGTAACGCTCACGCTCACGGCCGTGGGCATCGAGCACCGACATTTCACCCGAACGAGAGACTGCCACCAGCGAACCGCTGGCGTGCTCGACCGACTTCAGGTTGTTGAACTTCACCGAACCGGTGGTCTTGACGGTGATGTTGTCCACCGCAGCCGCTCGCGATGCCGCACCACCGATGTGGAACGTACGCATGGTCAGCTGGGTACCCGGCTCACCGATCGACTGTGCGGCGATGACGCCGACCGCTTCACCGATGTTGACGATGTGGCCACGGGCCAGATCGCGACCGTAGCAGTGTGCGCAGACGCCGAACGGCGAGGCGCAGCTGATGGTCGAACGGACCTTGACCGACTGCACCGACGCATCTTCCAGCTTGGCCACCCACTGCTCGTCGAGCAGGGTGTTGCGGGTCACGATCGGATCTTCGTCGTTGCCCGGCAGGAACACGTCCTCGGCCACGACACGACCCAGCACGCGGTCCTTCAACGGCTCCACGACGTCGCCACCTTCCACGATCGGGGTCATGGTCAGGCCTTCGGTGGTACCGCAATCCACCTCGGTGATGACCACGTCCTGCGCCACGTCGACCAGACGACGGGTCAGGTAACCCGAGTTCGCCGTCTTCAGCGCGGTATCGGCCAGACCCTTACGGGCACCGTGGGTGGAGTTGAAGTACTCCTGCACGTTCAGGCCTTCACGGAAGTTCGCCTTGATGGGCGTTTCGATGATCGAGCCATCCGGACGCGCCATCAGGCCGCGCATACCGGCCAGCTGACGGATCTGCGCCTGGGAACCACGCGCACCGGAGTCGGCCATGATGTACAGCGAGTTCATCGACTTCTGGTCGATGGTCTCGCCTTCGGCATTGACCACCTTCTCGGTACCGATGGTGTCCATCATCGCCTTGGCGATGCGTTCGTTGGTGCGCGACCAGATGTCGACCACCTTGTTGTAGCGCTCGCCGGCGGTGACCAGGCCCGACTGGTACTGCTCCTGGATTTCCAGCACTTCGGCTTCGGCCTCGGTGAGGATGCCGCGCTTTTCGTCCGGGATCAGCATGTCGTCGATGCCGATCGACACGCCTGCACGGGTTGCGTAGGCGAAGCCGGTGTACATCAGCTTGTCGGCGAACACGACCGTGTCCTTCAAGCCCAGCTGACGGTAGCTGGAGTTGATCAGGCGGCTGATGTTCTTCTTGGTCAGCTCGGTGTTGGCCAGCGCGAACGGCAGGCCTTCCGGCAGGATTTCAGCCAGCAGGGCGCGACCGATCGTGGTGTCCACGATCGAGGTCTTGTTCTGCTTGTTGCCTTCCTCGTCGGTCACCACTTCGGTGATGCGGACCTTGACGCGTGCGTGCAGTTCCACCACGCGGTTGTCGTAGGCGCGCTTGACTTCGGCGATGTTGGCGAAGGCCATGCCCTCGCCCTTCTTGTTCACCAGCGAGCGGGTCATGTAGTACAGACCCAGCACGACGTCCTGCGACGGCACGATGATCGGCTCGCCGTTGGCCGGCGACAGGATGTTGTTGGTGGACATCATCAGCGCACGCGCTTCCAGCTGGGCTTCCAGCGAGAGCGGCACGTGGACGGCCATCTGGTCACCGTCGAAGTCGGCGTTGAACGCGGTGCAGACCAGCGGATGCAGCTGGATGGCCTTGCCTTCGATCAGGACCGGCTCGAAGGCCTGGATGCCCAGACGGTGCAGGGTCGGCGCACGGTTCAGCATCACCGGATGTTCGCGGATGACCTCTTCCAGGATGTCCCAGACTTCGGCTTCTTCGCGCTCGACCAGCTTCTTGGCGGCCTTGATGGTGGTGGCCAGGCCACGACGCTGCAGCTTGGCGAACACGAACGGCTTGAACAGTTCCAGCGCCATCTTCTTCGGCAGGCCGCACTGGTGCAGGCGCAGGTACGGACCGACCACGATGACCGAACGGCCCGAGTAGTCCACGCGCTTGCCCAGCAGGTTCTGACGGAAGCGACCCTGCTTGCCCTTGATCATGTCGGCCAGCGACTTGAGCGGGCGCTTGTTGGTGCCGGTGATGGCACGGCCACGACGGCCGTTGTCCAGCAGCGCATCGACCGATTCCTGCAGCATGCGCTTTTCATTGCGCACGATGATGTCCGGCGCGTTCAGCTCGAGCAGGCGGCGCAGGCGGTTGTTGCGGTTGATGACGCGGCGGTACAGGTCGTTCAGATCGGAGGTCGCGAAGCGGCCACCGTCCAGCGGCACCAGCGGACGCAGGTCCGGCGGCAGCACCGGCAGCACGGTCATGACCATCCACTCCGGACGGTTGCCCGACTCGAGGAAGGCCTCGACCAGCTTGATGCGCTTGGTCAGTCGCTTGAGCTTGGTTTCCGAACCGGTGCTGGCGATTTCTTCGCGCAGGCGGGTCATTTCCGACTGCAGGTCGATGGTGCGCAGCAGCTCGTAAACGGCCTCGGCGCCCATGGCGGCATCGAAGTCGTCGCCATGTTCCTGGCGGGCCTGCAGGTACTGTTCTTCGGTCAGCAGCTGGCGGCGTTCCAGGGCGGTCAGGCCGGGCTCGGTCACCACGTAGGCTTCGAAGTACAGCACGCGCTCGATGTCACGCAGGGTCATGTCCAGCATCAGGCCGATGCGCGACGGCAGCGACTTGAGGAACCAGATGTGCGCGACCGGCGAGGCCAGGTCGATGTGACCCATGCGCTCGCGGCGCACCTTGGCCAGGGTGACTTCGGTGCCGCACTTTTCGCAGACCACGCCGCGGTGCTTCATGCGCTTGTACTTGCCGCACAGGCACTCGTAGTCCTTGACCGGTCCGAAGATGGCGGCGCAGAACAGGCCGTCACGTTCCGGCTTGAACGTACGGTAGTTGATGGTTTCCGGCTTCTTCACTTCGCCGAAGGACCACGAACGGATCAGGTCCGGCGAGGCCAGCGCGATCTTGATCGCGTCGAAGTCCAGCGTCTGACGCTGCTGGTTGAAGAGGTTGAGCAAGTCTTTCATGGTGTTTCTCCGAAAGGAGGAAATCTTGTCGATGGGGCTGTCGGTTCAGATGTGGCGGGGGGGGGGGGGGGGGGGGGGGGGGGGGGGGGGGGCGCGGGCGCGGGGCAGCGGGGGAGGGTGGGAGGCGAGCGGGAAGAGGGGAGGGGAGAGATGAAGAGAGAATAGCG
>NZ_NIVS01000023.1:0-7500 GCF_002205165.1 Stenotrophomonas maltophilia | reverse complement strand
CGTCCGAAGGTGCTGTTCGAGCCGGGCCAGATGGTCCGCGTCACCGAAGGTCCGTTCAACGACTTCAACGGTGTGGTCGAGGAAGTCAACTACGAGAAGAGCCGTCTGCGCGTCTCGGTGCTGATCTTCGGTCGCGCCACCCCGGTCGAGCTCGAGTTCGGCCAGGTCGAAAAGGCCGTCTGAGCCTGAAGGCAGCGGGTTCCGGGCGGCCGCCCGGAACCTGAACAGCCTGCGCCCCTCAGCCTTGAGGCAAGGGCGGGAAAAACCTGATATAGTGCGCGGCTTCCTGCCAGGAAGCTGGCAAAAAGCAAGGGCCGCCGCGAGGTGGCCTTCTGCGTGAATTCAAAACGCGATGCCGGGACGCGTGATTCCCGGTCCGATGGGGAGCCTGTTGTCGCAAGGCGCTAGCACCCGGAGAGCATACTCATGGCAAAGAAAGTTGTCGGTTATATCAAGCTGCAGGTGAAGGCCGGTCAGGCCAACCCCTCGCCGCCGGTCGGTCCTGCGCTGGGTCAGCGTGGCCTGAACATCATGGAGTTCTGCAAGGCCTTCAATGCCGCCACGCAGAAGCTGGAGCCGGGTCTGCCGGTGCCGGTCATCATCACGGCCTACTCGGACCGTACCTTCACCTTCATCACCAAGAGCACCCCGGCTGCCGTGCTGCTCAAGAAGGCTGCAGGCATCTCGTCGGGCTCCAAGCGCCCGAACACCGAGAAGGTGGGCAAGGTGACCCGCAAGCAGCTCGAAGAGATCGCCAAGACCAAGGAAGCAGACCTGACGGCTGCCGATCTGGATGCCGCGGTGCGCACCATCGCCGGTTCTGCCCGTTCCATGGGCCTCGTGGTAGAGGGTTAAGAAGATGGCACAGACCAAGCGTGAGAAGGCCATCAAGGCCGCCGTCGTCCCGGGCAAGGCATATGCCTTCGAGGACGCCATCAAGATCCTGAAGACCGCCACCAAGGCCAAGTTCGTCGAGTCCTTCGACGTTGCTGTGCGCCTGGGCGTGGACGCCAAGAAGTCCGACCAGCAGGTGCGCGGTTCCACCGTGCTGCCGGCCGGTACCGGCAAGAGCGTGCGCGTTGCCGTCTTCGCACCGGCCGGTGCCAAGGCTGACGAAGCTCTGGCCGCTGGCGCCGAAGCCGTCGGTATGGATGATCTGGCCGAGAAGATGCAGGCCGGCGATCTGAACTACGACGTCGTCATCGCGACCCCGGACGCCATGCGCGTCGTGGGTAAGCTGGGCACCGTGCTCGGCCCGCGCGGCCTGATGCCGAACCCGAAGGTCGGCACCGTCTCGGCCAACCCGGGCGAAGCCGTCAAGAATGCCAAGTCGGGTCAGGTGCGTTACCGCACCGACAAGGCCGGCATCATCCATTGCACCATCGGCAAGGCCGACTTCGCCGAAGACGCGCTGAAGTCGAACCTGCAGGCGCTGCTGATGGACCTGATCAAGGCCAAGCCGGCCACCTCGAAGGGCACCTACCTGCAGAAGGTTTCGGTCAGCTCGACGATGGGCCCGGGCGTCACCGTCGACCAGTCCTCGCTGTCGCTGAAGTAATCGTTTCAAGCGGGTGCCGGGCCTCGGTCCGGCACCCGCGATATTTGAAGGCAATCCGAGTGGGGTTCCGCCCTGCAGAGATAGCCGTCAAAGACCGCAGGCGCGGTCAGTACATACCGGCGACGGGCAGGGATGCTCGCATTGGCAGGGAGTCGCCGCCGGCGCAGTACCGAACGCTTAATCGATTCTTTCGGGAATCACCCTGCGTAGATGGTGCCCTTCTGGAGTTTTTCTGGTTTACGCACGTCTGGGTTCTCCCAGGTTGGCCATCCAGGTCTAGAACGGCCCACCCTTGGAACATCACCTGATGTTCCCGGCGTCCAGGACGGATGCCGCCCAGGACCGCACACGGCAGGAGCCGTAAGCGGAGTTCAATTGGAGGAGTGCAATGGCTCTCAATCTGTCCCAGAAGCAAGAAGTAGTCGCCGAGCTGGCAGACGTCGCCGCCAAGGCTCACTCCTTGATCGCAGCCGAATACGCTGGCACCACGGTCTCCCAGATGACCGCGATGCGCAAGCAGGCACGCGAAACCGGCGTTTTCTTGAAAGTTGTCAAGAACACGCTGGCGGCACGTGCAGTGGAAGGTACCGAATACGAATGCGCCAAAGACGCACTCGTCGGTCCGCTGCTGTACGCGTTCTCGCTCGAGGAGCCCGGCGCAGCCGGTCGCCTGATCAAGGATTTTGCCAAGACCAACGACAAGCTGCAGGCAAAAGTCGTGGCCATCGGCGGGGAACTGTTCCCGGCCGGTCATGTCGACGTGCTGGCCTCGCTGCCGACCCGTGATCAGGCCCTGGCCATGCTGGCCCGCGTCCTGTCCGAGCCGGCTGCCATGTTCGCCCGCGCCGTCAAGGCCGTGGCCGACAAGCAGGGTGGCGGTGAAACCGCTGACGCTGCCGAGCCGGTCGCCGAAACCGCCTGAGTCGACGTTTCCGTGGTTCCGAACGGAACCTCAACCCAGAAAATTATCCAAAGGTAATCAAAATGTCCCTTACCAACGAACAGATCGTCGACGCCATCGCCGAGAAGTCCCTGATGGAAGTGATGGAGCTGGTCAAGGCCATCGAAGAGAAGTTCGGCGTCTCCGCCGCTGCTCCGGTCGCCGCAGCTGCTGCTGCTGGCCCGGCTGCCGCTGTTGAAGAGCAGACCGAATTCGACGTCATCCTGAAGTCGGCCGGCGACAAGAAGGTCGAAGTCATCAAGGCTGTCCGCGCCATCACCGGCCTGGGCCTGAAGGAAGCGAAGGATCTGGCAGAAGCCGGCGGCATGATCAAGGAAGCCGCTTCGAAGGACGACGCTGCCAAGTTCAAGAAGGACCTGGAAGCTGCTGGCGCGACTGTCGAAGTCAAGTAAGCAGTTCCTTGCCTCGCCATCGAAACACGGCGATGCAGCCAAGGCTGGGGGCGTAAGCCCCCGGCCTTTGGTCGTTTCACGCAACACCCGAAATACGAGCCCAACACGGGCTGCGGTCATCCTCTGCTACAGCGGCGCCCAGGCGCGCGGGCAGGGGAGTGGATGCAGACGAGTTGGCAGTTGGAAGTAGCGGGAGAAGGCGTGCTGGTGCCGGCAATACCAGCGACTTCCAACTGACAATTTCAGTTTCCCCTCGGGTCGTGGACGCACGATCCGCACAGCCAAGGTGATACCTCATGACGTCTTATTCGTTCACCGAAAAGAAGCGTATCCGCAAGGATTTCGGCAAGCAGCGCTCGATCCTCGAAGTGCCGTTCCTGCTTGCCATCCAGGTCGATTCCTACCGTGAATTCCTGCAGGAAAACGTCGATCCGGCCAAGCGCACGGACCACGGCCTGCATGCGGCCCTGAAGTCGGTGTTCCCGATTTCCAGCTACAGCGGCAATGCTGCCCTGGAATACGTCGGCTACAAGCTCGGCGATCCCGTGTTCGACGAGCGCGAGTGCCGTCAGCGCGGCATGAGCTACGGCGCGCCGCTGCGCGTGACCGTGCGCCTGGTGATCTACGACCGTGAGTCGTCGACCAAGGCCATCAAGTACGTGAAGGAGCAGGAGGTCTACCTCGGCGAAATCCCGCTGATGACCGACAACGGCACCTTCATCGTGAACGGTACCGAGCGCGTGATCGTCTCGCAGCTGCACCGTTCGCCGGGTGTGTTCTTCGACCACGACCGTGGCAAGACCCACAGCTCGGGCAAGCTGCTGTACAGCGCCCGCATCATCCCGTACCGCGGCTCCTGGCTGGACTTCGAGTTCGACCCGAAGGATGCCCTGTTCACCCGTATCGATCGTCGCCGCAAGCTGCCGGTGTCGATCCTGCTGCGTGCGCTGGGTTACAGCAACGAAGAGATGCTGGCCGAGTTCTTCGAGATCAACACGTTCCACATCAACCCCGATGAAGGCGTGCAGCTGGAGCTGGTCTCCGAGCGCCTGCGTGGCGAGACCCTGAACTTCGACCTGGCCGACGGTGACAAGGTCATCGTGGAAGCCGGCAAGCGCATCACCGCGCGCCACGTCAAGCAGCTGGAAGCCTCGGGCATCGCCGCCCTGGCCGTGCCGGACGAGTACATGGTCGGCCGCATCCTGTCGCACGACGTGGTCGATGCCAACACCGGTGAACTGCTGGCCCAGGCCAACGACGAAATCACCGACGAGCAGCTGCAGGCCTTCCGCAAGGCCGGTGTGGATGCCGTGGGCACCCTGTGGGTGAACGATCTGGATCGTGGCCCGTACCTGTCCAACACCCTGCGCATCGATCCGACCAAGACCCAGCTGGAAGCCCTGGTCGAAATCTACCGCATGATGCGTCCGGGCGAGCCGCCGACCAAGGATGCCGCGCAGAACCTGTTCCACAACCTGTTCTTCACCTTCGAGCGCTACGACCTGTCCACGGTCGGCCGCATGAAGTTCAACCGCCGTGTCGGCCGCAAGGCTGTCACCGGCGAAGCCGTGCTGTACGACCGCAAGTACTTCGGTGAGCGCAACGACGAAGAGTCCAAGCGCCTGGTCGCCGAGCACGCCGACACCTCCGACATCCTGGAAGTGATCAAGGTCCTGACCGAGATCCGCAACGGTCGTGGCGTGGTCGATGACATCGATCACCTGGGCAACCGTCGCGTGCGTTCGGTCGGTGAAATGGCCGAGAACGTGTTCCGCGTCGGCCTGGTCCGCGTCGAGCGCGCGGTCAAGGAACGCCTGTCGATGGCCGAATCCGAAGGCCTGACCCCGCAGGAGCTGATCAACGCCAAGCCGGTCGCCGCGGCCATCAAGGAGTTCTTCGGCTCCTCGCAGCTGTCCCAGTTCATGGATCAGAACAACCCGCTGTCGGAAGTGACGCACAAGCGTCGCGTCTCGGCCCTGGGCCCGGGCGGTCTGACCCGCGAACGCGCCGGCTTCGAAGTGCGCGACGTGCACCCGACCCATTACGGCCGCGTCTGCACCATCGAAACGCCGGAAGGCCCGAACATCGGCCTGATCAACTCGCTGGCCGTGTACGCCCGCACCAACCAGTACGGCTTCCTCGAGACCCCGTACCGCAAGGTTGCCGACGGCAAGGTCTCCGACGAGATCGAATTCCTGTCGGCCATCGAAGAAAACGAGTACGTCATCGCCCAGGCCAACGCCCTGACCGATGCCAAGAGCATGCTCACCGAGCAGTTCGTGCCGTGCCGCTTCCAGGGTGAGTCGCTGCTCAAGCCGCCGGCAGAAGTCCACTTCATGGACGTCTCGCCGATGCAGACCGTGTCGATCGCTGCCGCGCTCGTCCCGTTCCTGGAGCACGATGACGCCAACCGCGCACTGATGGGCGCCAACATGCAGCGCCAGGCCGTGCCGACCCTGCGTGCCCAGAAGCCGCTGGTGGGTACCGGTATCGAACGCGCCGTGGCCCGTGACTCGGGTGTGACCGTGAACGCCCGTCGTGGCGGCGAGATCGTGCAGATCGACGCCGGCCGCATCGTGGTCAAGGTCAACGAAGTGGAGATCACCGACGCGACCGACGCCGGCGTGGATATCTACAACCTGATCAAGTACACCCGCTCCAACCAGAACACCTGCATCAACCAGCGTCCGCTGGTGGAAGTGGGCAACGTGGTGGCGCGTGGCGACGTGCTGGCTGACGGTCCGTCCACCGACATCGGTGAACTGGCCCTGGGCCAGAACATGCTGATCGCCTTCATGCCGTGGAACGGCTACAACTTCGAAGACTCCATCCTGCTCTCCGAGCGTGTGGTGGAAGAGGATCGCTACACCACGATCCACATCGAAGAGCTGACCTGCGTTGCACGCGACACCAAGCTGGGGCCGGAGGAAATCTCCGCCGACATCCCGAACGTCTCCGAGCAGGCCCTGAACCGCCTGGACGAGAGCGGCGTGGTGTACATCGGTGCCGAAGTCCGCGCCGGCGACATCATGGTCGGCAAGGTCACCCCGAAGGGCGAAAGCCAGCTGACCCCGGAAGAGAAGCTGCTGCGCGCGATCTTCGGCGAGAAGGCTTCGGACGTGAAGGACAGCTCGCTGCGCGTGCCGCCGGGCATGGACGGCACCGTCATCGACGTGCAGGTCTTCACCCGCGACGGCATCGAGAAGGACAAGCGCGCCCGTCAGATCGAAGAGTCTGAAATCAAGCGCGTCAAGAAGGACTTCGACGACCAGTTCCGCATCCTGGAAGGCGCCATCTATGCCCGTCTGCGTTCGCAGATCGTGGGCAAGGTGGTCAACGGCGGTGCCAACCTGAAGAAGGGCGACACCGTTACCGACGCCTACCTGGACGGCCTGAAGAAGGCCGACTGGTTCGTGCTGCGCATGAAGGACGAGGACGCCTCCGAAGCCATCGAACGCGCCCAGAAGCAGATCCAGGCGCACGAGAAGGAATTCGAGCGTCGCTTCGCCGACAAGCGCGGCAAGATCACCGCGGGCGACGATCTGGCCCCGGGCGTGCTGAAGATGGTCAAGGTGTTCCTGGCCGTGAAGCGTCGCATCCAGCCGGGTGACAAGATGGCAGGCCGCCACGGCAACAAGGGTGTGGTCTCCAACGTGGTGCCGGTCGAAGACATGCCGTACATGGCCTCGGGCGAAACCGTGGACATCGTGCTGAACCCGCTGGGCGTGCCGTCGCGTATGAACATCGGCCAGATTCTGGAAGTGCATCTGGGCTGGGCCGCCAAGGGCCTGGGTCGCAAGATCCAGGGCATGCTGGAAGCCCAGGCTGCGATCAACGACCTGCGCAAGTTCCTGGACGAGGTGTACAACCACGACAAGACCCAGCACGCCAACCATGTCGACCTGACCCAGTTCAGCGACGAGGAGCTGCTGCGCCTGGCCGCCAACCTGACCGACGGCGTGCCGATGGCGACGCCGGTGTTCGACGGTGCCACCGAAGCCGAGATCAAGCACATGCTTGCCCTGGCCGACCTGCCGCTGAGCGGCCAGACCCAGCTGTATGACGGCCGCACCGGTGAGGCATTCGATCGCCACACCACCGTGGGCTACATGCACTACCTGAAGCTGAACCACCTGGTCGACGACAAGATGCACGCCCGTTCGACCGGCCCGTACTCGCTCGTTACCCAGCAGCCGCTGGGCGGCAAGGCGCAGTTCGGCGGCCAGCGCTTCGGTGAAATGGAAGTCTGGGCGCTGGAAGCCTACGGCGCGGCCTACACCCTGCAGGAAATGCTGACGGTGAAGTCCGATGACGTGCAGGGCCGCAACCAGATGTACAAGAACATCGTCGACGGTGAGCACGAGATGGTCGCGGGCATGCCGGAATCCTTCAACGTGCTCGTGAAGGAAATCCGCTCGCTGGCCATCAACATGGAACTGGACGGCAACTGATCGCGCAGGCGCGGCTGCCCCCCCCCCCCCCCCCCCCCCAAAAGAACAACACCCCCCCAAACCAAAAATAAAAAAATATGAGTAAAAACCACAAAAAAAAAAAAAAACAAAATAAAACCCACACACACTAGCTCTAGA
>NZ_NIVS01000034.1 GCF_002205165.1 Stenotrophomonas maltophilia | reverse complement strand
CGCTTCGTGCTCATAACCACCTCCGCCTAAGCCATAGTTTATGGCTGCGAGGTGTCTACGGAACCCTGGGCGATTCATTCCCGGAGCAATACATAGCCCTTTTCCGCCTTCTTTCCAGGAACCAGGATGTATGGCTTCTCAAAGAAACGCAGACCAATGCTGGATGCATCGACGAACGCCTCTACATCGACGGACTCGTGGGTCTCTGGAGCGGCCGCGGCGATGTCTTCCTTCTCGACGACGACGTAGCTGCCCTTGTCATACTCGAAGGCCTTAACAATGTCCTTCCACGGCACCTCCTCCCCCGTGTCCGCATTCACCCGCTCAAACCGAATCGGCTTCTTGTCTCGGGAGTCCAGCATCCGGAAGCTCAGATCAGTGCGGCGCTCCCCCGACATCAGCGAGACCGGGATGTTCAAGAGACCAAACGACAAAGATCCACTCCAGATAGGCCTAGCCATAACGATCCTTTTTGGCCGTGATTCGGCCGCTTTCCCTTGTATCGTCTGTGTCGTCGCCGCCCCGTGAACCGTCTATTGAGGGCGTCTCAGCGCAGAAACCAACCTTGTAACGAGGGCGGTAAACGGGGGCGTCTGCCTGTCCACTCCCGCCTGCAGACGGCTGGGACGGACCACCTTCCCTCACTGTCCCGATCCACGTCCCAATCATCGCCTTCGAGCGTCTCCTCCAAGTCGCTTGAGCAGCTCGCAACCTGGAAAACGGCATCTGCCACCGCCTCCATCTCATGCTCGAACCAGCGGCAGCCGTCGGCTGAAACCACCGAGGGCCCGTCCCCCAGGCTTGGGTATCCAGGCACTAATTCCTGCAGATGCTCTGCGGCCTGGCCAACGGTAAGACGGCGAAATCCCTTCATTGATGCCCAAATCTCTAACCGACGCACGATGGCAGGATTCATGGCCCGGCCCTCATTTCGTTTAGGAATAAAAGGTTCGTTCCAAGGGCGTCACAAACGAGCGATAACGTTGTAAAAATTTCCTTAAGTTGGGGATGGACGGCTCAAATCCGTGACCTACTTCACCCAAGCTGAACCATTTAGATTGTTCCCTTTTCCTTGCCGCCGTGCTCACTGCGCGAAGACGACCGAACTCCTATGGTCCTGCCACCGCAGCTGATGAATGAGCACTATGGGAAACGTCTTTTTTAACCGGATCGCCTGCAGCGTTTCCAAGGCTTCTGGTTCGCTGAGCGCCTTTGTCGCTGCTTTGGGCGTTGTCATCGTCTGGGCAGGAAGCGGCCCGCTGTTTCGTTTCAACAACACTTGGCAGTTGGTCATCAATACGGGCACGACGATCGTCACCTTCCTGATGGTGTTCCTGATACAACACACCCAAAACGCCGACACCGCAGCAATTCACATCAAACTCGACGAGTTGATTCGCGTCACTCATAACGCCAATGACGAACTGCTCAACCTTGAACAAATGGATCAGGACCGGCTGGAAGAGATCCGCCTGCGTTACGAACAGCTCGCTAAGACCGCCGCGCACTTGAAGGCCAAGAAGGACCGATGCATGCCCGGGGCCTGCGATGAAGAAACGGAGGAGCCGGCTGGTGTGTAGCCCAGCTTCACGATAACCAGATGAAAACTAACACCACGAAGCATAGCGTCTAACACCCACCCATCCGTAGGAACGCAGACATGGCGATCAAGACTGCCGAAGACCTCTTCATCCACGAGCTGTCTGACATCTACAGCGCTGAAAAACAGCTCACCAAAGCTCTGCCTCGCTTGGCCCGGGCTGCGTCCAACCCAGAACTCGCCACCGCTTTCGAGACCCATTTGGAGGAAACCCAAGGCCAGATCGAGCGCATCGACCGGGTTGTCGAACTTCTGGGAATCCGGCTCAAGCGCATCAAATGCGCCGCGATGGAGGGATTGGTAGAGGAGGGCAAAGAGGCGATCGACAGCATCGAAGAGGGACCAGTCCGTGACGCTGCGTTGATCGGTGGGGCGCAGAAGGTCGAACATTACGAAATTGCCTCCTACGGAACCATCGCAGCCTTGGCCAAGCAGTTGGGTTACAAGGCCGCTGTTCCGCTTCTTCTAGAGACACTTGAAGAAGAGAAGGCCACCGACGAGAAGCTCACCCTGTTGGCCCAGTCCGGTGGCAATGCTGCAGCAGTCGCATAGTTCTGGACGCCGTCGCAATGCTGCGATGGCGATTTTTTGTCTGCCCCCTTTTGGAGTCAGTCATGGAAAGAGATCAGAAAGACCCACCCCTTCCGGGGGAAAACAACGCCAACGAGTCGCCCGCGGAGCAACGAGCCCGAGAGGCGCGCACGCAACGCAACCATGAAGAAGCACTGGAAGAAACGTTCCCGGCGAGTGACCCCATTTCACCATTTGTGCCCGCCAAACCCCCGGTGGACGACAGCACCTCGGACTCCTCCGACGCTCAGCGCTCAATTGGGGACCGCCCTAGCCCTGGCCAGGGCGTCAAGGGCAGCGGAACCGGGTCGGGGAGTGCTCCCGATCCGTCGGGAAGCACCCAGCCGAACTTCGGTGACGTTGGCAGCTCTGGAGGAACGCCAGGCTTTGCAGGTTGATTAGAAAAAAGGCGACGCTGAGGTGTCGCCTTTTCGTTCAGCCCCCTGTTCCATCGGCTCCAAACCTCCCCACGGTCTGGCAGACGCACAACATTAGGCACTACTGGCCATGTGGAAAAGAAACGGCTTATCGATAGTCCTGTTCCTATTACTGATCTGCTTCTTGTTGGGACAGATCTGGACCGGGTTCTTGGCACACAATGAAGAGCTCAAGGAAGCACATAGGCCGCTGTTGGGGCTATGGGGGTACCTCCACAGCGGTCACTTCGTTAGCGCCACCTTCGAGAATTGGGAAAGTGAGTTCTTGCAGATGGGGATGTATGTCCTTTTGACCGTAACCCTTCGCCAGAAGGGGTCGGCAGAGTCCAGGCCCCTCTCTCCCGATGAGGAAGAAGAGCGTGTTGAAGACGGGCCCACGCCATGGCCCGTGCGACGCGGGGGAGTGTGGAAGGCTCTCTATGGGCATTCCTTAGCTATCGCCTTCGGGCTCCTTTTCTTCATGAGCTTCTCTCTCCACTTGGCCGGCAGCTGGCGCGCTGAAGTCGACGAGATGGCCTTCAAAGGACTTCCGCCTCCCACGTGCTGGGAACACTTGTGGAGCAGCAGCTTCTGGTTTGAGTCGTTCCAGAATTGGCAGAGTGAGTTCTTGGCAGTGCTGTCATTGGTGATATTGACAATTTTCCTTCGCCAAAAGGATTCACCTCAGTCTAAGCCTATGGCTGCCCCCCACAGCCAAACGGGCGATTGAGCAATTCCGGGAGCCACGCATGAAGAAAACGACGCCCGCCCTGCTCATCGTTGACATGTTCAGTCGGTTTGACTTCCCGGAGGCCGACTTGATTGCGAGCAGCGCGCTGAATGCTTCAAAGGCCATCGCCCGCCTCCGGCAGCACTTCAAAGCCGAGGGCGATCCGGTGATTTACGCCAATGATAACTTTGCAAACTGGCAGATGGACTTCAAGGAGTTAGTTCAAGAATGCTTGGCTGCGGATGGCGTCTCGGCGAAGATTGCAACTCTGCTTCGCCCTGCTCTTGATGATTACTTCGTTCTGAAGCCCAAGCACTCCGCGTTCCTGGCAACCCCCTTAGCTGTCCTTCTCGCAAAGCTGGGATGCAATCAATTGGTGGTGTGCGGGATGGCCGCAGACTCCTGCATTGCCTCAACTTGCTTTGACAGCAACTCCCGGGAATACGAGACGGTTGTCGTTCCAGAGGCAATCGCGGGCATCGGAGCAAGGAAGGCAAGAGCGCTGCAACTGCTGGAGGACTCTCAGGCAGCAAAGGTGGTTCCGATAGATCGCTACCTCGGTTAGAGTCCTTCAGCCGCAGCCCAAGATGCCCTGCCCGCGCGACCAATGCTGGCTTGCACTGAGAAGTGTCGCCGACTGACTGGGAAAGAACCTCTCCTACCCACGAAGAGATTTGGAGACGTTCATTAACGATGCGCTTGATGGCGGTCGTAGTAGGTGGCACATTTTCCATACGACACGGGAGCTTGCAGTTGGCATTAGAAGAAAAAAGCCTTGACCTAATGGCGGACCTGAGCATGGTGGCACAGGGTTTTCGCCCTTCCCCTTCGCGGGCGACTGAGCTCGTGGATGCAGGATTTGTATGGGTAATGATTGCCAAACCGCCACAGCACGGCCTTACCGCCTTGGGCAAGACCACGCTGATCTCCCTCGTCTGCGACGACGCCTTGCTTGACCTCGCAGAGCTGGCGACGGCGGCTGAACGTTTGACGCCCTCCGTGACTGACTTCGCGTCTGGCACCGCGTTCTTGGATGAGCTTGAGTCGCGGGCCCGATCAGGTCAAAAGATTCGCCCTACTCTCGAACAGGGCGCCTTCTTGTTGTGGTTGCTAGCCGAGATGCCCAGCACAGCGCCCACCCCGCCGGCCCCCGTCTAGCTGCCAAGCACCAATACCCGTCCCCATGCCCTTTCCCCCTAGTCACCGGGTCTGCTAGCTTGGATACCCCCGACCGAGGAACGCTGCAGTGGATATGGTTTGTAACCCGCCGGAGCGTAAGCAGTTCGGTAGTCTTCTGCTGGTCGACGGGCACACACTCGTGGCGGAGGGGATCGCAAAGCTACTGGAAAGCCGGTTCTCACGCATCTGGATTGCTTCAACGGCGGCGCGCTTCCAAGAGCTTGTCAGCCAAGTCCGCCCGACCCTGGTGATAGCCGATCTCTACTTGCCTGGCGCAAGTTGCATAGCTCTGATGGACGGGATGCTGCAGCAGGAGGGGGCGCCGGCCTTCATCTTTCTCCCAGCAGAGGCCGGCCCAGACACTGTGACCCACGCGATAGCCGCCGGCGCGAAGGGATTTCTACACAGACGCTGTAGCAGCCAAGAGCTGTTTCGCGCGATCGATTGCATCATGGACGGATGCACGTATGTAGCAGCCAGCTTTCTTGCCTCGCAGGCGGAAGCGGAAGCTGCAGCCCCCAAGAGACGGCAGGCGATGCTGACCGCCAAGCAATTGCAGGTCCTGGAGCACGTGGCTTTGGGCATGAGGGCCCAAGATGTCGCGCAGAAGCTTCATCTTTCCACGCGCACGGTGGAATCCCACAAACGCGCCATCATGCGTCAACTGAATGTGGGCAACTCGCTGGAGATGGTTCGAGTGGCCCGGGAAGACGGAATTCTGACTTGAGCGTGTCCTGATACAAAAAAGGGCTCGGCCTGGACGGCCGAGCCCTTGGCTCGTCAACGCTTGGGAAGCTTACTCTTCCTCGTCCTTGCCGCCCTGCTGGCCGGACCGCTCGCGCTTGCCGTTCTGGTCCTGCTGCTGTTGACCCTGGCGCTGGGTATCGCGATCCTGCTGCCCCTGCTGCCCCGGCTGGTTCTGCTGACCCGGTTGGTTCTGGCCGGGATTCGGACTCTGCTGATTCTGATTGCCCATGATCATTCTCCGTGTTCGGCATCACCATGAAGCCGATGGGCAAACCCTACGTTGCTATCAGTTAGGTTTCCGTAGCCTGACACGTGCACGCCTAGACAGGCCGCGCACCTTCCTAACTCGTTCACCATCCGAGCGGGATGGGCCTTTACGTTGTCGGAGGGGCCTGGACCGACCAGAACTCGGCCAGCAGACGCAGGCCTGGGTTGTGCTCAGCATCTTCTTCCAAGAAGGGGTGACTGCGCTCGCTCCAGCGTGCGGCTTCTATCTTCTGGATCATGGACGCGTCGGCATGCTGGCAAGCCATCGACCAGTTCCAGAAGTAGCGTTCTGGCACTTCACCACTGGTGAGCACCCGGATATCCGCATGCCGCTTAGACTGCTTGATGCGGTCAAAAACCGAGGCAACTCCCTCCTCGGGGCCTTCCAGGTATTGGAGAAAAGTTGTGCCGTCGTAGAGCAGCACCCCCGTCACGTCCGCCATTCGATTTTGGGCCGACGCGTCGACGAGGATCTCTTCCAAATCCGAATTGTCGAGATTTGAAGAGGAGCGGCTGGCGTAGGCCAAGGCGTAAATAGGCGGGCTGTCGGTCATCCCCGCTATGATATCTCAGCGACTTCGGCCAACGGAGCGGAGTCCTCTGCCGGCGAATGGAACGCTGAATTGTTCACATAGAAGCCCTCATCGGATTGATCGGGCCCGTGAAAGGTTGATCATGGCTACGGTGCCCATTGCTTGAGGGCTGAGCGCCACGATGCACAGATAGAGGAGATGCCGACGTGCTTGTCACTGAAAGATTCATCATCACCAATGTCACCGAGGCCAAGCGTTTGACGACCAGTGCAGTTGCTGAGCAGCCCGTATGGCCTGGGGCTGAAAGCATGGACATTGAGTGTCTGTCCTGCCACGGTCGCTGGGTGGCAGTGCTGACCGGGGCGGACGGCTTCGACCGTCGAGAGGGCGCAACCATCGTTTGTTGCCCAAAGTGTGGAGCAGCCGAACCGGTGCCGGACGTGGCGCTCCAGGACGAAGCGACACGGTAGTCATCAGAACCAGCGGGGTTGGGCCCAACTCATCAGGATTTCATGGGCTGTGGTTCGAATTAATGATATAGAGCTAACTTACCGTCGAATGGTTGCCGCGCAGTTGCTATGAATGTGCCTATCACCGAAGCTCAGGAACGGATGGCGGTTTTGGGAGCGATGCATGTTTTGGACTCGGAGTCCGGGCCATCCTTGGATCGCATCACCTCGCTGGCCGCGTTCGCCTTCAATGCTCCAGTGGCGTTCGTCTCAATTGTCGGAGACGACAAGCAGCGATTTATTTCCCGAATCGGCTTGCCGGTCGGTGAGACGGATATAAGGTTCTCCATCTGCGCCCATGCGATCGCCTGCAACGAGGTGATGGTCGTCCCGGATCTTCGGGAGGACCCGCGCTTTGAGAACAACCCATTGGTCGTCGCTCCGCCCCACCTGCTGTTCTATGCCGGAGCGCCCCTTGTGGCGAAGAACGGTGTCGCTATAGGCGCCATGTGCATCATGGACACAAAGGTGCGCGAGTTCTCAGAGCCAGAGCGCGCCCAGCTGTCCACTCTGGCCCAGTTGGTGATTGCGCAACTTGAGCTGAGAAACATGTCCGGCCGCCTGGAACCGGTCAGTGGAATTCCGAATCGACATCAGTTCCAGATTGACTATGCCGGCTTGGCGGAGAGGCACAGCGGGCGGCGAATGTTCGCGGTTCTTTTGGACGTGTTTGATATCCCTCGCGCCAATGAGGCCGGCCAAGCCCTCGGCATGCGGCCGCTGGAGGTCTTGATTCGTCGAGCAGGCGTCCGGCTGAAGTTAGCGCTGGAAGGTTTGGCGGACGTCTACCACGTCGGTGTGACACGCTTTGCGTTCTTGGTCGACCTACCCAGTCCAAAGGAATTGGAAGCGCTGGTGAACGAGCTTCGCCAGCGCATGTCCCGGCCGTTGATGGCAGCGGCAGTTCCGATGTCTCCGCGCTTCCACGCGGGAATCTGCGCTGTGACTCTGGGCGCGGACACCGGTGACGATGTGATTCGTAAGGTATTGATCGGGCTTCATGAATCCTTCGAAGCGCGGCAGCCCTTCGCCTGGTATTCCGAGGAGCGCGACAATCGCATGCGTCGGGGATACCGTTTGGCCGCTGACGCAGAGCGCGGGCTCCGGAAGGACGAGTTTTATTTGCAATATCAGCCGCGCTACCGCGCCTGTGACCTTCAGCCGGTGTCGGCGGAGGCCTTGCTTCGCTGGACGCACCCCCGCTTGGGGCCTGTGAGCCCAGGAGAGTTCATCCCGATATTTGAGCGGACCGCCTTGATGGAGGCTGTCACCCCATGGGTGCTCGATGCTGCGCTGGATCAACTGGTCGCGTGGCGCGCCGCACGTCACTATTTAGCCCTCTCCATCAATTTGTCCGGCGCTGACCTTTCCTCTGAAGACGCTTGGACAAGACTTCGTTCAATGCTCGAGGCGCGCCGCCTGCCCTTTGACTGCATTGAAATTGAAATTACGGAGGGCGAGTGGCTACGCGCCGACTCGGTCGCCGGGCGTCAGATCAGAGCAATGGCCGAAGCCGGCATCAAAATTGCGATTGACGACTTCGGGAGCGGCTACAGCAATTTCGGCTACTTGTCTGACCTGCCGATCGACACCATTAAGATGGATAAGTCCCTGATCGACAATCTGGAGACCGATCCCAAGGCCAAGCCCAAGGTCATGGCGATCATTAACCTAGCTCGCGAGCTCGGCTACCACACTGTGGCAGAAGGTGTAGAGACACCGGCTCAACTCCGCTTTCTGCAGGAGCATGGATGCGATCAGATCCAAGGATATCTCCTCTCCCGCCCTCTCAATGCCGAAGCGCTACTTCAGGTTTTCAGTGACCGCGGAACCGGAGAGAGCGAGGACAAGGCCTCCGTGAATTCTTAGGAACCCTACCCGACGAGAAGTTGGATTCGTTTCCGTCGTGAACCTTTTGCGGCAGCGACCAAACCTACACCTGCAACGCATGTATCGCAGCACCTTCCGTGTAACGCTGATCCGCAATGGGTGTCGGCGTTTCCTTTTTGCTGGCCGCTCTCAGCTTCTTAGCTGGCCGCGGGCCGCGACCACGGTCTCTTGCGGAGGCGATCAGTTGCGCCACACGGTGGTGAATGGCGGAGCCGCTGCCTGCCCCAAAGCCCACGAAGAAAAGCCAATACCCGTCCAAACGCACGGCGACCTCCTCCATGCCCGGCGTCAAATCGACGATACGGCAGAGGCCCTCCACCCACTCGGTTGGCGGTTGTTGGTCGAGCTGGGCAACAACGGCCACTTCGCCAGCGTCCAAGTCCATCACTTCAATGCGCACAACTTCGGGAGCCGGATTGCTGCTGGCCATCGGGGCTGTCTCTGGGGGGTCTTTGGCCGGAGTATCCACGGTGATCGCCAAGGCGTCGTCAACGCCTCATGACAACGGCGTCAAGGCACAACCATTGCTGCTCCCCTCGCAACGCCCCATCTCACGCGGCCTGTTCCTTGAGCCAAGCAACCACAGTGGTAATGGCATGGCGGCGTGCCCGTGCGTCGACCGACAGGTTGGGACGGACAATCCAGTAGGCATTGGGGACACGCACTTCCTTCGAGCCAAAGGGCCTGAAGAGGGTTCCTTCCTTCACTGAAGCCTCAGCCAATCGACCGCGGGCAAGCGCCACCCCATGACCCAGCTCGGCTGAGCGAAGCACAAGATCGGAAGAGGCGAGTCGAGCCCCGCTGGCCAGTGACAAGGTTGAGGGACCATATGTGCGACGCCACTGCTCCCAGCTTGCGGAAGGATCCCGGTCATGAAGCAGGTTCATCTTAATCAGGAAATCGTTCTCCGGATGGTGCGGCTGATTGCTCCAGATCGTCGGGCTCACAACCGGATAAAGCAATTCATCCATAAGGGGCTCGCATTGCAATCCAGGCCAAGGGCCTCTACCCATGCGGATCGCCAAGTCCACGTCCTGGAACGAGTTGTCCATGCGCTGATTGACCAGCACGGACAACTCCACTCTTGGATGCGCTCGCGCAAGGGAAGGCAGCCGGGGAAGCAGCCACCGGGTGGCAAAGGACGGCGCGACGCCCACTGTCACTGAATAGACGGAGTTCGCCTCGCGGGCCGCCTCGACGGCGTTGGCCATCTCCAGCAGCTGGGTTTGCAGACGGCTAGCCAATTCCGCGCCTTGGGGCGTAGGGGCCCAGGACCCGGAATCGCGCTCAACAAGTGGTATGCCCATCCAAGCCTCGAGCTCGGCGAGGTAACGACTGACGGAGGAATGGGAAACGCCCAGTTCGCGAGCCGCCGCCCGCACACCACCGTGGGCACATGCCAGAGCGAACGCGCGAAGGGCATTGAGAGGCAAGCGGTCCATGGCCTAAAGAATAGACCAGGTCGGTGCAGGCGCGCACCGGTATCTGGCTCAAGAATGGGGGTATCAGATGAAGGCGCAACCCTATGATCTTCAACTCATTCGCCGGTGCTGCGGGCGTGGTCTTGGTGGCTGCATTAAGCCCGGGGCCAAATAATGTCGTGGTGCTTCGGGCGGCAGCGGCTGGGGACGGCTCCCGCGCCTGGTCGGCCATTGGTGGCGTTGTCTGCGGGGGAATCGCGATGCTGGCAGGCACCATTGCGGCGGGTTCTGCCGTGTTAACGACGCCTCATTTTCGTTTGGGCGTCGCCATTGCGGGCGCCACCTACCTAGCTTGGCTAGGACTCACAATGATGCGTGGCTCGGCGAGCCCAGGCAAGGACTCTCCCCTGCCAGCTGGGTTCTATGGCGTGTTTGTGTTCCAGTTCTTGAACCCCAAAAGCTGGGTGATGGTTCTGTCCCTCGTTGCCGCATTTCCACCAATGGGTGGGGCAATGACGTTTGCCTGGCTGGCGCCCATCTTTGTGGTGATTCCCACCGCATGCCTGCTCTTGTGGGCGGTAGCAGGTCGTCGTCTTGCCGGGATTCTGCGCACACCTGAGTCGCAGCGTCGATTTGACCAAGCGATGGGCGCTGCGTTGATCACGGCTGCGGCCCTTCTTTTGCTTTGATACCCAAGGAGCCACCCCATGGCATACCCCGCTACTTCAATCCACGTCCTCGCTGTTGCTGGCAGTCTGAGACGGGACAGCTACAACCGACAACTCTTGAATGCGGCCGCCCAGATGGCACCGCCTCAGATGATCTTGAAGGTGCACGACACCATTGCCGACATTCCTATGTTTGACGAGGATCTAGAGGCCACGGGGGAACGCGGACTAGGCGGGGTTGCTCGTTTGCGCGAGGCCATCGCGGCAGCTGACGCGATACTCATAGCCACGCCCGAGTACAACCAGTCTCTGCCAGGCGTCCTGAAGAACACCATCGACTGGCTTTCCCGGAGCGGCGCAGCCGGTCCAGCCTTCGCGGGAAAGCCTGTGGCCATAACAGGAGCGACCGTGGGGCCTTGGGGCACCCGCTTGGCACAAGCACAGCTGCGGCACGCCCTGACGGCCGTGGGTGCCTTAACGATGCCGACGCCCCAGCTCTTCATCGCAGACGCCCCGCGCTCGTTCGATGTCCGCCAGGGCACTTTGGACGGTTCAATGGAGCTACGTCTCAGCAATTTTCTGCTTGCTTTCGAGAAGTGGATACGGCGCCTGCGCCCTGCTGTGCGAACGCCTGATCAACCAGAGGCTGGCCCTCGATAGGAGAAGCACAATTGCCCAAGGGCGGCGTTCTTCCATATTCAGCAACCGAGTCAGTGGGACCAAGCCCCTAGAGCGGCGGCGACTCTGCATGGCGGAGAGTGAGACACCTGTCCAACGTCATAAGTATGGAAAAGCACTGGCAGAGGATGGTCAGGGCAGACAAAGAGCACCGCACTGCGCAAAAGATCAGTCGCCAAGCTACCGGTCATTTCCTTTGGTGCTTTCCCGCGCAGCCCGTATGGCGTGCCCCGCGAGAGCCTCGGCTGCCAAAAGCGCGTCTTTCAAAGACGGAAACGGGCGCCTCAAGTCCAGAAGAGCGCGGCCTGCATCCGGAGTAACGGCAAGCAGCACCCATCGATCAGGGGCGTCTTGCCAAACTTCGGCCAGATACCCTGTGTCCTCCGTCGCCAAACGAACGGAGTAGAACCGTTCATCCGATTGATCTGTCCCCAAGCCACCCTCCACACCTAATTTGGCCGGCCCCACCCCTGGGGCTGGCACGTCACTCAGCCGATTGTATCGCCCAAGAAGTGTGTCCCAACACATCGAGCACGGCCTCCGCCCCGCCGGCGGCGTCCCAGATGTTAAGCAGGCCTTTGTTGACCTCCGCCGCCACCTTCTCCAGCTGAACTAAGTTGTGGAGTGGTCGAAAGTGCCGCTGCACTGCCGCGTGGACATCAAACCTAGGATCTGCGTCCTCATCCACTGACACGTCCTCATCCAGCGGGACTGGGCTTGAGCTTGGAGTCAGGAGCTGGCGCTTGGCCTCGAACAATGCGCTGACGTGTATCCACGGCTCTTGGTTGTAGTCCACGTCCACCCCAACCTCGTGGCCAATCAGTTCCAGCTTGCGGAGCACGGCCTTCTCCACAAGGGGCTTAGCGCCCGATGCCCAGCGGTCGGGGAACAAATCCGGTCCCAGGGTCTGGCAGAACGCCTCGACCGCGAAAGCCGTCAGAACGACGGCGCCGGTAACCACGTGCAGCTTGGATGCGCCCTGTTCGCGGGCTGCCCGTCTCAGAACCCGGGCAGCGTGGTTCAGCTCTGGCCACGGGTGATAGGAAGCTTCACCCACCGCTCTAACCTTCTTCTTGATGTTCACTTGCATGCCCCCCTTTCCGGCGGCGGGAGTATGCCAGACGGCATGGCGCTTCTCACCCCGGCCAGCGGGCGATTCCCTTCAAAAATGTGACGCGCATCGCCTGGGTTTTTAGCGGCGCCGAGCACCAACGTCACTTTTGGAAGACCCTTCCGACGGGGCCGGTTTGACATCTTGGTCGCCTCAGTCGGCGTTCGGATTCCACGTTCCATTACCCATCAGGGTAGACGCTAGCCCGCTCCAACCTGCATCGTCAGCTAGGCGGTCGCCGAGTCCGTGGTCCGAAAGAGGGCTGTGTCGGTTCCCAAGCTGTCGAGAACACGCTCGTTGCGGCTCTTTGGCGAACATCGTCCGGGGACTGCCCACAACCCTTCTTTGTTTCTTTCAACCTCCCAGTCTGCCCCAGCCAAGGACAAATGATGGAGGTGAGGCCGACGGGCAGCCCGATGGATGGCATCGGCTAGCGCTTCCATTTCACTTCCAAACCAGCGGTAACCGTTGACGCAGATGGCGATGGGCTGATCCGACGGATGCGGATAATGCGGGAGGATCTCCTGCATCTGCTCGGCGGCTATCCCGACGGTGAGGTCCAGGAACATGGGCGTAGAAGCCCAATGAGCCATCGCGGAGCGGGCACTGGGGGTCATAGCTGATCCAAAGGGAGACCGGGGATGAACGGCAATAGTCCGATCGCGGGAGTACAGAGGCCGTGAGCGTCTCCATACTGGATAACACCGCTTCGGTGGGGCGACTCATCCCCCTGCCTCGTGACCTTCTGCCGAGGCAGCCCCTCCTGTGCTGGCCTCGGAAGGACCCTTCTTCAGTCCCTGCAGTTCCGCCAAAACTACCATCAAACCTTGATCGCTCTCCAAGGCCAGGTCATAGCGACTGCGCCGGGAGTGGTCGCGCTCGCTTATCCATGCGGGGGGGGGGGGGCCCGCCCCCCAGCGCCCCACGGGGCGACGGCAGAGCTTCGGGGTTCGGGGGTGGGGGGGAGGGAGGGAGGCGGGCGCGGGGCG
>NZ_NIVS01000024.1 GCF_002205165.1 Stenotrophomonas maltophilia | reverse complement strand
GCTTCGCCCCCGTGCGCGCTTGCCTGGAAAGACAGCCCAGCCCCCTCCCCGCCTGAGCGCTGCGACGGCTGGGCACCGCCCGGCGCGCCACCCCTCAGCACGCGGCGGTAGCTCGCCACTGGGCATCACCAAGGGTGGAATGGTTGGCGGTTGCTCACCACCGTGTACCAGCTATCTCTCGAGGGGTGACGGTTGCCTGCCTCTGCGCACCAGCACCCTGTTGAATGGTCGGCTGTTGCTCACCCCAACGCACCGGCCATCTATCGAAGGGGTGGCCCGCAGCACCACATCGCCCGCCGCTCCTGCACCTGCTCCATCCGCGCCAAACCCTGCAATCGCCGCAATCGCTGCAACCGCCTCAAGAAACCTGAACCCCACCGCCAGCCCGCGCCCCCGCAATACCCCTGTCAAGCCTTGTTCGCGTCCACCGCCACCGCTACCCTGACCGGGCATCACATTGGTTCGGCATGTCCACTTCCCGTTTCGTACATCTCCACGTCCACACCGAATTTTCGCTGGCGGATTCGACCATCCGTGTCCCGGCGAAGCCGGATCAGGCTGACCCGAAAAAAGCAAAGCAGGCCAACCTGCTCAGCCGCGCGGTCGAACTGAAACTGCCCGCGCTGGCAGTGACGGATCTCAACAACCTGTTCGCGCTGGTCAAGTTCTACAAAGCCGCCGAAACCGTGGGCATCAAACCCATCGCTGGTGCCGACATCATGATCGCCGAAGAAGGCATGACGCCCTGGCGCATGACCCTGCTCTGCCGCGACCGCGAAGGCTACCTCAGCCTCTCCAGGCTGCTCACCCGCGCCTGGATGGAAGGCCACCGCCCCGAAGGCGGCGTCGCCGTTCACCCCGACTGGCTCAAGGCCGGCTGCCACAACCTGTTTGCACTGGCCGGCCGCGACAGCCTCGCCGGGCGCCTGGCCGGTGACGGCCGCCATGATCTGGCCGAGCAGCAGCTCGCCGACTGGCAGCGCGTGTTCGGCGATGGCCTGCACCTGGAACTGACCCGCACCGGCCGCGACGGCGAAGAAGCCTTCAACCAGTTCGCCCTGCAGGCCGCCGGCCAGCGCGGGCTGCCGGTGATCGCCAGCAACGATGTTCGCTTCCTGCAGCCGGAAGATTTCAACGCCCACGAAGCGCGCGTGTGCATTTCCTCCGGCCGCGTGCTGGACGACCCCAAGCGCCCGCGCGACTACAGCGACCAGCAGTACCTCAAGTCCGCCGAGGACATGTGCGCGCTGTTCGCCGACATCCCCGACGCGATCGACAACACGCTCGCGCTGGCCGAACGCTGCAATATCGAAATGCGTTTGGGCACCTACTTCCTGCCCAACTACCCCGTGCCCGAGGACGAAACCCTCGACAGCTGGATCTGCAGCGAATCGCGCAAGGGCCTGGAAGCACGCCTCGAAAAGAATCCGCTGGCGCCGGGCAAGACCCGCGCCGATTATGTCGAGCGCCTGGAATTCGAACTGGCCACCATCATCAAGATGGGCTTCCCCGGCTACTTCCTGATCGTGGCCGACTTCATCCAGTGGGGAAAGAACCAGGGCATTCCGATCGGCCCGGGCCGCGGTTCCGGTGCCGGCTCACTGGTCGCCTGGGCGCTGCAGATCACCGATCTGGATCCGATCCCGTACAACCTGCTGTTCGAGCGGTTCCTCAACCCCGAACGCGTGTCGATGCCCGACTTCGACATCGACTTCTGCATGGACCGCCGCGACGAAGTCATCGACTACGTCGCGCGTAAATACGGTCGCGACCGGGTCAGCCAGATCATCACCTACGGCACCATGGCAGCCAAGGCGGTGGTGCGCGATTCCGGCCGCGTGCTCGGCTTCCCGTACGGTCTGGTCGACGGCGTCTCCAAGCTGATCCCCAACATCCTGGGCATCTCGCTCAAGGATGCGATGGGCGAAGGCAAGGATTCGGAAATGGCCTCGCCGGAGCTGATCCAGCGCTACCAGAACGAAGACGATGTCCGCGACCTGATCGACCTGGCCCGCCAGCTCGAAGACCTCACCCGCAACGCCGGCAAGCACGCCGGTGGCGTGGTGATCGCGCCCGAACCGCTGGCCGAGTTCTGCCCGCTGTTCGCCGAACATGACGAAGGCGGCCGCGGTCGCAACCCGGTCACCCAGTTCGACAAGAACGACGTCGAAGAAATCGGCCTGGTGAAGTTCGACTTCCTCGGCCTGCGCACGCTGACGATCATCGACTGGGCGGTCAAGGCGATCAACAAGCGCCACGAGCGCGCCGGCATCCCGCCGGTGGACATCACCGCGCTGCCGCTCGATGACGTGCCCACCTACAAGGACATCTTCGCCAACGGCAACACCGGCGCAGTGTTCCAGTTCGAATCCTCGGGCATGCGCCGCCTGCTCAAAGACGCGCGTCCCGACCGCTTCGAAGACCTCATCGCGCTGGTGTCGCTGTACCGCCCCGGCCCGATGGACCTGATTCCCTCCTTCAACGCGCGTAAGCACGGGCAGGAAGAAATCATCTACCCCGATCCGCGCACCGAAGCGATCCTGAAAGACACCTACGGCATCATGGTGTATCAGGAGCAGGTGATGCAGATGGCGCAGATCGTGGGCGGTTACTCGCTCGGCGGCGCCGATCTGCTGCGCCGCGCGATGGGCAAAAAGGTGCCGGCCGAAATGGCCAAGCACCGCGAGATCTTCCGCGAAGGTGCGGCCAAGGACGGCGTCGTCGAAGCCAAGGCCGACGCGATCTTCGACCTGATGGAGAAGTTCGCCGGCTACGGCTTCAACAAGTCGCACGCCGCTGCCTACGCGCTGGTGAGCTACCAGACCGCCTGGCTCAAGCGTCATTACCCGGCCGAGTTCATGGCCGCGACGCTGTCCTCGGACATGGACAACACCGACAAGGTGGTCGGCTTCCTCGCCGAAGTGCGCAACCTCGGCCTGACCGTGCTGCCGCCGCGCGTGAACGAGTCGGCGTACATGTTCGAAGCCTCCAGCGCCGACACCATCGTGTACGGCCTGGGCGCGATCAAGGGCGTCGGCCAGGGGGCCTGCGAAGCGATCGTGGAAGAACGCCAGCGTGGCGGCCGCTACGCGTCGCTGCTGGATTTCTGCATGCGCGCCGAATCCGGCAAGCTCAACCGCCGCACGCTGGAAGCGATGATCAACTGCGGCGCGATGGACGGCCTCGGCAAGAACCGCGCCTCGCTGATGCTGCAGCTGCCCGAAGTGCTCAAGGCCACCGACCAGATGGCACGCGAGAAGGCCTCCGGCCAGAACTCGCTGTTCGGCGCACCCGATCCGGTCACGACGGCGATGCAGCTGGAACTGCCCGAAGCCAAAGAGTGGGCGCTGGGCCAGCTGCTGGAAGGCGAACGCGAAACGCTGGGCTTCTACCTCAGTGGTCATCCGTTCGATCCCTACGCCGATGACGTCAAGGATCTGGTCGGCACCGACCTGGGCATGCTCGAGAAGCTGATCCCGCCGGCACGGCCCAGCAAGGACGGCGAGAAGCGCGCCTGGCGCCAGGAAACGCCAGTGATTCTGGCCGGTCTGGTGGTCGGTGTACGCCGCAAGGGCGAAAGCCAGATCTTCATGCAGCTCGAAGACGGCAAGGGCCGCGTGGAGTGCAGCGCCTTTACCGATGGCCTGGCCGAGTTCGGCCACCTGATGACCAAGGACCGCATCCTGGTGGTCAAGGGCGGCCTGCGCGAAGACGAGTTCAACGGCGGCTATGCGCTGCGCATCCGCCAGGTGTGGGACTACGAAGACATCTGCGCCAACTACGCCACGCGCCTGTCGCTGCGGCTGGATCTGCGCCAGGACAGCGCGGTGTGGAACCGCGTCAATGCCCTGCTTGACCGGCATCGGCCGGGCCGCACGCCGCTGCGCCTGGATATGCTGCTCGGCTCGGAACAGGGCCCGGTGGCCGGCATGCTCGATGTCGCCGGCGAGATCGCCGTGCGCGTGGACAGCCAGCTGGTCGACGCCCTGCGCGCCGATCCGGCGGTCCGCACGGTGAAAGTGCGTTACAGCCCGCCCTGGGCGAACTGATTTCCTTTTTTTTCTGTTGCAACACAGGTGTTTTGTTTTGATCAAGCGTTTTACCGTGCTGCTGATCGCAGCTGCCGCCCTCACCGGCTGTTCCAGCCCCGCCCAGACCTTCGAGATCGACAACCCGGGCGATACGCCGCTGACCCTGCGCATCGATGGCAACGAACTGCCGATCGCCGCGCACGCTTCGCGCCCGGTCAAGCTCAAGCCCGGTGAACATCACCTGCAGACCGAACGCCTTGGCGATGTGCGCTTCATCGTCTACGCCAAGGGCAAGGGTGGCTTGATCAACCCGACCCTGGCCGAGTACGTGATCGCCAACGAGATCTACGTCACCGGCGAAGACAAGCTGAAGAACTTCGGCGACCTGAACAACCAGATCGAGCTGGGCGGCGTCAACTTCGAGGGCCCTTACCAGAGTACCCACGCGCTGTTCATCGACAAGACGTGGAACTTCGGCGTGCACGAGCCGTTCCCCGAAGAGCAGACCGTGATGCACGTGGACGCCAGCGGCGGCCGGATCAACGCCAAGATCTTCACGGCCCCGGCCTTCATCGACTATGTCGAAGACAACCTGGGCGACCCCGGCGTCTATGTGCGCCACCAGCCCAAGGGCTATGTCGCGCCCACCTACACGCTGGAAGCCGCCCCGACCGCCCTGCCTGCGCTGGACCCGGCCTTCGAGGCCCATGCCGGCCCGTTGCGCGAGCTGTACACCCGCTACCTGCATGCCACCACTGCCGATGCACAGCTGCAGCTCCAGCAGGAGGCCTTCCAGGCGCAGATGGCCTTCACCGCCGCGACCGCCACGCTGGGCTCGGGCCTGTCCAAGGAGGCCAACGAGGGCTACAACACCTTCGTGCAGACCCGCAGCACGCTGATGGGCAGCGCGGCGCTGGTCGTGCCCTGACCTGACTGGCGCCCCTGGCCCCGCTGCGCTACCGTCGGTTTCCAGACGACGGCGTACGGGGCTTTTCGGCGCATTCGGCTACACTTTCCCTCTTTTCTTCACGACGGTTTCCGATGAATCCGAACTACCTCGACTTCGAGCAACCCATCGCTGATCTGGAGGCGAAGATCCAGGAACTGCGCAGCGCCAGCGCCGGACCTGCGGTCAATGTCGAGGCCGAGGTCCATGCCCTGCAGGACAAGCTGCGGGTGCGCACCGCGCAGATCTTCCGCAACCTGACCTCCTGGCAGGTGCTGCAGCTGGCCCGGCATCCGTCCCGCCCGTACACCGAGGACTACATCCGCATCATCTGCGATGAGTTCCAGGAACTGGCTGGCGACCGCGCCTTCGCGGACGACAAGGCGATCATCGGCGGCCTGGCCCGTATCGGTGGCCGCTCGGTGATGCTGATCGGCCATCAGAAGGGCCGCGACACCAAGGAAAAGATCAAGCGCAACTTCGGCATGCCCAAGCCGGAGGGCTACCGCAAGGCGCTGCGCCTGATGAAGATGGCCGAACGCTTCGGCCTGCCGGTGCTGACCCTGATCGACACCGCCGGTGCCTGGCCGGGCATCGACGCCGAATCGCGCGGCCAGTCCGAAGCGATCGCACGCAACCTGATGGAAATGGCCGAACTGAAGGTGCCGGTGGTCTGCACCGTGATCGGTGAAGGCGGCTCGGGTGGCGCACTGGCACTGGGCGTGGGCGACCGCACCGTGATGCTGGAATACAGCGTGTACTCGACCATCAGCCCGGAGGGCTGCGCCTCGATCCTGTGGAAGGACCCGGCCAAGGCCAAGGACGCCGCCGAACAGCTCGGCCTGACCGCCCCGCGCCTGAAGAGCCTGGGCCTGGTGGACAAGGTGCTGCGTGAGCCGACCGGTGGCGCCCACCGCAACCCGAACCAGATGGCCAAGCGCCTGAAGGCCGTACTGCTCAACGAGCTGGACGTGCTGGAGAAGCTGCCGGTGGATGAGCTGCTGCAGAAGCGTTACGAGCGCCTGCGCAGCTACGGGACCTACGAAGTAGCCTGACCGGGCTGCGGCGCAAACGAAAAAGCCGGACGCGTGAGCGCCCGGCTTTTTTTTGTGCGGCACACCGGCGGCGTGGCCCGGCGACAGGGCCGGCCGCTGGCCGGCTCTGACCGACTCAGAACGGCTTGGCGATCACCAGCCATACCACGCCGATGAACAGCACCAGCGGCAGTTCGTTGAACCAGCGCAGCGCACGCGAGGACGGCAGCACCCTGCCCTTCACCGCGCCTTTCAGCAGCCGCCCGGTCCACGAGTAATACACCAGCAGCAGCACCACCAGGCCCAGCTTGGCATGCAGCCAGCCCGCCGCACCGGGGGCGACCATGGTCGGGAAGTCCGGAATCACGCGGTAGCCCAGCCACAGCACCACGCCCAGGATCAGCGCAAGGCCGAACATCATGTGGCCGAACTTGTACAGGCGCAGGCCCATCAGCTGCAGCCGCTCGGTCACCGGCAACTGGCCGGCGGTCTCGCTGAGGTTGACCAGGATCCGGGGCAGATAGAACACCGCCGCCATCCATGCCACCACGAACAACAGGTGGAAGGTCTTGACCCAGTAGTAGGACTGCATGTGCTTGCTCCGGCGGCTGGCATGGGTTGGCCGCCATTCTCGCATGCCCGGTAGAGACACCCCATGCGTGGCTGGTGCGACCCATCGCCACACCTCAACTACGCATCCGTGCGCCCACGCCGTACGATAAGCGCCGCTTTCCCCCACGTGCACATCCCCATGGACAAAACCTACGACGCCGCCTATTTCCAGCGCTGGTACCAGCCTGACCAGACCGGTGGTGCCGCGCGCCTGGCGCGCAAGGTGGCGCTCGCCGTGGCCAGCGCCGAGTACTACCTGGAACGCCCGATCCGCAGCGTGCTCGATATCGGCTGCGGCGAAGGCGCCTGGCGCGCGCCGCTGCTCAAGCTGCGCCCGCGCGTGCAGTACCTGGGCTTCGACAGCAGCGACTATGCCGTGCACCGCTATGGCCGCAGCCGCAACCTGCACCCGGCCAAGGTCGGCGATTTCGCCTGGTTGCGCCCGTGCGCGCCGGTCGATCTGTTGATCTGCTCGGATGTGATGCACTACGTGCCCAGCCGCGAACTGCGCCCGGCACTGGAAGGCTTCGCCGAGCTGACGGCCGGGGTGGCCTTCCTGGAGGCGTTCACCGCCGAAGATGACTTCGATGGCGACCACGAAGGCTTCCAGGCACGTCCGGCGCGCTGGTACCGCAGCCAGCTCAAGCGGGTCGGTTTCACCGCCTTGGGCTCGCATTGCTGGTTGTCCCCGACCTTGGCCGGGCATGCAGCCGCACTGGAGCGCGGCGCGCCCTGAGTCTCGATAACAATTGAGACAGGACCCGCATTAACGCGCCCGCGCGACGGGTGCGCTATGCTGCGCGGCAACATAAGACCATACATATTGGACGTCATGCTATATCAGCTGCATGAGTTGACCCGCAACCTGCTCGCCCCGTGGGTGCACCAGGCCCAGGCCAACGCGAAGTTCTTCGCCAATCAAGGTCATTGGTGGTCGCAGATGCCCGGCGCGGATCGCCTGGCCGCTGTGAACGAGCTGTTCCACCGCATCGGCAAGGATTACGAGAAGCCCGAGTGGGGCATCAACGAGATCGACGTCGAGGGCGAGCGCGTGCCGATCGTCGTCCACGAAGAAATCAGCAAGCCGTTCTGCAAGCTGCTGCGCTTCAAACGCCACAGCAACGAAGCCGACCAGCTGCACACCATGCTCAACCAGCCGTTCGTGCTGGTGGTGGCGCCGTTGTCCGGCCACCACGCCACGTTGCTGCGCGATACCGTGCGCACGCTGCTGCGCGACCACCGCGTGTACGTGACCGACTGGGTCGATGCGCGCATGGTGCCCGGCAGCGAAGGCGAATTCGGGCTGGATGATTACATCGCCTATGTGCAGGAATTCATCCGCCACCTCGGTGCGGAGAAGCTGCACGTGGTCAGCGTCTGCCAGCCCACCGTACCGGTGCTTGCCGCTGTCTCGCTGATGGCCAGCCGCGGCGAAACCACGCCGCGTTCGCTGGTGATGATGGGCGGCCCGATCGATGCGCGCTGCAGCCCGACCGCGGTCAACAACCTGGCCACGCAGAACCCGATGTCGTGGTTCGAGAACAACGTCATCCACACCGTGCCGGCCACCTTCCCGGGCGCCGGTCGCCGCGTGTATCCGGGCTTCCTGCAGCACGCGGGGTTCCTGTCGATGAACCCGAGCCGCCACTTCAGTTCGCACTGGGATTTCTATGCCGACCTGGTCAAGGGCGACATGGAAGATGCCGACGCGCACCGCCGTTTCTATGACGAGTACAACGCCGTGCTCGACATGCCGGCCAAGTACTACCTGGATACGATCCGCGTGGTCTTCCAGGAATTCCTGCTGCCGCGCGGCGAGTGGTACGTGCAGGGTGAACGCGTGGATCCCAGCGCGATCACCGGCACGGCGCTGCTGAGCATCGAAGGCGAACTGGACGACATCGCCGGCCTCGGCCAGACCGAAGCGGCGCAGGAACTGTGCACCGGCATTCCGGCTGCTCACCGCGAGCACTTCATCGTCGAAGGCGCCGGCCACTACGGCATTTTCAGCGGCCGCCGGTGGCGCGAAACGGTCTACCCGAAGGTGCGCGATTTCTTCGCCGCCCATGCGCAGACCGTGGCCAGCAAGCCGAAGAAAGCCGCGAAGATCGCCAGCAACGTGACGCCGCTGCGACGTAAAGCGGGCTGACGCCCGCTTCGCGGCCGAGCCCCCCTTGATGCGGGGCTCATGCTGCAGATCGTGCCGGCCGCTGGCCGGCACTCGCAGAGGATCGACCTGTGCCCGCGGCTTACAGCCGCACCAGCAGATGCTTGGCCATCATCCCGTGCAGGCGGCCGATGCCGCGGGCCAGGTGCAGCGTGGCGAACAGCAGCAGCACCCCGACCACCGCCAGCAGCGGTGTGACCCAGACCGGCAGCAGCTGGCTGCCGTCGAACTGCAGCGCCACGTAGTCGCTGGAGAACAGCGCCGCCACCGGTGCCCAGATGAAGCCCATCGAGGTCGACAACAGCGTGGTGGCGATCGTGAAGTAGAGGATGCCCAGCGGCAGCATCATCACGAAGTACAGCAGGGTCAGCCAGGTACGGCCATCGGTGAACATGTCGCCGATGCGCTGCAGCCAGCTGCGGCTGCGGTCGGAATACGTCGGCCGGCGTGGCATGCGCTCGCCCAGCAGGGCTTCCACCAGGCGACCTTCCAGCAGCGACAACCCGCGCACCGAACCGAAGAACAACACCGCCACCGGGATGCCGATGATCAACACCATCAGGCCCAGCGACAGCGACAGGCCGGTGACCACCCAGGTGAAGAAGAAGGTGCCGGTGGCCAGCGACAGCAGCATGTAGAACAGCGCGCCGTAAGTGCGCGCCTCCAAGGCGACGCCGAAGAAGCTGGCCAGCGCCGAGCGCGGCTTGGGCGGCGATTGCGGCGGCGGTACGGCGCCCATGCCGGGGTTGCTGGCTGCGGCCTGACGCAGCGGCGCCGCGCCGGCGCTGGGCGTGCGCAGCGCGCGGTTCACCGTGATCTCGGTTTCGCGGTAGATCTCGGCCACCTCTTCCGGCGCCCCGTAGCTGCCGGCGACATCGGCGATCACCTCGGCCTCGCTGCGGCCCGGCTGCGCGGCCAGCTCCGAGCGCAGGTATTCCTCGGCGTCGTAGAGTGCGTCCTGCACCATGGCCGGATCGGCGTCGTGCAACGCTGCGCGCAGCTGCGCCAGGTAGGCGGAAATGGTGGTCGGCAAGGCCCGACCGGCCACGGATTCGATGTTCATTCGGTTACCCCTTCCAGGACGGAATCGACGGAATCACGGGTGGCACGCCACGCGGCGGTCCAGTGCCGGAGCACTTCGCGCCCCGTGTCATTGATGCGGTAGTAGCGGCGCGGCGGACCGGCCACCGACGGTTCAACATGGCTTTCCAGCAACCCGGCCCCTTCCAGGTTGCGCAGCACCGGGTACAGCGCGCTCTGCTTGCCGCTCAGCACGCCCTCGCCGACCCGCTCCAGCTCCTTGGCGATCAGGTAGCCGTACAGCGGCTCGCCGGCCTTGGCCAGTACCGCCAGCAGGGCCAGGGAGACCGTGCCGGAGCTGAGCTCTTTCTGGAACTTCTTGAGATGGACCTCGTGGTCGCTCATGGCGGTCTCCGCTAGCGTGGAGTCCACACTAGTCCGAAGTTCGCTATAGCGGATGTGTCGTTAGTCACCGTGCCGCTGGGCATGGCCGGCTGGCGGTGGCCGGCGTGCTTCGCGCACAATCAGGGAACATCTTCCTGAACGGGTTTGCCATGTCGCCACGCCGTCCTGCCCTGCTCGCCCTCGCCCTGGCCTGCCTGCTGCCCAGCCTTGCCAGTGCGGCCACGCCATACCGCAGCCCGCAGCAGATCCTGGACGCCTCGCCGGACAGCGACTGGCGTACACCCGATCCGGCGAACCTGCTGTACATGAACCTGCCCGCCGGCCGGGTCATCATCGAACTGGCCCCGGCATTCGCGCCGCAGCACGTGGCCAACATCCAGACCCTGGCCCATGAGCATTTCTGGGATGGCGAGAGCATCTATCGCGCGCAGGACAATTTCGTGGTGCAGTTCGGCGATGCCGACGCCGATGATGCGGCCAAAGCAAAGCCGCTCGGCAGCGCCAAACCGAAGCTGCCAGCCGAATTCCAGCGCGACAGCAAGGGACTGAAGGTCAGCCTGCTGCCCGATCGTGACGGCTGGGCCGACCAGACCGGCTTCGTCGATGGCTTTCCGGTGGGCCAGGACCGCCAGGAAGGCAAGATCTGGCTGGCGCATTGCTATGGCGCGCTGGGCGCCGGCCGCAACAACGAAGAAGACAGCAGCATCGGTGCCGAGCTGTACGTCGTGACCGGGCAGTCACCCCGCCAGCTGGACCGCAACATCACCGTGGTCGGCCGCGTGCTGCAGGGCATGGAACTGCTCAGTGCCCTGCCGCGTGGGCCGGCACCGATGGGCTTCTACGCCGACCCGGCGCAGCGCACCGCGATCCAGTCGATCCAGCGGGCCAGCGATGTACCGGCTGCGCAGCGCCCCAGACTGCAGGTACTGCGCACCGACTCCAGGACCTTCGCCGATGCGACTGAAGCGCGCCGCAACCGTGTCGACGATTTCTACAAGCGCCCGGCCGGTCACATCGACCTGTGCAACATCCCGGTGCCGGTGCGGTAAGCACCGGATGAGCGCGCCGACTGACGCGGGGATGTAGGGCATGGTGAGCGGGGCCCGCGGTTTGCGCCGTCCATCGTGGGGGCGCAGCCACGCATGTGGCTATCGCTGCGATGCCGCCACGCTGCCAAGAATCAGCACACCTGCAATCACCATCGCCCCGGTCACCGGTTCGCCCAGGAACAACCAGGCGAACAACGCGCCGAACATCGGCACCAGGTAGGTCACGGTCGAGGCGCGGGCCGGGCCGATGCGGGCGATCAGGCGGTAGAACATCAGGAACGCCAGGCCGGTGCAGACCACGCCCAGGGCGATCGCGCAGGCCCAGGACAGCATCGGGATCGGTGCGGTCGGCCAGTGGGTCAGCGCCATCGGCAGCAGCAGGATCGCCGCGCAGCCCAGCGTGGCACCGGCGGAGGCCGCCGGCGGCAGGCCGGTCATGTGGCGCTTCACCAGGTTGACGCCCAGGCCGTACAGCAGCGCCGCCAGCGCGCCGGCCACCACCGCGGCACCGATGCTCAGGCCAGCGACCTTGGCCGTGGCCAGCACCACCACCCCGGCGAAGCCGACCAGCAGGGCGATCGCGCGGCGCATGCCGATCTTTTCGCCGAAGAACAGGAAGGCGATCAGCGCGGCAAACAGCACGGTCATCGCGTTGCAGATCGCCCCGATCGCGGCCGGCGCGCGTTGCGCGGCCCAGGCGAACAGCACGAACGGGACGGCCGAATTGATCAGCCCGATCGGGGCCAGCCACCGCCAGCGCCGCGCCGGGAACTGCGCCCGCGCCTGCCACAGGAACGGCAGCAGCACGAGCGCACCGAGCAGGAGCCGTACCTCCACCAGCGCATACGGTCCGAAGGCCGGCACGGCCACGCGCATGAACAGGAACGAGCAGCCCCAGATCGCGCCGAGCACGGTCAGTTCCAGCGGCGTGCGCCAATCCCGCGCCACGCTGCCAGCGGCCAGCGGTGCCCCGCTCACGGGGGGCCTCCACAGGGAAGCTGACACGCAGGGCGAGCGGTAAGGGACGGCAACATGCGCGTGAATCCGGGGAGGAAGGGCGACAGCATCCGCCTGCCGTCACGCGCCCACAAGCGCGTAGTATCCGTGCAAGCCACAAATATGATTTGGGTCTCGACCATGATCCTTCGCCCTGCCCTGCTGCCCGCGCTGGGGGTGTTCGCGGTTGCCGCACGCCACCAGAATTTCGCCCATGCCGCCCAGGAGCTGCACCTGACCGCCAGCGCGGTCAGCCACCATGTGCGCCGGCTCGAAGAGCTGCTCGGCACGGTCCTGTTCCAGCGCCACGCGCGCGGCGTGCGGCTGACCGCCGAGGGACGTCAATTGGCCGATGCGGCGGCCGCCGCGCTGAGCGATCTCAATGCAGTGGCCGGCAACCTGCACCCGCAGGCGGATGTGGTGCCGCTGCGGGTCACGACCATCCGCTCGCTGTCTTACTGCTGGCTGATTCCACGGTTGCCGCGCTTCACCCAGCTGCACCCCCGCATGCGCATCGAACTGCAGACCAGCACGGAGCTGGTGCGCTTCGACGAGACCGGGCCGGAACTGGGCATCCGCTACGGCCTGGGCCAATGGCCGGGCATGGCCGCGCACCACCTGATGGACGACGAACTCTGCCCGGTGGCCTCACCGGCCCTGGCGGGGGTGTCTGCGTTGCGCGAAGCGGCGCAGATCGCCGCCCTGCCCCTGCTCAGCGACATGTCCCCGCAGGGCTGGCGCGACTGGTTCCGCGCTGCCGGTGTGCGCGGCCTGGACCTGCCCTCGCTGCACACCTTCAGCGACAGCACCGATGCGATGCGCGCGGCGGTGTACGGCATCGGCGCGGTGCTGGCGCGCAAGCACATCGCCCAGCCTTATCTGCAGCGTTACGAACTGGTGCGCCTGCCCGGCCCCGCGCTCAAGGCACGCTACGCGTACTACGTGGTGCACGCCGAGCACCGTCCGCTCAGCCCGACCGCGCAGGCCTTCATGGATTGGCTCAAGCGCGAAGCACTGGAGGAGCGCACCCCGCTGCCGGCGCTGCCCGACGAACTGCTGGGGCTGCCACCGGCCGACCGCCCGCACGACTGAACCGGACGCCACGGCCCCATGCATCCTCACCCGACCTTTTCCGGCCGCTGGCTAGGCTGGAGTCCCTTTCCCCGAGGACCCGCCCATGGCCCTGTTGCGACTGCGAATCACCGGCACCGAAGACGATGCACGTGCCATCACCGACCTGCTGCAGAGCATCGAGGGGATCGAACACGTCGAGGAAACCGACGACCTGATGCCGCACATGGACGACGACGATTCCAGCTCGGCCGGGCTGTCCGATGACATCGGCCCGGGCACCCACGAACTGGAAGTGGAAGTGGGCAACGCGCTCGGCGCCCAGCGCGTGCGTGATGCAGTGCAGGAACTGGCACTGGAGCTGGATGTCTTCGTGGAATACGAGCAGGACGAAGGCTGAGTCAACCGTCGTGGCGCGCGGGGGGGGGGGGGGCCCCCCCCCCCCGACGCCAGGGGGCGCCCCAGGCGAGAGGCGGCTTAGGACCCCGCCCCCCCCCCCCCCCCCCGCCGCCCCCCCCCCCGGCCC
>NZ_NIVS01000059.1 GCF_002205165.1 Stenotrophomonas maltophilia | reverse complement strand
TGCCCCCCCCAACCAGCGGAGCCCAAACCCTGCGGCCGTTTGGCTGTTGGCTGTTGGCTGTTGGCTGTTGGCTGTTGGCTCTCAGCTGTTGGCTGTAGCCCGCACCCGACGCGCAATCTCACTGCTCGCCGCGATCACCGCCGTCAACGCCGCCATCGACAGGAACTGCACCCGCGTGTGCGCCTCGGACAACAACAGACCGAAAATCACCGCCAACACCCCCAACCCCAACACCGTCAGATACGGATACCCCGCCATCCGGAACGGCAACCGCGTCCCATCCCGGTTCGCCCGATGACGCAGAATCAACTGCGACAACAACGAAATCGTCCACACCAGCAGACACGTCGAGCCCACGATGTTGAGCAGCACCGGCAGCACCCTGTCCGGAAACACCAGCTCCATCACCGTCGCCGCGAAACCGAACAGCACACTGGCCAGCACCGCGATGATCGGCACCTGGCGCGGATCGGTCCAGCCCAGCACCGCCGGCGCCTCACGGCGCTGCGCCAGCGAGTACATCATCCGTGATGCGCCATACAGATTGGCATTGAGCGCCGACAGCAGCGCGATCACCGCGATCAGCGTGATCGCCGTCGCCGCGCCCGGAATCTTGGCCGCTTCCAGCACCGCCGCGAACGGCGACCTGAGTGCCTCGCTGGTCCACGGCACCACCGCGATGATCACGCTCAGCGAGCCGATGTAGAACACCAGGATGCGCCAGGCCACGGTGCGGATCGCACGGGCGATGCTGCGCTCGGGGTCTTCGGTTTCGGCCGCGGCCACCGCCACGATCTCGGTGCCGCCGAAGGCGAATATCACCACCAGCAGCGCCGCGCCGATCCCGGCCAGGCCCTTGGGCATGAAGCCACCGTGCTCGGTGAAGTTGCGCAGGCCCGGCGAAGCCACGTCCGGGAGCCAGCCCATCAACAGCGCCACGCCGATCAGGATGAAGCCGACGATCGCGGCCACTTTCAGGATCGCGAACCAGAACTCGAACTCGCCGAAGTTTTTCACCCCGAGCAGATTGATCGCGGTGAAGAACAACATGAAGGCCAGCGCCGCCATCGGCACCGGGATCGCCGGCCAGACCGTGGCGAGCAGGCCGGCCGCACCGACCGCTTCAGCGGCGATCACGATCACCAGCTGCACCCACCACAGCCAGCCCACCGTGGCACCGGCAGTAGCGCCCATGGCGTCGGCGGCGTAGACCGAAAACGCGCCACTGGTCGGCTTGGCCGCGGCCATTTCGCCCAGCGCGTTCATCACGATGATCACCAGCGCGCCGGCGACCAGATACGACAGCAGGACCGCCGGGCCGGCGGCCTGGACGCCTACCCCGGAACCGAGGAACAGGCCGGCGCCGATCGCGCTGCCCAGGCCCATCATGATCAGCTGGCGGGGCTTGAGCGCGTGCCCTAGGCGGGTATCGGCGGGCGGAGTGACAGGAGCCGGAGTCTGGGATGCGGGCATCGGAATCGATTGGCGGGCAACAAGTGCGACACCATACCCTGTCGACCGCGCGACGGCATAGGCCGGAAGCCCCACCCCGCCTCAGCCGGCGGCGCGCTCGCCGATCTGGGCACGGTAGGCCCGCGGCGACAGCCCGACCTCGGCCTTGAACTTGCGGGTGAACGCACTCTGGTCGGTGAAGCCACAGGCCTGGCCGATGCTGGCAATGCTGTCCGGGCCATGCAACAGGTGCACCGCCATCTGGATGCGCAGGCGGGTAAGGACCTGCTGCGGGGTCATCTGGAATACCTTGCGGAAGGTACGCTCCAGCTTGGAGAGCGAGAACCCGGTGATGTCCAGCAGGGTCTGCATGCGCACGTTTTCGGCGTAATGCGCATTCAGATGGGCCAGGGCCAGGCGCAGCTGTTCGTACTGGGTGCCCAGGCTGTCCTTCTGGCCCAGGTCGCGCGAGATCCCGATCAATCCGCGGATCTGCCCCTCCACCAGCAGCGGCCGCTTGCAGGTCAGGCACCAGCCCGGCTCGCGGTTGGCGAACAGATGCAGCTCCATCAGGTTCTCGATCACCTTGCCGGCCAGCACCTGCTCGTCCTGGGTGGCGTAATCGGCGCCCAGCCCGGTCGGATAGATCTCCGCCGCAGTCCGCCCGATCACCTCCTTGCGCGACTTCAGGCCCAGCCGGCGCAGCATGGTCTGGTTGATATGCGTATACCGCCCGTCGCGGTCCTTCATGAAGAACAGGACGTCGGGGATCGCATCAAACAGGGCTTCGATGTCGGCGGGTTCAACGCGCATGCGGCTGGAAAGAACAGGGGAATGACGCGACCAAGGATACCTGCACGCGCGCGCCTCACCCAGCGCCGGCGCCCCGCATGTGAAGCGCGGGTGCAAGCAGCGCCGCATTTTCGCACCCGCGATTAACGCCCCGCCCGCCAGTGTGAGGTGATCCCCCTTCCCGCCAGCTCCCGGAGTCGCCTCATGGCCGCCAGCAAGAAAAGCACGAAGAATGCCCCCGCCCCCGCCGCCGATGTCCGTGGCGAAGGGGATGAACTGCACCAGCGTGCGGGCAATGGCCATCCCGCATTGACCACCAACCAGGGCATTCCGGTCGGTGACAACCAGAATTCGCTGCGGGCCACGCCGCGCGGGCCGACCCTGCTGGAAGACTTCATCCTGCGCGAGAAGATCACCCACTTCGACCATGAGCGCATCCCCGAGCGCATCGTGCATGCGCGCGGCAGCGCCGCGCACGGGTATTTCGAACTGACCCGCTCGCTTGGCGAATACACCCGGGCGCGGATTCTCAGCGAGGTGGGCGTGCGCACCCCCCTGTTCACCCGCTTCTCCACGGTGGCCGGCGGTGCCGGCTCGGTCGACACCCCGCGCGACGTGCGCGGCTTCGCGGTCAAGTTCTACACCAAGGAAGGCAACTGGGATCTGGTCGGCAACAACATCCCGGTGTTCTTCATCCAGGATGCGATCAAGTTCCCCGACCTGATCCATGCGGTGAAGATGGAGCCGGACCGCGCCTTCCCGCAGGCTGCCAGCGCGCACGACACCTTCTGGGATTTCGTCTCGCTGATGCCCGAATCGATGCACATGATCATGTGGGCGATGAGCGACCGCACGATCCCGCGCTCGCTGCGCACCATCGAAGGCTTCGGCATCCACAGCTTCCGGCTGATCAACGATGCTGGCGAGTCGACCTTCGTCAAATTCCACTGGCGGCCGAAGCTGGGCATCCAGTCCACCGTATGGGACGAGGCGGTGAAGCTGCAGAGCGCGGACAACGATTTCCACCGCCGGGACCTGTTCGAGGCGATCACCGCCGGCAACTTCCCCGAGTGGGAGCTGGCGGTGCAGCTGTTCACCGAGGAACAGGCCGACGCCTTCCCGTTCGACCATCTGGACTCGACCAAGATCATCCCGGAATCGCTGGTACCGCTCACGGTGATCGGGCGCATGGTGCTGGACCGCTGGCCGGACAACTTTTTCGCCGAAACCGAACAGGTCGCCTACTGCCCGGCCAACGTGCCGCCGGGCATCGACTTCAGCAACGATCCGCTGCTGCAGGGCCGCCTGTTCTCCTATCTGGATACCCAGCTCAGCCGCCTGGGCGGCCCGAACTTCCATCAGATTCCGGTTAATGCCCCCAAGTGCCCGTTCGCCAATCACCAGCGCGATGGCCACATGCAGATGAGCATCCCGAAGGGTCGGGTCGCTTACGATCCCAGCTCGCTGCAGGGCGACAGCCCGCGTGAGACCGCCGATGGCTTCCCCAGCCATGCCACCGCCCCGGATGACGGCCGCAAGGGGCGCGTGCGCGCAGACAGCTTCGCCGATCACTACAGCCAGGCCAGGATGTTCTTCCGCAGCCTGGAAGCGCCGGAGCAGGCGCACCTCGCCTCCGCACTGGTGTTCGAGCTGTCCAAGGTGGAAACGGTCAAGGTCCGCGAGCGCACGGTGAGCCACCTGCGCAACATCGATGAATCCCTGGCCAAACGGGTCGCCGATGGCCTGGCGATGCCCGCGCTGCCCGAGCCGGCCGCCACGCAGACCCCGGCGCAGGATTTCCCGAAGGCGCCCGAGGTACGGATCATCGGCCGCACCAAGGACCTGCTCACCGGCCGCTGCATCGGCATCCTGTTCGACGAAGGCTCCGATGCGGCCCTGATCGCCGACCTGCGCAAGGCCGCCGACAAGGCCGGGGCCAGCGTGAAGCTGGTCGCACCGAAGATCGGTGGCGCCAGGCTCAGCGATGGCAAGACGCTCCCCGCGGACGGCCAGTTGGCCGGCACGCCGTCGGTGGTGTTCGATGCGGTCGCCGTGGTGCTCAGCAGTGATGCCGCCAAGAAGCTGAGCAAGGAATCGGCCGCGATCGATTTCGTCAGCGATGCCTGGGCCCACCTCAAGGCGATCGCCGCCGACGACGGCGCACAGGCGCTGTTGAAAGTCGCCCGGGTCGGCAACGATGCCGGGGTGGTCGAGGCCGAGGACGCAAAGGCCTTCCTTGCTGCCGCCGCTACGCGGCAGTGGGCCCGCGAACCGAAGGTGCGCACGCTCGCCTGAGCGGCGCCACCTTCGTCACCAGACAGGAGCATGACCATGCCGCGCGGTGATAAATCCAGCTATACCGACAAGCAGAAGCGCACAGCCGAGCACATCGAGGAAAGCGAGAAAGCGCGGGGCCGCAGCGAGGCCACCGCCGAACGCATCGCCTGGGCCACGGTCAACAAGCAGGATGGTGGCGGGAAGAAGCGCGGCAGTGCGAACAAGACGGCGGCCAAGACCGCGACGAAGACCTCGCCGACGAAGAAGGCAGCGGTAAAGAAAACCGCTGCCAGGAAGGCCGCTCCGAACGCAGCGGCCGGGAAGGTCACCAAGAAGACCGTAACGAAGACGGCGAAGAAGGCCACTGGAAAAACGACAGCGAAAACCGCAGTCAAGAAGACGACAAAGAAAGCGGTGAAAAAGACCGTCGCGAAGCAGGCCACCCGGAAATCCGCATCAACTACCGCCGCCCGGACGCCTGCGAAAAAGACGGCAACCAAGACGGCAACGACCGGCGCCCGCAAGCGAGCGGCCGGCAAGGCCTGACCTGCGCGCCTGGCCGGCCGTGCATTTACCGCGTGCTGCCTGAAGCAGCACGCGGCAGAGCGCAGGCGCAGCGCTTACCGCGGCACTGGCACGGTGGACGGCTTCGATGGCGTGACCGTTCCAGGTGCTACGCGTTTCACCGGCAGGGGCATCGACTGCAGCCGGCGGATCGAGCCGATCGGCACGGCTTCGGCCCGCCGTTGTTCGGGCCACCACAGGAACACGAACGCACTGCTGGAGCCCAGCAGTTTCGCAGTGCCGGGCAGCGCGGCCAAGTCTCCCCCGAGCACGACCTGCACCGATGTACCGCCCCTGCCATCGCGGATCTTCTCGGCCGAGCTGAGGGCATACAGCGCCGCGCCGAATGCCATGAAGCAGACCACCGCAATGCACATGCCGGTCAGTGGACGCAACCCGGAGAACTCCCAGTTCATCCACGGCGATTCGGAGAACAGCATCCGCCATCCCCAGTGGCGCGCACGCAGGCGCGCCACCTTGGCCGGGTTGCGCCGCCGCAATGTTTCCGGCCAGCCCAGCAACACTGCCAGCAGAGCACCCAGCAGCAGGATCAGGACGTAGGCCGGATCGCGCACTCCGGCGACCAGGAAGTCGCTGACCTGCAGGTAATCCAGGATCGACAGCCGGAACTTGAAATAGAAGAAGTAGCTCGACCACAGCCCCAGAACGGACAGGAATACGTAGCCGGCACTGACCATCAACGCCGGCTCCTGCCGCAGCAGACGCCAGATCACGGCCACCATCGAATCTTCGTTGCCATGCGTGACGGGCAGCAACGACCAATCGGTCGGCGTCTGCTCCGCCGGGACATCCCCGTGACTGCTGCCCTCGTCCCTGTTCCCCATGCGCCCCTCCCCCGTTCGGCAGAGCATCGCGCACTTTGGCGATGGACGGAAGCGGGCGCACCGGGGTCCCGCGGTCGCGGAGACCGCCGTGGCGCCGCGCCCTACTGCACGCTGAAACTTGCCTCCGTGGCGTGCTCGGTCCCTTCGATGCGCAGGTCGATCGAGAAGCGGTCGCACAACCGCTGCACGATCGCCAGGCCCAGCCCGAACCCTGCACTGCCCTCGCCCTTGGTGAACGGCCGCATGATCGCATCGGGATCGCCTGCCGGCGCGGTATTGCGGACCCGCAGCCGCCCGGCCGCGACATCGATGTACACCTCGCCCGCCCGCGTGTGCGCGAATGCATTGCCGATCAGGTTGGCCAGCAGCATGTGCAGCACCGGGCCAGGCACCGCCAGGCACGCGCTGGCGGGCACATCGACCCGCACCTGCACCGGCTTGCCCTCCAGCAGCGACGCCTGCTCGACCACTACCTGTTCCAGCATCGGCAGCACCGGCTGTGGGGTCGCCTCCTGATCCACGTTCTCTTCGCGGGCCAGCGTGAGCAGGGTGATGACGGTCTGTTCGAGCTGCCGCGCCGAGTGCTGCACATGCTCAAGCTGCTGTCGCCCACGCTCGGACAGGCCCGGTTCGCTGACCAGCTGTTCGGTGGCGCTGCGGATCACCGCCAATGGCGTGCGCAGCTCATGGCTGGCGTCACGGGTGAACGCATGCTCGCGGGCAATGAAGGCGCGCACCCGCCCGCTGAGATCCTCCACGCCGCGGGCGAGCACGCCGACCTCGTCATCCGGGAAGTCACCGGCGAACCCGACCGGCAACCGATCCGGTGCCATCTCATCGACCAGCGCCGCCAGCCTCGACAAGGGTCGCGTGGTGCGTCGGGCCAGCCATGCGCCGGCCAGGACGGCGACCATCACCACGGCCAGTCCGGACCAGGCCAGCAACGCCAGGATCTGGCTGCGCATCGGCCGCACCACCAGCTGCTGACTGACCTCGGCGACCAGCCACCCCGGCGTGGCGGCCCCTTCCGGCTGCACCGGCCGCAGGTGATAGTGCCGCCCCTGCGTACCGGCGATCTCGCGGCGCCAGGGCTCGGCATCGAAGGTGGCCTTGAGATCGGACGGGAACGTGGCAGGGCTGTCGTGGATCGTCATGAAGGCATTGCGCGGCGGCGACCAGGTACCACGGCTTGCCCGCTGATCCAGCTGCTGCTGCGCTTCCTGTTCGAGCATCGCATCGAAGAAGCGATCCTCAACGCTGTAAACGAACACCGCCACGTACAGGCCGAACAGGCTGGCCACCGCCAGCGCGAACACCGCAAACACCAGCATCAGCCGGTTGCGCAGCCGATGCACCCGTGCCGTCATGCGTCGGCCTCCAGCCTGAAGCCGACATCGTGCACGGTCTTGAGCATCGCCCGCTCGAAGGGCTTGTCCAGCGCCTGGCGCAGCAGGTACAGATGCGAGCGCAGCGGATCCGATGGCGGTGCTTCATCGCCCCAGAGCCGTCGGATCAACTCGCTGCGGGTGACCGTGCGCGGCCAGGCTTCGGCAAGCAGCACCAGCAGCCGGTAAGCGGTCTGCGGCAACTCGATCGCCTGCCCACCGCGATACACGGCGCCACTGCGGCGATCAATGCCCAGCGACCCGATGCGCAGCACATGCCCATCGCGTCGTCCGTGTCGATGGGCCAGCGCCAGGCATCGCGCCAGCAGCTCCTCGCCCGCGAATGGCTTGACCAGGTAATCATCGGCACCGGCCTGGAAGCCGACCAGCTTGTCGGCCAGCGTGTCGCGCGCGGTCAGCATCAGGATGGGAATGTGGCGGTCGGCCTGCTCACGCAGATGGCTGCACACGCGCAGGCCATCCATGCCCGGGAGGGTGAGGTCCAGCACCAGTACCTCCGGCGGTTCATCCAGCGCCATCTGCAGGCCACTGCGGCCATCGGCGGCGAAGGCCACGCGATGGCCGCGGGCTTCCAGCAGCGTGGCCATGCCGGCGCGCAGGGCCGGATTGTCCTCGATCACCAGGATGTGCAGGCCTTCGTCCATGGGGTCAGCCTTCGATCGTGTCCTTGAGCTGCTTAGCTTCGGCCATGTCCGGGTGGGTTTCCAGCAGTTTGCCGAGCACGCTGCGTGCCTGTGCGACCTCGCCGAGGCGCCAATGCGCCTGCGCGATGCCCAGCGGCAGCTGCGGCTCACTCATGTACGGCGCGGCCAACTGCATGATCGCCAGCGCGTCACGCACCGCTGCGTCGTCCTGCGCGGCCTGCAGCTGGTAGTACCCGAGCACGCCGATCAGCTGGTCGTGATAGCCCGTACGGTTGCTGGCCAGCTCGCGCTTGACCGCCTCCGCCTCACCGGCAAGCAGGCGCTGCACCAGCGCCATGCTGGCCTCGTCACGCCACGGCGTGCGGGGCACCGGCGTGCGACCGGTAGCGCGCACGATCGCCTCGGCGACGGCCGCTGTGGAATACGGGTTCTGCCCGGTGATCAGCCGGCCGTCGACGACCAGCTTGGGCATCATCAGCGGCGCCTGTTCCCAGCGCGCACCGCGCTCGCGCAGCGCCGTCTCCAGCAGGAAGGGAAACTCCTTCGCCCAGCGCTTGCCGAATACCCCTTCCTCGGCATTGGTGAAGCCGGTCATGCGACGTCCGGCCACCAGCAGCGATCCGTCCGCCAGCCGCACGTCCACCAGCGCAGCCGGGCCGTGACACACCGCCGCGATCACGGCGCCGCCGTCATGCATCGTGCCGACCAGACTGCGCAGCGCGGCATCGGCCGGCAGATCGAACATCGCGCCCTTGCCTCCGACCACATAGACCGCCGCATAGTCGGCCGCCCGCAGCGTGGCGGTGGCGCGGGTATCGGCCAGTAGCGCGGTCGCGGCCGGATCAGCGAGGACGCGTGCGTTGAAGGGCTCCTCGGCATTGAACTTGTCGGCCTCCACCGGCCCGCCGCGCGGGCTGGCCACCTGCACGGCCAGGCCGTTGTCGCGGAAGATCAGGTAGGCCTGGGCGAATTCGTCCATCTCGAACCCGGGGCGGCTCTTGCCCTGGTCACGGCCTTCGCCGCTGACCACGATCAGCACCGTATCGGCGGCCGCCGGGCGGGCATGGAGCGAGGGAACGGCCAGCAACAGGGCCAGGACGGCACCGGTACGGCGCAGCAGGGACAGCATCATGGGCAGCATTCCTTGGGTAGGTGGCCCCAGCCTGCCGCGCGGATGTGAATCAGATTTCAAGCCGGCATGGCCGTGCACACAGCTGAACGATCCGGCCGCCGGGCGCTGCGTTGATGGCTCCCTCGGCCCGAAGATGCGAAAATCCCTCCCCCTCCAGGGCAGGCCCCGCGCCAGCCGATTCCCGAGATACCGTGAAGACCCCCCAAGGCTTGCAGGCGCTGATCGACGACGGCGTGATCGATGAAGTGCTCCGCCCGCTCAAGAGCGGCAAGGAAGCAGCGGTATACGTGGTCCGCAGCGGCGACGATGTGCGCTGCGCGAAGGTATACAAGGACATGGCCCAGCGCAGCTTCCAGCAGCGCGTGCAGTATCAGGAAGGCCGCAAGGTCCGTGGCAGCCGCGAAGCGCGCGCCGTGGGCAAGGCCAGCAATTACGGCCGCAAACAGCAGGAAGCGGCCTGGAAGAACACCGAAGTGGAGGCGCTGTACCAGCTGCGCGATGCTGGCGTGCGCGTGCCCGAGCCGTACGGCTACTTCCACGGCGTGCTGGTGATGGAGCTGGTCACCGATGCCGAGGGTTATTCCGCCGCGCGTCTGGGCGAAGTCGAACTCAGCCCGGAACAGGCCCGCGAGTTTCACCAGATCCTGGTCCGCCAGGTCGTGCGGATGCTGTGCTGCGGCCTGATCCACGGCGACCTGTCGCCGTACAACGTGCTGGTCGGCCCGGAAGGCCCGGTGGTGATCGATTTCCCCCAGGTCGTCAGCGCTGCAGGCAACAATGCCGCGCGCACGATGCTGCTGCGTGACGTCAACAACCTCACCGCCTATCTGGGCCGCTGGGCACCGGAACTGCTGGAGACCTGGTACGGCGAAGAGATGTGGGCACTGTTCGAGGCCGGCGATCTGCTCCCGGACAGCGTGCTGACCGGCGCGTTCGAGCAGGATGAAAGCAGCATCGATCTGGATGGCGTCCGCCACGCGATCAACGATGCGCGCGAAGAAGCGCTGATCCGCCAGCAGGGCCGGGAAGCGGCGGAAGAAAACGACGACTGAGTCGACGCCGATGGCGCCCGGCGCCCGGCGCCACCGTGTCGCACGGCCATGCAGAACGCCCCGCAGATGCGGGGCGTTCTGTTTTCCACTCATCCGGCGACGGCTGTCACGCAGCCTGCAGCGCGCCCGGTCGGCCCCGCACGACGTCGGTGCCGGCGATCTTGAACACCGCGACCGATTCGGTCAGTGCCTGCGCCTGCTCTTCCAGCGCGCGGCTGGCGGCCGTGGCTTCTTCCACCAGCGCCGCATTCTGCTGGGTGACCTGGTCCATCTGCACTACGACCTGGTTGACCTGCTCGATACCGGTGGCCTGCTCCTTGGTGGCGGCGGCGATATCGCTCATCAGTTGATTGGTGCGCGCACTGGCCTGGGTCAGCCGGGTGATCGCCGCTTCGGACTGCACGGTCACGCTCAGACCGGTCCTGACCTTGTCGCTGGATTCGTCGATCAACGCCTTGATCTCCTTGGCCGCCGTACCAGCGCGCTGTGCCAGCGTGCGTACCTCGCTGGCCACGACCGCGAAGCCGCGTCCGTTCTCGCCGGCGCGGGCCGCCTCCACCGCGGCATTCAAGGCCAGGATGTTGGTCTGGAACGCGATGCCATCGATCACCGAAGAGATCTCGGAGATCCGCGCCGAAGACTGGTCGATCTCGCCCATCACTGCCGCCATCTGCGCAATCGCCTGCTCGGTCGCCTTCACCGCCGCGCCGGCCGCATTGGCCTCGTGATCGGCCTGGCTGGCCAGTTCGGCGTTCTGCCGGACCGTGGAGGTCAGCTCTTCCATCGAGGCGGCCGCCTCTTCCAGGTTGGCTGCCTGCTGCTCGGTACGTCGCGAGAGATCATTGTGGCCGGCCGCCAGTTCCTGCGCGGCGTCGTTGATGCTCCCGGCCGCGCCCTGGATCTGCTGGACGATACCGGTCAGCTGCACCGCCGTGACGTTGGCATCGTCGCGCATCTGCGCAAAGACCCCTTCGTAGTCGCCCTCCATGCGCGAGGTCAGATCCCCCGTGGAGATCGCCCGCAGCACCAGTGACAGGTCCGCGATGCTGGCCTGCGAACTGGCCATCATGCCGTTGAGCTGGGCCACCATCGCGCGAAACTGGAACTGGAAGCCCGGCTCGTCACCGCGTACCGAGAAATCACCCGCGCGTGCCGCCGATGCCAGGGTTTCGATCTGCTGGTTGATCGCCATCAGGCTGCCCTTGACCGTGGCCATGGTGCTGGTCAGCACGGCCTTCTCGCCCGGGTAGCTGTCCAGATCACGGCTCAGATCGCCGATGGCGTAACGCTGCATCACGTCCACCATATGCAGCTCGACCGCCACGTGTGAACCCACCAGTTCGTTGGTGGCACGGATCATCCGCCCGAAATCGCCGGGGAATGCCGCCTCATCCATGCGGTAGCCCAGCGCGCCGGCCTCGTGCTGCCGTGCCATCTCCAGCTGTGCGGTGATCGCGGCCCGCACGGTCTCGCGCACGGTGCCCATCGCGTTGCCCAGCCGGGTGATTTCATCGCGGCCACCGAGGCGGACCTCCTCGGCCAGATCGCCCTTGGCCATCCGTGCGGCAAGCTCCACTGCGCGTGCCAGCGGTGCGGTCAGGTTGCGGCCGATCAACACCGAGGCGGCAATGCCGACCAACAGCGCGATCGCACCCAGGATCAACAATCTCATCACGGTCTGCTCGCCGAGACGGATCGCGGCGGCGCCGGCATCACGGCTCTGCGTTTCTTCGTAGGCCACCCCGTTATCCAGAGCGCCGTTCCAGCCATTGGCCGCTTCCTGCACGGCACCGAGAGTGAGCGCCGTCGCTGCGGCGAAATCGCCCTGCCGCATGAGCTCGCCCATCTGCTTGTTGAGTGGCTGGGCCCGACCGCGCCAGGTAGCGATAGCCTCGGCAATGGCCTTTTCATCGTCGGATGCCGGCATGGCCTGATAGGTCTTCCAGCTCGCCTCGTAGCGCGCCACCAGCGCCGCGATACGGGCTTCATCATCGGCCAGGCCATCACCTTGCCGCAGCAGCATCTGGCGCCGCACCACCATCATTTCGTTGTTGGCGTCGAGCATGTCCGAGAGCACCCCCACTTTGGCCATGTTGACCTCGACGACCTGCTGCATGGCCTCTTTCTGCAGGGCACTTCCCTTGGCACCGATGATCACCACCGCCGCTACCAGCACCAGCAGCAGCCCAAAGCCGATCCCCAGCCGCCAGACGACGCTGACGTTGCGCAAACTATCCATGACATCTTCCAAACGAGGTGAGTGCTCCGGTATCGGCGCTGGATGAAGTGCCTTGACCCACCCGGGTGTGAAGGGGTTCACGTAACGCACACCTCACTGACGGAATGCCATTTCTGCCAGGCGCCACGTCACAGTTTTCACGTCGAACGCGCAACCGACGCTGGCATGGTGGATGCACGCTATCCATGGAGTCCCCGATGTCCCTTCGCATGCATCGATTCGCACGCGTCACCGCGCTCGCCCTCGCCCTGTCGTCATCGGGCTGGGCAATGGCGCAGACCGCACCGTCCCCCGCCACTGCCACCGCGCCGGCGAAGGCGCCACTGGAGACGGGCCTGCGTTCGGATCTGCATGCGCAGGTACTACTGGATCGTGCGCACTTCTCGCCCGGGCAGATCGATGGCGAGGTCGGCTCCAATCAGAAACGCGCCGTCTCCGGCTTCCAGGCCGCACGCGGGCTGAAGGTCACCGGCGAACTGGACGACGCCACCTGGCAGGCCATGCAGCCCGATGCCGCGCCGCCGCTGACGCGCTACACGCTCACCGCAGACGACGTCGCCGGTCCATTCCAGCCGCTTCCAAAAGGCCCCGCCGCACAGTCGAAACTGAAGGCGTTGGGCTTCGGTTCCGTGGAAGAGGCGCTGGGCGAACGCTTCCACGCCTCGCCGGAGCTGTTGAAGACCCTCAACCCGGGCGTGGACCTGGGCAAGGCCGGCAGCGTGATCCAGGTGCCGAACATCGCCGTCACGCCGCTGCCCAAGGCGAGCAAACTGGTGATCGACAAATCCGACTCGACGCTGCGCCTGTTCGATGCCGACGGCAAGGTCTACGCGCAGTTCCCGGTGTCGTCGGGCAGCAAGCATGACCCGCTGCCGATCGGGAAATGGAAGATCCTTGGCATCTCCCGCGATCCGACCTTCCACTACAACCCCAAGCTGTTCTGGGATGCCAAGGCCGGTGACAGCAAAGCCGTGCTCCCGCCGGGCCCGAACAACCCGGTCGGCGTGGTCTGGATTGATATCTCCAAGCCGCATTACGGCCTGCACGGCACACCGGAACCGGGCCATGTCGGCAAGACGGAGTCGCACGGCTGCGTACGCATGACCAACTGGGATGCGCTGCAGGTGGCCGATGCGGTGGATGCCTCCGTGCCGGTCGTGATGCAGGAGTAAGCGGATGAAAACCCTGCGACTGCTGGCGGTCGGCCTGGTGCTGGGTGTGGTCGGATACTGGCTGCTGGCCCCGGATCCCTCCGCCAGGCTCGGGGCTGCCGAGCCGGCGAAGGTGGGCTCGGCCACCAGTTCCGCCCGTGCCACGCGCGATGGCCCACCGCCACCGCTGCCAAGCACCGCGCCTGCACCGGTGCAGACCACGCCCCCCCCGCCCGCGCCGGATGCGGGCGGTTCTGCACCCGCACCGGCCGAGGGCGCAGGCGCCTTGCTGCTGCCCGTACAGGGGATCGATGCCAATCAGTTGCAGGACACCTTCACCGACGCGCGCAGCGAAGGCCGCGTGCACGACGCGATCGACATCCTCGCACCGAACGGCACGCCGGTCCTTGCCGTTGCCGATGGCACGGTGGAAAAACTATTCGACAGCGTGCGTGGCGGGCTGACCGTCTATCAGTTCGAACCGAGCGGCCGCTACTGCTATTACTACGCGCACCTGGACCGCTATGCCGAAGGCCTGGCGGAGAAAAAGACCATCAAACGCGGTGAGGTGATCGGCTATGTCGGCAGCACCGGCAATGCCAGCCCCGAAGCACCGCACCTGCATTTCGAGATCCATGTACTGGGCCCGGAGAAGCAGTGGTGGAAGGGCGAGTCGATCAATCCGTATCCGGTATTGAAGGGCGCGCCGCTTGCCGCCCAGTGATCAACGTGCAGCGGACGTTGCGTCCCGTATCGCCCGTGCCAGTTCCCAGGCCCGGCCGCGCAGTGCATCCAGCCGCTCGTTGAGTTCGCCTGCGTCGGCTTTCCATTGGAAATGGCCGTTGCTGTAATCCTGGCCCAGCGCGAGATCATTGAACGATCCCATGCCGCCATAGGCGCGCAGCAGGCTCTCCGGCGCGTCGGGGGCGCCCTGCTCGAGCTTGAGCTTGACCCGCTGCATCCAATCCGCCCAGTGGCGCTCCCCGTCGCTACGCAGCATCGCTTCGAGCTCGCTCACCACGGCATGCAGCGCGCGGCTGGCGCTGCTCATCGCGAAGGGTGTGTCTCCAGACTCCATTTCGCCCCGGCGGATCGTTGAGAGGCTGCACAGCATGCCATGGCCTCGATAACCGGCGCGATCACGGCGCGCCAAGGGTCGCGGCCGACCAGTAGAACTACTGGCGCGAATCCGGGAATTTGCCGTTGTACCGATCACCGACGCGGCGGACACTGGCCGCTGACGGCCCGCCTCGACCACCGGCCCCATTCTGGAGACCACCATGATGATGCTCGCGCCGCGCGTTGCCCTGCTCCTTCTCTGCGGCGTGGTGGCGGCCGGCACCGCAGCGGCACAGGAACTGCCCGCCACGGCCGCCGACCGCTTCGCCCTGCTCGATCGCAATGGCGATGGCAGTATCAGCCGGGATGAGTACGACGGCGATGCCTTCTTCCGCGTGCTCGATGCCGACCACAACTACCGGGTGACGGTGGATGAAGTGCAGGCGGTGCTGGGCCCACCACGCGACGGCGAGTTCTCGGCAGCGGAATGGGTACGCATCATCGATCTTAACGGCGACGGCGAACTGAGCGCCGAGGAGATGCGTCGCTCGTCGCAGATGCGCTTCCAGAGCCTGGATGCCAACCACGATGAGAACCTGGAGCTGTCGGAACTGCAGATGGGCGTCGGCCGGCGCTGAAGCCTAACCATTGCATCATCACATCTGCCCGCCTCAATCCCATCAATTACATTGGCGTGAGGGTTGGATGTTCCGAAGGAATGAATCGCCCAGGGTTTTGTAGACAGTCGTCAGCCGTTTAGTGCGTACTGCTTCTCGAACTCTACCGGGGACAGCC
>NZ_NIVS01000005.1 GCF_002205165.1 Stenotrophomonas maltophilia | reverse complement strand
ACTGGCCACCCGGGTTGGGGGGCTGGCCGGCATGGCGATCGCAGTGACGCCGCTCCGCAATCTGCTGGTACGCCTGCGGGGTTGATACCGGCAGCGTAGGGCGGGGGGGGCCGGCCCGCGGCCGCCACGACCGAGGGTGGCCGCGCGTTACCGCGGCACCAGCGTCAGCTCATCCAGCACCCACATCGTCGGCCGGGTATCGCCGGTAAAGCGCACGCACAGGTTCTGCGTGCCCTTGAGCGAACGCGGCAGCGCCGCTTCCAGCGTAATGAAGCCATCGGCGCCCGGCGCGGCCGGCAGCCTCACGCTGGCCAGCGGCTTGCCATCGCACTGCCCGCCCAGGATGTCCATTTCCCCGTGCGTACTGCGCTTGGGCGCGAAGCGGCGGTTCGGCTCATCGTGGGCCAGCTGGAAGTAGTACGGGATCTGCCCGGCACGCACGCGCAGTTTGGCGATGCCGTCTACATCCGCGTCTTTCCACAGCCAGCACGGGTTGAAGATGTCCACGTTGAAGATCGCGCGCTCGCCATCGGCCGGGCCGTCGTCTTCCAGGCGCAGCAGCAGCTGGCCGTCACCCGGGCACTGCGCAAGATGTTCGTCGGTCCGCGACAGCAGCGAGGCGGCGGTGATGTCGAAGCGGCTGGCCGCCTTGGCCAGTGCCTGACCATTGAAGAATGTGGCGGTCTGCAGTGCCACCGGCAGCGGCCGCTGCAGCGGGGCGGTGTAGCGCGGTGACTGCGCGGTGACCGCGCTGCCGTCCACGCTGTAGTGGATGTCGTAGCCCAGCGGGGTGCGCAGGGCCAGCGTCGCGGTGCCGGCCGCGCGGTCGTCACGGCTGTCCAGTTCCACCTGGAACGGCGTCTGTGCATATGCGATGCCCATGGCCTGGTAACGCTGCAGCTGCGCCGGCAGGCGCGCCAGGAAATCGGCGTAATCGCGGCGTTCGCGCGGCGACCAGCCGGTCTCGGCCACTGCGGCCAGGCGCGGGAACAGGTTGTGCTGCAGGCGTGCGTAGCTGCGCGTGTGCTCGGTGAACATGTTGGCCTGCAGGCCCAGAATATGGTGCTGCTTGTCCTTGGCCAGCGCGTCGGGCACCGGTTCGAAACCGTACACGCGCGCCAGCGGAATCGTCGCCGGGCGGCCCGGCGGTTCGTTCGGCGAGTTGGTCTGCAGGTAATCCATGTACATGTCGGTCACCGGCGACATCACCACGTCGTGGCCTTCGCTGGCGGCCTTCAGGCCGCCCTCGGTACCGCGCCAGGACATCACCGTGGCCTCCGGCGGCAGCCCGCCCTCGAGGATTTCATCCCAGCCGATCAGGCGCCGGTCGTGCTGTTCCAGGAAGGTTTCCAGGCGCTTGATGATGTGGCTCTGCATCTCCATCTCATCGCCGGCGCCCACCTCACGCATGCGCGCCTGCACCCGCGCGGAGGCTTCCCACTGGTCCTTGACCGCTTCGTCGCCACCCACGTGCACGTACTTGGCCGGGAACAGCGCGATGACTTCTTCCAGCACGTTTTCAAGGAAGGCCAGCGTGCTGTCGTCGGTGTTGAACAGGTTCGGGAACACGCCCCATTCGCTCAGCGGCTTGAGCGGGGTGTCGATCGTGCCGAGCTCCGGATAGGCCGCGATCGCCGCGGTGGCATGGCCGGGCACGTCGATCTCGGGAATGACCTGGATATGGCGCGCGGCCGCATACGCGATCACCTCGCGGATCTGTTCCTGGGTGTAGAACCCGCAATAGGGGCGCTCGGCGCCGGTGACCGGGTCGCGGCCGCCATCGCCGGCCGGAATGCGGCAGCTGCCGACGCCGGTCAGTTTCGGGTAGCGCTTGATCTCCATGCGCCAGCCCTGGTCATCGGTGAGATGCCAGTGGAAGGTATTGAGCTTCTGCTCGGCCATGGCATCGAGGACCTGCTTGATCTCATCGAGGCTCTGGAAGTGGCGGGCCGAATCGAGCATCAGGCCGCGCCAGCTGAAACGGGGCGCATCGTCGATACGCAGCGCCGGGAGCTTGCCTTCGCTGCCGCCGGTGAGCAGCTGCGAGAGCGTGGCCGCACCATAGAACAGGCCGGCTTCGGTGGCGGCCTGCACGGTCGCGCCGCGCGCGTCCGAACGCAGCTGATAGCCCTCGGCACCGGTCTTGAGCGTGGCGTCGAGCACGAAGCGGATGCCGTCCTTGCCGCGTCCTTCGCTGACCGTTACCGCCGGGCCGCCGCTGTCACGCAGCAGGGTGGCGAACTGTGCGGCCACGCGGGCGGCGGCCTGGTCCTGTGCATGCACCGGGGTGGCGGCGGTCACGGTGTAGCCGGCGCCGTCGAGGCGGTCGACCCTGGCCGGTGCGGGAATCAGCATCAGCGAGCCGGGCAGGGCCTGCGGGCCGTTCGGCGCCTGTGCGTCGGTGGCCTGGGCCAGCGGGGCGAGGGAAAGTGCCAGTGCGAAGGACAGCAGCGACAGCGAGGTACGACGGGTGCGGGTGTGCATCGGGTCATTCCTTTGTAGCGAATCGGGTTCCACCTGTGAAAACGGGCCCGGAAATCCGGGCCCGTTTCAGGCATTCAGCATAGTGCCAAGGCGATCAGAACTTGAAATGCAGGGTGGCCATGTAGCGGCGGCCGCTCTTGTAACGCGAGGCCAGGTGATCCTTGTCGCCAAGGTACTGGAAGTACTCTTCATCGAGCAGGTTCTGGGCGTCCACGGTGACCGACCAGTTCTCGTTGAAGGTGTAGCCGAAGCTGGCGCCCAGCTCGGCGTAGTCGTCCACGCTGGCCGGTGCCGAGCCTGCGACGTAGCCGCCGGCCAGGTAGCTGTCACGCCAGTTGTAGGTCAGGCGGGCGTTGATCGGGCCCTTCTCGTAGTACGGGCTGAACGCAACCGAGTTGCGCGACTGGTAGGGCAGCGCATCACCGGAATTGTTTTCGCCGTTGGCGTAGGTGTAGTTGGCGGTCAGGCCGAAGCCGCTTTCGCCGAAGGGCTGCTGGTAGCTGAGGTTGAAGCCCTTGACGTGACCGCTGCCGGCATTGCGTGGACGCTGGATGCTGTAGTCGCAATAGCCGTCGGCCGCACAGCCGTTGGTGCCCACGATGTTGGCCCAGGTGGCCGGCGAGGTATCGCGGATCGAGTTGTACTGGCGCTCGGTGACGGCGCTGGTATCGATGTAGTTGTCGATCTTCTTGTAGAACAGCGACCACGCCACCACCGATTGCGGAGCGAAGTAGTACTCGGCCGACAGGTTGTAGTTCCAGGACTCATACGGCGACAGGGCCGCGTTGCCGCCACTGCCGGTCAGGGTGGTGTCGTTGAGGAAGGTGTTGTTCACCATCTGGTTGTACGGCGCCCACGCGATGACCTTGCTGGCGCCGAAGCGGAACACCCAGTCGCTGTCGGTGTCGTAGACCAGGTTGACCGAGGGCAGCAGGAAGTCTTCCTTCTTGGTCTGGGTCTGCCACTTGCTGTCCAGATCGGTCAGGGTGGGGGTACCGCCGTAGACGAAGCCGCTACCGGCCGTCTTGGAATCCACGTAGCGCACGCCGACGTTGCCGCGTACCGGGCCATTGGAGAAGTTCAACTGCGCATAGGCGGCATTGTTGGTCTGCTCCAGCGCCCAGCTGTTGTTGAGATAGCTGGCCGGATCCGGGTTGGCGAAGTCCAGCGGGCTGCCCTTGACCCAGTTCAGCACGTTGTCGCGGCCGGCCTGGATATGACGTCCCTGGCCATCGGCGAAGCCCTGGATGTCGGTCAGACCGATGGTGCCGACGTCGGCCAGGGTGCCCGGACGCACGCCGCCATACACGTTCAGATCGAAGCTCTCTTCGTGCTTGCCGTGGCGAACGCCGAACTGCAGCTGGTTGAAGATGCTGTCGAACTGCACATTGAAGTCCAGCTGTGCGTAGGTGTCCTTGCTGTCGGTGGAGAAGATGCCGTTGTTGCCGAACCAGCCGCCGGCCGAGCCCCAGTTGGCCGGATTGCGGGCGGCATCGGGGTTGTCGAAGGTGATGCCCTTGTCCAGGTTCCAACTGAAGCCACCGTTGTAGAACGGTTCGATGAAGTACTGGGCCAGATCCTTGTTTTCGGACTTGCTCTGGCCAGCTTGGCCGCTGATACCCCAGCCTTCACCCTTCCAGGCACCGCGAAGGTCCAGGCCCTTGGTGGTCACTTCGGATTCGCGCACGTTGTTGTCGTAGATCACCGTGCCGCTGTTGGCCGTCGCGCTGGCGTTGGAGTGACCGCTGGTGACCACCCCGTTGCGCACGTCGCCGAGTTGGTTCACCGCGCCGACGGTGCCGGGATTCCACGTCAGGAAGGAGTACATCGACTGGTTGTAGTTGTCGAAGTTCTCCTTGATGTACAGGCCGCTCAGGTTGAACTCGAGTTCGTCGGTCGGCTTGAACTGCAGATTGACCACGGCGCTGTCGCGCTTGCGGTCCTGCTGGAACCACGCCGCGTTGACCGAATTGGGCACGTCCGCATTCGGGTCCACGCCCGGCGCGTTGGTGAAGGTGGACGCCTTGGCGTAACCAAACACTTCTATGCCCTGACGGTCCACGCGCTCTTCATAGTGCTGCGCGGCCACGTTGATGCCGAAGGTTTCTTCGTCATTCTTCCAGCTGTAGATGGCCGAGGCGTTCGGCTTGCCCTTGCTGGCCTGGTCGCTGTAGCTGTAGCCCACGGAAGCGGCCACTTCGTTGGCGCGCATGTCCAGCGGCTGGCGGGTGTGCATCAGGATGGTGCCGCCCAGGCTGCCTTCAGTCAGGCGCGCTTCGGAGGACTTGATGACTTCCATGCGACCCAGGATCAGCGGCGACAGCAGGGTGTAATCGAAGCCGCGGTTGGGCTGCTCGCCGTACAGCCAGATCGCCTGGGCGACCGGGTGGCCGTCCAGGAAGGACAGGTTGAGGCTGGGGTCGGTACCGTCGATGCTGACGCGCTCACCCTGGCCGAAGCGGCGGTCCAGCGAGATGCCGGGCAGCTGAGACAGCGCTTCTGCAACGTTCGTACTGGGGAACTTGCCGATGTCCTCGGCGGTGATCGCCTCGGAAATGGTCACGTTGTTGCGCTTGGTATCCAGCGACTTTTCCAGGCTGGCGCGGATGCCGACGACGCTGACGGTGTCCAGGTCGGTGGGGGTACTGGAGGTTTCCTGCGCCTGCGCGCCGAACACCAGACAGCTGAAAATGGCTGCCGAAAGCAGACTCTTGCGATGGTTCATGATGTCTCTCCTCATCAATCCGATGGTTCGCCGGCGACGGCGTGTCTTCTTGCGTCTGGTACGACTTTTCCGCGCGCCCTAAACCGGGGCGTGCCATGGGTGCTGCGTACTGCGTAGTGCCTTTCCCGGCGCGCCGTCAGGCGGTCGGGTGGTCCCTATGGCCCAGGTACCAGCTGGCAGCGCCGATGACGCCCAGCTGCCCGTGCTCGACCACCTTCACGGGAATACGTTCCAGCGCCTCGCGCATCGGCCCCTTGTTGAGGTACCGCTCGACGAAGGTGCTGTTCAACAGAAAGTCGCGGATCTGCGGCAGGATGCCGCCGGCCAGGTAGACACCGCCGGTGACGCCGTACTGCAGCGCCATGTCCCCGATGGTGCTGCCGAGCAGGCCGCAGAACACCTCCAGGCTCTGCCGCGCGAGCGGGTCCTGGTCGGTCATCGCGGCCGCGGTGATCGCATCCGGGGTGGTCAGCGTGGGGGACTGGCCGTTCAACGCGCACAGGGCGCGGTACAGATTCATCAGGCCGGGGCCGGACAGCGCCTGCTCGACCGAGACGTGCGAGCGCTCGCGCAGCATCTGCCGCACGATCGCCATCTCCAGTTCGGTGGTGGTGGCCAGGGTCGGCTGGCCGGCTTCGGTCGCCAGGACCACCGCGCCGTGCGGCGTCGGGATCCAGACCGCCGCGCCGAGGCCGGTGCCGGGGCCGACCACCAGGGTCGGGCCGCGCGGGGCGGTGGCCGGGCCGGTCAGCTGCAGCACGCCGCTGGCATCGACCTGGGCGGCGGCGTAGGCCACGGCTTCGAAATCATTGACGATGTAGACCTGGTCCAGGCCGACATCGCGCTCGATCTGCCGCGCCGACAGCGGCCAGGGCAGGTTGGCGGTGATCACCGTGCCGTCGTCGCGGGCATAGCCGGCGGTGGCGACCACGCAATGGGTCGGGCGCGGGCCATCAGCCAGGAAGTCGGACAGGATCGCGCTGAGGCCGGAGTAATCCGCATTGCGGAACTTGCGGTAGTCCAGCAGCTCCACCGGATGGGCCGGATCGGCGCTGGCCTGGACCCGGCCAACCCGGACATGCGTGCCACCCACGTCGGCGGCCAGGAACGGCGGCATCGCGGCGGGCGGGGCATGGGCCGGAACAGCGTGGGCGGCTATGGTCACACGGACTCCATCGGTTGGGCGTGGCCAGGGCTGACCCGGCGATTGAGGCGGAGTCTGTAATCGTTCTGACAACGATGTCAACGATAACCTCACACTTTCGATGCTGCGCCGCAACGCGGGTTTGCGCGGGAAAACGTTTTCATCACACAGCCGTCATGTTTTCGCAAACTGCCGTGAATACGGGCTCCGCTCCGCCCACCGCGAGCGCTGCCGCCAGATTGCGCAGGTGCAGCAAAGGAAAATGCGCGGCGTCGGCGTGAACCAGTTGTTGACAAACCCGGCGGCTGCAACGAATAAATGTGACAACGTTGTTCCCAGCCACTCTTCCGACGCCGCTCCGGTGCCGTCGATGCAGGAGCCTCCTTGATGTCTGCCGTGCCTGCTGCCTCCGCGCGTTCGAGCGTGCTTACCTCGATCCTGATCATCGGTGTGCTGTTCTTCCTGATCGGCTTCTTCACCTGGCTCAACGGTCCGTTGATCACCTTCGTCAAGCTCGCCTTCGAGCTGGACGAGGTCGGCGCCTTCCTGGTGCTGATGGTCTTCTACCTGTCGTATTTCTTCCTGGCACTGCCGGCCTCGTGGATCCTCAAGCGCACCGGCATGAAGAAAGGCCTGAGCCTCAGCCTGCTGGTGATGGCGGCCGGTGCGGTGGTGTTCGCCCACTTCGCCCAGCAGCGCTGGTACCCCGGCGCGCTCAGCGGCCTGTTCATCATCGGCAGCGGCCTGGCCCTGCTGCAGACGGCGGTCAATCCGTACATCAGCATCCTCGGCCCGATCGAAACCGCGGCCCGGCGCATCGCGCTGATGGGCATCTGCAACAAGATCGCCGGCATGCTCGCCCCGGTGCTGATCGGCACGCTGGTGCTGCACGGGATCGGCGATCTGGATGCCCAGGTGAAGGTTGCCGACGCCGCGGCCAAGACGGTGCTGCTCAACGACTTCGCGGCCAAGATCCAGCTGCCGTACATGGCCATGGCCGGGCTGCTGGTGGTGCTGGCGGTCGGCGTGCTGTTCTCGCCGCTGCCCGAACTGAAGACCTCTGAAGCCAACGCCACGCCGGCCCGCGCGCCGGGAGTGGCCGAGCGCACCAGCATCTTCCAGTTCCCGCACCTGTGGCTGGGCGTGCTGTGCCTGTTCGTCTATGTCGGCGTGGAAGTGATGGCCGGCGATGCGATCGGTACCTACGGCCATGGCTTCGACCTGCCGCTGGACCAGACCAAGATGTTCACCTCGATCACCCTGGGCGCGATGCTCATCGGTTATCTGGCCGGCCTGGCACTGATCCCGCACCTGGTCTCGCAGTCGCGTTACCTGAGCATTTCCGCGGTGCTGGGCGTGGTGTTCTGCATCGGCGCGCTGTTCACCCACGGCTACGTGTCGGTGGGCTTCGTGGCCGCCCTCGGTTTCGCCAACGCGATGATGTGGCCGGCCATCTTTCCGCTGGCGATCCGCGGGCTGGGCCGCTTCACCGAGACCGGCTCGGCCCTGCTGGTGATGGCCATCGCCGGTGGCGCGATCATTCCCCAGCTGTTCGCCGTGCTCAAGCAGCACTTCGACTTCCAGTGGGTGTTCGCCGGCCTGATGGTGCCCTGCTACCTGTACATCCTGTTCTATTCGATGCGCGGCCACCGCGTCGGGCTGTCCCGCGACGGGCAGTGATCGGCGATCATGGACGCTCAACCGGTCAGCCAGGAAAAGACGATGCGTAGAGCGACCATCAAGGATGTCGCCGAACGGGCCAAGGTATCGCTGAAGACGGTCTCGCGGGTGATCAACAACGAGCCCTCGGTGATGCAGGCCACGCGTGCGCGGGTGCTGCGTGCGATCGCCGAGCTGGACTACGAGCCCGATCCGGCCGCGCGCAACCTGCGCACCGGCACCACGCTGGTGGTCGGGCTGGTCTACGACAACCCCAATCCGTACCACATCATCGGCGTGCAGAACGGCGTCCTTGCGGCCTGCCGAGAGACCGGGTTCGGGCTGCAGATCCATCCCTGCGACTCCAGCTCGCCGATGCTGGCCGAGGAACTGGCCGACTGGGTGCAGCGTTCGCGCCTGGCCGGGCTGGTGCTGACCGCACCGATGTCCGAGCGCAAGGATCTGGTGGCCGCGCTCACCGCGCGCGGGATCAAGCTGGTGCGCATCATTGCCGCCACGGCCGATCCGCAGGATGGTGCCTGTGTGTTCGTCGACGACCGCGAGGCGGCCTATGAAATCACCGAGCATCTGATCCAGCTGGGTCACCAGCGCATCGGCTTTCTCTGGGGCGGCACCTCGCACCGCTCCAGTGGCGAGCGCTATGCCGGTTACGAGGCCGCGCTGCGCGACTACGGCATGACCATCGACAAGCACCTGGTGGTGCAGGGCGATTACACCTTCGACGACGGCTTCCGTGGGGCGCGCCGCCTGCTGGCGCTGCGCGAACCGCCCACCGCGATCTTCGGCTCGAACGATGAAATCGCCGCCGGCGTGCTGGCGGCCGCCAAGTCCACCGGCATGAACGTGCCCTACGACCTGTCCATCGCCGGCTTCGAGGACAGTCCGTTCTCGCGCCAGTCCTGGCCGCCGTTGACCACTGCCAAGCAGGCCACTGAAGACATCGCCCGGCATGCCGCGCGGCTGCTGATCGCGCAGCTGCGCAGCGATGCCTACGACGATGCACCGTTGCAGCTGCAGAACCAGGGCTTCGTGCCGCAGCTGGTGGTGCGTGGCTCCACCGCGCCGATGCGCCCGCAGGGTGCACGGCTTCCTTCTCCTGAAACGACCTGAGTCCCCATGTCCCTGCCTGCTCCCCACGACACCCTGATGTACCGCGAAGCCGCCGAGGCTGCCGATGTGATCGCCGCGCAGTTCGCGCGCAACCAGGTGGCCGTAGAGACGCTGGCCGCCAGCCTGCGCGCGGCGCCGCCGCCGTTCGTGGTGACCTGCGCACGGGGCAGTTCCGACCACGCCGCCACCTACGCCAAGTACCTGCTGGAAACACGCCTGGGGCTGGTCACCGCCTCGGCGTCGCCGTCGGTGGGCTCGGTCTACGAGGCACCGCTGAAGCTGCGCGGTGCGCTGTACATCGTGATCTCGCAGTCGGGCAAGAGCCCGGACCTGCTGCGCAACGCCGAGGCCGCCCGTGCGGCCGGCGCGCGCGTGGTGGCGCTGGTCAATGTCGAGGACTCGCCGCTGGCGCAGCTGGCCGAGACGGTGATCCCGCTGGGCGCCGGTGCCGAGCGCAGCGTGGCGGCGACCAAGAGCTACCTGGCCTCGCTGTCGGCAATCCTGCAACTGGTGGCCTACTGGACCCAGGACGTGGGGCTGATCGCCTCGCTGCGCGCGTTGCCCGATGCCCTGCGCGAGGCCTGGAACAGCGACTGGTCGTCGCTGACCGATGGTCTGGTGCCGGCCCACAACCTGTTCGTGCTGGGGCGTGGCCTCGGCCTGGCCGCCGCGCAGGAAGCGGCGCTGAAGTTCAAGGAAACCTGCGGCCTGCATGCCGAGGCCTACAGCTCGGCCGAGGTCAAGCACGGCCCGATGGCGCTGGTCGGCCCGGGTTTCCCGGTGCTGGCCTTCGCCCAGCCGGATGAAACCGGCGCCGGTACCCGCGCGGTGCTGAGCGAGTTCGCCGCGCGCGATGCGCAGGTGTGGCTGGCCGATGTCGGCGGTGACCTGGCGCTGCCGGTCGCGCCGCACCCGGCGTGCGCGCCGCTGCTGACCATCCAGAGTTTCTACCGCGCGATCAATGCGCTGGCGCTGCGTCGCGGCCACAACCCCGACCTGCCGCCGCATCTGAACAAGGTGACGGAAACCGTCTGATGAAAACTGTCCTGCGCAACGCCCGCATCCTGGCCGGCGACGACTTCCGCGACGACCTGGCCGTGGTGATCGAAAGTGGCCGGATCACCGCGCTGGTGTCCGACGCCGCCCCGATGCTCGGCCAGGCCGATGAGCAGGTGGACCTGGGCGGCGGCTGGCTGCTGCCGGGGTTCATCGATGCCCAGGTCAACGGCGGCGGCGGCGTGCTGTTCAACAACAGCCCCGATGTCGCCACGCTGCGTACGCTGGCGCAGGCACACCGCCGCTTCGGCACCACCGGCCTGCTGCCGACCCTGATCAGCGACGATGTGCAGGTGATGCGTGCGGCCATTGCCGCGACCCGCCAGGCGATCAGCGAAGGCGTGCCGGGCGTGCTCGGCATCCATCTGGAAGGGCCGTACATCGCGCCGGCGCGCAAGGGCACGCACGATCCGAACAAGTTCCGCGTGCCGGATGCCGCCGAGATCGCGTTGGCCGCCTCGCTGGACAATGGCGTCACCCTGCTCACGCTGGCGCCCGAGCGGGTGCCGCTGGAGAGCATCCGCGCGCTGGTGGAACGTGGCGTGGTGGTGGCGGCCGGCCACACCGCGGCCAGTTACGAAGAAGCACGTGCGGGCCTGGAGGCCGGTATCCGTGGCTTCACCCATCTGTACAACGCGATGTCGCCACTGACCGGACGCGAGCCGGGCGCCGTCGGTGCGGCACTGGAAGACCGCGACAGCTGGGTCGGCATCATCGCCGATGGCGTGCACGTGCACCCGGCCAGCCTGCGTGTGGCGCTGGCGTGCAAGCCGCGCGGCAAGGTCATGCTGGTTACCGATGCGATGCCGCCGGTGGGTGCGGAAGACCCCAGCTACGAACTGTATGGCGAGGTCATCACCGCCGTGGACGGCGTGGTCCGCAATGCTGCCGGTTCACTGGCCGGCTCGGCGCTGGACATGGCCACGGCGGTGCGCAACAGCGTGCAACTGCTCGGCGTTCCGCTGGCCGAGGCGGCACGCATGGCCTCCACGTATCCCGCGCAGTTCCTCAACCTGGATGACCGCTACGGGCACATCGCAGAAGGCCATCACGCCGATCTGGTCCTGCTCGACGATGCGCTGCAGGTGCGCAGCACCTGGATCGCCGGGCAGCGCGAAGACGCATGAGCGCGGCGCCGTCGGCACGGATGGGCTCGATCGACGCGCTGCGCGGCCTGACCGTCGCGGCGATGCTGCTGGTCAACAATCCCGGCGACTGGAGCCATGTCTACGCGCCGCTGCTGCACGCGGATTGGCATGGCTTCACCCCGACCGACCTGATCTTCCCGCTGTTCCTGTTCATCGCCGGCGTCTCGATGGCCTTCAGCCTGGCCCCGCGCGCCACCGACCCGGCCATGCGTCCGGCGCTGGTGCGTGGGGTACTGCAACGCGCGCTGCGCATCCTGATCGCCGGCGCGCTGCTGCACCTGATGGCGTGGTGGCTGTTCGAGCTGCCCGCGTATCGCCTGTGGGGCGTGCTGCAGCGGATCGCGCTGTGCGTGGCGGTGGTCGGCGTGCTGGCGGTGTACACGCGGGCGCGGACGCAGTGGGCGGTGATCGTCGCGCTGCTGGTCGCCTATGCCGTCCTCCTGCTCGCGGCCGACTCGATGGAGCCGTGGGTCAACCCGGCCAGCCGGCTGGATACGGCGCTGTTCGCCCCGTTCCTCTATGAATATTCCGCGCTCACCGGGCTGGGCCATGACCCCGAAGGCCTGCTGAGCAGCCTCGGGGCGATTGCCACCACGCTGTTGGGCCTGCGTGCCGGTGCGTGGCTGCGTGCGGGCAGGGCACCGCAGTTGGCGGTTCTGGCAGCGGGCTGCCTGGCGGTCGGCGGTCTGGCCACGCTGTGGTTGCCCCTGAACAAGCAATTGTGGACGCCCAGCTTCGTGCTGTGGACCGCAGGTCTGTCCGCGGCCGCGCTGCTGCTGGCCCATCTGGTGATCGATCGCTGGGGCGCGCCTGCGCTGGGCCGACGCTTTGGCGTGAATGCGATCGCCGCCTATCTCGGCTCCTCGGCGATGGCGCTGGTGCTCGCGGCGAGCGGTGCCTGGGCCTGGGCCTTCCATGCCCTGCAGAGCGCGCTGCCGCAGGCGCCAAAGCTGGCCTCGCTCGCGTGCGCGGTGGGCTTCGTGGCGCTCTGGTGGGGCGTGATGTGGGCGCTGGATCGCCGGCGTATCTATCTGAAGATCTGAGCGACCACCTGCAGGATCGCTCTGCGCGCAGCGAATGCGTGCGATCCACGGTCTGGATTTTACGTTCACATCACAGTTGACCAGTAAAAGTACCGCACTACATCTGCGTAATTGACGAAACCGCCTGTTCCTGGCCGTGGCCCGTGTGCCGCGCGCCGCCTGTCCCCTCCTTGATGTTGTACCGCCGGAAATGCAGTCCCAGGCAGCGTCCGCTGCCGTCGTGAACTTCATGGTGATGCGTGCAGTCAGGAGCAGGGGGCTTCGATGACCTGTCACGCCGCCGCCCTCCGTGATGTCCAGAGGAAGCCGCATGCCCAGGTCCACCCGCCACCCCCTCGCGCTCAGCATTGCCGCGCTGCTCCGTTCACGCTGCCTGCTGGGCAGCGCCGTCGCGCTGGCCTCGTTCGGCGCACAGGCAGACTGCGTTACCGTCGGCACCACCACCACCTGCACCACGGCCGCACCCAATCCCTACGTCACCCGCGTCGGCAACGGCAACATCGCCATCGAGGATGGACGCACGGTGGATGTCCAGGCCGGTGCCAAGCTGGTGGTGGGGGACGCCAACGCCATCTCGCTGCGCGACAACGCCACCATCCACGTCGGCACCGGTGCCACCGTCAGCGCGACCGCAGTCAGCGCGCCGGGGCTGTTCGGCGCGGGCGGCAACACACTGGAATTCCGCACCGGCGGCACGTTGACCGTCGATGCCGGAGGGGAGGTGCTCGCGCTGGGCAGCCAGGGCAGTGCCGAAGTGATCAACTTCCAGGGCGCGGGCAACACCATCCTCAACAGCGGCACCATCCGCGCCAACAACGCCGTGGCGATCTGGTCGCAGAACACCACCGGCCTGAACACCGTGATCAACACCGAGACCGGCATCATCCAGGCGCCGGGCACGGTGATCGGCGGCTCCGGCAACGGCGCGCTGGACTTCACCAACCGCGGCCAGGTCATCGGCAACATCTCGCTGGCCGGCGGCAACGACATCCTGCGCCTGTATACGGGATCGTCGATCACCGGCAATTTCAGTGGGGGCGCCGGCAACGACGCGATCTTCCTGAGCGGCACCGGCGATTCCACACTGCCGGGCAATTTCGTCGGTTTCGAGTCGCTGACCAAGAACGATGCGGGCAAGTGGACACTGACCGGCACCATCACCGGGGTGACCGTGGCCACGGTGGCGCAGGGCACCCTGGCACTTACCGGCAACAATGCCAATTACACCGGGCCGGTGATCGTCGATCCGGCCGGCATTCTGGAGGCGCGGGCGCAGAGCCTGCCGCCCGGCGTGACCAACAATGGCCTGGTCCGCTTCACCCAGCCCGATGACGGCAGCTATGCCGGCAGCATCAACGGCACCGGCGCGCTGGACAAGACCGGTGCCGGCACGCTCACCCTGACCGGCCTCAACAGCGTGGGGGGCGCCAGCACGCTCAACGGCGGCACCCTGGTGCTGGGCAACACGCTGGAGACCGCCAGCCTGACCATGGCCAACGCCACCACGCTGCAGATCAACGGAACGCTGCAGCAGCAGGGCGGGGGCGCGGCGAACGTGATCGGCGCGGGTGGCGCGCAGTCATTGATCGTCAACGGCCGGCTGACCGGCTCAGCGCTGCTCGGCGACGGCGATGATCTGCTCGATGTTTCCGGCGTCATCGTCGGTAGCGTCGATCAAGGCGCGGGCAACGACACCACCATCATGCGCCCGGGCGGCAGCATCGGTGGCACGTTGGCGCAGGGGCTGGGCAACGACCGGCTGCAGATGCTCGGCGGCACGCTGGCTTCGGTGGACCAGGGCGACGATGTCGACCAGCTCGAGATCAGCGGCGGCACCATCACCGGCACCGTGCAACAGGGCGGTGGACAGGACGTCTTCATCATGACCGGCGGCACCATCGGGGCGCTGCTGCAGGGCGATGGCACCGACCGCTTCCGCATGACCGGCGGCCAGATCATCGGCGGCTTCGACGATGGTGACTATGCCGAGATGACCGGCGGGCGCATCGGCCGGGTCAACATGAAGCTGGAGAACAACACCTTCGACATGTCCGGCGGCACCATCGACGGCAACCTCGTCACCGGCTTCGGCAACGACACCATCATCCTCTCCGAGGGTTACATCGGCGGCAACATCAGCGTCAGCGGTGGCGATGATTCCATCACCATCACCGGCGGCACCGTGCGCGGCGAGATCCGCGCCAGTACCGGCAATGATCGTCTGGACTGGTCCGGCGGCGGCGTGGTCTACGGCACGGTGGACATGGGCGAGGGCAACGACGTCACCACCCTGAGCAACCTCAACAACAGCCATCTGGGGGCGATCCCGCTGTTCACCGGGGGGCTGGGCACCGATCTGCTGACCATGAACAACGTCAACACCACCGGGGTCGCGCGGTTCACTGGCTGGGAGCAGATCAATCTGCGCCAGAGCAGCCAGCTGACCTTCGATGGCGACCTGGTGCTGTCCGATTTCACCACCACCGGCGGCACGCTGGACATCGACAGCACCAGTACCGTCTTCGCAGGTGGCCTCAATGCCAACGTGCGCACGTTCACCGCTGGCCAGCAGGTCAACGTGATCAATGCCGGTCGCATCGATCTGAGCAATGGCAGCAGCGGTCCGGGCGATGCGTTCACCGTCAACGGAAATTACGTGGGCAACAACGGCGGGGTGTATCTGCAGTCGGTGCTGGCCGGTGACGGTGCGCCCTCGGATCGGCTGGTGATCTCCAATGGGGTGGCCAGCGGCAGCACCGGGCTGGGCATCCTCAACGCCGGGGGCAGCGGCGCGGCGACGATGGCCGACGGCATCCTGGTCGTGCAGTCGATCAACGGGGCGAGCACTGCGCCCAATGCGTTCGCGCTGTACAACCCGGTCGCGGCCGGGGCGTTCGAGTATTTCCTGTTCAAGGGCGGCGTCAGCGCCGGCAGCAGCGAGAACTGGTACCTGCGCTCGACCCTGGTGGCCGGTGTCACGCCGGCGCCGGCGCCGGCCCCACCGGGCGTGCCGACGGTGCCGCCGCCGCCCCCGCCGCCGCAGGATGCCGGCACCC
>NZ_NIVS01000036.1 GCF_002205165.1 Stenotrophomonas maltophilia | reverse complement strand
TGTTCGCGGCCCCAGGCCAGCGCGCTCTCGATCAGATCGGCGTACACCGGCAGGTCCAGCGCTTTCTTCACCAGGGTAGGGTTGGTCGTGCAGTCGACCGGCTTCAAGCGCTTGATCGCCTCGACATCGCCGGTATCGGCCACCACGACGGACAGATCACGCAGCTGGGAGAGTCTGGACAGCGAAGCCATGCAGGGGTCCTTCACGTCAGTCATCAGAGGAAGCGTCGAGCAGCGCGCCGACCGCCGCGGTGTCCTGATCGAACACCGGCGCGGCGAACGGTGCCGGGCCGGGCGTGCGGCCGAACACGATCGGCCGCGTGATGCCGCGGTAGCTGCCCAGCAACGGGTGCGGCAGCGCGGTGATCATCTGCTCGGCCTGCACCTGTGGGTGGTCGAACATGTCCTCGACCTGGCGCGCGGCCGCGCACGGCACTTCTTCACCGAACAACGCCTCCCACGCCAGCGCACTGCGCGCAGCGAGCGCCGCGTGCAACTGCGGCAGCAGCACCTCGGCCTGCTCGGCGCGCTTGCGCACGGTGTCGTATCGCACGTCGGCTGCCAGCGCCGGCAGCCCGATCCGCTCGCACAACGCTTGCCAGAAGCGTGGCGTATTGGCCGAGATGTACAGATACCCCTCTGCGGTGGGATGGATGCCGGTGACACCGCCCGAGCGCATATCGCGGCCGACGCCCGCCGGCTCGCCCTCGGCCCAGATCATCCGCGCCGACTGCATCGTCAGCGCACTGCGCAGCAGCGACACGCCCACGAACTGGCCTTCGCCACTGCGCTCGCGCTCGTACAGGGCCGACGACACACCGGCCGCCACCAGGGCGGCGGCGTAATAGTCGACCACCGAGCCGTACAGGATCTCCGGGGCGCCGCCGGTCTTGCCCTGCATCGTGCACATGCCGGTCATGGTCTGCAGCACCTGATCGTAGCCGGCCTTGTCCTTCAGCGGGCCCTGCTCGCCATAACCGGTGACCGAGCAGTACACCAGGCGCGGATTGAGCTTGTGCAGGCTGTCGAAATCGATGCCCAGGCGCACCGGCACGCTGGGCCGGAAGTTGTGCACCAGCACGTCCGCCTCGCGCACCAGGCGCATCAGCACGGCACGTTGATCGGGTTGTTTCAGGTCCAGCACCACCCCGCGCTTGGAGCGGTTCACGCCGAGGAATGCACGACTCTCGGCCTCCAGCGTGGAGGGATAGCGCCGCAGGTTGTCGCCGACCGGCGGCTCCACCTTGATCACCTCCGCGCCCTGGTCGGCCAGCAGCGTGCAGCCGTAGGGACCGGCGATGTAGGCGCTCAGGTCCAGCACACGGATACCGCTCAACGGCCCGGTGGCACCTTCCCGCTGGGCGATGGCGAATGGAGAACTGGGGTTGCTTCCGGTCATGGTCAATACACTCGATACCTTGCTGGAAGTTTCCTCCTGGCCAACGGGAAGAAACAGATCGTGTGGGTATGTTCTGCGTGGACAAAAAGCACGCTGCGGCGTCGGTAGCGCCTCGGCCGCCGAGGACAGCGGAGCGCTCAGTCCACCGGTGCGAGCGACAGCCAGCTCAACCGCCAGCTGCCGTCATCGCGGCCACCGCACCGGTAGTAGGGCTCGAATGTCAGTGGCGCCCGGCACTCCAGCTGCAGCGTGATCGGCGCCCCCTCGCCCGCGTCTTCGCCCACCTGCAGCCACTGCGAGGGTGGGCGGTCCGGCACGCGCACCGTCTCGTCTGTTTTGTACCCGTCGATCAGGCCGGTGGCATATACCAGCGGCCCGTAGCTCAGGCCCATGTACTCCCAGCGCAGCACTTCCTGCGCCACTGGGGAGCCATCCGGTGCGCGCGATTCCTGCACGTTGATGTTGGCCGCCCGGTGCAGGCGCGGCTGCATCGGCAGGTGCACACCGATCGTGTCGCCGGACTGCCAGGTGCGCTGCACGTGCACGAACCCGTCAGCACCGACCTCGGCCGCGTAAGGCTGCCCTTTGACCTCGATCCGCGCGCCCGCGGTCCAGCCCGGTAGCCGCACGCCGATGCTGAAGTCGGCGATGCACTCGGGCAGCACGGTGATGGTCACCGCGCCGTCGAAGGGGAACCGGGTCGCCTGCAGCAGGGTCACCGCACCGGCCTGCGCATGCACCAAGGTTGCCTCACCCGGCCCATAGAGATTGACCCGCAGTCCGCCGTCGGCCGCGATTCCGTAGGCCACCTGCGGCAGCTCTTCCACCGCCATCGCGCCGCTGGACTTGCAGCAGCGCCAATACGTAGTGTGTACACGCCGGCCATTGGGATAGGTGTAGTAACACCAGTCCTCGCCATTGGGCGCCATTGCCGCCAGCAGGTCGTTGTAGGCGGTGCGCTCCAGTTCGTCGGCATAGCGTGCGTGGCCGGTGATGGCCAGCAGCTCGCGGTTGAGCTGCATCCATGCCAGCACCGAGCAGGTTTCCACATAGGCCTGGGGGAAAAACGTGCGCGGTGCGTTGAACACCTCGCGCGACCGGTGTGCCACCCCACCCCACGGCCCACCGCCCAGGGTGAGGTGCTGCTCGCGGATGTTGTGCCAGAGATGATCAAGCGCCTGGCGGTGGTCGTCCTGCCCGGTAGCCTTGTACAACTTGGCCAGCCCGACCAGGTTCCAGCTCAGCTGATAGGCCTTGCCGGTGGCGATGAAGGCCGCATCCTCACCGGCCAGTGCTTTGTCCAGCAGGGCCAGCCGCGGATTCGCGTTGGCCTGTGCCAGGATGCGTTCGGCCAGCGCCAGGTAGCGCGGCTCGCCGGTGACCAGATAAAGATCCGCCGCTGGATCCAGCAGCACCGTGGCGGACATGCCGTGGTGGTTGCCCAGCGTGGTGATGTCGATTCCCGATTCCAGCGCCTGCCAACACAGATCGGCGATCCGGCACGCGGCCTGCAGATAAGCCGCATTGCCCAGCGCGCGCCACGTTTCCAGGAAGCCCAGGATCAGATAGCTGTGCGTCCAGATGTCCCAGGTGCGCAGCGCCGGCTCACCGTTCCAGCTCTCCGGCTTGGGCGGTTGCGGCACGGTGAAGCGGCGCTCGGGCGCATAGTTGCCAAGATACCCGTCATCGTCCTGCTGGCTGATCAACCAATCCGCAACGCGGCGCAACGCGGCCTCCAGCAGTGGTTGTCCACCCTGGGCCACGGCGCGTGCCGTGGCCGACAGCCACTTGCCTGCGTGCTCGCCGTACCAGTCGCCCTCATGATTCTGGTGTTTGTGCGCCTGGCCGAAGATGCTGATCGGCGCACTGTGCTCATCAACGATGAACGTGCTCAGGCGCCCGTTGCGGTTGGCCGCCAGGGCGTCGCCCAGCAGACCCTGCAACGTGACCTGCTGTGGCGGGACCAACGTCATGCCGCGGGCGGCGGGATGCAGACGGTTCATGCCGCGTCCACCACGCAACGGAAGCCGACCGTGCCCGAGCGGTCCTTGGACGGCCCCATCAACAGGTACTTGCCGTGCTGGTCCAGGCGGTAGGCCTGCGGGAAGTACCAGTGCGAGGTCTGCGGCTGATAACTGCTGCCACCCCGGAGTACCGCTGCGCGGGTGTGCGCATCGCTGAATTCATCGGTCCACTGCCACACATTGCCGACCATGTCCTCCACGCCGAACGGGCTGGCCCCCTGCGGATGCGCATCGACATCGGCCGGCGGCGTCAGCCGACGGCCGCGATTGACCCGCGGCACGCAGCTGGCATCCCACGCGTTGCCCCACGGGTACAGGCGCTCGTCGGTCCCCTGCGCGGCGTACTGCCATTCCCACGCATGCGGCAGCCGCTTGCCGGCCCACGCCGCATAGGCACGGGCGTCTTCGATCGAGACCCAGGTGACCGGCTTGTTGTCCCAGCCCGCACGCGGCGCGCCGTTCTTCCAGTCGGCCAGGAAGTTGTGGTCATCGGCCGGGCGGTAACCGCTGGCATCGAGGAAGCGCTTGAACGCGGCATGGGTGACCGGGTGGCGATCGATATGGAACGACGCCAGTGTCATGCGCCGGCGATGGTGGCGACGTGCGCAGTCTTCCCACGGGAACTGCACATCCAGCCCGGCCCAGGTGAAGCCTTCGATTTCGATACCGCCCACCTGGAACAGGAACTCGCCGGCAGGAATCGTGACCATGCCGGCGGGTGCCTCGGCCTGCGCGGGCGTGGCCGCGATGGCCAGCAGTTCCTGCGGGGCGGCCGTCCACGCCGCGGAGTAACTGCTCAGCGGCTGCTGGGCACGCTCGGCGGTCGCGGCCAGGAAGTCATCCAGGCCCTCGATCGCGGTGCCGGCGGCCACACTCAGGATAGCGCCGAAGCCGCGCGCTTCCATCGGCAGTTCGATGTACGCCGCGCCGTCGATGATCCGCGGCGCCAGCGCGCGGCCGTGCCACGCATCGTAGTACCGCATCCCTTCCGCGTGCGGCAGTGCGATCTGCTCACCGTCCACCGCGTACTCGTTGCGGTTGATCATCGTATGCAGCGTCACCCCCTCGCCCGGGAACCGACTGGCGAAGATGCCGCCCTGCAGGCAGACCTGGTACGGCTCCCAGTCCATGGACACCACCAGCGCCGGGAACTGGCGGTACAGCGTGGCGATCCGGCGCAGGGTTTCGCCATCGCGTGGGGTGAACTGGTTCCAGACGCCCCAGATGTTTTCCCAGGCGTTGTAGCCGATGCCATTGAAGAAGCAATACTGCAGATCGTGATTGCGGTTGCGGCCCCAGCGGTTCTCGTAGTTGACCATGTGGCGCGGCTCCAGCCACTTCCACTTGGAGACCGGCGGCACCGGGCCATCGGGCGCCTTCTTGCCCCAGCTCTGCACGTTCCAGATCAGTTGTTCTTCGGAGCTGATGGTGGACTCAGGCTGCACCACCACCGGATTGCCATGTGCATCGCAGGCATCGAAGAACGCTCTCGGCACACCATTGAAGGTGTCGCCGTTGATGCCATCGGCACCGACTGCCTTGACGATCTCGGCCAGCCCGTCCCAATGCGTTACGCCGGGGTCGCGGGTGCCGTGGTCCCACGGCTTGGCTGGCAGGAACACCTTGACGCCGCGCTTCTGGAAGGCCTGTACGGCGGTTTTCAATCCCGCCAGGCCGCCGGGCATGTCGTGCGCCAGGTCGAACTGGTTGCGGTCGTCGATGCCGATGTTCGGGTAGATGTACCAGATCAGCACCGAATCCAGCCCGCCAAACCGCGCGGTCACATCGTCCAGATAGCGATCGACGGTGTACTGGCCGCTGGCGGCGTCGAAGAAGTAACGGTCCTCGACCATCATCTGCGCATGCACGAAGTTGCGCTGCGCCCACTGCAGTTCGGGGCGGCGGTAGTTGACGTCGGTGTAGCCAATGCGGACCAGATGCTCGCGGCGCCAGTCCTTGAGCTCTTCCAGCCAGTCGCCGGCGCTGGCATTGGCGTCGATCATCCAGCTACCGATGTCGGCGAACGGCCATGCCGGCGCCCTGCCCGGCGTCGGCAGGTAGCGCCCGGTGGTCACGTGCGAGAACTTGTACTCGGTACGGATGGCGTCACGCCCGTAATCGGCTGCGTCGGTGTCGTAGTCGGGGCTCTGATACGGCGTGGTCATGGGCAAGGCATCCAGCAGGAAACGAAAAAGGGGGACATCAGCGCGCGCACACCGCTGCCAGCGCAGCATGGGCGGCGGCATCGGGAACACGCGCGGGGTCTGCCAGCAGCGCCAGCACCTCGGCGCGGCAGGGAATGCTCGACTGCGCGCCCAGGCGCGTACAGGTCAACGCGGAGGCAGCGGTGGCGGCCAGCAGTGCCTGGGCCATCGGCTGCTGCTCCGCCAGCGCGGCGATCAGGGCACCGCAGAACGTATCGCCGGCCGCGGTGGTGTCCGTGGGCTCGATACGGAACCCGGGCTGCAACAGGATCTGCCCGTCCACGCGGGCCAGGCTACCCCGCGCCCCCAGGGTCACGATCACACAGGGCACCGGCACGCGTGCCAGCCCGGTGGCCAGGTCCGGGGGATGACCGGCCACCACCTCGAGTTCCCCTTCGTTGACGATCAGCACGTCCAGCAGAGCGAGCAACGCGTCGGGCAGCACCTGCGCCGGCGCGGCGTTGAGCGCGACCTTGAGCCCGGCCGCGCGGGCGCGGCGGGCATAGGCAGTGATGGTGGGCACCGGGGTCTCGAGCTGCAGCAAGAGCCAGCCGACCCCGTCCAGCGCAGGCAGGTGTTCCTCGCGCAGGCCCAGGTTGGCGCCAGGTGCAACGGTAATCGCGTTCTCGGCGTTGTCGGCCAGGCAGATGAAGGCGGTGCCGGTAGGCAGCGCAGGATCGCGCACGGTCGACAGCGCCACACCGGCCTCGCGCAGGGACGCCTCGATCGGCGTGGCGAAGTCATCCTCGCCCAGGGCCAGCAGCATCCGCGTCGGCACACCACCGGCCCGCGCGCAGGCCACGGCCTGATTGGCGCCCTTGCCACCGGGGAAGGTGCTGAAACCACGGCCCAGCACGGTCTCTCCGGGCGCCGGCACGTGCGTGGCGCGCACCACGAAATCGAGATTGGCCGAGCCGGCAACGAGGACGGTGGAACGTGCCGCATTACTCATGGGTCTATCGCCTCATCAACGCGGTTGTAGAACGTCGTACTGATGCGCGGCAGATCGTCATTGCCACCGGGCAGATGCTGCAGCATCAGGATCGCGACCAAGCGGCGTGCCGGGTCGATCGTGTAGTAGGTCGAGGCAGCGCCCGACCATCCGAACGCCCCCACCGAGGCAGTGCGACCTTTCAGGGCCGGATCCAGCAACACCGAACCGCCCAGCCCGAAGCCTTCGGCATCACTGAACTCGGTCACCGGCCGCGGCAAGGCGGTGTGCACCAGCTGGTTCTGCATCATCAGGGCCACGGTGGAAGCTCGAAGCAACTGCACGTCGCCATGGCGGCCGCCGTCCAGCAGCATCTGCGCGAACCGGCCATAGTCGCCGGCGGTGGAATACAGGCCGCCGGCACCACTGGGATACGGGCGCAGCGCACTGCCAGGCGCCCGCGCGTGCGTCTCATCGGCGAGTACCAGATCACCGTGCTCACCCATGGTGGTCAGTTCGACCACCCGGGCGCGGTCGCGCGCCGGCACCACAAACCCGGTATCGCGCATGTCCAGCGGGCGGAAGATACGCTGTTGCAGGAACTGCTCGAATGGCAGCTTCCCCACCACTTCCACCAACCGCGAGAGCACCTCGATGGACGTGCTGTCGTAACGGAAGCGCGTACCCGGCTCGCTCGCCAGCGGCACGCGTGCCAGCCGTGCGGTGTAGTCGGCCAGGCTGTCCGCGGCCTGCACCTGCTGTTGTTCCAGCAGCGCGGTGACGGTCTCGAATCCCTCCCCGCCCGCCGCGAAGCCGGCGGTGTGGGTGAGCAGATGTCGCACGGTCAGCGTCTGCGCTGCCGGGCGCAGCTGCGGTGCCGCGGCCGTACCACCGGCGAACAGCTGCAGCCGGGAAAATTCGGGGAGATGACGCGCCACTGGATCATCCAGATCCAGCCGGCCCTCCTCCACCAGCATCATGGCGGCCACCGAGGCCACCGTTTTGGTCATCGAGTAGATGCGGAAAATACTGTCACGCTGCATGGGCGTGGCATGGGCCAGGTCCTGCCAACCGTAGGCGGCTTCATGCACGACGCGGCCATCGTGGATCACCAGCGCGACCGCGCCGGTATAGCCCTGGCGGCCGGTCGAGTCGTGCAGGAAGGCATCGACTGCCGGCAAGCGCGCCGACGCCGCGGCCTGTCCCACCGCCAGCATCAGCCACGCGAGCACGACCAGGCGTGCCCCGGGGCGGCAATGACGGGCGTGGGCCGGTCCCTGCGATGGCCAGTACATCCGCTCTCCTGCTGTCAGTGGCGGTAACGCCATGACAGGGTAAGGCAATAAAAACGGACCGGCGCTGCAGTGCTCCGCAGCGCCGGTCCGCGGTGACGGTCAGAACGTGAAGGTATGGGTCAGCGACACCATGCGGCCACGGCCGGAGAAGAAGTTCTGCCAGCCCGGCAGCTGCGACCAGGTCAGCACGTACTGCTTGTCCAGCAGGTTCTCGATGCCCAGCGACAGCTTGCCGTAGGTCCCGGTGTCGTAGTTCATGCTGAGGTCCCACAGCGCGTAACCGTAGGTGTCCTCCTCGTTGAGATAGACCGCGCCGTTGGACGGATTGACGAAGGTCTCGCGCAGGTCGCGGCTGAAGGTGCGGCTCACGCCCAGCGTCGCATCGAAACGATCATTCGGTGTCCAGGTCAGCGAGGCATTGACCTTGTCCGGCGAGATGTCGAGGATGCCCATCTCCTTGTTCAGGCCCGAGCCGTCGTAGTACTGCGTCTGGCCGCGGATCCGCGAGTACAGCAGCGTCGCCTTCCACTGGTCGTTGAAGGTCCAGGCGCTGTTCATCTCAATGCCTTCGATCCGGGTCGGCGCGCGGGTGAGGATGAAGTCCTCGGTCACCTTGTCCACCGTCAGCGAAGACCCGAACTCGGAGGTCGAGCGGTAGCCCGAGATGCCGACCTGCGCCTGCTCGCCCCGCCAGTTGAACCCCACTTCCTTGTTCTTGGTGATCAGCGGCTGCAGATCGGCGATGCATGAAACCGCTTTGCATGGGCTGTTGGCCTGGATGTTGCGCAGCGGGATGCCCACGTTGGCGATACCGAAGCCCTCCGAGTACGAAGCAAAGACCGACCATGCATCGCTGATGCGCCAGATCGCACCGAAGTTGGGCAGGTTGGCTTTGTAGTCCAGCTTGCCGCCCTGCACCGGGGTGAAGTCGCGGTAGGCGGTGGTGGTGTAGCCATCGATCTCCAGCTCGCCGTCTTCGCGGCGGATGCCGGCATCGAGCGTCACCGGGCCGATATCCCAGCTCAGCTGCGCATACGGCGCCAAGCTGGTGTATTTCATCGGCGGCACCCAGACCCGATCGGTCAGCGCCAGGCGCTGTTCGGCGGTGTCTTCCACCAGGTCCAGGCCGGTGCGCAGGCGCAGCCCCTCCACCGCGAACAGACCGCCGTAAGCGTAGGCCAGGCGCAGGCCCTTCTTCTCGGAGTTGATCTCCGACTGGTCCCATATGCGGTCGGCTTCCGGCGGGGCCGGCTTGACCAGCTGGCGATCGGTGCCGTTCTCCGGCACATAGCGCATCGCCTGCTTTGCCCAGTACAGATCCACGCTCAGGTCACCGCCGAAGAAGTCGGCATGGGTGTACTTGGCAGCGAACTGCTCGAAGTCGTTGAACTCCGCCAGCGAATCCTTGATCGAGCCCTTCTCGGCGGTATTGGTGCTCGGAATCGGGCACTCCACGGCGTCGTAGCGGCAGCCTTCGACCGGGATGTAATTGTGTTTGCCGCCGATGTGGAAGTTGCTGTAGCTGGCCTGGATGCGCTGCATCTGGCCCTCGCCGAAGTTGTAGCCGCCCTTCAGGAACAGGTTCTTGCTGTAGGAATCGGACAGCGAACCGGAGGTGTTCAAGCCCACCCGGCGACCGTCGCCGTCGTAGGCGATGCCGCGATCGATGTAGGCGCCGCTGATCAGGAAGTCCGCCGCATCGCCCTTGAAGGTGTGGGTGATGCCGATCTTGGACTGCCCGCTGTCATCCTTGAACTGGGTGCCGTAGCGCGTGCTCACCGTGGTCTGGTGACCGTCCACTTCCGGATTCTTGGAGAGGTAGTTGATGACGCCGCCCGCGCCACCGATGCCCTCGGCGGCCGACGGGCCGTTGATGACCTCGATGCGGCCGATCACGCCCATGTCGGTGAAGGTGCCGTTGCGGCTGCCTTCGCGCAGTGGGGAGCCCTGCGGCACACCATCGAACAGACGCAGCGCGACGCGGCCACGCAGGGTCTCGCCGCTGTTGCTCATCGCCTGGGAGGACTCGGAGTAGCCCGGCACCATGCGCGCCAGCACCGCTGTCGCGTCTTCGGTCAGGTTGAGCGTGCGCTGCACCTGCTCCTGGTTCACCACCGTCACTGCCCCGGGGACTTTCTCGATCGAGATCGGGGTCCGGCTGCCGGTCACGATCACCTGGTCCAGATCGGTAGGCGTCGTGCTCTGCGCCATGGCAGGGCTGATGACACAGGCGAACAGTGCAGTGCTGATGGCCGCGGAAAGTGGCTTGATCATTCGTTTCTCCCCCCCAAAAAAGGAAATGCGGGACAGCCGGCCGGGGAGCCGTCGCCACCGATGACGCGCGTGGGCTTTCGCCCTTCCGCCGGTCGATGCGGTTCCCCTGCGGGTCTCCACGTCCTGTCCGGCAACGAGGCGAGAGCCTAGGCGCGGCTTCATGGCGATAGAACTGTGCTCAGGTATGTTCAAAGCCTAGGATTTGTTTCGCTTCGCACCGCGCACCGCGCGAAAACCCGTGGTGTCAGCGTTGCGGCTCGGTCAATGCGACGCGCGCTTCCTCCAGCAGCACGTTGACCAGGCGGATGCGCACCGACGAACGCGACCAGACCACCCCGATACGTCGCGGTTCGCTGCACTGCGGCAAGGGAATGCGCACGACGTTCAATCCCTCCGGCCAGGGCTTGGCCCAGTCCGGCACCAGGGACACGCCCAGCCCGCGGTCGACCATCACCGCGATGGCATTGAGTGCATTGAGCTCGAACCGCTCGCGCGGCACGATCCCTGCCTGCCGCAGGTAGTCATCAGCGAGGCGACCGCCCCATTCGTGGCGGTCGTAGCGGATCAACGGCTGCTCGCGCAGCAGCTCATGCGGGTCGCGGCTGCCCAGATGGGCTGGCGCCAGCACCACCAGGGGTTCTTCGCGCAGCTGCTGCCATTTGCAGGTCTTGGGCAGCGCGAACGGCGCCTGCAAGACCATCGCCGCGTCCAGATCGCCTGCCTCCACCGCCCGGTACAGATCGGCCGAGTAGCCCGGCTTGATGAAGACATTGATCTGCGGGAAGGTCGCCACCATCCGCGACAGGATGTCCGGCAACAGGCCGGCCAACGCGGTCGGACAGGCGCCCAGCCGCAGCTCGCCAGCGATATCGTTCTCATTGGCCACGCTGCGCAGGTCGGCGACCTGGCGCAGCAGATCGCGCGCCCGTTGCAGGATGCGGGCACCGTCCTCGGTGACGCTGACGGTGCGCCCGGCGCGGGCGATCAGCGGCGCGCCGAGTTCGCGTTCCAGCGTGCGGATCTGCTGGGCGACCGCCGCCGGGGTGATATGCAGCGTGCGGGCCGCGGCAGCCATCGAGCCGCGGTCCACGACCGTTACGAACGTACTCAGGAACTGGGTTTCCACGGATTACCTCTCAGCGCGTGAGCAACCTACACGAGCTACCGGCGCAATGCGATTGGACCAATGGCCCGCGCGCCGGCGCGCCAACGGTGCTGGTCATGGGGCTGCCGCCTCGGCCGGGGTATCGCTGTAGATGGTCAGCCCCTTCAGCGAGCGGGTCGGCGCCGGGAAGAACAGGCTGGCCACGTAGCCGATCACGATGCACAGCAGGATCGAGATCGCCAGGTAGAAGTACGGGTGCACCAGGTCCATGCTCCAGCAGATCAGCGTGATCAGGATCGAGCCGGCCACACCGATCGCCACGCCGGGCGCGTTGGCGCGGCGGGTGAACATGCCCAGCGTGTAGGCACCGGCAAAGCCACCACCGAGCAGGCCAGCCAGTTCGATGGAGACATCGAACAGCGAATGGATGTCATAGCGGCTCATCACCAGCGCGATGCCGATGCCGATCAGGCCCACGCCCACGCCGGACCATTCGGCCACGCGCACCGCGGTTTTCTCGTTCGGATCCTTGACCAGCTTCTGGTAGAAATCCACCGAAACCAGGGTGGAGATCGAGTTGATGATGCTCGACAGGGTCGACATCGCCGCGGCGAAGATGCCCGCGATGATCAGCCCGGTGACCCCGGCCGGCAGCTCGGCGGCAATGAAGAGCGGGAAGGTCGCATCGATCGGCAACAGTGGATTCAGGCGCTCGGGGTTGTTGCGGTAGTACATCCACAGTGCCGTGCCGATGCCGTAGAACACGAAGCCACCGGGGATCATGATCACCGCGAACGTCCAGATCGAGCGCCCGGCTTCTTTGTCCGAACGCGTGGACAGTGCACGCTGCATCAACACCTGGTCCTTCGGGAAGGTCAGCACCACATCGAACACGACCAGGAAGATGAAGCCCCATACCGTGGCCTTGGTCAGGTCGAAGCTGAAATCGAACAGTTTGGTCTTGTCTTCCGCGCCGACCGCGCTGAGCAGCTGCGGCAGGTCACCACCGGTCTGCATGAAAATGAACCCGATCGCGAACAGCGCGCCGCCGAACATCACGATCACCTGTACCACGTCGGTCCAGATCACTGCCTTGGAACCGCCAACGGTGGAGTAGATGATGGTGAACACGCCCATCAGCATGATCGACCAGACCACATCCACACCGGTGATGGTGGAAATCGCCAGCGCCGGTAGGAACAGGATCACGCTCATGCGGCTGCCGATCTGCATCACGATGCACAGCGCGCTGGACAGCATGCGGATCGCCGGATGGAAGCGCGTTTCCAGGTAGGAAAACACGCTCATCAGGTCCAGCCGACGCAGCAGCGGCACGATCCAGATCGCCACGAACATCAACCCCATCACCGCGATCAGGTTGTTGGTCATGTATTGCCAGTTGGTATCGAAGGCTTTGGCCGGGATGGCGATGAAGCTGATCGAGCTGGTGTTGGTGGCATACAGGCTGATGCCGGCCGCCCAGAACGGAATCGAGCGCCCACCGACGAAGAAGTCCGCGGTGGAGGTGTTCTGGTCCTTCAGATAGAAGTAGAAACCCATGCCCAGCATGGCCAGCAGGTAGATGCCGATCACCGTCCAGTCCAGCCAGCGCAGCAGGTGCTTGCCGCCCTGCATTTCCGCGTACTGCAGCTGGCTGCCGCTGGCGCCCGCGGTTGCCCAGGCCAACCCGTTGCCCCACGCCGTCACCGCCTGCGGTGCGCCGGTGACCGGGGTCTCCAGCGTCGCCCACGCATCGGTGATGGTGTGAAACGTACGCGCCTGGGTCTGGCCGCTGCCGTCCTTCACCAGCATCAGCAGATGGGCCTGGCCCAGCGCGCGCATCGAGCCGGCAACGATCGTGCCGTCCGGCGAAGCGACCTGCTGCCAGCTGGCATCGGCATTGCGGCGCCACAGCTGGTCGCTGCCGGCCCCGGTACCCAGGCCCAGGTACAGCGCGCCTTTCTGCGCCTGCAACGCGCTGGCAACCCCCTGCTGCGGCAGATCCTCCAGAGGCTGCCAGGCGGCGGTGCTTGCCGTCGCGGTGCAGCGGTAGAGCTGGGCGCGGCCAGCCGCATCGGTGCCCACCAGATACAGCGCATCACCGAACGTCGCCGCCTGCGCGTTGCGCAGCGGCTCGGGCAGCGCAATTGCCGCGCCGAACACCAGCGCGCCGTTGTCCAGCGCCACCGGTTGCAGACGGTCGCCGCGGGCGTCGGAGCCCTGCAACAGGTAGGTGCGCCCGGCCGCGCTGACGCTGCCCTCGAGCCCGTCAAGCTGCCCTGCGGTGGGCGCCGGCAACGCATCCCACGCCTTGTTGTCGGCGCGCAGTGCCCAGGCACTGTCATGGCTGAGTGCCACCAGGCGCCCGTCCACATGCACCAGCCCGCCCGGCGCGATCTGCGCCGGCAGTGCCGGCAGGTCGCCGGCTGCCACCGTGGTCAGGCTCTCGGCGGCCACCGCGCCACTGCCGGCAAGCAGGGCCGCGGCGGCGACCAGCCGGACGCTGCGCGCGCAGCGCCGGAGCACAGTGGAAAGGAACGCGGACGGTGCAGGCTTGTGCATGAAAGTACCCGGAAGAAGTGCGGCAACGCCGAAGCCGGCAAGAGCGCAGGTAGGAGACAGTGGTCGATGCATCCCGATACCGCAATCAGGCAAGCGGGGGAGAAGATGCGGCAAGCAGGGCTTGAGCACGGCGCAGGTACGGCAGGTCGATCATCCGGCCTTCAAACAGGAACGCGCCGTGCCCTTGCCCTTCGGCACCGGCGGCGGCGGCAACAATCCGCTGCGCCTCTGCGAGCATCGCCGGCGGCACGCTGAAGGTGGCATTGGCCAGGGCAACCTGGCGCGGGTGGATGCAGCTTTTACCGATGAAGCCCAACTGCCGGGCCATCTGCGCCTCGGCCAGGAAGCCGTCGCTGTCGGCCACGTCCGGAAACGCACCGTCGCAGGCGAACACCTGGGCTTCAGCGGCCGCCAAGCGCAGCGCGAACAGCGTGGCATGCACGTTGCTCGGCTCACGGTCGATGCCGTTGGGCGAAAACAGGTCGCCCAGCCCCAGCTGCAGTCCGGCCACGCGCGGGTGCGCGCCGGCCAGTTCAGCGGCGATGCGCAGGGCCCTGGGGGTTTCGATGTTGATCAGCAGACCGATCGGATGCGTCACGCCATTGCGCTGCTCGGCCTGTTCCAGCCGGGCGATGGCCGCCAGCAGCTGAGCCACCGATTCGATCTTGGGCAGATTGAGCAGGCTCACGCCGGGCAGTGCCACCGCATCCAGGTCCGCGCCGAAATGGGCGCTGTCGGTCCCGTTGCTGCGCACGAGCAACTGCTTGCCATCGGCACCGCCCTGCACGCGGCGCAGGAAGCCGGCGACCTGGTCGCGGGCCTGCGCCTTGCCGGCCTCGGGAACCGAGTCTTCCAGGTCGAAAGAGAGCGCATCGGCCTCGCCGGCCATGGCCTTGTCGAACAGTTCCGGCCGGGCGCCGGGGACGAACAGCTTGCTACGCATGGTTTTCCCTCATCAACCCGCGCAGTCTGCAGAATTGGAAGCCCTTTAAAAGTGCGGTCCCGGACATTCATTGGATAGCATTTGTTACGACCGCCTACTGCGCTGCAGTGCACCACGAGCAGAAGCGCGTGGGACATCACCGTGCTGCGCGCACAATCGATCGCTGCAACCTGCCGGGGTGACCGCCCACGTCGCGCCTCCGGAGGTCACCCACCAAACGCGTCACGAGGACTGCTGCCGATGCATGAACCCACCTTGCCGTCGACAACCATCGCCCGGTGCGCACAGCACCTGGACGCGCGGACCCGGGCATGACCGGCCCGACCCTGGTGCTGGACGGAAGCGCCATCCACGACATCCCCAGCTTCTACGCCGAGATCAACCGCGTGTTCATGGCCAGCGAGGACTGGCAACTGGCCCCAAGCCTGGATGCACTGGATGACCTGCTCTACGGCGGCTACGGCGCACTGGCCGGGCACGCATCCGCCACGGTGCACTGGACGCACATCGCACACAGCCGCGCCGCGCTCGGGGTGGCGGCCACCCGCGCCTGGCTGCAGGAAAAGCTGGCGCAGCCGGGCACGTTCAACGCCGCGAGAATCGGCGCCCAGTTGGACGCACTGGAACGCGGCGGCGGCCAGACCTACTTCGACATCATCATGGACGTATTCGCGGCCCACCCCACCCTGCAGCTGCGCACGGACTGACCGGCGGCGCATCGCGCACGCGCGGTACCGCCGCGGCAAGCCGAGCGGCCAGCCCGCATTGCATGGGCGCGTTGTTGCCCCCCTGCGCTGGCGCCCAGGCCGCCAGCGCCGGGCGCCCGTAGCCCGGGCCGCCCCCGCCCCAACAATTGGCGGCCCGGCGGCCGGAGCCGCCGGCCCCGGCGGGGGGGGGGGCCCCGGGGGGGAGGGGGCG
>NZ_NIVS01000018.1 GCF_002205165.1 Stenotrophomonas maltophilia | reverse complement strand
CCATGCGGGCCCGGACGGGTACGCCGGCGGCCGCTTCCGGGCCCGCATGGACCACGCAGAAGAGGCCGCCCTGCCCTCCTCGCCACCCGAGATTGCAGCAGCAGCCCAGGCCGAGCTATAATCGACCGGATGTCCTGCCTCATCGAAGCGGGATATACGTCAACACCGGACGTCACCGGTGAATCCACACCTGCCGCCCATATCCGTGCCGGGGTGCTCCGCAAGGAGTTCGGTCACGGAAGCGACAGGGAAGCCAAACCCCGGAACCCCCCGCCTCACGGCGGACCGCCCAACTATTACCCGTGGCGGCCGGTTCCCTATCAGGAGTTACTGCAATGCCCCAGGTCACCATGCGTCAGATGCTGGAAGCCGGCGTCCATTTCGGCCACCAGACCCGTTACTGGAACCCCAAGATGGGCCAGTACATCTTCGGCGCCCGCGGCAAGATCCACATCATCAACCTGGAAAAGACCGTTCCGCTCTTCAATGACGCGATGAACTTCATTTCCAGCGTTGCGCAGAAGCGCGGCACCATCCTGTTCCTGGGCACCAAGCGCAGCGCCCGCGAGTCGATCCGTGAAGAAGCCGAGCGTTGCGGCATGCCCTTCATGAACCAGCGTTGGCTGGGCGGCACCCTGACCAACTTCCGTACCGTGAAGCAGTCGGTTGCCCGCCTGAAGGAACTGGAAGCCGGTGAGACCGACGGCAGCTTCGACAAGCTGGTCAAGCACGAAGTGCTGGGCCTGCGTCGCGAGCGCGACAAGCTGGAAGCCTCGCTGGGCGGCATCAAGGACATGAACCGTCTGCCCGACGCGATCTTCGTCATCGATATCGGCCACGAAGACATCGCCATCAAGGAAGCCAAGAAGCTCGGCATCCCGGTGATCGCCGTTGTCGATACCAACTACAACCCGGAACTGGTCGATTACGCGATCCCGGGCAACGACGACGCCATCCGCGCTGTGCAGCTGTACGCCCGCGCTGCTGCCGACGCCGTGCTGGAAGGCAAGGCCGCTGCTCCGCACGCTGCCACCGTCCGTGAAGAAGAGTTCGCCGACGCTGCCGCCACCGAAGAAGCCAAGCCGGCCCGCCGCGCTCCGGCCAAGAAGGCTGCTGCCGCTCCGGCCGCCGACGCTCCGGCGGCTGGCGAAGCCCAGGCCTGATCCAGGCCCGCGGTGGGCGCAGCGCGCCCACCGCTCCTGTCCGCTGCCGATGGCGCGACGACAGGACACCTGTCACACGGGCCGGCCACCATGCCGGCCCAACCCCTTTCTTTCGTGAGGAAATCCCGTGGAAATCACTGCTTCCCTGGTCAAGGAACTGCGCGAGCGCACTGGCGCCGGCATGATGGAGTGCAAGAAGGCACTCGTCGAAAACGGCGGCAACATCGACGCCTCGGCCGAATGGCTGCGCAAGTCCGGCCTGGCCAAGGCCGACAAGAAGGCTGACCGCGTGGCTGCCGAAGGCATCATCGTGGCGGCCCAGGACGGCGGCAAGGCCGTGCTGGTCGAAGTCAACTCGGAAACCGACTTCGTCGCCAAGGACAGCAACTTCCTGGACTTCACCAAGGCGGTTGCTGCCACCGCGCTGAGCTCGGGCGCTGCCGACATCGACACCCTGAAGGCCGCCAAGCTGCCGTCCGGCGAGACGATCGAAGAAGCCCGCGCCGCCGTCATCGCCAAGGTCGGCGAGAAGGTCGACGTGCGTCGCATCGTGCGCCTGGAATCGACCAACAACGTCGCTGCCTACGTGCACGGCGGCCGCATCGGCGTGCTGGTTGAACTGGCCGGTGGCAACGAAGAGCTGGCCCGTGGCCTGGCCATGCACGTGGCTGCCATGAACCCGCCGCACAACAAGGCGGCCGATGTGCCGGCCGAGTTCGTCGCCAAGGAAAAGGAAATCGAACTGGCCAAGATGTCCGACAAGGACAAGTCCAAGCCGGCCGATATCCTGGAAAAGATCATCAGCGGCAAGATCGCCAAGATCGTCAACGAAGTGACCCTGTACGGCCAGCCGTACGTGCTGGACACCAACCAGTCGGTCGAGCAGGTCCTGAAGGCCGCTGGTGCCGACGTGGTCGGCTTCCAGCGTCTGGCGGTCGGCGAAGGCATCGAGAAGGTGGTGGAAGACTACGCCGCCGAAGTGATGAAGCAGGCCGGTCTGGCCTGATCTTCACCGCTTGAATGTGTTACGAAAGAAGCCGCGGACTCCGCGGCTTCTTTTTTTTGTCCATTGGCTTTGCTTTGTGTGCCGGATCAGGGCAATACTCCCAAACCGATCTGCCGCGTCAACGCAAGAAATCAAGGACGAAACTGTGATGCACCTCAGGTATTCTTGCCCCAACACACTGAAAACCCCGCCATGCCTCCCGAGCTGACAGCCGCCCTGGCGCTCTGCCGCAACCTCCCCTCCCCGCCCGGTATTGCCCTGCGCATCATCGAACTGGCGCAGGATCCGGAAGCGGACATCACCACCGCCGCCGACATCATCGCCATCGATATGGCGCTGAGCGCCCGCATGCTGCGCATCGCCAATTCGCCGCTGTATGCCAGCCGCCGCCGCATCGAGAATCTCGGCCAGGCGCTGACCATGCTCGGCCTGAATGCCACGGTCAGCCTCGCCCTGGGCTTCACCGTCACCCAGAACCTGACAGCAGCCGGCGACGGCCAGGACCTGCGTGAGCGCGCGTGGCGCCGCAGTATCCTCAGCGCCCTGGCCGCCAGCCTGCTTGGCCAGGCCCGTGGCCTGCGCAAGGCCGAAGAGCTGATGCTGGCCGGGTTGCTGCAGGACATCGGCGTGCTGGCCCTCGCCCAGGCGCAGCCGGAGACCTACCTGCCGCTGCTGCGCCAGGCCACCGACAACGACGCACTGGTCGCGCTGGAGCGCGAACACCTGCAGTGCAGCCACGCCGATGTCGGCGCATGGGTCGCCGAGGAGTGGGGTCTGCCCCGCTACCTGGTGGACAGCATCGCGCACAGCGAATCGCCGGCCACCAGCGAAGACAATTTCCAGAACTGCGTCGCCCTCTCCGGCGCCGTGGCCGACATCTGGCTGGGCACCGATGCCGATGCCGCGCGCGAACACGCCCTGCAGCGCGTGCACGACACCCTCGGCCTGGACAGCGCCCAGTTCGACCAGGTGCTGGCCCGCATCGGCGAATCGCTGCCGGATATCAGCACCCTGTTCGAAACCCCGCTGTTCTCGCCCTCCCGCGTGCAGCAGTTGATCGACCACGCCCAGGAGCTTGCCACCCTGCGCAACCTGCGCGAGATGCAGGACGCCGCCCTGGCCCGCCAGCGCGCGGACGAATTCGAGGCGCGCGCCAACCGGCTGGCCGAACAGGCGCACCGCGATGCCCTGACCGGGGTACTCAACCGCCGCCAGCTCGAAGCTGTGCTCGAGCAGGAATTCCTGCGCGCTACCCGGCATGGCTGGCCGCTCTCGGTCGCCTTCATCGACCTGGACGACTTCAAGAAGATCAACGACGCCCACGGCCACCTGATGGGTGACCAGGTTCTGCGCATGTTCGCCAGCAAGCTGCAGGAACAGCTGCGCAACAGCGACACCGTGGCCCGCTTCGGCGGCGAGGAATTCATCGCGCTGCTGCCCAACACCACCGAGCCGGTCGCGCTGGAAGTGGTGCGGCGGGTATTGGCCACCATCGTCAACACACCGATGGCCGAAGTCGCCAGCGGCCCCTTGTTCGTGACCTTCTCGGCCGGCGTGGCCACCCAGGGGGGCTACGAGCGTTTCGCCGATGTTCAGGACCTGCTGAAGGCCGCCGATGACGTGCTGTACCGCTCCAAGAACCTGGGGCGCAACCGGGTCATCGCCCGCTCCCCAAGCACCGCACCGGCCTGAGCCGAACCCCGCGCGCGGGGCCGGCATCGCGGCCGCCGCAGCGCCGCCATACGCCGCAGTGCAGCAAATTTATGCTGCCCGATGGCCCGGCTTCCAGTAGAATCCGGGCGTTTTCCACGCACCCAGAGATCGCCATGTCAAAGCTCGCCTATCGCCGCATCCTGTTGAAAGTTTCCGGGGAGGCGCTGATGGGAGACGAGGACTACGGCATCGACCCCAAGGTGATCCACCGCCTGGCCCGTGAGGTGATGGAAGCCCAGGCGGCCGGTGCCGAAGTGGCGCTGGTGATCGGCGGCGGCAACATCTTCCGCGGTGCCGGCCTGGCCGCTGGCGGCATGGACCGGGTCACCGGTGACCAGATGGGGATGCTCGCCACCGTGATCAATGCGCTGGCCATGCAGGACGCCCTGGAAAAGCTGGGCGCCAAGGCCCGCGTGATGAGCGCGATCAAGATCAATGACGTCTGCGAGGATTACATCCGTCGCCGCGCCATCCGCCACCTGGAAAAGGGCCGCCTGGTGATCTTCGCCGCCGGCGTCGGCAGCCCGTTCTTCACCACCGATTCCGGCGCCGCCCTGCGCGCGATCGAGATCGGCGCGGACCTGCTGCTGAAGGCCACCAAGGTGGACGGCGTGTACGACAAGGACCCCAACAAGTACAGCGACGCGGTCCGTTTCGACAGCCTGACCTACGATGAAGTCATCCGCCGCGGGCTGGAAGTGATGGATACCGCCGCCTTCGCGCTGGCCCGCGACAGCGACCTGCCGCTGCGCGTGTTCGACATGGGCCAGCCGGGCGAGCTGCTCAAGATCCTGCACGGCGACAACATCGGCACCCTGGTCCAGGGCCGCGACAACGCCTGAGCCTGAGCGGCGCCCCACGCCGGGCGCCCTGAACGGCCCGGAAAGGGTCGGTATTCGCCTATAATCGCCCGATTCCCAGTTACATCCAGGATTCGGGCGATGCTCAACGAAATCAAGCAGGACGCGCAGACGCGCATGGCAAAGAGCATCGACGCTCTGAAGCACACCCTCACCTCCATCCGCACCGGCCGTGCTTCCCCGGCCCTGCTGGATCGCATCACCGTCAAGGCCTACGGCACTGACACCCCCTTGAACCAGGTCGCCTCGATCAGCGTTTCCGAAGGCCACTCGCTGGTCATCACGCTGTTCGACAAGGGCATGATCAAGGACGTGGAAAAGGCGATCTACGCCTCCGACCTCGGCCTGACCCCGAACGTCGCCGGCACCGTCATCCGCCTGAACCTGCCGCCGCCGACCGAAGAGCGCCGCAAGGAGCTGGGCAAGCAGGTGCAGAAGGAAGGCGAAGGCGCCAAGATCGCCATCCGCAACATCCGCCAGGACGCCAACAAGGCGATCGCCAACCTGATCAAGGACAAGGCGATCAGCGAAGACGACAAGAAGCGCGGCGAAGACGACATCCAGAAGCTGACCGACAAGTCCATCAAGGACGTCGACAGTGTCGTGGCCGAGAAAGAAAAGGAACTGATGGCGGTCTGAGCCCTATGTCCCAGGCCCCGACCAGCAGTTCCGACGCGCCCATGCCGCGCCACGTTGCCATCATCATGGATGGCAACGGGCGTTGGGCGCAGAAGCGTCGTCGCCCGCGCGTGATCGGCCATCGTGCCGGCGCGCGCGCGGTCAACCGCACCATCGATTTCTGCCTCGACCACGGTGTCGCCGCGCTGACCCTGTTCGCCTTCTCCAGTGAAAACTGGGGCCGGCCGACCGATGAGGTCGACGCGCTGATGAAACTGTTCCTCAATGCCCTCGACCGCGAAGTGGACGAGCTGCATCGGCGTGGCGTGCGCGTGCGTTTCATCGGCGAGCGTGAGCGCTTCGGCGCCGGGCTGGTCAGCCGCATGCAACTGGCCGAACAGCGCACCGCCGGCAACCGCGCGATGACACTGAACATCGCGGCCAGCTACGGCGGCCGCCAGGACATCGCCCGCGCCGCGCGCGAACTGGCCGCCGAGGTTGCGGCCGGCCGGCTGCTGCCCGAGCAGATCGACGAAGCGATGCTGAGCAGCCGCGTGGCCCTGGCCGACCTGCCGCCGCCGGATCTGTTCATCCGCACCGGTGGCGATACCCGCATCAGCAATTTCCTGCTCTGGCAGCTGGCCTACACCGAACTGTGGTTCACCGACGTACTGTGGCCCGAGTTCGACGCCGCCGTCCTGCAGCAGGCGTTCGACGCCTATGCCTCGCGTGAACGCCGTTTCGGTCTGACCAGTGCCCAGATCGCCGCCTTGGCCACCGAGACCTCTTCCCCATGACCAAGACCCGAGTCATCGCCGCGCTGATCATGGCGCCGGTCGCCATTCTCGCCATCCTGATGCTGCCCACCCAGTGGCTCGCCGCCGCCGCGGCCGCCGTGTTCCTGATCGGCCTGTGGGAATGGCTGAAGCTGGCCGATGTCGAGGACACCCTCGCCCGCACCGTGCTGCTGGTGCTGAACCTGGTGATGATGGTCCTGATCGTGTGGGCCGATGCCGGCTCGCTGGTGCTGTACCAGATCGCTGCGCTGGTCGGCATCGGCTGGTGGCTGATGGCCCTGCTGTGGCTGCGCTTCTTCAACTTCGGCGCCAGCCCGAGCAGCCCGGCGCGTGCGCTCAAGCTGTTGGCCGGCACCCTGGCGATCGTCCCGGCCTGGTCCTCGCTGGTGCTGATCCACGCCAGCGGCGAGAACGGCCACCTGTGGCTGCTGACCGCCCTGGCCGTGGTCTGGGCCGCCGATTCGGGCGCCTATTTCGCCGGGCGCACCTTCGGCCGCACCAAGCTGGCCCCGCGGATCAGCCCCAACAAGACCTGGGAAGGCCTGGGCGGCGGCATGGTCGCCGGCCTGATCGTCGCCCTGGGCTTTGGCTGGCTGGCCGGCGTGGACAGCGGCCACCTGGTCGGCCTGGTCATCACCGCCGTGGTGACGGTGTTCGCCTCGGTGCTGGGGGATCTCTACGAGAGCCTGATCAAGCGGCACGCCGGTGCCAAGGACTCGGGCCACATCATCCCGGGCCACGGTGGCGTGCTCGATCGCATCGACGGCGTGCTCGCCGCCCTGCCGGTGTTCGCACTCGGCAAGGAAATCTTCGGGTTCTAACCATGGCCAGCGCTTCCGCCCCCCGCCAGGTCGCCGTGTTCGGCGCCACCGGTTCGATCGGCGCATCCGCGCTGGACGTGATCGCGCGCCACCCGGACCGCTACCAGGTCAGCGTGCTGGCCGCCGGCCGCCAGGTCGATGCGCTGGTGGCCCTGTGCGCCGCGCACCGCCCGGCCCATGCCGTGATCGCCGACGAGGCGCTGTATGCCGCCCTGCGCGACGGCCTGCGTGATGCCGGCCTGACCACCCAGGCCCATGCGGGCGCCGTGGCACTGGACCAGCTGGCCGCCAGCAATGTCTGCGACACCCTGGTCGCGGCCATCGTGGGGGCCGCCGGGCTGTCCTCGACCCTGGCCGCCGCCGCGGCCGGCAAGCGGATCCTGCTGGCCAACAAGGAGTCGCTGGTGCTGGCTGGCGAGCTGCTGATGCGCCAGGCCGCTGCCGGCGGGGCGGAGATCATCCCGATCGACAGCGAGCACAGCGCGATCTTCCAGTGCCTGCGCTCGCGCGATGCCAGCCTGGACGGGGCCGGCGTGCGCCGGATCATCCTCACCGCCTCCGGCGGGCCGTTCCGTGGCCGCACCCGCGAGCAGCTGGCACAGGTCACCCCGGCCCAGGCCGTGGCCCACCCGAAGTGGTCCATGGGCCCGAAGATCTCGGTCGATTCGGCGACGTTGATGAACAAAGGGCTGGAAGTCATCGAGGCCCACCACCTCTTCGGTGTGCCCGGCGAGCGCATCGACGTGCTGGTCCACCCGCAGAGCTTGGTGCATTCCCTGGTCGAGTTTGTCGACGGCTCGACGCTGGCCCAGATGGGCCTGCCGGACATGCGCACCACCCTGGCCGTCGGCCTGGGCTGGCCGCAGCGGATCGACTCCGGGGTCGGCGGGCTGGATCTGCTGACCCAGGGCCGGCTGGATTTCGAAGCCCCGGACACCGAGGCCTTCCCCTGCCTGACACTTGCCTGGCAGGCCATGGCCGCCGGCGGCACGGCGCCGGCGATCCTCAACGCCGCCAACGAAGTCGCGGTTTCAGCGTTTCTTCAGGGGCGGGCAGCTTTCCTTGCCATTCCAGCGCTGGTCGCTAACGCTCTGTCAACACTGTCGAGCGAGTCCGCCGATACACTGGAGGGCCTGCTGACCGCCGATCAGCGCGCCCGACAGATCACCCAAGCCGCCATCGACCACGCCTGAATGCCCCACACGCCCCTTTACAGTGCTGATCACCATGGGTGATTTCATCGGATCCGTCTGGTGGATGATCGTCAGCCTTGGCCTGCTGGTGACCTTCCACGAATTCGGTCACTACTGGGTCGCCCGCCGTTGCGGGATCAAGGTGCTGCGCTTCTCTGTCGGTTTCGGCAAGCCGCTGTGGTCGCGCCGCAACCGCGCGGGCACCGAATTCGCGATCGCCGCCATTCCGCTGGGCGGCTACGTGAAGATGCTGGACGAGCGCGAGGTCGAGGTGCACCCGGCCGAGCGCGGCCAGGCCTTCAACCACAAGACTGTGTGGCAGCGGATCGCGGTGGTCGCCGCGGGTCCGGCCGCCAACCTGATCCTGTGCATCGCCCTGCTCTGGGCGATGTTCGTGATCGGCAAACAGGATTATTCGGCCACGGTCGGCCGCACCACTGGCATGGCGCAGGCCGCCGGGCTGCAGGCCGGCGACCGCGTGGTCAAGGTCGACGGTCGCAGCGTGGCCACCGCCGGTGAAGCCAGCATGGCGCTGACCACCGCCGCGATGGATCGTCACGATGCCAAGGTCGAGGTGCTTGATGGCCTGGACCAGGTCCGGACCCGCACGCTGCCGCTGTCGCAGCTGCCCGCCGGCTTCGATGAACGCCGCGTCCCCCAGCTGACCGGGTTGAGCTGGCAGTTCTGGCTGCAGCCGGCGCTGGTGGACAAGGTCCTGCCCGACGCGGCCGCCCAGGGCGTGCTGGTGCCGGGGGACCTGATCGTGGCCGTGGACGGCCAGCGCATCGAAGGCGCCGACCAGGTGCCGGCGCAGATCGCCGCACTGGGCCAGCGCGGCGGCCCCGGCATGATCGACGTCCTGCGCGGTGGCGAGCGGCTGGCGCTGGAGATCACCCCCCGCCAGGGCGTGGACGGCCGCGGCCAGCCGACCTGGCAGATCGGCATCGGCTTCCCCGAGAGCCATGCCCCGGCCTATGACGCCGAACTCAAGTTCGGGCCATTTGCGGCAGTGCCGGTGGCCCTGCGTGAAACCGCCCGGATGGCCGGCGATTCGCTGGGGATGATGCGCCGCATCGTCACCGGCAACGCCTCGCTGCAGAACATCTCCGGCCCGGTCACCATTGCCCGGGTGGCCAATGTCTCGGCCAAGCGCGGCCTGGACTGGTTCCTGTATTTCCTGGCCCTGCTGTCGCTGAGCCTGTGCATCATCAACCTGTTGCCCATCCCCATCTTGGACGGCGGGCACCTGCTGTATTACCTTATCGAGTTGGTCAAGGGCAGCCCGCTGAGCGAGCGCGCCATGGCTGCCGGGCAGTATGTAGGCTTGGCGCTGCTGGCCGGGCTGATGGGATTGGCGTTCTACAACGACATCCTCGGCCTGGTCCCGCGATGAACTTTTTTCCTTTTGTCGTCGTCTTATGCGCCGGCATCCCGCAATGTTGAAATCGACTCCAACCGGACGTGACATGACGCGACTCCCCAATCGCCGCCTGCTGGCCCTCGCACTCGTTGCCGGTTTCGGCGCGCCCGCCCTGGCGCAGGCAGCCGAGCCCTTCACCGTCAGCGACATCCGCGTGGATGGTCTGCAGCGCATCACCTCCGGTACCGTGTTCACCTACCTGCCGGTGGAACGTGGCGACACCATCACCGACAACAAGGTCGGTGAAACCATCCGTGCGCTGTACAAGACCGGCTTCTTCGAAGACGTCCAGCTCGAACGCCAGGGCGACATCCTCGTGGTCACGGTCAAGGAGCGCCCGGCGATCAACAAGTTGACCGTCACCGGCAACAAGGACATCAAGAGCGATCAGCTGCTCAAGGGCCTGAGCGACATCGGCCTGACCGAGGGTGGCACCTTCGATCGCCTGAGCCTGGACCGCGTGACCCAGGAACTCCGCCGCCAGTACAACGACCGTGGCAAATACAACGTGGACATCACCCCGACGGTGAGCCCGCTGGACCGCAACCGCGTGGATATCGCGATCGCGATCAAGGAAGGCAAGGCCGCCAAGATCCAGCACGTGAACCTGGTCGGCACCGAGAAGTTCCCGGCCAAGGACATCCTGGAAACCTGGGAATCCAAGGAGCACAACTGGGCCTCGTGGTACCGCCGCGATGACCAGTACTCCAAGGAAAAGCTGTCCGGCGACCTGGAAAAGCTCAACGGCTGGTACCTGGACCGCGGCTACGTGGATTTCAGCATCGATTCCACGCAGGTCTCGATCAGCCCCGACAAGCGCGACATGTTCATCACCGCCGGCGTGACCGAGGGTGAGCAGTACAAGATCTCCGAGATCAAGGTCACCGGCGACACCATCCTCCCGCAGGAAGATGTCGAGCGCATGGTGATCCAGAAGTCCGGCGACACGTTCTCGCGTGCGCTGCTGGAATTCAGCTCGGACCAGATCACCAATTCGCTGTCCAACATCGGCTACGCCTTCGCCAAGGTGAACCCGATCCCGACCAGCAACCGTGCCGACCGCACGGTGGCCATCAACATGCAGGTCGTTCCCGGCCCGCGCGTGTCGGTGCGCCGCATCACCTTCAAGGGCAACACCCGCACCTCCGACGAAGTCCTGCGTCGTGAAATGCGCCAGTTCGAAAACAGCTGGTACTCGCAGGCCGCGATCGACCGTTCCAAGATCCGTCTGCAGCGCCTGGGCTACTTCGAATCGGTCGACGTGGAAACGCCGCCGGTCACCGGCAGCAACGACCAGGTCGACGTGGTCTACAACGTCAAGGAAACCACCTCGGGCAGCTTCGTGTTCGGCCTGGGCTATTCGCAGTCCTACGGCATGACCACCTCGGTGCAGCTGTCGCAGAACAACTTCCTGGGCGGCGGCAACCGCGTGTCGGTCGAAGCGTCGCGCAGCAGCTACCTGCAGCGTTACGGCTTCAGCTACACCAACCCGTACTTCACCGATGACGGCGTCTCGCTGGGCTACAACCTGTCCTGGCGCGAACTGGATTACTCCGACTTCAACACCGCGCAGTACAACAGCACCAACGGTGCCGCGCAGGTGGTGTTCGGCGTGCCGATCACCGAGAACGACACCGTCTCGCTGATGGTGGGCATCGACAGCAACCAGATCACCACCTACCAGGGCTCGACCCCGCAGGCGATCATCGATTACATCGACGCCATCGGCCAGCGCACGTTCCACTCCTGGCGCACCGAGCTGGGCTGGGCGCGCGATACCCGCAACGACTACTTCATGCCGACCCGTGGTACCTACCAGCGCGTCGGCCTGGAAACCACGCTGCCGGGTTCGACCGTCGAGTACTACAAGCTGAACTACCAGTTCTCCAAGTACTGGCCGATCATCCCGCAGCTGGTCATCAACACCCGCGCCGAAGTCGGCTACGGCGACAGCTACGGCAATGACACCACCCGCGTGATCACCAACCCGGATGGCAGCACCCGTGTGGTGACCGCCGCTGGCCTGCCGTTCTACGAGAACTTCTACGCCGGTGGTACCAACTCGGTGCGTGGCTTCGAGGACAACACCCTCGGCCCGCGTTCGGAACCGACCCTGAGCTACAACCGCGGCCAGCCGCTGGGTGGCTCGCTGAAGACCGTCGGTTCGGTCGAAGCCTACTTCCCGCGCCTGTTCGACAGCCCCTCGGCCCGCATCTCGGCCTTCGTGGACTTCGGCAACGTGTACACCGGCGTGGACAACTTCAAGGCCAACGAACTGCGCGTGTCCACCGGTGTGGCCCTGCTGTGGCGCGCCCCGGTCGGCCCGATCTCGATCAGCTACGCCTTCCCGCTCAAGAAGGAAGACGGCGACGAAGTCGAGCGTCTGCAATTCACCTTTGGCGGTCAGTTCTGACCGCCTAAGGTGAATTGCCCAAGGTTTGCGCAGCAAACCTTGGGGCCCAACGATTCCTCCTATCCCCCGCGCCGTCGGCGCGGCCCCCTTAACAGAAGGGGGCCTCTCCACCAGACGCGGTACGCATTCGCCGGGCTTTGCCCGGCGTTTTCGTTTCTGGGTCAGGCCAGCGGCCGGCACCATCCTTCCGCGCTGGCGCTGAACCGTCGGGGGTCGTGGCGGGTGGCCCTGGCCAGGACCGTTGGGCCGCATGGATGCGGCCCACGAGCCCCGCCCCGCATGACCGTTTCGGCAGCACACGGTAAACTCCCCCGGTGAACACTCCTACCTATACCGCCCAGCAACTCGCCGAGCAGTTTGGCCTGCAGGTCCATGGTGATGGCAGCACCGCCATCCATGGCGTGGCTACGCTCGCCCATGCCGGCCCCGGCCAGCTCACCTTCCTGGCCAACCCGCGCTACCGCGCGCAGCTGGCCGACAGCCAGGCCGCCATCGTCGTGCTGCGCGCCGAGGATGCCGAGGCCGCGCCCGGCGCCGCCCTGGTCGCCAAGGACCCGTACACCACGTTCGCCAAGATCGCCGCCCTGTTCGACATCGCACCGCCGCGCGCCCCGGGCATCCACCCCAGCGCCTGCATCGATCCGGACGCCCAGGTCGCCGCCAGCGCCCATATCGGCCCGTTCGTCACCATCGGTGCCCGCAGCATCGTCGGTGAGAACTGCATCGTCGGCCCGGGCAGCGTCATCGGCGAAGACTGCATCCTGGAGACCGGCTGCGAACTGATCGCCCGCGTGACCCTGGTCACCCGCGTCAAGCTCGGCAAGCGCGTGCGCATCCATCCCGGCGCCGTGCTCGGTGCCGACGGCTTCGGCCTGGCCATGGATGCCGGCCACTGGATCAAGGTGCCCCAGTTGGGCGGCGTGCGCATCGGCGATGACTGCGAGATCGGTGCCAACACCTGCGTCGACCGCGGCGCCTTGGAAGACACCGTGCTCGAGAACGACGTGCGCCTGGACAACCTCGTGCAGGTCGCCCACAACGTCCAGATCGGCGCCCACTCGGCCATCGCCGGCTGCACCGGCATCGCCGGCAGCGCCAAGATCGGCCGTTACTGCCTGCTGGGCGGCGCCGTCGGCGTGGTCGGTCACCTCGAAATCTGCGACAAGGTCGTCATCACCGGCAAGTCGGTGGTGCGCAACTCCATTCATGAGCCGGGCGAGTACTCCTCCGGCACCCCACTGACCGACAACCGCACGTGGCGTAAGAATGCCGCGCGCTTCAAGCAGCTCGATGCGCTCGCCCGGCGCATCCTGTCTGTGAGCAAGGAGAAGGAATGAGCAACAACCAGAATCTGCCGGACATCAACCAGATCCAGCAGCTGATCCCGCACCGCTATCCGTTCCTGCTGGTGGACAAGGTGATCTCGCTCGATTTCGAGAACCGGAAGATCGTCGCCACCAAGAACGTCAGCATCAACGAGCCGTTCTTCCAGGGCCACTTCCCGGGGCAGCCGATCATGCCCGGCGTGCTGATCATCGAAGCGATGGCGCAGGCCGGCGGCGTGCTCACCCAGCTCACCCTGGGCCGCGATGCGCAGTCGAAACTGTTCTACATGGTGAAGGTCGACAAGGCCCGCTTCAGCAAGCAGGTCGTGCCTGGCGACGTGCTGGAAATGCACGTGGAAATCAAGCGCGTGATCCGCAACATGGCGGTGTACGACTGCGTGGCCAAGGTCGATGGCGAAATCGTCGCCTGCGCCGAAGTGCTGTGCGCCGGCACCCGCGAATGATCCTGGCAGGAGATCTGCAATGAGTGACAACGCCCCTCTCATCCACCCCACCGCGGTCATCGACCCGTCGGCGACGCTGGCTGCGGATGTGCGCGTGGGTGCGTTCTGCCTGATCGGTGCGGACGTGGAGATCGGTGCCGGCACCGAGATCGGTCCGCACTGCTCGATCCACGGCCCGACCCGGATCGGCCGCAACAACCGCTTCATCGGCCATGCCGCGATCGGTGGCGAGCCGCAGGACAAGAAGTACAAAGGCGAGCGCACCGAACTGTTGATCGGCGATGACAACGTCATCCGCGAGTTCGTCACCATCAATCGTGGCACCGCCGGCGGCGGTGGCATCACCACGGTCGGCAACGATAACTGGATGCTGGCCTACACCCATGTGGCGCACGACTGCCACGTCGGCGACCATTGCGTGTTCTCCAACAACACCACGCTGGCCGGCCACGTCACCGTGGGCGACTACGTGATCATCAGCGGCTTCGCCGGTGCCCACCAGTTCTGCCGCATCGGTGCCCACGCCTTCCTTGGCATGGGCGCGCTGACCAACGGCGACGTGCCGCCGTTCACCATGGTCGGCAGCGACACCCTGGGCCGCCCGCGCGGCATCAACAGCGAAGGCCTCAAGCGCCGTGGTTTCGATGCCGAGCGCATCGCCAGCATCAAGCGCGCCTACCGCACGCTGTACGTGGCCGGCCTGCCACTGGCCGAAGCCAAGCTGCAGCTGGCCGAACAGGCCACCCACAGCGCCGACGTGAAGGACCTGCTGGACTTCATCGAAAGCGCCGAGAGGCCCCTGCTGCGATGACGGGTCCAGGCGGGCACACCCCGGGCATGCCGACCGCCGAGATCATTCCGCTCGCTGCGATGGCCACCAGCGTCGAACAGACGCTGGCCGTGCGCAGCTCCGACCGCCCGGTGCGGATCGCCCTGGTCGCCGGTGAAGCCTCCGGCGACCTGCTCGGTGCCGGCCTGGTGCGCGAACTGCGCCTGCGCTTCCCGAACGCTGAGTTCGCCGGTATCGGCGGCGACGCCATGCGCAGCGCCGGCTGCCAGACCTGGTTCGATGCCAGCGAACTGGCCGTGATGGGCCTGACCGAAATCCTGCGCCACCTGCCGCGCCTGCTCAAACTGCGCCGCGAGTTCCGCGCGCGTGCGCTGGAGTGGCAACCGGACGTGTTCATCGGTATCGACGCCCCCGACTTCAACCTCGGCGTGGAGCGCTGGCTGAAGGACCGCGGTGTGCGCACCGTCCATTACGTCAGCCCGTCGGTCTGGGCCTGGCGCGAGAAGCGCGCCGAGAAGATCGGGGCCAGCGCCGACCTGGTGCTGTGCCTGTTCCCGATGGAACCGCCGATCTACGCCAGGCACGGGGTCGACGCCCGCTTCGTCGGCCACCCGATGGCCGATGACATTCCCTTGCACAACGACCGCGAACAGGCGCGTGCCGAGCTCGGCCTGCCCTCCAATGCCAAGGTGCTGGCGGTATTGCCCGGCAGTCGCCTGGGCGAGATCAGCAAACTCGGCGAACCGTTCTTCGAAGCCGCCTGGCAGGTCTCCGAGCGCATTCCCGGCCTGCATGTGGTGGTGCCAGCCGCCAACGCTGCCTGCCGCCAGCTGATCGGCGAACAGCTCTCCGCCTCGGCGTTGCCGGTCGCCCACTCGCACCTGCTCGACGGCAACGCGCGCACCGCGATGATCGCCGCCGACGTGGTCGTGCTCGCCTCCGGCACCGCGACGCTGGAGACCATGCTGGTCAAACGCCCGATGGTGGTCGGCTACCGCGTCGCCGAACTCACCTACCGCATCGTCAAGGCTCTGGGCCTGCTCAAGGTCGACCGCTTCGCCCTGCCCAACATCCTGGCCGGCAAGGATCTTGCCCCGGAACTGATGCAGCACGACTGCACCCCGGACAAACTGGCCGCCGCGATCCTGCAGTGGTTCGATCACCCCCAGCGCGTGACCGACCTGCAGGACACCTACGAACGCCTGCACCTGCAGCTGCGTCGCGATGCCTCGGCGCGCGCCGCTGACGCCGTCACCGAGCTGCTCGAACGCGGCGCCAGGCACGGCCGCGCCGCATGAGCCGTCGCCACGCCGCAGCCGCCTCGCTGGCCCTGTTCGACGGCGCCGCCCTGGCCACCGTGGCCCCGCGCTACGTGGCCGGCGTGGATGAAGCCGGCCGCGGCCCCCTGGCCGGCCCGGTCGCCGTCGCCGCCGTGGTGTTCTGCCCGGACCGCCCGCGCCTGAACGGGCTGGACGACTCCAAGCAGCTCACCGCCGCCCGCCGCGACCAGCTCTACGACAAGATCCTCGACCGCGCCCTGGCCTGGCACGTGGTGATGGTCGATGTCAGTGAAATCGACGCCCTCAACATCTACCAGGCCACGATGCTCGGCATGCGCCGCGCCGTCGAAGGCGTCGCCCACGTCGCCCAGTTCGCCCGTATCGACGGCAACGTCGTCCCCAAAGGCCTGCCCTGCCCGGCCCAGGCCCTGATCGGCGGCGACGCCCTCGACCGCGCCATCATGGCCGCCTCGATCCTCGCCAAAGTCAGCCGCGACCGCTTCATGCAGACCCTGCACGACGCCCACCCCGAATACGGCTTCGACCAGCACAAAGGCTACGGCACCCCCGCCCACCTCGCCGCCCTGCGCAACCACGGCCCCTGCC
>NZ_NIVS01000039.1 GCF_002205165.1 Stenotrophomonas maltophilia | reverse complement strand
TCGGCAGCGTCAGCTTTTTCACCTGGTCGCGCAGCCGCACCCGGCCGATCTCGTCGGTGCGCGCATCGGCTTTTTCCAGCAGCGTATCCAGCCCGTTGCCGAGCAGGAAACTGGCCTGGGTGCAGTAACCGGCCAGCTCGAAACCCGCGCCCGTGCCGGCTTCGGCCAGCGCGGTGAAGTCCACCGAGGCAGTGAGGTCCTGCAGGCCCGGCCACCGGTACAGCTCGTTGTGCACGTGGTGGCGGTAGAACGCGCGCACGGTGCCCTCGTCGCGGTCGTCCTGGTAATACTCGTTGCGCGGGTAACCGTAATCGACGAACAGCATCGCGCCGCGCTTCATGCCGCCAGCGATCGCCTGGATCCAGTACGGCAGCTGCGGCAGCAGTTCGGAACGGTAGCCGTCGGCGAAGGGCTTCTCGCGGTAATGCTCGACGTGGCGGACGGCAGCGCTGAGCATCGCATCGGCCGGCTGCGCGCCGCGCACGAAGGCGCCCTGGGCATCCAGTTCGACGGTTTCTTCGTAGACCATGCCCTCGCGTGCGAGGAAGCGCGGCGTCGGCAAGGCATCGATCACTTCATTGGCGAAGACCATGCCGTCCCAATCGTCATCGAACGGACCGTTCAGCCATTCCACCAGGGCAAACACCGGCGGGATCAACGCCTTTTCCAGACGCTCGCGCTGGCGCTCACGCAGGTCCGCGCTGGGCTCCAGGATCGCGTAACGCTCGGGCAGCGCGTCCAGTTCGAGCATGCGCTTGAGCAGCACTTCGGCGAAGGCACCGCTGCCGCCGCCGACTTCCATGAAACGCGCTTCCGGGCCGAGCTGCTGCATCACCGGGGCGATCGCATTGGCCAGCGTCGCGGCGAACAGCGCGCCGATTTCCGGCGAGGTGGTGAAATCGCCGGCGGCCCCGAACTTGCTGGCGCCAGCGCTGTAATAGCCCCAACCGGGCGCGTACAGGCTCAGCTCCATGAAGCGGGAGAACGGCATCGCGCCGCCGTTGGCGAGGATTTCAGCGCGCAGCGCCGCGGCCAGCTCGTCGCTGTGGGCCAGGGCGTCGGATTCGGGTAGGGGCAGTGGGGAATGCATGGCACGGGCGATTGCGGTGACAATGCACAGCATAGCCTGAGCAGGGAGTACCCCCGATGACCGATACCGCGCCCGTGGCGCTGATCACCGGCAGCGCGCGCCGGATCGGCGCGGCCATCGCCCGCCAGTTCCACGCCTGTGGCTGGTCGGTGGTGCTGCACGCCCACACCTCCACCACCGAGCTGCAGCAGATGGCCTTCGACATGGACATGCTGCGCCCGGGCAGCGTGCTGGCCCTGCAGGCCGACCTGCGCGATGCCGATGCCCTGCCCGACCTGATCGACCAGACCGTGGCCCAGTTCGGCCGGTTGGATACGCTGGTCAACAACGCCTCCAACTTCTACCCCACCCTGCTCGGCCAGATCACCGCCGCGCAGTGGGACGACCTGTTCGCGGTGAACGCGCGGGCTCCGTTGCTGCTGGCCCAGGCGGCCGCGCCGCACCTGCGCCGCCAGCAGGGCAGCATCGTCAACCTGACCGACCTGCACGGCACCCAGCCGATGCGCGACCACCCGGTCTACGCGGCGGCCAAGGCCGCGCTGGAAATGGTGACCCGCTCGCTGGCGCTGGAACTGGCGCCCAAGGTGCGGGTCAATGCGGTGGCGCCCGGGGCGATCCTGTGGCCGGAGCAGGGCAAGGATGATTTCGCCCAGCAGGCGCTGCTGGCGCGCACGCCGCTGGCCCGCACCGGGACGGTGGAGGAGATCGCCGAGGCGGTGTACTGGCTGGCCACGGAGGCCGCGTTCGTCACCGGGCACACGCTGCGCGTGGATGGTGGGCGGACGTTGTCGTGAACCCCGGTTGGACCGCACGCCGGGAAGAACCGGCCGCAGGCCGGCGCTGCATGAACCGGCATTGTCGGGTTGCCGGCCAGCCGCCGGCCCTCCCCGATGCCTCGATCAGCCGGGCAACAGGTCCATCGTCTCGAAGGGCTCGCCGAACTGCCGGTGGGCCCGCCACAGTGCGTCCAGGGTCAGCCCGCTGACCGGGTCGCGGAACGCCGGGGCGATATCGGCCAGTGGCTTGAGCACGAAGGCGTGCTTGAGTTCCGGGCGTGGAATGCGCAGATGGCCGGGGCCCTCCACGATCAGATCGCCGTAGAACACCACATCGATGTCCAGGGTACGGTCGCTGAAACGCGGGCCGCTGCGGTCACGGCCGTGGGCGTCTTCCAGCGCATGCAGCCAGTCATCCAGCGTCTGCAGCGGCAGATCGGTCTCGATCGCCACGGCATTGTTGAGGAAATCCGGGCCGTCGAAGCCCACCGCCGCGGTGCGGTAGGCCGGCGAGACGGCGATCGTGCCGAAGCGCGCGCGCAGGGCCTCCACCGCGGCGTGAAGGTGCTGTTGCGGCTGCAGGTTGCTGCCCAGGCTCAGGAGCGCAGTGGTCATGGTATTCAGCGTACGTGGGGCGATTCCACACGGGGCCAACAGGGCCAGCGCATAGAATCGGGGTGCACATCATAGGACACCGACATGACCTATTGCGTCGGCATCGAGGTGGACGAAGGCTTGGTCTTCGCCGCCGATACCCGTACCAACGCGTCGCTGGACGACGTGCGCGTGCACCGCAAGCTGCACGAATTCGAGTTCCCCGGTGAAGCGGCCTTCGTGATCATGGCCGCCGGCAACCTGGCGACGACCCAGCTGCTGATCTCGCGGCTGCGCCGTGACGTGGACGAGCAGCGCCCGGAAAACCTGCGCGCCTACCGGCATCTGTTCGAGGTGGCCGAGTACGTGGGCCGGGTGTTGCTCGACAGCCAGGTCAAATCCAGCACGCATGAGGCGGGTCAGGACGGCATCGTGACCCAGGCGACGCTGATCCTGGGCGGCCAGATCGGCGGCGAGCATCCCGGCCTGTACATGATCTATCCGCTCGGCAATGCCATCGCGGCCTCGCCGGAAACCCCGTTCCTGCAGATCGGCGAATCCAAGTACGGCAAGCCGATCCTGGACAGGATCCTGCGCCCGCAGACCCGGCTGGAAGACGCCGCGCGCACCGCCATCGTCTCGCTGGATTCGACGATCCGCTCCAACCTCTCGGTAGGGCTGCCGGTGGACCTGGTGCTGATCCGCAAGGATGACCTGCGCATCACCCAGCGCATGCGCCTGGCCGGCGACAGCCCGCTGTATGCGGAGATCCACGGCAACTGGTCCTACAAACTCGAGCAGGCCGTGGCCAGCCTCCCACGGTTTCCGTGGGAGGTCTGATCAGGCGGTCTCCAGCGCCTCGGCGACCGAGCGGAACACCTGCTGCATTTCCAGCGGCTTGCGCAGCACGTGCACGTTGATGCCGGGCGGGAACACCGCCAGCGGTACGGTGACGTCGGCTTCTTCCAGCACCAGCGCCGGCCCGCGGTAGCCCAGCGTGGCCATCTCGCCCAGCAGATGGCTGGCCGAGAGCAGTTTCGAGCCGGCATCGGCGATCACCAGCGCGGGCATGCTTTCCTGCTGCATCCAGCGCAGTGCGGCGGCACCATCGGAGGCCAGCTGCAGGTGATAACCCTGGCTGGACAGCGCATTGCCCAGCAGCGACAGGCGTGTCGCCTCACCGTCCACGACCAGGATCGACTGCCCGGTGCCGGCGGCGATCGGCCCATCCACCGTGGCGGCCGCGTCGGTGCTCTCGCGCATCGGCAGCAGCAGATCGAAGCGGGTGCCCACGCCGGGCTGGCTGTCGACGTGGATGCTGCCGTGGGCGCCTTCGATGATGCGCTTGCACGAGATCAAACCCAGGCCGGTGCCGGTGGCTTTGGTCGTGAAGAAGGGATTGAACAGATGCGACAGCGTGTCCGCATCCATGCCGATGCCTTCATCGGTCACCGAGATCCGCAGCCAGTCCTCGCCATGCGTATCGGCGGCGGACGCCGCGCGCAGGGTCAAACGGCCACCGTTGGGCATGGCCTGGATGGCATTCAACGAGAGGTTGAGCAGCACCTGCTGCAGCTCGGTGTAGTTGGCATCCACCGCCAGGCCATCGGCCACCTCCAGATGCAGGGTGACCTTGGCCGGCAGGTTGCTGCGCAGGAGCAGCTCCACGCCTTCGAACAGGTGGACCAGGCAGATGTGCTCGCTGGTATTGCGCGAACCGCGCACGAAGGACAGCATCGATTCGGCCATCTCATGCCCGCGCCGGCCGCATTCGGCGATGATGTCGGCCAGATGATGCAGCTGCGGATCATCGGTCCGTGCCTTCATCAGGTCCGGCATGATCAGCAGCGGCTGCAGGATGTTGCGCAGGTCGTGGCTGAGCCCGGCCGCCAGCAGCGACAAGCTTTCCAGACGCTGCGCGCGCATCAGCTCGGCTTCCACCCGCTGGCGGTCGATCGCGCTGCGGGCTTCGCGCACGGCACGCGCCACCGCCGAGGGCAGGCGCGCCGGCTGGTGCTTGATGATGTAGTCGTTGGCGCCCTGGTGCAGGGCGGCCACGGCGTTTTCCTCACCCATCGTGCCGGACACGAAGATGAAGGGCACCTCAGGCAGCGCGGCGCGCACGATCTGCAGCGCCTCATTGCCGGAGAAGCCGGGCATGCTCAGGTCCGACAGCACGATGTCCGGCGCGGCGCGCGCCAGCGCCTCACGCAGTTCCTGCGCGCTCTCGACCCGCTCGAAACTGGCCTCCAGGCCAGCGTCGAGCATCTGCTCGCACATCAGTTCGGCGTCTTCCGGCGAATCCTCGATCAGCAGGATCCGCAGGGCACCCAACGCAGGGCCGGTCAGCGGCATGGCCTTACTCGATCTCCGGTGCCTGGTTGATCAGGCCCCAGAACTTGCCCAAGGTCTGAACCGCGCCGAAGAACTGGTCCACGTCCACCGGCTTGACCACGTAGGCGTTCACGCCCATGTCCCAGCTGCGCGCCAGATCGCTTTCCTCGCGCGAGGACGACAGGATCACCACCGGCAGCCGCTTGAGCTCTTCGGTGTTGCGGATTTCCTTGAGTACTTCCAGGCCGTCCATGCGCGGCATCTTGATATCCAGCAGCAGCACCGCCGGCAGGCCTTCGTCGCGGTTGGCGAAGGCGCCGCGACGCAGCAGGTAATCCATCGCTTCCACGCCGTCTTCGACGTGCACGATCGGGTTGGCCAGGCGGGCCTCCTTCAAGGCGTCGATGGCCATCTCGGCGTCGGCGGGGCTGTCCTCGGCAAGGAGGATGGTACGGAGAGCGGTCATGCGGCGGAGCCCTTGTTGATTGCGTCGAGCGCGGGTGGAAGAACGAAGTGGAACGTGGCGCCCTGATCGACCGCCGACTCGGCCCAGATGCGGCCGCCGTGGCGGGTCAGTACCCGGCGGACACTGGCCAGGCCGATGCCCGTGCCCGGGTAGTCGCTGGCCTTGTGCAGCCGTTGGAACACCCCGAACAGCTTGCCGGCGTAGGCCATGTCGAACCCGGCGCCGTTGTCGCGGACGGTGAACAGATGGCTGCCGTCAGGCTGCAGTTTGTAGTCGACCTCGATCCGGGCCGGCTCGCGGTTGGAAGAATACTTGATCGCGTTGCCAAGCAGATTCAGCCACACCTGGCGCATCATGTTTTCATCGGAAACGATGATCGGCAGCGGCGCGATCTTCCAGTCGACATGATGCGGCACGCCGGTGCTCTCGGCCTCGCTCTGCTGGTTGGCATCGAGCATGGCGCGGGTGTCGGCGACCAGCGACTGCATGTCCACCGCCTGCAGCCGCATCGCGGCCCGGCCCAGGCGCGAGTACACCAGCAGATCGTCGATCAGCGCGGCCATGCGGCGCGCCGAGTTGGAGATCACGCCCAGGTAGTGCAGGGATTTCTCATCGGCGCCCTCGCCCAGGTGGCGGGTCAGCTTGTCGGAGAAGCCGGCCACGTGGCGCAACGGCGCGCGCAGATCGTGCGAGACCGAATAGCTGAACGCTTCCAGCTCGCGGTTCACCTCGGAAACCTGCTCGACCTTGCCTTCCAGCTGGCGGTTCAGTTCCTCCACCCGCAGCTGCACGGCGCGCTGGACGGTGACATCGCTGACCGTCATCAGCACCACTTCGTCATCCTTGTCCGGCAGCGGCATGCGCCGCGCGTTGATCAGCATGATCCGCACCACGTCATCGGCGGTGCGCTGTTCGTGTTCGTAATCCCACAGCTCCCGGCCGCGCAGCAGCACGTCGGTCAGGCGCTGGCGGACCACCGCGTCGGCCCAGGCGCCGTCGCCGATGCTGTCCAGCGGCAGCCCTTCGGCCGTGGTCTCCTCGTCCAGCCCGTACAGCTCGGCGAACGCCGGGTTGTGCATCTGCACGCGCAGGCTGCGGTCGAGCAGTACGATCGGCTCGCGCACCGTATGCAGCACCGAGGCTGCCCGCCCGGCCGCGCGCAGCGAGGCGCGTTCGGCGCTCAGGCGGTGGCGGATCTGCCGCTGCAGCAGCCATAGCACGAGGCCAAGCAACAGCAGCTGCACCACCAGCGCCGACCAGGAGATGAACTCGCCCTGGCGCTGCTGCGCCGTGAACAATGCCGAACGCTTGGCGAGCAGCTGCTCCTCGGTGGCCTGCAGTTCTTCGACCAGGTTGCGGATCGGGTAGCGGGTGGTCAGATCGGCCACCAGCTGCCGCTGATCGGCATCGGGCGCGGAACGGGCCAGTTGCTTGGCCAGCTCCATGCGGCGTTCGAGCATGGACTGGATGCGACCGATCCGGACCAGCTGATCCGGGTTGTCGCGGGTCAGCTCGGCCAGCCGGGCCAGCCGCCCCGGGATATCGTCGGCCTGGGCCAGCCGCTCGCGCAGGCCGGGGGCGTCGATGCCCTTGGACATCGTCAATGCGGCCGATTCGACATCGCGCACGTCGGCCTGCAATTGGTAGACCGCCACGCCGACATCCTGGGTGTGGGTGACCCAGTTCATCGCATCGACGTTGTCGTCGGCCAGTTTGCGCAGGGTGAGCCACGGCACCACGATGATGGCTACCGCCGCCAGGGCCAGGGCCGGCAATCGCCAGCGGTCCCAGATTTGATCACTGAACACCAGCGCCATAGTCCCTCGTCAGCTCGATGCCACCCCTGCTCCGGCCCATGCGCGTACCGCCGGCATGCGCACCGCATGGCGATGGCGAAGCGCTGAATATACTCCACCCCTTTGTGAATACGCGGTCCCTCACCTGACTGAACAGCACGCAGGACCACCGGGCGCGCACAAAAAAGCGCGCCCGAAGGCGCGCTCTGTTCATCGGTGCAGCAGCACTCAGCGCTTGGCGGCCGTCGCGGCAACCTTCAGGTTGGCAGCGTCGACGCGCTTGACGCCCTTGATCTGCTGGGTCACGCGCACCGCCTTGTCATGCTCGGCCTGGCTGGCCACGGTGCCGGTGAGGGTGACCACGCCATTGACGGTCTCCACCTTCACTTCGGTGCCCGGGACGTTCTTGCTGGTCAGCAGGTCGGTCTTGACCTTGGTGGTGATCCAGCTGTCGGTGACCGGCTCGGCCGAATCGTGCGTATCGGCATGGGTCATCGCGGCATGATCGGTGGTCTTCGGCGGATCCTTGGCCATGGCCGACGAGGTGCCCAGCACCATGCCCAGGGCCAGCGAAGCAGCAAGCAGATTACGGGTCGTGTTGGTCATGTTCGAATTCCTTTGCGGATGTGCAGCCAGTGTCCGTGTCGGGCCGTGGAGGGGGCGTGCGCGCCACATAACGTCGCCGTGAACCACTCAGCTTCCTGCCTGACCATTCATGTTTCCGCACCGCGCGCGCAGCCGTTACGCTGTCCTGCCCATCCTGTTGGAGTGCACCATGGCCACCGAACTGCAGGTCGGACTGATCGGTTACGGATTGGCCGGCAGCGTCTTCCATGCGCCGTTGATCCTGCACACCCCTGGACTGGCGCTGCACAGCATTGTCAGCTCGCAGCGCGACCGCCTGCTGCGCAGCTTCACCGATGTGCGCCTCTGCGAAGACCCGCAGCAGCTGTTCGACGATCCGGCAGTGGATGCAGTGGTGATCGCCACGCCCAACGATGCGCATGCTCCACTGGCGCGCGCCGCCCTCGCGGCCGGCAAACACGTACTGGTGGACAAGCCCTTTGCGCTGTCCGTGGCGGAGGCCGAATCGGTGGTGCAGGCCGCGCAGGATGCAGAGCGTGTCGTCACTGTGTTCCAGAACCGCCGCCATGACGCCGACTTCCTCACCCTCAAGCGGGTGATCGACGAGGGCCGGATCGGCCGCGTCGCCGAATGCCATTCCCACTTCGACCGTTTCCGCCCGCAGGTGCGCGATCGCTGGCGCGAAAGCGATGCGCCCGGCAGCGGCCTGTGGATGGATCTCGGTCCTCATCTGCTGGATCAGATGCTGCAGCTGTTCGGCTGGCCCGGCGCGATCAGCGTGGACCTGATGGCGCAGCGCCAGCACGCCTTGGGCAATGACTATTTCCACGCGGTGCTGCATTACCCGCACCACCGCGCGATCCTCCACGCCGGCTCGCTGGTGGCCGCCTCCGGCCCGCGCTTCATCGTGCATGGCGATGCCGGCAGCTACCTCAAAGACGGGCTGGACGTGCAGGAAGACCAGCTGCGCCGCGGCATCGCGCCGGGTGCGCCGGGCTGGGGCCTGGACCCGCAGCATGGGCAGCTGGTGCGGATCGACGCCGACGGTCACACCCAGCGCAGCAGCGTGGACAACGTGCCCGGTGACTACCGCGCGTTCTATGCGCAGTTCCGCGATGCGATGCTGGGCGTGGGGGAAGCCCCGGTCAGCACCGCGCAGGCGCTGCAGGTGATGCGCCTGCTGGAGGCCGGTGCGGAGAGCGCGCGCAGCGGGCGGCGGCTGGCGCTGTGAATCGATCACGCCTGCCCGGGTAGCTGCACGCGCTGCGTGGATGCAGGCCGGACGATCACGTTCGCCGGCCCGCGTCGATCGGCCTCAGGTGGTCTTGATCGCGTGACCACCGAACTCGTTGCGCATCGCCGCCAGCAGGCGGTCACTGAAGGAATTCTTCTCGCGCGAGCGCAGGCGTTCGAGCAGCGACAGCGTGATCACCGGCGCCGGCACGTCCAGATCGATCGCCTCGGCGACGGTCCAGCGGCCTTCGCCGGAATCTTCGACATACGGTGCGATGCCGTCCAACTGCGGGTTGCGGCCCAGCGCATCGGCACTGAGATCGAGCAGCCATGAACGTACCACGCTGCCGTGCTGCCACGCCTTGGCGACCTGCGCCAGGTCGAGATTGAACTCCGTCTTGTGCTGCATCAGCGCAAAGCCTTCGGCGTAGGCCTGCATCATCCCGTACTCGATGCCGTTGTGGACCATCTTGCAGAAATGCCCTGCCCCGCTCGGGCCGACGTGCGCCCAGCCACGGTCCTCGCCCGGCGCGAGGGTGCGGAAGATCGCCCCGACCCGCTCGACCGCAGCCTTGTCGCCGCCGATCATCAGGCTGTAGCCCTCCTGCAGGCCCCACACACCGCCGCTGGTGCCGCAGTCGATATAGGTCACCTCCTCACCGCGCAGCTGCTCGCTGCGGCGCACGGAATCCTTGTAGTACGAATTGCCGCCGTCGATCACCACGTCGCCCTCGGACAGATGCGGCGAGAGCGATGCCAGGGTCTGGTCGACCACACCGGCCGGCACCATCAGCCACACCACGCGCGGGACCGGCAGCGCGGCGAGCGTCTCGGCGATCGAGGCGCTGACCTCGAAACCACGTTCGGCGGCCGCGTTACGTGCCGCCTCACCGGGATCGACACCGATCACGTGGTGGCCGCCGCGGTGCAGGCGCTCGGCCATGTTGGCGCCCATGCGGCCCAATCCGATCATTGCGATATCCATCAATCACCTTTGCTCAGTTGTCGTGTTGTCTTTCAGGAACGCTGCCGGCGGGGAATCGCACTGGCGAAGGCGTGCGTCGATCCAGCGCCGATACAGCGTGGTATGCAGGTTGTGCAGCCCCAGCTCGATCGCGAACGGCGTGCGCGGGTTGCGATCGAGCAGGCGCGCGATGTGATACCCGATAGGACGTATACCGCGAGGATGCACGTAAATCAGGAACCCCTGGTAGAACGGATCGTCCAGCAGCGCATCCAGTTCCTTCAGCAGCGGTTGCTGTTCGGCCGGCACCTCGCGCCGCCAGATCGGATCGCGCTCGATCAGCAGCCGCTCGAAGCGGCGCGGCCCCGGGCCCGGCATGCGCTGGGCCAGTGACCAGATGCGCCGGTTGATCTGGTCGTAGTGGGCGAAGCCGTCGTGCTCGCGCAGCGCGCGGGCGGCCGCATTACTGACATCGACCACCACGAAGTTCTCGGCCTGGTTGTTGATGTCGTCCAGATACGCGCGCTCGAACACGTGTTCGATGAAACCGGGCGTACCGACGAAGGCCTGCCGCCCGCGTTGCGCGGTTTTCTTCGCTTTGCCGTCGGCCAGGAACGCACCGGCATGCCGACCCAGCAGGATGCTGTCGGTCTCGTGCAGGGTCAGGAAGGTGCCGATGGAGAGCTCGTCGGCGGAGAACTCGCGATCGAACGCGGCATCGCCGTACAGCTCGCGCTGGGTCGCCAACTGCGCGACCTGGCGGCCGACGCCGCACTCGGCACGCACGCGGCCGTCGTAGAAGGTCTGCAGCGCCGCACTGTTGGCCCCGGCCGGCTGATAGCCGCGCCCGAAGCTGCGGAAGCGCTCCCAGCCCTTGGCCTGCGCGCCGCCGGCGCCGAAGCCGATCCAGCCCAGCTGCAACGCCGAGAAGCGGAAGCCGTCGTTGTCCTGCAGCGCGGTAGTGGCGCGGCGCGTGGCCGCGCCGAGTTTGAAGGCATACGCGCAGACCGTGGCCGGCGCATCGAACAGGGTCGGCAGCCACTGCTGCCGCTGGGCCTCCGACCACTGCCGCGGCAACTGCACGCGCAGGTCGCCGGCCGCCTGCGCCTGGCGCAGATCGGCGCGCTCGCAGACCGGTCCGCCGTGCACCTTGGGGGCGTCGATATCGGCTGCAGCGACCTGCCAGCCAAGCTCCTCCAATACGCCCTGCGCACAGGACGCCGCGCTCCACGCGCTGCCTGCCGGGATCAGCCCCAGCAGGACCGCAAGCGCATGGCGGCGCCAGCGCCGCGATCCTGTTGCCATGACCTGCCGCACCACAGCCCGCTCAGTGCAGCGGGGCCGGGGTATCGCTCACCACCGTGGCAGGCGTAGCCTCCACCGCTGCGGCAGGGGCTGTCGCAGGCGCCGGGGCCGGCGTGGGCTCGGGCACGGCCGCCGCAGGCAGATACTGCTGCAGGCGCTCGAAGAAGCGGCGATAGAAAGTGGCGTCCTGCACGGTGCTGCTGGCCACTTTCACCAGCGAGTCGTCATTGCTGCCGAACGGCAGCGACACCGAGCCCAGCGCGCCGACACCCACGCTGGCCGAGGTCGGGCTCTTCTTCAAAGCGTAACGGTCCTGCACCGCGCTGACGAAGACCAGCGCCTGGTCGCCGCGCGGCGCACACGAAATACGCAGCACCAGCTGCTCGTGCTCTTCATCCTTGGGCTGGAAGTTCTTGTTGCCTTCCACCGCGTCATCGCCGGCACGGGCGATCGCATAGCCCTGGCTGAGCAGGGTCCGCCGCGCGGCTTCGCAGGCCTGGGCAGGCGGGCCGGGCACGGTACGCGAATAGGTATCGCCGGAGTCGAACGACTCACGGATCAGGGTGCTGTCGGCGGCGCGGCCGCCACAGGCGGCCAGGGCAGCGAACACCGCCAGCAGCGGGATCGAACGTACACGACGAAAGCGCATGGCCGCTCCTGCGGAAATCCAGCCTCCAAGAATAGACCCGTGCGCGTTGGCAGGAGGTGGATACGCACAGGCCGCCCCGAAGGGCGGCCTGTGGAGTTGTCACCTGTTCAGCTGGCGGCGGCCGGTACGGTCAGTCCGCCCAGCGGCCAACGGCGGTCGACTGCGGCAGCACCTGCGCCGACAGCGGGCGGTCGGCCTCGAGCAGGTTCACCGCATCGGCCAGGATCGCCGCCGACTCGCGCAGCAGCGGGTCCGGACGCTTTTCAGCGGCCTTCTCGCGGGCGGCATCCTTGACGATGTCGCGTTCATTGCCGGTCAGGCCGTCGTCATTGCTGTCGTCGGCCAGCGGGTCCAGATCCAGGCCCAGCTGCTTGCGGATCGCCTGGCGATCGGTGCGCTGCCTGTCCTGCTTCTCACGCTCGGCGCGGCGCTCGGCTTCGTTGAGCGAGATGTACTTCTTGGCCTTCTCGGCGCGGAACTGCTCTACATCCTCGTTCCACCACTGGAATTCCTTGTCGGCGGCGATGCGCGTGTCGTGGCGACTCTCCAGCTTGGGCAGCAGCGGGCCGAAATTGCCGTACTGGGTGTGCGGCACGGCGGCGATACGGGTCCACGGCAGCGCGTTGTCGTAGGTGCTTTCGCCGTACTCGCTGGCGTCCACGCTGGCCGGGAAGGCCAGGTCGGGCACCACGCCCTTGTGCTGGGTGCTGCTGCCGCTGACGCGGAAGAACTGGGCGATGGTCAGCTTGACCTGGCCGAAGCGCTGCGTTTCGCCACTCGGCCAGCGGTCGAGGTCGACGATGTTCTGCACGGTGCCCTTGCCGAAGGTGGTCTCACCGATCACCAGACCACGGCCGTAATCCTGGATCGCACCGGCGAAGATCTCCGAGGCCGAGGCCGAGCCGCGGTTGATCAGCACGGCCAGCGGACCGTCCCAGGCCACCACATCGCTGCGGTCGCTGTTGACGGTGACGCGGCCACCGGATTCGCGCACCTGCACCACCGGGCCCTGTTCGATGAACAGCCCGGTCAGTTCGATCGCTTCATCCAGTGAACCACCGCCGTTGTTGCGCAGGTCCAGCACCACGCCGTCGAGCTTGTCGGCCTTGAAGCCGGCCAGCAGCTTGGCCACGTCGCGGGTCGCCGATGCATAGTCGGCGGCGTTGCGGCGGCGGCCTTCGAAATCCTGGTAGAAGGTGGGCAGCTTGATCACGCCCACCTTGCGCTCGGGCTCCCCGTCCTTGGCCGGAATGGTCAGGGTCTCGCCCTTGGCGGCCTGTTCGGCCAGACGCACCTTCTGGCGGGTCAGCACCAGGGTGTGGTGCTTGCCGTCCACGCCTTCCTCGGCCGGGATGAATTCCAGGCGGACCTGGGTATCGCTCTTGCCGCGGATCTTGGCCACCACATCATCGATGCGCCAGCCGATCACGTCTTCCAGCGGACCGGACTTGCCCTGCCCGACGCCGACGATGCGGTCGCCCGGCTTGAGCGTGCCATTCACCGCGGCCGGACCACCGGCGATGACCTCGCGGATCACCACCATGTCGTCCTGGCGCTGCAGCTGCGCGCCGATGCCTTCCAGCGACAGCGACATCGCCTGGTTGAAGTTCTCGGCGGTACGCGGGGTGAAGTAATCGGTGTGCGGGTCCACCGCGCTGGTGTAGGCGTTGAGGAAGAACTGGAACACGTCCTCGCCCTTGAGCTCATTGACCGACTTTTCCAGCGTGGCGTAACGCTTGTCCAGCGTCTTGCGGATCTCGGCCGGCTGCTTGCCGGCCAGCTTCAGGCGCAGCCAATCGTTCTTGGCCGACTTGCGCCACAGATCGTCCAGTTCGGCGCTGCTCGCGGCCCACGGGACGTCCTTGCGGTCGTACTCGAACTTTTCATTGGTGCTGAAATCGAAATCCTGCTTGAGCAGCTTGCGTGCATAGCCGACACGCTCACCCACGCGCTGCTTGTACACCGCGAACACCTGGAACGCCGGCTCCAGCTCGCCGCCGCGGATCGCGGTGGCGATGTTGGCCTCGAACGGTGCGAAGCGGGTGATGTCGGCCTGGGTGAAGAACTGCTTGCTGCTGTCGAGCGACTCCAGATAGCGCTTGAAGACGTCCTTGGAGGTCGCGGCATCGAGTGCACGCGGCCGGTAGGCGTATCGACTGTCCGAAAGCAGTCCGTAGACCAGCTTGGAGGTGGTCACCTGGTCGGCCGTGGCCGCCGAGGGCAGCGCGGGCGAATCGGCGTAGGCAGCCAGTGCCATCGGCGCGGTGAGCGCCAGGGCCATCAGGAATGCGGGGGCTTTGAATTTCATGGACTAGCTCGTGGCACCTTGCCAAGGGAGAGACTGCGTGCATTACAGACACCACGACAGTGCCGAAAGTTGCCGCGTTTGTCACCGGGGCCTTCAGCCTACCGAGGCCGTTGGAGAAATTTGTGAATACTGGGGGCAGCAGCGCGCAGGCACGAGCCTGCGGCCATCCGCGGTTCAGGGCCGCGGCCGGGGAAAGACAGGGGGAATGACAGAACGGGCCCCGAAGGGCCCGCTGGATCAACCGGCGACGCCGGCGTCGGCCGCCTGGCGGTCGGCATGGTAGGACGAGCGCACCATCGGACCGGAGGCGACGTGGCTGAAGCCCAGCGCGTTGCCGTACTCCTCCAGCGCCTTGTATTCCTCGGGGGTCCAGTAACGCAGCACCGGGTGATGATGCGCGGTCGGCTGCAGGTACTGGCCGATCGTGATCATGTCCACGTCATGCTCGCGCAGGTCGCGCAGGGTGGCCTGCACCTGCTCCAGGGTCTCGCCGAGGCCGAGCATGATGCCGGACTTGGTAGCGATCTCCGGGTGCTGGGCCTTGAACTTCTTGAGCAGGGTCAGCGACCACTGATAGTCCGCGCCCGGCCGCACGTTGCGGTACAGGTCCGGCACGGTTTCGATGTTGTGGTTGAACACATCCGGCGGGTTGGTCGCCAGGATCTCCAGCGCGCGCTCCATGCGGCCCTTGCCACGGAAGTCCGGGGTCAGCACTTCGATCTTGGTGTTGGGCGACTTGGCACGGATGGCACCGATGCAGTCGGCGAAGTGCTGGGCACCGCCGTCGCGCAGGTCATCGCGGTCCACGCTGGTCACCACCACATACTTCAGGCCCATGTCGGCCACGGTCTGGGACAGGCTGGCCGGCTCGTTGGCATCGGGCGGCTTGGGCCGGCCGTGGGCAACGTCGCAGAACGAGCAGCGGCGGGTGCAGACCTCGCCCAGAATCATGAAGGTCGCGGTGCCGTGGCTGAAGCACTCATGGATGTTGGGGCAGCTGGCTTCCTCGCAGACCGTGACCAGGCGGTTCTCGCGCAGCTTGGCCTTGAGGTTCTGCACGGCGTTGCCGGAGGGAATCCGCACGCGGATCCACGACGGCTTGCGCAGCACCGGCACGTCGGCGAACTGCACCGGCGAGCGGCCGATCTTGTCACCGCCGATCTGTTTGACGCCCGTCTGCAACGGGGCGGCGGACGGCGTGTCGCCCTGCACAACCTGCAGGGGAATGAGGCGAGCGGTGGTTTCAGTCATGGCCTTGGTCGGCGGCGTTCACGCCGCGTCAGTCAAATCGGGTAATTCAGCGGCCGGCTCGAGGGCCAGGCCGAACTGGCGGGCAAGATGGCCCAGCAGCACCGGCGTGACGGCCGCCATGCCGGACGGTCCCCCCAAGTCTACCACCGAGGTCACCTGCAGCCCTTGATAGCCACAGGGGTTGATCCGGCGGAACGGTTCCAGGTCCATGGCCACATTGAAGGACAGGCCATGGAAGGTGCAGCCGCGGCGCACGCGGATGCCGAGCGCAGCGACCTTGGCCCCGCCCACGTAGACGCCAGGCGCGCCGTCCAGGCGCTCGGCGCCGATGTTCCAGTCGCCGAGGGTGTCGATGAGGGCCTGCTCGATGCGGCAGACGTAGTCGCGCACGCCGATCCCGAGCCGCCGCAGCTGCAGCAGCGGGTAGATCACCAGCTGGCCGGGGCCGTGGTAGGTCACCTGGCCGCCGCGGTCGACATGCAGAACGGGAATATCGCCGGGGGCGAGCACGTGCTCGTCCTTGCCGGCCTGGCCCAGCGTGAATACCGGGTCGTGCTCGACCACCCACAGTTCGTCGCGGGTGGCATCGGTGCGGCCATCGGTGAAGCGCTGCATGGCATGCCAGACCGGGGCATAGGGCTGGCGGCCGAGCTCACGCACGAGGGCCGGTTGCGGCGCCCGGTCGCCCGGGGCCGCGGCGGTGGCACAGCTGGCTACAGCGTCCACTTCACTTCCGGATGGTCGCGCAGGGCGGTGTGGGCGGCGTCGTACTGTTCGCGGTTGTCGGCCTTGAACACCAGCCGCACGGACACGTATTTGCCGTTGGACGAGTGTTTCCAGCTGACCCGCTCGGTCAGTACTTCCAGGCCGGCGAGCTCGAGCAGGCGCGGCAGTTCGCGTTCCAGGTCGTTGCCGGCCGCGCCCATGGCGCTGAGTTCGAACTGGCCGGGGAACTGGAAGCCGTGGTCGGGGTTGTCAGACTTGATCTCCATGCGCCCATTATCGGGTCGCATGGCGACAAACCCAAGAGCCTGCATGAATGTGGCCGGAGGTGGGCGCCCGGGGGGGGGCCCCCCCCGGGCCGGGGCGCGGGGGGGGTGGAAGAAGGGGGGGGTGTGACCGCCCCTGGTGGGGCAGTTGGGGTGAACGTACCACCAAACGGCGGGAGTGGGGGGGGGGGGGGT
>NZ_NIVS01000032.1 GCF_002205165.1 Stenotrophomonas maltophilia | reverse complement strand
CGCTTCGTGCTCATAACCACCTCCGCCTAAGCCATAGTTTATGGCTGCGAGGTGTCTACGGAACCCTGGGCGATTCAGCCGCCCCACATCGACATAGGGAATCACCAGTTGGGCGACGCCCTCAATCCCGGTCGGGACTTGGTCGATATCCACTTCGTCGCGGCTGCCCAGCCCCCGCCAGTCGCTCACCTCTGCGATACGGAGGTCTTCAGTTTCCACCGGCTACCAGCGCATGGACCAGTACGGGAAGCGTCTCGGGCCACCTTCGCTGCGGCCTAGCTCTATGACGCCCAGATGGCTGGTAGCGTTGATGATCCGGGAATAGGCCAGGGCCAACCCTTCCTCCGGCCCTTCAAGGTACTGAAGGGACCTTTTGCCATCGGTGAGCAATACCCCGGTAACGCCAGCGATTGCGTTATGGGCAGCGGCGTCCTTGGCAAGGTCGTCAATTTGGTCAAAGGTCAGCCCGGGTATAGCCTGGCTGCAGTAGACGAGTACGTGCAGGGGCATCGTGCCTCCCTCCTTGATTCTCGCCCCCCCCCCGATTGGCGCGACCCTACACCCGTCCACGGGCTGCGTGTATACCGCGCGACGGTTTTCGGATTAGCGGTAGGGTATAGAGCACGCGTTCGTTCTGTTCAGAGTATGTCCATACATGTACGGCCAATTTGTCCAGACGCCGATGCGCGACGCAGGCAGTCTGGGTCGCCCACAGTCGCGGGCAATTTGTCGTCCATGACGGCGAGCTACAACCTGGCTCCGTCACAACGAGCTGCCGTAAGTCTTGAGGAGCCGGGCTGGTGCCGCAGCGGATAGCTGGCAGACCCGAATCTCGGTCCGTGAGCACGAAGCGGTCATCGACACTTAGTGGGAGCTCTGTTTGGCGACACTGCACGAGCACGTGGGAGCTGATGACCCGCCATTTCGTCCGGTCGCGGCCGGGATAATGGCCTTCGATGCTCGGGCAGCTGTGGCTTCGATCAAGTACGAAACCGGCGGCCCGGGCGCGCTAGTGCTCGCCCACCGACAGCAGTCAAGGCCGACGAGCGCTACAGATTGGCAAGGCATGGGTCAAGCAGTGTCCGCTTTCAGCCAGAAGCGGAAGTACGCTTCACCCTCGATAACGAACCCTAATCATCGTGACCGCGCGTCACTCTTAGCTGAACAGGGTAGGTGCCGGATATCTGTTCAATTCGGTGGTGCAAGACACTGCAGCAAATTGGTGATGGCCGGGCTTGGTCATGACTCTCTTGCGCGCTTTGGAGTCTGAGCCGCTCTTTTAACTCCAGTCTGGCGCTCGTCATTGCACGCCTGTACCCGGTTCGGGCTCCTGGATGGAAGCCTCCAACAAGGCAACGTAGGTATCCAGCCGTATACGTTGCCCAATCAACATCCAGCCGAGCAGATACAAAAGCGCCAACCCAAAGATCAGCAGTGCACCCACCCAGCCAACATCAAAAACAGCGCCCCACTCTCCCCACTTCCAGCCACGGAACTGCAGGTAGAGAGCAAGGAGCAACGGGAACGGCCCAAGCCGCTGCAGCCCGCCGTACATCAAGCCCATGCGATCAATCATGTTGGTTCGCAGATTGCTGACATAACGCAGCCTCTGTTCGCGCTGGGCTTTAGGGAACGCACGGAGATCGGCGATCGCTGCCTGCCAATAGATGAACTCGCTGTCCATTTCCCTGGCATGCGACAACCTGGGCTGGGTGTACTGGCGGATCTCCCTGCGTACCGCGAGTATGCCGCCAAGGGCGAAGCCAACGCCTTCCACAACCAAGCAAGCCACGACTACGATCAGGGCCACGCTCCCAGGAAGCCACAGGTCCGGGACGAGGGCTGTCAGGACCCCGATGGCCGCCGCCGCCATACCTACCCGGACAGACCACTTTTCCATCCTGCCCGGCTTGGGATAGATGCTGTGGTCCATCAGTCCCTGCACCCGCTGGTAGAGCCAATGGAACGTCAGCTCCTGTGAGCCTCGCGGCTGTGGCGCACCCACCTCCGCCTGTGCATGCATATCCATTGCTGCTCCTCTGGCGCGTCGGCCCCTGTACCGATCCACGCATCCTAACGTCAAATACACGCTTTCACCGCCCTACCGCATGACCCATCGGTCATCGGGCGCCGGCCTGACCACAGCACCTTCACCGCGCCACCTATGCCGGCACTCAGCCCGCGTCCACAAGAGAAAGCGCTATGACCAGACTGCACACGCTGGTGATTGCTGGCTGCCTGATGGGATTCAGTGCCCTTGCCTCCGCTGAAACGGTCAACCTGACTTACAGTGCACAGTGCAGACGAGGCCAACCGAGATGCCGGCATCTGGGCGGCAAAGAAGAAACTGCAGAACGCCTGTACCGAGCGCAAGGGGGGTCACCCGACAATGACGCGCCGTATCGTCGCCGCTCTGGCTGGTGATCACGAACCGGTTCGTCTCCACATAACCGCGTGCCGGCGCGTTCTCCAAGGGACAGAGCCACGGGTCACGCAGCTTCAGGCAAGGAATGGGCGGACAACCTGGGAAGCAGCGGCCCAGCGGCCCGCTCTATGATGTCCCCGGCCCTTGGGCGGGCCGGGAGTTTTGTTTGCTCAACGTAGCTGGTTCTTCAATAACAGCTACGTATTCCGCGTCGTGGCGCCGAGCGCGGATCAACCGGGTACGACAGCCGCAATCTTGATCGACTTCACGTTCACAAACTCCTTCAGACCTTCCGGGCCGTGTTCGCGACCATACCCGGATGCCTTCACGCCACCGAACGGAAGCATTGGCGATGCCACGTCGAAGGTGTTGATGAAGACCATGCCGGCGTCGAAATACTTGCTGGCCAGCTCCCGGGCGCGCTCCACGTCGCGGCTGAAGATGCCGCCGCCCAGGCCGTAGCGGCTGTCGTTGGCGATGCGCATCGCATCCTCATCGTCCTCCGCGCGGATGATGGCCGCTGCCGGACCGAACAGCTCATCCTCGTAGGCCACCTGCCCCGGTGCCACATCCGCCAGCACCGTGGCCGGATAGAACCAGCCGGTGCGGTCTGGCACTTCACCGCCTACCACCAGACGCGACCCCTGCGAGACGCTCTTGGTCACCTGTTCGTGCAGCTTGTCGCGCTGCGCCTTGGAGACCATGGGGCCGAGCTGGGTGTTGTCGGCATTCGGGTCGCCCATTCGGATCGCCTCGAACGCCGTTGCGTAGGCGCTGACGAAGGTCTCGTAATTCTTCTTTGTCACGATGAAGCGCTTGGCATTGACGCAGGTCTGCCCGTTGTTGAACAGGCGCCCTTTGACGCAGGTCTTCACCGCCAGGTCCAGGTCGGCGTCGTCCAGCACCAGATAGGCGTCATTCGAGCCCAGCTCGAGCACCGTTTTTTTGAGTGCCGCGCCGGCCTTGGCGGCCACGGTGCGCCCTGCCGCCTCGCTCCCGGTGAGGGTCACCGCGCGCACCAAGTCGTTTTCCACGATGTCATTGGATTGATCGTGGGTGATCAACAGCACCCCGAACAGCCCCTTGGGCAGCCCGGCACTTTCGTAGATATCACGCAGCAGCAGTCCACTGCCGGTGCAGCTCTCGGCATGTTTGAGCAAGACGCCATTGCCTGCCATCAGGCTGGCAATGGAATAGCGGATGGCCTGGTAGGCCGGGAAGTTCCACGGCTGAATGCCGTAGACCACGCCGATGGGGGCGTGGGTCACGATGCCGGTAGCGCCCTCCACGTCGCGCTCTTCATCAGCCAGGGCGACGGGGCCCTGCTTGGCGGTGTAATCACAGATGCTGGCGCAGAGCTCGACTTCGGTACGGCTGTCTTCAATGAGCTTGCCGACCTCGTCGGTCATCAGCTGCGCGAACGCTTCCTTGCGCGCACGAAGCGCCTTGGCGATGTCCGCGATCACTTTCGCTCGCTCATCCAGGCTGCGCAGACGCCATTGAAGAAACGCGTCATGGCTTGCCTTCACGGTGGCCGCGGCTTCGTCGTCTGACATGTAGGAATAGGTGGCGAGCACTTCTTCGGTCAGCGGGTTGATGGTGGTGAGTTGCTTGTTTGGCATGGAAGGAGATCCGTCGCTTCAAGGGGGGAGGTCCACAAAGAGTCGCCGCCGTGCAGTTCCTCCCCTGTGAATTCTTCAGCGGAATGCATCACTGGAGGTTCACTGGATCGCATTGGTAGAGTGTCGATTCGGCTTGCGTTGACGAACTCCCTGCATGCGCTCCTGGTTGCGAACCACCTCTATCACCCTCATCGCTGCATTGGCCACGGCCGCTGTTACCAGCGTGCTGCAGACCCAGATCAATCTGCACGCGCTTACGCAGCTGGGCCTCGAGGTCGGCTGGCGGACGCGCGGAGCCGTGACCGGCGAAGATCTGGCCCGGTTCGGCCCTGTGATGTTCGGCTTTTCGCTGGCCGGCGGGGTGCTTGCGCTGGGTCTGCAGGCAGTTCTGCGGCGCCTGGGGCTCAGTGCCCTGCCCTGCGCGCTGCTCGCTGGTGTAGCCGGATTGGCCGCCGTGCTGGCGCTGCTGCGCAGTGTGATTCCGATGCCGGCGATCGCCGCCATCCGGGAGTTTCCAGGCTACGCCCTCCTCAGCCTGTGTGGGCTGGTGGGCGGCTATGTGAGCTACACGCTGACGGCGCCTGCCGTCAGCGTAACGCGCCAGCACAGTGGCATGGCCTACCTGCTGCCCGCTTGCCTGATACTGCTGCCGCTTGGGTCGTTCCTGTTGACGCGGCCAACGGCGCAAGGTGCACAGCCGCCTGCGGCAACAGGCTACCAGGTCGCCACCGTCGCCGCCGGCCTTCAGTGGCCGTGGTCGTTGGCGGAGCTGCCCGATGGAAGACTGCTCGTCACCGAAATGGCTGGCCGCCTGAAGCTGATTGACCGCGCCGGTGAAGGTGAGGACGTCAACGTCTCCCAACTACCCGTGGGCTATCAGCGGGAGCGCGTGATCGGCCTGATGGACATTGTGCTGTCGCCGGATTTCGAGACCGATCGCCGCGTCTATCTGACGCAGGGTTATCGAGATCAACGCGGCGTGGGTGTTCGGTTGATGCGTGGCGCGCTGGAACGCGTTGGCGATGCGTGGTCCATGGAACAGGTGGAGATTCTTTTCGAATCCACACCAAAAGTCAGCGACGGCAACAACGGCGGGCGCTTGGCCTTTCTCGACGCGCACACCCTGCTGATGACCGTGGGCGACGGTAGTGCCCGCCGGGAGGAGGCGCAGAATGTGCGCAACTCGCTGGGCAAGGTGATGCGGATAGAGCTCGCGCCTGGCGCGAGCGTGGCGAACCTGTACACCTCCGGGCATCGCAACCCACAGGGCATCGTGCATGACCCTGTCACAGATTCCATCTATGTCAGCGAACACGGGCCGCGCGGCGGTGACGAGCTCAACCGACTTCGACCGGGCGCAAACTACGGCTGGCCGATGGTCAGTCACGGGATCGACTACCCATTTGCACGGGTGAGCCCGTTTACCCGGCACAAGGCGTTCGAGGACCCTGAGGTGATCTGGTCGCCGTCCATCGCACCCTCCGGTCTTGCCGTGTATCAAGGCGCCCTCTTCAAGGAATGGCAGGGAGATCTGCTGGTGCCTGCATTGCGTGAGCGGAGCATCCGCCGCCTCGTTCGCGACGGTGATCGCGTGGTGCGCCAGGAGCGGTTGCTCAGTGAACTGGGTGAACGGATTCGTGACGTCATGGTCGCTGCAGATGGCTCCGTCTACGCGCTTACCGATGGGGGGGACGGGAGGCTACTGAGACTGATACCGAAAGAAACCCTGTGAGCACGCTGCTCAATTGAAGCCGCGTGCGGACGACTGACTCCGCACGCTTACGCTCCCGGCAGGCGCGCGCCGAAGGCAAGCACGGTGACACCGACGCTGGGGGTATCGCTGGCCCTAGAGCTGCTGGCGGCCCAGGGGAATAACGATCTGGTGGCAGCATCGCAGCTGCGGCGTGACTACAACCAATGGCACACGAGCCAGGGGGCTGTGCACGCTATGTTGGATCCAATGGAATGGAGGGAGTACGTGTGAGGCGTCTATTTTTCTCGGTAGCGTTGCTGCTGATGTGTGCGACGGCCGGAGCAAGTTCCAAGGCCGCCGACGGGACGACAACCGTGATCGTGCTTGGCGTGGACCACGCTGCCCAGCTAGTGGCCAAAAATGACCGCCCTGCCCGCCTTGCGGCCTTCCTGGCGCATGCCAAGCCCGACGCCATCTGCATCGAGCGGTCGCCGGAGGCCTTTGCACGCAACGACTATTACGAGTTCACCTACGAAGTCCAGGACGTCGTGGTTCCTTTCGCCCGGCGCAACGGGATCGATCTGTGTCCCATTGACTGGGAGCCACCCGTCGAAGATGCCAAGCTTGGATTCGGCCTGGACCTGGGGGCGCCGCCGGAACTGCGCCCTGCCAGCGGGTTCCAGCAGTTCCTTTCATTCCCCTCCCCGAGCCAGCTCACGCGGGATCTCTTCCACGCCGACGAGGCAAAGAACGTGGAGCGGATCGCGCAGTGGGCCGCAACGCCGGCCAAGCGCGCAGCGGATGACCTGCCGCGCAGGCTGTATCTCTACCGCACCTACCTGCAGGCACAGCGGGTAGCCGCTGCGGCGAAAGCGCGCCCCGGCGGCACGGTTGTCGTGGTGGTTGGCGAGTTCCACAAGCGGGACATCGAAGCGATCCTGGCCGACTCCAAGAACCTGCGGATCGTACAGCCCTCCAGCCTCGGCGAACCCGGTGAGGCGCAGGTACACCGGGAGGAGCGCCGCGAGTACCACGCTGCTGTCGCCAGCTTCAACCTGCTGGGCGTCCAGTCCGGCACCGGCAACATGGACCGCGCGTTTGTTCGGGAGTCGGTGCAAGCCCTCAAGGCAGAGCGGAACTCGCCCGAAGTCGCGTTGCTGCAGACGCGCCTGGATGTGCTGGAAGGCAGGGCCACGCCGGCGATGGCCGTGGACCGGTACCGATCCATTGCTACGGAGGCGGGCGAAGCACGCTTCACGTGGACCGGGGTGGCTGACGCTTCACGCCTTGACTCTTACTTCGACCCCTTCGGTAACCTCAACGTACGCCAGCGGGCGCTGCTCGAGACGGCCCGCGAGTTGTACCGTGCCGAACGTGGTGAGGAAGCAGCAGGGTTACGGCAGACCCTCGACAGCGAGCTGAGCAACCGAAAGGCGGCTCAGCTTGCTGGCTACTGGGAGCGCTACGTCGTCAAGCCGGCATCGCCGTAAGCTGCAAGACGGCGAGATCGCACGGACCGGGAGTGGCTCACCTCCTGACGCACGGCATCAGATATTGGCCCTCAGGCTGGTATGTTGGCGCCAGGGGAAACAGGCTGCTTACATGGGACGTAGAAGAACATCGACCGGATTTGACGCCTTGATCGGCCTGCCTTGGCCGGTCGGGATCCTGGTCGGCATGGCCGGCTACAGCGCGCTTCGGTACGGGATTCCGTGGTGGTTCTCGCGGCAGGACGGCGCGTTGGCTGCAAGCTTTGCCGGACCGTTCGGGCAGGTGCTGGCCCCGCTCGCCTGGGTGTTGCTGGGTCTCTGTTGGCTGGCCGCCCTCCTCTATTTCCTGCGCGCCAGGCATCGGCGCCGCCTGCTGGATACCCGGACCACGCTGGACAGTCTGGCCGCAGGCGGCTGGCGCCAGTTCGAACAGGTGGTCGGCGAGGCATTTCGCCGGGAGGGCTATACCGTCGAAGAGACGGGTCTGGGCGGCCCGGATGGTGGCATCGATCTGATCCTTCGCAGAGACGGCCGGCGCGTTCTGGTCCAGTGCAAGCAATGGAAGCGCCAGCAGGTCGGCGTGAGCGTTGTGCGCGAGATGGCAGGCTTGTTGACGCACCATCGCGCCGACGCGGTCAAGATTGTCTGTGTCGGGACATTTACCCGTGACGCGGAGACGTTTGCACGGGGCAAGCCTATCGAACTGATTGGCGGAGCAGCGTTGCTGGAGATGATCCAGGCATCACGCAAAGCCGATGTGTCGCCATCCTTGCCCAACTCCCGTATTGAGCCATTGCTCGCCCCGCCACAGGCGGCGCCTGCGCCGAGCGAGAGCTGCCCTCGATGCGGCAGCACACTGGTACAACGAACCAACCGGCGCACCGGTGAGTCGTTCTTTGGCTGCAGTCAGTTCCCGCGCTGCAGGGGCAGCGCGAATTGACGTCCTCTTTGCCAGTGTGCGCCGCCGGGGCAGCTCAGCCCGCCGCATCGAGGCTCCTATGCGGCGATGCGGGACGAGACGCGCGCAGGTACCGCAAATACTTGCCAATGAAGATGCCAGTGAAACCGCCCGACAGCAGCAGGTAGGCGGCGCGGAAGCCACCGTCCGCGCTGAGGGCCGGAGATACGGATAGCGCACACTCGAAGCCGTACTTCACTGCAAACGTGACCAGGAGCAGCGGCAGGAGAGTGTAGTCTGCACTGCGCCACAGCTTTCCCGTCGACGGATTCAGGGCGAGCGTTGCCCGGCGCAGCAGCAGCCATCCAAGGCCCACGCCTGCGCCGATGCCCACCGACCACTGACCCCACGCTTCCCAGGCATTGCCGAACCGGTGGTTTATCGACACGATGCCCCACGCCACGAAAAGAGTCGGCACGATGGCCAGTTTCGTGAGCGAGGTTTCTCCAGGTTTCATGGCGGCGACGCCCCGTGCGACCAGAAAGACCAGAAGCGCCCAGACCCACACCGGGGTGTTCGAGAGAAGCGGATGCAGCATGTCCACGGGGTGTCCTTGAGGTGGGTGGGTGCCGGCGATGCAGCGCCGTGCGGGAATGGGTCCATTCTCGCTTTGCACCGACCCGTCACAAGTGACAGGTGTCAGGCATCCGGAATTACTTCACCCTTGCCAGCGCTGCTCTCCCGCGCCGCGATCCTCTCCACCAACGTATCGATCGCTGTTTCCATGGCGCGTGCCGTCTGGTCGCCGCTCTGGTTGGTGATCACGAAGATGCCGAGGTCGTACTTCGGCAGGATGTAGATATAGCACTGCGAGCGCGGTACACCACCATGGTGCGCATAGTAAGTCCCCTTCAGGGGGTCGCCACGGACGATGTTCCAGAAGTAGCCGATGCTGGACTCGGCATCAAAGGTGACCAAGGTGCGATGCGATTCCTTTGCCACGGGCCCGTCGGCCAGCTGGAACTTCAGGTACTTCACCATGTCGGGAAGCGTCGCCTTTGCGTTCCCGGATGCCCCCCACGGCAGCTGTGGCATCGGCGTGGTCGGTACTGCGTTGTCGCTGTGATAGCCGACCGCAAGATGAGGCGCTTCCTCATCGCTCAGCCTGATCCTGAGGCCCGTCATACCCGCAGCGTCGCTGAGGTATGCGCGCAACAGCGATTCGTAATCCTTCTTGTAAACCACTTCCAGAACATGTGCCGCCAGCTCCGTCCCGGCACTGGAATAGCCGTAATCTTTCCCCGGCACCCGGGGAATCTCGACCGTGTGCAGGTCCCGGAGGAAGTCCGCCTTGTCGTAGCGCGCATAGACGGCATTGAGCGCGTCGGGCGTACGATGATCCGTAAAATCGGCGAGCACCGTGTTCGCGCGTTCCGGCAACATGTTCGGCAAGCCACTGGTGTGCGACAGCAGGTGCCGGATGCGGATGGGGTCGCCTTCATACTGCAGGTTCGGATAGTCCCCCTGCAGATACTGCCGGATATCGTCGTCCAGACCCACCTTGTGCTCAAGGACGGCATTGGCCATCAGGGTACCGGCCAGCGTCTTGCTCAACGAACCGATTTCATAGAGCGTCGCATCGGTCGGCGGGCCCGGCTTCCCGGTTTCCATGTCGCCGCGATGCCGGATGAACTCCCTGCCCCGGTACACGACGCCGATCGAGGCTGAGTGGAGCAAGGGTTGCTCGACCAGCGTTGCGGCGACCTCATCGATCTCCGCCTCGAGATCCTTCACTGGGCCTTTTCCGCCCGTGCAGCCCACGGCTAGAAGCGCGGCTGACAGAACGAGGCAGCGCAACCACGCACTACCGGGAACACTCATGGACGTCGCGTGCATGCGTAGGCGCTTGAGGAGGATGTGGCTGAGCGCGATCTTAGAGGTGCTGGGGCCCTGCGACAAGACGAGGGAACCCGGCGCCTGCTCGGGCGCCAATGACCCCCGCACAGGTAATGGCACCCTCTGCGGTGATGTCAGTCTGACGCGGACTACCGGTAAGCGACGCTCCGCATTTCGTGCCTTACTCAGCTCCGGCGCATCAGGACCATCTTCTCCTGCGACATGTCGCGCATGGTGTACGGGATGCCCCCGGTGCCGTAGCCCGACTCGCGGCGGCCGGCGAAGGGCATCCAGTCCGTGCGGAACGCGGTGGCGTCATTGATCATGACGGCCGAGGCATCCAGCCGGTTGGCGGCGCGCATGGCGATATCGATATCCTGCGCGAACACACTGGCCTGGAAGGCGGTGGGCAGTCCATTGGCACGCGCGATCGCCTCGTCGAGCTCGGCATAGCGGTACACCGCTACCACCGGCCCGAACACTTCCTGGGTGGTCACCCGGGCGTCGCTGGCGGGATCGAGCAGGACGGTCGGTTGCAGCGTGGTCTCGGAGAGACGCGTGCCGCCGTAGGCCAGTCGCGCGCCGCCAGTCACTGCTTCGTCAATCCACTCGGCCACACGGTCGGCCTCGCGCGGCTGGATCAGCGGGCCCACATCAGTATCTTTCAGCGTGGGATCGCCGGTGCGCAGGCGTTCGACCCGGGCGATCAGCGCCTGGGTGAACTCGTCGGCGATCGCGGTGTGGACGAAGATGCGCTGCGTGGACACGCACACCTGGCCCGCGTGGTAGTAACCGCCTTTGACAACCGGCTCGATGATCCTGCTCAGGTCGGCGCTGCGATCGACAATGGCGGGCGCGACCCCGCCATGTTCCAACGCCGAGCGCGCCCCGTGTGCGAGCTTGGCGTGCAGCGACCACCCTACCCTCGCCGAGCCGATGAAGCTCAGGAAGGCAACCCGTTTGTCGGTGGCCAGCGCCTCGGCCAGGTCGTTGCCTTCCGGCAGGAAGCTCTGGCACCACGGCTCCGGCAGCCCGGCCTCGTGCACCATCGCCACGAACTCCAGGCACGATAATGGCGTGGCAGAGGCGGGCTTGATGATGACCGGGCAACCGACCGCGATGGCCGGTGCCACCTGGTGGACGATCAGGTTCAACGGGTGGTTGAACGCCGAGATTGCCGCCACGATACCGATCGGCTCACGCGTGGTGAATGCCCAGCGGCCCTCCGCCGCGGCGGAGAGCCCCATGGGGATCTCGCGGCCAGCGAAGTTGCGCAGCTCGTCCGCGGCGTTGTGGACGCCATCGATGGCGCGCGTGGTTTCGACGATGGCATCCGGCAGCGGTTTGCCGCCCTCGCGTGCAATCTGCAGGGCCAGATGATCGCGCTTGGCGTCCATCAGGGCCGCGAGCCTGCGCAGGATCGCAATGCGCTGGTGCGGTGCAAGCCAGCCGTCACGGTCCTTGAACACCCGCTCGGCGGCACTGAGCTTGCGCTCCAACGCAGCGGCGGTATCGAAACCGATCTCGGCGATGGGGGCGCGGTCGAAAGCCTGGACGACGGTCAGCATCTTGGGTTCCTTGCTAAGAATCAGGAAGGGCGATCAGGCACAGCCCACGACCGGCGTGCGGTTGCGCAGTTCATCCACCAGCACGCGGGTGTTTTCGGAATAGTCGATCGGCACATCCAGCACATGGATGCCACCGCCAGCGAAGGCGGCCTCGATCATCGGCACCAGATCGCCGACCGCGGTCACCCGGCTCCCCTTCGCGCCATAGGCCTCGGCATACTTCACGAAATCGGGATTGCCAAAGCGCATCCCGAAATCCTCGAAGCCGTCCACCGCCTGCTTCCAGCGGATCATGCCGTAGGCGCTGTCGTTGAGGATCACCACGACCAGGTTGAGGCCCAAGCGGACGGCGGTTTCCATCTCCTGCGAGTTCATCATGAAGCCGCCGTCGCCACACACGGCCATGACCCGGCGCTGCGGGTACAGCATCGCGGCCATCATCGCCGATGGCAGACCCGCGCCCATGGTGGCGAGCGCGTTGTCCAGCAGCAGTGTGTTGGCGACATGCGTGCGGTAATTGCGGGCGAACCAGATCTTGTACATGCCGTTGTCGAGGCAGACGATGCCGTCGTCTGGCATGGACTGGCGCACGTCGTGCACGAGCCGCTGTGGGGTGATCGGGAAACGGTCTTCCTCGGCACGGTCGTTGAGACGAGCCAGGATCTGCTGGCGCAGTTCGACCATGCCGGCGTCTTCAGCCAAGCGGCCTTCTAGCCGTTCGGCCAGCGCATCCACCGAGGCGCCGATGTCGCCCAGCACTTCAATATCCGGGTGGTAGACCTGCTCGACGGTCGCGGACTGGAAGCTGATGTGGATGACCTTGGGACCACCGCCGCCCTTCATCAGGAAGGGCGGCTTTTCGACGGTGTCATGCCCGATGGCGATGATCAGATCGGCGCGGGCGACGGCTTCGTGCACATAGTCGCCCTCGGAGAGAGCGGCCGTGCCCATGTACAGATTGGAGCCCCCGGTGACCGCGCCCTTGCCCATCTGCGTGTTGAAGAACGGCAGGCGCGTGCGCGCGACGAAGGCGGAAAGTGACTCGGCCAGCCAGGGGCGGCTGCCGGCCGCACCGATCATGACCAGGGGCCGCTTGGCCGCGAGGATCGCCGCCTCCGCCCGGTCAAGCGCGGCAGAGGGGGCGATGGGGCGCTCAAGGGGATGGATGGGGATGACCGGCACATCCTCCACCTCTTCGCCCGCGACGTCCTCCGGCAGCTCCAGATGCACCGGTCCGGGGCGCTCTTCCATCGCTACGCGGAAGGCGTCGCGCACCGTCGCCGGAATCGCCGCAGGGCTGACGATCTGCCGGGTGATTTTCGTGAGCGGCTTCATCGATGCCACGATGTCCACGATCTGGAAGCGCGCCTGCTTGGCGCTCATGACCGGCTTCTGACCGGTGATGAGGATCATCGGCCACGCGCCGAGGTGGGCGTAGGCCGCGCCGGTGGAAAAATTCAGTGCCCCGGGGCCGAGTGTGGCCAGGCACACGCCTGGCCTGCCGGTCAGCCGGCCGTGGGTGGCCGCCATGAATGCGGCCGCCTGCTCGTGCCGGGTGAGCACCAACTCGATGTGCGACGTCCGGAGCGACTCAAGGAAGTCCAGATTCTCCTCGCCCGGCACGCCAAAGATGCGGTCGACGCCTTCGTTCTCCAGCGCCTTGACCAGTAGATCCGAGCCCTTCTGCATAGCTTCGATCCTTGCGGTGAAGTCAGGGTCACTATACCGGGGCGGATGTCGCTGCCGTGTGGCCGCCCAGGTTGACAGGGTGTTCAAGGGTGCCCGAGTCTTCGATCCAGCCGCCGTCGAGCGGTCACCCGGCATCCAGCCACGCAAGCAAGGACAGACCCGATGAGCCTCAAGGTTGACGCGATGAAGAACGATGTTTCCGACTCCGAGCCGTCCCGGCGGCGCTTTCTTGCCGCCTGCTCGCTGGGTGCCGCCGGTGCGATGCTGCTGCCGGGATACGCCGGCGCCGCCGCCGCGCCGTCGGGGCCGGTCCCGCCGCAGTGGCCGGGCTACCGCCGCGCCACCGTGATCGATGCGCTCAGTGGCGGCCCACTCGATCCGCGGGAAACCACCGACTATGCGCCGCTGAACGCACGGTCGCTGGCCGACGCGCGTGCCTCCGGCCTGACGGCCTGCACCATCACGGTCAGCGGCGTGGGCAGCTACCTCAACGACCATGCGCTGACGATGCGCAACATCGGCTATTGGAACGGGCAGCTGGCGCTGCACGGGGATGCCCTGAGCCTCGTGCGTACCGGCGCGGACCTTGTCGACGCCAAGCGCACCGAGCGCCTTGGCGTGATCTATGGGTTCCAGGATTCGACGCCCTTCGGCGAGGACATTGAACGTTTCGATACTTTCCATGGGCTGGGCGTGCGCGTCTACCAGCTGACCTACAATCGCCGCAATCTGGTCGGTGACGGCTGCCTTGAGCCGGCCAATGCGGGGCTGAGCCGATTCGGCCTCGAGCTGGTCGAGAAGATCAACGCCGGCCGAGGGTTGATCGACCTCTCGCATGCTGGCCAGCGCACCACGCTGGACGCGATCGCAGCGTCCCGTCACCCGCTCACGATCAGTCATACCGGGTGTGCCGCGCTCGCCGCCAACCCGCGCAACAAGAGCGACGAGGAACTGCGCCTGCTTGCCGCGCGGGGCGGTGTCGCGGGCATCTACCTGATGCCCTTCCTGCGCCAGCAGGGGCAGCCGACGGCAGAGGACCTGATCCGCCACATCGAACACGCCGTCAACGTCTGTGGCGAGGAGCACGTCTGCCTGGGCACCGATGGCATGATCTCCTCGATCGACCTGACCCCGGAGTACCGCGAGCGGCTGCGCAGTGTCGTCGAGGAGCGCATCAGACTCGGCATCTCCGCGCCTGGCGAAAGCGGCGATGTGGTCACCTTCCTGCCCGACCTCAACCAACCCGATCGCTTCGACCGCCTGGCGCTGCTTCTGTCGCAGCGCGGGCACAGTGACGCACGCATCGAAAAGATCCTGGGGAGCAACTACGCCCGGCTGTTTACGGAGGTATGTGGATGAGGGCTCTCAGTCGTCACTCAGCCGGTTGAGGCTGCCGGCGCGCGCAATCCTCGCTTCTGCAGATACAACACGATCGCCGCCAGCACCGCGGCCACGGCGCCTGTCAGCGGTACCGAGGCCAGCGTCGCGTAGCTGATCGTGAGGCTGCCCAAGGCGCCGCCCAGCGCGGTGCCAAGGTTGAACGAGGCGATGTTCAACCCCGCGGCCACAGAGCTGTAAGCGGGAATGAGCCGTTGCGCCTGCCTGAGCAGACGCAGGGTCAGCAGTGTCACGATCGAGAAGAAGCAGATGCCCAGCGTGCCGATCAGCAGCATCATCAAGGCGGGGTTACGTGCGAAGCCGTACAGCCCGATCAGGTTCAACGCCAGCGCGATCAACGCCAGCCGGAGGCTGCGATCCCCGTCCATCGCATCGCCCAGCCATCCCCCGAGCAGATTGCCTGCGATCGCGCAGGTGCCGAACAGCAGCATCCCCAGGCTCAGCCACTGCACGTCCACAGCGGTGATCTGCTGCAGATAGGGCGAGACGAAGGTGAAGAACGAGAACGTGGCGACACTGACCAGCGCGCCGATGCCGGCCGTCGTCAGCAGCTGCGGGTGGGTGATGGCCTTCACGCCCTTCCACGCACCGCCCCGGGATCGGGTGGAGCCGGCATGGCCGCTCGGCATGCACAGTGCCAGCCCGAGCATGCCGGCCAAACTGAGCACGCCGATCGCCATGAAGACCACGCGCCACGACCACGCGCTGCCCAGCCAGGTCCCGATCGGAACGCCGAAGGCCAGCGCGAGCGTCAACCCGATCCACACCACCGACAACGCCCGACCGGACCGCTGCGGGTCCACCAGCCGGGTCGCCGCGTCCGAGGCCACCGCCATGAACACACCGTGGCCGAGGCCGACCACAAACCGAATGACCAGCAGGGTGACCAGGTTGGGCGAGGCGCTCATCAACAGGCTGCCCAACGCCAGCAACGCAGTGGCCAGCAGCAGGATCTGCCGGTCACGCCAATGGGCGACCAGTGCGGTGATGAACGGTGCACCGATGGCAGCGCCCAGGGCATAGGCGGCGATGGCCGTCCCGACGAGAGAAATCTGCGCGCCAAGGTCGTCGGCAATGGCGGTCAATACGCCGGCGACGACGAACTCGGACAGACCGAACGCAAAGGCGCACAGCGAGAACACGTAGATGGCAGCAGGCATGGCGGATCCTTCACAGCAGGGCCGCAGAAGCCTAGTGCCTGGCCATGCGCGGGTGAAGGACGGGTTTCATACCGCAGCAAGACGCCGCGCGTCTCATCACCTCAGGGCGGAGAACGCGTCTGCAGGACCGCCTGTAGCAAGCGGTCGCGGATCGCTGACGGCCGGGTTTCGTTCCACGCCATCAACAGGTCCAGCCGTGACGCATCCTCCGGCGCCTCCACCTGGAGTGGCCGGAACACCACGTCCTCGCGCGCTTCCATCGCCAGCGAAGCGGGCAGCAGGGCGACACCGAACCCGGCCGCCACCAGTGCGATCAAGGTCTGCATCTGCCGCCCGTGCTGCACGATGTCGGGCACGAACCCGGCGGCCTGGCACAGGCTGATCAGCTGGTCATGAAATCCTTTGCCGAGTGTCCGGGGCGAGGCGACGAACGCTTCGTCCCTGAGCAATGCCAGCTCGATGCTCGCCTTCTCCGCCAGCCGATGACCGGCCGGCAGCGCCACGCAGATCGGTTCGCTCAACAGCCGTTCCATGCGCAGGTGCGGCGTCGTGGTGCCCGGCGTGCGCATGAAGCCAATATCCGCCCTGCCCTGTTCCAGCGCGTTGACCTGCTCCTGGGTGGAGGCCTCCAGCATCGTGAAGGCTATGCCCGGGTTGAGCGCTCGAAAGTGGCGCAGCGTCTGCAGCAACGCGGCATACGGGGCGATGTTGATGAAGGTCAGGGTCAGATGGCCCTCGATGCCCTGGGCCACCCGCCGCGTCTGCGCGACACCCGCCTCCAGCGACTGCACGGTACGGCGCGCCGTCTCAAGGAACGCGACCCCCGCCGGCGTCAACGCCACGCTGCGGTGGGTCCGTTCGAACAACGGCGCACCCACGGCGCTCTCGAGTTTGCGGATCGCCTGGCTCAGGGGCGGCTGCGCCATGTGCAGCCGCTCGGCGGCGCGATTGAAATGCAGTTCCTCGGCCACGGCGATGAACTGTTGAAGCAGGCGGGTCTCGATCACTGAAACACCAGACCTCTTGAATGCCGGGATTGAGCCGGCTCAACATACCAAATCGCTCCATTTTCGGCAGGCGGCATCACAGCCGCATCCCCAACCAGATGACCGCTTCGGTCGCGCTGGAGACGATCGGGCTGAGAACCCTGGGCCAGAACGCGCCGGCCGGGGCCTGCTGGAGCGACTGGTCATGGTGCTGCTGCTCGTCAGCGATGATCGACGAGATTGCCGTCACCGCGGCCGGGTCACGACCCTCCAGCACGGAGAGTTGATGCTCAAGGTGGCGGAGCACCACGCTCTCAACGGCGGTCGTCGTCGCCGCAATGGCCCCGCGTCCCAGCAGCCCTGTCATGGCACCCAGGACGAAGCCGCCGATACCGCAGAGCCAGTAGCTCCTGCAACGAGCGCGCCCGCGCTGCGCCAGCTCAGCACCGAAAATGGCCCGATGCCGTCGCTCGTGGGAACGAAACTCACGCAGCTCATTCAACATGTCTGGCGCGGTCAGACGGGCCAGGAGAATCTGCCCGCTATAGATGCAGATGGCGCCATGCTCGCCAGCATGGTTGACCTTGAGGATGCGATCCCCAAGATCGGGGGCGACCGGTTGCACGAAGACGTCCATGTGAGTCCTGAGTGCCGCGCTGTTGTGGCCTGATCTTAAGCGCGCTGGCGCCTGCCAACAAGCCGCGGGGTACGCCGGTGAAGGCTTACTCCTTGATGTCACGCTCCGTCGCATCTTTGTCCATCACCTCGCGGCGCTGGGCCTGGCGCCAGGCGTCACCCGCGGCCCGTGCCTGGGCATCGAGTTCCTTGTTCTGCCGGTCGTTCTCCTGGTACTCGGCCCACACCTCCGGCGTGATCGTGTCCAGTTGATGATCAGGCCGCGGCTGGATCGAGGGGGCATCCCCGATGGACACCGTAAAGCTGTCGAACAGCCATTGCCGGCGTAGTTCAGGGGAGGCATACAGAAGGTCAGGCTCCGCGTAGGTGTGCATCGGCAGTGCCTGTTCGGCAAGCGTGGTGTCGGAGGAAATCCGAGCCAACCTGACGACGAATCGCTCATGGTCGCGATCCTTCTGGTAGAGCGCGGCGACGTCGCCGTCGATCCACAGGACGTACCAATACCCCGCAATGGGATGCACCTGGAACGGGTGTTCACGGACCAGAAGGAGATCGCTGCGGTCGCCGTAGAGTGCGCGCCAGCCCGGCGGTGCCGGACGGATGCCGCAATCAACGCTCCCCTGCATGACGTTTTCCAGCATGGGCCTGCCGCCGCTCGCGAAAAGCCGCGTTGTCCAGCACCGTGAGCTGTCGCGGTTGTGCGATGCCATCAGTACCGCGCCTTCGTCCAGCACCACCGCGTCGGTATGCACGAACTGATCGTCAACGGCGTCAGGATCCTGCAGGAGCGTCGAGAATTCCTTGTCTGACAGCCTGCTGCCATCCACGTAAATCTCGTACGTCGTGTAATGCTGGTACTTGCTGACGTTGATATCCAGCCGGCTTTCCGTAACGGCCACGACCTTCAGCGTGCCCGATGAAAACACGGTGTCCCGCTTCGTCCGTGCACAGCCACCGGCAAGCAACACTGCGCACACCAGCAGCGCCGCGCCAAGCAGGACGGAATAGCTTCTGGTGTTCATCGTGCTGCGGCCTGCGGGTGGGGGAAACTGACCCCTGCAAGCATAGCCGCTCCAGCGCCACGTATCGGCCAGTACGGCACCCGAGGGTGCCGCACCGCCCTGCCCCGCTCGATCAGAAGCTGTAATCCAGCGACACACCCACCGTGCGCGGCTGCATCATCACCGCGTTCCAGCGGCGGTACTGCTGCGCACCGGCTGCAGGAATCGTCCTGCCGGCCGCCACGTAGATGTCCTTGTTGGTGAGGTTGGTGACGAAGAAGCGCACGGTCGTGTTCTGGCTGCTGACTTCGGCGGTCAGATCCACCGTGGTGTAGCTGGGCAGATCGAAGGACTGTGACGATGCCACCGATGCGGCACGCTCGCCGTAGTAACGCAGCGCGCCGCCGACGCTCCAGCCCCACTCGCCGCTCGTCGGGAACTGGTAATCGGCCTGCAGGCTGCCGGCCCACTCGGGCACCTGCGGCAGCTGGGCACCGGATTCGGCCTGATTGGGGCCGCCCGGGCGCGCCGGCGGAATCGGCGCGGTCAGCTTGGCATCGGTGTAGGTCAGGCTGCCGCTCAGGCGCAGCCCGTCGACGGGCATCAGAGCGCCGGTGAATTCAACGCCCTGGCTGCGTGCTTCGCCACCATTGACGCCATAGGAGATGCCCTGGGCCGTGAGCAGATTCAGGCGGATGTCATCCCAGTCGATCCGGAAGGCGGCCACTTCCACCAAGGCACGACGATCCCAGAAGTGGCTCTTCAGGCCGGCTTCGTAGTTGATCAGAGTGTCCGACTTGACCTGCGATGGCACCTCCGGCGCGGCCGGCAGGATGGGGTTCGGGCTGCCGGCGCGGTAGCCGGTGGCCACCCGCACGTAGGCCATGGTGTCTTCGCCGAGGAACAAGCGCGGGCTGGCGCTCCAGGTGGTCACGCTCTCCGAGGATTCGGTGATCCGCTGCACCCCGTCACCGCCCAGCGGGCCGCCGAGGGTCTGGCGGAACTCCTGGTCATTGCGGGCATGGCGCACGCCCAGGGCCAGGTCGAAGCGGTCGGTGAATTTCCAGGTGGCGTTGCCGAACAGCGCCTTTTCTTTATAGGTGGTCAGCACCGAGGCAGTGAACAGGTCGAGCACCGGATTGAAGGCCGCGCTCAGTGCACTGCCCCGCTCGATATAGGCGGCATCCTCATCGGTATAGAACGCGCCGAGCTGCCACTGCAGCCGGCTGTCGCCCTTGGAGGTCAGGCGGAATTCCTGGGTCCACTTCTTCAGTTCGATGTCCGTGTCCAGGCCGGCGTACGCCATTACTGGACCCACGCCGGGCTTCTGCCCAAGCAGCGGAATGTATTCGACCGACTGGTCCTGCAGGCGCCAGGAGTTGGATTTCATCCAGCTGCTGGCCGAGGTGAAGTCGGCCCAGCCCACGTCCCAATCCACTGTCAGGCCGTACACGTCGTACTTGATCGTGCTCGGCTGCAGGAACAGATACTCGTTCGAATAGCCCGGCAGTTTCGGTTTGAACGTGGCCGGGTCCAGTGCGACGGTCGCGAAATTGTCGCCCTTGTTTTCCTGGCGCATTGCGGTGAGCAGCACGTCCACCGTGTCCGAGGCTTTCCACAGCAGCGAGAGGCGGCCGGCGTTCTGGTACACATCGTTAGTGTCGCGGCGATGCAGGACGCTGTTGTCGATCCAGCCCGGGCTGGTCTGCTCGGCGTAGCTGGCGCGCAGGGCCAGCTGCCCCTTCACCAGCGGCACGTTGACCGCGGCGCGCTCGGAATGGCCGACCCCGCCACCATCGTCGACGACGCGCATCGTGGCGCCGGCGCGGCCCGAGAAGTACTCCAGATCCGGTCGCTTGGTGACGTACTTGACGACGCCGCCCAGCGCGCTGGCACCGTACAGCGTGCCCTGCGGGCCGCGCAGCACTTCCACGTTCTGCACATCGTAGGGCAGCAGGTCGAACATGCCCGAGGTGGCACCGGACAACGAGCCATTCGCGGTGAGCGGCACATCATCCACATAGATCGAGGTCGAGGCGGTATTGCCCATCGGCGTGATGCCGCGGATCGAGATCGTCGAGCGGCCCGGCGCGCCCAGGCTGGTGATCTGCAGGCCAGGCACCAGGCCGGCCAGGTCGTTCATGTTGTTGACCTGCAGGCGATCGAGCTGCTCTTCGCTGATGACGCTGATCGACATCGGGATATCGGTCACCACTTCCACGCGCTTCTGTGCGGTGGCGGTGACCGTGCCCAGCGTGTGCACGTCGTCGCGCTCGGGATTCTCGGCGGCGACCTGTGCCAGTGCCGTGGCGCTGCAGCCCAGGGCGAGGATGCCTGCAGCGCAGGCCAGCGACAACGCGTTCATTCGGAGCGAACAGTGACTCATGGTGATGAGACCTCGGTAGCGAAGCTGGGAGCCCACGGCAATGGGCACGGAATGCGGCAGTCAGGGCACCCCGGCGTTCTGGGGTGGGAGCCGGCCTGGCAATGACGCTCCTGGGATGAATGGCTGCTTACAAGCCCATGTAGGACACAATAGTCCTGTTCAGAGAACTGTCAATCCTGCGTCGCAGCATTGACATGACTTCGTGCGCCAGGGGCGCGCCCCGCGCCTCAGCGTCCAACGCCCCAGACCGCCTCGTCGCACCAGATCGTGCCGTCGCGATACACGACGCCAGGCGTGCGGTCCTGCTTGAGGAAGGTGGGCCCATCCAGGTCGACGAGATCGCCCCGCTGCCCGACCACGAAGCCCGGCGCAGCGCCCAGGCTGCTGCAGACCATACAGCCGACCATCACACCCAGATCCGCTTCGCGCGCGGCTGCCGCGATCAGCAGCGCCTCGGTGAGGCCGCCGCACTTGTCGAGCTTGATGTTGAAGACGTTGAAGCGCCCCCTCAGGCCGTCCACGTCGGCCAGGGTGAGCGCGCTTTCGTCCGCGGCGAGCGGAATGGGCGAGACGAATCCATCGAGATCGGCCTCGCGCCCGCGGGCCAGCGGCTGTTCGATCAGCGCGACACCGGCGTCCACCATGGCGGTGGCCAGCCGGTCCAGATCACCGATCTGATACCCCTGGTTCGCGTCCACGCCCAGCCACACATCCGGCCGTACTGCGCGGATGGCCGCGACGCGGGCGATGTCCAGGTCAAGATCGCCCGTCAATTTGACCTTGATCGAGCGCGCCTGACGATAGGCGACCGCCGCCGCCGCCATTGCGGCCGGCTCATCGGCGCCCACGGTGAACGTCGTCGGTAGTGGCCGCGGTGCCTCAAGCCCTGCAAGCGCCCACACGGGCGTTCGCGCCTGCCTGGATTCCAGTTCCCACAGGGCGGCATCGACCGCGTTGCGCGCGCCGCCCGCCGGCAGGATCGTACGCAGTTCCTCGCGGGTGGGATGTGCCTCGATCGCATCGCGCGCCGCTTCCAGCTGGATGCGCATGCTCTCGACGTCTTCGCCCAGGTAGTAGACCCCGGTCGCCTCGCCGCGCCCGACATGCGTGCCGTCATCCAGGGTGACGAGGACCGCCAAGCGGCTGTCGAACACATGGCTGGAAATGCGGAAGGGTGCCGCCAGGCGCAGTGCGTCGACGGCGATCCCGAGCTTCAGGCGGGCCATCAAAGGTGCGCCCCGTTTGCGGCACGGTCATACATCATCGGGGGCGTTGCCAACAGCTTGATCAAGCACATCTGGTTTTCCTGCCTCAGGATGAGTGATTCTCATATTGAGACATTAGTTCTCCGCCAAGAGAAATGTCAACGGGCGCCAGGTTCGGCGCCCGCCCCTCGCGCTGCGCTGCGGGTTACTTCGATGGCGTAGCGGCTGGCGCAAGCGCGGCCGCAATCTGCGAGAGGTACTTGTTCCAGTCGAACTTCTGGCCCTCGGGCGTCCAGCCCAGGCGCACGATCACAGCATCCTGCGAGGGGATCACCGCCACGATCTGATGGTTGTGGCCCATGGCCATGAAGGCATCGGGCGCGACATCCTGCAGGACCTTGCGCCCTTCTCCACCGGCTTCAGCCCGGTTCAACCACAGCTGCGCGCCGTACGAGGGCCGCGGCGAGGCCGGGGTCGGTGTCACTGCGAAGTCGAGCCATTGCTGCGACAGCAGCCGCTTGCCGCCCGCCTCCCCGTGGTTGAGATGCAGCAGCCCGTACCGCGCCCAATCGCGCGCCGTCGCGTACCCATAGGAGCTGCCGACCAGCACGCCGGATTCATCCGGCTCGATCAACGCACTGCGCATCCCGGCGGGCGCGAACAGCCGCGTCTGGGCAAACCGGGTCATGCCTTCCAGCGTGCCACCGGTGGCCTCGAAGACGATCCGTGACAGGATGTTGGTCGTACCGGACGAGTAGCTCCAGTACGTCCCCGGGGCATGCTCCAGCGGCAAGGCGGCCGCAAGCGCACCCATGTCGCCAGCCTCGAACAACATCTTGATCGAGTCATTGCCGGGCTTGTAACTCTCCACGAACGCCAGGCCGCTGGACATCGTCAGCAACTGGCGAAGCGTGATCGCGCCGCGCGGGTCGCCGGCGCCCTTCCACTCGGGCACCGGTGCCGGCTCGTCCAGCTTGAGCACACCGTCATCGACCAACAGGCCGACCAGCGTACCCATGATGCTCTTGGTGGCCGACCAGCCCAGCATGCGCGTGCTCTGGTTGAAGCCGGGCGCATAGCGTTCGGCGACGATCGCCCCGCCCTGCACCACCACGATCGCCCGCGTGTCGGGGTAGCCGCCCACGTTCTGCTCATCGAAGGCAGCGCTCACCGCTGCATCGAGTGCGGCGCGGTCGAGCTTCGCTTCAGCCGCCGCCTGCAGCGCAGGCACGGGTGCGTCGCCCTGGGGCCAGGGGCGCGCCGACAAGGGAGCCAGGGGTTTGAGCCGCGCCGCCTGTGTGTTGAGGGCCTTCAGCGGGACATCGCCGGTGGTCAAGGTGCAGCCGACCGCCGGGCGATACAACGCGGTGCGGGTCGGCGTGCCGGGCGCGGACGCGGTGACCGTGCCGGCCTTGCGGTCCACCGACAGCGCGACCGTTCTGGTGAACGGTGCCAGCGCGTGGATGTCATCGCGCAGCACGTCGGCTTCGGTGCGGTTGGCCACAAAAATGCCAGCACATGCAATCTGCGCCGAGACCGCGGTACCCAGATCGTCCGCGCTGGTGATCGGCGGTGCCGCCGCCAGGGCCGGCGCGGAGGCGGCGAGCGCCAGGGCCAGAAGGCTCCAGCCGGAGGTGTGTCGAATCATGAGGTGTGTCCTGGAATGGGTGGGGTGCGCACGTGGCTCAGCGCGTGCGGCAGGCGTGGCGCAGCGCCGAGCCCGCCCGGGCGCCGGTAGGCTTGCCGCCGTCGAAGCTGACCACGCCGTTGACGATCACGGTCTCGATACCGGTCGGTGCGCCGGCAGGGGTGTCCCAGCTCGCCACGTCGTCCAGGGCATCCAGGTCGAACAGCACGATATCGGCCCGCATCCCCTCGCGGATCAGCCCGCGATCGCTCAACCCCATCCGCTGTGCGGGCCAGCTGGTCATCTTGCGGACCGCATCCTCCAGCGTCAGCACGTGATTGCGCTTCACATACTCGGCGATGATGCGCGGGAACGTGCCATAGGCACGCGGGTGCGGCAGACCGATCGCGCCATCGCTACCGTAGTTCACCGCGGCCGCGGCATCGCTGCCGATGCTGACCCAGGGCTGGCGCAGCGCGAGCTGCACATCCTGTTCGCTGATCATGAAATACAGCGCGACCGCGCGATTGGGCAGCCCCTCCAGCGCGATATCCCAGGCCGCGTCGGCCGGGTCCAGATTCAGCTCGGCGCCGATCTCGGCCAGCGTCTTGCCGTGGAAGCGCCGGTACTTGTCGCTGAAGCTGTTGGCCAGGCGCACGTTCTGGAATCCGCCAGAAGCATGCACCAGGTTCGACCAGCCCGGCATCGAGCCGGCGGCGACCTCCTTCTTCATGCGCTCGCGCACCTTCGGGTCGCGTACGCGCTCGATACCTTTCTCGAGCCCGTCGGCCCAGACCCAGCTCGGCGCGATGATCTCCAGGCCGGTGCCACCGGCCGTATAGGGATACAGATCGGCGGCGACATCGACACCGCGATCGCGTGCCGCATTGATCGTCGCCAACGCCTGCGGCATCAGCTTGCCCCACTCGGGGGCATAGGCCGCCTTCAGGTGGAAGATCTCCACCTTGACCCCGCCCTTCTCACCAATCTCGATGGCCTCTTCGATGGCCTTGACCACGCCCTCGCTCTCGTCACGCATATGCGTCGCATAGAAGCCGTCGCATTGCGCGGCCACCTTGGCCAATGAGATCAGATCCGAGGTGCTCTGGAAGCTGCTGGGCGCATAGATCAACGCGCTGGAGATACCGAACGCGCCGGCCTCCATCGCGATCTTGACCTGCTCGCCCATGGCATCCAGCTGCTTGCGGGTCGGCGCACCGGCGGCATCGCCCATGACATGCACGCGGGCCTGGGTGGAGGAGTAGTAGGTGCCGAAGTTGACCGCGATACCCTGCGTTTCCAGCTGCTTGAAGTATGCCGGCATGCCCGCTGCCGGCACCGGCGGTCCGCCCTCGCCGCCGATCAGCGTGGTCACGCCCATCCGCAACTTGTTCTCGGCAGCGCCGTCCTTGAGCAGCGCCGCGCCGGACTGATCCATCATGTCGATGAAGCCGGGCGAGACATAACGCCCCGTCGCGTCGATCTCGCGGGTGCCCTGCCCCGGAACCTGGCCCACCTGGACCACGCGACCATCCTTGACCGCCACATCGGCGCGGACCCACGGGTTGCCCGCGCCGTCGAGCACGCGGCCGCCACGGATCACCAGATCATGGTCAGCCGCGGCCGCGTGGGCGGCAAACAGCATCGACACACCGGCCCAGAGCAGAGTGCGCTTCATCATTTCATCTCCTTGTCGGTGCCCGCGTCTGCGCGCACGTCATCCACGACTTCACGGACTGCAGCGACCACCCGATCAGGCTGATCGATCTGAATGTAATGGCCGGAGTCGCTCACGATCTGTTGCTGCCCGCGGCTCGACATGGCAGCCTGCTCGGCATGCAGGGTGCGCCACTCCTGCTTGAACCGGGCACCCTCCTCCGCCGTCAGGCCCATCTTCTTCAGCTCGTCGGGCTTGAACGGCTTCAGCGCGGTCAGCACGATCACAGGGCGGTCGCCAAACGACGTGACCGCACGGGCATCGTCCATGGTGCTGTCGAAACCATCGAGTTCGGCGGTCGCGCCCTTGACCGAGGCACTGGAGAAGGCCGTGATCTCCGCCGCCTCATCCTCGGGGCGCGGGCCATGATTGGCGCGCGAGAACAGGAAGCGCACCAGGCCGGTCCGCGACAGTGTCGTCGCGGTATGCATCAGCAGTGACACCTTCTTCGGATGCACATTGATGCTCACTACGCTGCCAAGCCGGGCAATCTGATCCGGGTGCGAGGGGTCGACCATCACCAGCCCGGCGACCTGATCGCCGTAGCGCCCCACATAGGTCCGGGTGTAAGGCCCGCCGATGGAATGGCCGACCAGCACCAGCGGATCGGTGATGCCCGCGCCCTTCAACAAGGCGTGCAGGTCATCGGCCACCGCTGACGCACGCTGCGGGGTGTCCTTGGCATCGCTGCGCATGATACCGGCGCGATCGTAGGCACAGGCGCGGGTGAAGCCTGCGATCCGGTCGTGTACACGCGTCCAATCCATCGTGCCGCCGGTGCCGAGGCCGGATTCGAAGATCACGGTGGGCGAGCCGCTGCCGCGACACTCGATATGCATCTGGCGCCCGCCCACATCGACCATCTGACCGCGCAGTGGATGATCGGTTGCAGCGCTGCGTCGCGCCAGCGCCTCGTAGACCACGCCGATGAGGGTGAGGAGAATCACGAGCGCCAGCAGACCCAGCAGGATCCACTTCACCCATCGCCAAAACCGCCGCCAACCCTTCACTGCTGTCATGTCGTGCTCTCTTGAATGGCGTACTGAAGTGCGGGCCGACCCGAGGGGCCGGCACGCAAAGCGTCGAAGGGAGGGCTGACCCGTGCGGCGGCCAACCATCCCGAACGGGATATAAACGTCCTGATAGGAGAATTGTCAATGTGCAGTGCGCCACTGTCCGGGTTGCCCCGGTCACCGTTGTGAAGACCCGCACTTCACGCGACGCACACTACCCTCTTGCCGTCACACCCCATGGAGCTGCCCCCTCGTGAGCCGGCATTGGCCGCCAACGCGCGCGTTAAAAGGACTTTCCAGTCTGTCCCTGCTGCTGTGTAGCGGCGTTGCCCTAGCCCAGACCGTGCCTGACGGCGCTGCGATCCCTGCATTGGACTGGCAGCAGTCGCAGCAGCGGCTGGAACAGGTCTCCGATGCCCTGGCAGCGGCGGACGCGTCGGTGCGCAACAAACAGGACCTTCAGGACGCCACCCGCTTGCTGCGGCTGCCGGAGATCACCGGTGAAGTGCGCCGCCTGCAGTTCCAGAAGACGCTGACGCTTCCCCTGGGTTCGCTCGCCCCGGTCGCCGAGGCCTTCGGTATCAACTCCCCGCTGGAGTTCACCGAGCGCGACTGGCGTACCCGCCCGGTGGTGACCGCGGTGCTGCCGCTGTATACCGGCGGCCTGATCCCGGCGGCGCAGCAGGCGGCGGCCGGCGCTACCGACCAGGCCAGCGCGGAGCGCGAGTCGCAGCGCCAATCGCTGAGCGTGCAGCTGGCCCAGGCCTATTTCGGTCAGCGCCTCGCCGAGCAGGCGGTGGATGTGCGCCGTGATGTGCGCGATGGCCTGCAGCGCCACCTTGACGATGCGTTGAAACTGGAGCGCGAGGGCTTTGCCACCCGCGCCCAGCGCCTGCAGGCCAACGTGGCCCGCGACAAGGCCGAGCGCGATTACCAGAAGTCGCTCAACGATCTGCAGACCTTGAAGGCAGCGCTGGCCACCCTGCTCCGCAGCGGCGGCGAGGTCCGCCCGGTGTCGCCGCTGTTCGTGCATCGCGCGCCGATTGGCGCGCTGCCCACGTTTGAGCGCGAGGCCCAGGCCCGGCAGCCGCAGATCGCCCGCCTGCGCGCCCTGGTGGCGCAGGCCGAACAAGGCGTGCGCGTGCAGCAGGCCAAGCTCAAGCCCACCATCTTCCTGTTCGGCCAGTACGATTTCCGCCGGCGCGACGAAATGCTGACCGATCCCGACTGGGCCTTCGGTATCGGCCTGAAGTACACCTTCCTTTCTCCCAATTCGCGCCCGGCGCAGATCAGTGCCGCCCGCGCGCAGCAGGAGCAGGCCGAAGCCGGGCTGCGCGAAGCGGAGAACCAGGTGACGCTGGGTGTCCGCAAAGCCTGGTACGAACTGGATACTGCGCGCCAGCAGTTCCTGCTGCTGGACAGCAGCATCGAACAGAACCGTGAGAACCTGCGGCTGCAGGAACTGGCGTTCCGCGAAGGCCAGGCGACCTCGCTGGACGTGATCGATGCACGGCTGGGGCTCGGCGGCGCGCAGGTCGAACGCGCACAGGCCGCCTATCAATACGACGTGGCGCTGGCACAGCTGCTGGAGATCAGTGGACAGATGGACCGATATGAAGAATTCCGCCGCCGGGGCGACGAGGTGATCGCGCATGAATGACACATTGCAGGCCGCGGGCGACGCACCGCCGCCGAAGAAGCGCAAGGCGGGCCTCCTCATTGGTCTGGCCCTGGTGGTCGTGGTGGTGGTCGGCCTGTGGCTGGCCTGGCGCACCCCGGCCGAGCAGCTGCAGGGCATGGCCGACGCCGACACGATCAACGTGGCCGCCAAGATCACGGCCCGGCTGGCCGAACTGAAGGTCCGCGAGGGCGACCGGGTCAGGGCCGGCCAGGTGCTGTTCGTGCTGGACAGCCCGGAAGTGGCCGCCAAGGAAGAACAGGCGCACGGTGCATTGGAAGCGGCCCGTGCGGTGGCCGACAAGGCCGACGAAGGCGCGCGCAGCGAGGACATCCGTGCCGCCCAGGCCAACTGGAAACGCGCCGAGGCGGGTGCGACCCTGGCCGATGCGACGTATCAGCGCGTGCAGAACCTGTTCAACGAAGGCGTGATGACCCGGCAGAAGCGTGATGAAGCACTGGCCCAGGCGCGCAGTTCGCGCGAGCTTGCCAACGCCGCGCGTGCCCAGTACGACCAGGCGCTGGCCGGCGCCCGCGACCAGGACAAGCGCGCGGCGCAGGGCCAGGTCCGCCAGGCACAAGGCGCGGTGGCCGAGGTCAATGCGGCCCGCGATGAGGTCAACGGCCGCGCCCCCGTGGCCGGCGAGATCAACAAGCGCATGTCCGATATCGGTGAACTGGTGCCGGCCGGCTACCCGGTCTTTACCCTGGTCGACATCGACCACATGTGGGTCTCGGTGAATCTGCGCGAGTCGCAGATGCGCGGCCTGAAGGTGGGCAGCCGGCTGCGCGGCAGTGTTCCCGCGCTGGCTCGCGATGCGGAATTCGAGGTGTATTTCATCAATCCGGCGGGCGATTACGCCACCTGGCGCGCCACCCGCCAGTCATCCGGCTATGACGTGCGCAGCTTCGAGATCCGGCTGCGCCCGGTCGCCCGTATCGAAGGTTTCCGACCGGGGATGAGCGTGCTGTTCGCGTGGCCGCAGGGATGAACCGCTCGGTGTGGGCAGGCATGAAGGCCTCGCTCCAACGCGAACTGCGCCACCTGCGGCAGGACCGGGCCGATCTGCTGCTGGTCACCCTGCTGCCGGCGCTGATGCTGGGCGTGATGGCCTGGTTGTTCGCGGCCTCGGTGATGCGTGATATCCCCATCGCCGTGGTCGACCTGGACCGCAGTGCCGAGAGCCGGCAACTGACCCGGATGCTTGATGCCAGCCCCGGGGTGCGCGTCGCCAGCCAGCCGATCAGTCTGGCCGATGCGCAGTCCCAACTGCGGCGGCTGGACGTGTTCGCCGTGGTGCTGGTGCCGCGCGATGCGACCCGCAACACCCTGCGTGGCGAACAGGGCACGGTGTTCGCCTACTACAACGCCACCTATCTCACCACCGGCCAGTCCGCCGTGCGCGACATCGTCGAGGCCGTCGGCGCGTGGAATACACGGCTGCTGGGCGAGCGCATCGCCAAGCAGGTGGGTCCGGCCAAGCTGCGCGCGCCGCCGATCGCGGTGCAGTCGGACATCCTGCACAATCCGGCACGCAGCTATGAGCTGTTCCTGCTGCCATTGCTGTTCCCGGCGGTCCTGTCGCTGGGATTGGCGTTGGCGGTCGCGGCCAGCCTGGGGCGCGAAGTGCGCGACGGCCACCTGCGCGATTGGCTCGGCGAGGCGCCGTGGTCGGCCATCGCCGGCAAGATCGCGCCCTATGTCGTGCTGTTTTCGGTCTACGGCGCCCTCGGCGTGCTCTACCTTGCCCTGGTCCGTGGCGACGGCATCGCCGGCAGTGCGCTGCTGTTGATGCTGGGTCAGCCACTGTTCTATCTGGCCTGCGCAGCGGTGGCACTGCTGTTTGTCGGGCTCACCCGCGACATGGGCAGCTCGCTCTCCGCGATCGGCCTGAGCATCGGGACCGCCTTGGCATTTTCCGGGGCGACGTTCCCGGTGGTGGATGCGCCATTGTTCACCCGCATCTGGAACGCGCTGCTGCCGCTGACCGCCTACGTCAAACTGCAGACCCAGCAGCAGTTCGTGGGCGCGCCGTGGAGTGTTTCCCTGTGGCCGCTGGGTACCTTGGTGCTGATGGTGCTCGTGGCCGGCGGCATCGGCGGTTGGCGCTTGATCGCTGCCGCGCGGGCTGCCGATCCGGGCGCGCCCGTCGCATCCTCCGGGGTCGGCGCATGAGCCGCTTCGGCAGCAGCCTGCGCCTGACCCTGCGCACGGTCCTCACCGACCGCTATGCGGTGGTGTTGATGGTTGGCGCGGTGGTGCTCTACTCGTTCTTCTACCCGGCCGCCTACCGCCACCAGGTGGCGAGCAACCTGCCCATCGTGGTGGTCGACCACGACCAGAGCGCGACCAGCCGCGAACTGCTGCGGCGCGTGGATGCCCTGCGCACGGTCCGCATCGTCGATCAGCCGGCGAGCATCGACCAGGCCCGCGATGAGATGGAGGCCGGCCGGGCCGAGGGCATCCTGTTGATTCCCGCCAACCTCGAACGCGACATCCTGCGCGGTGGCAATGGCTATCTGGTGCTGATGGGCAACGGCGCCTACCTGGGCCGCGCCAGCTGGGTGCTTGGCGGCGTGGCCGATGCACTGACCGCGTTCGCCCGCGAAGCAGCGGTGTCCCAGGCCGCCTTCATGGGCGCGCCGCAGGCACCGCCGATCACGCTGGTGCAGCGACCACTGTTCAACACGCAGGAAGGCTACGGCAGCGCCATCGTGCCCGGCGTGGCCGAACTGATCGTGCACCAGACCCTGCTCATGGGCATCGGCGTGCTGCTTGGCGCGCGGCGGCTGGCGCTGGGCCGGCGGCTGCGTTTCGACCTGCCGACGCTGGCCGGGATGGCGGTCGGCTTCGGTGCGATCGGCCTGCTCGGCCTGCTTTACTACGCCGGGTTCACCGCGTGGGTGCAGGACTATCCGCGCGGCGGCAATCCGCTCGGGCAGCTGTTGGGCGGCACCCTGTTCATCGCGGCCACGGTGGCGTTCGGGCTGTTCGTCGGCAGCTACTTCGCTACCCGCGAACGGGCGTTCCAGGTCGTCATCGCCTGCTCCATCCCGTTGTTCTTCCTCGCCAACCTGTCCTGGCCGGCGGTGACCTCACCGCCCGCGCTGGTCGCATTGGCACATCTGCTGCCCACCACGCCCGGCATCAACCTGATGGTGCGCTTGAACCAGATGGATGCCAGCCTCAGCGAGGTCAGCCACGAACTGTGGACGCTGGTGGCGCTGCTGGTGCTGTACGGCAGCCTCGCCATCTGGCGTCTGGGCCCCCGCAGGTCGAGCTGAGGCGAGGCATCGTGCGCAGCCACCGCACCCGTCAGAGCAGGACCTGACGGGTGCTGCGCAGAAACTGGTGGATCTCGGCTTCCACGGCCTCGTCCAGCATGTAGACCGGCCGCTGGCCGTTGGGACAGCGAAGACTGGGCGTCGTTCCAAACATGCGGCAGATCAAGGGCCGTTCTTCGTAGACCTCGCAGCCTTGCTTCCCCAGGTAGGGGCAGCTCAGGTCCGCCAGTGCCGCAGCGTGCTCGGCATCGCTTTTGACCGGCAGGCGCGCCACCTCTTCGCTTGATGCGGTGACGGGGCCGCAACAATCCGTGCACCCTACGATGCAACGAAACGTCGGGATCTGCTCGCGCAGCCGCTGTATCGCGTCGCGGTTCGTATAGGGCATTGCGAAGGGCCTCGGCGGGGGCAGCGGCAGGCTATTTTACCCTCTTGGCCCCAGGGGCGGCAGAGCCCCGGCAGCGGTGTCAACGGACAGGCAAAGCCCCTTCCCTTGTCGTTGACACCCACAGGCACACGATGCCCGCACCCCCTTTTCCTGCATTCCCATGAACCGTTCTACTGCTGTATCTACTGGTCGCACCGTGCTGGTTGTCGAAGACGAGGTTGAGCTCTCCCGGCTGTTCATCGAAGTACTGCAGGACGCAGGACATACGGTGGTCACCGCCGATTCCGTGACGGATGCGCTGAGCGCCCTCACCGGCCAGCGCTTCGATGCGGCCATCCTCGACGTGGAACTCCGGGATGGACCGGTGTTTCCCGTTGCGGACCGATTGGCCGCGCTGGGCACGCCCTTCCTGTTCGCCTCCGCGGTCTACTACCAGGTGGTGCCGCGTGAGCATCAACAGGTGCCGTTCGTGACCAAGCCCTTCGATATCAGGCTGTTGCAGCAACGGGTGGCGGAAGCGCTGACCACGCAGGACCCGTCATCGGGTCGAGTACAGGCATCCAGCCACTGAGCGGGGCGACGGGGCGGCCGCCGCCCGCTGCGCGATGAGCGCGACCGCCGCCACCCCACCCCGCTCCGCTTGCGGCGCCGAATGCAGCACCCGCCTGCCGCCGCAGACCCGCGCGGGCGACGTCTTCACAGCGTCGCCTGCGCCTGCAGCGTGAACACCCAGCTGTCCGGCCGGCTCTCGTACGCACCGGGGCGCGCCACGTATTGCACGGCGGGCCGCAGGATCAGCCACGGGGTCACCTGCACGCCGTAATTGAGCTCAACGAACTGTTCGTTGCTCTGCACGTCCTTGCCGGTAATGCGCTGGTACTGCGCCAGGCGGTCGGAGATGTCCAAGCGGGTCCAGGCCAGACTCAGCACATCGTCTTCGCGCGAGGCCACCACGCCGCGCCAACTCAGCCCGGCTTCCCACGAGTAACGCATCAGGCCGGTCTTGGCATCCGCGCGTGTAGCCACCCCGAATACCGACAGCCCGCGTACGGTGTCGCCCTCGGGCTTGAGCACGCGCTGCGCCAGCTGGAGGTACGAGCCGCTGCGATGGGAAGCGCGCGGTGCGGCTGGATTGCCGATGTCGTCGGCGTTGGAGGTGTCCAGGTAATAGCCGACCTTGTAGGTGCCGCCGTAGTGCTCGCCGGTGTTGCCGTGGCTGTAGCCCACTTCCACGGGCAGGAACAGGCCGGTCTTGCCGCGGTCCGATACCCGGAAGCCGCTGCCCGCCTGCTTGCGCATCGGAACGACATCGTAGATGCCGGTCTGCGCGTACCAGCCGGAGGGATCGGCCCATTTCACCCGCAGGCCCCACTGCCCGGTTGGGTTGTCCAGCCAGCCGGAACTGTAGATCGGGCCCAGCGGATGGCCGCACTGGCCATTGTTGTTGAAATTGCAGGTGTAGGGCAGACCGCCGAAGTCGTTGCCCATCGAGTAGAAACCGCCCTTCAGGCTCAAGCGCTTGTCCAGCAGCCAGCGCTCGTAGGAGAGCTCATTGAAGCGCAGGTTCTGGCCTTGCCCGTAGAAGGCCTGGTTCTGTACGTAGGAGCCGGTCGAGCGGTCGTTGACCGCGTTGCCGAAGCGGTCGGAGAACACCACGCGCATCGTGCCGTCAACGCCGAAGGCTTTGCCGGTATCGATCATGGCGCCGAAATCGACGTGCTCGGCGGTGGACCAGCCAGTGCCCTTGTACCCATCGCTGTTGACGCCCGTGGCGATCACGACGCGGGCGCTCGGGGTCACGCCGCGGTCCTGCAGCCATAGCCGGGCCGCCCAGTCCGCGCTCAGCGGGGTCTGGGCGATGGTGTCCACCGGTTTAGGCTTGGGCGCGTCGGTGGCGGCGGCCCGGGCCGGCAGGCTGGCGGCGATCACCATCAGCCCGAGGCTGATCAGATAAGGGGTGTGTTTCATGTCGAGGCCCTCCGCAGCCTGCGTTTCTTCCAGGCGCGTCGCACCATCAGGATCACCACGACAAACGCCGCAAGCCCGAGGATGAGCAGCGGCAGCCACAGGCGTGCGATCTTGGCCAGCAACGGCTTCTCACCGCCGTCGCGGATCAGCGCAACCTGCGCTTCCGTGACCTGATCGCCGGGGCCGAAGCTGGTCCGTACATACGTCGCGACGGCCGCGATGTCGGCATCGCTCAACGCCTGGACGTACGAGCCCTCGGAGAAATGCGGCATCACCACGTGGTGGCCATCCACCTCGCGGTCGATGCCGCCGATGATGGTGGCCACCAGATTCTGAGGACGGGTCATGCCGACGGTGCTGTTGTGCACCAGCGACGGGTAGTAGCCGTCCTTGCTGCCCTCCCCTTGCGGGCCGTGACAGCTTGCGCACAGGCCGGAGTACAGCACCGCGCCGGAGGTGATCGGCGCGCCCGTGCCGCGCACCGCGTGCTCACCCGGCGCCTGGGCGGAATCGCCCCAGGCAAACGCGGCGCGGGTGGCGGCCTTGTCGGCCACCGCAGGCACCGTGCGCAGGTAGGTCACGATCGCGCTGATGTCTTCATCGCGCAGCTTGGAGAGGCTGTTGCTCACCGCCTCGGCCATGCCGCCGCCCGCCTGCCCCTTGCCTTCCACCCGGCCGGTCTTCAGGTAGCGGGCCAGTTCGTCATCGGTCCAGCCACCGATCCCGCTGATCGGGTGCGAGGTGATGTTGGGCGCATACCAGTCACCCAGCGAGCCGCCGGCAAAGGCGTTGCTGCCCACCTCCTGCATCATCAGCCCGCGGGGCGTGTGGCAGCTGGAGCAGTGCGCCAGGCCTTCGACCAGATACGCACCGCGGTTCCACTGCGCACTCTGCGCCGGATCCGGCTTGAAGGGGGTCTTGTCCAGGAACAGCAGATTCCACACCGCCATGGACGAGCGGACGCTGAAGGGGAATGGCAGCTCGGTCGTATGCGCTTCCTCGTCGACCGGCGCGACCGCCTGCATGAAGTAGACGTACAACGCGTGGATGTCCTCGTCGGTCATCTTCGCGTATGAGGTGTAGGGCATCGCCGGGTACAGGTGCGCACCGTCCTTGCGTACGCCCTCGCGCACCGCCTTGGCGAAGTCCCCCTCGGTGTAGTTGCCGATGCCATGGCTCTTGGAGGGGGTGATGTTGCTGGCCCAGATCTCGCCCAGCGGCGAGGCGATCGCGTAACCGCCCGCATACGGCTTGCCCTGCTTTGGGCTGGTGTGGCACGCCACGCAGTCGGCGGCCACCGACAGGTAGCGGCCCCGCTCGATGGTGTCGTCGGCACGCACGGTCTGGCTGGCGCCGGCCAGCAGGCCCAATGCGATGAGCAGGAAGGTCTTCATGCCGCACGCTCGATCGCGTCGGCTGCGCGCAGCGCCAACGCGGCCATCGTCAGGGTGCTGTTGACGACGCTGGCCGAGACCATCGCGCTGCCGCCGGGAAGCCAGAGGTTCGGGTGGTCATGCGCGCGGCAATCGCCGTCGACCACGGAATCGCGCGGATCGGCGCCCATGATGGTCGAGCCCATGATGTGGTTGTTGGCGTTGAGGGCCGTGGTGATGACGAACTCTTCAGCATTGAAGAGCTTGCCGATGTGCCGCAGCTGCTCGCAGGATTTGTCGTAGCCCTTGCGCGCGTAATCCCCCAGCGAGTAATGGATGTCCGGGCAGGCCAGGCCATGACCATCGACGCGGGTCTTGGAGAGCGTCAGGCGGTTGCTCGGATCCGGCAGCGGTTCCAGGCTGATCGACAGGTCCACCCCGTAGATCGCGCGGCGTCGGATCTCTGCGTCCAGCGCCTCGCCGGCCAGCCCCATCTTCAGTGCCTGGTCGGTGGCGATGGCCACCCGGCTGATGTTGTTGAGGATGATCTTGGTCGCCGAGTATTCCGAGCGGAACGCGCCATCACGCGGGCCGACCATGCAGCTGGACTGTGCCGGCCCACGGCCCAGCCAGATCGGGCGGTCCGCAATGAAGGAGCAGTGGAAGCCGGAGTGGTCCAGCATGTTGCGGCCGACCTGGTCGGACGAATTGGCGATGCCGTTCGGGTTCTGTTCGTTGGCCGCCAGCAGCAGCAGGCGCGGCGTTTCCAGCGCATTGCAGGCGATCACGAAACTGCGGCCGGTGGCCTTGTGGCTGACCTTGTCGCTGTCATACCAGTGGATGGCGGTCACCCGGTTCTGCGCGTCGGTATCGATCCTGTACGCGACCGATTCGGCCAATACCTTGGCGCCCAGTGCCTCGGCGGCCTGGACGGTATGCACACCGTTGTACATGGCTCCGATCGGGCAGATCGGCTGGCAGTTGTTGTTGCCGCAGCAGGCAGGCCGGTCATTCCACGGCTTGATCATGCGTCCCTGCGGAATCGGCACCAGGTTGTAGCCGTGTGGATTGACCACCTCGGCGAACACCTTGTCGCCGTTGCCCCACGGAATCATGTCGGCCAGGTAGGGCTTGGATCGCTCCGAGGGACTCTGCTGCGCCGGGTCGTTCGGCCCGGACACGCCCATGGCCTCCTCGGCGCGGCAGTAGTAAGGCTCGATATCCTCATAGCTGATCGGCCAATCGCGGCCGACGCCGTAGGCGGACTGCATCTTGAAATCCACCGGGAGGTGGCGCCAGCACGACGCCGCCCAGTGCCAGGTGGTGCCCCCCACCGCCTTGATGAAGCCCTGGTGGAAGCTGCTGGCATCGGGCCCGGTCAGGCCGACGTAATCGTTGGCGGGAAAATACAGCGGCGCCGTCGCGAATTTCGACTGCGGGAACGGCCCTTGGAAATCGCTGCCGATGCGTCGTTCGAAACTGACGTTGCGCCAGTTCTCGACCACATCCGAGCGGTTGAGGCGGGGACCGGCCTCGAGGACCAGGACCGATTTGCCAGCGCGCACCAGCTGGTGGGCGATCAATGCACCGACGACGCCCGAGCCGACGATCACGACGTCGGCATCGACGTCGCCATCACGGAAAACCGGAGCTTTCATGAGAGGGATTCCAGATCAGTAACAGGGAAAAGAGAACCGCGCAGGCTTATGCGTGGGCTCGAATCGGGGCCGGCGGCGCAGCGGTCCACCAGGCGGGGCCGCCCTGGACATAGGTCGGCGGTGAGAGGCCGTCGTCCACGCAGCGCTGCATCAGCGCATCGCGATAGGAGACGGTCACGGCGTGGACGCCCTTGCCCACGGTGCCGGTGTACCAGGCGGTGATGATGGCCAGCGCGGCGGGTTTGGCATCGCCGGCAGCATCGACCAGCGCCTGTGCGCCGCTTACCTGGCCCGCCAAAGTGACGAGGGCCGGGAACTGGGCATGCAGGTCGGGCTGAAGGGTAGCGAATGCTTTTTCGATCCGATCCGCGGTGGCGGGATCCAGATCGTTCTTGCCGGTCAGGGCGCGGGATAGATCGAGGAAGGCCGGATCGGCCTTGGCGACAGGAGCAGGCGCGGCCTCGGTCGTCCTCGGTGCTGCCTTGTCGCGGCAGGCCGCGAGCAGCGACACCGAACCGACCGCAAGCAGGAAGCCTCTCCGTGTGAGGCCTTGCCCCCGCCGATTGTCGTCCAATCCCTCGGGAATACTCATGATGTCAACTCTGCTCCGTAACACGCGTAACACGCCGGCTCCCCGCCCGCAGACCACGGCACGGCTAAGCATCGACGGCGGCAAGGGTACTCCATGCGGCTGTCGTCAAAGAGTGATCAACGAGGTGATCACGCATCAGCAACAGCCACGGCGTTACAAAGCCGAATTCGTATCACTCCCGGAGAATCGCCATGCGAACCGTGTTGCTCAGCGCCCTTGCGGCGATGGCCGTGTCTGCCTGCAGCCAGGCCGAGCACCCCGATCAGGGAAAGCACGCCGATACGATCGAGCAGCCTGCCGCGACGCCTGCCACGAGTGATGCGTCGCGCAATGTGCCGGGGGGTGGCAGTGGAACGGCCGCCGCCGAGGAACAGGACTCCGGGCATGGCACCGAGACCTCGCCAGCGCCGAAACGCGAATCGCCGCCGAAGCCGTGATCCCTCATGACGCCACTTGATAAACCCGTGCGAAGGGAAGTCCAGATCGGCGAGGAGGCCTATACGCTGACCATCGACCCAGCGGGACTGAAGCTGGTGCCGAAGGGAAAACGCAACGGCCTCACCTTGAAGTGGACGGAGCTGGTGAATGGTGACGCCGCGCTGGCGACTGCACTGCAGGCCTCACTCAAAGCCGACTGACGTCGACCGACCACGTTGGCAGCGCGCTCCGGCTCAGGACCGGCTGGCGCCCCCGACACCCCACTGGCGCAATGCGGCCCCCTTCAGAGACTGTTCGCCGCACCCGGTGGGGCAGCGCAGCAGGCGCGCTGCCGACGTGCTGACGAATCCGTCCCCTTCCCGCGCACTGAATACGATCTCGCAGGAGAGGCACCGCGCCACCATCGAATACAGATGCACGATGCGGCCGCTGCTCGGGTCCTGCAGCGCGCTCACATCCAGCAGCTCGAAGTGGCAACTGTCCGGTAACGGGCGCCGGGGAAGCGGATGGGACACAGAGGTCTGCAGGCTCACGGGGAAGGCCATTGATGGGGTGAAAGCAACTCTATGGGGCGCGATGTGGAGCCGATGTGGAGCCAGCGGGCACCGCTGAGCACCAAATCGCAGGATCAGGGACAATAGCGGCCCACCGTATGCCCCGGCCTGCTGGCGGATGCCCCCCTTCAGGCGGCCATCGCGCGGCGGACCCTGCCCGTCATCCTGCCGCTTTCCCGGATTTGAATTGAATACCACCGCCCTGCCCCTTGCCGACGACGACCTGCCCCTGACCGACCGCCTGCGCACCGCGCTGGACCTGCTGGAGGCCATCGAAGCCGACCGCAGCGTGCTCGATACGCTGCCGGAGGCTGACCGCGTCCGCCTGCACCAGGTGGTGGCCAAGGTCTACCACCCGGAACCCAAGGCCCGCCGGGCGAAATTGAAGCAGCAGGCCAAGGCGCGCCACCAGGAGAAGGTGGCCAAGGCCGAGGCGCTGCTGGAGCAGACCGGCATCCGGGCCCTGCGCCGCAAGCCGGTGTTCAGCACCCCGAACTATTTCCCGCCGCACGCCGCCGGCCTGCATGACGCCTCCAACGGTGAGAATGCTGCCGCCGCGCCGGAGCCGGTGCATTCGCCGGAACTGCGCCACTGCTATGTCTGCAAGCAGAAGTTCACCCAGCTGCATCATTTCTATGACCAGATGTGCCCGGCCTGTGCCCAGCTGAACTTCTTCAAGCGCACCGAGACCGCGGATCTGACCGGGCGCGTCGCGCTGCTGACCGGTGGCCGGGTCAAGATCGGCTACCAGGCCGGCCTGAAGCTTCTGCGCGCCGGCGCCGAGTTGATCGTGACCACGCGCTTCCCGCGCGATTCGGCCGCACGTTACGCCGAAGAGCCGGATTTCGCCGAGTGGGGCCATCGCCTGCAGGTGTACGGCCTGGACCTGCGCCACACCCCCAGCGTGGAGGCCTTCTGCAACGAGTTGCTGGCCACCCGCCCGCGCCTGGACTTCATCATCAACAACGCCTGCCAGACCGTACGCCGCCCGCCGCAGTTCTATGCGCACATGATGGCCGGCGAAACCGCGCCGCTGCAGGACGTGCCGGACACGCTGCGCAAGCTGATCGGCGATTACGAAGGCCTGCGCAGTGCCGAACTGCTCGGCACCACCGCCTCGGCCGCGCTGCCGGTGGTCCAGGGGCGCGACTTCAATGCCGCCAACGGGCTGACCCGTGCCGCCGAGCTGTCGCAGGTGCCGTTGCTGGACGATGAGCTGGTGGCCCAGCAGCATCTGTTCCCGGAAGGCCGCCTGGACCAGGACCTGCAGCAGGTCGATCTGCGCGGGCGCAACTCCTGGCGCATGCTGATGGCCGAAGTGCCCTCGGTGGAGCTGCTGGAAACCCAGCTGGTCAACGCCATCGCGCCGTTCATCATCAATGCGCGCCTGAAGCCGCTGATGCTGCGCACGCCGGAGCGCGACAAGCACATCGTCAACGTCTCGGCGATGGAGGGGCAGTTCTACCGCAACTTCAAGACCACCCGCCACCCGCATACCAACATGGCCAAGGCGGCGCTGAACATGATGACGCGCACCTCGGCGGCCGATTACCAGAACGACGGCATCCACATGAACAGCGTGGACACCGGCTGGGTGACCGACGAGGATCCGGCGGATATCGCGGCCAAGAAGGTGAAGGAAGAGCGCTTCCATCCGCCGCTGGATATCGTCGACGGCGCCGCCCGCATCGTCGACCCGATCATCCACGGCATCAACACCGGCGAGCACGTCTGGGGCCAGTTCCTCAAGGATTACGCGCCGACCGACTGGTAAGCGCATCCAGGTGCGCGTTTCATCCGTATAGCGTGAAATGAGTCCCCCCACCTCACAACGCGACGAACGCAGCGCGGTCCTCAGTGCCATGCAGCTCGATGGACTGGCGTCCCTGCCTGCGCTGGATCGGCTCACCGCGCTTGCCGGCTACACCTTCGATGCTCCGGTCGCATTCGTATCGATCCTCGGGGATGTGCAGCAGCGCTTCCTGTCCCGGATCGGTCTGCCCATGGCGCAGACCGACATCCGCGCCTCGATCTGCGCCCACGCCGTCACCTCCGATGGCGTGCTGGTGGTCCCGGATCTCCGCCAGGACCCCCGTTTCCGCGACAACCCGCTGGTCGCGCACAGCCCGCACCTGCGCTTCTACGCAGGCGCACCGCTGGTGGCCAGAAACGGGGTCGCCATCGGGGCCCTGTGCGTCATGGACACACGCCCGCGCACGTTCGATGCGGGTGACCAGGATCAACTGACCACCCTGGCCGAGCTGGTGATCGCCCAGCTGGAGCTGCGCGCGATGTCCGGTCGGCTGGATCCGGTCAGCGGCCTGCCAAGCCGGCACCAGTTCCATGCGGATCTGCCCGGCATCCTCGCGCGGTGCGCCGAAGGAACGGCCTACGCCGTTGCGGTGGACATCCTCGACATCCCGCGCGCGAACCAGGTCGGCCAGGTGCTGGGCCTGCGTCCGCTTGAGGCCTTGATCCGGCGCGCCGGTGTGCGCCTTCGTGCCGCACTGGATGGCGTGGCAGCGGTGTACCACGTGGGCGTGACGCGGTTTGCCTTCGTCGTCGATATGCCGGCCGCGGCACAGGTCGAGGCGCTGATCCTGGAGTTGAGAACGCGCATGTTGCGTCCGCTGATGGCCGCGGCGGTCCCGATGTCACCGCGCTTCCACGCCGGCATCTGCGCGGTCGATCCCGGCCAAACAGACAGCCACGACCTGCTGCGGCGGCTGCTGGTCAGCATGCACGGTGCGTTCGACGCCCGGCAGCCGTTCTGCTGGTACTCCCAACAGCGCGACGAAAAGATGCACCGCGCCTACCGCCTGGCCTCCGATGCCGAACGCGGGCTGCAGGCCGGCGACTTCCATCTGGAGTATCAGCCGCGCTTTACCCTCCACGGCGGGCGCCCGGTATCGGCCGAAGCCTTGATCCGCTGGACCCACCCTACCCTCGGCGCGATCAGCCCGGGAGAGTTCATTCCGGTATTCGAACGGACGGCGCTGATGGATGAGGTGACCGACTGGGTGCTGGACAAGGCCCTGGACCAGGTCAGGGACTGGCGTGCGCTGGGGTGCACCATCCCGGTCTCGCTCAATCTCTCCAGCAGCTACCTGTCCGGCGCAACGGCCTGGGAGCAGATCCGCGGCAAGCTGGAGCACCGGTCACTGCCGTTCTCGATGATCGAGCTCGAGATCACCGAAGGCGAATGGCTGCGCCCGGGCTCGCCCGCCATCGCGCATATCACCGCGATGAGCCAGGCCGGCATCAAGGTCGCGATCGATGATTTCGGCAGTGGCTACAGCAACTTCAGTTACCTGTCCGATCTGCCCATCCACACCGTGAAGCTGGACAAGTCATTGATCGATGGCGTCGCCACGAATGCGCGGGCGCGCGCCAAGGTCTCGGCGATCCATCATCTGGCTCACGAACTTGGCTATCTCACCGTGGCCGAAGGCGTCGAGCAGCCCGAGCAGCTGGACGCACTGGCGGACCTGGGCGTGGACGAAGTTCAAGGCTATCTGCTTGCCCGCCCCATGCTTCCCGCGCTGCTGATGCGGGTATTCGAACAACCCGAGCCTCACGGCCAGCCCAGCGCGGCCGCATAGGCCGCACCGCCCTTAGAGTTTGAAGACCTGCTGCAGTTTGCGGGCGAACCAGCCACTGAACACCAGCGGGGCATCCAGCGCGGAAACGCAGATGCAGGCGATGCCTGGCGTGGTGACCGGCTGATGCTCCACGTCGCTGTCCAGGTCGGCCACGTCACCGGGCGCAAAGTGCCCCAACGCGTCGTCGTAGGCCCCCCGCAGGATCTGGGTCAGCTCGCTGTTGCCATGGCTGTGCATGGGAAGGCATTTGCCAGGGGCGATCTTCAGCATGATCAGCGACGGCAGCGCCGGTGCGCGGATGCAGTGCACCCCCGGCGCCATCCACCGCCATTTCAGCGCCCGGTAAGACGTCCCGAAATGTGGCGCAAGCGCGGACGGCAGTCGATCCGGGTCATGCGCGCCTGTGCAGCCACGCTCCATGGCTTCACGCACCACCGGCGGCGGGGCCGGTGCGTCGAGCCTGCCGAGCATGGCCTGGCGCAGCGCTGCCTGGCGCTGTTCCTCGGCGGGTGGCGCCAACTGCTGCTCAAGCAACAGCCCGCCCAGGCGCTCGGCCGAACGCAGCTGCTCGCGGCACTGGGCGCACGCTTCCAGGTGCGCGGCAGCGACCACGGACATTTCCGGCGCCAGGGTGCTGGTCGCAAACCCCAGCACGGTGGCCGGATCCAGATGGTGGCGAGGATTCACCGCGGCTCTCCCATCAACGACTGCAGCTGAAGGAAGGCCCGCCGGATGTGCGATTTGACCGTGCCCAGCGGCATGTTCAACTCCTCGGCGATCTCCGCATGGGTCTTGGCTTCGAAATAGGACATCCGGATCAACCGTGCCTGGGTGGCGGACAGTTCATCCAGCCGCTGCTTGAGCCGGACATGCTCGGTGTGCAGCTCGGCCAGGGAGCCGCGCCCGTCGTCCTGATCGGCGGCCTGCTCGACCACCTCATGGGCATGCACCCAGATGTGCTCGCGCCGCACCCGGTCGATATGCAGGTTGCGGGCGACGCGGTACAGCCAGGTGCCCAGGCCGCTCCGCGCCGGGTCGTAAAGATCGGCCCGGTTCCACAGCTTGAGCAGGACTTCCTGGGCCAGGTCCTCCGCCACCCCATCAGGGGCTCCCAGGCCGTTGAGATATCGGCACAGCCGCGGCATGAAGTGGTCGTAGATACGCATGAAACACTCACGATCCCGCGCGCCGGCCACCGCTGCCACGTCCGCAGCCCAGGTCTTCAGCTCGGTGGTGTTCTGGGCGGGTACGGCAGTCATCCGGGCAGCCTCGAAAGGCGTCATCCCTGCAGCAGACGGGTCGACGTCCATCGTAGGCCACTTCCGGGCGATCGGCGAGTTGGGGTTCATGCACGCTTGTACGGGCAGCGGCGCGCTTTGGATGCAGTGCCTGCCTGACCCGCTCCCGCGGCCGGGCCCACGGCGCCACTGCCTGCGCAACGGCTGCTGATATAGTCGGCCGAGCATGGCGGGCACGGTGCCCGCCCACGAATCGCAGGGAGTGGGTCATGGGTCTTCGTCAGGCAGTGGCAGGGGCAGTCGGTGGCGTTCTGGCCGACCAGTGGAAAGACTTCTACACCGTGCCGGCAGGCCTGCCCTCCACGGCAGCGCTGTTCGCGGCGGTCCCGCGCGGCACCAACGCCGGGCGCGGTTCCAACACCAGTGCCTCCTCCAACATCATCACCAACGGTTCGAAGATCGTCGTGCCCGAGGGTTTCGGCCTGCTGCTGTTCCAGGACGGCGCGATCACCGGTTTCGTCGCCGAGCCGGGTGGCTATGAATGGCGCTCGGACGACACCAACTCACAGTCGATCTTCGCCGGTGACGGCTTCGTCAGCCCGCTGATCAAGCAGAGCTGGGAGCGCTTCAAGTTCGGCGGCCAGCCGGGCTCGCAGCAGGCGGCGTTCTTCGTCTCGCTGAAGGAGCTGCCGGACAACCGCTTCGGTACCCAGTCCGAAATCTACTGGGACGATGGCTTCCTCGGCACGCAGGTCGGCGCGGTCACGCGCGGCTCCTACACGCTGAAGATCGTCGATCCGATCCTGTTCGTGAAGAATTTCGTGCCGGCCAGCTACCTGCAGCCGGGCCAGGTGTTCGATTTCACAGACCTGGACAACGCCGCTGCCAGCCAGCTGTTCAATGAAGTGGTCGGCTCGCTGGCCCCGGCCTTCAGCCTGTATACGAACGATCCCGGCAAGGGCAACCGCATCACCAAGCTGCAGCAGGATTCGCTGGGCTTTGCGCAGAGCCTGTCCGCCGCCGTCGAACAGGGCTACCAGTGGAAGTCCGATCGCGGCCTGGCCATCGTCAAGACCGCCATCGTCTCCATCGAGTACGACGCCAACACCCGTGAGCTGCTCAAGACGGTCCAGCGCGCCGATGCGTTGGCGGGCTCGCGTGGCAACTCCAACCTGCAGGCCAGCGTGGCCCAGGGCATCCAGTCGGCCGGCGAGAACGGCGGGGCTGCGGGCCTGGTCGGCGTCGGCATGGCCTCGGGGATGCTGGGTGTCGGCGGCATGCAGCAGCCGGTCGCCCCGGCCGCGGACGACCCGGTCGCCAAGCTGACGAAGGCCAAGGAAATGCTGGATCTCGGCCTGATCACCCAGGACGACTACGACAAGCTCAAGGCCAAGGCGCTGGGGCTGTAAGACACCGAGCGCACCGACACCATGTCCGACCCCAAGAGTCCACCGCCGATCCCGGCGGTCCCGCCGCCGTTGCCGCCTTCCCCGGCGGCGCCGGTCACCGGCCCGGGTTCGCCCCGGGACGTGCCCCCGCTGCCGGGCAGTTTCCCGGTGGACCCGGCCACCCTGCCCCAGCCCATCCGCGATGAAGTGCTCGCGCCCGATCCGGCCGCGCTGGATACCGCCGCGGCCGAGCTCAAGGACGGCGTCAACCGCTGCCCGAAGTGTGGTTCCAGCGATGTCCGGCTCAAGCTCGGCACCGATGTGCTGGTCTGCCAGTTCTGCCGTCACGAATGGCACGGCGACCGGGTCGAGGAGGCGTTCGGGTTCGGCGAAGGAATCGGCGAGCTTCGCGGCACCGTGGTCGCGTCCGGTGCGCGCGACATCGACGCCGACACCGCCAGCCTGATGAGCTTCAAGTGCACCGGCTGCGGTGCCGAGGTCACCATCAACACCGAAAGCACCATGACCGCCCGCTGTCACTGGTGCCGTCATGTGTTCGGGGTCAACGAGCAGGTGGCCAATGGCGCGGTGCCCGATGCGGTGCTGCCGTTCCGGATCAGCAAGGACGACGCGGTCGCGCGGATCCGGCAGTTCGTGGACAAGCGGCGCCTGTTCGCGCTGAAGGCCTTCAAGGATCAGTTCACACCGGAGAACGTCACCGGCGTCTACCTGCCCTATATGATCGTGGACAGCAACGTCAGCGCCAGCGTCTCCGGCAAGGGCGAAATCCAGACGCGGCAGTACACGCGCGGCACCGAAAAGAACAAGCAGACCTACTACGACGCCGACGTCTACCAGGTGGATCGCCAGGTGGATTTCACCGTGGACGACCTGACCCTGGAGTCATCGGCCGAGCGCGGCAATCTGGACACCCAGAGCAACACCAACAACATCATCAACGCGATCCTGCCGTTCGACACCAAGAATGCGCTGAAGTGGAACGCCTCCTATCTGGCCGGCTTCACGTCGGAAAAGCGCAATCTCGATGTGGAGAAACTGCGCCCGCGGCTGGAGGATCAGCTGCTGTCGATCGCCCGCGCCCAGGTGGAAGGTTCGGTGCGCCGCTACGATCGTGGCGTGCGCTGGGAGCGTGAGCGCGTGGATGTGCATGGCACCCGCTGGGTGTCGATGTACCTGCCGGTGTGGCTGTACTCGTATCACCAGCCGGGCCGCAACGGCGGCATGCTGCACTACATCGCGGTGAATGGCCGCACCGGTGAAACCATGGGCAGCGTGCCGGTGCAGCAGTGGAAGCTGCTGCTGGCCGCGCTCACCACCGGCACGATCATTGAAGCCCTCGTTCTCTTCTTCCTGGTAGCTGCCTCATGAGCGATGACAGTGGACTCTGGCTGCTTGCGGCCGGCCCGGCCGGTGCGACGGCGCTGTACTGGGCGCTGTACCGGTATTACCGCAATACCGACAAATCCCATGCATTCGAACGTGATACCGCGATCGAGGCCAAGCCGGTCACCGGCTCGGACCGCAAGGTCGACACCGTGACGGGCACGCAGGAGCGGCGTATCCGCGGTGACAACGTGAGTGCGTACAGGACACGGGTGCAACGCGACAGCAGTTGAGTGCAGCGGCGGTATCATGGTGCGTCAGTTTTCGAAGGACGCACCATGCGCACGCTCTATCCAGCGATCACCCCGTTCCGCACCCATCAGGTGCCCGTGGACGACCTGCACACCCTGTTCGTGGAAGAGTGCGGCACGCCAGAAGGTATCCCGGTGGTGTTCCTGCATGGCGGCCCGGGTGCAGGCGTGTCGCCGGTGCACCGCCGCTTCTTCGATCCATCACGTTATCGCATCGTGCTGATCGACCAGCGCGGCAGCGGCCGCTCCACGCCGTTCGGTGAGCTGCGTGACAACACGACGCAGCACCTGATCGCCGACGTGGAAAGCATCCGCGAACGGCTCGGTATCGAGCGCTGGCTGGTGTTCGGCGGCTCGTGGGGCTCCACGCTGGCGCTCGCCTATGCGCAGGCACATCCGGAACGCGCGACCGGCATCATCGTCCGTGGTGTCTATCTCGGTCGCGCCGAAGAGAACCGCTGGTTCGCCGAGGCCGACGGCGGTGCGCGCTGGGTGTTTCCGGAGCGCTGGGCCAACTACGAGGCGCATATCCCCGAAGACGAACGCGGCGACATGATCGCGGCATACTGGCGCCGCCTGGACAGCCCGGATCAGGCGACCCGCATCGCCGCGGCGCAGGCCTGGCTGGGGTGGGAAGATCATGCCGCCACGCTGGTGCACGATGTCGATGCGGTCTCCGCTGATGATCCGCTGCACATCCTGGCCAAGGCGCGCATCGAAGCGCACTACTTCCGCCATCATGCCTTCCTCGACCACGGGCAGCTGCTGCGCGATATCGACCGCATCCGGCATCTGCCGGGCGTGATCGTGCAAGGCCGCTACGACATCATCTGCCCGGCGCGCAGTGCGTGGGACCTGGCCTGTGCCTGGCCCGAGGCCTCGCTGCAGATGGTGCTGTCCGGCCACAGTGCAACGGAGCCAGCCACGGCAGATGCGCTGGTACGCGCGACGGATGCGTTCGCAGACCGTCAGTAAGGAGGCGTCGTGGATTCGATCTATCTGGTGGTGGCGCTGGGCGCCATCGTGGCGGGCTTTGTGCAGGGGCTCTCCGGTTTCGCCTTCGGGCTGGTGGCCCTCTCGTTCTGGGCGTGGGTGCTGGACCCCAAGCTCGCGGCCACGCTCTCGGTGTTCGGTGCCCTCACCGGCCAGCTGCTGGCGGCCTTCACCGTGCGCCGCGGCTTCAACCTGACGACCCTGCTGCCCTTCGTGCTGGGCGGGTTGGCCGGGATTCCATTGGGCGTGTACCTGCTGCCCATGCTCGACATGAACTGGCTCAAGGCGATCCTGGGCACCCTGCTGGTGCTGTGGTGCCCGGCCATGCTGCTGTCCCGCCAGCTGCCGCGGGTCACGGCAGGCGGCCGCGCCGCGGATGGCGTGGTCGGGTTTGCCGGCGGCATCATGGGTGGGCTGGGCGGCTTCACCGGCACGCTGCCGACGCTGTGGTGCACCCTGCGCGGCTACGAGCGCGACGTGCAGCGCTCCATCGTGCAGAACTTCAACCTGTCGATGCTGCTGGTGACCATGGGCACCTATGTCGGCACCGGCATCGTCACCCGCGAGATGCTGCCGATGTTCGCCATCGTCGCGCCGGCCATGTTGATCCCGACCCTGCTCGGTACCCGCGTGTACATCGGCATCAGTGATCTGCGCTTCCGCCAGATCGTGCTGAGCCTGCTCACGGTGTCCGGGATCGCGCTGCTGGCCTCTTCGTTGCCGACGCTGCTGGGCTGGCGCTGAGGCGAGCCGGTTACAGCGGCAGACGGTTGCCGACGACGTTGAACACGTGTTCGGCAGCATGCCGCCAGCACGGATGTCCAAAACGCGACGAGCACCGCCCAATTCGCGAGAGACGGGGTATCACCTCAGGCCTACCCTAGGCGTCCTGTTTCCGCCCCAGGCGCGTCCGCTGCGCAGCCCGCGTGCCTGGGCGTTCCCTGCTCCCGATCGTGCCCCCATGACCACTGAAACCGCTGCCCCACCCGTCATTCCCACCGAGCCGCTCACCCCCGCCCCCAACCAGGGCTTTGCGATCCGCATCGTCGGTGCCGCTGCCTTCGCGCACCTGCTCAACGACATGATCCAGGCGGTGCTGCCGGCGGTGTACCCGATGTTCAAGAGCGAGTTCTCGCTCACCTTCGGCCAGATCGGCATCATCGGCCTGGTATACCAGGTCACGGCCTCGCTGCTGCAGCCGTGGGTGGGCATGTACACCGACAAGCGGCCGCTGCCGTATCTGCTGCCGTCGGGCATGATCGCCACCTTCGTCGGCATCGCGCTGACGGCGATGGCGACCAGCTATGAAATGCTGCTGATCGCTGCGGCCATCGTCGGCATCGGCTCGGCCACCTTCCATCCGGAAGCCTCGCGCGTGGCGCGGATGGCCTCGGGCGGCCGCTTCGGCACCGCGCAGTCCACCTTCCAGGTCGGTGGCAATACCGGCTCGGCGATCGGGCCGCTGCTGGCCGCCGTGATCGTGATCCCGCACGGGCAGCGTGCCATCGCATGGTTCATGCTGGCGGCTGCGTTGGCCATCACGGTGCTGTTCCGCCTCACCGGCTGGACCGTGCAGCACGGCCAGGCCAAGATGAAGAGCCTGGCCAAGAGTCACGGTGTCGGCCTGAGCCGCGGCAAGGTGATCCAGGCCATCGCGGTGATCGCGGTGCTGATGTTCGCCAAGTTCGTCTACATCGCCTCGTTCACCAACTACTTCACCTTCTACCTGATCGAGCGCTTCGGGCTGAGCGTCCAGCAGAGCCAGATGTACCTCTTCATCTTCCTGGCCTCGGTCGCGCTGGGCACCTTCATCGGCGGCCCGGTCGGCGACCGGATCGGACGCAAGGCGGTGATCTGGATTTCCTTCCTCGGCGTCGCACCGTTCGCCCTCGCCCTGCCCTACGCAAACCTGATGGGCACCGCGGTGCTGGCGGTGGCGGTCGGGCTGGTGATGTCCTCGGCCTTCGCGGCGCTGGTGGTGTACGCGCAGGAGGCGGTGCCGGGGCGCGTGGGCATGGTGTCGGGCCTGATGTTCGGTTTGATGTTCGGCATCGGCGGCATCGGCGCGGCCGGGCTGGGCAAGCTGGCCGACGTGCACGGCATCGTGTGGGTCTACCACTTCACCTCGTACCTGCCGCTGCTGGGCCTGGCAACGGCGTTCCTGCCGAAGACGAAGATGCACTGAGGCATCCGCCTCAGTGGAAGAACTGACTCGGCAGCTGCCCGAAGCGTTTCTTGAACATCGCGGTGAAGGCGCTCGGACTGGCATAGCCCAGCGAGAGCGCCACGTCGATGACCTTCTCACCGTGCGCCAGCTGCTCCAGGGCACGCAGCAGGCGCGCCTGCTGGCGCCACTGCCCGAAGGTCATGCCCAGCTCGCGTGCGCACAGGCGCTGGATGGTTTTGACGTCCACGCCCAGGCGGCGCGCCCAGTCCTGCAGGGTGGAGGCATCGTCCGGCGTGGATTCCAGCTGCCGGCCGATGGCCCGCAACCGCGGGTCGGTCGGCTGTGGCAGATGCAGTGGCAGCACCGGCAACAGCTGCAGCTCGTCCAGGATCAACTGCATCAGCCGCCCATCGCGCGAGTCCGCCTGATAGGGCGGCGGAACGTCCATCGCCGCGTGGATCAAGGCGGCCAGCAGGGGCGTGACCGAGACCGTCGAGGCGCTCACCGGGGGCTGGGCGATCGCCTGCGGCAGGATGTACAGGCTGCGCATGCCGACCGCGCCGATGCAGCTGACCTTGTGGCCCATGCCCGCCGGAATCCAGATCGCACGGGTACTGGGCACCACCCAGCGCCCGGCCCCGGCCTGGACCACCAGCACGCCGGATTCGGCATAGACCAGTTGATGGCGGTCCGGATGGTGGTGCAGCGCGATGATCGTGCCGGCCGGATACTCGCGCGCCCGGCAGAACACCGGGGTCTCCGGGCCGGCCGGCAGCCGCTTGCCCTCGCCGACGCCCGGGGCGATGTCCTGTCTCCGATATGGCACGGCAATACCCTCGCAAACGACCTGCCGAACGACTCTACCGCGTCCGGGGTGTTTTCGATATCGGTCGCTACGGTTATCGCGGCTTGGGGGGCGCCACGACCTCGATCCAGGTCGGCGCATGGTCGCTGGGTTTTTCCAGCGCCCGCACCCAGCGGTCCACCCCCGCGTCTTTCAGCCGGGGCGCGAGCACGGGATTGAGCAGCAGGTGGTCGATCCGCAGCCCCCGGTCACGGGCGAAGTGCGCACGAAAGTAGTCCCAGAACGTGAAGATCTGCGCATCGCCATGCACGGCGCGCAGGCTGTCGGTCCAGCCCTGATCGAGCAGCGCTTGGTAGGCCTCACGCACCTCGGGCTGCAGCAGCGCGTCCTTGCGCCACGATTTGGGGTCGTAGATGTCCGCATCCGTGGGCACGACGTTGAAGTCGCCGATCAACGCGACCGGGTGCGGCAGCGCGACCAGGCTTTTCGCGTGCCGATGCAGGCGTTGCATCCACTTCAGCTTGTAATCGAACTTGGGCCCCGGCTGCGGATTGCCGTTGGGCAGGTACAGGCCGCCCACGATCACACCATGCGCCGCCGCTTCCAGGTAGCGGCTCTGATCGTCTTTGGGGTCCCAAGGCAACCCGCGCCGGCTTTCGATCGGGTCCTGCCCGCGGGCCAGCAGCGCAACGCCATTCCACGAACGCTGCCCCTGCCAGATACAGCCGTACCCGGCGTCGCGGATCGCCGCTTCCGGGAACGCCTCCTGGGTGGCCTTGAGCTCCTGCAGTGCCACGATATCCGGCTGTTCGCGCTGCAGCCATGCCAGCAGATGCGGCAGCCGGGTCAGCACTCCATTGACGTTGAAGGTCGCGATTTTCAGGCGCTTTCTGGCGGGCATGGTGCGTGCCTGGTGGCGGGGGTGTCTGCCATCGAGCATTGCCCTGTATCGATCAACCGGCCGCGAATGCCGGGCGAGTGTGGCGTGACGATGGCGGTGCGTTGATCATGCATTGACCCTCGCCGCGGCACAGTAAGCGCTGGTTCCAGACTGGCAAGGTGCATCCATTGCGCGGAAGGTCATGAAGACGTGGAAGGTTCTGCCGCGGCGCTTCTATCAGCGGCACCCGGCCGAGGTGGCGCCCGAGCTGCTGAACAAACTGCTGGTCCGCGATGACGGCCGCGCGGGGCGGATCGTGGAGGTGGAAGCCTACGCCGGTGATCAGGATCCGGCGGCGCATTCGTATCGCGGCATGACCGCGCGCACCGCCACGATGTTCGGTGAGGCCGGCCATCTGTATGTGTATTTCAGCTACGGGATGCACTGGGGCTCGAACGCGGTGTGTGGCGAGGTCGGCCAAGGCTGGGGCGTGCTGTTGCGGGCGCTGGAGCCGGTGGCGGGACTGGCGTTGATCCATGAGGCACGGCCAGCGATCAAGCGCGCGCGCGACCTGGCCAGTGGGCCGGGCCGGTTGTCGCAGGCCATGGGCATCACCAAGGCGCTGGATGGCGCGGATCTGGTACGCAATGACCGTGGTATCCGCATCGTGTCCGATGGGATGGCGCCCCCCGATACGCCAGTGGTCGGGCCACGGATCGGGATCAGCAAGGCGATCGAGTTTCCGTGGCGCTGGCATGTGCCGGCGCATCTGCACGTGTCCGGCCGCGTGGGTGCCAAGAAGACGGGCGGAACCGCATGAGTCCCTCGCCGCCCGCCGCTTCGCCTGCACGCCGGGTACGCCGCTGGCTGCTGCGGCTGTTCATCCTTGTCGTGTGCATCGTGGTGGCTGGTGTAGTGTGGAACAGCCCCATTGCCGAATCGCCCCGCGCGCTCTGGCGGCTCTCGCAGATGCCTGTCCCCACCGCCCTGCCCGTGCCGGTGGCCGGTGTTGCCGCCCGCCAGGTCGCCGATACGTTCGGCGCACCACGCGGGCGCGACCGCACGCATGCTGGCGTGGACATCTTCGCCAAGCGTGGCACCGAGGTGCGCAGCGCCACGCCGGGCATCGTTGCCGATATCCGTGAGAGTGGCCTGGGCGGGCGCCAGGTCTGGGTGATGGGGCCGGCGCGCGAGCGGTATTACTACGCGCATCTGGACGACTGGCGCGACGGTCTGGCGCGCGGCGATGTCATCGAGCAGGGTACGGTGCTGGGGTACGTAGGTGACACCGGCAATGCCAAGGGCACGCCGCCGCATCTGCACTGGGGCATCTACGGTGCCGACGGCGCCTATGATCCGCTGCCCTTGCTGAAAGCGTGGCCGGACGCGCCCTGAGGGTGCGTGCAGAGCCCCTTCACAACAAAGCGCGCTGGACTAACACCCACGCGCCTAGCGTCGAACACTCCAACCCACCGGCAGTACCTCCATGGCGATCAAGACCGCAGAAGACCTGTTCATCCACGAGCTCTCGGATATCTACAGCGCAGAAGAACAGCTGACCAAGGCGCTGCCGAAAATGGCGCGCGCCGCCTCCAACCCGGACCTGGCCTCCGCGTTCACCACCCACCTGGAAGAAACCCATGGCCAGATCGAGCGCATCGACCAGGTGGTGGAGTTGCTGGGGATCCGGCTCAAGCGCATCAAATGCGCCGCGATGGAGGGGCTGGTCGAAGAAGGCAAAGAGGCGATCGACAGCATTGAAGAGGGTCCCGTCCGCGATGCCGCGCTCATTGGTGGCGCGCAGAAGGTGGAGCATTACGAAATTGCTTCGTACGGCACCATCGCCGCATTGGCCAAGCAGCTGGGTTACAAGGCGGCCGTGCCGCTGCTGCTGGAAACGCTGAAAGAAGAGAAGGACACCGACGAAAAGTTGACCCTGCTGGCCCTGGCCGGTGGCGGCAATGCCAAGGCCGCCGCGGCCTGAGTTCGACCACAGAGGAGCCTTGCATGTCCCTGCCCCCACCCGTTCTTTACCACGCCTCGCTTGAGCATGCCGACGAAGATGAGGCCACGCATATCCGCGAGCTGACCGAGGTATTCGCGCGCATGGCGTTGACCGTGGCCGAGCAGGAAGGCCACGCGCACCGTGCGGTCCATGCCAAGGGCCAAGGCCTGTTGAAGGGGCGGCTGCGCGTGCTGGATGGATTGCCGGCGGAGCTGCGCCACGGTCTGTTCGCGCGCCCGGGAAGCTACGACGCACTGGTCCGGCTGTCGTCCCCGCCGGCCGAGCAGCTCCCCGATTCGGTCTCCACCCCACGCGCGATGGCGCTCAAGGTGATCGGTGTGGAGGGTGCGCGGGCGGACGGCGCCGAGGAGCAGCACACCCAGGATTTCCTGATGGTCAACGGCCCAGCGTTCACTACGCCCGGCGTGGCGGGCTTCCTGCGCTCGGCCAAGCTGTTGGCCGCCACCACCGAACGGATGCCGCGCACCAAGCGGATGATATCGGCCACGCTGCGCGGTGCGGAGGCGGCGCTGGAAGCGGTGGGCGGCCAGAGTGCCACGCTGAAAGGCATGGGTGGCGAGCCGCAGCACCATCCGCTGGGGGAGACGTTCTTCAGCCAGGTGCCGTTCCTGTATGGCCCGTACATGGCCAAGTTTTCCCTGGCCCCGGTCTCACCGGCGCTGCTTGCGCTGACCGGTGACAAGATCGGCTCGGACGAGGATGCGCAGCGTGACGCGGTGGTGGCGTTCTTCACCGACCTGCCCAATCCCGTGGAATGGGAATTGCGCGTGCAGTTGTGCCGGGATGTGGAACGCATGCCGATCGAAGATGCGTCGGTCGCGTGGCCCGAGGCGGACAGCCCGTTCCTGCCGGTTGCACGCCTGAGCATCGCGCAGCAGGAGGCCTGGCAGCTCGGCAGCTCGCCGGGCATCGAGGATGCACTGGCATTTGCACCGTGGCACGCGCTCGCCGAGCACCGGCCGCTGGGGGGCTTGAACCGTGCGCGTCGCGTGGTGATGGCCGCCTCGCGTCAGTTCCGTTCGCGGTTCAACGGCTGTCCCATCCACGAGCCGGTGGGCTGACGGCCCGCCTGCACGTCATGGATCACGCAGCACTTTGCCCGCCGCTTCGCGCAGGGCGGTCGTGATGCGCTGAAGCGTGGTCGAGCGGATCGCGGCGTGCTGCCAGTACAACGGCACGTCGATCCAGCGCGTCGGGTCGAGTTCGACCACGCGTTGGCGCTGCAGCGCCGGGGCCGCCAGCGACTCTGGAACCAGGCACCAGCCCAGGCCCAGCGCAGCGGCGTCGACAAAGCCGGTCGAAGTGGGCAGATAGTGCACCGGCGGCGCGAGCACGGCGCGGGTGACGTTGCGCAGGTACCGTGCCTGCAGGCGGTCTTTGCGGTTGAACACGATCATCGGCGCCGTGGCCAGCGATGCCGCACTGACCCCTGCGCCGAAATACCGCACGTTGAACGCCGGCGCCGCGATCGCCACGTAGCGCATGGTGCCCAGCGGGTAGACGTTGCATCCCTGCAGTGCCTTCGCATCGGCGGTCAACGCGCCGAGGGCCGACCCGTCGCGCAGCAGATCCAGTGTGTGATCCTGGTCGTCCACGCGCAGGTCGAAGGTGTACCCATGTGCGTCGTGCAGCGCCGCCAGCGCCGGCAGGAACCAGGTTTCCAGCGAGTCGTCGTTGACCGCCACGCAGACGTTGCGATGCGGCAGGTCCGCATCAGGCAGGAAGTCGGCGAGCACCTCTGCTTCCAGCGTCTGCATGGGGCGCACGCGGCGCAGCAGCTGCTCGCCGGCCGGTGTGGGGTGGCATGGCGACTGGCGCACGATCAGTACCTGGCCAAGGCGATCCTCGAGCGCCTTGATCCGCTGGGAGATCGCCGACTGGGTGAGGCTGAGCCGGCGTGCGGCCGCCTCGAAACTCCCCTCCTCCAGGACAGCCGAAAACGCAGCAAGTTGGGGGTGGAGCAGGCTCATCTCACGGCATCCGCATCAGATAGGCTTATCGTGCCACAGGAATTGTAGTTGGGCTTATGGCGGTGCGGGCGGCACCCTGCACGCCCCTTCCGTGGATATCGCCATGCTTCCTGCTGCCGCCCTGGCCGGGTTTCTCGCCGGTGCCGGTCTCATCATCGCCATCGGCGCCCAGAATGCCTTCGTGCTCCGGCAGGGCCTGAAACAGCAGCACGTGATGCTGGTCGTCGTGGTCTGCGCTGCCGGCGACATCGCCCTGATCCTGCTGGGGGTGGCCGGCATCGGTGCGGCCGTGGCGCGGTTCCCGCTGCTGCTGGAGGTCCTGCGATTCGGTGGTGCCGGCTTTCTCGCCGTGTATGGCGTGATGGCGGCGCGCCGAGCGTGGTCCGGCGGTGGCGGGCTCGATGCCGGCGCTGACATCCGCGCGAACTGGCGGCGGACGCTGCTGATCTGCCTGGCGTTTACCTTCCTCAATCCGCACGTCTATCTGGACACCATGGTGTTGCTCGGCAGCCTCTCCACCCGCTATCCAGGCGATGCGCGCTGGGTCTTCGCGGCAGGCGCCTGCCTGGCCAGCGTGTCGTGGTTCACCACGCTGGGTTTCGGCGCACGCTGGCTGCAGCCGTGGTTTGCCCACGCCCGGGCATGGCGCTGGCTGGATGCGGGCATCGCGGTGTTCATGCTGGCACTGAGCCTGTTGTTGCTGCTCAGGCCATTGCAGTAACGCTCACGCCGGGGTATGCAGCTCCATCGCGCGCATTACGATCGGCTTGGCCCAGTCCGGCGTCTGCAGCAGCTCGATCGCCGATGCCGGGTAGTGCAGCCCGTTGCGATCCAGCTGCAGCACCGGCAGCGGTTCGGCACCGTCGGCATCGGCCGGAGCGCTGTTGTCGTAGACATGCAGCTCGGCCAGGTGCGGCAGCAGCGCCAGCAGGTTCTCGCGCGAGGAATCGTAGCGGGCACGGATCTTGTCGGCCGGAATGTCATGCCCGCCCCGGCTGACCCGTGCGGCGACGCGTTGCATGTGCAGTTCCACGCTCTGCAGGCCACAGAACCAGATGGCCACGTGGTGGCGGTCGCAGGCCTCGCGCAGCAGGCGCGGAATGGTGTTGCCGCCCAGCGTGGTCTCGAACGCGAAGTCGGTGCCTTCGTCGATCGCCTGCCGCAGCCGCCGCGCGCCTTCATTCCACGCCGCAGCGTTGGCCTCGCCCAGCGCCCAGCCCATCTCGACCAGGCGACGGGTAAACGTATCCGGGTTGAACCAGGTCAGGCCTTCTTCTTCCAGCCACATGCCCAGCAGCGAACTCTTGCCGGCGCCATTGACGCCGGCCAGCACCAGAATCCGTCCCATCGGTCAGAGCGGACTGCCGAGCGCGACCTTGCGGCCCCGGCGGATCGGCTGCCCCAGCACCTTGCCCAGCCCACCCTCATGGCCGAGGCTGGCCAGCGTGGTGTCGAACGCAGCGCGCAGGCGGTCCAGTTCGCCCAGCCGCTCATCGGCGTCGCCGCCGCCCGCCTTGGCCAGCAGTTCCTGGTAGGTCTTGATATCCACGATCACCGCTTCGGGGTGATTGTGGTTGGTGATCACCAGCGCCTGCTTCTCGCGGACGGTCCGCATCAGGCTGGGCCAGCCGCGGGTTTTCACCGAGGAGGCAGTGGCTTTCTCAAGGCCGGGCAGATCCAGTGGCAGGGTCATGGCACGCTCCAGGACGGGATGTGCCCACTATACCCCTTCTGGCCAAATTGGACATAAATCCCATTTTGGCCAGAAGGAGGGTCCGCAAGCCCGTCAGTGGGACATCGAGTACGGCTGCTCGGCGCCCTGCCCCGGCCAAGCCTTGTTCGGCGCGGCCTGGAGCGTGAAGCGCAGCTCGCCGCCGGCCAGGATCTCGTCGTGGCGCAGGAAGGTGCGCTGCAGCGGCTGGCCATTGAGGGTCACCGAGCCGACGTAATCGTGGCCCTTGCCCAGCCCTTCGGTGACGATGGTGAAGGTCTTGCCATTGGGCAGGTGCAGCGCCGCCTTGGGCAGGAACGGACGGCCGATGATGTACTCACCGCTGCCCGGGGCGACCGGGTAGAAGCCCAGCGCGGTGAACACATACCAGGCCGACATCTGGCCGAGGTCGTCATTGCCGGCCAGGCCATCGGGACGATCGGCGTACTGGGTGTCCATGATCTGCTTCAGCCGCGCCTGGGTGCGCCACGGCTGGCCCGCATGGGCATACAGGTAGGCCACATGGTGGCTGGGCTCATTGCCGTGCGCATACCAGCCGATCAGCCCGGTGATGTCCTCCATGTGCTCGAAGATCGAGGGGTCGACCTTGGCCTCGAACACTTCGTCCAGACGGGCCAGCAGTTTATCGCTGCCCCCGTGCGCGGCGGCCAGGCCGGCCACATCGTGCGGCACATACCACGAGTACTGCCAGGCGTTGCCTTCGGTGTAGTCCGTGCCGTAGCCGCTGGCGCTCGGGTCGAACGGCGTGCGGAAGCTGCCATCGCGCTTGCGTGCCCGCATGAAGCCGGTGTCCTTGTCGAACGCATTGCGCCAGTTCGTGGCGCGCTTCTCGAACTCACCGGCGACCGTCGTGTTGCCCATGGCCTTGGCCATGCGCGCGATGGTCCAGTCGTCGAAGGCGTACTCCAGGGTCTTGCTGGCCGCCTCGCCTTCTTCGTCGATCGGCACCCAGCCCAGCTCGCGGTACTGCGCGATGCCGTCGTACGGGCCGTAATTGGCGGTGGCCACCATGGCGGCCAGTGCCTTGTTCTCATCGAAACCACGGATGCCCTTGAGGTAGGCATCGGCGATCACCGGCACCGCGTGGTAGCCGATCATGCACCACGTTTCCTGCCCATGGAACGCCCACACCGGCAGCATCCCGTAAGCGCTGTTGTGCTGGTGCGCGAGCAGTGAATTGATGAAATCGCTGTTGCGCTTTTCCGGCTGCACCAGGGTCAGCAGCGGATGCAGGGCGCGGTAGGTATCCCACAGCGAGAAGGTCGAATAGTTGGTGTAGCCCTCGGCGCGATGCACGGCGTTATCCGAGCCGCGGTACTGGCCATCGCTGTCCATGAACACCGTCGGGCCGAGCAGGCTGTGATACAGCGCGGTGTAGGCGCTGCGGCGGTCATGCTCGGGGCCGTCGATATCCAGCACCGACAACGCCTGCGTCCACTGCGTCTTCGCCTCCGCGCGGACACGGTCGAAATCGAAGCCGGGCACTTCGCTTTCCAGGTTGGCGATCGCCCCTGCCTCGCTGACCGACGAGATCGCCACCGTCACCACCAGCGGTGCGTCCAACTTGCCGAAATCGAACGTGCCCACCAGCTGGCGCCCTTCGATCTGTGCACGCTGCGCCGGGCTCTGATGCCCCGGCGGCGGGAAGCCCTTGTAGGCGATGTCGGTTTCGGTGTTGTGGAATGCGTGACCGGTCAGCGGCCGCGAGAAGCGCATCGCGAAATACAACTGGCGGCCCGGTGCCCAGCCGCGGGTCTCGCGGAAACCGGTGATGGTGCCGTCCTCACGGGCGCGCAGGCGCGACCACATGATCTTGCCGGGATAGTCGTAGAGACTGGTACGCAGGTCCAGCAGCACGCGCGCCGGCTGGTTGGCCGGATAGGTATAGCGGTGCACGCCCACGCGCGTGCTGGTGGTCAGCTCCGCGCGCACCTTCGGATCATCCAAGGTAACGGCGTAGTAACCCGGCTCGGCGCGCTCGTCATCGTGACGGAAGCGCGAGGTGTAGCCGCTGCCGGGTTTGTCCGGATCGCCGCGCTCCAGGCTGGCATCGGTGCGCACCGGCATCAGCAGCACATCGCCCAGATCGGAATGGCCACTGCCGGAGAAGTGCGTGTGCGAGAAGCCGACGATGCTGGTGTCGTCATGCCGGTAGCCTGCCGCCCAGCCATAGGCCTTCTCACGCGGCTGGATGCGGGTGTCCGGGCTGAGCTGGACCATCCCGAACGGCACCGTGGCACCGGGATAGGTATGTCCCTCCCCCGCCGTACCGATGAACGGATCCACCGCGGCATACGCGCGCTCGCCGACCTTCGCTGGCGCCCCCGTGGCTGTGCCGGCCACCAATATCGCCCCTACCGCGAGCCCCAACCAGCGCACCGTCCCCGTTTTTGTCATGGCGTTGAATTTAGATCGATTCAGGTGAGGTTGATCCTAGCACTGGCCGATCCGGCTGACATGTTGCGGTGCGGGTGTCCCCGGCGCCGGCCCTATCGGCCGACGCCATGGTTGCGGCACGGGTGATGGAAGCGGGCCGGCGTTACGCCGGGCGCGCCTCTTCCGGCACCGCTGCCACCGGCAGCGTCGGCTGAGTCGCATCCACGGTAACCGGCTCGTCGCTGCGCATCAGCGCACGCGCTTCGGCCTCGCTGGCCACGGCCGGCGGCGAACCGCGCAGCGGCATGCCGGCGGTTTCGCGCACGAACAGCATGGTGATCACGCCGATCACGGCCGCGCCCATCAGGTAGTACGCCGGCACCAGCGGGTCGCCGGTGCGCTCCACCAGCCATGCGGTGACCAGCGGCGTGGTGCCACCAAACAGCGAGACCGAGACGTTGAAGGCGATCGACAGCGCGCTGTAGCGCACCGGGGTATAGAACAGGGCCGGCAGCGTGGACGGCATCGAACTGGTGAAGCACACCAGGGCCACGCCGAGCAGCATCAACCCGAGGAAGATCAGCCAGTCATTGCCACTGCCGACCAGCTTCAGGCACGGGATGGCCAGCAGGAACAGCGCAATGCAGGCGCCGATGATCATCGGGCGGCGGCCGAGGCGATCACTGAACAACCCGCCCAGCACGTTGAGCGGCATCATCACCAGCATCACGATGATGATCAGCAGCAGGCCTTTGCTCTCGGCATAGCCCATCGTCACGCTCAGGTAGCTGGGCATGTAGGTCAGCAGCATGTAGTCGGTGACGTTGAACACCAGTACCAGGCCCACGCAGATCAGCAGCTGCGCCCAATGCACGCGGAACAGCGCGCCCAGGCCCGGGCGCTCATGGTCGCGTTTCTCGGCCTCTTCGGCGTACGCGCGGAAGGCCGGCGTCTCCTCCAGCTTCATGCGCATGTACAGGCCGAGCAGCCCCAGCGGACCGGCCACCAGGAAGGGAATGCGCCAGCCCCAGTCCAGCATCTGCGTGCTGCTCAGGGCCATGTGCAATGCAGTGACGGTGCCGGCGCCGGCGATGTAGCCGCCCAACGTGCCGAACTCCAGCCAGCTGCCCATCAGGCCGCGGTTGCGGTCCGTCGAGTACTCGGCGATGAAGGTGGCCGCCCCGCCGTACTCACCGCCAGTGGAGAAGCCCTGCACGATGCGGGCCAGCAGCAGCAATGCCGGTGCCCACAGGCCGATGCGGTCGAAAGAGGGAATCAGGCCGATGCTGAAGGTGCCGGCGGCCATCAGGATCATGGTGAACGCGAGCACTTTCTGGCGACCGTACTTGTCACCCAGCGGGCCGAACACCAGCCCGCCCAGCGGGCGCACCAGGAAGGCGACGGTGAAGGTGGCAAAGGTGGCGATCAGCTGCGCGGTCGGGCTGCTGCCGGGGAAAAACACGTGGCCGAGGGTGACGGCGAGATAGCCATAGACACCGAAATCAAACCACTCCATCGCGTTGCCGAGTGCGGCAGCGCCTACGGCTTTCTTCAACATCGGGCGATCAACGACGGTCACTTCGTCGACGTGCATCTGGCGGCGGCGTTTGAACCAGCCGAAATGAGCATGTGCGGCATGCAGGTCCTGCATCTGCTTTCTCCTGGAAGCAGGCCATCGCGGCGCCCGAGGTCCCGCGCACGGCACAGGAAATACCGCCTCTGATGACACAGCGCGATGCGCGAAGAGGGGTTGCAACAGACGATCCCGGACGGCCGCGTGGACTCAGCGACGCTGCGGGATGGATGACCAGGAAGCGGGCAATGGCCCGGGGGTGATCAAGCGGACCATCTTACTACACTTGGCGCAGTCGATCCCCTCCATGCGAGTCTGCGGTGCATGGAACAGCGTGTTTCAAGCTGTTTCCCTGGCGCTAGTGCCCGCGTTCCAGCGCATCAATCAGCGGGGCCAGATCCTCGCGCTCGTGCGGCCGCACCGCCCGCGCGATTTCCTGGCCATCGCGCAACAGGATCACCGTCGGCCACAGCTTCACGGCGAAGGAGCGGCCCAGTGGCCGCCCCTTCCCATCCTCGACCTTCACTTGTGTCGCGTCGTAGCCGCCAAGAAACTTCTGCAACAGCGGCTGGGCGGCACTGCAATGACCGCACCAGCCGGTGCCGAACTCCAGCAGCACCCACCCGCTGCCCGCGTCGATCTCGGCGCGGGTGATGTCCGATGGGCTGTACTCACGAACGAAGGCCATGGGCGATGCTCAGGACAGAGCGCTCTGGATATCCTCCAGCGGCGCGTTGGTGAAATCCTTGGCGAGATCCTTGATCAGGCGCTCCTGCGTTTCCTTGTGCAGCAGCGGGCGGATACGGCCCAGCGTCTGCGGATCGGCGATCAGGATCAGATGCGCGTAGCGGTTCTTCAACGCGTCTTCGTTCAACTGTGCGGCTACCTGCTTGGCAAAGGTCGCCTCGTTGAGCTGGGAGATGGTCATCTCCTGCGGCACCGAACCGGAGGGCCCCTGGCCTGACGCACCCGTATCGCTGACGGCCTGCAGCTGCAGTTCCCCCTCCTGCTTGAGCTGCAGCTTGTGCGCGGTGCCGACGTTGGTGAACACGCGGGCCGAGCCACCATCGGCTACAACGACCAGGGTACCTTCGGGAATCTGCTGACTCATCATCTACTCCTTAATGGGGAAAACAGAGCGCGGGTGCACTCGTGTTCCACCGTAGGCAACCGAATGTATGCGCAGTGCATACGGATGTATGCATCCTGTATGCAACCCCGCAAGCACGCGTCGTTCGTCGATGCGATCGCGCCGGGATGCCATCGCCCAGCGATTCAATCCTTGCCCACAGCGCAAGTATCTTTCGCCGATTGACGGCTTTTTGAGAAACAGTACCGCGCGCAGACTGCGTGTCCTGCCTGGCTCCCGCCCCAAGGACCGCAACACGATGAACGCACTTTCCCGTCTCTCCGCGGGTGGTTTCAGCATCGGCCTGGAAGCGCCGCTGGACAACGACTGGACGCCCACGGGCGAACAGCGCCGCCGTGAGTCTGCACGGCTCCCCGGGGAACCGGACCTGCGCCGCCATGCCGACCTGGCCACCCTCGCCGACCGCTTGGGCTTCCGCGCGCTCTGGATCCGCGATGTGCCGCTGTACGACCCGGCCTTCGGCGATGCCGCGCAGGTGTTCGAGGTCTTCACCTACCTTGGCTACCTGGCCGGCGTCACCCGCGAGATCCTGCTCGGCACCGCCGCCGTGGTGCTGCCGCTGCGCGAGCCGCTGCTGACCCTCAAGGCCGCCGGCAGCGTGCAGCGCCTCAGTGGTGATCGGCTGCTGCTGGGCGTGGCCAGCGGCGACCGACCGATCGAGTACCCCGTGTTCGGCCGCGATTTTCCCACGCGCGGCGAAGCCTTCCGTGACCAGGTTGAGGTGCTGCGCAGTGGCGGTCAGTCGCGTCTGTCCGGCGGGCTGGAGTTGCTGCCGCGGCTGTCCGCGCCCCTCCCGTTGCTGGTCGCCGGGCTGGCCCAGCAATCACCGGCCTGGATCGGCGGGCACATGGACGGCTGCCTGGCCTACCCGGGCGCCCCGGCCGACCATCAGCGGCGCATCGGCGAGTGGCGCGCGGTCGCCGGCGACAAACCCTATGCCAGCTTCATCCACCTGGATCTGGCCGACGACCCGGATGCGCCGTTCCAGCGCTTCCGCTTCGGTGCACGCACCGGTCGCAACGGGCTGATCACGGAACTGGCCGCATTGCGCGCCATCGGCGTCAACCATGTCGGCCTGCAACTGCGCCGCAACCTGCGCCCGCTCGACGAAACGCTGCATGAGCTGGCCGAGCATGTGCTGCCGCGCTTCCATGCCTCCGCTACCGCTACCACTATCGCCGCCGCCCTCACGGCCTGAGTTTTCCCTTCCCTCCCCCGGATCCAACCCCATGAGCATTGACCTTCCCGGCCGCGTCGGCTTCGGCACCGCGCCCCTTGGCAACATGTACCGCGCCATTCCCGAACAGGAGGCACTGGCGACCGTCCATGCCGCGTGGGACCAGGGCATCCGCTACTTCGATGCCGCCCCGCTGTATGGCGCCGGCCTGGCCGAACTGCGGCTTGGCCAGGCGCTGCAGCACTACCCGCGCGATGCGTATGTGCTGAGCACCAAGGTCGGCCGCCGTCTGCTGGATGAAACCGAAAACGCTGCCAGCCGCGACCTCGGCGAGAAAGGCGGCCTGTTCGAGCATGGCCTGCCCAACAAGATCGTCTACGACTACAGCGCCGACGGTACGCTGCGCACCATTGAAGAAAGCTTGAGGCGCCTGAAGACCGACCGCCTGGACATCGTCTGGATCCACGACCCGGCCAAGGATTTCCACGGCGAGAACTGGCGCGCCGTGTTCCACCAGGCCATGTCCGGCGCAGCCGGCGCACTGACCCGGCTGCGCGAAGAAGGGGTGATCAAGGGCTGGGGCCTGGGCGTCAACCGGGTCGAGCCGTGCGTGATGGCGCTGCAGCAGGCCGATCCGGATGGCTTCGTGCTCGCCGGGCGCTACACCCTGCTGGATCACGATGAGGCGCTGGTCAGCCTGATGCCGGCCGCCGAAGCGCGTGGCGCGCGCATCGTGGTGGGAGGTCCCTACAACTCCGGCATTCTCGCTGGCGGCGCGCACTACGAGTATCAGAAAGCCGGCGCCGAGGTGCTGCATCGCGTAGGCCGCCTGCAGCAGGTGTGCGGGCAGTTCGGTGTGGATATCCGTGCCGCGGCGCTGCAGTTCGCGCTCGCGCATCCGGCCGTGGCGGCGGTGATCCCGGGGGCCAGTCAGCCCAGCCGGATCGCGGAGAATCTTGCGCTGGCCGAGGTGGCGATTCCGCCGGCGTTCTGGACTGCGCTGCGCGAACAGGGGCTCGTCTCCCCACGCGCGCCGTTGCCGATCGACTGAGCCTGCGGCGCAGCAGGCGCAGCAGGCGCTGCGGTGACGGGGCGCCTGCCTGCTTGATATGCGCGCCGCCCCAGGCTGAACCCGGCCCCGGGCGACCGGCGGGCATTACGGTGTAAAATTCGCCGTTTTAACCGGAACAATGGCCAAAACCGCGCAACGGACCCCTGTCCCGGGCCCGGCCTTCATCCGGCTGCTGGCCCGCCTCGCTCAAAGCAACCTGTCCTCGACAGGTCCTGCCCTGTCGGACCGGCTCAGCGAATGGGTGGACTGGACGCGGGCGGTGACCTTGTCCAAGGCGCTCGATGGGCGGCTGCCGCCTGCGGTCGAAGGGCCGGATTTCGATGCCGACGAGGACGCGGACTGCCAGCGGATCCGCGCGGCGCTGGAAGCCACCATTGTTCAGGAACCTGACTCTTCCAGCGCTGTTCGGCGGCCGGTCGACGCCGAGGGCGCCCAAGCGCCGGCCGAATACACCGCGTACCGCGAGCGCTACCTCACCGTGCAGCGCTCCATGCTGGGTGCCACCAGCCGGCTGCGCGGGCGCCTGCGCGACATGCTGACCCGCACATCGCCCGAGCTGGCGCGGCTGGCCGAGGTGGATGCCCTGATGGAGCAGACCCTGAGCGCGCGCGAGCACAGCCTGCTGGCCAAGGTACCGGTGCTGCTGGGCGTGCATTTCGAGCGCCTGCGCGATGCCGGCAGCGATGATGCCTGGCTCGAGGTGTTCCGCCGCGACATGCAGAGCCTGCTGCTGGCCGAGCTGGATCTCCGTTTTCAACCGATCGAAGGCCTGCTTGCAGCGCTTCGCACCCACTAACCGGGACGTCATGTTCAGAACCAGTCTTCACTACGTTGTTTTCCTGCTGGGCCTTGTTGCGGTGTGCTGGATCGGGGCCGGTTACGTCAGCACCAATCCGGTCGGCTTCGCTGTCGCCCTGCTGATCGCCGTCTGCTACCTCGCCGGTGGCCTGGAGCTGTATCGCTACCGGCAGGCGACCGCGTCGCTGACGGCGGCCAGCGCCAGTGCCGGCTCCGCCACCTCCGGCCTGGCCCCCTGGCTCGGCCAGCTGCATCCCAGCCTGCGCAATGCCGTGCGTCTGCGCGTGGAAGGCGAGCGGGTCGCCCTGCCCGGCCCGGTTCTGACCCCGTATCTGGTCGGGCTGCTGGTGCTGCTGGGCATGCTCGGCACCCTGCTCGGCATGATGGCGACCCTGCGCGGCACCGGACTGGCGCTGGAAAGCGCGACCGACCTGCAGGCCATCCGTGGCTCGCTGGGCGCGCCCGTGGAAGGCCTTGCAGTGGCTTTCGGCACCTCGATCGCCGGCGTCGCCACCTCCGCCATGCTTGGCCTGCTCTCGGCGCTGTGCCGGCGCGAGCGACTGGAAGCGGTACAGCGGCTGGACGTGGAGATCGCCACCACCCTGCACACGCACTCGCAGTCCTGGCAGCGCAATGAAGCCTTCCGGCTGCTGCAGCAGCAGGCCGAACTGATGCCCGTGCTGGTGGACCGGCTGCAGGCCATGTCCACCGCGATCGAACAGCAGAGCAGCGCCTCGGGCGAGCGGCTGCTGGCCAACCAGCAGCGTTTCCACGCCAAGGCCGACGAGGAATACGCGCGCCTGACCGCGGCCATCGAGCAGTCGCTGAAGGACAGCGTCGCCGAGAGCGCACGTGCGGTCGGCGCAGCCCTGCAGCCGGTGATGGACACCACGCTGGCCGGCATCGCCCGCGCCAATTCCACCATGCACGAGACGGTGACTGAGGCGGTGCAGCGCCAGCTGACCGGCCTGACCGAGGGGTTCGACGCCAGCCGTGCGGCCACCGCCGCGTCCTGGCAGGCCGCGCTGGACAGCCAGCAGCAGACCAACACCGCACTGACCACCGACCTACGCGCAGCGCTGGACGGATTCGCCGCACAGCACGATCAACGCGCGCTCGGCCTGCTCGACGCGGTGTCCGCGAAGCTGGTCAGCACCGCCGACAGTTGGCAGGCCGCCCAGTCCGCACAGCAGCAGACCAATGCAACCATGGCGGCCGAGCTGCGCAGCACGCTGGCCAACTTCGCGCAAACGCATGACGCCCGGGCTACCGGCCTGATCGATTCGGTCGGCAGCCGCATGGAGGCCACCACCGCGCAGATCGCCGAGGCCTGGCAGCAGGCGCTGGCCCGCCAGGATGCCGCGGCGACCGCACTGAGCGAGCGCCACCAGCACGCGCTGGATGCCGCTGCCGCGACGCTGCAGGCGCAGGCAGTCTCGCTCGGCGAGGCGATGCAGCATTCGCACGCCCAGCTGCAGGACGCACTGGAAGCACGCGATCAGCAGCGCCTGAGCGTCTGGACCGACGCCTTCACCGCCATGAGCGCCCGCCTCGGCGAGCGCTGGGAGCAGACCGGCACCAGCGTGGCCAGCCGTCAGCAGGAGATCTGCGACACCCTGGCACGCACCGCCAACGAGATCACCCAGCAGGCCCAGGCGCACGCCAGCGAAACGATCAGCGAAATCTCGCGGCTGGTACAGGCCGCCTCGGAAGCGCCCAAGGCCGCGGCCGATGTCGTAGCCGAACTGCGCAGCAAACTCTCCGACAGCCTGGTCCGCGACACCGCCACGCTGGAAGAACGCAGCCGCCTGCTGGCCACCGTGGAGACCCTGCTGGATGCAGTCAATCACGCCGCCAATGAACAGCGCGTCGCCGTGGATGCCCTGGTCTCGACCTCGGCCGAGCTGCTGGACCGCGTCGGCACCCGCTTCACCGACCACATCCAAGCCGAGACCGGCAAGCTGGGCAGCGTGGCCGCGCAGGTCACCGGCAGTGCGGTGGAAGTCGCAAGCCTGGCCGATGCACTCGGTAGCGCCGTGCACGCCTTCGGCACCGCCAGCGATGGCCTCAACGAGCGCCTGGCCCAGATTGCCGCCTCGCTCGATGGCTCGCTGGCACGTAGCGATGAGCAGCTTGCCTATTACGTTGCGCAGGCCCGTGAGGTGATCGACCTCAGCGTGCTCTCGCAGAAGCAGATCATCGATGAGCTGCAGCAGCTGGCCGGCCGCCGCAGCAGCAAGGCCGGGGCCGCGTCGGCATGAGCGACGAGATCGAAGTCGAGGCCGACGGAGGCGCCCCGATCTGGGCCGCCTTCGGCGATCTGATGTCGGTGCTGCTCGGCGCGTTCGTGCTGATCCTGGTCGGCGTGGTCGCGCTGCAGCTGGAGCTGACCAATCGGCTGGATGAAGAGGTCAAGCAGCGCCAGGCCGAAGTGCAGCGCCGCCAGACCCTGGAACAGGCCCTGGCCGGGCCGTTGGCGGCCGGACGCGTGACGCTCGTGGATGGCCGCATCGGGATCCGCGGCAACGTGCTGTTCGCGTTGAACTCCGATCAGCTCCAGCCGGAGGGCCTGGAGGTGCTCAAGAGCCTGGCCGGTCCGCTGAAAGGCTATCTGGCCTCGCGCGAGGAAATCCTCATGGTCAGTGGCTTCACCGACGACCAGCAGGTGCGCGACGGCAACTGGCGCTTCGCCGACAACTGGGAACTGTCCGCCGAGCGTGCGCTGACCGTGACCCGCACACTGATCGCCGAGGGCGTGCCGTCGGATGCAGTGTTTGCCGCGGCGTTCGGCGCCGAGCAGCCGGTGAGTTCCAACGCCAACGAGGATGGCCGCGCGAAGAACCGCCGCGTGGAGATCGCCCCGATCCCGAAACCCAAGGCGAGCAAGGCCGCGGATGCCCCGTAACCCTGTTGCGACCGCTGAGATTCTCCAGCGTTGGCGAGCAGACAAGCTCGACGAGCTGGACCGCACGCGCTTTGCGGTGATCGAGGCATTGCATGCCCGTGTGCAGGCGCATGACGGCGAGGTGCGGGCGCTGTTGCAGGCAAAGCTGGATGCATGGGTGGCCAGCTACGGCGAGCGTATTGCCGAGGCATCCGCGGCGGCGCCGTCCGGGCTGGGCCCGTCACCCGGGCGCATCGGCCTGCAGGCGCTGATCACGGAATTGACCCGCCAGCACAACCCGGCCTACCCCGAACTGCCCGTGCTGGCGGAGGTTCGTGCAGGTTGGGCCACGCTGCGCAATGCCAGCCAGTTGAAGGAATCGCTCGCCCAAATGCCGACCAATGGCGGCCCGCTGAACTCCGGCGTGCTGGTCCATCGCGCCCTGACGCTGATGAAAGACACGTCGCCGGGTTATCTGACGCACTTCATGGCGTACCTGGATGCCCTGTCCGGCATGGAGCATCTGCATCAGTGGGGCGTGCTGGTGGCGACGCCGAAGGCCGCATCACGGGGTGCAAAGCCTCGGCGGCCACGTGCGGGCAAGGCGGCCGGCTGATCGACCGCCGAGGGTGTCACTCGACCTTCGGCAAATTGCGCTTTGGCCTGCGGTCATTCTCGGCCTCCGCTCTACCTGAATACGACAGCCCCGAACGACGCTCCCTTGGTCCCTCTTGCCCCCGCCAATCTCGGGTGGTAATTTCGTAATTACAGCGTAATTACATAGAGGCAGCAGATGGCTCGAGACTGGAACACGCTTGCGGACCGCCGCCAGGCAAGGCTGCAGCGGGCCACGGATGCCGGCATGGGGCCTCTGGTGCCCCATGCCGAAGTCTCCCGGCTTCTGCACACCGTGCTCGAACCGGGTGACCGGGTCTGCCTGGAGGGCAACAACCAGAAGCAGGCCGATTTCCTCGCCGAGTGCCTGGCCCAGCTCGATCCGGCCCAGGTCCACGGTCTGCACATGGTCCAGTCCGTGCTGTCCCTGCCCTCGCATCTGGACGTCTTCGAGCGCGGCATCGCCCAGCGCCTGGACTTCTCCTTCTCGGGTCCGCAGAGCGGCCGGCTGGCCAATCTGGTCGCCGAGGGCCGCATCGAGATCGGGGCGATCCACACCTATCTGGAACTGTTCGGTCGCTACTTCATCGATCTGACCCCGCAGGTCGCGCTGATCGCCGCTCAGGCCGCGGACCGCCACGGCAATCTCTACACCGGCCCGAACACCGAAGACACCCCCGTGATCGTGGAAGCCACCGCGTTCCGGGGCGGCATCGTGATCGCGCAGGTCAACGAAATCGTCGACACCCTCCCCCGCGTCGATATCCCGGCCGATTGGGTCAACTTCGTCACCGAGGCGCCGCGCCCCAATTACATCGAGCCGCTGTTCACCCGCGACCCGGCGCAGATCTCCGAGATCCAGGTGCTGATGGCGATGATGGCCATCAAGGGCATCTACGCCGAGTACGGGGTGCAGCGCCTCAACCACGGTATCGGCTTCGATACCGCCGCAATCGAGCTGCTGCTGCCCACGTACGCCGAATCGCTGGGCCTCAAAGGCAAGATCGGGACGCATTGGGCGCTCAACCCCCATCCGGCGCTGATTCCGGCGATCGAATCGGGCTTCGTGCAGTCGGTGCATTCGTTCGGCTCGGAGCTGGGCATGGAGCGCTACATCGAGGCGCGCTCGGATGTGTTCTTCACCGGCAGCGACGGCAGCATGCGCTCCAACCGCGCGTTCTCGCAGACCGCCGGCCTGTATGCCTGCGACATGTTCATCGGCTCCACGCTGCAGATCGATCTGCAGGGCAACAGTTCCACCGCCACCCGCGACCGCATCGCCGGCTTCGGCGGCGCGCCCAACATGGGCTCGGATGCACGCGGCCGCCGCCATGCCAGCCCGGCCTGGCTCAAGGCGGGTCAGGAAGCGGCGTTGCCCGGGCAGATGCCACGTGGGCGCAAGCTGGTCGTGCAGATGGTGGAAACCTTCCGCGAGCACATGGCGCCGGCCTTCGTCGAGCGGCTGGATGCCTGGGAGCTGGCCGAGCGCGCGAAGATGCCGCTGCCGCCGGTGATGATCTACGGCGATGACCTCACCCACGTGCTGACCGAAGAAGGCATCGCCAATCTGCTGCTGTGCCGCAGCCCCGAGGAACGCGAACAGGCGATCCGTGGCGTGGCCGGCTACACCGCGGTCGGCCTGGGCCGCGACCGCGCGATGGTGGAGAACCTGCGCGACCGCGGCATCATCCGCCGCCCCGAAGACCTCGGCATCCGCACCCGCGATGCCAGCCGCGACCTGCTCGCCGCGCGCTCGGTCAAGGATCTCGTGCGCTGGTCCGGTGGGCTGTACAACCCGCCCAAACGCTTCCGCAACTGGTAAGGGGCACGCCATGGAAACCCTGCGTTATCGCTTCCCCGGGCAGCACGATCTCACCGAGCGCAATCACCATGCGCTGGTCGGCGTGGTCGCCTCGGGCAATCTGGAAGTCCTGGTGGAGCCGACCGATCTGGACGGCGCGATGGAGATCGAGGTGATCACCTCGGCCACCGGCTTCGACACCATCTGGCAGGCCGTCCTGGCCGATTTCGCCGCGCGTCATCCGCTGCGCAATGTGCGGCTGTCGATCAACGATGCCGGCGCTACACCCGCGGTGGTCAGCCTGCGTCTGCAGCAGGCACTGGAAACGCTGCAGGAAGGAGACGCGCCGTGAGCAGTCACAGTTTCTACGAGGCCGACGCCCGGGAGCGTATCCACGGGCTGCTCGACAAGGGCAGCTTCACCGAGTTCGTGGGCCCTGCCCGCCGCATCATCAGCCCGCATCTGGCCCAGCTGGATCAACCGGGCGCGTTCGATGATGGCATCGTGGTTGGCGCGGGCCGCCTGAAAGATCGCGACGTGCTGATCGCCGCGCAGCAGGGTCAGTTCATGGGCGGCGGCGTGGGCGAAGTGCATGGCGCAAAGCTCACCGGCCTGCTTGAACGTGCCGTTGCGGTGCGTCCGGATGCGGTGCTGCTGCTGCTCGACAGCGGTGGCGTGCGCCTGCATGAAGCCAACGCCGGTCTGATCGCCATTTCCGAAATCATGCGGGCCGTGTTGGCCACGCGCGCCGCCGGCATTCCGGTATACGCACTGATCGGCAGCGGCAACGGTGCGTTCGGCGGGATAGGCATCGTGGCCCGGTGCTGCACGGCGGTGGTGATGTCCGAAGAGGGCCGCCTCTCGCTGTCCGGCCCGGAGGTGATCGAGACCGTGCGCGGGGTGGAAGAGTTCGACGCGCGCGACCGTGCCCTGGTCTGGCGCGTCACCGGTGGCAAGCACCGCTATCTGATCGGCGATGCCGTACAGCTGGTGCCGGATCGCATCGAGGCATTTGGTGACGCGGCGATGTCACTGCTCGCTGCCCACACCGAGGCCGACGACCCATTACAGGCCATCGAGCAGGAACACGCTCGGCTCGCCGCACGCATCAACGCTTATGGAAACTGCCGCGATGGCCTCGAGGTCTGGCGCCTGCAGGGCATCGCCGATCCCGAACACCTGCCGTTGCTGGAGACCGCCGACTTCCTGAAAGCGGTCAAGGACCGGAGCCTGCCATGGACCTGACCCCTCTGCTCGACGCCCTGTTCCCGCTCGGCCACGCGGTCACCCGCCAGGACGATGTGCTGGGTGGCACTGCCACCACTGCCGCAGGCGAGGTGACCGTCATCGGTACCGCCAACAAGCTGGAAGTCGGTGTCGATCACGCACTGGCGCTGGCGGCCACCGTGCTCGCCAGCACCCGCGCCCATCCGCGGCGGCCGATCGTGATGCTGGTCGATACCGCCGGCCAGCGCCTGGCGCGCCGCGATGAAATGCTCGGCATCAACAGCTGCTTCGCGCATCTGGCCCGCACGCTGGATCTGGCCCGCTGCCGTGGCGCGCCGCTGGTCAGCCTGGTCTACGGTGAATCGGTGAGTGGCGGGTTCCTCTCGTTCGGCCTGATGGCCGACCGCATCTTCGCCCTGCCCGAGGCCCAGGTGCGGGTGATGGATCTGCGCGCGATGGCGCGCGTCACCAAGCAACCGCTGGAGAAGCTGCAGGCGCTGAGCCAAAGTTCGCCGGTGTTCGCGCCGGGCGTGGAAAACTACGTTCGCATGGGCGCGGTGGAGGCCGTCTGGGAGGGCGACCTCGCGCAGGCCTTGGTGGATGCGCTGCAGGCGCCGATTACCGGCGATCAACGCCGCGCACGGGGCGCCGAGCGTGGTGGCCGCCTGCTGGCGCGCGATGTCGCCGCTGCCGTGGCCGCGGGCGAGGCCTGAGCCATGCGCCGTCACGACCTGGTCTGGCTCGATCCGCAGGCACCGTGGCAGGTCCTCACGGCCGGTGCCGATGCGCGGCTGCGGGCATGGGCCCAGGCGCGGCTGCCATTCGTGGTCGCGCGGCGCGATCGGGCCAGCGACGAACACCAGGTGCGGTTTGGCGTGCCCCTGCCGCTGGCCGAGCACCGCCAGCGCCTGTCGCTGCGCGTTGCCCCATCCGCGGTCCTGCGCTGCGCGCCACCACCGCCGCTGGCCGAGGTTGCGGCTGATATCGGCCCGGCGTGGCGTGAGCGACTGCACGGCCTGGTCACCGTGACGGCCTCCCTGCCGGTGGCACCGCGCGTGTTCGGCAGCGCGGCGTGGCAGCACCTGACCGGCCTGCCCTACCTGCATGACGACTCCGACCTGGATCTGCTCTTCGAGGTGGCCGACACCCAGCATGCCGATCAGATCGTCGCGGTACTGCAGCACCATGAGCGCCAGCATCCCCTGCGGCTGGACGGCGAGCTGCGCTTCCCGGGCGATCGCGCGATCAACTGGCGCGAGTACGCCAGCGGTGCCAAGCGCGTGATGGTCAAAGGCAACGATGCCTGCTGGCTGGTGCCGCGTGAGGCGCTGGCCGCCTGGAAGGTGGCCGCATGAACGCCGTTCGCCAGCCCGTGCCGGGGATCGCAGCGCCCCGCTCCGCTGACGCACGTCGGCTTGGCCGCCTGGCCATCGCCAGCCTGCACGCCGAGCTTGCCTGCACGCCCAAGCCGGGCCTGGTCACCCCCTTCAGCCGCGGCAGCCACAGCGACATGGATGCCGGCACCTTCCTGCGCAGCCTGTTCGCGCTGCGGGGTTACTTCGTCGCCATCGCGCAGGCCGGCAGCAACGATGCGCCGTTCGAGTCACTGCGCTCGCTCGGCATCGCTGCCGAAGCCGCGATGCTGCGCGCCACCGGCGGCATCAATACACATCGCGGGGCGATCTTCAGCCTCGGGCTGCTGGTCGCACAGTCCGCCCGGCTGCGCGCCAGCGGCGAACGCCCGCCATCGGGCGCTGCGGTGTGTCGCGGCGTTACCCAATGGCGCGCGGCGCTGCTGGACGCTCCGTTGAATCCCGCAAGCCCCGGCCAGCGCGCCCGCCGCCGGCATGCCGTCCCCGGTGTCCGCGAACAGGCGGCCGATGGTTACCCGCTGCTGCGGGACCTGGCCCTGCCGACCCTGCAGCGTGTGCTCCACGCCACCGCGAATGCCGAAGCGGCGCAGGTGGAGACCCTGATGACGTTGATCGCCCATACCGTCGATCTGAATCTGCTGCACCGGGGCGGTGAAGGCGGGCTCGCGTTCGCGCAGGGCCAGGCACGCCGCTTCCTCGCGGAGGGCGGTGTCCAGCACGCCGACTGGCGTGAGCGGGTCGCCGCCATCGGCCAGGCCTTCGAACAACGGCGGCTCAGTCCCGGCGGCAGCGCCGATCTGCTGGCCTGCACGTGGTTCCTGCACCTGCAGGAGCGCGCATGAGCCTGGTCCTGCTCTGCCCGGGCCAGGGCGGCCAGCACCCCGGGATGTTCGCGCGCGTTCGCGACGATGCACGGGCACGCCCCATTCTGGCGCAGGCCAGTGACTTGCTGGGCACGCCGGTGGACGCACTTGCCGCAGAGGAAAGGCGCTTCCGCAACGCCCTCGCCCAGCCCCTGGTCTGCGCCGCGGCACTGGCGCACTACACCGCACTGCGTGACGCACTGCCGACGATCACCGCCGTCGCCGGTTACAGCGCCGGTGAGCTGGCCGCGCATGCGATCGCCGGCAGCGTCGACAGTGCCACCTGCCTGCACCTGGCCGCACGCCGCGCCGCGCTGATGGACGCCGCCTCACCGGCCGATGCCGGCCTGATCGCCGTGATCGGCCTGGACGCCACACACATCGCCCAGCTGTGCGCCGCGCACGCGGTGCATGTCGCCATCGTCAACGGTCCGGACCACGTCGTGCTGGGTGGCCTGCGTCGCGGCCTGGACGCCGTCGCGGCGGCTGCCGCCCACCAGGGCGCGCGCACGCTGGCACTGCCGGTGGATGTTCCCGCGCATACCCCGCTGCTCGCGGCGGCGGCGCAGGCGTTCGAAACGCTGCTGCGCGATACCCCGCTGCAGGCCCCACGGCTGCGCCTGCTGGCCGGCATCGACGGCCGGAGTGTCGGCGATGTCGCGCGTGTGGTGCACACGCTGGCCGCGCAGATCGCACAGACCGTGCAGTGGCAGCAGGTACTGGATCACGCGGTCGAGCGCGGCGGCAAGGTATTTCTCGAGCTGGGCCCAGGCGCGGCGCTGAGCCGCCGGGTGCGCGAGCTGCACCCGCAGCTGCAGGCACGCTCGGTGGAGGATTTCCGCACGCTGGAGGGCGTGCGCGAATGGGTGGACGCGGCATGCGCACGCGCCTGAGCGGTCACCCGAAGCGGTAACACCAGCAGTCCCCGGGTGGCGGGTCGCCATCATGCTGCACGCGTATCAAGTGTCTCGGGAGGGCGCATGAGTCCGCAAATCGCAACGATCATCGGCTTGGTGATCATGTTCATCGTGGCCACGGCCCTGCCCATCAACATGGGTGCCGTCGCCTTCGCGCTGGCCTTCATCATCGGCGGCCTGTTCGTCGGGATGGAGGGCAAGGAGGTGTTGGCCGGTTTCCCGGGCGACCTGTTCCTGACCCTGGTCGGCATCACCTACCTGTTCGCCATCGCGCAGAAGAACGGCACCATCGATCTGCTCGTGCATTGGGCGGTAAAGGCGGTGCGCGGGCACATCGTCGCCATCCCCTGGGTGATGTTCGTGGTCACCGCAGTGCTGACCGCCTTCGGTGCGCTCGGCCCCGCGGCCGTGGCGATCATCGGCCCGGTCGCGCTGCGCTTTGCCAAGCAGTACAGGATCAACCCGCTGATGATGGGCCTGCTGGTGATCCACGGGGCGCAGGCTGGCGGCTTCTCGCCGATCAGCGTGTATGGCGGCATCACCAACCAGGTGGTGCAGAAGGCCGGGCTGGAAGTCACGGAAATGGCCGTGTTCCTGACCAGCCTGGGCTTCAACCTGCTGATGGGCATCATCTGTTTCTTCGCCTTCGGCGGCCTGGCGCTGATGCGTCGCGCACCCACCGCGACCGAGCCGTTGCTGGCGGGCAGCCAAGCCTCCTCGCGGCAGTTCGCGATTGAAGGGCATGGCGCGCTGGTTTCGGCCGGTGGTGGCACCCTCTCCAATGATCCGGACGCGCTGGATGACGTGCGCATCAACCGCGAACGCGTATTCACCCTGATCGGGCTGCTGGGCCTGGGCATCGCGGCCCTGGTCTACAACCTCAACGTCGGCCTGGTCTCGATCACTGTCGCGGTGGTGCTGGCCCTGCTCTCGCCCAACTCGCAGAAGGGCGCGGTGGATGGCATCAGCTGGTCCACCGTGCTGCTGATCAGCGGCGTGGTGACCTACGTGGCCGTGCTGCAGCAGGCCGGCGCGGTGGATTACATCGGTCATGGTGTGGGCGCGATCGGCATTCCCCTGCTGGGCGCGCTGCTGGTCTGCTATGTGGGCGGCATCGTCTCGGCATTCGCCTCCTCGGCGGCCGTGCTCGGCGCCACGATTCCGTTGGCGGTGCCGTTCCTGATGCAGGGGCATCTGAGCGCCGCGGGTGTGATCTGCGCGTTGGCGATCTCCTCCACCGTGGTGGATGTGAGCCCGTTCTCCACCAACGGCGCGCTGGTCGTGGCCTCGGCGGCGAAGGAAGAACGCGAAGCCCTGTTCCGCCGGTTCCTCGTCTACAGCGGCCTGGTGGTGGCCTTCGGCCCCTTGCTGGCGTGGCTGCTGTTCGTCGTGCCGGGCTGGATGTGAGCCCACGGCGGGCCTGCCCGGCAGGCCCGCCATGACCCGGTAGAATGCTGCACACCTCTCCACGAAGCCCCGCCATGCCCCTGGCCCCTGGTCCCCGCCTGTCGAAGAAGCGCGTGCCGCTGTATGAAGAAGTGGCCGAACGGCTGCGCCAGAAGATCTACGACTACGAACTGCCACCGGGCGAGTGGATCGATGAGCCGATGCTGGCCGAAGAACTGGGCATCAGCCGTACCCCGCTGCGTGAGAGCCTCAAACTGCTGGCTGCGGAAGGCTTGGTGCAGCTCGATGCCGGCCGCGGCAGTCGGGTCACCCGGCTTACCTTGGAAGACCTCAACCAGCTGTTCCCGGTGATGGCCATGCTGGAAGGCCGCTGCGTGCATGAGGCGGTCAAGCGCATTGATGAGCAGGGCGTGGTCCAGCTGCAGGCGCTGCACGATGCGATGGAAGTGGCCGCCGCCGCCGGTGACCTGGCCGAGTACTACCGCAACAACTACCTGATCCATGAGAGCCTGCAGACCCACGCCGGCAACCCGTGGCTGATCCGCGTCACCCACGACCTGCACCGCATCCTGAAGATGCATCGCGGCCGTCAGTTGCTGACACCGGGCCGCATGGCCCAGTCATTGGCCGAGCACCGGGCCCTGATGGAGTGCATCCGCAATCGCGACGCCGAAGCGGCCGAGCAGATGATGAACCGCCATCTGCTCAGTCAGGGCGAGGCGTTGGCTGCCTACGTGGCGGCTGGTGGCCAGTTGAACGTGCCTGCACCGCTGCCACGGCACGGCGGGCGCTGAGCGGTCAGGCCAGTTCTACCGTCAGACGCGTCAAGGATTGCCCGAGCAGATGCAGCCGGATCTGATCCAGGCTGGTGAAGTAACACGCCGTGTCTGCACCGGCCAGCCGATAGATGCCGCGCTTGCCACCGAGCAGGACGAATTTTTCCTGGTCCACCAGGTACTGGGCGACCGGTGGCACGCCCTGCGCTTTCAGCCCATCGATATCGATGGGTTCCAGCGCGTCGAGATCATGCAGTGCTGTGGTCATGGGGAAAGAAGTTCGCGACGGGAAGGTCAGGTTAGAGGCTGCGCAGGCAGCATGGCGTGGAATCATCGTGAGGACGGCGCGAGTGCTGCCGCCGAGCCCGATGACCCATCCTGCACGACACCCGCCCGCGCGTCTCTACAACGATTACGAAACGCAGCAGAAAGTGGATCAAAGGGCCACGGATAGTCCGTCGTCAACGTCACAGCGCTTCCAATCGTGCCCGGGGTGATGGCGCATGCCTTCGCAACAGTTGCAGACGCTGCCCGGGATCGGCGAGGGCGCACGGCACCTGTTCCTGCCGTGCCCGATCACTCTGACCCGCCAGTGTCAGCGCGGATATACAAGCACTATGAAAAACCATCTGCGGCATAGCTTCACGCCTGCCCTTCACATGACTTTGTGACGCGGCCTGCGGAGACAGCACGTGGCAGGGAACTTTCGTACTTTTTGCATACCGCCCCCCTGAGCGCGGGCGTATCTGTGGGGGATATTTTTGCCGGATGACAGGTGCATGGCTTCACGTGCTTCCACCCCTTCCCCCCTCAGCGGGCGGCACCGCAGTGCCGCACGCATTATCTGGTTCACCCTCACCCTGGCACTGGGCGGCAGCCTGCTATGGCTGGTGCTGTCCTCTCCAACCGCCCGGCGCACCCCGTTCGCCTTGGCCATCGGGCCGCAGATGGCCAGCCAGCATGGCCTGGCCGGCGATGCCGCCCAGGGCGGGCCCGGTGCGTACCTGGAAGCGGTGGAAGCACTGTCCGGGCTGAAGCTGGAGCTGGTCCGCGCGCCTTCCATCGAGCGTGCCGTCCTGCTGCTGCATAACGAACAGGTGGATGGGCTGGCCTTTTCGCTGCCCTCCACCGCGGCGATGCTGCCCACCACCGCTGCGGTATCGCCCTCGTTCTACACAGGGGCCACCGTCATGGTGACCCGCCCCACCGCGGCATTCCGGGCGTTGTCGGTGATGGACGGCATGCGGGTCGGCGTGATCGGCAATGGTGAGTACCGTGCCTATCTGGCCGAGCGACACCCCGGCATCGACGTGTATCCCCTGCCCTCCGTGGACGAGATGCTGGAGGCGGTGGACAGTGGCGGCATCGATGCCGCGATCGGGGTGGACGCCGTCCTGGCTCCGCTGGCCCGCAAGCGGTTTGACGAGCGCCTGGAGGTGCATCTGGTCTCCGATGGCCCCGCCGTGGAAATGCGCGTGGCCTCCTTGCCGCGCCGCGCCGGCGAGATCGCCATGGCCCACCAGACCTTCCTCTCGCTGCCACTGGATACCCGGCAGGACATCCTGGACCGCTGGTTGACCGCACTCTATCGCTCGCCCCCTACGTTGCGCGCGGTGCTCGCCCACTACCGCGTGCACATCACCGTGCTGGGCATGTTCCTGCTCGCGTTCCTGCTGTCCGTCGCCCAGTCGCAGCGCAATGCACGTTCGCTGGCCTCCCGGCAGGCCAGCGCCGCCCGCATCCTGACCCTGGTCAACCACGAGGTCCGCAACGGCGCGGCTTCGGTCATCTCCGCCATCGATCTGCTCGAGGCCGAAACCGACCCCGCTGAGCGCGACCGCCTGTTCCAGTCCGCCCGTTCGGCCGCCGACGCGCTCAAACACACACTGACCAATGCGCTGGAGTTCATGTTCCGTGACATGCCGGGCCAGGCGGACCCGGCCTTCCTGCAGAACGCCGAAGGCATCGTGACCGAATGTCTTTCGGCGATGCGTCCACTGGCGCGCTGCAAAGGCCTGCACCTGGTGCTCCGGCTGGAGGGGCGGTATGTCCAGCAGGCGATGTGCGACGCGCGTGCCCTGCACCACATTGCCAGCAATCTGATCTCCAATGCGATCAAATTCAGTGACCACGGCGAGGTCACGATCAAGCTCGTCTATCTGGCAGGCGTGGGACACGCCGGGGCGGTGGAGCTCAGCGTCAGCGACGTCGGCCCGGGTATCCCGCGCGAAGACCTGAGCCGCATCTTCGAGCCTTTCAGTGCCACCCGCATCGGCCGGCTCAAGCATGGCGCGGGCATCGGGCTCTCGCTGTGCCGGCGCATCGCCCGCGCCCAAGGCGGCAATGTCACGGTCTCGAGCCAGCCCGGAAGGGGCTCCACGTTCGTCGCCACGCTTCGCGCCGAGTACGGCGAGGCCACCGGCAATGCCGCGCCGGCGCCATTGCAGGCCCTCAGGCCGGAGCTGGCCTGCGCGTTGGTGATCGAAGACCAGCCGGCCATCGCCAAGATCATGGTGCGGCGGCTGCGCGGCTTGGGCCTGGAAACCGTGGTGGCTGACTCGGGGGCCGCTGCCATCCGTCTGATGAATCAGGAGGGACCGTTCGGCATTGTCACCGTGGATGGCGACCTGATGGACGCCGATGGCAGTGATATCGCCCTGGAAATCCGGTCGATCGAACGCCGCAATGACTGGCCGCCGGCCCGGCTGTTGTCCGTCTCCGCGTCAAGCGATGTGATCGACCGCGCGGCCTACGCCCGGGCCGGGGTGGATGTCTACCTGGGCAAGCCCATCGACTGGGCCGCCTTCGATGCCGCCAGTGGCGCCCCGGCCAGCAGCGCCCGGCCACCGGTGGTGCCGACGCAGGAGGGCCTGAGCGTCATGGAGATCTACCACCACCAGATGCAGCTGGACCGCAGCGGCCTGGAAGTGTCCATCCGTGTACAGAACTGGCGCGGCGCCCTGGCCATGGCGCACCGCATGCAGGGTGCCGCCTCGATGGTGGGTGACGCCGGCGTGGTGGAAGCACTGCGGGAGCTGCAGCAGTGCCTGAAGGGCCATGCCATCAATGGCGACCCGGCCGATGCGCGGGTCTGGGCCCTGGTGGCGCTGCTCAACCCTGCTGCGGCGGAGGATGTGGATGACGCCGCGCCGTGAGCGGCTGCGCGCGGCACCACCTCCACTCCCGCCGCAGACGGTCATCCTGCGGCCTGCGCGTTACCGACGAGCGACGGCCTGCTTCAACAGCGTGCTGTTGTAGGCCGTTTCAACGGCATTGCCGAGCGCCGTAAGGGTCCCGTCCCCCTCCATGAACGCGGCATACGCAAGGTAGACATCTGTCCACAGCTGCGTTGCCTGCGCCAGCAGATCACCTTCCAGGTTCGCCACGACCGCCGGCCAGGTGGCGTTCCACTCCCAGAAGCTCTCCGACACCCGTTCAATGTCCGGCCGGTCAGCAAGCACGGCCCACATCACGCGGTCTTTGTAGACGAACTTCAAGCGGCCACGGAACTTCACCCCGGCCGTGATCCAGCGCTCCAGGGCCAGCCGCCGTGACTCACATCGCGCTTGCGCTTTCCACGCAGTGGCACCTTTCCAGGTCGCCAGTGCTGCACCGAGCGCACCCACGCTCGCCGCGGCGGACGCTGCCAGTGTCATCAAGGCCATCGTGTCCTGCTCCATCGCCGGGTTCCCCTCATCGTTCGCTCAGTGCGGGATGCACTGGCGTACGTTGAATCTGGGACCTCGGCATGGCCGCATACATACAACAACAATGAAAACAGGGCGCCCGAAGGCGCCCTGCGTGTTTACATCAACCCGATCACCAGGCTCGACGCACCGATCACCACGCCCGGCGCAGCCCCAGCTGTGCTCCAGCATCCTTGTAGCCGCTGTCGCCACGCTGCACCCGCAGGTCACCCCACGCCGACCAGCGCTGGCCGAGGCGCAGCTGCGCGCCGGCCTGTGCTTCGTAGCGATTGGTGGGCAGACGTGCATCCAGCCGCTCGCCATCGAAGCGCATCGCATCGCCGCGCTCGGTGTAGAGCCAGTTGACCGCCAGGAACGGCTGCACGCGGTTGCCCGAGGCGTTGTCATGCCCGAACAGGCGCACGCCGACACGGGACTCAAAGCCACCGGCGCGATCATCCTCGACCACCGTGCCGTTCACTTCCTGCAGCGTGTCGCCCTTGTAATCCGTGTACGTCACCTGGGCCTGTGGCTGCAGATACCAGATGCCACGGTCCGAGTTGGCGAAAGCCCAGCCGTAGCCGGCTTCAACGCTGGCCGCACGGGTGGTGGCGTCGTAGGTTTCGCGCGGCAGGTTGTTGCCCTGCACGCGATTGTCGTAGCGGCCGTACTGCAGCCAGCCATCCACATACAGGCCGCTGCTGTCTTCGGCGCTCTGCACCCACGTGCCGTAGAGGCCAACCGCATCGCCCTTGACCTTGCCACGGGTACCGTAGCCGGTGATGCGTGAGGTGGCCTGGGTCTCGGCTTCACCCGTGGCCAGCATCAGCCCGATCTGGCCGCGGCCACCCTGGCCCCAGCGATACAGGTCACTGCCGATCTGCAGCACATTGGTGTGCGTGCGCGTATCGACCTGACCGGCAATCGTGGTGTGCATCTGATCGCGACCGACACGTGCCCACGCGCCGGCGCCATCGTGCTCGAAGGCCGGCTCGCCGCGGTCATGGCGGCGCTGCTGGAACATGTGCACGGCCGCTGCCTGGTTGGCCAGGTACGCACCCGGCTCCGGGCGCAGCAGCGGAATCGGAGCGGTCGGGCCACCCGGATCAATCGGGTCCACGGGGGTCACCGGCGTACCCGGATCGGTCGGGGTGCCCGGATCGGTCGGCGCGCAGATCGGCAGCGACGGGTTCAGATCACACGGGTCACCCGTGTAGGTGGAGCGCAGGTACCAGGCACCGTCGTTCGGATTGGCGACGCCACCCTTGTACAGCAGATATTCGTAGATACCGGCCGTAGCGCGGCCCGGCATCACGAAACTGGCGTCGGACGAACCGGCGACTGAAATCAGCTGGATGCCCTCGCCCGTCTGGGCGCCGGTACCATTGATGTTGTTGACCACGATATTGCCGGTGCCGGAACTGTTGCCCGCGATCACCACCTTGTCCGAGGGCGAACTGTCGTCACCGAACACGGTGTTGAACACGAACGTGCCGCCCTGGCCGACGAAGTCGCCGTTGACGTTGAGGGTGTTGAAGGCCGTGCCATCGCCGAGTTTGACCGTGCCGCCCGAACCGAGCGTCAGGTCGCCGATGCTGCTGTCGCCGGTGAGGTTCCAGCTGGCGCCGTTGACGACGGTGGTATCGGCCGGGCCGGTGATGATGCCGTTGAGGATGGCGTTGTTCGTGAGCCGCAGGGACGCCTCCGATGCATTCTCGATAAAAATATTCCCCGTCAGGCGGCTGTCATCGATGGTGATATCTGCAACGGTATGGCCCGAGCCCGTGCCAGGCGACTCACGCACCTCGATGATGTTTCCATTCCCGCCGCGCAGCGTTGCGCCATTGACGAGCATCACTTTGCCGTCAAGTCTCTGGCCTGCCGCAGCGCGTATCAAAATGGCCGGACCGGTAAGGCCTTCCACGGTGGAGCCGTCCACCGTTACAGACGACTTAGCGAGGATGGCACCCCCGCCGGGCGCCGTCGCATCCAACATCAACCAGATGCCGTTTACCTGCCCGCCAACATAGGAGCCGTTGGTGATCACCGTATCGGCGGACACTGACGCCAGGCCAACCCCGAAGAACGATGCTCCACTGCTGCCAGAGGCGAACACGCGGGAACCATCGATCAGTACGTCCGCACCGCCGTTAGCCTGGATGCCCGAGCGAACAGCGGAAACCTCGCTATCTATCAGTCGCAGAGTCGAGCCTGGCACGTTTGGTAGGCCGACGGTATACACCCCGTTGTTTGTGCTCTCGATGCGGGAAGAGCGCAGCTCAGCGGTAGCGCCCTCGCTCAACTGCACGCCGGCGTTCGTGCCCGTGCCGCTGGTCCGGCGGATAAGCGCCCCATTGGAAGAGACGGCGGATGCACTGCCCACCACGCTTATCTGGCTGGTTTCGCTGCCCGGAAGCAGAGTCAACCGACCTCCCGTAATGACAGACCAATTCTCCACCGGATCGCCAGGGCTCACCGAGACGTTTGCCCCGTTGCTTACGGTGCCGGCGAAAGCGGGAGCGGCAAGGGAGAGCAGAGATAGACCGATAGCACAGGCAAGGGGCACCTGCATTCCAAGGCATTGGCGAGATTCAATTTGATGATTGAGCATGGGCGTTTCCTTTCTGTGTTCGGGGAGCATTTAGTAGTTGCTCGTCAGCCCGGGATCATCCGGATAATCTGGAGCCGACCAATACAACAAGTTGCAAACTACTCGTGATGCACATCACCATTCAGGCGTGACTTACTTAAGCAGAGAGAGCGCCCGAAGGCGCCCTCTCTCAAGTCACCACGCCCGGCGCAGACCCAGCTGTGCTCCAGCATCTTTGTAACCACTGTCGCCACGCTGCACCCGCAGATCCCCCCACGCCGACCAGCGCTGGCCCAGGCGCAGCTGCGCACCGGCCTGGGCTTCATAGCGATTGGTGGGCAGGCGTGCATCCAGCCGCTCGCCATCGAAGCGCATCGCATCGCCGCGCTCGGTGTAGAGCCAGTTGACCGCCAGGAACGGCTGCACCCGGTTGCCCGAGGCGTTGTCATGACCAAACAGGCGTACGCCCACACGGGACTCAAAGCCCCCGGCGCGGTCGTCTTCCACCACCGTGCCGTTCACTTCCTGCAGCGTGTCGCCCTTGTAATCGGTGTAGGTCAGCTGTGCCTGCGGCTGCAGGTACCAGGTGCCACGGTCCGAGTTGGCGAAGGCCCAGCCGTAACCGGCTTCGATCGACGCGGCGCGGGTGGTCGCGTCGTAGGTCTCACGCGGCAGATTGTTGCCCTGCACGCGGTTGTCGTAGCGGCCGTACTGCAGCCAGCCGTCGACGTAGAGCCCAGCGCTGTCCTCGGCACTCTGGACCCACGTGCCGTACAGGCCCACCGCATCGCCCTTGACCTTGCCGCGGGTGCCGTAACCGGTGATCCGCGAGGTGGCCTGGGTCTCGGCATCACCGGTGGCCAGCATCAGCCCGATCTGGCCGCGGCCACTCTGGCCCCAGCGGTACAGATCGCTGCCAATCTGCAGCACATTGGTGTGCGTGCGCGTATCGACCTGACCGGCAATGGTGGTGTGCATCTGATCGCGGCCCACGCGTGCCCACGCACCGGCACCATCGTGCTCGAAGGCCGGCTCGCCGCGGTCATGGCGGCGCTGCTGGAACATGTGCACAGCCGCCGCCTGGTTGGCCAGGTACGCACCTGGCTCCGGGCGCAGCAGCGGGACCGGATCGGTCGGGCCGCCCGGATCAATCGGGTCCACAGGGGTCACCGGGGTGCCCGGATCGGTCGGCGCACAGATCGGCAGCGACGGGTTCAGATCACACGGGTCACCGGTATAGGTGGAGCGCAGGTACCAGGCGCCGTCGTTCGGGTTGGCAACGCCGCCCTTGTACAGCAGATATTCGTAGATACCCGCCGTGGCGCGGCCCGGCATTACGAAGCTGGCGTCGGACGAACCAGCGACTGAAATCAGCTGGATGCCCTCGCCCGTCTGCGCGCCGGTGCCGTTGATGTTGTTGACCACGATGTTGCCGGTACCGGAACTGTTGCCCGCGATCACCACCTTGTCAGAGGGTGAGCTGTCATCCCCGAACACGGTATTGAACACGAATGTGCCACCCTGGCCGACGAAGTCGCCGTTGACATTGAGGGTGTTGAAGGCCGTGCCATCGCCGAGTTTGACCGTGCCGCCCGAACCGAGCGACAGGTCGCCGATGCTGCTGTCGCCGCTGAGGTTCCAGCTGGCGCCGTTGGTGACGGTGGTGTCGGCCCGCGCACCGATGATGGTGCCGTTGAGCACAGCCGCATCGGTGAAGGTAATGCTCGCATTGGCGGTGTCGTCGAAGAGAAGGTGTCCGTCCAGCGTGGAGCTGGCTACAGTCAATTCGGTAATGGAATTGGCGGCCGCACGCAGCAGCACGTCATCCGCACCGGCCAGTTTTGCACCATTGCGCAGGAAGATGTGCGCGGGAATGAGCGGCACAGCAGATGAAGCGCCGACGAAAATGGCAGCATCGCTCTTGCCCTCCACACGAGAGCCATCCACCGTTACGCCCCAGGTATCGACATCGAGATCCGCCGGTTGAGCGCTGGTGCGCAAGGCCATACGTATCCCAGTCGCATCACCGGTAATCGTGCTTCCATCGGTGATGAGCGCGCGCCCACCATCGTTCCATAGCCCGTGCCCAGCAAATGTCCCTGTGCCGCGCTGCAGCGCCACGACGCTTGAGTTGGAAAGGACCAAGGTCCCGTCCGCGCTCAGCAGGATACCGCGGCCGGACCCTGTGATTTGGCTACCCGTAATCGTAGCGCGGGATTTTGGATCACTGCTGCCAAGATTGCCATTCAGACCTATCGCATGGGTTTGAGCACTGCTGATAATCGAATTCGCAACCACGGCATTCGCTTGTAAAAGCAAAAGCGCTGGATTAGAACCGCCACCGGTCCTTTCCACGCGCGCTCCATCCAGTGTGACCCCCCCCATTGACGTAGCACTGATCGCTGCGGATCGCGCCCCATTGATGGTCAGGTGCCCTCCAGTGACCTCGAAAGAGCGTCCTTCATTGACGGAGCCGGGGGTGACAGTCAGCGACTCACCCGCGCTCACAACCACCTGGGCGGCAGCACCGCCTGCCAAGGAGAACAGGCCAACAGCCAACGCTGCAGCCAATGCATTTCGACGACGGAACATGCTGGGGGTATTTGGCACGGCGAGATCCTCTCAGGCTAGAAAGAGGTCGCCGATGGATGATCCGCGACCTGGGAGACCGGCATCATCCGGATCCAGTGAGGCGTAGCCATACAAAAAGTTGCAATCTAACTGTGAACCGCATCACTGTTCATCCGTGACTCGGAACGAAGCGCGTTCGCAGGAGGACCTTGCCCTTCAACTATGTGAATGGGCTGTCAACGCTACGAAAGAAACCTCAATTCCACCTTTCGTTTTCCTTGCTCACAGCGATCACCCAGCCGCAAGAGCCCCGTCTCCCAATGGATTCCAGCGGGCGCGGCGTTTCCTCCACTTATAGGGCTGTCACATGGTCCTTTGGTTTCCGATGGCTCCAGCTAAGCGTGAAAATGCGCATCGGATACCCGGCTGATGAAAATGTGCCGGTACATACTCATGCGTATTTTGCCAACTCGGTCGACCATGCCCCGATGCACCGGAGACGTCAGCGAGGCGCCTCGCCGGCGGCCTGGACACCCTGCGCAGGCACCAGCGCCGCGTCAGGTGGCAGCGCCTCGCGCGTCCAGACAAGCACGGTCCAACCCGGCGCCCGGCGGGTGATCGCATCGCGAAGGGCGAGCAGCGCACTGTCGTCCAGGCCTTCCTCGGCGGCGACCCCCACGGAGAGCAACAGCTGGCCGTCATCCAGTTCCACGTGTGCGTCCATGCCGTCCAGCTGCTGCTGTACCCCCTGGAGGATCATGGCGTTGGCTTCCGCGCGCAGCTGCGCCGCCTGCCGCGCCAATGCGGTGACGCTCAAGCTCAACCCATCCAGGTCCGCGCGGTCACGCCGGCCATTGTCATTGGCCTCCAGCGTCTGGCGCACCCGCACACGGGGCGTCTGGGCCAGGCGAGCGGCCAGCTGGGCGGACAGATCCTGCTGCACGGTGGGCAGGTAGGTCGGAACGATCACCACCAGATCCACGCTGAGTGTTGCCTCGCGGCGAATCACTTCCAGGCGCTCGATCGAACCGCCCTGTTCCTGCAGGTACTCCTGCACCACCGCGCGGGTCTGGTTGGCCATCCAGGTCTGCCGGCCGATATCGCGCAGCGCCACGCCCAGCGGAAAGGCCAGCAGCACGAACGTCACCGCGATCACCGCGCCCTGCCACATCGTGTGCTGCGGCACGTTGTCCATCCCGAAGCCATACCACTTGGCAATCAGCGTCACGCTCAACGCAATGGCCAACAGATTGGTCATGAACAGGAAGAAGGCACCGCCGGCGATGGTCATGTCGCCCGTTGCCAGGCCGAAGGCCACCACCGCCAACGGGGGCATCAATGCCGTGGCGATGGCCACACCCACGATCGCCTCGCCCTTGCGGGTGATCACCGCATACCCCCCGGCCAGGCCGGACAGCAGGGCCACCAGCAGATCGAACAGGTTCGGGTGCGTGCGCGCCAGGATCTCGCCGGTGGCTTCACGCAGGGGGGAGAGCCACACGATCAGCATCGCCGTGGCCAACGCCAGGCCGATACCGCCCAGCAATGCCAGCAGCGAGCGCCCCATCATCCGGAAATCCACCACGCACAGGGAAAAGCCCAGCTGCACGATCGGGCCCATCAACGGGGAGATCAGCATCGCACCGATCACTACCGCAGCCGAGGACTGCAGCAGCCCCAGAATCGCGATCCCGCAGGACATGACGGCCATGAAGGCGAAGCGCGCGGTCAGCCCGCCGCCGTCGGTCACATTGGTCAGCACCGCGGCGTGATCTACGTTCTGGGCCATACGCTGGCGCAGCTGGTGCCACAGGTGACATGCCCGCCGTACGGCAGGATGGTGAAACAGCGTAGGTAGATTCATGGCAGCACGGCACGGGAAAAGGAAGGCAGGCGCAGCCACGCCGCACCGTGGGCGGCATGATCCCGATTGCGCCACCGGGTTCCATACAATTAGTTGTAAAGACGCTGCAGCAGCATCACGAAACGGTGCTCGCGCGCATACGCTTCGGTCATTTCCCGATGAATCTCGATCACCTCCCACAGCGCGTTGCTGTAGTGGTCCACGTCCGCGTAGCCGCCGCGCAGCAGGGTATCGAGCGCTTCACTGTCGGCGTGGAGAAGCTCCGCCTGGCGCAGGTCCGCCCTGCCCCGGCGCACCCGGACGACGCTGCAGGCATGCAGGTCATGAAGGGCCGTGAACGCCACCACGCTGTCGGCCCGGGCGGCAGTGAGCACCCGCAGCCGTGCGATGACATCGGCGCAGCGTCGCTCCCCGCAGTGGTCGAGCGCGGTGCTGAGCGTGCCGATATCGGTGATCAGATCTTTCTGGAACCGGATCGAGGCGGGCGCCAGCAGCACCTGCCTTACCTGGGCGGCCTGCTGCGCAGGTAAGGCAGGTGCTCCAGTGGGTGCGCCTCGTCCAGCGGCCGGCCCGGATGCGCCATGACCACGGGGCCTTCGTCCTCATCGCCGGCCCCGGTGGTGCGCTTGAGGATGCTGGTATCCAGCTCTGTCATCCAGACGCGGGCTGCATCCGGCGTTACCCGCAACGTGGGGGCACTGAGCAGCTTCCAGCTCACAACGGCCACGATGGCCATGAGCAACGCCGCGATGGGCAGCATCGGCCACGCCGTGTGTGCGGGCGGGCTGGCTTCGATGTGGACAGGGGGAATGTGCATGACAGGCTCCAATACAAAAAGGCGCGGCCGCCAGAAGCGGACCGCGCCGGGTCCAGAAGGCCCGCAGGGTGGCCCGGTCATCCCGACCCGGGCCGCCCATGGGGCCGCAGCAATGCGACGCGTCGCTTACCAGCCGATACCCACGCCCACGCCGACGGTCTTCTCACCGCTGTTGGTGAAGGCGCCATTGAGGCTGAAGGTGGCCGAGCCACGCTCGTTCATCACCCGCTGGTAGCCCACCGCCAGTGCCGATTCGCCATCGGAATGGCCCACACCCGCGCCAAGGCGGTTGTAGGTATTCAGGCCGGCGGTGTTCATCGCCATCGCACTCTGTGCACTGCTCATCGCCGCCATCCGGTTGAAACGCTTGTCCATGCCATCCAGGCGCTTGTTCAAGCCTTCCACCGCCAGATCGGTGTACTCGTTGGCACGGTCGAGCACCTCATTGAGCTGGCGGACATTGACCGCATCGGTATCGGCGGTGCCCTTGGCCACGTGGCGGATGCTGCGCTCCTTGCCCTCGCTGCCCACGGCCACGGCAGTGTCACCCTCGGCCTTGACTACCGGCTCGGGCGTATCGACCTTGGCGACCGGGGTTTCCACCGGTGCCGGGGACGGTGCCGGCGCAGTCTCGCTGGTGGTCACCGGTGCATCGGCGGACATCGCCACCGGTGCGCCCATCCGGCTCATCATCGCGACCGGCTCGGTGCCACGGCCTTCCAGGGTGTCGATCTGTCCCTGCAGGTTCTTCTGCACTTCATACAGCTGCCCGCCGTTGACCGCATCGCGGCTGCCGGAAGCGATCAGGCCGTTGGCCACATTGCCCAGCACCATGCCGTGGGCACCGCCCAGGTTCAGGCGGCCGGGGCCGTCGGTGCGGGGGGTGGGGTCTTCCTGGAAAAGGCGGTTGAAGTTGCGGTCCAGCGAGGCCAGCGACTTCTCGTTGTCCTCCACCGAGGTATCCAGCGCGGTCAGCGCGTCACCGACCGTGCGGTGCTCGCCCCCCTGCACGTTGAACGACGGCGTGACCGGGTTGCCGTTGGCATCCACGCTGCCGCCGAAGACCGAAGCGATGCGCTTGAGCTGGCCGACGGTGGCGGCATCTTGGTTTGCGGTGCCGTTGGCTACGTTGACGATGCGGCGCTGGGTAGTCGAGTTACCGACAGAGATCGTATTCGACTCTGTCGCGATTGATCCATAGCCGATGGCCACAGCAGCAAACGCACCTTCTTCAACCACTGACGACGCACCTAACGCCATGCCATTGGCTGCCTCGACGTGAGAACTTGGACCAAGCGCGAAGCCCTGTCTTGCACCCGCATGAACGTAAGCCGCACGCCCAAGCGCAACCGAATCTCGGCCCCGTGCAACAGCATAGCTGCCCACTGCCACAGCGCCTTCGGTATCGAGCGACGCTTCGGCGTTGTCACCGATCGCAATCGCCAGGAAGCCAGCCTGTGCCGCGACAGATTCCTCGTCGTAGCCAACACTGACGTACCGCGCACCCTCCGCGACTTTTTCGAGGCGCTCATTGGTGGCAAACAACTGCCCACCGTTCACAGCATCCTTGCTGTCCGCCGACGAGATATCGCCCGCCCCCACACCGGCAAGGCGCGAGCCGCCGAAGTCGACCACCGGCGCGTCCGCCAACATCAGGCTACGTGCGGTGCGCGGCTGCATCCCATCCAGTGCTGCGCGCAGATCGAAAATCTCACTGCGGTTCTCGCCCACCTTCTGGTTCGTGGCGTGCAGTTGCCCGCCGTTGACGGCGTCACGGCTACCTGCACCGATACGGCCATCGGCCACGTTACCCAGCACCATGCCATGTTCACCACCCAGCGCTAGACGGCCTGCGCCATCTGTGCGCGTGCTGGCTTCCTCCTGGAACAGCCGGTTGACATGGTTGCCCAGCGCGTCGATGTCGGAGGTGGTAGTGGTGATTGCGGAATCGAGCGCCAGAAGTGCGGAGCCGACATTGTCATGCGTGCCTCGGCTCAAGACGTACTCAGGGCGCGTCACCGTGCCGGATACGTCTACCGTCGCGCCACCGCCCAGCCCATCAACTGCCTCCTGAAGCTGTGCGACTGTAGTAGCGCTATCGCCCCGCGTGCCGCGGCCGACGTTGACGATACGTCGCTTCAGACCGGTAGCTCCGTCGTTACCGATGGATAGGCTATCGGCTTCAGTGGCAATTGAGCGATATCCAAGAGCAATACTATTAGTAGCCCCCGCTTTAACTTCACTGCTTGTGCCCAGGGCGACGCCGTGCGTCACCTCAACCAGCGACCTCGTGCCGAGTGCAAATCCACCATCCGCCCCCCGCTGAACATGGGCAGCTCGCCCCAATGCAACTGAGTTGCTGGCCTGCGCTTTCGAGAAGCTGCCCACTGCTGTCCCACCTTCGCCTTCAATCGATGCCTCCGCGGAATCACCAATCGCTACCCCGCCCCTACCGGCGGTTGCCGCTTCGCTGAACGCGTCAGAGGATACGAAAAGGAACCGATGCTGTTCCTCGAGGCTGTTAACGCGAGTGTTCGTCGCAAACAACTGCCCCCCATTCACCGCATCCTTGCTTCCGGCATGGCTGATATCCCCCGCCGACAGCCCGCTGATCCGAGCGTTGTCCAGATCCACGATCGTGCGATCTTCATTGAACGTCACCGCGCCTTCCAGGTCCGGCACAAAGCCCTCAAAGTCACTGCGCAGCGCGGCAATGTCGTCGCGGTTCACGCCGATGTTGGCGCGGTTGGTATCAATGCTGGTGCGATTGGTGACGATGCCGGTCCGGTTGTTGTCAATGCCGGTGCGATTGGTCTCGATGCCCGTGCGATTGGTTCCGATCCCGGCCAGGTTGCCTTCGATGCTACTGCGGTTGCCATCGATCTTCTCGGCATTGGCCGACACGGCGGCTGCCTGGGCGGCAATCAGATCGTTGGTGGTCTTCAGCTGGCTGCCGGTGATGGCTTCATTGCTGTTGTTCGCCACGAGACCGTCGGCCACATTGACGATCTTGCGCTTGGTGGTGGCGTTGCCGACCGACACCGCATTGCCCGACGCGGCGACCGAACCCTGGCCCAGGGCGACCCCGTTGCTGGCACCTGCCTCCACCTTGGCCCCGGCACCCAGCGCGATGCCGCCCTTGGCACCGGCATCCACGACGGTCCGGTTACCCATGGCGATGGCGTCGTCTGCCGCGGCATCGACCATGGTGCCGAGGCCGACGGCATTGGCACCGGCCGCCTTGGCCCGGAAGCCAACGGCGTTGCTGTGCGAGCCACCCGCCTGTGCTTCGTAACCCATCGCGTTGGCATTGCTGCCCGCTGCGGTCGCACTGGTGCCAATGATGGCCTTGCTGCTGGCGATACGCTGAAGGGCCGACGCGGCGTCGCCCTTGGCGCCATCAGCGGTGCTCTGTGCTGCGACTGCTTTGTCGTCAGCCAGCTTGACCTTGCCGTCCGTATTGAACAACTGCTTGCCGGTCACAGCCTCGGTGCTGGTCGCGCTCAAGGCCGCATCGGCTACACCGCTCAGCTTGCGGGCCGCGTTGGATTTGTTGCGCACGTCGATGCTGGTTCCGGTGTTCTCCGCACCCAGGCGCACATTCCCCGTCGGGGAGACCTGCCCGACCAGGCCGCCCGTGAGGTTGGCTTTGTCCAGTGCAGCGGCCGCATTGTCACGTGCGGCCTCCGCGGTGGCCTTGGCCGTGTTGGCGGTCGTGGTCGTGGTGCCAAGGGTGGCGTTGGTCGCGTGCAGCTGCTTGCCGGTTACGGCCTCGGTGCTGGTTGCGCTCAAGGCCGCATCGGCTACACCGCTCAGCTTGCGGGCCGCGTTGGATTTGTTGCGCACGTCGATGCTGGTTCCGGTGTTCTCCGCACCCAGGCGCACATTCCCCGTCGGGGAGACCTGGCCGACCAGGCCGCCCGTGAGGTTGGCCTTGTCCAGTGCAGTGGCCGCATTGTCACGTGCGGCCTCCGCGGTGGCCTTGGCCGTGTTGGCGGTCGTGGTCGTGGTGCCAAGGGTGGCGTTGGTCGCGTGCAGCTGCTTGCCGGTTACGGCCTCGGTGCTGGTTGCGCTCAAGGCCGCATCGGCTACACCGCTCAGCTTGCGGGCCGCGTTGGATTTGTTGCGCACGTCGATGCTGGTTCCGGTGTTCTCCGCACCCAGGCGCACATTCCCCGTCGGCGAAACCTGCCCGACCAGGCCGCCAGTGAGGTTGGCTTTGTCCAGTGCAGTGGCCGCATTGTCACGCGCGGCCTCCGCGGTGGTCTTGGCCGTGTTCGCGGTCGCGGTCGTGGTGCCAAGGGTGGCGTTGGTCGCGTGCAGCTGCTTGCCGGTCACGGCCTCGGTGCTTCCTGCGGTCACTGCACCGTCAGCCAATCCGGTAAGCACCCGGTTGGCGTTGGCCTGATTGCGTACATCCAGCCGGTTCCCTGTATTGCCGATGCCCAAGCGCACGGTACCGTTGGCCGATGCTTCGGTGATCAGCCCCTGCACTTTGCCCAACGACTCATTGGTCGCGTGCAACTGGTTTCCGGTCACTGCCTCTGTGCTGCCAGCGGCCACCAGCCCATCGCCCACGTTGACGATCTTGCGCTTGAGAGTGGTGGTGCCAACCGAGACGGTGTTGGCGGCGGCGGCGATCGAGCCATTTCCCAGTGCCACCGCTCCGGCAGCACTTCCACTGACCTTCGCGCCGCTTCCCAGTGCCGTGCCATTCGTGGAGGTGACGTCCACCTCGGCTCTGTTGCCCAGACTCACTGCCCCGCCGGCTGCTCCCTTGGCGAGAGTGCCGATGGCCACCGCGTTGGCGCCAGCCGTGGTTGTGCCATACCCCATTGCATTGCTGTAAGTTCCGGTCGCCTTGGCGCCGTAGCCGATCGCCGTATCAGATGAGCCTGTGGCTTCGGCGTTCTGGCCGATTGCCGTGCGCTGGCTCACCAGCTTGGAGGACGTAGCATACAGCTGCTTGCCGGTGACGGCCTCGCTGCTGTTGGCACTGATCGCGCCATCATCGACGTTGACGATCTTTCGCTTCAACGTTGCATTGCCGACCGATACCGAGTTGCTGGAGGCTGCCACTGAGCCGGATCCAAGCGCCACAGCATTCGACGCGGCCGCCTGAAGGGTTGCGTCCTTTCCCAGTGCGACACCGTTCGCGGCAGCGCTTGCCACCGAAGCACGGTCACCGATGGCAATGGAGTGGCTTGCTGCGGTGGTCGCGTAAGCCCCCATTGCGATGGAGCTGTATCCGGGCGCTTTGGTTTCGTTGCCAATCGCAATTGTGTAGTTCCCCGTCGCTTCGGCCAAGTAGCCCAATGCAAGCGACTGCGCCCCCGAGCTCACACTTGATCTGCCAGCGGCGAGCGAGTTGTCACCGTTGGCCGTTGTGTAGTTGCCCAGAGCAGTAGCGAACGTGCCCGTCGCCTTGCTGCCAATGCCCGCAGCCAGGCCATAGGAGTAGGCGATTGCGTGCGCACCCAGCGCAGTTGCACCTATTCCCCGGGCAACGGACTGGAACCCAAAGGCAGAGGCGATCCTTCCGTCCACCACGACCTGGTTGCCATAGGCGGTTGCATTGCCGCCGGCAACTGAAGATCGTGAGCCAAGCACAATTGAGTGATCGCCCGTCAAGGTCGAGTTCCTGTACGAGGAATCCGACGTGATGGAAGATTGGTTATGCACGCTCAGTATTCCTACGGCACGTGGCACGATGGCCCCGGCCGAGAAAGGAGAGAGAATCGGCTCGGGCACGACTATGAGCCGTGTCGCGACGGTGGGCTCCTCACTCTCTGATGGCTCGGTCGCCAAGACGGGCATCGACAGCACCAGTGCGGCTACGGCCGCCACGGTGGCTGCGCCACTGGCACGCTTGCCGCGGCCCTTTGTATGTTCGCTGGCAACCGTCCAGCAGCCCAGGGCGGTATTCCAGATAAGTCGGTAAATTCGATTCACGGCAGGAGCTCCATGGAGAGGAAAAGGAAACATCAGGCAAAGCGCTGCCGCCCACGGCGGTTGCCGTAGCTGCAGGTGCGGGGGATGGGGCGACGTCGCGCGCGGTGCGCCGGCGACGTGCGGTCAGGGAGTCATGGGGTCAAGGATCGGGTGTAGTTTTTGTAGCCCTGATAGCTGAGGCGGTACGAAACGATCACCTGCGTGACGCCCGCGGGATCAAACGGCAGGGCCATCCGCGCGCCCGGATACAGGCTGCGCTCCAGGGCGTGCTCGGTGCACTGCTTCGGTGCGGTGCAGGCCTTGATGTTGGTCACGCCCAGGCGGACATTGCCGATGTTGTGCAGATCCGCACCGTCCAGCCGCATGTCCGGCACGGGCTGCGCGGGGATCACATGCACCAGCGCGCCCCAGATCAGGCTCACGCCCACGTTGGCCGTCGGCGTTTCAGTCGCCTCGTCGGTGGTCTCCTCCTGCGGCGGCGGGACCCCCTCAAAGTAGACGCGGTAGGGCGTTTCCTGGCGGACCGATTCCAGCGAGATCACCCGCACCAGGCGGTTGCCGCCGCTGGCCAGCACGAACTTGCCAGGCGTGACCACCACGCCATCCTGGTTGCCAGGACGCACTTCAACCTCTTTTTCCTCCGGCGTGCCGGGCTGGTCCAGACGCAGCACCCGGGTCTGCACGTACTGCACTTTGCTGGTCTGCGAGTACACCCGGATCTGGCCGGCGCGGCCGTCGTGGACCGGCAGCCGCATCGGGTGCACGGTGAGATTGGCCTGCGCGGGCGCGGCGACGGCGGCGGCCAGCAGGAGAAGAAGCGCCCTCAGCCGGGCGGTGACGCTGTTCATTGCGGTGTCTCGGTTGGAAGTCATCACGGCGTGGTGGTAGGAACGTTCATCAGGATTCTCAGGTTGCCCGAGTAGTAGCCGTTGGCCTTGGTGGAGGCATCCACACGCGGCATCTCCAGCGTCAAGGGCGTGGGCACGCAGTACACGGGCTGGGACATGCCGGGCAGCACCACCAGGCGCAGGTCAGCGGTATCGATGCCGCTCAACGGCTGCAGGCGGCCGTTTTCCATTGAAATCGGTACGCCGGCGTGCTGCAGTTGGATCGTGTAGTCCAAGCGGTCCCGCTCTGCACCGCCGCCGCCCTCATGCCAGACAGAGAACCGGTCAAGCGGTCGGCCAGGTGCTGCCCTGCCAGAAACGCTGATCGTTACTTCCAGATAGTTGCTCTGCGAGCCCAGGCCGTCATAGAGGCACATCTCCAGCTCGCGCTTGCCCGCGATGGTGGGCGTCGGGAACGGGTTGTACTTCACGTTCAAGCCGACGTGGGGCGTGGCCTGGTCGTATTCGGGGAAGTAGATGCTGACGCGGTCGTGGTCGGTGATGGTGAGTTCGAAGGTGAATGTCTGTGACGCCAATGCCATCCCTTCCTTTTGCATCTGCAACTCCAACGTTGCATCCCATTTACCAGCGACCAGCTTCAGTAGCTCTGCGGATTCCAAGGTCAATTCCACACCTGTGCCAACTGGCGGGTTACCCAAACAGTCAGGCCCAACCGACGTCCACAAAGGGAATTGATCATCTGCCCAGTATTCGAAGTAGCAGCTTCTAACTCCATCGATCCGGGTGAGGAATCCGCGGACGTTCAGATCGGTAGTTAGCCCGCTTCTGCGCTCTGTGAAGCGCAGAGGCACCGAGCTAACGTAAGCATTTGCTTCTGAAGTGTCTGCCGTGGGGCACTTACCTCTTTCCGAATCGGATTGCGATTTGCACACTAGGTAGATAGCACCGAGACCTTCGCTCGCCGCATAGCTGTGGCCAAGGATGGTTCGGCGAGGCAGGAGAACTTGGTCCCCTGGAACTGCCGATCGGTCGAAGCTCAGTGCAATCCTTTCATGTCGATCACTAGGTACGACCTGCGGCGGACGTTGTGCGGCTGCCTCAAGGGGTATCCCTAGAACGGCTAGGAAGAGAACAAGCAACGTGACTCTCACAGCTGCGCCCCCCGTCGAGCCACCGACGGCATCTGCTCGCCCAGCTTCTGCTCGCGCAGCAATCGCTGCACGCGTGCCTGCTGCTGGATCTTCGCCGGCAGGCGATCCACCGCCAGGGGCTGGCAGCGCACCGCGCCCACCAGGAACACCACGCTGCGTTGCTCGCGCACCTGCAGCGGGCATTCCATCAGGCGGCTTTCCTTCAACAGATACAGCGTCCGTTCGCGCTGCGGGAAATCGGCGATGAAGCCGCCATCGTTGCCAAGCGTGGGCAGCGGCGCGTTGAGAATCCGGGCACCCTGCAGGGCGATGCCCTCGTCGTCGTGGGCGCTGCCGATGAAGGTGTAGGTGAGGTCAAGTTCGATCGGCATCATCCAGATCTTTCCAGGGGGCAGGAACAGGTTCTGGCCGCTGCCCTGGCCGTCCACGCGGACGGCGGCGGCGACATCGTGCGAGCTGACGTCCTGTACTTCTGCACGGGTCAGGGTGTAGGTGCTCAGCGGCAGCAGGCGGCGCTGGCCGAAGCGCAGCAGCTGGCGGCGGGCGCCGGCCACGCGCACTTCGGCGGCCTGGCCGTGCAGTTCCAGGTCTTCCGGGCTCTGCACCTGCACCGCGACACCGGCACCGCTGCCGTATTCGCTGCCCCAGAACAGGCCCGAGCGCCCCCACGCAAACGAGGAGGTGTGGGTGGCGGTGTAGGCCGTATCCGAATGCTGGCGGCTGCGGTAATGCGACACCGCCGCGGCGGTAGCGCCGTAGTCGTCCTGCTGGCGCAGGCTGCCGCTGGCGCTCTTCTGATCATTGCTGTACCCGCTGACCTCGCCGCCCAGCTCCCGGTAGCCGGTGCCCCACTCCCAGCGGCGGGTGCGGCCGATGCGGTAGCCGATCTCCGGCTGCTCGTCGCGGCCATGCTGCAGGTCCACGCCAACACGGTCCTGGCGGGTGGTCATGGGCGTACGCACCACGCGCGACACCGCCAGATTCAGGTACACGCCGGTATCACGGCGGGGCCCCTCGGTGGCGCCGGTGTGCTGGGTGAATGCACCGGTGCGCGTGGCGATGCTCATCTCGCGCCATTGGAAGGTGCGGCTGTAGCTGGCCTGGAGGGTGCGGCTGAGCTGGCCCTGGCGATCGCCGGGTTGCCAGGGCGCAACCGGCGGCAGACCGCCGTCGAACCACGGCACATCATTGCGCTCGCGGCCCAGGGTATAGGTGGTACGCCGGGTGTAGCCGAAATAGAGGTTGCCGCCGGCCAGCGGCGCGGACAGCGAGGCGCTCAACGCATCGCTGCAGCCCAGCGATTCGGGGTTGAGGTAGTTGCCGGTGCAGGCGCCACCGCGCATGCGCTGGTGGTAGACCGTGCCGGACACGCGGTGGCGGTAGCTGGCCTGCTGCTGCAGACCGCGGCTGCCGTCATTGCCGCGCAGCACGGCGCTGCTGCCGGTTAGTTCATGGGTGCCGAAGGCCTTGCGGCCCTCCAGGCGGAGTTCGCCATAGGTGACGTTATCGACGATGGCCGAGCCGACCGTCATGGCCAGGTTGGGCCGCAGCGGCATGCGCAGGCCGGCCTGGACGGCGCCCCGGTGATGGCGCGCATCGCGCGTGATCAGGCGGCCGCCCTGCACGAACCACTGTGCGCTGGTGTCATCCCAGGTAGCGCCGGATTTGTTGAAGGGCGCATCTTCGGTACGCACCAGGGTGCCATCTTCAAAGATGCGCAGGCTGACGATGTAGCTGCCGGCAGGGAAGCGCGTGGTATCGAGATCGTTGATGCCGCTTTCCAGATAGAACGTCTGCAGCAGGCGCTCGCCGTCATAGGCATCCACCCGGGCATTGCGGCTGAGCAGCACCGTCAGCGGGCTGCCCTGCCCGACCACGGCCTGGTCCAGATACGCCTGGGTGGTGCCGAAGCGCGCGCCTTCGAAACGATCGAGCGGGAGCATGCCGAAGGCGAAGTTGCCGCCCTGCGAGCTGGACAGGTTGCGGCGATCAAGGCGGCCGACCTGCAGATAATGGCTGCGCGCGATGTCCTGGCGCAGATAGAAATCGTTGAACGAGAAATCATCGCGGCTGCCATAGCCACGGTTCTGTTGGCGGTTGTAGTTCCAGTCCACACCGATGTACGCGTTGCGCATCACGCCAATCGTGCCGTTGCCCAGCGCCGACAGGCTCATGTAGCCCCTGCCACCGCTGACGTTGAGCATCTGCTGGTGGATGAAGGCGTTCTGTGCGCGCTCGTTGGGGCGGTGGTAGCGCTCGCGCTCCGGCCCTGCCGCCGGCAGCCACTGCCGCGCCGGGAACAGATTGAGCACGCCTTCGCTTTCGTCGTGGATCACGCCGATGGTGGCCGGATCTTCCGGCGGTGCGAGATAGCCGCAGCCCGCTTCCGGCGCCGTGTTCTGGCAGGCCAGGTGGCCATTGCGTGGCAGCGTTTCACTCAGCGCAGGCCCAAGCGCGGCCTTGGCTTCCTCGCTGAGCTCCAGCGCGGCAAGCACCGGCTCCGGCTCCAGCAGGCGCACGCCCTCCGGCGTCACGAATACCGGCCACACGCCGGCCGAACGCCCCATCAGGCGCACGTCCAGGCGTTCGGTCTGCCCGGCCGCAAGATCTTCGAAGCCGGCCGGGACCGGCCGTGCGCACACGGGTGCACAGGCCAGCGCCAGCGACAGCGCGATCGCAAGGCGGGAATGAGAGAGTGAGAGTGTCTGCATGGCAGTATGCCCACAGCGCAGCCGCCGCCCAAGGCGGCGACTGCACCGCTCAGGCTTGGATTACGACTTCAGCACCATGATGACGCTGACGATGCCCTTGTACTTGCCGCCGGTGGCGATGATGCCCGGGGTCTTCTGCTCGATGCGCAGATCCATCGCCTTGGAAGCGCCCGGCATGTCCGAACCCGGGTACAGCGTGTCAGCCTCGAAATCCTTGCCGGCGGTGCCCAGTACGATACCGTTGAGGCTGACGGTCAGGTCCACCTTGGCGGCCGTGCCGCCGGTGGATTCCGGCAACAGGGCCGCGTCGCTGCCCAGGCTGACGGTGATGTCCTTGGCGATGTCGTTGGAGAACACGCGCACGCGCTCGGTCCACGGGGTCAGGCCAGCCGTAGCGGCGGTGCCCGGGCGATAGGCCAGCTCGACCACGTCCGACAGCGGGGTGCCATCGGCCTTCAACAGTGCCAGCGTCGGATCAACGTCGGCCCAGACGGTGATATCGGCCTGCACAGCGTGCGCGGACATCGAGGCGGTGGCCAGTGCGGCGGCGGCAAACAGTTTGGTCATCATGTTCATTGCGTCTTTCCTTGTGTGTTTTCCATAGATGAACTGGCCAGGCGGCGTGGGAGGCGTTACATGCCCCGCCCGGCCAGGACGCCTAAGCTAAAGATGCAAGCTGCACTGCACCATGCAACAACTTGATAAAAATTCGTTGGTGTCTGAAACGGAGAACGCGGTTGCAGAATTCTTCGCGCAGCGCGTCAGCTGCCGCTGGGCGACAGACCCACCGACTTTGCGTAGTCCATCAATTCGTAGTCATTTTTCAGACCCAGGCGCTTGATCGCAGCGCCCTTCTGACGGCTGATGGTGCTCACGGTGCGGCGGTGGATATCGGCGATGTCTTTGACGCTCAGGCCATGCGCCAGCAAGCGCACCACTTCGCTTTCGCGCGCACTGAGGCCGCCAGTGCGTCGCCGCGGTGGCTTGAGGCGTTGCACGAGATCGGGCGAGAAGTAGCGGCCACCGGCGAGGATGGTGCCGACGGCATCCCGCAATGCCGTCAGTGCGCTGGTCTTTTCCAGGATGCCTTCCACGCCGAGTTTGGCGACGGCGCGCAGCACTTCCAGATTGCCGAACGAGGTCACCACCAGCAGGCGGGTATGCGGATAGTCGCGGCGGAGCCCGGCGATCATGCGCACGCCGTCCGGGCGCGGGCCCCACGGCATGGAGAGATCGGTGATGACCAGCTCGCAGTCCTGCGCGGCAAGCAGTTGCTCCAGCTGCTCGGCGTCGGCGGCTTCGCCGACGATGGCCCAGCCGGCCTCCTGCGAGAGAATCGAACGGAGACCGGTGCGGACGACAGGATGGTCGTCCGCCAGCAGGATGCGCTTCATGGTGTGGCCTCGTGAGTGGAACGTGGCGGACGCGCGGTCGCTCTCGCTGCAGGGCAGCGAAAGCAATGACGTCCGATTCGGTTTCGCCGCGACAGCGTTACGCTGCGCGCCTTCTCACTTCTACGATGGCGCCCCCAGGTTCCTCGCGGCTCACTTGCACGGTAGGCGAAGTGCGGGGCTGCGCTCTATGAACCAACTTGCATAATTCGAGATCTGCGTGGTCTATCGCAGATGCCCGATTCACCCGCGCAGGGTGGCGCCCCCATCGACATAGACATCGCTCATCGCGATGTGGCCGGCTTGTTCGGAGAGCAAGAACATCACCGACTGGGCGATGTCCTCGGGCGTGGCCAGCTTGCGCAGCGGTATGCCCGCTTTATAGGTATCGGGATTGCCATCGATCACGCGCTGGCCGCCCTCCGCATCGGCCCACATGCCGGTCTGCATCGGCGTCAGCGTGGAACCCGGGGCCACGATGTTGCAGCGGATGCCCAGCGGTGCCAGCTCCAGCCCCAGGCAGCGGGTGAACATGGTGGCGGCGGCCTTGGAGGCGGCATAGGCGGCCATGCCGTGGCGCGGCACGCCGGCCGCGTTCGAGCTGACGGTCACGATGGCACCGGCGCGGCGCGGACTCATCACCCGCGCCAGTGCGCGGGAGAGATGGAACACGCCATCGGTGTTGACCGCGAAGACGTGGCGCCATTGCGCGTCATCGATGCCGGTGACGGTGCCGACCTGCAGCACGCCGGCGACGTTGACACCGAAGCCGATCGGGCCGATCTCGGCCTCAATCCACTGCACCAGGGCGTCCACGGCGCCAGCGTCGGTGACATCCAGTGCGCGCGCATACGCCGGTGGCTGGGCGGGCTGCGGTTCCAGCACGGGCGCGGTGAGGTCGGTGGCGATGACGATGCTGCCACTTTCGCGAAGCAGCGTAACCAGCGCCGCGCCGATGCCACCGCCCGCGCCGGTGACCAGTGCGATGGTGCCGTCGAATCCGGTGAGTTTCATGCCGATGTCCTGAGGATGTCGTAGCGCTGAAGCTGCGCATCGAGCCAGGGCGCGATCTGCGCCACGGCGTCGCGGCCGGTGAGTTCAGCGTGCAGGTAGGGAAGCTCGATGCCCTCGACGCTGGCCGCGTGCGTCTGCCACAGGGCGGACTGCAGCTGCGGGCGCGCGAGGTGGTCGCGGCCGGCGCGGACGTGCAGCAGCGGGCCGTCGTAACGGGCGTGGTGATGGGCGCGGATCAGTCGATTGGTGCCAGTGACCGCGCGCACCACGCCATCCAGGACGACATCCGGAAGGTTGCCGAGCGCGCTGTCGCCACGGCGCAGGAAGGCCAGGATGCGCGCGCGGCTGTCCAGCTCGGGGTGCGCGTCCGGGTCATGGCCGGCGATGGCCAGCAAGGCGCGCAGCGCGGCGATCGGGTCCGGCTCGGGCTCGGCCCGCCAGCACTCGCTGGGGTAGGCATCCAGCAGGGCCAGCACGCCGACCTCGTGGCCGAGCGCACGCAGGTGCACCGCCATCGCCTGCGCAAGGATGCCGCCCACCGACCAGCCCAACAGATGCACCGGACCCGGCCGACCCAGCGCCAGGATGCGCTCCGCATAACTGGCCGCCAGTGCTTCGATGCTGGCCGGCAGGGGCTGGCCGGGATCGAGCACCGGTGACTGCAGGCCCTGCACCTCTCGCGCCGGGGAGAGCGCACGGGCCAGGTCACGGTAATTCCAGGCGATGCCGCCGGCCGGATGGATCACGAACAGCGGCGCCAGCACCGGGTCGCCGCCGGCAAGCTGGATCATCGGCGCCAGGCCATGATCGGTGGCGGCCGGCGGTGCATCGATGCGGGCGGCAAGCGCCGCCACGGTGGGTGCGGCGAACACGGTACCGAGGCCGAGATCGCAGCGCCAGCGCTGTTGGATCGCCAGCAGCAGATGCACGGCACTGAGCGAGTCGCCGCCGAGGGCGAAGAAATCGGCGTCGGCACTGACCGGCGTGCTCAGCCCGAGCACCTCGCCGAACAGCTGTGCCACGCCCTGCTCCGTGCCGGTGCGCGGCGCTATGCCCGCGGCGTTTGCCTGGGCCGGGGCCGGCAGTGCGGCGCGGTCCAGCTTGCCGTTGGCGGTAACCGGCCAGTCCTCCAGTGCAACGAAGGCGCTGGGCACCATGTAATCCGGCAGACGGCTGAGCAGATGGGCCCGCAACGTATCCAGCGCCGGGCCGCCGGCGTTGAGATAGGCCACCAACCGTGGCTCGCCCGGGCGATCTTCGCGCAGCAGCACCTCGGCGCGGGTGATGCCGGTGGCCGAGCGCAGCGCGGCGTCGATCTCGCCGAGCTCGATGCGCAGGCCGCGCAGCTTGATCTGATGATCGTTGCGGCCGAGATACTCCACGGCCCCATCCTCGCGCCAGCGCGCCACATCGCCCGTGCGATACAGGCGGTTGCCGGGCACGAACGGATCGGGCAGGAAGCGTTCGGCGGTGAGGTCATCGCGGCCCAGATAGCCACGCGCCAGCTGCACGCCGCCCAGATACAGGTCGCCAGCGACGCCCGGCGGCAGCGGCTGCAGGCGGGCATCGAGCACGTACAGCTGCGTGTTCCAGACCGGGAAGCCGATCGGGACGGGCTGCGAGGTGTCGGTGCGGCTGGCAGGCCACGCGCTCACATCCACCGCGGCTTCGGTCGGGCCATACAGATTGTGCAGCTCAGCCTGGAGCGTGGCATGGAAGCGATCACGCAGCGCGGCATCCAGCGCTTCGCCGCTGGTGAAGACCCGGCGAACCTGCAGCCCGTGCGCGGCCGGCGCGGCCAGGAAGGCGGCCAGCATCGAGGGCACGAAATGCAGCGTGGTGATTGCGTGGTCACGGATCAATGCGGCCAGCGCGAGCGGATCGCGGTGCGCGTCGGGCGGCGCGACCACCAGCGTGGCACCGGTGATCAACGGCAGGAAGAACTCCCAGACCGAGACATCGAAGGTGGCCGGGGTTTTCTGCAGGATGCGGTCGTCGGGCTGAATGCCGTAGTGGGTGCGCATCCACTCCAGGCGGTTGACGATGGCGCGGTGCTCGATCAGCACGCCCTTGGGCTCGCCGGTGGAGCCGGAGGTATAGATGACGTAGGCGGCATCGTCCGGCTGCGGCGCGGCGCCGAGTGCCGCGTCGCTGGCGTGCTGCCATTGCGAGGGGGCGAGCACGGCGGTGCCCGGGAAGCGGCGGCGGTCCTGCTCCAGGGCCAGGACGCAGACCGGGTCGGCCGAGCGCAGGATCCGCGCGAGGCGCTCGTCCGGGTGGGCCAGATCCACCGGCAGGTAAGCGCCCCCGGCCCGCAGCACCGCGACCAGGGCGATGATCAGCTCCAGCGAGCGCGGCAACGCGACCACGACCCTCGCCTCGCGGCCGACACCCTGCGCCTGCAGCTGCAGCGCCAGTGCCCGGCTGCGTTGCTCCAGCGCCGCGAAGGTCAGGTGCTGGGCGCCGTAGACGACAGCCACGGCATCGGGCGTGCGCTCCATGCAGGCCGTGATCAGGGCGGCGAGGCTGACCTCGGGCACCGGGTGGGTGGTCGCGTTGACCTCGTATAGATAGCGCTGGGTTTCCGCTGGCGTGCACAACGGCACCGCGGCGATGTCGCCCCCGTCCGCCTGCACCTGAAGCGCGGCCGACACGAAATGCAGCAGGCGTGCGGCATGCGCCTGCACCTGCGCGGGGGTGTACAGCGTCGGGTTCGCTTCGATCTCCAGATCGAGCACGGCGGTGCCATCGCCACGGAAGCCCAATGTCACGTCGTCGACCGGGCCGGTGGACAGAATCTCCAGCGTCGCGCGCACGCCCTCCAGCTGCAGTGGCCGATAGAACGGCTGCACGTTCACCAGCGGGCCATGCAGGCGACGCTGGCCACCGATCAGGCCCAGATCGCGGCGCAGCTGTTCGCCGCGGTAGCGCCCGTGGCGGCGACCGCGCATCAGGCGCAGGGCGACATCGCGCACGAAGGCATCCACGCTGCCCTCCCCGGCGCTGACCCGCAGTGGCAGCACGTTCATCACCATCGCCGGAACACGGGCGGAGACGCTGCCCAGGCGCCCCATGAACGGCACGCCGATCACCGCCTGGGTGTCACCACTGATCCGGCGGCAGTATTCGGCGCCGAGCGCGGTGAGCACATCCGGCCACGGCTGGCCGATCGCGGCGGCCGCGCTGTGCAGGCGCGCACGCAGTGCCGGGTCGAGCGGCTCGACGTGGCGCAGTGCATCCGGCGCGGCGGCGCCGAGGCCAGCCTGCAGGCCGCTGGCGGCCGGCGCGTCGGCCATGAGGTCGCGCCAGTACGCCGCGTCACGCGCGCGGCGTTCGCTGTCACGGTAGTGCAGGTCTTCGTCGAGCACCGGCGCCAGTGGCGCCAGGCCGGCGTGCTGCGCATTGCCAGCGTACAGCGCGCAGACGCGCTCGGTGAGCAGGCCCATGCCATAGCCATCGGTGGCCAGATGATGCACGCGCAGGTACCAGACGCTGCGGGCCGGGCCGAGCAGGAACAGGCGCTGTTGGCTGAGGCGGTCGCGGGCGGGATCGACCGGGCTGAGGCGGTCGCGCTGCATGGCCTCACGGGCAGCGGCAGCCGGGTCCGGATGGCCGGAGAGGTCCACCACCTGCAGCGTGGGCGTGTGTTGCGGGTCCACCCACTGTTCCGGAAGGCCCTGCGCGCCTTCGCCGAGGCGCAACGCCAGCGCGTCGGCTTCGTGTGCGGCCTGGTCGGCGGCGCGCACGAATGCAGCCACGTCCACCGCGCCCTCGATCCACACCGCATGGGCGGTGTTGAAGGCGGGATTGTCCGGCGCCAGGCGCTGGGCGTACCAGAGCCCGGCCTGGGCCTCGCTCACCCCACGGGCGAGGGGCGCGTCCCTGCCCGGCACCGCACGCGCGTTCATGCGCCGGCCGCGGCCTGGGCCTGCAGCCGCTCCACCACCGTCCACCAGCCGCGCAGTGTGGCGTGCTCGGCCAGGTGGCTGAACTCCAGCGCGATACCGGTGTTGCCCCAGGCCAGCACCAGGCCCAGCACCCGCATCGAATCCAGCCCGAGGTCCATCAGGTTTTCATCGTTGCCGATCTCCTCGGGCGCTTCGCCGATCATCTCGGCGACATCGGCGCGCATGCGCTCCAGGGTGAGTGCGGTCATGCAAGCGTCTCCAGCAGGTGATCGGTGGTCATCGGGACGCCGCAGGTGCGGGCGATCCAATGCAGGGCCAGGTCGTGGTCGGCGCGCGAGAAATCGGCGACGGCATCGGCCGCGATGAAGCTCTCGATGTCGCGCTGGAAGCCCTCGGCCACGGTGGCGGTGCAGCCGATGTGCGCGTACACGCCGGTGACCAGCAGCTGGTCGCGGCCGCGGGCGCGCATCATCGTTTCCAGGTTGCTGCGCTGGAAAGCGCTGTAACGGTGCTTGACCAGCACGTGGTCGCCCGGCGCGGGCGCCAGTGCCTCGAGGATGGCTTCGTGTTCGTCGGTGGCGGACATGCCCGGGCCCCACAGGTCGGCCTGCAGGCCGCGATCACGACGGTCCTGGTTGCCGCGCTGGGCGGTATAGAACACCGGGATGCCACGCGCACGGCAGTGCGTGAGCAGGCGCGCGATGTTGGCCACGGCCGGCGCCAGGGGTGCGGCGTCAGGCGCGAACGCGGCCAGGAAGTAGCGCTGCATGTCATGCACCAGCAGCGCCAGGCGCTCGCTGCGCGGCTGCCAGGCGCCACGCGGGGTGGGCAGCTCGGCCTGGGTCGGCAGCGGATACGGTTGGATCTTGGGCAGCGCCATCAGCGCGTTTCTCCTGTCTGTTGCATGAAACGTTCGCGCAGCTGGGCACGCAGCTCGCGGCGGCTGATCTTGCCGACCGCAGTGGTGCCGAAGGCATCGACGAACACGATCTGGTCCGGCACTTTGAACACGGCCAGGCCGCGGCTGCGCACCCAGGCTTTGAGGCTGGCGGCCTTGGTCGGCTCGCCCTGGGCGACGATGAAGGCGCAGCTGCGCTCGCCCAGATACGCATCGGGAATCGAGACCACGGCAGCATCGAACACGCTGGGATGCGCCAGCAGATGGTCTTCGATCTCTTCGGCCGAGATTTTCTCCCCGGCACGATTGATGTGATCGCTGGCCCTGCCCTGCACCACCAGATAGCCGCCGGGCAGGCGCTGCACGACATCGCCGGTGCGGTAGAAGCCGTCCTCGGTGAAGGCGCGCGCATTGGCGGCCGGATCATTGTGGTAGCCACGGATGGTATACGGGCCGCGGGTGAGCAGATGCCCGGTCTCACCTTCGGCGACCGGGTTGCCATGGTCATCGACCACCAGCACTTCGTCGTCTTCGCTGATCGGGCGCCCCTGGGTGGAGACGATGGTGTCTTCACTGTCATGCAGGCGGGTGTAGTTGACCAGCCCTTCGGCCATGCCGAACACCTGCTGAAGCGTGCAGCACAGCCCGGCGATCACGCGGCGCGCGGCTTCGGGCACCAGCTTGGCGCCGCCGACCTGAACGACCTGCAGGCTGGAAAGATCGTGCGGTGTCGTCAGGGCGGCCTGCGCCCACAGCAGCGCCAGCGGCGGCACCAGGCCGACACAGGTAACGCGCTCGCGCGCGATCAGGGCAAACGCGGTCTCCGGGCCGGCGCCCGGGCTGAGCACCACCCGGCCACCGGCGTACAGCGTGCCGAAGAAGCCGGGCGAGCTCATGGGGAAGTTGTGCGCGGCCGGCAATGCCACCAGGTAGACGCTGTCCTGGGTGATGCCACAGATCGGGTTGCTGGCGCGGAACGAGTACAGGTAGTCGTCATGCGTGCGCGGAATCAGCTTGGACAGCCCGGTGCTGCCGCCGGAGATCTGCAGGAATGCGACCGACTGCGGGTCCGGATCGGGTGGCAGCTGCTCAAGATCGCCTGCCAGCGCCGCCAGCGCGGTGAACCCGGCCGCGTCACCGGCGATGATGACGTGCTGCACCTCGGGCACCTGCGCCTGCAGCTCGCGCGCAAGGGTGCGGTAATCGAACCCGTCGCCACTGGCGGCGGCGATATAGGCGCTGGCCTCGGCCTTGCGGGCGAAATGCGCGACTTCGGTGATGCGGTGCGCGGGCAAGGCGTAGACCGGGATCAACCCGGCACGGAACAACCCGCAGACTACCGTCACGAATTCGGGCACGTTGCCAAGCTGGACCACGACGCGGTCGCCCGGGGTCAGCCCCTGCGCCAGCAGACCGGCACCGATGCGGCCGGCTTCCTGCCACAGCTGGGCATAGCTCAGGCGGGTATCACCGCCGACCACGGCGATATCGCCGGCGAACCGCTCGGCGCGCTCGCGCAGGAAGCCCGGGAAGGTCTCGCCGCGCCAATGGCCGGCGGCGCGATAGCGCGCGACCAGGGCGGGCGGCCAGACCTGGCGCAGCGGCACCCGGGCGGAGGAGAAGGATGCGTTCATGGGCAGCTCCCGCACATCAGAAAGGACGAACGTCATGGACGCCGAGCGCGGTCAGCAGGGCCATGAACTTGGCGGCCGTTTCGGCCACCTCGAGATCGGGTTGGGAACCGGCGACAATGCCGGCACCGGCATACAGGCGCACTTCGGTGCCCTGCACGCGGGCGCAGCGGATCGCCACGTACCAGTCCCCCTCGCCCTGGGCATCGGTCCAGCCGACGGCGCCGGCATAGAAGCCCCGCGCGACCGGCTCGGCCTGGCGGATCAGCTCCAGCGCCTGCTGGCGCGGCGTGCCGCACACCGCGGGGGTGGGATGCAGCAGTGCGACCAACGCCGCCGAGGACACCGAAGGGTCCTTCAGCGTGCCGTGGATGCGCGTGCCCAGGTGCCACATGGTGGCGGTGGCATGCAGCGTCGGCCGCGGCTGCGCTTCCACGTGATGGCACAGCGGTGCCAGCGCGGCCACGATGGCCTCGACCACGTGGCGGTGCTCGTCGTGGTCCTTGGCCGAGGCCAGCAGTGTTTCCGCAGCGCGTGCATCTTCGGCGGGATCGGACGAACGACGGGCCGACCCTGCGAGCGGATGCGAGAGCACGCGGTCACCCCGCTTGGAGACCAGCAGTTCCGGTGTCGCGCCGACCAGCCAGGCCGGTTCAGTCGCGCCCGTTGCGGGCACCGGCACCACGTAGGTGGCCACGCTGGGGTCTTTGCCCAGGCGCGCGGCCAACACGCGCGGGTGCAGCGGCTGCGCGGTGGTGACCCGCAGGCTGCGCGCCAGCACGACCTTTTCCAGCGGGCTGCCGGTGCGCTGCAGCTCCCCGACCGCCGTCGCCACCGCCTGTGCATACGCATCGGCGGGTGGCTCGGCGAGCACATCACCGACCAGCGTCGGTGTTTCCACACGCACCACGGTGGGCTGGCCGGAGATCTGATCCGGCTGGTACAGCGCATCGCCCTGCTCGGGATCGAACGGCACCGCGCCGACCAGCAGGCGCGGCCCGGAGCGCGGCGCGGCGAAGAACGCGGCCACACGCTCGGCCAACGTGGCGGTGGCGCCGGACGGCAAGTGCGCGCGCACGCCCTGCGCTTCCAGTGCCTGCTGCGGGCTGCGCAGCAGGAAGTACAGAGCGTCGGCCGCATCGGGGGTGGCGGTGCCGGCCATCTCATCAGCCACACGGTGGATCAGCATCTCGTTCATGCCGCACCCCGCGCGCGGTGCATCGCCGCGGACAGCGCCAGGACCAGCAGCACCACGCCGACCAGCAGATACGGCGCACTCGGTGACCACCGATACAGCAGCGTGCCGATCATCGGCCCCACCACCATGCCCATGCCCTGCACCGAAGCGACGGTGCCCGCGGCGGCGCCCTGCTCGTGCGCCTGCACCGAATCGGCCGCCAGCGCCTGGAAGTTGGGAAACACAAAGCCCATGCCGAACGCCGCGAACGCATAGCTGGCCAGCAGCTGCCACGGCACGCTGACCAGCGCGACCGACGCGAAGCCGAGACCGGAGATCAGCGCGCCGACCAGGATCCAGCGCGTGGGGCGGATGTCCTTGAGCTTCATCACCAAGCCCTGGGCGAAGATCAGCCCTACCCCGACCGCGGTCAGCGCCAGTCCGGCCATGCGTGCACCGTCTGCCGGTGAGAGCTGCAGGCGATCAATCGCGAAGAAGCCCACCGTCACCTGCGCGATGGTGACCGAGATCATCGCCACGAACACCGCCAGCAACGGCAGCCGCAGGCGCGCATCGCCCAGCCCAAGGGTCGGCTTGGGCCCGGTGTGCGCCGGCGCGACGGGCGGCGTGTTCGGCAACCGCCACCAGATCATCAGCAGCGACAGCAGTGGCAGCAACGCGGCCACATACAGGGTGAGCGAGAGATTCTGGTACGCGATCCAACCCGCGGCGGCCGGGCCCAGCACCATGCCCAGCGCATTGGCGGTACCGAGTTTGGCCATCACGCTGCCGCGCTGCCCCGGGGCGGCCTGGTCGGCGATGATGGCCGCGGCGGTCGGCGGCACGGCGGCGTAGAACAACCCGACAAGGGCGCGGGTGCCGACCAGCACCAGCACGGAGATCCACACCGCCGGCGGCGAGGTCAGCGCCACGTCCACGAATACCGCCAGCGCCACGTAGATCACCGCGTAGGCGGCCAGTGCGATCAGCAGCACGCGCTTGCGGCCGACGCGATCGCTCAGCGCCCCCCAGCGGCGCGCCGAGAGCATCCACAACACACCGGCGGCGGTGACCGACAGGCCGGCGTGCCACTCGGCCAGGCCCAGCACCCGCACCACCGGGCCGATCACGGACACGAACGCCATCATCGCCATGGTGCCGAGCAACGCGGCGGAAACGAGGGCAGGCAAACCGGATACGACAGGACGTGCAGACATTGAACACCACAGCCAATAAGAAGTTGAACCACGCGGTGCGCCTTGGCGCGCGCGGTTCTGCCATCCGGTTGCGAACGCATCACCGCCCTGTGATCCATCAAATGATAACGGCTCGCATTTGCGTTTGATAGTGCAGTCTGTACGGAATGTTCATCTGCGCAGGTAACGCCCCTGCGACAAAAAAGCACTACATCTTCGGTTGACTGCGCCACCCTACCCCACTATGTTGTGTCCATCGGCTCCCCGCTTCCGCCAGGCCCGGTGCATCGTCGCAACGCCGCGTTGCCGTTGAACGCCCCGTTGTGCCCACCTGACCGGCGCCTGGAAGCAAGGCCCGTCGCCACCGATGTGAGCCTGCGGCGACGTATTCCTGCACACGCAGGGCCTGCCCACCAATCACGCCTTCTGTCCGGCTGCCGCACGGCTCTGCCGCGCTGCCTGCCGAGTACTGCGCCATGCATGGAGAACGCATGAACACCGACGACACCGTCACCTCGCCCGCCACCGCGCCCACCGATACCGCCGTTGATGCGGCGACCGCCACTGAAACGCTGTGGATCACCAAGGAAGGCGGCAACCGCCGCATGCCGTTCGACCAGGCGCGGCTGGAGCGCACCGTGCACAGCGTGCATGCCGAGTTCCCGCAACTGGAGGTGGCCGACTATCTGCGCAGCGTGCTCGGGCAGATCGCGCGGCGGCAGCAGCTCAGCGCCGATGAGATGGTGGACCTGCTGATCCGCGAGGCGGAATCGCGTATCGACCTGACCGCACCGGACTGGGAACACTTCGCCGCCCGCCTCTACCTGCGGCGGCTGTACAAGCGCGCCAGCAAGAATCGTTTCTACGATGCCACGCTGAAGTACGGCTCGTACGTGGGGCTGCAGGAGAGCCTGGCCGACCGCAACGTCTACTCCATCGACATCCTCAAGGCCTATTCCAAGGATGAACTGGAGGAAGCCGGCCAGATGATCGAGCCCGAGCGCGACACGCTGTTCGCCTACAACGGGCTGTACCTGCTGGCCACCCGCTACCTCGCCACCGATCACTCGCGTGCGGTGTACGAGCTGCCGCAGGAGCGCTGGCTGACCATCGCGCTGTACCTGATGCAGCACGAACACGAACATGGCGAGCGCTCGCGGCGGCGACGGATGCTGCTGGTGCGCGAGGCCTACTGGGCGCTGTCCAACCTGTACATGACGGTGGCCACACCGACCCTGGCCAATGCCGGCAAGGTCGGCGGCCAGCTGTCCTCGTGCTTCATCGACACGGTGGATGACAGCCTGCAGGGCATCTACGACTCCAACACCGATGTGGCGCGCGTCTCCAAGCACGGCGGTGGCGTGGGTGCGTACCTGGGCTATGTGCGCTCGGCGGGTTCATCGATCCGCGGCGTGGCCAATTCCTCCGGCGGCGTGGTGCCGTGGATCAAGCAGCTCAACAACACCGCGGTAAGCGTGGATCAGCTCGGCCAGCGCAAGGGCGCGATCGCGGTTTACCTGGATGTCTGGCACCGCGACATCGAGGCCTTCCTCGATCTGCGCCTGAACAACGGCGACCAGCGCCTACGCGCGCACGATGTGTTCACCTCGGTGTGCCTGCCGGACCTGTTCATGGAAGCGGTCGAGCGCCGTGGGGACTGGTACCTGTTCGACCCGTATGAAGTGAAGCGGATCAAGGGCTGGTACCTGCAGGATTTCCACGATGAGCAGCGCGGCCAGGGCAGCTTCCGCGAAAAGTACGAGGAGGTCGTCGCCGACGAGCGCATCAGCCGGCGCACCATCAAGGCCATCGACCTGTTCAAGCGGATCATGGTGAGCCAGCTGGAGACCGGCAATCCCTTCATGTTCTACCGGGATGAAGTGAACCGGATGAACCCGAACAAGCATGCCGGCAACATCTATTCCAGCAACCTGTGCACCGAGATCCTGCAGAACATGAGCCCCACCCGCATGATCCAGGAGATGATCAGCGGCGACCAGATCGTGACGACCAGGCAGGCCGGCGATTTCGTGGTATGCAATCTGTCCTCGATCAACCTCGGCCGCGCAGTCACCGCCGCGCCGGACCTACTGACCAGCGACGTGCTGGAGCGGCTGGTGCCGATCCAGGTGCGGATGCTGGACAACGTGATCGACCTCAACCAGCTGCCAGTGCCGCAGGCGACCATCACCAACCGCAAGTACCGCGCGATCGGGCTGGGCACCTTCGGCTGGCACCACCTGCTGGCCCTGCAGCAGATGGAATGGAACTCCGCCCAGGCCGAGGACTACGCCGACAGCCTGTACGAGCGCATCAACTACCTGACCATCCAGGCCAGCATGACCCTGGCCAAGGAAAAGGGACGCTACAGCGCCTTCGTCGGCAGTGAGTGGCAGAACGGGGAGTACTTCCGCGCCCGTGGCTATGACAGCCCGGCCTGGCGGGAACTGGCGGCGCAGGTTGGCGTGAACGGGCTGCGCAACGGCTGGCTGATGGCGGTCGCCCCGAACATGAGCACCGCGCAGATCGCCGGCTCCACCGCCTCGATCGATCCGGTCTACGGCGCGTTCTATTACGAGGAAAAGAAGGACTTCCGCCGCCCGGTGGCCGCGCCGGGCCTTTCGCTGGAGACCTACCCGTACTACGAGAAGGGCGCCTACCGGGTGGACCAGTTTGCCAGCATCCGCCAGAACGCCCGCCGCCAGCGCCACGTGGACCAATCGATCAGCTTCAACCTGTATGTGCCCAGCACCATCCGCGCCAGCACCCTGCTCGCGCTGCACATGAGTGCGTGGCGCGAAGGGCTGAAGACGACCTACTACGTGCGCTCCAACGACATCGACATAAGCGAGTGCGAATGGTGCGGGTAGGCGCATCGCATTCGCGCTGACGCTCCCATGGTTCGCTGCGCAAACCATGGGCCCCGCATTACAACCACCCAGACCCCCGCCGCTTTGCGGCCGCCCCCTGACTCAGGGGGCTCTGCTTCAGGACACACCCCGATGGCCATCCCCCTCGAACGCATCAAGATCCTCGAACCGCGCCACCCCAACCGCTCCACCGGCATCATCAATGGCCGCACCAGCGGCATCCTCAACTGGAACGACATCCCCTACCCGTCCTTCTACCGGGCGTACAAGGAGCTCTCGACCAACTTCTGGATTCCGGACGAAGTGGACATGAAGGGCGACGCGCGCCAGTACGGCGAGCTCAATGCCCGCGAGAAGAACGCCTACGACTCGATCATCGGCCTGCTCGCCACGCTGGATTCCCCGCAGACGCGCTTCATCTACAACGTCGCCGAGTACATCACCGACCCCGCCGCGCACGCCAATGCGGCGATCATCGGCCAGCAGGAAGTGATCCACAACGAAAGCTACAGCTACGTGCTGGCCTCGATCGCCGGCCTGGCCGACCAGAACCGGGTGTTCGAGATCGCGCGTACCCACCCGACCATCCTGGCCCGCAACGCGCCGATCATGCAGTCCTACGACGACTTCATGCGCGAGAAGACCGCCGAGACGCTGATCCGCGCATTGATCCAGTCCTCGATCCTGGAGGGCATCAACTTCTATTCCGGCTTCGCGTTCTTCTACAACCTGGTCCGCCAGAATCGCATGACCGGCACCGGCAAGATCATCAGCTTCATCAACCGCGACGAACTTGCCCACACCAAGTTCATCAGCGAGCTGATCCGCGCCATCATCGGCGAGAACCCGGCGCTGCAGGGCGAGCAGCTGACTGCCTACGTGCATGAGGCCTTCGAACACGCCATCCAGCTGGAGACGCGCTGGACCGGCGAAGTGCTCGATGGCATCGACGGCATCGACGTGGACGAGATGATCCGCTACGTGAAGTACCGCGCCAACAAGATGGCCGGCATGCTCGGCATCGAGAAGCTGTACAGCGAGACCAATGTCAACGTGATGCCGTGGATCAAGGCCTACGCGGACAACTTCACGGAGACCAAGACCGACTTCTTCGAGATGCGCAACGCCAGCTACAAGAAAACCAACGCGGACAACGGGTTCGATGATCTGTAAGGAGGCAAGGCGATGCATCTCCTGCTGGCCTTCGCCTCGCTGAGCGGCAACACCCGCGAAGTGGCGATGCTGATCCGGTCCCGCTGCGAAGCGCTCGGGCACCGCGTGGACTGGCTCGATGTCGATGCCGGCGACGTGGCCGTGGCGCTCGCCGGTGAGGCGCCCGCCCTGTGCCTGCTCGGCTCATGGACCGACAACGCCGGGCGTACCCCGGCGGAAATGAAGGACGGCGTGGCTGCGCTGCGGGACCGTTTCGGCCTGCCCCTGCCGTTCCCGGTGGCGGTATTCGGCACCGGCGAGACCCAATGGGGCGAGGAGTACTACTGCGGCGCCGCGCACCGGCTGGCAAGGTTTTTCAGCTCCCTTCATCCGGTGCTGGAGATCGAGCAGATGCCGCATGGCGCCGAAGACACCCACACCATTCACCAGTGGACCGACACCGTGTTGGCCCGTACCGAGACACAGACGACATGCTGACCCTGCACGCCCAGACCCCCGAGGACTACTACGCCGCCCTGCGCGAGCACCCGGCCCTGCTGGTGGATTTCCACAAGGACGATTGCCCGGGGTGCCGGATGCTGGAGATGTCGTTGGCCAGCGTGTCCGGCGCCATCGCGGATGCCGGGATGACGCTGTTGAAGGTCAAGCTGGAAACAGTCGGTGAAGGACTGTTCCGCGAACTCGGGCTGCGGCAGACGCCGACGCTGCTGGTGGTGCGCGACGGTCACGAAACCGTGCGGCTGGCGGGGTTCCAGTCGCCGAAGCAGATTCTGTCGGTGTTGGGGGCTGGGTGATCATGCGGGTCCGGCTCGACCCTGCGCGGAGGCAGGGCCGAGCGGAGCATCATTACCAGTCGTACTGCACTTGCAGCCGCGCGTAGCGGGGGTTGGTGTAGTACTTGGCTTTCTCGTGGTTGAAGAAGTCGGTGATGGTGCCTGCCGAGTCGACGCTGTACTTGGTCTCGTACACCTGCAGGGGTTTGACCGAGTTGAAGAGGTTGAGCACCGAGAACTGCACGCTCAGGCCCTTCAGGGCTGCCGGCCGGTAGATCACCGTCGGATCGAGGCTGGCCACCCAAGGCGTGCGACCACTGCTCCCCAGGCCGACCACGTCTTCCATGTCCGCATTGCAGGTGTGGAATACCCCGGCATAGCCATACTCGGTCCCGAACGTGCCATAGCCGCCGCCCAGGCAGGTGATCGGCGTGCCGGACTGGATCAGAAGATTGGCGCCGATCTGCCACTGGTCCGTCAGGTCGTACGCCCCATACAGCTTGAAGCTGTGGCGACGATCATTGAACAGATAGCCATCCGCACCGTACATCAGTTCCTTGAAATCGAAGTCCGAGGTGGTGCCCGTGTCGTCCTGACCGTTGGTGCTCTTCACCAGACCTTCGTAGTTGCCATACAGCTTGGACCAGGTGTAATTCAGGCTGGCGTACCAGCGCTCTCCCTGCCGATCAGCAGACAATGACAAGGCACGATAGCTGCGCTTGGCCTTCGGGCCGAGCTCGTCGCCCGGCACCGTGATGTCATCCGGCTTGCCATCGCCATCCACGTCGATGCTCAGCGTCAGGTCCTCGCCCGGATTGTAGATCCAGCACCCCGGGATGCCGGAGGGCACCTCCCACGGGCTGTCCCAGTTGGAGAGGTCATAGCCTGCCTTCTTGGCCGCGTTGTACAGCGAGCGGGCATCACAGGTGTCGTCAATGACGTTGTTGATCCGGCGATACGTCACCTTCGCCCCCAATGTCCAGCCGTCAAGCCAGGCGTTCGAGGACTGGATACGGTGCTCGTAACCCAGAATCGCCTCGTCCTGGGTGTAGGGTTTCAAGCCTTTGGACGCCACAGCCTTGGGATCAGGCGCTGACCCGTCCGCACCGTTGGAAACGCTGTCCGCACTTCCGCCGCGGTAGGAGCCGGTGATGTTCGGCTTGCCAGTGACCGGATCATAGCCGTCGTAGGTGAAGAACTCATTGGTGTAATACGACGCCGACGCCGCACGCAGCGACACATTGGCGGCAATCGGAAGCGAGTAGCGGCCAAGCGAGCCGAACAGCTTGCTGTTTCCGTCGCCCATCACATCCCAGGCAAAGCCACCGCGCGGCTGCCAGATGTTGTCCTGCTTGACGAACGACACCCCATCGCTGTTCCGGTTGTCAAAGGAATCATTCCGGATACCCGCATACAGCATGAAGGCGTCGTTGATCTGCCAATGATCTTCCAGATACCAGGAACGCTGCTTGATGCCGATGGTGCCGCCGGTGCGGAAGTTGATCCTGCGCGCATAGTCTTCGTGGAGACGCCAATAGGCGCCACTCGAGTACGCGGTGCCCTGACGCGATTTCCATTGGTCATTGCTATAGCCGAAACCAAGCTGATGGGCAGCCAACTGCCAGGTGAAATCGACCATTGCACTGGTACGTTCGTTGCTGCCGTCCTTGACATCGATCTGGCTGGTGACCGCGCACCCTACCCGCTTGCCAAGAACGGCATCGAAAACATAGGGGCAGTCGCCGTCAGGGCTCAGAATGTTGCCGTCATAGTCCGAACGTTTCCCATCCGGACTGATCGTGTAATCCGAGTTCTTGTTGCGCATCTGGCCGTAGCGGACACTGGCCGTCAGCGCATCACTGAGGTAGCTCGTCCATTGCAGGACATGCGTGGCGCCGTCCCGCTCGCGATACAGCCGGCCGAGATACTCCTTCTTGCTGGCCTCGGCATCGGGCCTGTCGCTGTCGTAGGCGGCCGTGTAGTTGTCGTAGTGATACCGGCCGCGATTACCAAAGCCGGTGTACTCGAGATGGTTGTTGTCGTTGAGGTACCAATCCAGTTTGACCAGCCAGTATGGATTTTTGGAGGTGTACTCCTCGGCTGTGGTCGAAAGGGACGTCGGTGGCTTTGGACGGGTGGGGTCCTGCGGTGACCGGGAGGCCTCGGCCGTCCGCCCGCCGTACGTTTCTCGTTCGTCGCGACTCATGCTGCCCAGCGCGAACAGAAACAGTTTGTCCTGGATCAGCGGGCCACCGATCCAGGCCGAGGCAACATCACTGCTCCGTGTGTTGTTGTCGTAGGAGCGGAGCAATGTGCCATCGGTGCGCAACGTGTCCGGTTCGGTACTCCGCCACGCGTTCGGCGCCGTGGTCCAGCTGAAACCGCCTTTCCATTCGTTGGTGCCGCGTTTGACGTTGACGCTGGTGACACCACCGGTGGAAAAGCCATAACGCGCACCATAGCCACCGGTCTGGACGTCCAGCTGATCGATCGCCTGGAACGGGACCTCGGAGAAACTGAGGCTGTCGAACAGATTCGTCACGTTGAAGCCGTTGACGTAATAGCTGTTCTCGGCGGCCGACGCGCCCCCGAAGGATGCCGGCCCGAAATACCCGCTGCTGGCGACAGTGCCGGGCGTCAGCAGCGATACACTGGTGATGTCCCGCCCGACGGGCAAGGCATTCAACTGCTCCGCAGTGAAGGTAGTGCGCGACTCGACGCTGCCCAGGTCGATGGTTGCCCCCAGCTGGGCGCGGACGTTGACCGTGTCCAGTGTTGCCGCGCGGCTCATGTCGGCACTGGTGGTCTGGCCTGCAATAACGGTGACGACAATGGTACGTGCGTCGCCGTTGGCACCGGTTGCTTGCACTTCATAGCGGCCTGCGCCTAGCGCGCCGACACGGAATCGTCCGTCGGCACTGATCGCGCTCTCGCGAGTAACGCCTGAATCCAGGTTGCGTATACGCACCTCGCCACCGGTGAACCCTGGGGCCAGGCCGTTGATGTCACCTACCGTGCTCTGTGCGAATGCCGACGCGCTGAGCAGCGAAGACGCGAGCAGCAGCATGCGTAGGCGTTGCCTGCCAACAACACGATCGGGAACAGCGGACTTACGTTGCATTGATGCGCCTCCATGGATATCCAGTCGAAACTGGTTAAGGGGGCATGAACGTAGTCTTGTCTGACTCCTCTGCGTGCTTTGGTTCGATTGATAGGTGCGATGCTGTGATGGCAGTCTGGAATTGGTCAGGCTGTTGATCGACACACGTGACGCATCACTCATTGCGAGTGGGACGTGGGCAGACGTGTCAAGTGCAGGTGTTGCATCGCCGCACGCCCATCGCGGATGTTTGGCGCAGTCGCCGAGCCACTACCGCGACGCAATCGGCTAGCGTTTTACGTCACCGCACCGGCCTGGACAACAGCCCGCGACGCTTGAACCACCACTCCAGCGGCAGCGTCACCAACGGTGGCACCGCCGCCGCCAATGCCAGCAGCGCGGCCCACCACGGCCAGCGCAGGCGGATGGCGGCGAGTACCGCGACCACCACGTAGACCATGAAGGCCACGCCGTGGATCGGGCCGAAGATCTTGACCCCGACCGGCGTCGGATCGGCCGCCTGATATTTCAAGTACATGCCGATCAACAACCCGGCCCAGGTCAGGGCTTCGATGAAGGCCACCGTGGCGAAAACGCGGCCCATGGGGCTGATTGGCAATGCACTCTTCAAGGCGGGCTCAAGCTCGTAACGGACAGGACCCGCATCATAGCCAGCCGATGTGTTTGATGCGAATCATTCTCACAATGCGACCACTCGACCTCCCCGCCGGCCTCATCGCCGGCCGGGAGCCGTGCGCCCGGCCGGCCCTGCCGATCACCAGCGTGCGCTGATGCGGAAGTCCGCCCGCAGGCTGTCATCGTCCTGCAGCACTTTGTCCAGCGGGTGGCCGAGGTCAAGGCTGTAGCTGTAGCGCTTGGCGAGCTGTCCATTCAGGCCGACGCCGACACTGCTGATGCTGGCCGAGGTGGGATAGTCGCCGCGGACTTCGCCGTGATCGAAGAACACGTAGACATCGTGCGCCTGGCGGTAGGGCCGGTGCAGCTCGACGGTGCCGAAGTAACCTTTCACGCCGGAGAGCGCGCCACGCACGTAGCCACGCACGCTGCCGATGCCCCCCACCTGGAACAGGTTGCTGGACGGCAGGAAGTCGCCGTTGGTGAACTGCCACCCCAGCTGCGCCCGGTACAGCAGGCCGCTGCCGCCGATGCGCTGGGTCCAGCTGGTGGACCCGTTGGCGGTGGTGAAGGCACGCCCTGCGGCCAGCGTCTCATCGGTGCGGATGCGCGACACACCCTGATAGAACGTCCAATCGTAGCCGTCGTTGCGGTAGCCGGTGCTGATACCCAGGGTCAGGGTCGTCGAATCGACCTCCGACACCCGCACGTCGCCGATATCCGAAACGGAGTTGCTGCGCGAGACGTTGGCGACCGTGGACAGCAGCCAGTTCGGCGTGGCCACCCATGGCTGGGTGAAGTCCAGGCCATAGCTGGTCGACTCGCCGGTGATGTCCAGACTGCGGTACGCGCCGTCGATGATGTTGATCTGGCTGCGTGAGACGCTGGCACCGACCCGGCCATTGCGGGTGTTGACGATCCCCGAGTAGCCGATGCGCCCTTCCAGCCCGCCGCGCGACCACGCCACCGAGCCGGCGAGCAGGTCACTGATTCCGGCCAGACCCCAGAACTGGCCGTGCGCACCGTAGCGCTCCCGGCCCGTGGTCTCCACGCCGGAGTTATCGACGAACACGCCCCAGTTGCGTCGGTCCGGCACATCGGCGAGCAGCAGGATGTCGGTCTGGCCGGCGGCCTGGCCCGGCCGCATCAGTGCCCGCACCTGCAGGTCGGTGGTGCGGTTGAGGTAGACCAGCTCATCGCGCAGGCGATCGCTGCGTACGACCTCCCCTACCGGCTGCCGTACCCGCCGCTCGACAAAGCGCACCGGGACCTTGCCCTCCCCGGACACCTCCAGCGTTCCCAGCGTGCCTTCCAGCAAGGTAACGTCAACGCGCCCCTCGTTGATCGCCTGCTCGCGCAGCAGCGCCCGTGCCGTACTGATCCCGGCCGCCTCGTAGGCGGCGTTGACCTCGGCCACCAGTGTCTCCAGCTCGGCCAGGTGGACCTCCCGGCCCTCGTAGCGGGCGGCGATCGCATCGAGGGTGGCCTCCGGAAGCAGCGCCGATGGACTGAAACGGACCTCCTTCAGCACGAAGCTCCCACGGGCGTTGGCCAGCCCGCCCTGCTCGGTCGGCGGGGGCGCCGGTTGCACCGGATCCACCACTGGTCGCGCCGGCTGCAACGGCTGGCGCTGCTCGTAGTAGCCATCAATGCGCTGCGAGGTGTCCCTCCCCGCGGTGCCGGTACTGCTCTGCGCATGGGCCAGACAAGGCAGCAGCGCGCTGCCGATCAGGAGCATCCCTCGGTACATGGTGTTTTTTCCGTCGTTCATCAGTTGGGCGCCCCGAGGTTGACCGCGCCGCCGATGGCCGGGGTCACCACGTCACGGGCCTTGGCCTCATCACCTTCCGCAGGCGCACGGGCGGGCACCGCCATCTCCGGCGACCGGAGATTCAGCATGCGGCCCATGTAGCGCACCGCGCTTTCGCCCAGGTAGGCCGGCCCGGCATCGATGTGCTCGCGGTTGTAGTTCGGGCTGCTCACCCGGACGCCATCGTTGAACCGCAGTACATAGGCATTGGTATCCAGCAGCCGGCCATCGGCCGCCAGATGGAAGCGGCGGTTCAACTGCATCAGCTGCGCATCCGCCGGGCGCAGTACCGGGCTGGTGTTGTCCATCAGCAGCTGCAGGGATGGCGTGGTCAGCGTCATACTGCGTTCCACATGGCCATCGGCGATGGCCACGCGCGACGAGGAGGACGTCAGCTGTGCCCCCATGGCCTGCAGCGCGTCGATCAGCCAGGCATCGCGCGGCTGCACGTCCACCACGATCCGGCTGGCGACACCATTGCGATAGCCGGTCAGGGTGGTGGTCAGCACGCCTTCGCCCGCATCGGACTGCCTTACCTGTGCCTGCACATCATCGGCAGCCAGGTTCAAACGGGTATCGACCATCGCCTGAGCCAGCGACAAGGTGTCGCGCGCGGACAGCTGTGCAGCGGCTGCCTGCAACTGGCCACCGGCCAACGAACCGGCCTGTGCGTCCATGTAGGCCGTGGTGCCGGCGCTGGCACGCTCGAAGCCGATGCTACCGCCGGCAATGATCGAGTGGGCGCCACCGCTACGGCCGCTCGAGAACTGGATATCCCGACCTGCCTGCAGCGCTGCATTGCCACCGGCCTGGTACGCGCCCCACTGCTGGGTGCCGCCGCTGGTCGCCACCAGGTCGCCGCCGGCGCGGGCCGCTTCGATCCGGATATCCCCTGCGGCCTGCAACTGCAGGGTCCCCGCGTCCAGCTGTCGGCCCTGAACATCCGAGCCCCGCGATGCCAGCGCGATGCCGCCGGCCGCCTGCAACGCGTCGAACCGCAGCGCATCATGGGCGGACAGGCCAATACCGCAGCCTGCGTTGAGCGTGCCGATGGCCAACCCGGCACCGGCATCGCCGCGGAAGTTGCAGCCCACGGTCACTTCATCGGCGGAGAGGTGGGTGCCTGCAACCCAGTCACCATCCACCCCGATCGCTGCCGTGCCCACCTCGATCGACTGACCGGCGCGCAGCGTCATCGAGCCATCGACAGCCGCGCTGCCGACGGTGATGGCGCGGCCCGCGTTGAGCACCAGTGACTGCGCGACCGTTGCATCGCCAAGCTGCATATCCGTGCCGCCATCGATACTTGCCTGCCCCCCCACGGCAGCATTGTCGATGGCCAGCAGACCTCCAGCGTTCGCGATGAAGTCGCCACCGACCTTGGCGGCACGCACATCCAGCGTGCCGGCCGCAGCAACGTCCAGCGACTGCCCGACCACCCCCTGGGCCAGGCGTACGTCCGCAGCGCCTTCAAGGCGCGCATCGCCATCGGCCACCAGGTCGCCGATGCCGAGCAGTCCGCCTGCCGCAGCGGCAAGATCGCCGGCGCTGCGCAGCTGCTGCACCTCCAACGCATCGGACGCATCCAGCTGAATTGCCGAACCCGACGACAGCGTCTGCGCCACCAGCGCGGCACCGGCGGCCGCGTTCAGTGCGCCCTGCGCCTGCAGCTCGCCAATACGCATCGCTCCGGCGCTGTGAAGCTGCGCATCGCCGCCGACCCTCCCCAGGGCCACCGCAAGCGCGCCGGCGCTGTTCACGACGGCATCGGCGCCAGCATCAAGGCGGCCGATGTCGGCAGACGCCGTCTCCAGCTGGAGGTCGGTTGCCGCATCCAGCAGATCCGCTTGCAGATGCGCGTCGCTGTGCAACGAGACCGCCCCCGAGGCGGCCACCACGTCTCCCACCACACCCCCGTTGGGAAGGCGCAGGTGGATGTCCCCGCGGTCGCTGCGTGCCAGCGCAAGCTGGCCGACATCGACCGTGATGGCCTGCGTATCACTGCCGATTCCATCGCCCGCCTGCAGGCTGGCCAGCACGTTGCCGCCGCCACCGATGTTGACGGCTGCGTCTCCATTGGAATCGATGCGGCCGTCAGCCTGCAGCATCACGCTGCCCGTGGCGGTGTTACCGGTGACGGCTACCTCGCCTACCCGGATATCCGCACTGGAACGCACCGCGACCACCCGGCCCGCACTCAGCTGGCTCCCTGCCCCCATCGCAACGCCGCCTGCATCGATCTGCACACTGTCGCCAGCGCTGACCTGGGCCCCCGCAGCCAGCGATGTGGCCTGTAGCGAGAGCAGCTGCAGCACCTGGTCAATGGCGGCATCCCCCAACTGCAGGCCGCCACCGGCGGCGACATGGGCGGATGCAGCGCGCAGGTTGCCAATGCGGATATCGCCCATCGGGGCACTGACCGTCGCCTCGCCCGCGGCCTCCACCACCCCCAGCTCGGCACCGCCATACCCCGTGGCCTGCAGATCGCCGCCGGCCTGCAACTGCAGCGCACTCAGTCTGCCCGTGGTGCTCAACAGCTGCAGGTCCCCACCTGCGGTGAGCGTGCCGATCGGCATATCCACGTCGCTGGAAAGGCGCACCTGGCCTCCCGCCACGCCATCCAGCCGTCCGCCGGCCACGATCCGCAGGGCCAGCGAAGTGCCGTCCTCGTCGCGGATGTCGTCGCGCACGGCGAGCTGGATGTCGCGCCCGGTCAGCGTGCTCACGCCCTTGAGGTAGGACAGCAGGCTGCCATCGCCCACATCCAGGACCACGTCCTGATTCGCTCTCACCAGGCCGATGCGCAGGTTGCCGGCCTGCTGCGCCAGGCGCACATGTTCACCGGCGTTGGCCAGCAGCAGGCTGCCGTTGATCTGCACGCGCAGCGGCTGACCATCGTGGCCCATGATGCTGCGCAGGGCGCTCAGGCTGAGGTCCTTGCCGACGCTCAGTGTCGCGCCGGCGGCGCTGCCGCCGGTATCGGTGATATCGCCGTCACTGCCGATACGCACGTTGCCCCCGGCAGTGAAGCTGTCCAGCGCCAGCGACGTGCTGCCCTGCAGGTAGGCATCGCCGCCCACATCGGCATCGATCCCGCCCGTGGCCGCCAGCACCACCGGTGCCGTGCTGCGGATGCGCAGCGACACCACCACGGCACCGCCGCGCACCTGATCGGGCGTCAGCACGTTGCCCGCTGCATCGAGCATCTGCACGTCGCCCGGCGTGGTCGCAAGCCGCATGGCCAGCATCGCCTCGGCACTGAGGTTGCCGCTGTTCACGTCCGCCAGGCTGACCGTGTATTCCTTGTCCAGGCGACCGAGGTCATCGCGGGCACGCAGGGTGACATTGCGCCCAATGATGACCGGTTCGGCATTCAGGGCCGAACCGGTGGACGGTTCCAGTGCATTGGCATTGAACACGTAGCGCAGCTGATCCTGGCTCCACTGGGAGTCAGCCGTCATGCCATCAAGAAGGACAGCCTTGCGTGCGGCCACCATGGCGCTGTCGCCAGCGCTGGCCGCGAGATCATAGCGGTACCCTGCGTTGAAGACCGCGAAGATCGCTTCCTGCTGCCAGCCGGTGCCGAAGGCGTCGGTGAAAACCGTGCCCAGCCGGTTGAAGCGTTCTGCGAGGTAGTCGCCGACACCGGCATCATCCAGGCTGCCGCCCCGCGCGGCTTCTGCCATGGCGCGGAACAGGGTGATGGCGGTGCCACCGGCCACGTAGCGCCCATCCACGACACTGCCCAGCGAGCGGAGCTGGAAGTACTCGGCGTAGCTGGCGTCAACCTGGCTCTGATAGCTGGTGATCGACTGCTGGCCGCCGCCCTGGAACAGTTTGAGGTTGTCGCGGAGGCTGGCCAGCTGTGCTTCGTTGAGGAAACTGGACGAGGCGCGCTGGGAGCCGCTGTAGATCGAGCCCGAGGGGGCCTCGATCAGCACGTCGCCGGCCAGCGATTCGATGCGCTGGACCCAGAAGTCGCCGCCGAGGTCGCGCAATGCGATGTCACCGGTCGCCCGAGCCGAGATGAGCCCACCCTCCAGCACGCCGTCGCTGCGGGTACGCTCGCCGGCATCGACCACCAGGGGCCGGGAGAGCGAGCCGATGGCACCGTAGACGCTGTCCAGGGTGATGTCGGCACCGATGATCGACGCAGCATTGCCGTTGGCCGCACCTTCAATGTCGTACTTGGCGCGCAGCCACACGTCGCCACGGCCGGTGCCACTGCCGGCGTTGATCAGCACCTTGGCTGCCGAATCCACGTCCAGCGCAATGTCACCGCCCGCACGGGCCACCAGGTTGCCGGCGGCCACGGTGGCGCCGTTGGCGTTGGTGTAGGACACCATCTGGACATCCAGCGGATTGGTGGCTTCGCCGGCCTGGGCGCCGACAATGCTGCCGATGCTGCCGGCCGCGTCGAGGGTCAACTGGTTCGTGATGATCCTGGCATCACGCGATGCGCTGACGATGCTGCCGTTCTCGCTGGTCAGGAAGGTCCGGCCATCGGTGTTCTTCAGAACACCATTGATACGGATGGTCTGGCCGGAGTCGACGTCGAGCAGGCCTGCATCGTTGGCGCTGAAGTTGATGCCGATCCGGTTGTCGGCCTTGGCCGTGTTGGTGACGACCAGCGTGCCAGTGCGCGGCGCGCGCTGGTACCAGCTGGTGCGCCACGTGCCACCGTCATTGAACTCATTGCTGCCCGGGAAACCGTAGTTGTAGCGGCAGCCACTTTGGTTCTTCTTCTCGCAGCGGTAGTTCACGCGTGAATCAAGGTAGCTGCCGAAGTCGCCGGTCAGCTGCGACTCGAATACCGCCACGCCGCCTGCCTTGTTGCCGTACGTGACCTCGGAGGTTTCCCACTGCTGGCCGTTGAAGACGGTGTTGTTGTACCTGTCTACCCAGCGCCAGTTCTCGGCAGTAAGTACGCCGTTATCGGACTGGATGTTGCGCGCGATGCGGGCCGTCTGTGTCCAACTCGCGAACATGCCGGCGCGCGGGTCATACGCGGTCGTGTTGCTGAGGGCCGATACCCCCGGGGCATCCCAGTTCAGGGCATTCACACCGCCCTGATAGCCCTTCACGTTGCCGTTGCCGTCGCGCAGATACCACGAGGCGGTATTGAGCTCACGGTCGCGGATGGTGATCTGCCCGGGCGCCCCGTTGCCGACCAGGATGTTGCCAAGCTGCAGGCCCACATCGGCCAGGCCATTGTTGATGACCACCGAGCCCTTGCCACTGACCACATTGAGCGAGCCGGCGGTGGATGTGCTGACGATGCGGCCATCGAGGTAGATCGAACCGCCCCCGTTGGCCGAAATGTCCGGCACGATGAACTGGCGGTTGAGCGAATCGTACTTCAGGGCGATGCGGGAAGAATCTGCGCCGGACTTCGCCACGAACATGGCAGGCACATCGAAGATGCCCTTGCTGGCCTGGCTGTCCTTGCCGTCGATCCAGGCGCGCAACGCGCTGCTTTCGACCAGAATCGCCGAGTAGTCGACCGGCCGCCCCGCCTTCAGCGCGACGTTGACGTCGATGTAGTTGGCCGTGATCTTGATGCCACTGCCGGCGTTCACACCGCTGCCCGTGCTGGGCACCTGGCCAAGGCTGGCGTTGCTGACGTCGTCGGGCTGCGTGGTAAGCAGGGTGCGCAGATTCCGGGCATTCACCTTTGGCAGGTAATTGGTGTCCTTGTGGCTGTACCGCGAAACCACGCCACCGTCGTAGTACTGCCCACCCAGCGCTGAAGCGGTGCAGTCCTTGTCGCCGATGCGATAGCGGCATGCACCAAACACAAGGATGCTGGGGTTGTTGACGTCGTTGCCGGTGCCGTACAGCAGGTAGTCGGTCAAGCTCATGCCGGCCGCGGCGGCCGCTGCGCCGTACTTCGCGTTGGCGATGTACGCCGCGGCGTCGTCGGCATTGGTGATGCCCGATGCCACGCTGTGGCGTGCCCACAGCGCGCTCACCACATTGCCGTACCAGTTTTTCGAGCCGAGGTTGTAGCCAACCTCCCCGTTGGGGGCATTGATCGTCACGCTTTCGGCGAGCTGCTCGCCCCAGCTCTGGATGTTGCCGAGCGCGTTGTACATGTCCAGGTCGCCGCCCGTGACCGAGATCAGTCCGCCCGCACCGATCGCAGCGGTGCCGCTGGTCGCCTCGTTGCGGATGCTCACCAGCGCATTGCTCTGCCCCGGGTTCTGACTGACGCCGATGCCCACGGCCTGGTTGCTGTTGCCGGTGAACAGCACGTTGCCGCCGCTGTACTCGGGTACCAGGATGTCGCCTGCCAGCAGGAGGTTGTCGGTACTGCGGTTGGTGATGGTGATCTTCGGCGCGCCCTTGGCGGTGACCGACCCGCTGCCGAGGATGTTGCGTCCATACAGGATCACATCGCCGCCGGCCGCATACAGGTCGCCGATGGTGTGGGTATAGAGCGCATTGCCGGAGATCGCATCGAAATCGTGGATGCCCGACGCGTTCAGTCGGGCCTCCAGCGCGCTGCTGAGCTCGCGCTGGGTATCGAACGGCAGCACATCACCCCCACTGCCGGTGCTGGTCAGCTTGCCATTGGCATCGATCAGGATATCCAGCACGTTGTAGCGCCCGGCGACGACGCGGCCATCGATCAGCACATCACCGCGGGTGCTGCCACCACTGCGGCTGTCGCGCACGGTGACCGGAATGAACCCCAACTGGTAGCCGGTGGCGGCGCCATCGGCGTTGCGGAAGACATTTTCACCGTAAGCACCGAGCGACACGAATGCGCCACTGAGCAGTTCACTGCCCGCGGCCAGAGTGGTGCTCGCGTTGCTGTCCACCGTGGAGGACGCCGAGGAATCCGGCACCGCGATGAGCCCGCGGCTGTAGCCCTGCGAGACCGCATTGGCGGCCAGGCGTGAGGTCCAGCCATTCATGCCGTCCTGGCCGGCGGAGACGAAGGCGTTGTGCAGCGATTCCAGCTTCGCGCCGCGGCCGACATTGACCTGCTGGTCCATCGCCAGCGCCACGTCCGCGTCTGAGATGCCGACCGCAGCCAGCACACCCCAGGTGTTCACCAGCGCGGTGGCGCCGATGTCCGTCGCGGCGTAAGTGCCGACGTTGAGCATGTAGCTGCTCTGCAGGCGCGCGTCATCGCCGATGTTCACGCGGTTGCCGAGCACCGCATTGGTGCGGGCCTTGACCACGGCGGCATTGATCGCCCCGCCGGTGGTCAGCCCCGCACGGTCATCGGTGTTCGCACGGGTGTTTGCCACGAGGTCCAGCGCGCCGCCATCGCCCGGCGTCGGTGCGACGCCGGCGCGCAGCAGGGCGCCCTTGCCGATATCGATGGTGCTGCTGCCATCCAGCCGGGTGACCACCTGTGCGGCACTGCCACTGAGGACACCGCCGCCGGCCGCGCTGGCGGCAAGCTCGCTGCCCAGCGTGCCGGTGTAGTTGTTGTCGGTGCGCAGCACCAGCGATCCGGCCGAGACAATCTGGGCGTCCTCGTCCACCAGCAGCCCGACGGTCGCGTCCGCACGGTTGTTCACGTTGGCGCCACTGGCGTTGAGCACGCCTGCACTGGTGCTGTTCGCGCTGCCCGCGTAGTTGCTGTCGTGCAGCGCACGGGCGTCAAGGCGGCTGACATCCAGCACGGCGTTGCGGCCGATGGACAATTGCGTGGTGCTGTCGGTGCGCGTCGCTGCCAGCGCCGCGTTGCCCGCAATGAGCCCGCCGGTGCCCGCCGTGGCGTTGGCGCGATTCTCGTCCTTGCCGCTGGCGGCGAGTGTGGTGCTGCCTGCGTACAGCAGGCCCCCCGCCCCCACGGTGACGCCGGTGGTCGCCGAGGACCGCGCGTTGGCATCGACGACGCCAGCGGCCAGCAGGCCCGCCACGCTCAGTCCGGTGGCATCGGCATGCTGGTGGCTGTTGTTGACTGCGCGCATCGCGATGGTGCCGCCGCGCGCGTAGTCGATGATGTTGTTTGTGGAATAGGCCTCACCCTGCACCACCACGTTGGACCCAAGCGCTGCCTGCACCGCGTTGGTGCTGGCAGCGGTGGCGAAGGCGCCGGCGCCGGCCAGATACAGGCCACCGGAACCGGCGACCGCGCGTGCATCCACGCTCCCGCCGTGGACGCTGGCCAGGATGTCCAGCCCACCGCGGTTGGACAGCACCGCACCATCGCCTACATGGGCGTCCACCTTGGCACGGGCGGTGGCATCGGCGACCGCCGCACCGACCGCCAGCCCGCCGGCCAGTGCAGCACCGAAGGCCTCGGCCGAGACCTGGGGGGCGGCCTCGGCATGCACCTCAATGCTGCCGCCCACCCCGGATACGCGTGTCCGCTCGCCCAGCCAGGCGCGCACGTCGGAGCCATCGTCGGCCAGTGCGACGGCGGCGCTGACGCCGGCCAACACGCCACCGGCCGCACCCCACGCGCCTGCATGCGCGCCGCCCAGCGAGCTGGCGGCGAAGGTCACGTTGCCAAAGCCGGCCAAGGTACTGTCGTTGTGCAACCACGCCTGGACATTAGCGTTGCGTGCCGCGGTTGCAACGACCGCGCCGGCGGCGAGTGCACCGGCCGCCATGCCGGTGGCTGTCACATCCAGCGTGCTGGCATCGCTGGCACGGACCGCAAGACCCTGGCCCTGGCTGCCTGCCTGCAGGTCACCGGCCACCGTGGCTGATACCGTCTGTTCCAGGCGCGCCAAGCCGATGGCAGCGCCGACGCCCACCAGGCCGGCACCGCCGGCATAGACGTCCAGACCTGCGGCCTTGCCTGCGCTGCCGTCGCCGGCGCTGGCGAGCACCGCGATGGAACCGGCCCGCGTGCTGTTCGCCGCCAGCACCGCCTCGGTGCTGCCATACAGGCCGGTCATGCCGAATGCGCCGCCCACGCCGAGGCCACCGGCGCCGAGGCCACCGACCTTGTTGCTGCTGCTCATCAAGGTCTGCGCGCTCACCTCAAGCGCGCGTGCCTGCACGCTGCCGCCACGGATGCTGGCGCTCACCAGGTCCCCACGACCCTGCAGACTGCCGATGTCCACCTGGGCGCGGCTGTTCAGCGCGCCGGCGTCCTGCGCCCCCAGGGTGCCGTCCAGCGCGGCGGCGTCGATCTTCTGGCCATTGCCCAGCTGCTTCAGGCTGGCAAAGGTGCCGCCCAGTTCCGTATCACTGTCACCACGGTCGCCAATGCCGGCCAGCAGCAGCCCGGCAGCGCCGCCGATGCCGGTGGTGGCGCCCACGCCAGCCGTCACGGTGACCATGTCCACCGCGCGATCGGAGAGGGCATTCACATCGATGCTGCCCGTGGTCGACAGCGTGCTGTCTTCTACGGTGGCCTTGACGGTGCTGCCAAGAATGGCCACCGAGGCGCCCGCACCTACACCGCTGCCGGCGATGCCCACGCCCACCGCACCGGAGTACGCGGACAGCCGCAGAATATCTTCGGCCACCACCGCCATATCGGTGGCATCTACCGAGGCCTGGGTGACCAGCGCACGGGTGTCGTTCTGCAGCAGGTGCACCTGTGCCATGCCGGCGATGCCGGCGGCGCCGGCACCCGCGCCACTCACCGCCACGCCGTTGAAATCAGAGCGGCTGCGCGCGTTCACGTCGAAGTCGCGTGACACGAAAACGTTGGTCGCGCGCCCACTGTCGCCCACCTGCGCCAGCGTGGTCGCGGTGCCCATGTTGACCAGCGCGGTGCCGGCCACGGCCGCCCCACCCCCCAGTGCGCCTGCGCCGCCCACCAGCGAGGCCGCGTTGTCGCTATGGGCGTTCACCGCCAGTGATCCCGCCCGCAGGGTGCCGCCCAGCACGCTGGCGCGGGTATCGGTGGTGAAGTAGTTGACCACGCCGGTGGCGGCGCCGCCGGTCAGCCCTGCAGCCGCGCCGACCACGATCGCCAGCGCGTTCTGGCTGCCATTGGCCTCTACCGTGACCGCGTCGGCGGCCGACAGGGTGGCGCCCTCGATGCTGGCGCTGGCATGGCTGTCGAACAGGTTGGTCGAGAGCGCTCCTGCGCCCGAGAATACGCCCGCGCTGGCGGCGATGCCGGCCACATAATTGGCCGAAGCCACGTGATGGCTGGCGCGCACATCCACGCTCTGCTCCGCTGCGGCGAGACCTGCGCTGTCCTGGTCGGGGTCGCTGCTGGTGCCCAGCCCATGCTGGTTGATCCGTGCGTCCTTGATGATCGCGGTGGTACTGCCGGCGATGTCGTTGACGGCCGCCATCACCGCCACCGCACCACTGGCGATCGGGGTGGTACCGAGCGCGCCACTGACGCCGATGGTCCTGACCTGCTGGCGCGTGGCCGCATTGACCGCGATGCCATGCACGTCGATATGGCCGGTGCCCAGGTCCACCGTATCGAAATCCATGCCGGCGGCGTCGGTACGGGTGCTGTGGGTATTGCCCGCTGTGCGCCGGCCACTGTCCACGCCTGTCAGCGCATCTCCCTGGCCCAGCGCGGTCACGGCAGTTCCGGCACCGGTGATCGCCGCCTCGGTGCTGCCATCCACCAGGTTGACGACGGTACCCAGGCCGATGCCCGCGTTGACGCCCCCGCCGATGCTGCCGGCGTACACGTCAATCTGCTGCGCCTGCGCGGCGAGAACGCCAACGTTGTCCTGTGCCAGGACATTGGCGCCTGCTTCAATCCGTGCCGAGACGGCGCCCTTCATCCGGTTGACCGCCACCGAGGCTGCGCCACCGACCGCGCCGCCGCCGCCCAGGCCAGCGGCCACGGTGCGGATGCGGTTGCCCTGACCGCCGGCCTTTCCGGAGGCATCGGCCTGCACCAGCAGATTGCGGACATCCAGGTCCAGCGTACTGCCGGCCACCACCGCCGAGGTGCTGCCGCCGATATCGTTGTAGGCCACTGCCGCGCCCACGCCCACGCTTCCGCCGACCGCTGCGCCACCCGCCAGCGAATCGATGCTGCGCTCGTCACGGGCGCTCACCTTCACATCAGCCAACGGGTTGTGCAGGCTGCTGTCAGTCAGGCTGGCCTGGGTATCGGAGTGGATCAGGTTGGTGGTGACACTGCCGGCCACCGCGGCCGTGCCCGCCCCCGCACCGGAAACGGCCGCCGTACGCACCAGGCTGCGGTTGGCCGCATCGATGCTCAGCGCACTGGCGCCGCCCAGCGTGGCATTCTCCACCACGGCACGGGTACGGCCGCCGATGTCGTTGACGCTGCTGGCTGCGCCGATGCCTGCCGTCCCCCCGGCCGACAGCGCGCCCCCCAACGAATAGGCCGCACCCGAGGTATCGGCGCTGACGGACACCGCGCCGGAGATGCCACTCCCCTGCCCGGTGACACCCCGCAGGCGGGCCTCGGTGATGGTGTCGATCAGGTTGGTGGTGTTGCTGCCGGCAATGGACGCGGTGCCCCCCAGCGCACCGGCAATGGCCAGTGTCTTGGTGGTGGCGGCCGACGCCGCACTGACATCCAGCGCAGTACTCACCTCCAGCGCGGTTCCATCCACCTCGCCCAGCGTGGTATCGCCGATGGTGGCCACGTTGATCGCCGCGCCGATCGCGGCGGTGCCACTGCCGGCGACCGCACCAGCCAGTGTGTGGATGCGCGATGCGTTGCTGGCGGCCACCTGCACGATGCCTGCCTGCACGCTGCCGTCCCGCAATGCGGCCTCGGCATGGTTGTCGATCCTGCTCCAGCCCACCGAGCCTTGAATGGCGACATTGTTGGCTGCGCCTGCGGCAACCGCACCGGACAGGATCCTGGCGGCGTTGGCGGCGTCGACATCGACCCGGCCGATGCCGGCAGTCAGCTGCGCATCATCGACCAGCGCCAGCGTGGTGTTGCCGATGTCATTGATGGTCAACGCCGCACCTACGGCGACCTTGGAGCCCAGCGTTGCCGCACCGGCCAGCGAGCCGATGAAGGCTTCATCGCGTGCCTCCAGGTGGATGCTGCCTGCGTTGAGCTGTGCGCCATCGCGCGGGACCTGGCCTTGTGCGTCGGCCAGGCCACGGCCAACCAGCACCGAGGTGGTATTGCCGATGGCGTTGTAGGACGCACTGCCAACCCCGGTGAAATTGCCGGTGCTGCCGCCGATGCCGGCACTCACTGCCAGGATGTCGGACTGGTCGTTGGCGGTAAGCGCGATGCGCCCGGCATCCAGCGTGGCATCGTTGACCGACACGGTATGGGTGTTGTTGATGGTGTTGTAGGCGAAGGCTACCCCGGCATTGTTGCCTCCCACCTGGACCATGCCGGCAACGGCGATGATCGAGCTGCGGGCATTGTTGCGACCCGCGGCATCCACCCGCGTATCGTCGGTGCTCGCGGTGTCGGCATTGGCGTCGACCTCGATGGGACCGATCCCGGCGCCACAGTAATCGACCGCAAAGCCCGAGCCGCAGCCGTCGCCGGTCCCACGTACGTCGTCGATCGTCGCCGTCCCGGCGAAGGCTTCGATGTCACCGCTGGCGATGATGCGGGTGCCCCCATCGATGCTGGCGGTGGTCTGGCTGGCGATCTGGTTGACCAGCACCGAACCGGCGATCGCCACGCCATCGTTGCGCGTGGACGCCCCGCCACTGGCGGCCGCCGCCACGATCCGTGAGGCATCGGCCGCACGCACGCGCACATCCTGTACGCCGCCGATATCGGCACCGCTAATGGAGGCGCGGGTGCTGTCGCCCACCTCGGCGTACGTCACTGCCGCCCCCAGGCCGGCCTTGCCGCCCGCATACAGTGCGCCACCCCCGTTGGCGATCCTGGAGGCGTTCACGGCCTTGACATCGACACTGGCGGCCGCGCCGTTCTTCCCGCTGATGCTGCCCCCGATGATGCTGGCGGCGGTGTCGTTGTGGGACATCGCCACGGTCGCCGAGATCGCGCCGGCACCGGCCGAGCTCTGGTTGGAAGAGGCATTGACGCCTACGCTCAGCCCGACGTTGACCTGTTCGCTTTCGTTGCGTGCGGTCACCGTGACAGTGCCGGCATCGTGAACGGCGCTGTCGCGCAACTGCGCGGTGGTCGCGTTCTGGATGTCACCGTAGGCCACGCCACCGGCCAGCGATGCGCTGCCCTGCGTGTTGTCCGACCCGGCCGCAGCCACCGACAGCGCACCGCTGACGCTGACCAGCAGCGTCTCGTTGGTCGCCGCAAGATCCAGCTTCACGCCGTTACCACTGAGGTCCTTGATCACGGCCGAGCTGATGTCGGCCTTGGTGTTCTGCCGGGCACGGTTCACCGTCGCACTGCCGGACAGGGCAATGCCGAACTTGGGTTGCGGGGTCTGCGCGCCCTGCCCCGGCGCCGGGCTCCCGCCACCGAGCAGGCCCTTGGCTTTGTCGAAGTACTCGGTCAGCCCGGCGCTGCCGTTGCTGTCGGCCTTGTTCGCCATGCCTTCCAGTGCGGTCACCTTGCCGAGCGCGCGGGTCTTGAGCGAATCCAGGAAGCCCGGGTTTTCCGCATTCTGTTTGGCCGCCAGCTCATCCTGCGCCTTCTTCAACTGTTCCGACGAGCTCTTGGCGACGGCGCCGGCCGCGGCCACCGCGCCGGCCAGACCACCGCTGCTGGCGTTGACTGCCAGCTCCCCCGTGGTGATCGCGCCTACCGGTGCCATGCTGCTGCCGGTCGCGACGGCTGCAGGCACCGCACCGATGAAGGCGCGGGTGTCGGTATCCAGCTGCTGGTAGGCAACGCTGGCCCCAACCGACACGCTGTCGCTCATCGCAACGGCACCGGCCACGGACCACACGAACAGGTCTTCATCGGCACGCACGCCAACCGTGGCTGCACGGATGTCGGCACGGTTGCTGATCCCGGCCAGCGTGGTGCTGTCCAGGTCGAGTGCGGTGGCTGTTCCGCTGACACCGATGCTGCCGCCCTGGCCTGACTGCAGCGCCAGCGCCACCACGGTTTCCTTGTTGTCGGCCTGTACGGCCAGGCTGCCGGCACCGGCATCGACGCGGACGCCATCGTGGATGATCGCCGCCGCCGTGTTCTGATAATCGACGTAGCCAACGCTGCCGCCCAAGGCAGTTCCACCGTTGCCGACGTTGCTGTCCTTGAGGTTCTTCAGCGCAAGATCACCGGCCGCGTGCAGCCCGGTGACATCGGTGTTGGCACGCACGGTGGTGGTAGCGTCAAACGTCCGGCTGCGCGCAGCGCCGGCATGGTCCTCACCCTCCAGCGCGGCGCTCCACGCCGCGGTGCTGGTGTCGCGGGTGGTCAGCGACGCGCCAGCGGCGACATCGGTGCGGGCGCTGTTGCTGGCCTTGAACCAGCTGACCGCGCCCCCGATGGCCACTTCCTCGGCCGAGCCCCGCGCCGCCGCGTACGAAGCGAACAGCTCCGACGGGTCGGTGATCAGGTCCTTGGCAGCGGAGATCGACGTCTTGAACGCGTCGAAGCTGCTGAAATCCGGGACGGCACCGGTGAGCGCACTGAAATCACGCGGCAGGCGTACGTCCGACGACAATCCGATCCGTTGCGCCGCCAGCTCGGCCGAACTGCCCACCAGGGTCCGTGCCTCATGAGTGAGGTTGGCGATGTTGACCGCCCCGGACAACGCGAACGCCGAGCCATCCGCGCTCTTGCCCTTGGCCAGAACGTTGCTCATCGCATGGTTGCCGATCTGTGCGTCGGTGACCTGGCTGTCGACCACGATCGCGCCGGCACTGTCGATCCTGGTGCCGGCGCCGATGCTGGCGGTGGCCGTATGGTCGCCGTCGACGACGCTGATCGCCCCGCCAAGGCGGAAGGGCGACGCCGTGGTCGGGGTCGTCGCCGGCGGCGTGCTGCCGCCGCCCTCGCTGCCGCTCAGCTTGGCGATGGCGCCGCCAATGCCGGCGCCGGCCAGCGACTGCGCCACGCTCATCAGGCCATCGCTGCCGCTGCTGATCGCTTCCACCTGCTCCTGGCCCGGCAGCGGTTCGCTCTTCGGGCCGGTGATCAGCGTGCTGGTCTTGTTGAGGCGCGTGATGCTGGCCGCCTGAACGGTGACATCGCCCGCCGTGGTGCGGGTATCACGGTCCAGGCGTGCTTCGGCCGCGATATCCTGCAGGCTGATCGCGCCGGCGAGGCCCACCGCGCCATTCTTGTCGGCACGCGCCGTGGCGGAAGTGTCCAGGGAGACCGCGTTGACGGCGGAAACGTTGACGCTGGCGGCGTTGAGCGCTGGCCCACCGGCTTCAATCACCGCACGGGTGTCAACGTTGACGTTGCTGATCGCCGCCGTGAACGCAGCCGTCGTGTTGTTCACCGCAAACGATTCGGCCGCAAGCTTCAGCGTCGTATCGGCATCGGCCTTCACCGCGACATCGCCACCCGCTGCAAGCGTTGCGCCCGAGCGCACGATCGCTTCCGTGGTGGCGTTGATCTGCGCGTATGCCGCGCCCAGGCTGAGCAGGTGCTTTTTCGGAATGGTGTTGCCATTGGCATCCTTCACCGGGTCGCCGTTGGCGTCGGTCACCACATCGCCCTTCTCGTACGCCTTTCCGGCGGCGGAATTGTCGATGGCCTGCCGGGTGCTGGCGTGCAGCGTGATGTCATCGCGCGCGGTCAGCGCCGCGCTGTCCTTCACTTCCACCCGCGCCGTGGTGGAGCCGTGCAGGAACGAGATCTGTTCCCCCAGCAGCTTGTCCGCGCCCAGGTTCACCAGCGCGTCGCCGAGGTCCTTGAGGTTGCTGGAATCGGTGACGCTGTTGACGAGGTCGGCCTTGAGCTCGTCGAATACCGCACCGTCCTTGTCGTAGCCGGAATCGATCACCGCAAGCGCGGTCAACTCGATATCGTCCGCCTCCAGACGTGCGTTGCCGCCCACCGTCACCGTTGCCTCGGCACTGCGCACGCCCAGCCCGGTATCGGAGATCGCCGCCGCGCGCAGTTGAATGCGGCCGCCCTCGTTGACCAGTACCAGCGGCTGCGAGCCGCCGGTATTGACGGCCGCCCCGATGCCCTGCAGATCGCCATTGACATCGCGCGGGCCGGCCGGCACGAACAGCGTGCCGGTGACATCAATGGCCCTGGCCTGTACGCGGATACCGTTGCGTGCGTTCACTGTCCCGTGCAGCTCGACCGTCTTGTCGGTGAGCTGTCCCGGCGTCAGCGCGCCGTACATCAGGGCATCCAGGCTCTCTCCGGCGCTGAGGATGTCGCTGGCCGTGGCGCGGTTGGCGGTGGCCACCGACAGCGAGCCGACATTGAGCACGCCACCGTTGCCGACCACCAGGCCATCCGGGGCGACGAAGAACACTTTGCCGCCCACCGCATTGGTCGATTCCAGCACGCTGTTGAGGTTGCCGTTGATGTACGCACGCGCGTCGCTGACCAGGTTGACCAGGTTGTGCACCTGTTGCTGACCCTGCGTGGGCAGCACTAGATCAACGGTCTGGCCGACGCCCACCCCGAATTCACGGAAGGAATTGAACGCGACCTGGTTGCCGGCGGCCCCCTTCACTGTGCGGGTGGTCACGCTCCAGCGCGGATCGCTTCCCTGCCGGACCACCTGGGTGTCGGTGCGGCCATCGGTGACCATCGCACTGCCGTCATCGCCGGCGATCACACTGCCTGGCAATGCCAGCCCCAGCACGGAGCCGATGGCCACGGCCAGCCCGGCAGGGCGCAAACGATGGTTCCCCAGCTGCGCATTACGCACGGTGGAAGACGGGCAGGACGAGGGGTCGCGATGGTTCATGGCAGGCTCCGGGCAGTGGCAGGCGGTCGCAACCGCGGGCCACGAAGGGTCGCGACAAGGCAGGCGAGCCTTGCCGCTGGACGGCATTGCTGGGCAGGGATCAGTGCGTTGCGGCAGCGGCTGGGCGGCTGTCCAGCGCGCGGCTGAGCAGCTCGACATTGCCCAGCGAAAGCAGATGGGCGTAGATCAGCCCCAGGTCGCCCGAACGCGCCAGATCCTGGAGCGCCTTGCCCTTCAATTCGCGCAGCTTCTGCTCATCAACGACGAAGAAGCCATCCAGCGAGAAGCCCTCGCCCAGCGCGGTCTGCACGTTCACCTGCCGCGGAACCAGCAGCCCATGGCTGGCAAGCGCCGCGCTGAAAGCACGCGTCCGCGCCAGGTGCACCTGGTACTCCTGCAGGAACTGCAGTGCGTTGCTCAGCAGCGGGCTGTCCTTGCCCTCGTCATCGAACAGTGGCGCACCTTCCTCGCCCCCTTCACGGATGCCCGCATACCCCGCATCCAGGCAGACGGTGAAATCGCTGCCCTGCTCATCGCGTTCGGCGAGCACGAACGGGTAGCGACGCAGGAACGCCGGCACATAGGCCCCCTCGGCCCAGCTGCCCTGCTCATCGACCATCAGGTTCTGGCCGGCACGCAGGCCCAGCAGTGCAGCCGGCACCACCGCGTCGGCGCTGTTGCCGGCGAACAGGATCGGATACTCGCGGGCCACCGGCGCGAACTCCACACAGGCCAGCGGCACGGAGTTGAGGGTGGCGGCGAAGGCGAAATCGCCGGGAGTGGCCACCACCCGGTGGTGGCGATGGGCGACGCGGTTGAGCTGGATCGGACGTTCGTAGATGAGCAGCTGGTTCATGGTGGTTCCCCCTGGAGTGCAAAAAGTGCCCCTTTGCCTAACAACCGTGGAAAGCAGCGCCGTCCCATCAGTCAGCACGCAATTCGTCACACTTTTTTAATGAACGCGTTCACAAACCCCAGGCGCCACGCGCCATTGGACCTGTGCGCCTTCCCGCTCCATCACCCCATCCCCATCCATCGCAGCGCGCGCCGTCGTGGCGCGCGCCTTCTTCCGGCCCGCCGGTGCCGGCACGGCCATTACGCGTCGTCCCGGTGATGCGCCCTCAGACGAACATGCCGCCCGATGCCTCCACCCGCTGCGCGTTGATCCATGCGGTCTGCGGCGACAGCAGCGCCACCGCCACCGGGCCGATGTCATCGGGCTTGCCTGGGCGGCCCATCGCGGTCACCGAGGACACCATCGCGTTGACCTGCGCATCGTCGCGCACGCGGCCGCCGCCGAAGTCGGTCTCGATCGCGCCCGGGGCCAGCGTGTTGGCACTGATGCCGCGTGCGCCCAGCTCCTTGGCCAGGTAACGGGTAAACACTTCGATGCCGCCTTTCATCATCGCGTAGGCCGAACTGCCCGGCAGCGAGAACCGCGCCAGCCCGCTGGACACGTTGAGGATGCGACCGCCGTCTGCGATCAGCGGCAGCAGCGCCTGGGTCAGGAAGTACGGCCCCTTCAGATGCACGGCGACCAGTGCATCGAACTGCTCGACCGTGGTGTCGGCGATCATCGCGTGCAGGCCTTCGCCCGCGTTGTTCAGCAGCCCCTGCAGATGGGACTCGCCCCACCCCTCCAGCACGCTGCGAACCTGGCCGGCGAAGGCACCGAAGCCGGCGCTGTCGGCCATGTCCAACGGAAGCGCGGCGGCACGGCGCCCCAACGCGTTGATGCGGGCGACCACTTCCTGGGCGGCCTCGGCCTGGCTGCGGTAGGTGAGGATGATGTCGGCGCCATCGGCCGCCAGTGCGAGGGCGGCGTTGCGACCGAGGCCACGGCTGCCGCCGGTGATCAGAACGACTCGGGTTGTCTTGCTCATGTCCGTGCACCTGCCTGGGGAATGGGAGACCAGCGTATTGGTGTTGCAGGGCTGCATAAATCGGCGGATGCTGATTTGACTGTCCATACATCACGAACAATCAATGGATCGCCTCGATCAACTGCGCTGCTTCCTGCGGGTCGCCGAACTGGGCTCGTTCACCGGCGCGGCCGACAGCCTCGGCCTGCCCAAGGCCAGCGTATCGCTGGCGGTGCAACGTCTGGAGGCAGAGGTCGGCGTACGGCTGCTGCACCGGACCACGCGCCGGGTGCAGCTCACCGCCGATGGTGCCCAGTTCCAGACCCGCGCCCACGATCTTCTGCATGACATGGACGACCTGCAGGGCATGTTCCGGGTCGATACCAGCCAGTTGAAGGGCCGCCTGCGGGTGGACATGTCCAGTGGGCTGGCGCGGCAGCTGGTGATCCCGCAGCTGCCGGGCTTCCTCGCGCAGCATCCGGGGGTGGAGATCGAGCTGAGCGGTACCGACCGCCGGGTCGATCTGATCCGTGAGGGGTTCGACTGTGTGCTGCGGGTCGGGCCGCTGGATGACAACACGCTGGTGGCCCGCCCGCTGGGACGGCTGCCGATCGTCAACTGCGCCAGTCCCGCGTACCTGGCCGCGCGCGGTATACCGGTCACGCTGGATGATCTGGCCGGCCATGCGCTGGTGCACTACGTGGGCACCTTGGGCCAGCGCTCGCCCGGCTTCGAGTACCACGATGGCGAGGGCTATCGCAGCCTGCCGATGCGCGGCGCGGTGACGGTCAACAGTGGCACGGGTATACCGCTGCGGCGCTGGCCGGGCTGGGGATCATCCAGGTGCCACGGCTGGGCGTCCGGCGCGCACTGGCGGACGGCACCCTGGTGGAGATCCTGCCGGACTGTCTGGCCGAGCCGATGCCGGTCACCCTTCTGTACGCCCAGCGCCGCCATCTGCCGCGCCGGGTCGCAGCGTTCATGGAATGGGCGGCCACGGTGATCCGGCCGGAGCTGCTGCCGCAGGGGTGAGGGCGTGGTGCGCGCGCGACCTGAATGAATCCGCGCATTCGCGCATATTCGCGCACATACACGCACGCACATCGTCGTTTCATGGTAAGGTGCACCCCAGATACAGGCGCATACGTGCACTTTCGTGCATGTTCAGGCAAGTCCCCGCCGCGCCTCCGCCCTGATCCGAGGTTACCGATGACTACCCAGGACGCCCTGCCGGGCGAGCGCCAACAGACCATCCTGCGCCTGCTGCGCGAACACGGCCGCGTGATGTCGGCCCAGCTGGCCGTCGAACTGCAGGTCTCGGAGGATTCGATCCGCCGTGACCTGCGTGAGCTGGCCGCGCAGGGTCTGTGCCGCAAGGTACACGGCGGCGCACTGCCGGCCGCCCCGGCGTTCCCGGCGCTGGCCGAGCGCCACGAAAAGGACCATGACCGCAAGCTCGCGTTGGCCCGGATCGCGGCCGCGCAGGTGCTGCCCGGTGAGCTGGTGTTTCTCGACGCCGGTTCGACCAACAGCGTGATCGCCGGTTGCCTGCCCGTCGATCAGGGCGTGCGCGTGGTGACCAACGCCCCGGATATCGCGCTGGCGCTGATGACGCGCCCGGGCATCGAGGTCAGCCTCGTCGGGGGCCGCATGGACCCGCGTATCGGGGCGACCGTGGGCGCGCAGGCGCTGGAAGCAGTCGCCGCACTGCGGGTGGACGTGTGCTTTGTCGGCACCTGCGCGGTGGATGCCGACGCTGGCATCTGGGCCGTGGACGGCGAGGAGGCAACGCTCAAGCGCGCGCTGCTCGCGGCGAGCAGCCGCTGCGTGGTGGTCGCCACGAACGACAAGCTGGGTGCGCAGGCCTCGCACCGGATCGGTGATGTGGACCAGATCGATCTGCTGGTCGTCGAGGCCGATGCGCCGCCCGCACAGGTCGCCGCGTTCGAGCGTCGTGGCGTTGCTCTCCAGCGCGCCGCGCAGCACTGAGGTCCGGACCCATGTCGACTCTTTCCGCGTCCTCGTCCCTCCTCGCCCGCGGCCAGCAGCACGCCACCCGCGCCGCCTTTTTCCTGCCCGGCTTCGCCACCGCCGCCTGGGCGCCGCTGGTTCCGTTCGCCAAGAACCGCACCGGTCTGGATGAAGGCTCTCTCGGTCTGGTACTGCTGTGCCTGGGCGCCGGTTCGCTGCTGGCGATGCCGATCGCGGGCATGCTCGCCGCACGCCACGGCTGCCGCGCCGTCATGATCGCCACACTGGTGATGGTGATCGCCACCCTGCCCCTGCTGGCCATCGCGCCCTCGCCACTTACCCTGGGCCTGGTGCTGTTCGTGTTCGGTGCCGGCGTGGGCGCCTGCGATTGCGTGATGAACATGCAGGCGATCATGGTGGAGCGCGACAGCGGCCGGCCGATGATGTCCGGCTTCCATGCCTTCTACAGCATCGGCGGTGCGGTCGGCGCCGGTGCGATGACCGCGCTGCTGGCGCTTCACCTGCCGCCGTGGCTGGTGTGCCTGCTGGCCTCGGCGGTGATGGCCGCGCTGCTGGCGATCTCGCTGCCGTACTGGCGGACCGACAAGGCGCCCAGCGATGCGCCGATGTTCGCGGTGCCGCACGGCGTGGTGCTGGCGATCGGCGTGCTGTGTTTCGTGGCGTTCCTGGCCGAAGGTTCGGTGCTGGACTGGAGCGCGGTGTTCCTGCATGAAGTGCAGCAGGTCGATCCCTCGCGCGCCGGCCTGGGTTACCTGGCCTTTGCCATTGCGATGACCGTGACCCGGCTGGTCGGCGATGGCGTGGTGGCCAGGCTCGGCCGCCATCGTTCCATCCTGATCGGCAGTCTGGTCGCGGCCTCCGGTTTCGCCCTGGCCACCTTCGCCACCTGGATGCCGCTGGCACTGTGCGGCTACGCCCTGGTCGGCCTGGGCTGCGCCAACATCGTCCCGGCCCTGTTCTCGATGGCCGGCAACCAGAAGGTCATGCCGGAAAGCCTGGCCATCCCGGCGATCACCACGCTTGGCTATGCCGGTGTGCTGGCCGGCCCGGCACTGATCGGTTTCGTGGCGCAGGCCAGCAGCCTGGTGTTCGCCTTCAGCGCGGTGGCGGTGACCCTGGTGCTGGTGGGGCTGTGTGCGCGGTGGGTGCGGGCGTGATGGCGGGCGACTGAACGCCTGGCCATGGCCGCTGGCGGGACCAATGCGCATGATTCCCATTTCAGGTACGATCCGCCGGCTTTCCCCCTCTGCCGGATCCGCCCGACCCATGAAGCCCGCCCGTTCCCGCCCGCGCCTGTCCGTGATCGCGGCAGCGGTCCTTGTTGCTGTCGCTGGCCTTCCGCCTGTCGCCAGCGCGCAGTCCGCCACGCCGACCGAGCTGGATACGGTCAAGGTCACCGGCAACTGGCTGGACAACCCCACCGAAGCCAAGCTGCTCGAGCACCCCGGTGCGCGCAGCATCGTGGAGGCGCAGCGCATCGCCGAGAGCGGCTCGACCAGCGTGCGTGACGTGCTGCGCCAGATTCCCGGTGTGCAGGTGCAGGAAAGCAATGGCACCGGCGGCAGCGATGTGTCGCTCAATGTGGGCGTGCGCGGCCTCACCTCGCGCCTGTCGCCGCGCTCCTACGTGTTGATGGACGGCGTGCCGATGTCGTATGCCCCGTATGGCCAGCCGCAGCTGTCGCTGGCCCCGGTCGCGCTGGGCAACCTGGAATCGGTGGACGTGGTGCGCGGTGCCGGCTCGGTCCGGTACGGGCCGCAGAACGTGGGCGGCATCATCAACTTCGTGACCCGCGCGATTCCGAAGGACTTCGCCGGCTCGCTGGGCTTCGCCTCGGAGATGTACGGCCAGGGCGGTAACCTGAAGACCGTCCCCAGCCTGTTCCTGGGCGGCACCACCGACGGTGGGCTCGGCGCGGCGCTGCTGTACTCGGGCACCCACGGCGACGGCTGGCGCAGCAGCAACGACAAGACCGACATCGACGATATCCTGCTCAAGGCGTCCTATGCGTTGGGCAATGCGGGCGACCTGGCGATGTCGCTGCACCACTTCGAAGGCAGCGGGCGCATGCCCGGTGGCCTGACCACGGCCGAGTACGCGGCCGATCCGTTCCAGTCCACCCGCCCGTATGACGTGTTCAACGGGCGCCGCAGCGATGGGTCGCTGAAATACAGCTACAGCGACGGCACCAACAACGTCGAGGTGCTGGGCTACTACGTGGATTCCTTCCGCGGCAGCTACATCGAGCAGGACGGTACCGGTGCCAGCAGCGGCCAGCGCCGGCTCACCGCCGCGCCGCGCAGCTACCACTACCTGGGCGTGGAGCCGCGCTACTCGCGCCTGTTCACCACCGGCACCGTGGTGCAGGAAGTGAGCGTGGGCTACCGCTACCTGAAGGAGGCCAGCAGCGAAGTGGCCTCGCGCACCCGCTACTACCGCCCCGGCGCTGCGGTGGCCGCCTTCGATCTGCCGCTGCTGCCCTACCAGACCAGCCGCGGTGGCACGACCGCCCATGCGTTCTACATCGATGACCGCATCGATATCGGCAACTGGACCATCACGCCCGGCGTGCGCGTGGAAGACATCCGCACCTTCAACACCGTGACCAACCTGGCCACCAGTGGCGCGGTCACCAGCGTGCTGACCCCGAGCATCGACTCGCGCGAGACCCTGCCCACGCTGTCGGTGCTGTACCGCCTGAGCGATCACTGGTCCCTGTTCGCCAATGGCGGCAAGTCGTTCGGCCCACAGCAGTACAGCCAGCTGGCCTCGACCACCGAGGGCCTGCACCCGGAATCGGCGACCACCTATGAGCTGGGCACGCACTACAACGGCAACGGCCTGAGCGGTGAGTTCACCCTGTTCAACGTCGACTTCGACAAGGAACTGCAGCTGGCCCGCTCGATCGTCGGCGAAGGCATGTGGACCGACCTGGGCGCGACCCGGCACCGCGGTGCCGAATCGGCGCTGCGTTACGACATGGGCCAGCTCAGCGACGCACTCACCGGCCTGCAGCTGTCGATGACCTACACCTGGACCGAGGCCACCGCCCGCGCCGGTGCGTTTGCCGGCAAGGACCTGCCGCTGTACTCGCGCAATGTCGGCTCGTTCGGCGCGCGCTATGCGATCGACCGCTGGACCTTCAACGCCGATGTGTTCGCCCAGTCCGGCCAGCGCTCGCCGGGCACCCCGAACCCCGGCGCGGCCTATGTGACCGAGGAAGACCCGACCGGCCGCCTCGGCGACATTCCCGGCTACGCCACCATGGCCGTGCGCGCCGGCTACGACTTCGGGCCAGAGCTGCACGATCTGAAGCTGGCGATCGGGGTCAAGAACCTGTTCGACCGCCGCTACTACACGCGTTCCACCGACAACAACGGCGGCAAGTTCGTCGGCCAGCCGCGCACGCTGTACCTGCAGGGCACCGTCGCATTCTGAGTCAGCGCCGCTGCGCGGCCTGCACGGTCGCGCAGCGCAACACGGCGGTGGTGGCAGCAGGCGTTACCATCGGGTGACTGCTTACCGGATGCGCACCATGACGGACCTGTCCTTCGATCCCCGCCCGCGCCGCGCGGCCTTCCGTGCACTGCATGACACGGGCTGCTTCGTGCTGCCCAATCCGTGGGATGCGGGCAGCGCACGTTACCTGCACAGTCTCGGCTTCCAGGCGCTGGCGTCGACCAGTTCCGGCTATGCGTGGAGCCAGGCCCAGGCCGATGGCACGTTGACGCTGGAAGAAACGCTCGCCCATCTGCATTCCCTCGCGGCTGCGACGCCGCTGCCGTTGAACGCCGATTTCGGCGATGGCTTCGGCCCCCTGGAGGAGGTCGGCCGCAATGTCACCCGCGCCATCGCGACCGGCGTGGCCGGCATCTCCATCGAAGATGCCAGCGTGGATCCTGCGAGCCCGTTGCGCCCGCTGGATGATGCCGTGGCCCGGGTGCGCGCCGCCCGCCGCGCGATCGACGAATCCGGTGAGGACGTGCTGCTGATCGGCCGCGCCGAGAACTTCTTCGTCGGCCGTCCCGACCTGCATGATGCGATCACCCGCCTGCGCGCCTATGCCGAGGCCGGCGCGGACTGCCTGTACGCACCGGGCATCAGCACCCGCGAGCAGATCGAGGCCGTCGTGGCTGCGGTGGCACCGCGACCGGTCAACCTGCTGGTCGGCAGCGCGCTGCCGTTCACCCTGCAGGACATCGCGGCGATGGGGGTGCGCCGGGTCAGCGTCGGCGGTGCGATGGCGCGCACCGCCTGGGGCGGAATGATGCGCGCCTCGCAGTTGCTGAGGGACGAAGGCCGCTTCGACGGCTTCGCCGATGCGGCCTCCGGGGCAGCGCTGAATCAACTGTTCCGCTGACCACGGTCAGTGGCTGGACAGCACCACCACCGCGCCGGTGACCAGTGCGATCCCTGCCCAGCCGATCGGACGCAACCGATTGCCGAACAGCACGCGCCCGCAGAGCGCGGTACCGATCACGCCAATGGCGCCCCACATCGCATAGGCCGTGGCCAGATCCAGGGTCTTGACGGCCTGGCCGAGCAGCGCGAAGGCGATCCAGACCAGCACGATCGCGGCGAAGCCCCAGGCCGGCTTACGGAAGCCATCGGACTTGGCGACCATCATGTTGGCGGCGATGTCGATCAATGCCGAACACAGCACGAACAGGAAGGCAGTGAGGTTCATGGCGCGTGCTCCTCGCCGAGGGTGACGCAGACGATGCCGACCGCCGCCATCACCAGCCCGATCATCTGCTGCCCCGACAGACTGTCGTTGAACACGAATATGCCGACCAGGGTCAGCAGGGTCAGGCCCAGGCCTTCCCACACCGCGTAGGCGACACCGACCGCGATGCCGCGCACCGACAGCGCCAGGAAGTAATACGAAATGGCCAGGGCCACGGCCATCACCCCATAGCCGAGGTAGCCGCCATGACGGGCGGCATCGGCCATGAACGACGTGCCGACCACTTCGGCGACGATCGCCACGGTCAGGCAGGCCCAGGCGATCAGACCGCCACGGGCACGGGGTTGCGACTGCACCTGTGTGTGCATGGAAAGCTCCTTGATTGCGGCCGGGCGATGGCACCCGAGCGACGCGGCCATTATCATCGGATTTTCCATCAGACCAAAGATGGAACCCATCGACAAAGGCGATACATCCATGCGCTATGGCCCGGAATCCCTGCATGCCTTCGTCGAGGCTGCGGCACTCGGCTCGTTCTCCGCCGCGGCACGCCGCCTGAAGAAAACCCAGTCGACGATCAGTACGGCGATCGCCACGCTGGAGGCCGACCTGGGCCTGACCCTGTTCGACCGCAGCGGCCGTTATCCGGTGCTGACCGAAGACGGCCGTAAAGTGCTTGGCCATGCGCAGGAGATCCTGGCTGCCGCCGACCGACTGGAGCAACTCAGCATCCGTTTGGCCGATGAGGTGGAGCCGCGCCTGAGCCTGGTGTTCTCGGACATCTATCAGCTCAACCCCGACCAGCACCTGCTGCGCCGGTTCGAACAGCGGTTTCCGGATATCGAGCTGGAGTGGCTGGATGCCGAAGGCAGCGATGTGCTTGATGTCGTGCAGCGCGGCCGTGCCCATCTCGGGCTGATCCCGCATCAGCCTTCGTACCCCTCCGAACTGGCGGTTCGCGCCCTGCCCCTGCGTGCGGAGATGGCGGTGTTCGTTGCCGCCGATCACGCGCTGGCCGCGCTGCCCGCACCGGAGGAATCGCACCTGGCCCGTCATCGCCAGATCTGCCTGAGTGGCGATGCGCTGCGCGAGGGCCAAGCACGCGGGCGCATGTGGTCGGCCTCGGACTATCTGATGGTGCTGGAGATGACCGAGGACGGCTTTGGCTGGGCCGAACTGCCACGTGCACTGGTCGCGCGCTATGGCCGGGGCATGCTGGTGGAGCTGCCCCTGCCCGGCTGGCCACGGTTGGTTTCCACGGACGCGGTGTGGCAGAAAGGCGCACCGCTGGGGCCGGCAGCGCTGTGGTTGCTGGATCAGTTCCTGGGGGCAGCCAACGCGTAATCGATTGCCGCGCAGATCGCCGCTACCTGGGCGTCATTGCACTGCTGCGGGGTGGCGCGCGGGCTGTCCGGATACACCTCGGTCGTGGTGGTGTAGGTCGCGCCGCTGACGCTGGCGCACAGGCCCAGTTTTTCCAGTGGATACTCGATCACGCCCGGGGCCACCACCGGCGAGCCGATGATCTCGCCCTTGTCGTCGGCCGGGGCGATATGGGTCACCCGCTCGACGGCCGCATTGACGGCGGTCTGGAACGCCGGCTGCGGATTTTCGGTGTCATCCACCAGATAGAACCCATCCGGGATCAGACCCGGTTCGAACGGCTTGCCGTCGCGCGCGGCCAAGGCCGGGCGGAACTCGGTTTCATCGGTATCGGTGGTTTCGTGCAGATCGATATGCATCACGATACTGCCGCGCAGCGGCGCGACCAGGGCGATCAGCGCGGCCGATTCAGCCGCCGGGCTGTTGGCCATGAAGGAGCGGTTCGGATCGATGGCATCGGCGTTCCAGCGCTGGATGCGCTCATAGCCCCACGGGCTGACGCAGGGCACGACCAGCAGATTCGCACGGCCGGCATAGTCGGCCGCGCGGGTCTGCAGGAACTGCAAGGCGCCCTGCACGCCGCTGGTTTCGTAGCCGTGGATGCCACCGGTGACCAGCATCGTCGGCAGCGCCGGCGTCCAGTCACGGCTGCGCACGGCGAACAGCTGGTACTGGTCCGGGGCGTAATCCAACGTGCCGTACTGGCTCACCTCGAAGCGGCTGCGCAATGCCTCCAGCACCGGCAGCACGTCATCGGCATAGCGCCGCTGCGGCAGCTGGCGGGCACGCCACTGCGCCTTCTCCGCAGCGCCCCAGGGCTGGCCAGGGGTACCGATGGGATAGAAGGAGGCGTCGTTCATGGCGTGCTCGTCTGTGTTGCGGTGTGGAAGCGCGATTTTACCACTGCCGCACCGGCCGGCCCCGGTTACGCGCGGGCAAGCGCTGCGATCGCTTCATCAACAGGCTGGTCGCCTTCGGTCAGTTCGATGATCGTGCGCCGCACCTCCGGGTGTTCCACCAGCGCGACCAGCGTGGCGGCCACATCGGCGCGCGGAATGTCGCCATAGGCGATCGCCGGACCCGCGGCGACGCGGCCGGTGCCTGCTGCATCTTTCAAGGTGCCCGGGCGCAGGATCACCCAGTCCAGATCGGTCGCGGCCAGATACACATCGGCGCGCTTCTTGACCGTCATGTAATTCTCGAAGCCCTCGCCCATGGCCTTGTTGCGGCCGGCTTCCGGAAATGCCGAGACGAGCAGGAAACGGCGCACGCCGGCCTGCCGGGCGGCATCCACGGCCAGCGCCAGGCCACGGCCATCGATGGCGTTGGTCACCTCCACACCAGCGCCGCCCGCACCGGCGGTGAAGACCACGACATCGCTGCCGGCCATGCTGCCGGCGAGCGTATCCACGTCGATGGCGGTGAGGTCACCAGAGACCGGCGTAGCCCCCAGCGCGCTGAGTTCATCGCCCTGCCCGGCACGGCGATGCAGCGCGAGCACGCGATGCGCTCTGTCAGCCAGCTGCTTGACGAGATGACGGCCAACCTTGCCGGCGGCGCCGACGATGAAAACACTGCTCAAGACCCTTCTCCTGTGTCGATCTGCCTGGAAGGGTACGCAGGCGGATGTGACACGGCCGTCCGCGTCACGCGCCGACGTTCAGCCGCCGCGGTACTGCGCGTCGCTGACCTGTTCCATCCACGTCACCGGCGAGCCATCGACCGCTTCGGCGATCGCGATATGCGTCATCGCGGTGGTGGCCTGCGCGCCATGCCAGTGCTTGACGCCCGGCGGAATCCAGACGATGTCGCCGGGGCGGATCTCGCGCGCGGGCTTGCCCCACTCCTGCACGCTGCCCACGCCTGCCGTCACGATCAGGGTCTGGCCCAGCGGATGGGTATGCCATGCGGTGCGGGCGCCGGGTTCGAAGGTGACCGTGGCACCACCGACACGTGCGGGTGCATCGGCCTGGAACGGTGCATCGATGCGGGCACGCCCGGTGAAGTAGTCGGCCGGACCGGCGGCAGAGGCAGTGCTGCCGGCGCTGGTGATGCGGATGGGTGCCGTCCCGGCGGGACCGGTGGCGGCCATCGAAAGCGACAGCGCGGCAGTGAACAGGTCCATGAAGCGATCTCCTGGGGGAGCGACGGATCCCGCCGCGGGAAGACCACTGTAGGCGCGCCCCGGTGCGGACACTACCCATCGCAACCGGGATGCAGCCATGACCTTGACTCATCAATGCACAGAGAGAATGCCGCTTGAGTTCATCAGTCCCGCCCGCGCATCATGGACGCGCATGACTGCCATGCGCCCCCGGCCCGCCCCATGGCCCGCGAGAACTTCAACGACCTGCAGGTGTTCGTCACCGTCGCACGTGAGCGCAGCTTCACCCGCGCCGCCGCCCAGCTTGGCGTCTCGCAGTCCGCGCTGAGCCACACCGTGCGCGGGCTGGAAGAGCGCCTGGGCGTGCGCCTGCTGACCCGTACCACGCGCAGCGTCTCGATGACCGAGGCCGGCGAGCGGCTGTACGACACCGTCGCCCCGCGCATGCAGGAGATCGAAGCCGAAGTGGCCGCGATCAGCGAATACCGTGACCGCCCGGCCGGCACCATCCGCATCACCACCGCCGAACATGCGGCCAACACGATCGTCTGGCCGCGGTTGTCCGCGGTGCTGCCCGCCTACCCCGACCTGCACGTGGAACTGACCATCGATTACGGCCTGGCCGACATCGTCGCCCAGCGCTACGACATCGGTATCCGGCTGGGCGGGCGCGTGGCCAGGGACATGATCGCCGTGCCGATCAGCCCACCGCAGCGCATGGCGATCGTGGCCAGCCCGGGTTACTTCGCCACGCACACCGCGCCGCAGGTGCCAACCGACCTGGCCGCACACAACTGCATCGGCCTGCGCCTGCCCACCCACGGCGGGCTGATGGTGTGGGATCTGGAAAAAGACGGCGAGGAAGTGAACGTGCGCGTGGACGGCCAATGGACCTTCAACGGCAGCGGGGCGATCCACCGCGCGGCGCTGGCCGGTGCCGGCCTGGCCTATCTGCCGGAGGATATGGTGCGCGATGACATCGCCGCCGGTGCACTGCGGCGTGTCATGGAGGACTGGTGCGATCCCTTCGACGGGTACTACGCCTACTACCCCAGCCGTCGGCACTCCTCCAGCGCCATGCGCGTGGTGATCGAGGCATTGCGCGCGGAAAGGTAGAGCCGACCGTTGGTCGGCTGACGCGGCGCCCGATGCAGGGCAGCCGACCAACGGTCGGCTCTACCGGACGTTCTCAGGGGCGCAGCAGCACCTTGCCGTTACGGCCCGGCTCCAGGCTGGCCTTGGCGGCAGCGGCCACCGCATCCAGCCCGAACACACCGTCCACCGGCAGACTGAGCCCACCGCGCGCGGCCAGCTGCAGCAATTCCCCGACCAGGCGGCGCTTGTCCTCCGGCGCCATCGCCTGGCTGACCTTGCTGCCCCAGAAGCCCTTCACCGTGGCCTGCTTGAAGATCACATCGCCCGAGCTGAGCTGCATCGGCTCGCCGGTCATCGACCCCAACGAGACCAGTGTGCCGCCATCGCCCAGCAGCGTCATCAACTCGCTGCTGGCGCGCCCGCCGACCGAATCCACGGCCGCGGCGATCGATGCCTTGCCGACCTTGGCCTGCACCTGTGCCATCCAGTCGGACTGCGCGGTGGAAATGGTGTGGTCGATGCCGAGCCCGGCCATCTCGGCCACACCGGCGTCGCGTCGCACCAGGTTGATGCAGTGCACGCCACGCGCCTTGGCCAGCATCGCCAATGCTTTGCCGACCGCGCCATTGGCGGCGTTCTGCAGGATCCACTGGCCCTGCTTCACCTGCAGGAACTCCAGCAGCATCAGGGCACTGAGCGGCATGGCGATGAGCTGCGCGGCGGTGTTGTCATCGATGCTGTCCGGCATCGGGATCACCATGCGCGCCGGGGCGATGAAGGACTCGGCCCAAGTGCCATGCACCGAAGCGGCGCTGACACGCTGGCCGACCTTCAGGCCGTCGACGCCCTCGCCCAGCGCGTCGATCACGCCGGTGCCTTCGCTGCCACCGACCGCGGGCAGCTCGGGCTTGTAGCCGTACTGACCGCGCACGGTCCACAGGTCGTGGTTGTGGATGGGCGCCAGCACGGTGCGGATGCGCACCTCGCCGGCCGCCGGGGCCGGCTGCGGCACGTCGCCGCCGTGCAGGACCTGGGTCGGGTCACCGAAGGTGGTATGGATGGCAGCGCGCATCAGCGGCGCTCCTTCATCAACATGTTCATGAGGGGTCTCCTACAAAAAGAATCAACGGCGATGACGGTGCGCGGCGGCGATGGCGCGCGGCTGGCGGTAAGCGCGTACGCGCAGCCACACCGTCTGGATCACCACGATGACGATCAGCACCAGCGCCAGGGTGGCGATGTTGGCCGCGCCGGGCAGATCCCAGCCGGACTGCTTGACGTACATACCGGCCAGCGCCCAGATGACCGCGGCCGGATAGGCAAAATGCCCGCGCAGCAGCTGGTTGACGACCAGCACCAGCAGCGTGGCCAGGACCAGCAGCACCAGGCTCCAGCCGAGCATGTTGTCGGTCGGCAGCCAACCGTAGGCGACGATGACCTGGGCGGTGTTGAGGTAGGCCGCCAACGACAGCCAGCCAGCGTGGAGGCCAAGCGGATACGCGGCCCACGCTCGCTGGCCGCCCGGGGCGGTGACCGGCGAGGCGCGGTAGGCGGCCACGATCAGGCAGAGCAAGGCGGCCCAGATGATCGCCAGCGCTGGCAGGAACCACTGGTTGGAGAACACCGGCATCCAGGCGGCGGTGAGCGCGAAGCCGGCGGCAGCCCACGGGCGAACCCCGGTGATGTCCGGCTTGCGCAGGCGCAGCTGCCAGAACCCGAACAGCACATCCCACAGGAAGATCAGGCCCCAGATCGCGAAGGCGTACCCGGCGGCGACCAGCAGCGTCGGGTACTGGTCGGAAACTGCACCGTTGGTCGGGCCGAACATGCCGGACTGGGACAACCACGCCACTACGGGCATGGCCAATGCGGCCAACAACACGATCCAACGCATGCACCCACTCCATCTGAAAAGAGCGGTGACGATACGCGGTTCAGGGTTAAGGCGTTGGGACGCCCCAGATTGCAAAGCCTTACTAACATAGCCTCTGCTATATTGCGCCCGTGGACATCCAACACCGCCCTGAGAACTCCCCTGCCTGGCCGTCCTCGGCCGGGCACACGCCCAGCCTGGGTGAGATGAACGCCAGCGTCGCGGTCCCGAGCGGTGGCCATTGGTGGTTCCGCTTGCTGGCCTTCTTGGGCCCGGGCTATATGATTTCGGTCGGTTACATGGACCCGGGCAACTGGGCCACCGATATCGCCGGTGGCGCGCAGTTCGGCTACCTGCTGCTCTCGGTGATCCTGCTCTCCAACCTGATGGCGATCGTGCTGCAGGGGCTCTCGGCGCGGCTGGGCATCGCGACCGGGCACGATCTGGCCCAGGCCTGCCGCGACCACTACTCGCGCCCGGTGAACCTTGGCCTGTGGCTGCTGTGCGAGATCGCGATCATTGCCTGCGACCTGGCCGAGGTGATCGGCACGGCGATCGCCCTGAAGCTGCTGTTCGGCATCCCGCTGCTGGCCGGCGCGATCATCACCGCGGTGGATGTGGTGCTGGTCCTGCTGCTGATGAACCGTGGGTTCCGCGCGCTGGAGGCCTTCGTGATCGCCTTGCTGCTGGTGATCTTCGGCTGCTTTGCGATCCAGATCTTCATCGCCGCGCCGCCGCTGCAGGCGGTGCTGGCCGGGTTCATTCCGCACGCCCAGGTGGTGACCGATCCGAAGGCGCTGTACCTGGCAATCGGGATCATCGGCGCCACCGTGATGCCACACAATCTGTACCTGCACTCCTCCATCGTGCAGACCCGCGCCTACCCGCGCACGGATGCCGGTCGCCGCAGCGCGCTGCGTTGGGCGGTGACCGACAGCACCATCGCGCTGATGCTGGCGTTGTTCATCAATGCTTCGATCCTGATCCTGGCCGCCGCGGTGTTCCATGCGCACGGCCGCACCGACGTGCAGGAGATCGAACAGGCCTACGAGCTGCTTGCGCCGATGCTGGGCGTTGGCCTGGCCTCGACGTTGTTCGCGGTCGCTCTGCTCGCCTCGGGCATCAATTCCACCGTGACCGCGACGCTGGCCGGGCAGATCGTGATGGAAGGCTTCCTGCGGCTGCGGATCGCGCCATGGGCGCGGCGGCTGATGACCCGCGGCATCGCGATCGTGCCGGTGGTGGTGGTCACGGCCCTCTATGGCGAGCAAGGCACCGCACGGTTGCTGGTGCTGAGCCAGGTGCTGCTCTCGATGCAGCTGCCGTTTGCGGTGGTGCCGCTGGTGCGGTTCGTCTCGGACAAGGCCAAGATGGGCGCGCTGGTGGCGCCGCGGTGGCTGATCGTGCTGTCGTGGCTGATCGGCGGGTTGATCATCGTGTTGAACGTGAAGTTGCTGGTGGACGTGTGGCGGGGCTGAGCCCTGCGTACTTGACCTCAACGTTGGTTGAGGTGGCACAGTGCGTTCTCCCTCTCCCACTGGCAAGCCCAGATCGAGCCACGCAATGACCGACACCTCGCAGCACGCGTTATGGAATGGCCCGGCCGGTGAGGCTTGGGTGGATGCGCAGCGCCTTCTCGACCAGATGTTCGCGCCGCTGGCCACCCACCTGCTGGCCGCGATCGCGCCGGGCGACGATCTGCGCGTGCTGGATGTGGGCTGCGGCACCGGCGCGGTGGCGCTGGGCATGGCCGGGCGCCTGGGTCCGGATGCACACCTCACCGGGGTCGACATCTCCGCCCCGATGATCGCCTTGGCGCGCGAGCGCGCGCAGCGAGCCGGACTGGCGGTGGATTTCATCGTCGCCGATGCGCAGCAGCACGCGTTCGCGCCCGGGAGCCTGGACCGGATCGTGTCGCGCTTCGGCGTGATGTTCTTCGATGACCCGGTGCAGGCGTTCGGCCAGCTGCAGCGCGCCGCCAGACGCGGTGGGGTGCTGCAGGCGCTGGCCTGGCGCGGGGCGGATGAGAATGCCTTCATGACCACGGCCGAGCGCGCCGCGGCACCCTGGCTGAGCTTGCCACCGCGCCAGCCGGGCGCACCCGGTCAGTTTGCGTTTGCCGATCAGGCCCGCGTGGCGCAGATCCTGGGCGACAGCGGCTGGGAGGATATCGAGCTGCTGCCGCTGGATGTGGAGTGCCGCATCGACCGTGCGGATCTGGCGACGTACGTCTCGCTGCTCGGACCGGTCGGGAGCGCGCTGCGCAATGCCGACCTCGCTGCGAACGTCCGAACCCAGGTACTCGCCGCGGTGCTGCATGCCTTCGAGCCGTTCGTCGACGGCGATTCGGTGACGTTCACCGCCGCCTGCTGGGACGTGCGCGCCCGCGCGTGGTGACCGCCGGCCCGAACCACGCCAGGCGCGGTCGCGACCTTCGGACCCTCTAGCGCCGGCTCATCAGCGTGCTGGTCAGCAACATCGCCACCAGTGCCATCGCCGCCGCGGTCACGAACGCATACGCGGCGCCGTCTGCATAGGCCTGGCGCGCCAGCAGCGTCAGGCTGCCATGGGCCGCGCCGGGTACCGACAGTTCACCGACCACCACGCGCTCGATCAGTGCGGGCGAGCCCGCCTGCCCGGCCTCGGCAAGTGCGTGGCGGGCAGCGTCGCGTACGTGGCTGGACAGCACCGCGCCCAGCGTGGCGAACCCGATCAGGATGCCGGAGAAGCGCGCGGTGGTGCTGATGCCCGAGGCCATGCCGGCGCGGTCCGGCGGGATCACGCTCATGATCGCCTTCTGCGTTTCCCCATTGAGCAGGCCGCCCCCACTGCCGAGCACCGCCATCGCCAGCAGCAGGCCGAGCTGACTGTGCTCCCACAGTGCCACCGCGATGCCGAGATTGCCGATCACGGCAACGCCCAGCCCCAGCGCCAGGATCCGACCGGACGCCCATCGCATGCCGAGCCGGCGGCCCACGAACGGCAGCAGCAGCATCGCCAGCGCGAACGGCAGCATGTGCACGCCGGCCTGCAGCACGCTGTCACCGCGGGCGTTCTGCAGCAGCAAGGGCAGCAGCGAGGCCATCACCTGTACGCAGGCGGCGTAGGCGAACATCGCCAGCACCGCACCGACCAATGCCGGCGCACGGAACAGGCGCAGATCCAGCATGGGGTGGGCACGGCGCTGTTCGACCACGATGAAGCCGGCGCCCAGCGCGGTGCCGGCCAGCAGCCACGGCAGCACCGCGGCGCTGCCCCAGCCCTCCACCGGCCCACGGATCAAGGCCCAGGTCCAGCACAGCATGCTGCCGGCGAACAGCAGCACGCCCGGCACATCGATGCGGCGCCTGACCGGATCGCGTGATTCGGGCACGAAGACCACGCTCAGGCCGGCCAGCAACAGGCACAGGGGAAGATTGATATGGAAGGCCCAACGCCACCCTGCCCAGGTGGCGATGGCACCGCCGATCAGTGGCGCGAGCACCATGGTCAAGCCCATGATCGCGCCCCAGATCGCCCAGGCACGCGCGCGGGATGGCGGGCTCTGGTGTGCATGGCCGATCAGCGACAGCGCCGGTGCCAGCATGAAGGCTGCCGCCGCACCCTGCCCGGCCCGTGCCAGGTACAAGGCCATGGCGGTGCCGGCGAGCCCGCAGGCTACCGAGGTCAGTGCGAACAGGCTCAGACCGATCAGGAACAGGCGGCGACGCCCGATCCGGTCGGCCAGGGTGCCGGCGGGCAACAGCAGTGAGGCGAAGCACAGGACGTAGGCACTGACCACCCACTCGATATCCGCGAAGGTGGCCGACAGATCGCGGGCGATGGTCGGCAACACCACGCCGACCACATTGGTATCGAGCACGGTGAGTGCACAGCCGGCCGAACCGAGCAGCAGCACGGCCTCCGCGCGGTGCGCGCCTGCGCGGTTCATGGCCGTGCGATGGCTCGGGGAGTGGCCTGCACCGACCTCACGTGCCGGCCCCGGCCAGCCGCACGCGCAGCTTCTCGACGATATCCTGTTCGCTCATTGCATAGCCGTAGACATCCTGCAGCTGGCCGTCAGCACCGAGCAGGAACCACGACGCGGTGTGCTCGAAGGTCGCCATATCCCCTTCGCCGACGCGACGATAACTCACCCCCAGGCTCTCGGCGATGGCACGGGTACCGGCCTCGTCGCCGGCCAGGCCCAGGAACGTCGTATCGAAGGCCGCCAGGTACTGGTGCAGGTGCTCGGGCGTATCGCGCTGTGGGTCGACGGTGACGAAGGCCACCTGCAGCTGCTCTGCCGCGGGGCCCAGCAGCCGTTTGATCTGCACCGCCTTGACCAGGCTCAGCGGGCACACCTCGGGGCAATGGGTGAAGCCGAAGAACAGCAGCGTCGGCGTGCCCTGCAGGTCGCGGATCGCAAGCGTACGTCCGTCGCTGCTCTCCAGCTTGACCGCCCCGAGTGCCGCCTGGCCCATCACCGGCGCCTGGCCATCGGCGCAACCGGCCAGCAGCGCCACCGTCACGATGCCCGCGGCGACCCAGCGCCTCACTTCGCCGCTCCGTGCAGCGCCAGGCCATCGCGCACGCTGAAGTCCACCACCTGCGGTGCACTGCGGGCGAAGCGGAGCGTGACCCGCACCGTCTGCCCGGCCGACAACGGCCGCCGCGGCTTGAGCAGCATCAGGTGATAGCCACCGGGCTGCAGCGCAACGGTCTGGCCCTCCGGCACGGCCAGGCCATCGGGCAGCGCCTGCATGCGCATCACTTCACCGTCCATGCGCATGGCATGGATCTGCACCTCGGCAAACGCCGGGGACGCGGCCGACAGCAGCCGGTCCTCACCGCCGCCGTTGTGCAGCTGCACGTATCCGGCGGCTACAGTCGCCGCCGGCGGTGGCAGGCGCACCCAGGGATCGCTGACCGACACCGTTGCCGCGGTGTGGGCCTGCGGGGCCGCAGCCACCACCGGCATCACGGGAGAGGACAGCAGCAGCCCGGCCAGCAGGGCTGCGCAGGATGACCGGCTCATGGCGTGCCCGACATCTGCATCGGCATCATGTTGAGGTTGGCGTTGTGCATCACCCATAGCGAACCGGCCACCACGATGGCGATCAGGAACGCGGTGCACAGGAAGATGCCGGTGTTCTCGCGCTGGCTGCGCCCTGCCCCGATATGCAGGAACAGCACCAGCTGGGCGACCAGCTGGACCACGCACAGCACCACGATGGCGGTCAGCCGCAGCGGCTGCGGGACCAGATCGGTCATGACCACGCCGAACGAGGCGCCGGTCAGGACCAGGCACAGCAGCAGGCCGAGGATGTAGCCCTTCAGGGTGGCGTGGCCGCCACCGTGGTCGGCATCAGGCGCGTTCGCGCTCATACAAACTCCCTCAGGTAGACGAAGGTGAACACACAGATCCAGATCAGATCCAGGAAGTGCCAGAACAGGCTCAGGCACGCCAGGCGACGGCGCACGATGCCGTCCAGGCCGAACTTCAGCACCTGGTGGATCATGATCGCCAGCCACAGGAGGCCAAAGGTGACGTGCAGGCCGTGGGTGGCCACCAGCGTGAAGTAGGCCGAGAGGTAGGCGCTCACATCCGGCGTTGCGCCTTCGTGGATCAGCTCGGCGAACTCATACAGCTCCATGCCGATGAAGACCGCACCGAGCACGCCGGTCACGGCCAGCCAGCCCACCACCTGGTTGCGCTTGCCCGCCTGCATGCCGAGCATCGCCAGGCCGAAGGTGAAGCTGCTGAGCAGCAGCACCACCGTTTCGGAGAGCACGAAACCGAGCTTGAACAGTTCCTTGCCGCTGGGGCCGTCGGCCGTTCCGTTGAGCAGCACGCCGAAGGTGGCGAACAGCACCGCGAAGATCAGGCAGTCGCCCATAAGGTACATCCAGAACCCGACGACGGTCTTGTTGCCATCGTCGTGGTGCTCATGGGCGTGGTCGTGATGACCGACCGCGAGCTGCCCGTGCTGCGTGGCAGCGGTCAGGGTATCGCCGCTCATGCCTTGGCTCCTTCCATCTGCGCGAAGTGCGCGTCTTCAATGCGCTTCACCTCGGCGGCGGGCACGTAGTAGTCCACATCACGGTCGTACGAGCGCAGCACGAAGGTCGCGATCACGCCGATCAGGCCGATGCCGGCCAGCACCCACATGTGCCAGACCAGAGCGAAGCACAGCACCAGGCTGAACACCGAGATCACCACGCCGGAGGCGGTGTTGCGCGGCATGTGGATGTCCTCGTAGCTGTCCTGGCGCTGCCAGGCACGGCCGTGCTGCTTGTCGTCCCAATGCTGTTCCACCGAGGTGATCGCGGGCAGCTTGGCGAAGTTGTAGAACGGCGGCGGCGAAGAGGTGGCCCACTCCAGACTGCGCGCGTTCCACGGGTCGCCGGTGAGGTCCATGTTGGCCTTGCGGTCACGCACGCTGACATAGAACTGGATGAACATCGCGGCGATGCCGGCTGCGATCACCAGTGCACCGATGGCGGCCACGATCAGCCACGGCTGGTAACCCTCCACGCCGTAGTGGTTCATGCGGCGGGTCATGCCCTTGAAGCCGAGCACGTACAGCGGCATGAAGGCCAGGTAGAAGCCGACCAGCCAGCACCAGAACGAAATCTTGCCCCAGCGCTCGTTGAGGGTGAACCCAAAGGCCTTCGGGAACCAGAAGCTGATGCCGGCCAGGCAGCCGAACACCACGCCACCGATGATCACGTTGTGGAAGTGCGCGATCAGGAACAGGCTGTTGTGCAGCACGAAATCCGCGCCCGGGATCGCCAGCATCACGCCGGTCATGCCGCCCAGGGCGAAGGTGACCATGAAGCCGATCGTCCACATCGTCGAGGAGTGGTAGCGGATCCGCCCGCGGTACATGGTGAACAGCCAGTTGAACAGCTTCACGCCGGTAGGGATCGAGATGATCGAGGTCATGATGCCGAAGAAGGCATTCACGTTCGCGCCCGAGCCCATGGTGAAGAAGTGGTGCAGCCACACGAAGAACGACAGGATGCCGATCGAGGAGGTCGCATAGACCATCGAGCGGTAGCCGAACAGCGGCTTGCCCGAGAACGTGGCAATGATCTCCGAGAACGCACCGAAGCACGGCAGGATCAGCACGTAGACTTCCGGGTGCCCCCAGATCCAGATCAGGTTGACGTACATCATGGCGTTGCCGCCGGCGTCATTGGTGAAGAAGTGCATCCCGAAATAGCGGTCCATGGTCAGCAGCGCCAGGGTCGCGGTCAGCACCGGGAAGATCGCCACGATCAGGATGTTGGTGATCAGCGCGGTCCAGGTGAACACCGGCATCTTCATCAGGTCCATGCCCGGTGCACGCATCTTGAGGATGGTGACGATGAAGTTCAGGCCGGTCAGCGTGGTGCCGATGCCTGAGACCTGCAGTGACCAGATGTAATAGTCCACGCCCACCGTGGGGCTGTACTCGATTCCGGACAGCGGCGGATACGCCACCCAGCCGGTCGCAGCGAAGTCGCCGACGAACATCGACAGCATCACCAGCACCGCGCCCACCGCCGACAGCCAGAAGCTGAGCGAGTTGACGAACGGGAAGGCGACGTCGCGCGCGCCGATCTGCAGCGGCACCACGATGTTCATCAGGCCGACGATGAGCGGGGTGGCCACGAAGAAGATCATGATCACGCCATGCGCGGTGAAGATCTGGTCGTAGTGCTCCGGCGGCAGGTAGCCGGCACTGTCGTTGGCGGCGATGGCCTGCTGGGCCCGCATCATCAGCGCATCGGCGAAGCCGCGCACCAGCATGACCAGGGCCAGGATGATGTACATCACGCCGATCTTCTTGTGGTCCACCGAGGTGATCCACTCGGTCCAGATGTAGCCCCACTTCTTGTAATAGGTGATGGCCGCGACGATCGCCACGCCCAGCAGCAGCGAGCCCACCAATGCCGACATGATGATCGGGTCGTGGTAGGGAATCGCTTCGAGGTTCAACTTTCCAAGCACAATCAGTTCTCCGCGGTACGGCTGGCAGACGCGGCCAGGCTTACGAGTTGGGATGTCGCGCCGGGTTCTTCGCCGGGCAGGCAGATTTCGTCGTCGGGCATGCCGCCGTAGCGGCGCAGGATGCTGTCGAACAGGCCGGTATCGACGCTGGCGAAGCGCTGCATCGGCGCGCCGTGGGTCGGCTTCTCCAGCTCGGCCAAGCGGGCCTGGTCCAGATGGACGGCGGTGCCGCGCGACTGCGCCAGCCACTGGTCGAAGTCCGCCGCCGTCACCACCCGCGCATCGAACTTCATGTCCGAGAAGCCCGAGCCGCTGTACGCCGAAGACATGCCGGCGTAGGTGCCCGGCGTATGCCCGATCAGGTGCAGGCGGGTCTGCATCGCCGGCATGGTGTAGACCATGCTGCCCAGCTGGGGCACGAAGAAGGCATTCATCATCGATTCGGAGGTCAGCTTGAACGCGACCGGCGTATCGACCGGCATCACCAGCTCATTGACCGTGGCCACATTGTGGTCCGGGTAGATGAACAGCCACTTCCAGTTGAGCGAGACCACTTCCACGCGCAGCGCGGGCGTGTCCGATTCGATCGGACGGTAGGGATCCAGCGCGTGGGTGCTCTTCCAGATCAGCACGCCGAGCACGACCACGATCAGGCACGGAATCGTCCACACCACCACTTCGATGGCGGTGGAGTGCGACCAGTTGGGTGCGTAAGTGGCCTTCTTGTTGGACTCGCGGTAGTGCCAGGCGAAGTACAGGGTGAGGATGATCACCGGGATGACCACCAGCAGCATCAGGCCGGTACAGACCAGGATCAGCTGCATTTCCTGCTCGGCGATGCTGCCCATGGGGTTGAACAGCTCCAGGTTCTTGCACCCGGTGAGCAGTGGCAGCAGCGCTGCCAGGCCGAACCAGCGTCCGGCGCGGGCTCGACCGGCCAGCGTGGCGCGGCGAGCGGAATGTGTAGCGGGGTTCATGCGTGACGGCCCTTCCAACGCAGTGCCGGGCCGGGCGGCCCGGATCATGAAAAGTGGCGAACACCCCCCTGCATGACCGATATGCATGGGGGGTGCCCGCCGCAGCCGCGTACGTTAGGCAACGACATGATCCATACATGATGCGACACACTGTCGCAGCCGCTCTGTCCGGCGCGGGTACCATGCGCGCATGGAATGGAGCCCCCTGATCGCCGACGGCCACGGGCCGGTGTACCTGCGCATCGTGCAGGCCCTGGAGCGGGCGGTCTGGTCAGGTGCGCTTCGCCCCGGCCAACGCCTGCCCGCACAGCGCGCGCTGGCCACGGAGCTCGGCGTGGACCTGACCACGATCACCCGTGCCTTCACCGAGGCCCGCAAGCGCGGGCTGATCGATGCGCGCGGCCCGCTGGGTTCGTTCGTTGCGCCGCCGCAGGTGGAGCTCACCCAGCTGGTGGACCTGAGCATGAACCTGCCACCCAGCCCCGGCGGCGGCCAGGTGGCGGACATGCTGCAGCGTGGCCTGTCATCGGTGCTCAGCCGCAGCGACGTCGGCAACCTGATGACCTATCACGTGGGTGGCGGAAGCCGGGCGGATCATCGGGCCGCGCAACAATGGCTCAAGCCGATCCTTGGCAGGGTCGATGCCGACACATTGATCGTCACGGAAGGCGCTCAGGCCGCGCTGTCGGCCCTGCTGCTGGCCTTGACCGATGCCGGTGACACGATTCTGTGCGAGCCGCTGGTCTACCCCGGCCTGCTGCACGCGGCGCGGGTGCTGCAGCGGCGCCTTCAGGTGGTCGAGTGCGACGAACACGGGATGCGCCCGGATGCGCTGGCGCGCGCCGCGAAAAAACAGGGCGCGCGCGTGGTCTATCTCAACCCGACCGCACAGAACCCCACCGCCCACACGGTGCCGGCGGCACGCCGCGAGGCACTCGCCGAGGTGATCCGCGCGCAGAACCTGCAGTTGATCGAAGACGATCCCTACTGGCTGCTGCTGGACGATGCCCCTGCCCCGCTCGCCCTGCTGGCGCCACGGCACACCTGTTACATCTCCACGCTGTCCAAATGCCTGAGCCCCGGGCTGCACACCGGCTTCGTGCGCCTGCCCGAGGGCATGGACCGGCAGCCGGTGCTGGACGCGCTGCGGGCGGTCAACCTGATGGCGCCGCCGCTGATGAATGCCCTGGTGACGCAGCTGATCCTGGACGGCTCGGCGCAGGCGATGCTGAAACTGGTGCAGGAAGAGGCCGCCGAGCGCCGCTATCTGGCGCGGTCGGCGTTGTCGCCCCGGTTCCTGCAGCACTGCGCGGGTGTGCATGCCTGGTGCCGTCTTCCCGCACACTGGACCGATGCCAGCCTGACCCACGCCGCGCGCCTGCAGGGCCTGGGCATCGCACCGTCTTCAGCGTTCACGCCTGAAGGTGTGGCGATCAACGATGCGGTGCGGATTTCATTGGGCGCGGCCGCCCATCGGCAGGAACTGCATCGGGCGCTGCGCCAGCTGGATCAGCTGATGCATGTGGCGGCGACAGAACACCCCGGCTGGACAGTCTGACGCCAGCCTTGCGGCCCGCTCAGCCGGAAACGGCTTTGGCCTGTTTCCAGACCGCTTCAAACTGGCTGGCGGTGATGGCGTCATCCGAATCCAGATCCAGCCAGGACAGCGGCTGATCGGACAGCGGGAAGCGCTCGTCGGCCTGCCCCGACGTGTCGGCCCAGACCAGCACGCTGCGGTAGCTCTCGACCTGCCGGACAATCACATCGCCCTGCGCTTCGAGGTAAATGGTGCCGTTGCCGATCTCGGATTCCGCGGGGTGCTTGTAGTGTTTCCGGGTCGTGCTCATGGCGGTTCGGGATCTGGCGGTGAAAGGGGCCGGGGAATATACCCTGATCCTGCGCCGTTGGCCGACAGCCTGCGCCTGGACCCGGTGGCGCCGGGCCGCTGGGCGGCTGCCGATGAATCCAACGCCCGTCCGACTAGACGACCGGTCTAATTCGGCGTAGAGTGCGTCGCATGAACACGGCCACCACCTCTTCGAGCACCGATGTCCGCGACACCATCCTGGTCACGGGCCAGCGGATCATGGGCGCGAAGGGCTTTTCGGCGGTGGGCCTGAACGAGGTGCTGACCGCGGCGGGCGTGCCCAAGGGCTCGTTCTACCACTACTTCGCCTCCAAGGAAGCCTTCGGCGAAGCGCTGCTGGCGGACTACTTCACCGCCTATCTCGCCGACATGGACCGCCTCTTCCGCCAGCCCGGCCAGACCAAGGCGCAGCAGTTGGACGCCTACTTCAGCGCCTGGCAGGAGAGCCAGTCGTTCGAGGACTGTCAGGGCAAGTGCCTGGCGGTGAAGCTGGGCGCGGAGGTGGCGGATCTGTCGGCCAGCATGCGCGCCGCGTTGAAGCACGGCACCGCCGGGATCATCGATCGCCTTGCGCGGGCGTTGCAGGCCGGCGCCGAGGATCGCTCGCTCTCGTTCGCCGGCACGGCGGAAGCACTCGCGCAGAGCCTGTATCAGCTTTGGCTGGGCGCCAGCATCATGGTCAAGATCGTGCGCAACGCCCAGCCCTTCGACACGGCGCTGCATACCACCCGGCAGTTGCTCCACGCTTCGCGCTGACGCGCGGAAGACCACCGGCACGCCAGCCCGGCGTGCCTTTTTCACGGCCCGTTACTAGACGACCGGTCTACTGTTAATCCCCACCCTCTGGAGTCTCCCATGAAAGTCCTCATCGTTCTGACCTCCCACGACCAGCTCGGCAGCACTGGCAAGAAGACCGGCTTCTGGCTGGAAGAGCTGGCCGCGCCCTACTACACCTTCAAGGATGCGGGCGCCGAGATCGTACTGGCCTCGCCCAAGGGCGGGCAGCCGCCACTGGATCCCAAGAGCAACGAACCCGACTTCAAGACCGACGCCACCCGCCGCTTCGAAGCGGACGCGGAGGCCAACGCGCAGCTGGCCAACACCGTGCGGCTGGACAGCGTTTCGCAGGCCGACTTCGATACCGTGTTCTATCCCGGCGGCCACGGCCCGCTGTGGGACCTGGCCGAAGACACGCATTCCATCGCGCTGATCGAAGCCTTCATCACCGCCGGCAAGCCGGTGGCCCTGGTCTGCCACGCGCCGGGCGTGCTGCGTGACGTCAAGACGGCCGAGGGCGCCCCGCTGGTGCAGGGCAGGAAGGTCACCGGCTTCACCAATACTGAAGAAGACGCCGTCGGCCTGACCGAGGTAGTGCCGTTCCTGGTGGAGGACATGCTCAAGGCCGCGGGCGGCCACTACTCCAAGGGACCGGACTGGGGCTCGTACGTGGTCAGCGATGGCTTGCTGATCACGGGCCAGAATCCGGCGTCCTCTTCAGAGGCCGCGGCGGTGCTGGTGCGGACGCTGGCCTCCAACAAGAACTGACCCGCCCCGCGCCGGGGTCAACCCGCGACCCGTACCGGCGGTGGCGTCCAGCTGCCGTCGGTCACCGCGGGCTGCGGCCAATAGGCACGGATGTACAGCGAAAACGCTTCGCCTTCGGGTGCCGGCAGCCAGTTCGCCTTCTGCACGGGATCACTGGGTGCGTCGGCCTGCACGTAGATCGTCAGCGAGCCGTCGGGATTGGCGATCAAGGTCTTGTTCTTGGTCCCGACCGAATAGCGCTCGATCGCGTTGGGCGAAAAGAAGTGATGCTGGTTGTAGAGCGTCAGCGACCAGAAGCCCTGCACCGGCGGCAGCTGCCCGGCCGGGAAGGTCACCGTGTAGCGGCTGGATCCCTCCAGCCGCTGCCCGGCATCATCGAGGTCCTGATAGAAGTACTTCGTCTCGTTCGGCTTGTTCACGAAGATATTGGATTTGGCCACGGCGGTGCGGGTGTAGTAATCCGTGCCGAACGCCGCACCATTGCGCTGCGTGGTCCAGTGGTGCGGCAGCGGCAGGCCGTAGTTGCGGAATTGCAGCAGCGGACCGACCAGGTCTTCTTCGGCCTTGCCCACTTCATCGGTCATCGCACGCTTGAGCTCGGGGTTCTGGCGTGCTGCCTCGACCACTGCCCGCAGCTCGGCATACAGGGCCTGCTCACCCGGCAATGGGCTGGCATCGTCCAGCACCAGCGGAAGCTCATCGACGAAGGTGGCAGGGATGACCCATTGCGCTTCGCCGCCGCTGTTGCCCTGGCTCTCGTCCGCCGGGAACCTGGCCACCCGGGCCCAATCGCGCTGCTTGGGCGTGCCGTCGAAGGCCGACAAGGGATACATGTCGATCTGGTTGATCAGCGGCAGGATCGCTTGCCGGTCCTGCGGGGTATCGTCCAGGAACACGCGCGGAATGACGAAACCGGTCTTGCTGCTGGAACGGAACACCCGGGTGATGCCGGCGGGAACGTCGCCGTGCCAGTCCGGGCCCACCAGCAGGTAGAAGCCAGGTGCCGTACCGTACATCTTGCCGATATCGGCGAAGCTGTCGCTGCGCAGGTCGACCACCTGGTAGACCCAGAAGCGCTCGCCGAAATCCGGCACCTGCAGGACCACCGGCTCCACATCCAGGCCGATGCTGCCGGCACCGTAGACCACGTCCTGGTTGGGGCACGCCACCATCCGCTCCTGCGGACCAATGTAATCGCTGAGCATGCACACATGATTCAGTGGCGCCACCGGCACGAAGCCACCCATCAGGCCCGGCTCGGGCAGATCCTTGAACTTCAGCCGCCGGTTGTAGATGTTGACCATCGGCCACGCCCAGAAATAGGCGTTGCGTGCGACCATCCGCACATACGCTTCAGTCAGCCGGGTCCCCTTGACCGGACCCGCTATCTCGACCTGCGTGGACGTGTGCGCGACGTTGTGCATGGTGTCAGCTCCGAGTGGCCAGGGAGGCCTTGGGAGACTGATCCTCGCCGTGGCCGGTCCGGCACACCAGCGAACATCTGCGTGGGCGGTCTCAGTAAAACTACTGCCGCTGCTGCGTGCGGTGCCGTCACCGCAGCCACCAGCGACGGCAGAATCGTCAGAAAATGCCTGGTGCACATGGGTGGCCCTCTGGGCAGGCATGCAGGATCGCGTGCTCAACGCGTTGCGGGAAATCCGGCCTCGGCCAGTGCGGCAAGAAACGCCTCCGGCCCGTGGGCGCTGCCCACACGCACTTCGCGCGCCGGCGGATCGGTCTCGATGCGCGCGTCCGGATCGACGCTCTGCAGGGCCTTGGTGACCGAGCGCGCGCAGCCGCCGCAGGTCATGGTGGGGATGCTGAAACGATGCATGGCGACCTCGCCGTGGTGGGTGTAAGCCCACTGTCAGGGATGACAACGTGGCAAGGTCAAGCCCTTGTTGTGGTGCGCCGCCGGGTCGATCAGGACCGTGGCTTGCCGGGCGCGCGCCCGCGCGAGGACACCGGCGTATCGGCCCCGAACAGCGGCGTCTTGCGGGGCTTCGTGGCCGCAGCGGTCTCCGCCGGTGCGGCCACGGGCTGGGCCAGGTCGGCGATGATCGGGCAATCCGGCCGGTCGTTGCCGTGGCAGTGCGCGGCCAGATGCTCCAGCGTCTGCACCATCGCCTGCAGCTCGGCGATCTTCGCCTTCAACCCACCCACGTGCGACAGCGCCACCGCCTTGACGTCGGCACTGGCACGCTCGCGGTCCTGCCACAGCACCAGCAGTTCGCCGATCTGTTCGACGGAAAAGCCGAGATCACGCGCGCGGCGGATGAAGCGCAGGCTGTGCGCGTCCTGCGGGCTGTAATGCCGGTAGCCGGCCTCCGAGCGCGCGGCCGGGGGGATCAGGCCGATCTGCTCGTAGTAGCGGATCATCTTCGCCGACACACCCGAGAACGTCGCGGCTTCACCAATGTTCATCGTACGGTCCTCATCGCGCCTTCCTCCACGCCGGCGCCCAGCGTATCGGCCTGCATCGGTGCATGGAAGCGCTTGAGCCGCAGCGCGTTGCCGAGCACGAACACACTGGACAATGCCATCGCCGCGGCGGCGAAGATCGGCGAGAGCAGCGTGCCGTTCACCGGGTACAGCAGACCCGCCGCGACCGGAATCAGCACCGCGTTGTAGGCGAAGGCCCAGAACAGGTTCTGTTTGATGTTGCGGATCGTCGCCTGGCTCAGCGCGATCGCGTTGGGCACGCCGCGCAGATCGCCGGACATCAGCACCACATCGGCGGCTTCGATTGCCACGTCCGTGCCGGTGCCGATCGCCAGCCCCACATCGGCCTCGGCCAGCGCCGGTGCGTCGTTGATGCCGTCCCCAACGAACGCCACCTTCGCGCCGCCCGCGCGGAAACGCTTGAGCGCGGCGACCTTGCCATCGGGCAGCACCTCGGCGGCCACTTCATCGATGCCCAGCTGGCGCGCGATCGCGGCCGCCGTGGCCGCGTTGTCACCGGTGATCATCGCCACCTTCAGGCCCAACGCGTGCAGCGCCTGGATCGCCGCGGGGGTGCTTTCCTTGATCGGGTCGGCCACGGCGATCACCGCCGCCAGGCGACCATCGATGGCGGCATACAGCGGGCTCCTGCCCTGCTCGCCCAGCCGCTGCGCGGTGGGCCGGAAGGCGCTCACATCCAGGCCCAGCCGGGTCATGTAGCGGTCCGCGCCCACGGCCACGGTGCGGCCACCGACCTGCGCGGACACACCGAAGCCGGGCACCGCCTCGAAGCGCTCGAGGGTCGCCAGTTCAAGCCCACGCGTTTTGGCGGCAGCCACGATGGCCTCGGCGATGGGATGCTCCGAGCGGGTTTCCACCGCAGCGACCAGCGCCAGCACTTCATCGGCCTGGAAACCGTCGGCCGGCTCCAGGTCGGTCAGTTCGGGGCGGCCCTTGGTCAGCGTGCCGGTCTTGTCCAGCGCGATCACACTCACATCGCGCAGGGCCTGCAGCGCTTCACCCTTGCGGAACAGCACGCCCAGCTCGGCCGCGCGGCCGGTGCCGACCATGATCGAGGTCGGCGTGGCCAGGCCCATCGCGCAGGGGCAGGCAATGATCAGCACTGCCACGGCGTTCACCAGCGCAAAGGTCAGCGCCGGCGCCGGGCCGAACACCAGCCAGACCAGGAAGGTCAGCGCAGCGGCGGCCATCACCGCCGGCACGAACCACATGGTGACCTTGTCGACCAGCGCCTGGATCGGCAGCTTGGAGCCCTGGGCCTGCTCGACCAGACGGATGATCTGCGCCAGCACCGTGTCCCCGCCCACCTTGGTGACGCGGAAACTGAAGGCACCGGTGGTGTTGAGCGTACCGCCCACAACTTCCGCGCCCACGGCCTTGGCCACCGGCACCGGCTCACCGGTGATCATGCTTTCGTCGACATAGGAGGAACCCTCCACCACCGCGCCATCGACCGGCACCTTCTCGCCGGGGCGGACCAGCACGATGTCGCCCAAGGTGACCTGCTCAAGGGGCACTTCGACGGTCTCACCACCGCGCTGCACGCGCGCGGTCCGCGCCTGCAGCCCCACCAGCCGCTTGATCGCCTGCGAGGTGCGGCCCTTGGCCCGCGCCTCGAGCGTGCGCCCAAGCAGGATCAGGGTCACGATGACGACCGCCGCTTCGAAGTAGACATTCGCCGTGCCCGGCGGCAATACGCCTGGCGCGAAGGTCGCGACCACGGAATAGCCATAGGCTGCCGCGGTACCGAGCGAGACCAGCGAGTTCATGTCGGGGGCGCCGCGCAGCAGTGCCGGCACGCCCTTGCGGAAGAAGCGCAGGCCCGGCCCGAACAGCACCAGCGTGGCCAGCGCGAACTGCAGGTACCAGCTGGTCTGCAATCCGACGGTATGCATCACCCAGTGGTGCATGGCCGGAACGAGGTGCGAGCCCATTTCCAGAATGAACACCGGCAGGGTCAGCAGCGCCGCCAGCAGCAGGGAGCGGCGCAGCGCGCGTGCTTCGCCTTCGCGGCGTTCCTCCTCCTGGTCACCGGCCGCGGCCGTGCTCACGCTGACCGGGCGCGCGGTGTAGCCGGCGTTCTCCACGGCGGCCTGCAGATCGGCGACGGACACCGTGCCGGCCAGATGGCGCACCTGCGCCCGCTCGGTGGCCAGGTTGACGCTGGCGGCGATCACGCCCGGCAGCTGCGCAAGACTCTTTTCCACGCGACCGACGCAGGACGCACACGTCATCCCCTCGATGCTCAGCTCGGTGGTCTCTTCGCGGACGTTGTAGCCCGCGCTTTCGATGGCGCGCACCGCAGCCTGCGGGTCGGGGGCGCCGATGAAGCTGAGATCGGCCCGCTCGGTGGCAAGGTTGACCGAGGCGCTCTGCACGCCGGGGACGGCGGTCAGCGCACGCTCCACCCGGCCTACGCAGGAGGCGCAGGTCATGCCCTCGATGGGCAGACTCAGGCGGCTGATCGGCGCGCCGGACCGGGAAGCAACAGAAGACATGGGGCAGTCCTTGGGGTGAGGTTACCTGCCACCCTAAAGATTCCCATCATGGGAAGGTCAAGCCCCTCTTAACGGGGACGGAGGGGATTATTAATCCCCTCCGTCCCCGTTAAATAGCCGTCCCCGTTAAATAGCCTTACGGCTGGGCCGCGGTGCCGTCCCGGGTGACCCGCCAGATCGTGTTGGAGAGGTCGTCGGCGACGATCAGCGCGCCGCGCGGATCGACGGTGACGCCTACCGGGCGGCCGCGGGTCTTGCCGTCTTCGCCGAAGAAGCCGCTCACGAAATCGATCGGCTCACCGGCCGGACGGCCGTTGCTGAAGGGCACGAAGACGACCTTGTAGCCCACCGGCGGATTGCGGTTCCAGCTGCCGTGCTCGCCGACGAAGACGCCCTCGGCGAACTGCGTGCCCATCACCGGGGACGAGAAGGCTACCCCCAGTGCCGCCACATGCGAACCCAGCGCATAGTCCGGTGCGATCGCCGAGGCGACCTTCTCCGGGTTCTGCGGCATCACCCGGCGATCCACGTTCTTGCCCCAGTAGCTGTAGGGCCAGCCATAGAAGCCGCCCTCCTTCACCGAGGTGAGGTAATCGGGCACCAGGTTGGGGCCGATCTCATCGCGCTCGTTGACCACCGCCCACAGCGTGCCGGTGCTCGGCTGGATCGCCAGCGCGGTGGGATTGCGGATGCCGGTGGCGTAATCCTTGTGCGCGCCGGTGACCGCATCGATCTGCCAGATCCGCGCGCGGTCGATCTCCACCGCCATGCCACGTTCGGTGATGTTGCTGTTGGAGCCGATGCCCACATAGAGATAGCGGCCATCGGCGCTGGCGGTCATCGCCTTGGTCCAGTGATGGTTGATCGCCGCAGGCAGGTCGGTCAGCTTCACCGGTGCCCCGCTCGCCTTGGTCTGACCTTCCTGGTAATCAAAGCGCACCACCGCGTCCTGGTTGGCCACGAAGATCGCATTGCCGATCATCGCCAGGCCGTACGGCGCGTTGAGCTTGTCGGCGAACACTGTCTTCAGTTCGTAGACGCCGTCGCCATCGGCGTCGCGCAGCAGGGTCAGGCGGTTGCCGCTCTTGACCGCAGTATTGCCCTTGGCCTTGATCTTGCCGGCGATGACATCCTTCGGCTTGAGATTCGGCGCACTGCCGCCGCGGCCTTCGGCCACGAGAATGTCGCCGTTGGGCAGCACCAGGGTCTGCCGCGGAATGCCCAGATCGGTGGCGATCGCCGAGATGCGGTAGCCCTTGGGCACGGTGGGAAGCGTGTCGCCCCACTGCGCCGGCTTGGCGATGGTCATGTCCGGCATCAACCCGCGATGCGGCTTGGGCATCTCCGGGTTGCCGCCATACTGCTCCAGCTCGGGCGCCTTGCCGCTGCAGGCAGCGAGTGCGACCGCAAGCGCGGACACCGAAAGAATGCGGAACGTCGTCTGGCGGCTCATCGCACACCCCCCACGCGCAGGCTGGACAGGCCCACCCAGGTGGCGATCAGCGCCAGCACGGTCAGGATCACCGAGAGCACCAGGCCCGCCGGCATCACCGCCCACGCGTCGCGCGCATGGTGCAGGCAGTTGATGAAGCCCACGCCCCAGGTCACCGCCAGAATCACCACGTAAGCGAGCTTGCGACTGCCACGAACCACACCAACGATCCCGCACAGCAGCGCCAGCGTGGTCATCACCATCGCCCCGATCAGCAGCCAGGACGCGAAGTTGGCCCACTGGATCTCGTACGAACGCCAATACGCGTAGTCAGCCAGCAGTGCGCCGAGGAACAACGGCAGCACGCCGCCCAACACAGCGGCGTGGAACGGATGGATGACCCACGATCGGGTCAGGACAACGGTCGAAGCCATGGTGGTCTCCTGGTGAGGGGGCGAATCTCTCCGATCCTGCCATCCCCGGCGTGACGGGGGTGCCGATGGTCCGATGGACTCAGGGATCGGCCAGATCCCAATACGGCGGCGACCCGATCGCATCGGTCAGGAATGCCGAGACCTCGCGGACCTTGCGCGAGCGCAGCTTGTTTTCCGGTGAGAGCAGCTGCAGGTGCACGCGCTCGGACTGCGGGGAGAACTCCCACTCGCCGAGCAGCTTGACCATGCCGCCACCTTGGAGGGTTTCCGCGTTGAACAGCCAGGTCGGGAACAGCACCACACCGCGCCCGGCGATGGCCGCGGCCAGCAGCGCTTCGGCATTGTTGCTGCGCAGCGGTCCGGTCACGTTCAAGGCCTTGAACGGTGCCTCCGGCGTAGCGCGGAAGTACCACTTCTGGATGCCCAGCTGTCCCTTGTAGACCAGGCACTGATGCTGCAGCAGATCCTCGGGGCGCTGCGGCGTGCCATGCGCGGCCAGATAGGCCGGGCTGGCGGCGAGGATGTTCCGGTGCGGGGCGATGACTTTGCCGATCAGCCCGGAGTCCACCAGCGGCCCGACCCGGATGGTGATGTCCACGCCCTCCTGCACCGGATCGATCAGCGTGTCGGTGAGCGTGAGTTCTACGATCAGCTCGGGGTATCTGGCCTGCAGCGTGTTGACGATATGCGCGATGTGCAGCCGCCCCAGCGATTCGGGCGCGTTGATGCGGATCAGGCCGCGCAGTTCCGCGTCGCGGCCTTCCAGCTGTTCGACCGCTTCATCCAGCAGATCCACGGCATCGCGCACCTGCAGGTGGAACTGCTCGCCGGCTTCGGTCAGCCGGACCGCGCGCGTGCTGCGGTAGAACAACTGCTGCCCCACATCCTGCTCCAGCGCGGCGATGAAGCGCGACACCGACGAGGCCGGAACGCGGTAGTGCCGCGCCGTGGCCAGGAAGCTGCCGGTGGCGGCGACGGTAAGGAAATAGCGGAGCGCTTTGAGCTGCATGGGGAAGGCCTCGGCATCTTAATTGCGATTCCAGCAATAGTTATTTGCCGGATGGCCCGATTGTGACGGATATCGCACGCCCATAGGATGAGGTCAGGCGTCTGGCGATCCCGCCATGCCCTCCCCCTTCCCCTCTCCCGGACCCACCATGAGCTCTCTGTTCGACACCTTCGACCTCGCCGGCGTGCCGCTGCGCAACCGCGTGGTCATGGCCCCGCTGACACGCGCCCGTGCCCCGCATGACGCCGCCGACGAGCGCACCGCGCTGTATTACGCCCAGCGCGCCACCGCCGGCCTGATCGTCAGCGAAGGCACGCCCATTTCCCGCGAGGGCCAGGGCTACCTGTTCAACCCGGGCATTTTCACCGCCGAGCAGATCGCCGGCTGGCGCCTGACCACCGATTCGGTCCACGCCCTGGGCAGCCGCATGTTCGCGCAGCTCTGGCATGTGGGCCGCGTCTCCCACCCGACCATCCAGGCCGACGCTGCGCGTCCGGTCAGCGCCAGTTCGAAGCTGCCGGTCGGCGCGCAGGCGTTCGGCTATGACGACACCGGCACGCCCGCGCTGGTCGCCTCACCGGCGCCTCGCCAGCTTCAGACCGATGAGATCCCGCGCATCGTGGCCGACTTCGCACAGGCGGCCGCCAATGCCATCGAGGCCGGCTTCGACGGCGTGGAGATCCACGGCGCCAACGGCTACCTGCACGAGCAGTTCATCAACCCGCGGGTGAATGATCGCACCGACGCGTATGGCCCGCAGACGCTCAACAACCGCCTGCGCTTCACGCTGGAGGTGATCGACGCGGTGGTCGCCCGCATCGGCGCGTCGCGCACCGCGATCCGTCTGTCGCCCTATGGCCAGCTGTTCGACATGCCGCTGTACCCGGAGATCGACGCGACCTACACCGCCCTGATCCAGGCCATCGGGCAGCGCGGCCTGGCGTATGTGCACCTGATGGACCAGTCCGGTTTCAAGGTCGGCCAGAAGTCGGTCGATGGCGCGGGCGATTCGGGCTTCAGTGGCCTGCTGCGCACGCTCAAGCCGCATCTGCCCGGGACCGCACTCATCCTCGCCGGCGGCATGACCCGCGAGCGCGCCGAGCAGTTGATCGCGGCCGGCCTGATCGATCTGGCCGCATTCGGCGCCGCCTTCATCAGCAATCCGGATCTGGTGGCGCGCCTGCAGCATGGCTGGCCGCTGGCGCCTGCCGATCGCGACACCTTCTACGGTGGCGGCGCGACCGGCTACATCGACTACCCGGCGTACGTTCCCGCGCGCGGGCACGCGACATCGCAGGCCGCTTGATCGAACGGGGCCGGCAATGCCGGCCCTTTTGCTTACCCTTCCCAGCTCACGCCCTTGGGCGCACTGGAAAAGCCCGCGGCACGCAGGGCGTCCATCAGTGCATCGCGCTTCACCGCCGCGTCGTTGATCAGTTCCAGCGTGAACGGACTGCGCCGGCCACGCCTCAGCGCACTGGCCAATGCCTGCGCGGCCGCGGCAAGCGACGGATCATCCGGCGCGAGATACACCTGCAGGCTGCGCCCGCCCTGGGCGAGATACATCAGCAGGCGCCCGCCGCCGATCACCACAAACGCGCCGGCCCGCCGCAGCGGACGCTGTCCCGTGCGATCCACCGGCCACGGCAGCACCGTACCGAACGGATTGGCCGGGTCCACCGCGGAGAGACCGACCGCGATCTTGGCAGCCGCCGGCCGCAGCGCCTCGGCAATCCCGCGCAGACGGTCCACCAGCAGGCGGTCAGCGAACTGCGCACCGCCCAGCCCTTCGACGAAGCGCCCGCGCAGCACGCGGCCGGTGTCCTCCATCCCGCGATAGACCTGCTGCAACGCCGGGAAGCCGCCGGCAATCCCTTCCGCGACGGCCGCGCCACGGGTGACGATGCCGTGGCGATCCAGCAGGCCCTCGGCCAGCGCCACCGCGCGCACGGTGTCACTCACCGCCTCACGCTGCAGCAGCGACCAGCGGCCGGCGAGCGTCGGCGCGGCGAAGCTCGCGACGCCGGACGGCGATCCTTCAACGACGGTGGGCGTGTCGTGCATCGGAATACCGCGGAAGCCCCGGCTGCGCCGCGAGGTCCTGGCCACGCGGGGTCGCGGCGGGCGCGTGCCGGACAGCGCGCGCAGAGGCGCCCACAGGTCGGTGGTGACCTGGCCCGACCAGGCCAGGTCCCAGAGCGCGTTGTGCAACTGTTCCGGGGTGATCTCCGGGCAGGCCGTGCCTGCCTGCTGCCACTGGCCACTCACGGCCGCGGCCAGTTGCCGGGCAAAGTAGGCGCCGCCGTCGGCCAGGACCTGCAGGATGCCGGCCTGCAGCGGGGAGAGCTCCGCGTTGGCCGGCAGTGCCGGCAAGGTCTCGGCGGCGAACTCCTGCAGGTGCAAGGCGACCAGGCCGTCGTCCTCGCCGATACGGCCATGGCCTGACCACAGCACCGCGCCGGTCGCGAGCAGCTCATCCAGCAGGCCGGGCGCGTAGTCCACCACCCGCGCGGGCAGGATCTGCTGCTCCCATACCGAGGCGGGCAGTGGCACACCGGCCAGCAGTTCCACCACCCGCGCCACACCGTCGATGCCCTCCAGCGCACTGCGCGCCGGGGTCTGCATGCCGCGCGCGGCCTGGGCGGCATCGGCGATCAGGCCATGCCGTTCCAGCACCAGCAGCGCGTAGGCCTCGCGGGGCACCGGCCGGGTCGCCTCGCGCGCCGCCTGCAGCGAGCGCACCCGCAGCCGCCGGAACACGTCTTCGCTCACCCATTCGTGACGGGCCAAGGGCACCGGTGCCGGCATCGCACCGGCCCCCTCCGACCGCCGGCGGACCACGCCGAACGTGCCTTTCAGCAGCTTGCCCTGCGTCTCCAGCCGGGTCAGCGCGGCATCGGCCACGGCCACGCCCAGCCCGAACGCCGCCGCAGCGTCGGCCGTGGTGAACGGCGGGTGGCTGCGGGCATAGCGCGCCAGCAACTCGCCCAGCGGATCGGCTGCAGGCTGCAGGAACGCAGCCGGTACGTCCGCCGGCACGGCGACAGCCAGCGCATCACGCAGCCGTGCGGCATCTTCGATGGCAGCCCACTGCTCGCCCCCGCCGATCAGGATCCGGATCGCGCGGCGCTCGGTCTGCAATGCCTGCAGCAGCGGCAGCGGCTCGGCGTCGATGAGGCGCGCGGCCACCGCAGCCGCCGTGAGCGGGCCCAGTTCGCGCAGGAGATCGGCAACGCCCTCCTTGCCGTTGGCGCGGCGGTCCGGCGCACGGCGCTGCAGCGCCTGGCCAACCTCATCGATCACCACCGGATCCAGCAGTTCACCCAGATCGACCTGGCCGAGCAGATCGCCGAGCAGGCCGCTGTCGAGCGAGAGGACCGACGCGCGGCGCTCGGCCAGCGGCACGTCGGTGCCATACATGAACTCGGCGACGTAGCCGAACAGCAGGTTCGCCGCGAACGGTGACGGCACCTCGGTGGTGACCTCGGCCATCGCCACGCGCCCGTCGGCCAGCCGCTGCATCAACCCGTCCAGTGCGTCCAGATCGTAGACGTCCTGCAGGCATTCGCGCGCGGTTTCGATCAGGATCGGAAATTCGGGGTAGCCCTGCGCGATCCCGAGCAGTTCGCCCGCGCGCAGGCGCTGCTGCCACAGCGGGGAGCGACGGCCCGGCGTACGCCGCGGCAACAACAGCGCACGCGCCGCGCATTCGCGGAAGCGGGCGGCGAACAAGGCCGAGCCACCCACCGCACGGGTCACCTCGCTGCGCAGCCGCTCCGGCTCAAACAGGAACAGCTCTGCCCCGGGCAGGCGGCCGGCAGCGTCGGGCAGCCGCGCGATGATGCCGTCGTCGCTGGCCACCACCGCCGGATCGATGCCCCAGCGCTCGCGGATGCGCGCGGCCATCGCCAGCGCCCACGGGTCATGCACGCGCCGGCCATACGGGGAATGCAGCATCAACCGCCAGTCGCCGGCCTCGTCGCGGCAGCGCTCCACCACCAGGGTGCGATCGGTGGGCAGCCGGCCGGTCGCCTCACGCTGTTCGCCCAGCAGGCCGACGATGTTGGCGATCGCGTTGTCGGCCAGCCCATCGGCCTGCAGGCGCGCCCGCAGGGTCGGGGGCACGTCGCCCTCGCCGACCGCCGCTTCCAGCGCGCCGATGAACGCGCCGACCGCTTCGCCCAGCTCGGCCGGCCGCCCCACGCCCTCTCCACGCCAGAACGGCAGCCGCGCCGAACGGCCCGGTGCCGGGGTCACCACCACCTGGTCATGGGTGATCTGTTCGATACGCCACGAGGTCGCGCCGAGGGTGATCACATCGTTGACCCGCGACTCATGGACCATTTCCTCGTCCAGTTCGCCTACCCGACGCGACCCCGCGCGTTCCTCGCCTTCGGGCAGCATCACGCTGAACATGCCGCGGTCGGGAATGGTGCCGCCGCTGGTGACCGCCAGCTGCTTCGCGCCAGGCCGCGCGCTCAGCTCACCGGTCTCACGGTTCCAGACCAGCCGAGGGCGGAACCCGGCGAAATCATCGGACGGGTAACGCCCGGCCAGCATGTCCAGGGTGGCATCGAAAGCGCTGCGCGGCAGCGACCGGTACGGTGCGGCGCGACGCACGCAGGCAAACCACGCCTCCACCTGCAGCGTCTCCATCGCTGCAGCGGCCACGGTCTGCTGGGCCAGCACATCCAGCGGATTGCGCGGTGGGTCGATAGCCTCGATCTGGCCGGCGAGCATCCGCTCCACCGCGACTGTCGCATCGATCAGATCGCGGCGGGTGCGTGGATAGACCAGGCCGGTGGAGGTGCCGCCCACCTGATGGCTGGCGCGCCCCACCCGCTGCAGCGCGCTGGCCACCGAGGGCGGCGCGGCGACCTGGATGACCAGATCGACCAGGCCCATGTCGATGCCCAGTTCCAGACTGGAGGTGGCGACCACGCAGCGCAGCGCGCCGGATTTGAGCGCCTGTTCGATCTCGCGGCGCTGCTCCTTGGAGACCGAGCCGTGGTGTGAACGTGCGATCAGCGCCTCCGCCCCGGCCGAGCGCGCGGCGGTGCCCCCATTGAAGGAACCATAGTGTTCGGCGGCCGGGCCCGGCGTTGGCCTCTGCGCGAGGCGCTCGGCATGCAGCTCGTTGAGCCGCGCCGTCAGCTTCTCGGCCACGCCGCGCGAATTGGCGAACACGATGGTGGAGCGCCGCGCCAGCACCTGATCGAGAATGCTGGCCTCCACGTGCGGCCAGATCGACCCCAGCCGCCCGGAGGATGCAGCGCTGTCGGACGCGCCCGGATGTGGCGGCAGGTCGGCCATGTCCTCCACCGGCACGACGATGCGCACGTCCAGCGCCCGTTGCGACGGTGGATGGATCACGCTGACGGGGCGGTCGCCCCCGAGGAACCGCGCGACTTCTTCGACCGGACGCACCGTGGCCGACAGCCCGATGCGCTGCGCGGGCACCGCCAGCAGGGACTCCAGCCGCTCCAGGCTCAGCGCCAGATGGGTGCCGCGCTTGCTGCCGGCCACCGCATGGATTTCATCGATGATCACGGTATGCACGTCGCGCAGCGTCTCGCGCGCCTGCGAGGTCAACATCAGGAACAACGATTCGGGCGTGGTGATCAGGATGTCGGGCGGGCGCCGGACCAGCCGCGCCCGCTCCGCGGCCGTGGTATCCCCGGTGCGGATCGCCACGGACAGGTTGACCGCCGGATCGCCGCGCCGCTCACGCTCGGCACTGACGCCCTGCAAGGGAATCTGCAGGTTGCGCTGCACATCGGCCCCGAGCGCCTTGATCGGCGAGAGGTACAGCACGCGGGTGCCGCGCTTCTTCGCCGGCGCTGGATCGGCGGGCGGATCGCTGGATGGCTCACCGCTGCGGAACAGCTGGTCGATCGCGTGCAGGAACGCGGCCAGGGTCTTGCCCGAACCGGTCGGCGCGATCACCAGCGTGTGCTGGCCGGCGCTGATCGCGGCCCAGGCGTGGTCCTGCGCCAGCGTGGGCGCGGTGAACGCCGCGCTGAACCAGGCGCGCGTGGCCGGGGTGAAGGTGGCCAGTGAGCCGGTGAGGTCGTTCGAGGTGGGCATGGATCCAGAGGTCGTAGGACGCCCGCCCGGCATCGGCCGCGAGCGCAATGGAACCAGACTAGGGTATGCCGCGTCGGGCATGCGTCAACCGGCCCGCCATCGCGCCGTCACTGCTTCGCACCAGTGGCCCCTGGGCCACCACCATTCGTCCCTTCCCCCCGGCATCCAGCCCCAGCCCAATGCTCACTGGCCTTCGCGGGATCACACTGATTGGCATCACGCACAGCGCCCAGCGCAGGAACGACTTCCATGAAACGACGCGATTGCCTCAAGGCCGGGCTGACCCTGCCGCTGCTGCCGATGCTGCTCAAGGCCGGGCCCGCCTTCGCGGCGACCGGCGCAAGGGTGCGGCCGGGGAGCGCGGCGTGGCCGGCGGCGGCCGAGTGGGACCGGCTGTCGCGTGCAGTGGGCGGCCGGCTGTCGGTCCCGCAGTCGCCGTTCCTGGCTGACCCTGCCACCCGCGCGGCCGCCCTGGAGCAGTTGCAGAACCCCTTCTTCCTCGGCGACCAGCCCGCCCTGACCCAGACCAGTGGCTACTTCGGTGCGTGGCACTCCTTACCCAGTGCCAAGGTGGTGTCGGCCGCGAACAGCGCCGATGTCGCCGCCGCGGTGAACTTCGCCCGTACCCACCGGCTGCGGCTGGTGGTCAAAGGCGGTGGGCACAGCTACCACGGCACGTCCTGCGCACCGGATTCGCTGCTGGTCTGGACCCGCGCGATGAACCAGGTCGAGCTGCACGATGTGTTCGTCGCCCACAACGCCCGCCCGGGCACGGCGCCGCAGCCGGCGGTCAGCGTTGGCGCCGGGGCGATGTGGATCGATGCCTACGATGCAGTCACCACGCGTGGCGGCCGCTATGTCCAGGGCGGTGGCTGCACCTCCGTGGGCGTGACCGGGCTGGTCACCGGTGGTGGCTTCGGCAGCTTCTCCAAGGCCCATGGCACCGCTGCCGCCAGCCTGCTCGAGGCGGAGATCGTCACCGCCGACGGGCAGATCCGCATCGTCAACGCCGACAACGACCCGGAGCTGTTCTGGGCCTTGAAAGGCGGCTGCGCGGCGAGCTTCGGGATCGTGACCCGGATGACGCTGCGCACCCACGCCCTGCCCGACACCTTCGGCGGCGTCTCCTGCCAGATCCAGGCCAGCGACGACGCCAGCTGGCAGGCCCTGGCGGCGGAGATGCTGCGCTTCTACCGCGATACCCTGTGCAACCCGCACTGGGGCGAGCAGATCACCTTCACCGACACGCGCCGGCTCTCGGTCTCGATGGTGTTCCAGGGGCTGTCGCGCGACGCGGCCGAAGCCACCTGGTCGCCGTTCCTGGCATGGGTGCGTGCACGGCCGGGCTACACGATCACCGACCCCCTGCAGGCCATGGCGATGCCGGCCCGCGATTTCTGGGATGCCGATTTCTTCCGCCAGCATGCCCCCGGGTTCATTGCCGAGGACACCCGCGCGGGTGCCTCGCCGCGGCACATGCTGTGGAAGGGTGATCAGGGCCAGGTCGGCTGGTTCCTGCACGGCTACGCCTCGGCCTGGCTGCCGTCGGGCTTGCTGGATGATGCGCGGCGGGAGCAGGCGGCGGCCGCGATCTGTGCCGCAGCCGAGCACATGGATGTCGGCCTGCACTGCAACAAGGGCCTGTTCGGCGCCCCGGCCGCCGCGCTGGCGGCCAGCCGAGACACCGCCACCCATCCTGCGGTGCTGGATGCCTTCGCGCTGGCCATCATCGGCAATGCCGGCGGACCGGTCTTCCCGGGCCTGGGCCTGAACGTGGACGAGCCCCGTGCACGCCGGGGTGCGTTGAACGTGGCACGCGCCTACCAGGCACTGAGCGCGGTGGCCCCGTCCGCACCGGCCTACGTTTCCGAGAGCGACTACTTCCAGAAAGACTGGCAGCAGGCGTTCTGGGGGCCGAACTACCCTCGCCTGCAGGCCGCCAAGCGCCGTTACGATCCGCAGGGGCTGTTCGTCATCCACCACGGGGTGGGCAGCGAAGACTGGAGCGCGGACGGCTTCGAGCGCGTCCGCGGCTAGGCCAGCACGTGACGCAAGGCCTGCTGCGCGCGCTGGTTCTCCGCCGGCGTGCCGATGGTGATCCGCACCCAGGTGTCATACGGTGCGAACACCCGCGCGATGCGGACGCCCTGCTGCAGCAACCCGGCTGCGACCGCTGCGTGCGGGCGCCCGGTGTCGACGAACACGAAATTGCCGGCCGCCTCGGTTGAACGCAGGCCCAGCCCGGTCAGCACCTGCTGCCAGCGCTGCCGCTCCAGCGCAACGCTGCGCCGGACCTGGGCCACGTGGGCGGTATCAGCCAGCGACGCCGCTGCCGCGGCGAGTGAGAGCTGGTTCTGCGCGTGCGCGCCACCGACCCCGCGCTGGTGCAGGGCCGTGGCCAACGCCGTCGGCGCCAGCGCATAGCCGACCTGCAGCCCGGCCAGCGCGTGTATCTTGCCCAGCGTGCGGAACACCACCACGTTCTGGCCCTGCCGCAGCAGGCGCACCGCGCTCAACGCGGCGGCATCCTCACGGTAGTCCAGGTAGGCCTCATCGACGATCACCAGCGTGCGCGCCTGCGCGGCGGTCACGAAACGATCGAAGTCCGCGCCCGGGCTGAGCGTGCCGGAGGGGTTGTGCGGATTGACCACGAACAGCGCGCGGGTGTCCGGCGCGATCGCGGCCAGCAATGCGGGCAGATCATTCTCCAGCCGCGCGCTCAGCGGCACTTCCAGCGCCCGCCCGCCAAAGGGCCTGGCCGCATCCACCAGGGCGCCATAACCGGGCACCGAGTAGATGAACCCACCGGCGCCTTGGCTCAGCGCCAGGTGCTGGCCGAGGGCTTCCAGCACTTCACCGACGATGACCTGCTCCGGCGCGACCCCTTCCAGCGTGGCGATCTGCACCTGCAGGGCCTGCAGCTGGGCGGCGCTCACGTAGCGCGGCGCTTCCACCAGCGCACGCTGCACCGCCGGCCCCACCCGCGGCGAGGGACCGTAACTGCTTTCGTTGAGGTCCAGCCGCAGCAGATCGGGAGCGGTGTCGGCGGCAGCGGACGGTGCGGCTGCAGCGGCCGATCCGGCGACCGGTGCCAGCGCGGCGACCGCCGCACTGGTCAGGCCGGCACGCAGCCAGTGGCGGCGCTGCGGGTCGGCAGGCAGCGTGCCTGCCATCGTGGAATGGGTCATTGGAAACGGGCCTCCAGGCGTGCGTAGTAGTACGTACCGCTCCAGCCGAACGGCGACAGCTCGCTGTACGGGAACACGCCAAAGGTATCCGCACCGGAGACCTGCGGGGTGGTGGCGATGTTGCGGGTGGGATAGGTGTTGAACAGATTGTTCGCGCCCACCACCAGGGTGACGGTGTCGGTGGCGCGGAAAGCGATGTCCAGATCGGTGACCCAGCGCGCCTCCAGCTTCTGGATCACATCGAAGTTGCCGGCCGTGCCGGCTTCGGTTGGCAGCGTGCGGAAACGAGTCGAGCCCTGCGCGAAGGCGGCGACGTTGGCCGCGCTCTGGTTGGTCGCCGCCACGCCTTCGATCTCGCCGTACCGGTGCGTGCCCAGGTGCAGGCCCCAGCGCCCAACGTCCCAGCCCAGCGCAACGGTCAGGTTGTCGCGCGGCTGGCCCTTCTCCACGCGGGTGCGCTCGGTGACATCGAACAGGGGCGTGCGCACGCCGAGTGCGGTGAGCTGGGCCGGGGTCGAGGCGACGTGGGTCAGCTCGGTCTTGTTGCGGTTGTAGGCGACCGTCGCGGTCAGCCGGCCATGGTCGGCCAGGTCCCACAGGTAGCGCGCCGATGCATCCACGCCGGTCGTGCGGGTGTCTGCGGCATTGCTGAAGTAGCGCACGCTGGTCACCCCCGGTGATCCCAGCGCCGCCAGATAATCGCGGATCGCGGTGGAACCGGCCCCATCGACGAAGTTGCTGGAGAGGAAGATGCGGTCATCGATGTCGATCCGGTACACATCCAGCGAGGCACTCAGCCCGCCGATGCCCCAAGTAAGGCCGGCGGTGAGATTGGTGGCCTGCTCCGGCTCCAGCGACCGCGCGCCCAGCGCGCGCGCCTCCACCGTATCCACCGGTGCGGTGCGCACCAGCACGTACTCCGGCACACCGGTCAACGCGTTGTTGAGGGTGCGGCTGCTGGTGGAACTGAAGTACTGCTGGGCCAGTGCGGGGGCATGGAAGCCGCTGCTGACCGAGGCGCGCAGCGCGACCCCGCCATCGAGCTGGTAACGCAGCGCGAGCTTGCCGTTGGTGGTACTGCCGAAATCGCTGTAATCCTCCCAGCGCCCGGCCAGCGACACCAGGAAACGGTCGGTGACATCGGTCTCGGCCTCGGCATAGGCCGAGACGTTATGCCGATGGTGGTTGCCCGCGTCGGCCGGCTGGATGCCGGCAAAGCCCTGCGAGCCGATGGTCGGCACGCTGCCGGCCGAAGGGCCGTCGAGCACGCGTGCCGGGCCCCACACATACGAGTTGAGTTCACCCGGCGAAATGCCATAGGTATCGCGGCGGAACTCCGCGCCCACCGCCAGGCGCAGCGGCGCATGCCAGCCCAGCTCGACGCTGTTGTTGGCATCCAGATTGGTGGTCCACTGCGAGGCCTCCAGCGCACCGTTGTAGAACGCGGTCGGGCTGTCGGCACCCAGGGTGGCGTTGAGCGTGTTGCGGGTGCGATAGACCAGCTTGTTGCGGCCGTAGACGCTGCTCAGGTCCCAGTGCCAGTCACCGAGCAGGCCTTTGAGGCCTGCACCGAGCGAGGCGTTCGTGCTCTGCGTATCCACCCACGGCAGGAACCCGTCAGGGTAGATCGCACGCACATTCTCGACCTGGCCGGCGCGGCGCAGCGAGGCGTTGGAGCTGCCCTCGCTCACCCCGTAGCCACCGAACGCGTATGCCTCCAGTCCCTCGGCCCAGGCCAGCGGCTTGCGCAGGTTGCCGAACACGGTTTTCTCCACGGTGTCGGCCGAGTCGGCGAAGCGCCACAGCGCATCGCGGTCGATGCTGGCCTCACGCGGATCGGCGACCGCACCTGCCGCCGCACCGCCGATCGGGGCCAGGCCGGTACCGGAGCCGAAGGTGCCCGAGGGGGACACCGGCGCACCGTTGCGACCGATCCCGAAGTACTGCTGGCGCGTATCGGGCAGCGCGCGGTTGGCCGCCTTGCGGTCGCGATAGTCCCAGGTCAGGTGCAGGCCACCGCCGTCGGCAAAGGCCACGCCGGTATCCAGCGCGACGGCCGTCGTACCGCCGCCGCCATCGCGGGTGGTGCCGCGGCTGACGCGCCCTTCGAACCCGGCATCCTCGCGCAGCACGATGTTGATCACCCCGGCGATCGCGTCCGAACCGTACTGGGCGGACGCGCCATCGCGCAGCACCTCCACCCGCTCGATCGCGCTGACCGGGATGGCATTCAGATCGGTGGAGACCGCGCCCTTGCCGACCGTACCGCCGGTGTTGACCCAGGCGCTGGCATGCCGGCGCTTGCCGTTGACCAGCACCAGGGTCTGATCCGGCGACAGCCCGCGCAGCGTCGCCGAGCGGATGTGGGTGTTGCCGTCCGGCGTGGTCGGATGCGGGAAATTGAACGAGGGCAGCAGCGACTGCAGGATCTGGCTGATGTCGGTGTAGCCGCTGCTGCGGATGTCCTGGGCACCGAGCACATCGATCGGGACCGGCGATTCCAGCACGGTGCGTGCCTGGGTGCGGTTGCCGAGCACGGTGAGCTGGTCAAGCTGGGTGACCGCCGGCGCGGTGACGGACGATTGCGCGTGGACAGGCAGGGTGGTGAGCAGGCTGGCAAGCACGGCGACGGACAGACGGCGACGTCGCAGCACGGTGGCGCGAGGATTCATGGCAACTTCCGCAAAGGTCGGGCGAAGCCCGCAAGAGACGATGGAGCGCAGCGCAGGCGATACGTCAGCGGCGACATCGCCGTGGCAGATGAAATGCAGGCAAGACAGGTTCCCCCAGGTGACCTGCGGCACATGTTGCAAACTTGTTGCGGAGCGTCAATCCGTCCCGACGTGCCCGCCCTGACCCGCCCGGACGCATTGCGCGGCGCCAGTGGTCAAGTCACTGATTTCATTCGATGGCGGCAACGGCTCAGCGACGAACGCCCTTACCCGTGGGCATATCCAGATAGCCAACGGTGTTCGCCATGCGGCGTCGAACGACCGCCCGAGAGCGGCACGTGCGCGGAGGTGACGATCCGCAGGTGCAGCCGCACACGCACAGGCGTAGCCTGCGCGCAGCCTGCCCGCCAACGGAGATCGCCCTGTGTTTCCGATCACGCCCGCCCGCCTTGTCCCTGCCCTGCTTGCGCTCACCATTGCCGGCGCGGCGTCCCTGCCTCTCCCCGAGGCGCGTGCACAGACGCCTGCGCCCTCAAGCGCCGCTGCCCCCACCTCGTTCAACGCACTGCTCGATGCGCAGACGATGGCCGCGATCAACGCCGATCCCGAACTGCGCACCATGCTGGGCATCAGCGGCGACGCAGCGGGTGATCTGTCCGACCAGTTGACCGACGTCTCGCTGGCAAGGCGCGAGGTCAACCGTCGCGCGATGGCCGACAACCTCGCCCAGATCAAGGCCTGGAACGGTGCGCCCCTGGATCCGCAGCAGCGTCTCAGTGACGGCCTGGCGCGCTGGTTTTATCAGGCCCAGATCGATCTGATGGCGGTGCCCTGGGCCGCGGCGTGGTTGCCGGTCGGCGGCAGCACCTATGCGGTGGATCAGCTGTTCAGCCTGCCGGTCAACCTGCCGCAGTTCATGGACAACCAGCATGCGGTGACCGACCAGACCAGTGCCCGCCATTACATTGCGCGGTTGCGCGCCATGGGCCCCAAGCTGGACCAGGTCCGCGCCAACATGGCCATGCAGGCCAGCCAGGGCGTGGTGCCGCCGGAGGTGGCACTGGAGGGGGCGGCCAACCAGTTCCGCGCGCTGCTCACGCCTGCCCCGGAAAACAGCCTGTGGGTGCAGTCACTGCAGCGCAAACTGGACAAGGTGCCCGCCATCGCCGCGCCGCGCCGGGCCGAGCTGATCGCCGAGGCGACCGCCGCCGTACGCGAGGCCGTCAATCCTGGGTATCAGCGCCTGCTCGAGGATGTGCAGGCCACGCTGGCCACCCACCCCGGCAACAAGGGCGTGTGGGCGCTGCCCGAGGGCAAGGCGTACTACGACGCGGCACTGCGCTGGTACACCAGCACCGATCTGGATGCCGATACGATCCACCAGATCGGCCTGCGTGAAGTCGCGCGTCTGGACACGGCCATGGATGCCCGCCTGAAACAGCTTGGTCTGCGCGACGGCACGGTTGCCGCGCGGATCGAGACCCTGCGCAAGGATCCGCGCTACCTGTATCCGGACAGCGAGGCCGGGCGCCAGGCACTGCTCGGCGACATTCAACAGCGGCTGAGCGACCTGGGCCCGATCCTGCCGACCTACTTCGGCCACCTGCCAACGCAGCCACTGGTGGTGCAGCCGGTGCCCGTGCACATGCAGGCGACCTCGCCCGGCGGTTACTACTATCCGCCGGCGATGGATGGCTCACGGCCCGGCACGTTCTTCATCAACCTGGGCGACATCACCTCCAACACGCGCTGGAGCATTCCCACCCTCACCTATCACGAGGGCTCGCCCGGCCATCACTTTCAGATCTCGATCGGCCAGACCCTGACCGATCTGCCGATGCTGCGCCGCAGCCTCAACCCGAGCGCGTTCAGCGAGGGCTGGGCGCTGTATGCCGAACAGTTGATGGCCGAGGCCGGTGTTTACCGCGATGACCCGGCCGGCGATCTGGGCCGGCTGCAGGCCGAAATGTTCCGCTCGGTACGGTTGGTGGTCGATACCGGCCTGCATCGCAAACAGTGGACACCCGAACAGGCAATGGCCTACATGCAGGCCAAGACCGGAATGACGCCGGGCGACGTCCGCATCGAGGTGTATCGCTATCTGGTGCAGCCCGGCCAGGCCTCGTCCTACAAGATGGGCCAGCTGCGCCTGCTGGAGCTGCGCGAGCACGCCCGCAGGCAACTCGGCGACCGCTTCGACATCCGGGCCTTCCATGATCTGATCCTGGGCAATGGGGCGATGCCGATGACGGTGGTCAGCCAGGCGGTCGAGGACTGGATCGCCGCCGGCGGCCCACCCTCCCCCCACGGCCCCTGAGCGCACCGCGCAGGCGCCGGTGTGCGGCCGGTGCCTGCGTATAAATACCTAGCGGCGTACCGTGTAACTCCGGTTGTCCGCCGCGTGGGCGGTGCGCAGAGTGTCAACAGGGTCGGCCGGTCGCGCGGCCGACCGACGACACTCTGGAGACCGTCATGCCGCGCACCCCTTCGCGCCTACTGTTGGCGCTGGTCCTGGCCGGACCGCTGCTGTTGTCACCCCCGCCGCTAGTTGCGCAGACCGCTGCCGCGACGATCGATGCCGAGGCGATCCAGGCGCTCACCCGCATGGGCACCGCCCTTCGCGCACTGCCGCACTTCTCGTTGAGCGCCACGACCAGCACCGAATACGTGCTCGACGACGGCCAGAAGATCGCGCTGCCTGGCACCGTCACGTATCGCGTGCTCGGGCCGGACCACTTCTTCGCGGAAATCCAGAGCGACCAGCAGCACCGCCAGCTGTTCTATGACGGCAAGGCGCTGACCATCTACTCCCCGCGCCTGAAGTACTACGCCACGTTGGATGGATTGAACAAGAGCAGCCAGGCGCTGCTGTCCGAATCGGCCACCACCTATGGCATCGAACTGCCGCTGGCCGACCTGTTCCTGTGGGGCACGCCGGCGTTCCCGACCGATCAGTTCCAGTCGGCACTGCTGGTCGGCAGTGCCCGCATCGGCGGTGAGGCCACGCACCATTACGCCTTCCGGCAGCCCGGCGTGGATTGGCAGGTCTGGATCTCCGATGCCACGCATCTGCCGCGGCAACTGGCCATCACCAGCCACAGCGATCCGGCCCTGCCCACCTACCAGGCCACGTTGAACTGGGACACGCGGCGCGCGGTGACCGCAAAGGAACTGGCCTTCGACCCCAAGGGGGCCACCAAGATCGTGTTCGTTCCGGTCGCGCTGGCCGCGCAGACCGCGACCGACGGGGAGAACTGAGCATGGACCGTTCCACCACGCTTCGCGCCGCACTGGCGCCCGCCTTGATCACCCTGCTGCTGGGCAGCGCGTTGCTGCCGGCCGACGCCCAGGCACGGCCGGGCCTGCGCGGCTTTGCCCATCCCTCGATCGCGCATGCCGGCGGTTTTGGCGGCGGAGGCTTCGCGCACGGCGGGGGTGGCTTCGCGCCGCATCCGCCCGGGCCGGGCCCTGCGCCACATCCCGGTCCGGGCCCACGCCCGGAGCCGGGTCCGCATCCTGGTCCAGGTCCCCACCCTGCTCCGGGGCCGGGACCCGGGCCGGGACCCCATCCGCCAGGACCGGGCCCAGGTCCGCATCCGCCCGGTCCAGGCCCAGGTCCAGGCCCAGGTCCGCATCCGCCGGGTCCGGGGCCATACCCGCCGCCGCCCCCGCCG